>NZ_JACZCS010000022.1 GCF_014904745.1 Oricola nitratireducens
CCGTTTGCGGCGAGGATCCGGTAAGGCGGCAACGCCTCGCCGGCGACGCCGGAATTGCCTGTCTGCAGCGTGCCGGTGTTGCGCGAGAGATTGGCGATGCGGCGCAGCATCTCGACGAAGGAACCCGAGATCGGCAGGTTCGACCAGGTCGCCTCGGCGGTGACGTGGAAAAGGACGATCGAGCCCTTGCCCCTCGCCGCGCCGGTGACGAGCGGCGTGCCGTCGGCGAGATTGGCCCAGGTCCGCGAGGCGAGATCGAGGTCCGGTTCGGCGAGCACCTGGCGGTTGACGGTGACGTCCTGCGGCGCGGCCAGTCCGCCGAAGGGCCCGTTGCCGGGGAAGGCGGCGACGGCCTGCGGCTCCGTCCATGACAGGGAGCCGCCAAGCGTGCGCTCGCCGAGCCTGAGCTTGACCGGCAGCAGCGGATCGTCGCCGGCGGTCGACGCGAGGCGCGGACCGGCGAAGCGGACCAGCGTGCCGCCATTCTCGATCCATTGCGACAGGGCGCGCGAGGCCGCTTCCGGCAGTACGCCGATATCGGCCATGACGATCATCGCGGGGCCCTGTGCGACCAGGGCGGGGACATCGACGGCGAGATCGCCGGTCCGGCCCTCGACGAGATCGGCGAAGGGCTGGAGGGCGCGCTGGATGTAATAGAGCGGCGACAGCAGCGGCTGGGCGAGATCGCCCGCCTGGCCGGTCACGAGGCCGATGCGGCGGCGGCGCGTGTTCTCGTCGACGAGCCAGACGCTTCCCGCCTGCTGCTGGCCGGCGATGCGCAGGGTGGCGAAATCGTTCCTGAGTTCGAACGGGACGTCGAAACGCGCCACCGTGTCGGACTTGCCCGCCTCGAAAAGCGCGTCCGTCTCGGCGAGCAGGCGGCCTTTCTCGTCATAGGCCGACACGGACACCGGATCGGCGCCGGTCGCCAGACCGTCGGGCGCGACGACATGGACATCGAAGCTCGTCGGCGCGTTGTCGATGCCGCGGATCGCGCGCAGGGTGCCGATGCCGCTGTCGAACAGCAGCACTTCGCCGAGTTTCATGGCGTTGATCGCGTCGACCGCGCCGTCGTCGGCACCATTGCGCATGCCGTCGCTCATCCACGCGAGCGTCGCCGGGGCGGCGCCTTCAAGGGCCTTGGAGAGGCGTCCGATCGCGGCGACACGGTCGGGCTTGGCGGCAAGCGGCTGCGCCGCGGCCAGCGACGGCAGGACGTCATTGGCGTTGGCGAGCGCCACATTGGCGTTGTCGGGGGCGACGGTGTAGGCGACGGCGACCGGGCGGCCGGCATTCGCCGCATCGCGCACGAGTTGCGTCGCCTCGGCGATCCGCTTGTCCCAGTCCGCTCCCGTCGACCAGTCATTGTCGATCAGCAGGGCGACCGGCCCGTCGCCTGTCGCCACATCGGCGACCGGATTGAGGATCGGACGGGCGAGCGCCAGGATGACGAGCGCCGTCATCAACAGGCGGAGCAGCGTCAGCCACCAGGGGCTGCGGGCCGGCGTCTCCTCGTGCTTCATCACCCTGGCGAGCAGGCGCAGCGGCGGGAAGACCTCGGTTTGCGGTTTCGGCGGCGTCAGCCGCAGCAGCCACCAGATGACCGGCAGCGCGAGGAGGCCGAACAGGATCGCCGGGGCGGCGAAGGTGACGGGCAGGCCCAGCATCAGGCGGCTCCCCGCACGTTCGGCACGGTCGCGGGCTGGCCGGTCAGCCGGCTGTGCAAGGCGACGAGCGCCTCGGAGGCGAGCCGGTCGGTGCGGTTGACGGTATAGCTCCAGTCAAGCCGGCGGCAATGATCGCGCAATGCCTCGCGGCGGGCGTGATAGATCGTCTTGTAGGCGTCGCCCCAGCTTTCGGCGCGTCCGGCGGTCAGCCGCACACCGGTCTCGGGGTCCTCGAATTCGGTTCGTCCGGCATAGGGGAAGACCTCCTCGGCCGGGTCGGCGACCTCGAGCAGATGCATGCGGGCGCCGTGTTTGGCGATGGAATCGAGAAAGGCGATCGTTTCCTCGGGAGGATCGAGGAAATCGCTGACCAGAACCACGTCGCTGTGGCGCTGGACCATGGCGAGCCGCGGCTTGTCGGGCAGTTTCAGGGCGTGCGAACTGGCCAGCGCCATGGCGAGGCGCTCGGCGCCGTTGCGCGCGGATACCGGCTTGAGCAGGCCCGGATAGCCGATGCGCTCGCCGCTGCGCGACAGGAGCTCGGCAAGCGCCAGCGTCAGGACGAGCGCCCGCGATTCCTTGGAGACGGTCGCGGCGCGCGACTTGAACAGCATGGACGGGCTCGGATCGGCCCACAGCCAGACCGTGTGCGCCGCCTCCCACTCCATGTCGCGGACATAGGTGTGATCGTCGCGCGCCGACCGGCGCCAGTCGATCTTCGCCAGCGTCTCGCCGGCGACATAGGGGCGGAACTGCCAGAAGGTCTCGCCGATGCCGCGTTTCCTGCGGCCGTGCCAGCCGGCGATCACGGTCGACACGATCCGGCGGGCCTCGATCAGGAGATCGGGGACGAGGGCGGCGCGCTGCCTTGCGCGAACCAGCGCGTCGCTTCGGTTTTCCGGTTCGTGGCGCGTGCCGACTGCCGCCATTCGTTCAGGCCTGGTCCAGCGTCTTGACGATATCCGCGATCACTCCGCGCACGCTGACGCCTTCGGCGCGGGCGGCGAAGGTCAGCGCCATGCGGTGCTGCAGCACCGGTTCGGCGAGGGCCTTGATGTCGTCGATCGACGGGGCGAAGCGCCCGTCATAGAGCGCGCGGGCGCGCGAACACAGCATCAGCGCCTGGCTGGCGCGCGGGCCCGGACCCCAGGCGACATGGGCGTCCGTCGATGCGTGGCCGGTGCCGGGGCGCGCCGAGCGCACGAGATCGAGGATGGCGTTGACGACGCTTTCGGGAACCGGCATGCGGCGCACGAGTTTCTGCAGCCTGATCAGTTTCTCGCCGGAAAAGACCGGACTGGCGGTCTGATCCTGCGTGCCGGTGGTTTCCAGCAGGATCTGGCGCTCGGCCTCGAGCGACGGATAATCGACGTCGATCTGCACCAGGAAGCGGTCGAGCTGGGCCTCGGGCAGGGGATAGGTGCCTTCCTGCTCGAGCGGGTTCTGCGTCGCCAGCACATGGAAGGGCTGCGGCAGGTCATGGCGCAGGCCGCCGAAGGTGACGTGATATTCCTGCATCGCCTGCAGCAGGGCAGACTGGGTGCGCGGCGAGGCGCGGTTGATTTCGTCGGCCATCAGCAATTGCGTGAAGATCGGCCCCTTCACGAAGCGGAAGGAGCGCTTGCCGTCCTCGGACTGTTCGAGGACCTCGGAGCCGAGAATGTCGGAGGGCATCAGGTCGGGCGTGAACTGGATGCGGCCGGCCGAGATGCCGAGCACGGTGCCGAGCGTGTCGACCAGCTTGGTCTTGGCGAGGCCGGGAACGCCGACCAGCAGGGCATGGCCGCCGGAGAGGATCGCGACGATGGCGTTTTCGACAACCTGCTCCTGGCCGAAAATCACCTTGCCGACCTCGGTGCGCATGGCCTTGATGCCGTCGAGCGCTTCCTCGGCCTCGGCGATCACCTCTTTTTCGCTCAGCGTCTCCGCAGGGCTGTGGATGCTCATGCGCGTCTCCATATCTGCACTGTCTTTAGAAGGTAATTCAGTGTGGGGTACTGACAAGCCGCTGGCGACTGACTAATTCGTGAGGGAGAGAGTTTATCCACGCCGATTTACCCAGACGATGAACAAAATGACAAATTCAGGCGAGGACAAGGCGGAAAAGCCCGGCGCCACCGACATTTCGGGGCTGCAGGCGCTTTTATCGCGGGCCACGCAGGGCGCCAAGGGCCTGCCGCCGGTCGAGAAGTGGAATCCGCCCGATTGCGGCGCGATCGACATGGTGATTCGCGCCGACGGCACCTGGTTCTATCTCGGCACGCCGATCGGCCGGGCGCCCTTGGTGCGGCTTTTTTCCACCGTCCTGCGCAAGGACGATGACGGCAAGACCTATCTCGTCACGCCGGTGGAGAAGATCGAGATCACGGTGGAGGACGCGCCGTTCGTCGCCGTGGAGATGCATGTCGACAATCGCGGTCCGGACCAGGTGCTGACGTTCCGCACCAATGTCGGCGACGTGGTCGAGGCGGGGCCGGAGCATCCGCTGCGTTTCGAACTCGAAGAGGACAGCGACGGATTGAAGCCCTATCTGCATGTGCGCGGGCGGCTGGAGGCGTTGGTCAGCCGGGCCGTGATGTACGACCTGGCGGAGCTTGGCGAGACTGTCGAGGCCGACGGGCAGGAGGTTTTCGCCATCCGCTCCGGCGGCGCCGTCTTCGCGGTCATGCCGGCCGACGAACTGGAAAGGGCGGCGCGTTGACGGTTTCGAAGACTTCCCTGATCGACAATCGCTATACCGTCGCCGATTTCCGGGCGCGGGCGGCGGAACGCGCCCGTCCGATCCAGCACGGCGATTTCGGCGACCATCATCTCAATCCGGATGCGAAAGAGCTGTTCCTGTCGGGAAAGATGCGCGACGCGGCGGTGCTGATCCCGGTCGTCGACCGCCCGGACATGCCGACCGTACTGCTGACGCAACGCACGATGAAGCTGCGCACCCATTCCGGCCAGATCGCGTTTCCCGGCGGACGGATCGATCCGGAAGACCACGACGCCGAGACCGCGGCGATGCGCGAATGCGAGGAAGAGACCGGCATAGGGCCCGAGCATGTCGAAATCGTCGGCCGCCTGCCCGAATACATGGCCGGTTCGGGCTTCCGGATCGCGCCGATCCTGTCTGTCCTCGAGCCGGGTTTCACGCTGAAGCCCAATCCGCACGAGGTCGATGCGGTCTTCGAGGTGCCGCTCGCCTTCCTGATGGACGAGGCGAACCATGCCCAGGGCAGCCGGATTGTCGGCGGCCACATGCGCCACTATTTCGAGATGCCTTACGAAGACTGGCATATCTGGGGCGTGACGGCCGGCATCATCCGGGTGATGTATGAAAGGCTCTATACGTGAGCGGTGACAGGATCGACGCCGGCTGGCTGAAGAACGAGGCGCTGCAGAAAATCCTTGCCGTCCTGGCGGAAGGCGGCGAGGAGGCGCGCGTCGTCGGTGGCGCGGTGCGCAACCATCTCTTCGGCGAGGGCATCGGCGATATCGACATCGCCACGACCTGCGAACCGCATGAAACGGTCCGGCGCGCCGAGGCGGCCGGGTACAAGACCGTGCCGTCGGGCATCGAGCACGGCACGGTGATCATCGTCGCCGAGCATCACGGCTACGAGACGACGACGCTGCGCCAGGACATCGAGACCGACGGACGGCGCGCGAAGGTGCGGTTCGGGCGCGACTGGGAGGCCGACGCGAAGCGGCGCGATTTCACGGTCAACGCGCTCTATTGCAAGGCGGACGGCGAGATCGTCGACCTGGTCGGCGGACTGGCGGACGTCAAAACCCGCATGATCCGGTTCATCGGCGAACCGGAGGAGCGCATCCGCGAGGACTATCTGCGGATCCTGCGGTTCTTCCGCTTCTTCGCATGGTATGGCGACGGGCGACCGGATTCGAAGGGCCTGCTCGCCTGCGCCCGGCTGAAGGAAGGTCTCGGCGGGCTGTCGGCGGAGCGGATCTGGACCGAGATGCGCAAGCTTCTCGAAGCGCCCGATCCGTCGCGGGCGCTTCTGTGGATGCGCCAGGCCGGTATCCTGAGCCTTGTGCTGCCGGAATCCGAAAAATGGGGCATCGACGCGATCCCGGCGCTGATCGCCACCGAAAAAGCCTTCAAATGGCAGCCGGACGCCTTGCTGCGGCTCGCGGCGATCATTCCGCATCGCGCCGAGGCCGCGCTCGGCGTGGCAACCCGCTGGAAACTGTCGAATGCGGATCGCGACCGCCTCGTCGACTGGGCCGATGCGCCCGATATCCAGCCGGACTTGTCGGAAGCGGCGTTCGCCAAGCTGCTCTATCGCGCGAAGGCGCGCGCCGTGCAGGACCGCATCCGGCTATCGCTGGCGACGGCGCGCGCGAAGGCGGACGGCAATCCCGCATGGCTGGAGGCCGTCGCCGGCTATGCGCGGCTGGCGCGGTTTTCCGAAAGCTGGAAGAAGCCCAAATTCCCGATCGCCGGCGCCGATCTCGCCGCCGCCGGTTTCCAGTCCGGGCCCGCCATGGGGCAGGCCTTGCGGGAACTCAAGGAGCGCTGGATCGAAAGCGGTTTCACGCTTGACCGCGATACGCTCCTCGATCAGCTGAAAAGCCCGTCAG
The DNA here is from genome assembly GCF_014904745.1 of Oricola nitratireducens. Classification (GTDB taxonomy): domain Bacteria; phylum Pseudomonadota; class Alphaproteobacteria; order Rhizobiales; family Rhizobiaceae; genus Oricola; species Oricola nitratireducens. Next base: position 6,258 of record NZ_JACZCS010000022.1, read on the forward strand.
GATGAGGCGTTGTCGGCTTCGCGGATATGGGTCTTGATCTGCTCGACCATGTTCGGCCGGATCGTCGTTTCCTCATGCGCCTTGCGCATGTGTTCGGACGCGCGGCGAACGACCTCGGCCTCTTCCTCCGCGTGAGTCTGCCAGGAACAGCCGGGAACAAAGCATTCGTAGTGTTTCACGGTGGTATCCTCCATTACCTGTGGTCAGTGACGTAGCCCATAAAGTTGACGCCAATGTGCCGGCCGGGCGCATTGATGCATATCAACGCAAGCATTCAGGGCCACTTCACCGCAGGCGGCATGGAGGAGAGGATCGAGTTGACGTTGCCACCGGTCTTGAGGCCGAAAATCGTGCCGCGGTCGTAGAGCAGGTTGAACTCGACATAGCGGCCGCGGCGCACAAGCTGCTCCTCGCGGTCCTGGTCGGTCCAGTTGGTGTTGAAATTCTTGCGCACCAGATGCGGATAGACGATCGCGAAGGTGCGGCCGACGTCCTGGGTGAAAGCGAAGTCGGCGTCCCAGCCGCCGGCATCCTCTTCGGAATGCTGCCAGTCGTAGAAGATGCCGCCGATGCCGCGCGGCTCGTCGCGGTGCGGCAGGAAGAAATAGTCGTCGCACCACTGCCTGAACTTCGGATAGTCGGCGACGGGGTGCTTCGTACAGGCCAGTTCGAAGGATTTGTGGAAGGCGATCGTGTCCGGATCGTCCTGGGTGCGGCGCCGGTCGAGGACGGGGGTCAGGTCGGCCCCGCCGCCGAACCACCAGCTCGTCGTCACCACCATGCGGGTGTTCATGTGGACGGCGGGGACGTTCGGATTTTGCGGATGGGCGATCAGCGAGATGCCCGACGCCCAGAAACGCGGATCTTCTTCCGCGCCGGGGATCTGCTTGCGGAATTCCGGCGAGAATTCGCCGTATACCGTAGAGGTGTGGACACCGACCTTCTCGAACACGCGGCCGTAGAGCATCGACATGACGCCGCCACCGCCCTTGCCCTCGTCGCGCTGCCATTCGGTGCGTTCGAACCGGCCCGGAGCGTAGTCCGAGAACGGACCGGCGAGATCGTCCTCAAGCTTCTCGAAAGCGGCGCAGATGTGATCGCGCAGTTCCTCGAACCATGCGCGCGCGGTTGCTTTCCTGGTTTCGATGTCCGGCGGCAATCCAACGGGCAAGTTCGGGCGTTGCTGCATGACAGGTGTTCACTCCGGCGCAATCACGGCATTCCTAGCGGTTAACGGTTCGTGAACGCGATGCCAAGCCCGACGAAACGTCATTCATGTTGGAATTGACAGGATGACGGCAGAAATTAAACTCTCAAGCATTGCGGGGGAAAAGAATCATGCTTCCACCCAAACCGCCACGGACGGCGATCCGCCGTCAGCTGGAAAAAAGTCGCGAAATCGCAACAGGGCGAAGAGACAGCTTCGTGCGCGAGACCTACCGACTCGGCCGTCGCGCCGCCCGCAGAAAAGCCCGCGAATGGTTTGACCAGTACCCGAAGGCGGCTTACTGGACACAGGTCGAAAGCTGGCGGGTGCTCGACGGCGACGTCATCGAATTCACCATGCGGCGCCTGCCCACCGCCGATTGAGAAGACCCAACCGATGGACAGTTCCCAGCCGGTTTGCCGGCGCGCCGCCACTCGCGGCGATATCGCCGCCTGCCTCGATATTCGCGACGTCGTTTTCATTCGCGAGCAGGGCGTCGACCCGGCGCTGGAACGCGATGGCCTGGACGACGAAAGCATCCATTACCTTGCCGAAATCGACGGATGGCCGGTGGGCGCCGCGCGGGTGCGTGTCCTCGACGACCGTTTCAAGGTGCAGCGCGTCGCCGTGCTGCGCGAGGCGAGGGGCAAGGGGGTCGGCGAGGCGCTGATGCGTTTCCTGATGGCGGATCTGGCGGCCGGAAAGCAGGCGGCAGGCCGCCATTTCTTCCTGTCGAGCCAGTCCTATGCGGTGCCGTTCTACGAGAAGCTGGGCTTTTCGGTCTGTTCGGAGGAATACATGGAAGCGGGCATCGCGCATAACGACATGCGCGCGGAGATCGGCGGAAGCTAGAGCCGTTCATCTTTAAATGGAATCGTTTGAACGCTGGAATTTTGTGGCCTGGCAAGGAGAGTGACGCGACGCGGTGCAAGCACCGCTAGCCTCGCGCGATGCCGTCCAGGACGTAAAAGACCAAGTTCACACGATTGCAGTTTGGAACGAAGTTCCAAAGCCATACCGGCCTCCCGGCTCGGATGGCTTTTCCGCCCCGTCAGCGTCGAAATCCTCGCGCGATATTCATATCGCGCTGCGGTGTTCTCCTTGCCGGAACGAAAAATCCATTCCGTCAAACTGCTTCCATTTAAAGATGAACGGCTCTAGCGCCGCATCGCGTCGATGGCGCGCGTCATCATCGCGAGGAAGGCCTCGCGCTCCCCGGGGGAAAACCCGGCCAGCGCCTTTTCGTTCTGGGCCTGCGCGGCGCGCGTGGCGTCCTCCCTCAGCGTGCGCGCCTTTTCGGTCAGCCGGATCAGCTGGGCACGGCGATCGTCGGGATTCTCGTGCCGCGTGATCAGGCCGTCGCGCTGCATCCGGTTCAGCGTGTTGGCGATGGTCGCCTGTTCGATGTCAAGACGCTGGACAAGGTCCTTCTGGGTCAGGTTTTCCTCGTTCCACAGTTCGAGCAGGGTCATGAACTGGGCGGGCGCGAGGCCGAGCGGCCGGATCCGTTCCTGAAGGCCGAGCGCGAACAGCCGCGCCATGTGGTTGGCGAGATAGCCCGCGGATTCGGATTTCCTGAATGTCATGTGATGGCAATAGCATTGCATAGCAGGCTATTCAATGTTATTTAGATAGCATGCTATTTAAATGGAGATCAACATGAAGACGCGAATTCATGCCGTGTCCGGCGCGCTTGCGCTGATGACCATCCTCACTTTCTGGACATCGACCGTCGCCAGCGAGTTGTTCGGCTCGCCGCAGCAGGTCGCCACCGTCAAGATGGCGGTTGTCTACGGGCTTGCGGTGCTGATACCGGCCATGGCGGCCGCCGGCGGCTCCGGCTTCTCGCTCGGAGCCAGGTGGAAGAGCCCGGTCGTCGCGCGCAAAAAGCTGCGCATGAAGGTCATCGCGGCGACGGGCATTCTCGTGCTCGTCCCGAGCGCGGTCTTCCTGGCGATGAAGGCGAGGGAGGGCGAATTCGATACCGTTTTCATGGCCGTGCAGGGCATCGAGCTGATCGCCGGGGCGTCGAACATCGTCCTGCTGGGGCTGAACATGCGCGACGGGTTCGCCATGCGGCGGCGCTCCCGCCCCATGGCGGCGTAGCGGATCAATGTTGCCAGGCGAGTTGCCGCATGGCTTCGCCCGCCACTATCGCGACGGAGAGAGCGAGATTGATCGAGCGCGCGCCCGCCGCCATCGGGATGGTCAGGCGCACATCGGCCGCATCGTGCACCGCATCCGGCACGCCGGCGCTTTCGCGGCCGAAGAGCAGGACATCGTCGCGGCCGAACTCGTGCGCGGTATAGGGTGTCTCAGCCCCGGTCGTCAGCAGGACAAGACGCCTGCTTTCCCCGGTTTGCCACGAATCGAATGCCGCCCAGCCGGCATGGCGGCGCAACGCCGCCGTTTCGAGATAATCCATGCCGGCGCGTTTCAGCGCGCGGTCCGAGAGATCGAAGCCGGCGGGCTCGATGACATGCACGATTGCGCCGAGGCAGGCGGCGAGGCGAAGTATCGTGCCTGTATTTCCGGGAATATCCGGCTGGTAGAGGGCGATTTCGATCGTCGTATTACCGGTCATCGGGCGTCAGTTGCTGGCAGGAGTTGCGATTTATTGCCGATCCGCGCTTGCCGCGGTTCGCCGGTCGGTATATGAAGCACTCGTCAACCGCAATCCAAGGAGGCGACAATGGATATCATCTGCATTCCCATGCGCGTCGCGCTCCCGACAGGCGATTTGCTGCTCCCATGGGCGCACAATTTCGCCTTCGCCTGACAAACCAGCGGTTCGAACACAGCCAACACATTCCTTCGTGACCGCCGGTTTTGGTTTCACCAAAACGGATTACGGTCATGTTCCATTGCCTTGAGTTGATTGTTGCCGCGTCCGCGTTTCCCGGTTCGCCGGAACCGGATTCGTCCCGTCGTCCTGCGCTTTCGCGCGCTTGTCTTTTCTCTCGCCGATCCGCGATCGGACACCATATTGACCGCCAAGAGGTTCGCCATGCTTTCGTGGTTTGAAAAACGTATCGATCCCTTTCCCGCCGAGCGGCCCGAGCAGCCGCCGGCTACCCTGCTTGCGTTTTGCTGGCACTACACCAAGGGCATCTGGCCCTGGCTGGCGGTCACGTCGGTCCTGATCGCGCTGATCTCGGGCCTGCAGGTGGCACTGTTCGGATTTCTCGGACACGTCGTCGACTGGCTGTCGGGCGCCAATCGCGAAACGTTTCTCGCGGACGAGGGCTGGAAGCTGGTCGGCATGGGATTCGTCATCCTCATCCTGCTGCCGGGTCTGGGCCTGCTGCACACGATGGTCATGCACCAGACGGTTTTCGGCAACTATCCGATGCTGATCCGCTGGAAGGCGCACCGTTATCTGCTCGGCCAGAGCTTCGCCTTCTACCAGGACGAGTTCGCCGGCCGGGTGGCGACGAAAATGATGCAGACGGCGCTCGGCGTGCGCGAAAGCGTGGTCAAGATCCTCGACGTCTTCATCTATGTCGCGGTCTATTTCGCCGGAACGCTCGTCCTCGTCGGAAGCCTCGACCTGTGGCTGATGCTGCCGTTCCTGGTCTGGCTCGTCTTCTATGCCGGATTGCTGCGCTACTATCTGCCGAAGATGCGCGCGATATCGGAGGCGCAGTCGAATGCGCGTTCCAGCATGACCGGGCGCATCGTCGACAGCTACACCAACATCATGACCGTCAAGCTCTTCGCCCATTCCGGGCGGGAGGAAGCCTATGCACGCGAGGCGATGGACGATTTCCTGCAGACCGTGCATCCGCAAATGCGCTACACGACGATGCTGAACACCGGTCTCGACGTTTCGAACAGCGTGCTGCTGTTCGCGGTCGGCGCCATCGGCATCTGGTCGTGGATGGCGGGCTCCGCGAGCGTCGGCGCGATGGCGGTATCCATCGGTCTGGTGCTGCGGCTGGAAGGCATGGCGCACTGGGTCATGTGGGAACTGGCCGGCCTGTTCGAGAATATCGGCATGGCGGAGGACGGCATGGGCACGATCGCCCGGCCGCGCTCGGTCACCGACCAGTCCGGCGCAAAGACCCTCGAGGTGAAGCAGGGCAGGATCGCTTTCGAACATATCCGCTTCCATTACGGCAAGGAAAACGGCGTCATCGAGGATCTCAACCTCACGGTCGCGCCGGGCGAGAAGGTCGGGCTCGTCGGCCGGTCCGGTGCGGGCAAGTCGACGCTGATGAACGTGCTGCTGCGGCTCTACGATCTCGAGGGCGGACGCATCCTGATCGACGGCCAGGACATTGCCGGGGTGACGCAGGATTCGCTGCGCTCGCAGATCGGCGTCGTCACGCAGGACACGTCGCTGTTGCACAGGTCGGTGCGCGACAACATCGCCTATGGCAAGCCGGACGCGACGGACGAGGAGATCATCGCTGCGGCGAAGCGCGCCAATGCGCATGACTACATCCTCGATCTCGTCGATCTGGAGGGCCGCAAGGGCTATGACGCCCATGTGGGCGAACGCGGCGTGAAGCTGTCCGGCGGCCAGCGCCAGCGTATCGCGATCGCGCGCGTCTTCCTGAAAAACGCCCCGGTCCTGGTTCTGGATGAGGCGACGTCGGCGCTCGATTCGGAAGTCGAGTCGGCGATCCAGGAAAACCTCTACGACCTGATGGAGGGAAAGACCGTGATCGCGATCGCGCACCGCCTGTCGACAATCTCCAGCCTCGACCGGCTGGTGGTGCTCGACAAGGGCGCAATCGTCGAGGAAGGAACGCATGAAGAGCTTGCCAAGTCGGACGGTCTCTATGCCCAGTTGTGGGCGCGCCAGTCCGGCGGGTTCATCGATGCAGGGGAGGCGGTCGCCGCGGAATGAGTAATCGCTTCAGGCCGGGGCAGGAACCCGAATCGCGCTATCGCAACATGGACCACCCGGTGTGGAACCGGGTGGAACGGTTCATCGAGCCGTTCTCCGACACGGAGCGCGAAATCCTGCCGCAGACGGCCTGGGGCTTCATTCTCTATTTCGCCAAACAGGCGCGCTGGCCCTTCATCCTGTTGCTGATCGTCGGCGGCCTGGTCGGCGGCGTCGATGCCACGCTTTACTGGTCGGTCGGCTGGCTGATCGACATTCTCGACAATGCATCTCCGGCGACGCTGCTGCAGGACCACTGGCACCAGTTGCTCGGGTTGGCGCTGCTGCTCCTGGTGGTGCGGGCCGTCGTCATGGTCGGCTCGGCGATCATCGAGCAGCAGGTGATCGTGCCGCGTTTCTACACGATGGTGCGCTGGCAGTCGTTCCGGCGCGTCATCGAGCAGCCCTACACGTTCTACCAGAACGATTTCGCCGGCCGGATCGCCACCAAGATCATGCAGGCCGGCGAATCGACCGGCGATTTCATCGTCACGTCGCTGCAGGCGATGTGGTCGTTCATGACATTCGTCGTGCTGACGACGACGATCCTGACGACGCTGGACTGGCGGATGGGCGTGGTCGTCGCGGTGTGGGGCGTCGGCTACGTGTCGATCATCCGTTTCCTGTTGCCGCGGCTGCGCCGCGCCGGCAAGGAAAACGCCAATGAGCGCGCCGTGCTCAACGGGCGCATGGTCGACATCTTCACCAACATCATCTCGGTGAAGCTGTTCGACAGCCGGCAGCGCGAGCATGGCGGCATCCGCCAGGCGCTGACCAACTATCTGAGTGCGGTGACCCGCCTGACGCGCATGATCACGACGGTGCGCGCGTCGGTGGCGCTGCTCAACGGCTTCATGATGACCGCGGTCGCCACCCTGGCGGTGATGTCGTGGATGACCGGGGCGATCTCGACCGGCGCCATCGCCGCGACCATGGGGCTCGTATTCCGACTCAACCAGATGTCGGGCTGGATGATGTTCAACATCAACGGGCTGATCCGCGCCTATTCGACGGTGCAGGACGCGACCGAGACGATTTCCGTCGAACCGGCGATCCGCGACAAGCCGGGCGCGGTCGAGATTCCGCGGTCGTCCGGCCACATCCGTTTCGACCATGTCGTGTTCCACTACGGGAAGAAACACGGCGAGCTTTTCAACGGTCTGACGGTCGACATCCGGCCGGGCGAAAAGGTCGGCCTCGTCGGGCCGTCGGGCGCGGGCAAATCGACCTTCGTCAACCTGCTGCTGCGGCTGTTCGACGTCGAGGACGGGCGTATTCTTCTCGACGGCCACGACATCCGCGACGTGACGCAGGCATCGCTGCGCGAGCAGTTCGGCGTGGTCAGCCAGGAGCCGTCGCTGATGCACCGCTCGCTGCGCGACAACATCGCCTACGGGCGGCCGGGCGCAAGCGAGGCCGAGATCATCGAGGCGGCGAAGAAGGCGCATGCGCATGACTTCATCATCGATGTCGAGGACCAGAAGGGCCGGCGGGGCTACGACGCCCATGTCGGCGAGCGCGGAATCAAGCTGTCGGGCGGCCAGCGCCAGCGCGTCGCCATCGCCCGCGTCATGCTCAAGGATGCACCGGTCCTCATTCTCGACGAGGCGACTTCGGCGCTCGATTCCGACATCGAGGCGGCAATCCAGGAAAACCTGCAGGCGCTGATGACGGGGAAGACCGTGGTCGCGATCGCGCACCGGCTGTCGACCATCGCGGCGATGGACCGGCTGATCGTCATGGACAAGGGCGAAATCGTCGAGACCGGCACGCATGGCGAGCTTATCAAGCGGCCGAACGGCCTTTACGCGCGGCTCTGGGCGCGGCAATCGGGCGGTTTCCTGGCGCTCGGCGAGGCGGCCGAATAGACCTTCCACAACGTCGTGGAACAGCGCGACATGTTGCCATCATTCCTTGGTCGAGGCTGGACAAGCGCCTGCATCCGAAATATGGGATCGCGGGGACGCGGCTTCGGGCGCGGGCGAGTCACATCCTTGTCCGGCCCGTTCGCCGCCACAGTGACTGTACCTGAAAGGAATGCTCCGGTGAGCGAAGAAACAATGACCTCTGATGAGACGACGCGTCGTGATTTCATCTACGTCGCGACCGGCATGCTCGGTGTCGTCGGCGTTGCCGGTTTGGCTTGGCCGTTCATTGACCAGATGCGCCCTGACGCGGCCGTTCGCGCCGCCGGCCAGCCTGTTGAAATCGACGTGTCGTCGGTCGAGCCCGGAAGCGCGATCATCGTGACCTGGCGCGGCAAGCCCTATTTCGTTCGCCGCCTCACCGATGCGGAAATCACCGCCGCCAGCGGCGTGACCGTGGACCAGATGAAGGATCCGCAGCCGGCGGACCAGCGCATCGGCGGTCCCGCCGACGAAGCGAAAAAGGACTGGGTCGTCGTGGCGGCGAACTGCACGCATCTCGGCTGCATTCCGAAGGTCGTGGACAGCGGCGCGGACGGCTGGCATTGCCCCTGCCACGGTTCGGTGTTCGATTTCACCGGCCGCATCCTGCACGGGCCCGCGCCGATCAACCTGCCGCAGCCGCCGCATGTGTTCGCCAGCGACACCAATCTGATCATCGGTACCGATACTGCAGGAGCCTGAGCTAATGAGCAGCCTTGAACACCACGGCACCTACACGCCGACTTCCGGCATCGGTAAATGGATCGATGCCCGCATGCCGCTGCCGCGGCTGATGTATGACTCCTTCGTCGCCTATCCGGTGCCGCGCAACCTGAACTACGCCTACACGTTCGGCGGCATCCTGTCGCTGATGCTGGTGGCGCAGATCCTGACCGGCGTCGTGCTGGCCATGCACTACACGTCTGACACCGGCCTCGCCTTCACCAGCGTCGAAAACATCATGCGCGACGTGAACCACGGCTGGCTCTTGCGTTACATGCACGCCAACGGCGCATCGTTCTTCTTCTTCGCCGTCTATCTGCACATTTTCCGCGGCATGTATTACGGCTCCTACAAGGCGCCGCGCGAACTGCTGTGGATCCTCGGCTGCATCATCTATCTCCTGATGATGGCGACCGGCTTCATGGGCTACGTCCTGCCCTGGGGTCAGATGTCGTTCTGGGGCGCGACCGTGATCACCGGTTTCTTCACCGCGTTTCCTGTCATCGGCGATCCGATCCAGCAGTTCCTGCTCGGCGGCTACGCGGTCGACAACGCGACGCTCAACCGGTTCTTCTCGCTGCACTATCTGTTGCCCTTCATGATCGCGGGCGTCGTCGTCCTGCATGTCTGGGCTCTGCATGTGACCGGCCAGACGAACCCGACGGGCATCGAGGTCAAATCGAAGACGGACACCGTGGCGTTCACGCCTTATGCGACGGTCAAGGACTCGTTCGCGATGATGGTGTTCTTCGCGATCTTCGCCTACTTCATCTTCTACCTGCCGAACTATCTCGGCCACCCGGACAACTATACCGAGGCCAACGCGCTGGTGACGCCGGCCCATATCGTGCCCGAATGGTACTTCCTGCCGTTCTACGCGATCCTGCGCGGCATCACCTTCAACATCGGCCCGATCGACTCCAAGCTTGGCGGCGTGCTTGCCATGTTCGGTTCGATCGCGGTGCTGTTCGTGCTGCCTTGGCTCGACACCTCGAAGGTCCGCTCGGCGGACTACCGGCCTTGGTACAAGCTGTTCTTCTGGATCTTCGTCGCCGACGCCATCTTCCTCGGCTGGCTCGGCTCGAAACCGGCCGAAGGCGTCTACACCTCGCTGGCCCAGATCGCGACGGCTTACTACTTCATCTTCTTCCTGATCATCCTGCCTGTTCTCGGCCTGATCGAGAAACCGCGCCGGTTGCCGAACTCGATCACCGAGGCGGTGCTGGAGCGCAACCGCGCTTCCGGCGCACAGCAGGTCACCGGAAGCGCCGCGGCGTCGCCGGAAAACAGGGGTTGAGGCTTAACGCCCAAACACACGGGAAAAGAACAATGAAAAACATCATTGCCATGATCGGTGCTGCGGCCGTTGCCCTGACCCTTTCGGTGCCCGGCGCCTTCGCGGCTGAGGAGATGGCTGCCCAGCCGACGCATTTTCCGATGGAGGAGCCGGTCGAGCAGGACTGGAGCTTTGCCGGTCCGTTCGGAAAATACGACAAGGGCCAGCTGCAGCGCGGTCTCAAGGTCTACACCGAAGTGTGTTCGGCGTGCCATTCGCTGAAGCGCGTGGCGTTCCGCAATCTGGAGGAACTCGGCTATTCGGAAGAGCAGGTGAAGTCCTTTGCCGCCCAGTACGATATCGAGGATGGCCCGAACGCGGACGGCGAAATGTTCACCCGCCCCGGCTTGCCGGCGGACCATTTCCCCGGCCCCTACGCGAACGAGGAACAGGCCAAGGCCGCGAACAACGGCGCCGTGCCGCCGGACTTCTCGCTGATCGCCAAGGCGCGCGGCGTCGAGCGCGGATTCCCGCAGTTCATCTTCGACATCTTTACGCAGTATCAGCAAGGCGGCCCGGATTACATCCATGCGCTGCTGACCGGTTTCGGCCAGGAGCCGCCGGCACATCTCGCGGTGCCGGAGGGTTTGCACTACAACCCGTATTTCGGTGCCGGCGTGGCGCTGGCCATGGCGCAGCCTCTCTATGGAGAGGACGTCACCTATGACGACGGCACGCCGTCCACCCTCGACCAGGAGGCGCGCGACGTCGCCGCCTTCCTGATGTGGGCGGCCGAACCGAGCCTGGCCGAGCGCAAGGAGATGGGGTTCCGAGTGATGATCTTCCTGGTCGTGTTCTCGATCTTCCTCTACATCGCGAAAAAGCAGGTCTGGTCGCGCGTCGAACACTGACCCGCTATTTCGATACACCTATAGAAGGGCGCTTCAGCGCCCTTTTCTTTTGCCCGGCTTGAAGACATGATCCGCTCCGTTCGGGCATGGAATCGGGTATGGAAAGGGAAGTGACAGATGAGTTTGAGTGAAAATCTCGTTGCGGCGATCCGCACCATTCCGGACTATCCGAAGCCGGGGGTCATGTTCCGGGACATCACGACGCTTCTCGGCGACGCGCGCGCTTTCCGCAGATCGATCGACGAACTCGTCCATCCCTATGCCGGCACCAAGATCGACAAGATCGCCGGCGTCGAGGCGCGTGGCTTCATTCTCGGCGGCGCGATGTCGCACCAGCTGTCGGCCGGCTTCGTGCCGATCCGCAAGAAGGGCAAGCTGCCGCACGAGACTGTGCGGATCGCCTACAGCCTCGAATATGGCGTCGACGAGATGGAGATGCACAAGGACGCGGTGAAGATTGGTGAACGCGTCATCCTCGTCGATGACCTGATCGCCACCGGCGGAACCGCCGAAGGCGCGGTCAAGCTGCTGCAGCAGATGGGCGCCGAGGTCGTCGCGGCCTGTTTCGTGATCGACCTGCCGGACCTCGGCGGCCGCAAGAAGATCGAGGCGCTGGGCGTGCCGGTGCGCACGCTGGTCGAGTTCGAGGGCGGCTGAGGCCGGCCTGTCGGGGGCGGAGGGGAACACAATGAACGCATTGCTTTCCATCAGCACTCCGGCCGACCTGTCCGCGCTGGCCTTCTTCCTTTGCGCATGGCTGGCTTTCGAGGCGGTCGTCGATCACTCGCCGTGGCGGCATAATTGTCTTTCCGGGCTGATGGCACAGAGACGCCGTGAGTGGATGCTGACGCTGGCGGAGCGCGATCTGCGCATGATCGACACGGCCATCGTCGCCGGATTGCAGCAGGGCTCGGCCTATTTCGGATCGGCAACGATCCTCGCCATCGGCGGCTGCCTGGCCTTGCTCGGATCGACGGACGCCGTGCTGCAGATCTATCGTGACCTTCCCTTCACCCCGGAAGTCCCGCGCGGGATCTTCGAACTCAAGGTGTTCGGCCTGACGACGATCTGCGTCTACGGCTTCTTCAAGTTCGGATGGGCCTACCGGCTGTTCAACTACTGTTCGATCCTGATCGGCGGCGTGCGGCATACCCAGGATGCGCCGGCGGAGGAGCGCAGGGCGGCGGCCCTGCGGGCGGGCGAGATGAACATCATCGCCAGCCGGCATTTCACCGCCGGCATGCGCGCGATCTTCTTCTCGCTTGCCTATCTCGGCTGGTTCCTCGGCCCGCAGGCGCTGGTCGCCTCGACCGTGTTCGTTGTATTCGTGCTCGCGCGGCGGCAATATTTCTCACATGCGCGGCGGATCCTGATCGACGAGCCGCGGTAGCCGGGAAGGGACGCCCTTGACCTCGTGGATTGCCGGTACGCCCTATGCCGCCGTTCTCGACACGACGTCGCGCGCGGCGCTCGACGCGCTGAAACCGCAACTGATCAAGGCTGGGACCGTCCTGTTCCGCCCAGGCGACGAGGCCTTCGGGTTCGTGCTGACGATCTCGGGCCGCATCAATGTCTATCTCAACAGCCAAACCGGACGCGAGTTGCTGCTCTACAGCATCGATCCGGGCCAGACCTGCGTCCAGACGACCCTCGGCATGCTCGGCTCGCAGCCCTATAGCGGCGAGGCGATCGCCGAATCGGATGTCGTCGCGACCATAGTCCCGCCCGAGCTGTTCGAGCGGTTGGTGACGACATCCGGCGCGTTCCGGCGCTTCGTGTTCAGGGCCTTCGCCGATCGGCTGGGCGAAATTACCCATTTGCTGGAGATGGTCGCCTTCGTGAAGGTCGAGCGCCGGCTGGCGCAATGGTTACTCGGGCAGGCAGACATCGAGGGTGTCGTCCACGCCACGCATAACGAGATCGCATCGGCGATCGGTTCGGCGCGCGAGGTGGTGTCGCGCCGGCTGGAATCGCTCGCGGGGCGGGGTATCGTCTCGCTGGAACGCGGGGCGATCCGGATCGTGTCGCGGGCCGAATTGCAGCAGATCGCCGGCGACCGGGGCGAGTGAGCTTTGTCACCGTTTCGGTGACATGGTCACTGAAACCGGCTCCGCAAGCTGCTTTACTGCCTCCACTGGAAAATCCATCGAGAGGACAAGGAAATGTTCAAGAACAATATGGGCGCTATTGATCGCGCCATCCGCGCCATCGTCGGAATCATCCTGCTCGCGCTCTACTTCATGGGCACGGTGGCCGGTGTGTGGGGCTGGGCGGCACTGATCGTCGGCGTCGTGCTGCTGGCGACCGCCATACTCGGCTGGTGCCCGCCCTATTCGCTGCTCGGTATCAACACCGGCGGCAAGAAGGCCTGACGGTATTCACTGTCTAGAGGCTGGCGGCGACGAAGAGGTCGGCGGCGGCGGGGCTGCAGGCGATCGGGATGTCGTGCTTGATCGCCAGCCGCATCAGCGCCAGCAGGTCGAAATCGAGCGAGGCCGGCCCGTCGGGGTCGGCGAAGAAGACGACCGCGTCCAGTTCGCCGGTCGCCACAAGCGCGCCGAGCTGCTGGTCGCCGCCATGCGACCCGCGCTGAAGCCGGCGGATCGACAGCGACGGCTCGGCCTTGCCGAGCAGGGTTCCCGTTCCTCCCGTGCAGATTATGGCATGACGGGACAGCGTTTCCCGGTGGCGGCGCACCCAGGCGAGCAACTGGGACTTGCGGTTGTTATGGGCGACCAGCGCTATCTTGCGCGGCGCGGACGAGCGCTGGCGGGCACGGCCGGTCATGGCTAGGATCGCCTGCACCTGCGCCACAAGTCCCTCACCGATGGCCGGAAACGCGCCCTTGAAAGCCGCGGTGCCGACCGTGAAAGCCGCCGCGCCGGCTTCCGCCACGGCGACGATGCGGTCCTCGGTATCGATCGAGCCCGCGACGATCACCGGTTTTTCCGTTGCCGAACAGACCGCCTTCATGAGTTCCGGAACGTCACCGTCAAAGCGATAGGCGAGGAGATCGAGGCCGTGCACGGTCTCCAGGTCGGCGAGCCGCCGGGCGCTGTCGGCAATCGTTTCCACGGTCCCTTTCAGAATGCTCGGATGTCCGACGATCTCGCCCGGAAAGGGATAGTATCGCACCGGATGGGCGCGCAACATCGGCGCGACCGTCGCCGCGCGGGTGCCGCCGAGCAGGCAGTCGACCTCGAGGTCGATCGCCGCGCGCGCCGAGCGCAATTCGCTCTCCTCGTCGAGACTGACAACCTCCAGATAGGCGCGGCCGCCGGAAGCGCGGATATCGGCGGCAAGGCCCTTCAGGTCCTCGAATGGCAGCCCGACATCCTTGAAGCCGATATGACGGGCGCCGCCGGCCAGCACGTCCTCAAGCCGCGCGCGGGCGTCCGGGATCGTGCGATCCTCGGCCGTCAGCATGAAGATGAAATCGAACGCCATGGCGGCGATCGTAGCACCGTTGCGTGACGACGCCAGTGGCTCGGCGCGCGAAGCGGCTCAGACGTTGAACTTGAACAGCATCACGTCGCCGTCCTGGACAACATATTCCTTGCCTTCGTCGCGGGCCTTGCCGGCTTCCTTCGCTGCGGTCTCGCCGCCGAGCGTGACAAAGTCGTCATAGGCGATGGTCTGGGCGCGGATGAAGCCCTTTTCGAAATCGGTATGGATTTCTCCCGCCGCTTGCGGCGCCTTCGAGCCCTTGCGCACCGTCCAGGCGCGGGTTTCCTTCGGGCCGGCGGTGAAGAAGGTCAGCAGGTTCAAGAGGGCGTAGCCCTCGCGGATGAGGCGGTCGAGACCGGGCTCTGCGAGGCCCATCGCCTCCATGTATTCGCGCGCTTCCTCGTCATCGAGCTGCGCGATTTCCGCCTCGATCGCCGCCGAAATGACGACGGTGCGCGCGCCTTGTTCCGCGGCCATTTTCTCCACGGCCCTGGAATGCTCGTTGCCTGCCGCCGCGTCTTCCTCGGCGACGTTGCAGACATAGAGCACCGGCTTGGAGGTCAGCAGATTGAGGCTCTTCAGGATGGCGAGGTCCTCGGCGGCGATGCCGTCGAGCATCAGGCGGACAGGTTTCGACTCCAGCAGAAGGGCGAGAGCCTGCTCCATCACGGGAAGGATGGTCTGGGCCTCCTTGTCCTTGCCGGTGGCGCGCTTGCGGATCTGGACGATGCGGCGCTCCAGGCTATCCAGGTCGGCGAGCATGAGTTCGGTTTCGACCGTGTCGGCGTCCGAGACCGGATCGATCCGGCCCTCGACATGGGTGATGTCGTCATCCTCGAAACAGCGCAGCACATGCACGATGGCGTCGACCTCGCGGATATTGGCGAGGAACTGGTTGCCGAGGCCTTCGCCCTTCGATGCGCCGCGCACGAGGCCGGCGATATCGACGAAGTTGATGCGGGTCGGAATGATTTCCTTGGATCCCGCGGCCTTGGCGATTCCGGCGAGCCGCGGATCCGGAACCGCGACCTCGCCGGTGTTCGGCTCGATGGTGCAGAAGGGATAGTTGGCCGCCTGGGCGGCCGCCGTCTTGGTCAGCGCATTGAAGAGCGTCGACTTGCCGACATTTGGCAGGCCGACAATGCCGCATTTGAAACCCATAAGGTCAGTCCTTTTTTCCGAATATCTTTTTCAGCATGTCCGCCATCGGGCCGGTTGGCTGGACCTGCGGTCCGGCCTGGCGCGCCTGGCGGACATGGCTTTGTTTCTTGGCCGCGGCGTTGTTTGTCGCCGGCTTTTTCTTCTGTGCCGCCATGGCCGTGTCTCCCATTGCGAGGGCGATCTTGTTCATGAAGCCGGACTCGTCGCCGTCGACCAGCATGGCCGCATGATCGGCGATCGTGTCGAGCAGCGGGTCCAGCCAGTCGCGATCGGCCTTGGCGAAATCGCCGAGAACGTGGGATTGGACCCGTTCCTTGGCGCCGGGATGGCCGATGCCGAGGCGTACGCGGCGGTAGTCCTTGCCGCAATGGGCATCGATGGATTTGATGCCGTTGTGGCCGCCGGAACCGCCGCCGGTCTTGATGCGCACCTTTCCGGGGGCGAGATCGAGCTCGTCGTAGAAGACGATCAGGGAAGACGGATCCAGCTTGTAGAACCGCAGGGCTTCGCCGATGGCCTGACCGGAGAGGTTCATGAAGGTCTGCGGCTTGATTATCAGGACCTTTTCGCCGCCGAGGCGTCCCTCGCTGATGTCAGCGGAAAACTTCTTTTGCCAGGGCCCGAATGAATCATGGCGGCGGACGATCGCGTCCGCCGCCATGAAACCGATATTGTGTCTGTTGGCGGCGTATTTCGCTCCGGGATTGCCAAGGCCTGCGATGACAAGCATGGATCAACCGTCTCCAAATACGCCGGGAGGCGGGTGTTATTCCTCCCCGCCTTCCTCTTTCTCTTCACCGATGACTTCGACTTCAGCCGGTGCTGCCTCTGCCTCGGCTTCTTCCTCTTCTTCGCTCTTCAGGCCGGCAGGTGCGGCGATCGTGGCGATGGTGAAGTCGCGGTCGGTAATCGTCGGATGGACGTTATCCGGCAGTGCGATGGAAGAAATCTTGATGGCGTCTCCGAGGCCGAGGCCTTCGAGATCGGCCGTGAAGAATTCGGGAATGTCGCCGGCCGGGCAGGTGACTTCGACGTCGTGACGAACGATGTTCAGGACGCCGCCCTTCTTGAGGCCGGGGCATGTCTCTTCATTCGCGAAGTGAACCGGAATGTTCACGGTCACTTCGGTCTTGGCCGAAACGCGCAGGAAATCGACGTGCATGACGAAGTCCTTGACCGGATCGAGGTCATAGGATTTCGGCAGGACGCGGTGCTTCTTGCCGTCGAGTTCGATCTCCGCAACGGTGGTCATGAAACCGCCGGCGTGGATCTTCAACGTCACGTCCTTGGACGGAAGCGTGATGGAGAGTGGGGGCTGGTTGTCACCATAGATGACAGCCGGAATATTGCCGTTGCGCCGAATAGCCCGGGCGGACCCCTTACCGACCCGTTCGCGCGCCTCGGCCGTGAGCACGTAAGCTTCGCTCATGGCGTTTCCTTTCGAGGACGTAATATGGAGTGTTTGTCTGTTTCCAGAAAAACCAAAGCCGGTCGCCCGGCCTTGCCCGCGCTGCCTCCAAGGGTGTCTGCACGGGTGCGCGTGCCTATAGCGCAACACGCCGGGACGCGCAACCGCCGATCATGCGGCCGGCAAAGGGCGCGGCATCCGCCGGGAGACGGAAAATCGCATATTGACCTGCGCGCTTCGGGTTCTAGCGTTCCGGATCCGGCGATCCCGTCTCAGGAGCACTCATGAACACATCGATCTTTCTGGTAACCGGCGCAAACCGCGGGCTCGGGCGCGAAACGGCTAAACAGCTGGCGGAAAAGGGCCACCGGGTGCTTCTCGGCATTCGCGACGCCGCGCGCGGGGCGGACACGGAGACAGCGTTCCGCGATGCAGGGTTCGACGCGCATTTCGTTCATCTCGATACCGGCGACGGGGCGAGCGTCGAGACGGCGGCCGGCGACATCACCAGCCGCTTCGGCGCGCTGGACGGGCTGATCAACAATGCCGCCGTCCACTACGACACGTGGGAGCGGGTCGCCGAGCCCGATTTCGCGATTGCGGAGGAGGCGCATGCCATCAACACGCTCGGGCCGTGGCGGCTGAGCGTGGCCTTGTTGCCGCTGCTGCGCAAATCGCCGGCGGGGCGGATCGTCAACGTATCGAGCGAATCGGGGCAACTGTCGTCGATGACCGGCGAGACGCCGGCCTATTGTCTTTCCAAGCTGGCGCTGAACGGGTTGACCCTGATGCTCGCCAACGAGTTGAAGCGCGACCGGATCCTGGTCAACGCGGTCTGCCCGGGCTGGGTCGCGACCGACATGGGTGGCGGCGGGCGGCCGATCCCCGAAGGCGCGCGCGGCATCGTCTGGGCCGCGACATTGCCGAAGGATGGCCCGACGGGCGGATTCTTCCGGGACGGCAAGCCGATCGAATGGTGAGCCGGGCGGCGAGGTGATCCTGTTGCAGTCGGCGGGGATATGTCGCCGCGAGCCGTGCCTTGATCAGTCGAACAGGCTCGAAACGGACTGTTCGTGCGAGGTGCGGGCGATGGCCTCGCCGATCAGGTCGGTGACCGACAGCACGCGGATATTCGGTGCGGATTCGACACCGGCCGTCGGCTGGATGGAATCCGTGATGACGAGTTCCGTCAGCTTGGAATCCATGATCCTGTTGACGGCGCCGCCGGATAGCACGCCATGGGTGATGTAGGCGGTGACGCTTTTGGCGCCCTTGTCGAGCAAGGCCTCGGCGGCGTTGCACAGCGTGCCGCCGGAATCGATGATGTCGTCGATCAGGAAACAGGCTTTGTCCTTGATATCGCCGATCACGTTCATCACCTCGGATTCGCCGGGGCGGTCGCGGCGCTTGTCGACGATGGCGAGCAACGCGTCGTCAAGGCGCTTGGCCAGCGAGCGGGCGCGCACCACGCCGCCGACATCGGGCGAGACGACGATCACGCTGGACAGGTTCTTGTGCTTTGCGCGGATGTCGCGCGCCATGACCGGAACGGCGTAGAGATTGTCGGTCGGGATGTCGAAGAACCCCTGGATCTGGCCGGCATGAAGGTCGAGCGTCAGGACGCGGTCCGCGCCGGCGCGGGTGATCAGGTTGGCGACCAGCTTGGCCGATATCGGCGTGCGGCCGGACATGCGGCGGTCCTGGCGGGCATAGCCGAAATAGGGCAGGACGGCGGTGATGCGGCGCGCCGACGACCGGCGGAACGCATCGATCATGATGAGCAGTTCCATCAGGTGATCGTTGGCCGGATAGGACGTGGATTGCAGGATGAAAACATCCTCGCCGCGCACATTCTCCTGGATCTCGACGAAGATCTCCTCGTCGGCGAAGCGGCGGACACTGGCCCGCCCGACGCTCACTCCCAGATATTTGGCAACGGATTCGGCGAGTTGGCGGTTGGAGTTGCCAGCAAAAAGTTTCATTGCGCCCTACCGGTGCGGATTTTGGAGAACTTGGCGCGGGTTTTACAGCCATCGCCCCCTAATGCAAGGCGTGAGATTGTTTTCGCACCGCAAAACTTTCGGACAATCACCATCTTAGGCGCCGCTCTTGAGCCAGGCGGCGTAGGCGGCGATCACCTTGTCGGCTATCGCCTCCATCGTTGCCGGCGTTACCGAGGCCCATGGATCGGGTGTGACGCCGGGAACCGTTTCCTGGCCCTGAATGCGATGAACGCGCTGTCCGCTCGGCGTGATGACGTCCCAGACATGGATCACCGTCGTCGATCCGTTCTCGGAAAACGCGGAGAAATAGCCCTTGATCTCGTGTGTGTAACCGGCTGCGTTCCCGGCTGCGTCTTGCGAGACGAGCCTGACGCCCTGCGCGCTGCCGGCGGCGACCAGGCGTTTCGAAAGGGCCTCCACCTTGTCGACCGGGGCGCCGACGATCGGCGCGAAATGAACGCGGGCGATTTCCGGCACGGCGGTTGTCGAGGATGGCGCCGTAACGGCGCCGGGCGGGGTCGCTTCCGACGGTATGCTCGGGAATTGCGCCGACGCGGCCGCCTGATCCTGGTCCTGGCCGGATTCCAGATCGAGCACCTTTTCCGAACCGGTGCATGCGGTGACGAGGATGAGAAGGCAGGCCATGGCGGCGAGCCGAGCGAGAAATCCCGTCATGCACCCACTTCCTGTTATTCTTGTTCGTGCCGAGGCAAAGTGCAGTAACCCTTTATCCTAACCCACGATCAAATCAAGGTTATGCCTCGACAGGCACTGCGGCGCCTCGTCCGTGGTGAGGTAGGTCTGGCCGAGCGTCATCGCCGTTCCGGTTTCGGAATCGGCGATGATCATGTGGGCGAACAGGGTCATGTTCGGTTCGATCGGGACCGGGTTGCCGGCATAGAACATCGGCCTGTCCATCCAGCACGGGGCGAAATGGGCGCCAAGCGAATAACCGCAGGCGTTGAGCCGGTGGCGGGTCAGGTCGGCATCGGCCATGGCCTGCGCATGGGCGTCGAAGACGTCGCCGAAGGTGTGGCCGGGTTTCATCACCTCCTCGCAGGCGATCAGCGCCGTTTTCGCGGCGTCGTACAGTTCGAGGTGACGGCCGGTCGGCTTGCCGGTCACCACCGTGCGCATCATGGCCGCATGGTAGCGCCGGTAGGCGCCGGCCCATTCGAGCGTCATCTGGTCGTTCGCTTCGAGCTTGCGGCGCCCCGACTTGTAGCGGCAAAGCAGGGCGTCCTCGCCGGACCCGATGATGAATTCGTTGCCGGCATAGTCGCCGCCGCCCTCGAAAATCGCGCACTGCATGGCGGCAAGGATGGCGCTTTCATCGGTGCCGGCCCTGATCAGCGGGATGGCTGCGTCGAACGCGTCGTCGGCAAGGGCCGCAGCCTTTTTCGTGTATTCGATCTCCGCCGCGGACTTGACCGCCCTGAGGCCGGGGATGAGCCTGGAGGAGTCTTCGAGCGTGGCGAAGGTGTTGAGCGCCTCGTCCACCCGGCGGCCATTGAACGCGGTCAGGCCCTGCGTGTCATATTCGACGCCGATGCGCTTGCCGAGCAGGTCGCGGTCGGAGAGAAGCTGCTTCAGTTCGCGGGCAGGATTCGCATTGGCGCGATCTTCCCAGACGACGATGGTCTCGACATTCGACGTGTGGCGGGCCTGGCGCAGGTCGGCGGAACGCGTCAAAAGCGCGATATCGCCGCTCGCCTCGACGATCATGCACTGGAAGAAGCAGAAGCCGAACGTGTCGTAGCCGGTCAGCCAGTACATGCTCTCCTGCGCGAAGAGCAGCATGGCGTCCAGCTTCTCGTCCTTCATCCGGGCAAGAAGGCGTTCCTTTCGGGCGTCGTATTCCTGGGCGTCAAAATGCAGGGCCATGGCGGTTCTCCTCGTCCAAGGGGAAGGAAATCAAGTCAGTCACTCAACACAATTGCGGAAATCTGGCGTCCGTAGTCCGGTTCGCGCCGGTGCGTCGTTCGCCGGTAGGAGAAGAAGCGCTCTTCGTCGTCGTAGGTGCAATGCCCCGTATGCGCGCCGTCGACACCGGCCGCCGAAAGCCGCGCCAGAATATAGGCCGGCAGATCGAACAGGAAATGGCCTTCGCGATCCGAGGGTTTGAAGTAGCTGCCGTTTGCGGGATCGGCGCTGACGAAGCGCGCTTCGAATTCCGGGCCAACCTCGTAGTTCGCTCCCCCGATCGATGGTCCGAGCACGGCGCGGATCGCATCGCGGCGCGCGCCGGCGTCAACCATGGCGTCGACCGTGTTCTCGATGACGCCGGAAAAGGCGCCTTTCCAGCCGGCATGCGCGGCGGCGACGACGCCACCCTCCTCGTCGGCAAACAGGATCGGCCCGCAATCGGCCGTCAGCACGCCGACGATCACGCCGGGCGTTGCCGTCACGACGGCATCGGCCTTCGGGCGAACGGTCTCTTCCAGCGGTTTGCCGATGGTGAGGACATCGGGCGAATGGACCTGGTGCGGCGTCGACAGGATGGCGTCCGGCCGGCCGAGCCATGCGGCGACGCGATCGCGGTTTTCACGGATCCGGCGCGGATCGTCATCCGAGCCGAGGCCGACATTGAGGCCTGCATAGATGCCGGAGGACACACCGCCCTCGCGGGTGAAAAAACCGTGCCGGACATTGGGGATGCCGGAGAGAATATCGGATTGGATCGGGCGCAGGGTATCCCGTGTGTCGGTGGTCATATGGAATGCATGCTCCGCTGGCATCGCACCCTGTTGCAGCGTCCCGACCATGTCAACACGGCGAAATTGGCCATCACGCGAACGGCGGCAGCGCAAGCGGCCGGCCCGTGAGGCACAGGACCTTGAACAATTCGCCCATCCGGCCTTCGCCGTTTCCGGCCAGGCGTTCCGCGGCTTCGCGGATCGCGTCCTGCGTCAATTCGTCCTTGCCGCCGCCAAGCGCTCCGGCGCGTTCAGCAAGCCCGAGCGCCAGCAGGAACGCTCCCTGGGTCATCGGTTTCATGGCCGTGGCGCCGGCTGCCGACGCCGCCTTCGCGAGCGCCTCGAAATCGACATGGCTCGTCAGGTCGGCGGCGCCCGGTTCCTCGAAGACGGATACGAACCGGTGACTGCGCATTGCCTGCAAGGTGTCCGCGAAGCCCGATTGCAGGTGCCCGTAATCGATCAGCAGCGCCGCGCCGCCGTCCTGCGCCAGGCGCAGACCCAGTTCCGAGGCGATGGCCTCGCGGGCAGGCGCATATTCGAAAATAGCGCCCTCGGTCTGTTCGGAAGCGCCCTGCGGCAGGATCGAAAGGTCGCCAAGCGGCGGGCCGGGCAGGAAACGCAACGCGCCTTCCGGATCGATGCCGACGCGGCGTTCGCACCAGCCCCGGGCCGTTTTCTCGATCTGGCGGACCGGCACGGCGTCGAACAACTCGTTTGCGACGAACAGGAGCGGCAGGGCGGGAAGGGCAGCGATATCGTCGCACCAGGTGCATTGCGATGCCGCGCCGGCGAGCGTCGCGCGCTGGATGTCGCGCAGTCTCGCGCTGGTCTCGACGAGATGGAGGCGCGCCGCGGCGAGGAAAGCCGGATCGAGCCGCGCGGTGCGCAGGATGTCGCGCATCAGCGTGCCGCGTCCCGGGCCCATTTCCGCCAAGACGAAGGGATCGGGCCGGCCAAGCGCGCGCCACGCATGGACGAGCCACGCGCCGACGATCTCGCCGAACATCTGGCTGATCTCGGGAGCGGTGATGAAATCGCCCCGCGTGCCGAAGGGGTTACGCGTCGTGTAGTAGCCGTGTACCGGATCGAACAGGCACAGCGCCATGTAGTCGGAGACGGGCAGCGGTCCCGCCGCCTCGATCAGGCGCCGGATCTTCGCTTCGAGGGTCGCGCTCATTCGCTGACCGGCGCGGTATCGGCAGGCGCCGGTCTTGCCGTCAGGAACAGGACGACGCCGAGAAGGATCATCGGCAGCGACAGGACCATGCCCATGGTCAGCCAGCCGCCGAAGAGATAGCCGAGCTGCGGATCGGGCTCGCGCACGAATTCAACCAGCGTGCGCGCGATGCCGTAGCCGGCGATGAAGACGCCGGTGACGAAGCGCGGCGAGCGCAGTTTCAGGAAGCGGTGGGTGCATAGCCTGAGCACGAGGAAAAGAACGATGCCCTCGAGCGCGGCCTCGTAGATCTGGCTCGGGTGGCGCGGCAAAGGGCCGCCATTGGGAAAGACGACGGCCCAGGGGACGTCGGTTGGCCGGCCCCAGAGTTCGGAATTGATGAAGTTCGCGATCCTGCCGAAGAAGAGACCGATCGGCACCACCGCCGAGACGATGTCGATGAGGCTCCAGACCGGAAGCTTGCGCCGCCAGGCAAAGGCGAACATCGCGATCGTGGTCCCGATCAACCCGCCGTGAAAGGACATGCCGCCGCGCCAGGTGGCGAAAATCGCCGCCGGATCCTGCATGTAAAGCGGAAGGTCGTAGAACAGGACGTAACCGAGGCGTCCGCCGACGACGATGCCGATCGTCGCCCACAGAAGAAAGTCGTCGAGCTCGGCGACGGTGACCGGCGCCGGGCGGCCCCAGAGGCGTTCGGTGCGCACGATGCGGCGTGCATAGAGCCAGCCGAGAACGATGCCGACGATATAGGCCAGCGAATACCAGCGGATGGCGACCGGCCCGAGCTGGAAAATGACCGGATCGATGTTCGGAAAGGCGATGGCCAGTTCGGGAAGGCTGAATGGAAACATGATCATCCTGCGTGCATCGTAAACCGGTTGCGCCGGTTCGGTGGGCGCCGTCTTGCATTGCGCCGGACGCGGCAATACCTATGTCTTGAACACAGGAGCAGCCGCCATGACAACTGGGCCCAACAAGTTTCTCGACGATTTTGCCCGCCTGATGACCGATA
The DNA here is from genome assembly GCF_014904745.1 of Oricola nitratireducens. GTDB lineage: Bacteria > Pseudomonadota > Alphaproteobacteria > Rhizobiales > Rhizobiaceae > Oricola > Oricola nitratireducens. The sequence continues at coordinate 30,083 of NZ_JACZCS010000022.1, forward strand.
TGGCGGGAACGGCGCAGAGCATGCGCGGCGAGGTCGAGACGGCTTTCCGGCATCAGGCGGAAAAATTCCTGTCCGGCATGGACCTCGTCCAGCGCGAGGAGTTCGACGCCGTGCGCGAAATGGCGGTCAAGGCGCGCGAGGAAAACGACGCGCTGGCGAAGCGCATCGACGAGCTGGAAGCGAAACTGGCTGAAAAAACGTCGAAATAAGCCCTCGGGCAGCCATCAAGAAAAATTCACAACGATTTTTTTCGTTACTCGAAACGCTCAAAAAATCGAGGTTTCAGAGTCGCTTACTGAATCGCCGATTCGGCGAGCGCCGCCTATCCACATCTGATTTGGGGGCGGGGGGCTTCCCCGCGACTCTCGGATCAATAGACTGAAATTATTGAGTGATTCGTACCAGCGAATGAAAGTACAGCGCAGCCGCCTCAGTCCGTTGCAGCACTCGTTCGCCTTCATCGTAACCGTGTCCGTGTGTTTGAACCCGGTTTTGAAAGCGCTGCCCCCCAGGGGCTGAAAAACGGAATAGGAATGGCAATGAGCCTGATTGAGCTGGATTATTACCGTGCCGCACATCCTGTCGATGTGATCGAGCAGGTTGCTCACATCAATGACTGGAACTTCGAACGTACCGGCGACGACGAGATCGCCGTCGCGGTCGAGGGGCACTGGACCAACTACCATATCTCTTACGCATGGATGGAGGATTTCGAGTCGCTCCATTTCGCCTGCGGTTTCGACGTCAAGGTTCACGACAGCCGCTATGCCGAGCTGATGCGCCTGCTGTCGATGATCAACGAGCAGTTGCTGATGGGCCATTTCGACCTGTGGGAGCAGGAAGGCGCGGTGATGTTCCGCCATTCGCTGCTGCTCGCCGGCGGCGCGGAGCCGACGGAAGCCCAGGTCGAGGTGATGCTGTCGAGCGCGATCGAGACCTGCGAATCCTACTACCAGGCCTTCCAGTTCGTGCTGTGGTCGGGCGTCACCGCGAAGGAAGCGCTCGAAAGCACCATGTTCGAGACCATGGGCGAAGCCTAGGGAGACAGTCATGGCATCGGATCCGGAGGCGCTTGCGCCTCAGATATCCTTTGACGACTACCTGCGGATCGACATCCGCACGGGCACCATCGTGGAGGCGGAGCCTTTTCCGGAAGCGCGCAAGCCCGCCATCAAGATGGTCATCGATTTCGGGCCCGAAATCGGCCTGAAGAAATCCTCGGCGCAGATTACCGTCCATTACACGCCGGAGGAGCTCGTCGGCCGGCAGGTGATGGCGGTGGTGAACTTTCCGCCGCGCCAGATCGGGCCGATCCGCTCCGAGGTACTGACGCTCGGTTTCGCCGACGAGAACGGCGCGATCGTTCTGGCCGCGGTCGACAAGCCGGTGCCGAACGGCCGGCGGCTGCTTTAGAGACGTTCATCGTTTCACGGAATCGATGAACGTCTCCAACCGTTTGTTTTCCCGCAATTCCGGACGGAAAACCGGTTTCCACTTTTCCTGGAATTGCTTGCCTTCCATCAGACCGGCAGGCGCATTTCCGCGCGCAGGCCGCCGATCGGGCTGTCGTCCAGCACGATGTCGCCGCCGTGGCTGCGGGCGATGTCGCGCGCGATCGACAGGCCGAGGCCGGTTCCGGTTTCGTTGAGATTGCGGGCTTCGTCGAGACGGTAGAAGGGGCGGAAAACGTCTTCGCGCAGTTCCTCGGGAATGCCTGGGCCGTCGTCGTCGACGGTCAGGGTCAGCCAGCCCTTGGCGTTGCGGGCGACGATTTCCACCCGGTTCGCGTGGCGGAACGCGTTCGAGGTGAGGTTGGTGACGAGCCGGCGGAAGGCGCCGGGCCGCACGACGATGTCGGGGCGCCCGATCAGGCTTGTCTTCACCTTCTTGCCCGCAAGACGGCCGTCTATGCGGATCTGTTCGAGAATCGCATTCAGGTCCAGCTCTCCGGTTTCCTCCTTCGCGTCGCCGCGCGCAAACGACAGGTAGCCCTCGAGCATGGACTGCATGTCGCCGACATCCTTTTCGAGCGCGTCGGTGAGATCCTTGTCCCTGGACAGCGCCAACTGCAGCTTGAAGCGGGTGAGAATGGTGCGCAAGTCGTGGCTGACGCCGCTCAACATGGTGGTGCGCTGTTCGATCTGCTTTTCGATGCGCTCGCGCATCTGGATGAAGGCGAGACCGGCGCGGCGGACCTCGATGGCGCCGCGGGGCCGGAAGTCCGGCGGCAGCGCTCGGCCCTTGCCGAAGCTCTCGGCAGCCTCGGCGAGTTTCTGGATCGGACGGATCTGGTTGCGCAGGAAGAGGATGGCGATGAACAGCAGGACAAGCGAGGTGCCGACCATCCACAACAGGAAGATGTGGGTGTTGGAGGCGTAGGCCTGGCTGCGCCGGGCGAGAACGCGCAGCACCTTGCCGTCGAGCTGGATGCGGATCTCGACGAGGTTGGAATTGCCGACGGTGTCGATCCAGAACGGCCGGCCGATCTGCTTGGTGATCTCTTCCGAGAGGATGCGGTCGAGGATCGAGAAGAACGGCTTCGGCGCCGGGGCGGGCAGGGGGTCGGGCGGCAGGATGGCGACGTTGAGCGCCAGCCGGTCACGCGCGATGCGGATGACCTGCTCGTATTCGGCATTGTGCGGATAGGTTTCGATCATGTCGATGATCGCGGCGATGTCGCGGGTGACGGCGGTCGAGAGGCGTTGCGTGACCGTCTGCCAGTGCCGTTCCATGAAGACGAAAGCGATGACCGACTGCAGCAGGACCATCGGCGCGATGATGATGATCAGCGAGCGGGCATAGAGGCCGCGCGGCATCGACTGCGTGAAACGCCCGAAGAAACGCCGCAGCGCCAGGTTGCTGGTGCGCAGAAAAGTGCGCACGCGACGCCAGAGCGTGCGCTTGCGCGGTCGTTTAACCCGGTTTTCGCCGAGACCTGCCGTGGCCATTCTGCCTGTCTGCCGCCCGCATTGGGGCGTCGATTTGCGCCCGTTCGCTATTCAATCGACAAACGGTAGCCTATTCCCCGCACCGTTTGAAGATAACGCGGGTTCGCCGGATCGGATTCGATCTTGCGGCGCAGGCGGTTGATCTGAACGTCGATCGTGCGTTCGCCGATTCCGGCGCTTTCCGCGAACATCTCGTGGCGCGGGATGGTGTCGCCGGCATTTTCCGCGAAGCGCACCATGATCTCCTGCTCGCGGTCGGTCAGGTGAATCAGTTCGCCGTTGCGCTTGAGTTCGCGCCGGGCAATCACGAATGTGAAGGGGCCGAAAACGATCTGCTCGATCTTCGGCTGGCTCGGGCCGGCGCCGCGCTTGACGATGTTGCTGACGCGCAGAAGCAGTTCGCGCGGATCGAAAGGCTTGGGCAGGTAATCGTCGGCGCCTGCCTCCAGGCCCTCGATGCGGTGTTCGGTTTCGGAGCGCGCGGTCAGCATCAGGATCGGCACCTGCCGGTCTTCGCCGCGCAGGCTGCGCGCCAGCGATACGCCGTTTTCGCCGGGCATCATGACATCGAGGACAAGAAGATCGAATTCCAGCCCGTCGATCTTGCGCCGCGCTTCCTCGGCGGTCGACGCGCTGTTTACGCGGAACCCGTTCTTGCACAGATATTCGGTCAGAAGCGTGCGGATGCGGGTGTCGTCGTCGACGATCAGGATGTGGGGCGCGTCGTCGGCAATCGTGGTGTCGGTCGTTTCGTTCATCAATCCTCGCTTGGGCGCGGTTCCGCAGCGCCATCGCGGCCGCCAGCGTTCAGCACGGAAATCTGATGCTTCGCGTTGTCGGTCACCATGGCGAAAAGAAACCTTGCGATATCCTCCTCCGCGCAGCCCGATTGCTCCAATGCCGCCACTATGCGGCGAGACTGTGGCTCGCGCAGGCTGCGTATCAGCGTCCGCCCGGTGCCGGTGAGGTAGAGTTCGCGCTGGCGGCGGTCGACCGGACCCGGCCGCTGTTCGACATATCCGCCGTCGACCAGCTGTTTCAGGACGCGCGCCAGGCTTTGCTTGGTGATCTTCAGTAGATCGAGGAGTTCGGCCACCGTAAGCCCCGGCTTGCGGTCGACGAAGTGCAAAACACGGTGATGGGCGCGCCCGAAACCGATCTCGCCGAGGATCGTGTCCGGGTCGGAGATGAAGTCGCGATAGGCGAAAAACAGAAGCTCGATCAACCCGGAGGCGGGAAGGGTCTCGGTTTTGGTGGTCATCGGCGCGGTGCGTTCGTCTCTCTATTCGGGGTCGGGGACATGGATTTTATGTCAGTTATGTTGACATAATTTGCCGCATTGGGTAATTTCTTTCAAGGGTAAGGCACGTGCCACGCAGCATTCGAAAAGATCCGCGATCCGGAAATTCGTGGTTGTTGCGCCGCAAAGGCCGCATAATGTCCCTCACATAATACAACGACAAAGAAAAGATCACGGCGGAAGAACGGAGTTTCCCATGGCTGGAGTCCCATTTGATCAGCTAGACGGCCATATCTGGATGAACGGCGAATTCGTGCCGTGGAAGGACGCCAAGATTCACGTCCTGACGCACGGCCTGCATTATGCAAGCGCGGTGTTCGAGGGCGAGCGCGCCTATGGCGGCGAAATTTTCAAGCTGACCGAACATACCGAACGGCTGCATGAATCGGGCCGCATCCTCGGTTTCGAGATTCCCTATTCGGTGAAGGAGATCGACAACGCCTGCATCGAGCTTCTGCGCATGCAGGGCTTCTCGGACGCCTATGTGCGCCCGATCGCCTGGCGCGGCTCGGAAATGATGGGCGTTTCGGCGCAGAAAAACCGCATCAATGTCGCGGTCGCGATCTGGCAATGGCCGAGCTATTTCGACCCGGAACAGAAGATGAAGGGCATTCGCCTGGATATTTCCGAATGGCGCCGGCCCGATCCGCGCACCGCGCCGTCGAAATCCAAGGCAGCGGGCCTCTACATGATCTGCACGCTCTCCAAGCATGCCGCGGAAGCCAAGGGCTATGCCGACGCGCTGATGCTCGACTGGCGCGGCCGGGTTGCAGAGGCGACGGGCGCGAACGTGTTCTTCGTCAAGGACGGCGTCATCCACACGCCGGACCCGGACTGCTTCCTGGACGGCATCACCCGGCGCACGGTGATCGGTCTTGCCAAGGCGCGCGGTTACGAGGTCGTGGAGCGCGTGATCATGCCGGAAGAGATGGAAGGCTTCGAACAGTGCTTCCTGACCGGCACGGCCGCCGAGGTGACGCCGGTCTCCGAGATCGGGCCGTATCGTTTCGAGGTGGGCGAGATCACGCGGACGCTGGTGAACGACTATTCGGCGGCGGTGCAGCCGGTTCACGCGGCAGCGGCCGAATAGGCTGCTGATTCCGGCAATCACCGATACCTGATCCACAAAGGCGGTCTGCTGCGGGCCGCCTTGTTCTATCGCCCTTGCGGGGACGGTGGATTAGCTGGCAGGAAGCTGCCACAAACCACAGCACTCAAGGGGAGCCCCATGGCCGCGACGCTGAACGCGCTGATCATCCCGGTGACGGCATTCCAGCAGAATTGCACCGTCCTGTACGACGCCGAGACGAAGCACGGCGTCGTGGTCGATCCCGGCGGCGATGTCGCGCATATCCGCGAGGCGCTGGACAAGAACGGCATCACGGTCGACGCGATCTGGCTGACGCATGGCCATATCGACCATGCGGGCGGCGCGATGGAGCTGAAGGACGCGCTCGGCGTCGAGATCATCGGGCCGCACAAGGACGACAAGATGCTGCTCGACAAGCTCGAGGACCAGGCGCGGATGTTCGGCGTCGAGGCGGATGTGCGCAACGTGACGCCGGACCGGTGGCTGGAGGATGGCGACACGGTTTCGTTTTCGGGGCACGAATTCGAGGTGCTGCATTGCCCGGGCCATGCGCCGGGCCATGTCGTGTTCTACAACCGGGCGGCGGGCTTCGCCCATGTCGGCGACGTCCTGTTCCGCGGATCGATTGGCCGGACCGATCTTCCGGGCGGCGACCATGCCGCGCTGATCGCGTCGATCAAGACCAAATTGTTTCCGCTCGGAGACGAGACTGGCTTCATCTGCGGGCACGGGCCGGGCGGACGGTTCGGCGAGGAACGGCGAACCAACCCCTTCCTGACCTGAAACGGCAAAGGCCCGGACGGCGATGCGTCCGGGCCTTTTCGGTTCATCGGCGCAAAATCATCTCGGCACGCAGAAATGGTCGCGCCCGTCATAGCCGCGGAAGGTGCCGGTTTGCCCGTTGAACGAGCGGTAGCGGCGGTCGCACCAGTCGTACCATTCCGGTGTCCAGGGCTCGAGCGTGCTCTCATAGGTGATGACGTTCGGGCCCGAACGCGCCGGTGCCGGCGGATAGCGGTCCGGCTCGATCTGGTAGGTGCGCGGCGCGGGAGGGCGGTTCGCCTGCGAGAGAGCGCCGGCGAGGATCGCCACGCCGGCAAGCCCGATGATCGCCGCCGCGGCGGCGTGGCC
>NZ_JACZCS010000023.1 GCF_014904745.1 Oricola nitratireducens
GTAGTAGCCGCGCAACTTGCGGTCGTTGCCGAGATTGCAACCCGGCCGGTCGCCGCGATAGGTGCAGTCATCGCTGTAGCGGTGGAACTGGCGGGTCGATTCCGGGCGGCCCCAGCCGTCGGCGGCGGCGGGCGCGGTGACGATCGGCGACAGCGTCGTGGCCGAAACTGCGCAGGCGGTGACCAGGGTTCTGACCGCGGATCTGGAGAAAATCTGTTTCATCATCGTGTACTCCGTTCGCGTCTTGCCGTTCATCCGGCGGGCCATGGAGGCGGCCCGAACGCGTGATCCGAAACTAGCAGCGCCAAGCTGAACGCAGGCTGAACGGCGGATCACACTGTCTTGCGCCTTGTCTCGCACGGTGTCTGGCGGCGTTTCGTTTCGCCTTGCTCGCCAAAACGCGAAAGGCGCGGACCGGGTTCCCGGTCCACGCCTCGAATTCTTGCAGTAAAAGACGGCGGTTTTGCGCCGCTCGGCGCTGCGTCAGTCTTCAACCTGGAGGTTGACGGCCTTCGGGCCCTTGCCGCGGCGGTCCGGCTCGGTCTCGTAGGAAACCTTCTGGTTTTCCATCAGTGAGGCGAGGCCGGAAGCCTGCAGGGCGGAGATGTGGACGAAGATGTCCGCGCCGCCATCGTCCGGCTTGATGAAGCCGAAGCCTTTTTCGGTGTTGAAGAATTTTACTATACCAGTCTGCGACATGTATCCGGATCCTTTTCCGTTTCTATGCGCGGCTGCCCCCATTCCGCCACGCGTTTAACCCGCACGCACTATGCGAACGGACAGGGCAGGCAGTTCTCGAATGCAGGGAAAGGAACCAGTTCTCGCGCCTGCCTTACGACAGACGCCCGGCTTATGATTAGCGTGCCGGTGCGCGGTATTTCCGACTTCCGTTTGTTCGCAAATTGCCCGAACGACCAAAGCGTTGCTTCATTCCGGGGCGGAAGTAAAGCAAAAGTTTCGTGACGCGATGTTCAAATTTTAAGCAATGGCGGTCAAAACGCCGCGGCTCACCCGATGACATGACGGGCGAAGCAGCTTAGCATCGCGGCCGAAAAAAGGAGACCGCGATGGGCGAACCGGAACGGAGACTGGCGGCGGCGGCCGCGATCGCAGCACTGGCGCTGGCGCTTTCGGCCTGCACCAGCGAACGGATGCAGGAACCGCCGCAGCCGCAGCAATTCTGCCCGCAGGTCTATCAGCCGGTCTGCGCGCGCACGCCGAACGGCTCGCGTAGCTATCCGAATGCCTGCACGGCGGAGGCCGCCGGCTTCCGCGCCTATTCGCCGGGCGCATGCCAGTCGGCGAAGCCGGACCGCATCTGCCCGAAGATCTACATGCCGGTCTGCGCCGTCGCAGCGGGGCAGGCCGCGACCTATCCGAATGACTGCGTCGCCGGCGGCGCCGGCGCGCGAGTGGTCCATCCGGGGCCGTGCTGAGGACATCAGAGGGGAGAACGCCATGTCCAGACTGACGATCGCCATCATGCTTGCCGTGGCGACGGGTTTCGCCACGCCCGCCGCGGCGCAGAGCTGCTGGGACCTCTGGTACGCGCGCAACCTGATTTATGCCGAGAACGGCTATTGTTTCTCGACCGATCTCGGCCAGCGCACCTTCGCCGACTACGACTGCTGGACGAAGAACCCGCAGCTGACGCGCAACGAGCAGGCGCGCGTCAACGCCATCCGCGCCGAGGAAAAGCGGCGCGGCTGCAAGGTGAACTGAGGGGCGGTGGTACCGGCCAGGACACTTTCCTCTCCTTGTAGGAGAGGAAGTAGAAGCTAACCCATCCTCCGTCATCCTCGGGCTTGACCCGAGGATCCACGGCAAGGAACCTCGATGGTCATGGCGGGCTATGTCTATATCGTCACAAACCACAAGAAAGGCACGCTCTATATCGGCGTGACCAGCGACCTCGAGGGACGCATCTGGGAACACCGCGAGGGCCTGACGCCCGGCTTCGCGTCGCGCTATGGCTGCACACGGCTGGTTTGGTACGAACAGCATGACCACATCAGCGACGCGATCCAGCGCGAGAAATCGCTCAAGCGCTGGTACCGGCAATGGAAGATCGACCTGATCGAGGCGATGAACCCGCACTGGAATGATCTCTATCTCGTCCTCAACAACTGAGTGCCCTGGCCGTGGATCCTCAGGTCAAGCCCGAGGATGACGGAGGAGGGTTGGATGCCCGAGGATGATGATCTTGCTTTGATTTAGCAGCCAGTCGTCAACATCGGAACATGCGCCATCGCGAGCCCCTCTCTTGCCTTTTCTAAGCACTTGCAGGGGCTTTCGCTCTCTTAAGCGCAGGAAAAGGCTTTCTCCCCCGCAAGGGGGAGACTTTTCTGTCCCGCCCTCAAGCTTCGCTTTCGGCGCTCCACTATGGTTCCGCGCGTTCGTCTCTTGAAAAGCCAAATCGTTGGCTTTTCATCCGCTACGCGGACCGCTCCTCACTGCTGGCGGGCCGGATTTCTGTCCCGCCCTTAAGCTTCGCTCCGCTCGCTGGCGGGCCCCTGTGCCGGACTCTGCTCACCGGTTCCGATCTCGATGCGCTCCGGCGAATTCGCCAGGAGGGCCAGGAGCAGGTCGCTCATGGTGGAGGCCGGGGCGGTGCCCAGATCGGCCTCGAAGACGTAGCCGGCATCTGTGACCTCCGGCGTCGAGGCGACGTGGATGACGTTTTGCAGGCGGATATTGTCCTCCGCCTCGTCGTCGCCGAAGGCGCGGCGGTGCCAGTCGGCGAAGAGGCGCGTGGCCAGCGCGTCCCAGTCGCCGGAAACGCGCAGCGTGGCGTAATCCCATGCGAAGGGCGCGACGACGATCCGCGTGCCGCCCAGCGTAAAGGAGAAGGGCTCGAAGCTGAGCTCCCTCGGCGCGGTGAAGGATTCCAGACTGCCGGTTTCCAGCGAGGCGTAGTCGGCGCGGTAGGGCAGGCGCAGCGGGCCCTCGACGGCGATATCGCCCTCGGCGTCGAGCAGCACCGGCTCGACCACATGCGTCTCCTCGGAAAATCCGGCGACGGTCTCGGCGAACTGGCTGACATAGAGGTCGCGGACGGCGTCGACGATCTCGACGAATTGCGGCGGCAGGGTGTCCATGCATCTGAGGTAGGCGGGGCGGCGGCGATGTTCAAGCCGGGCGCGGGGATGACGGGGATCGGCGGACGGGTCCGGCGGGATCTTCAGGCCGCGTCGTGGACCGCGTGGCGGATCTGCCAGGCCATCCAGGCGAGCGCGGCGCCCTCGGTGACGAGCTGGATGCCGACCAGCAGGCCGAGCAGCCAGGCGGCCGATACCGGCATCTGCGCGAACAGGATGACGCCGAGAAGAAGGCCGACAATGCCGCTGCCGAGAATCCAGCCCCAGTTGGGGAAGGGGCGGATGGTCAGCGCGAAGACGATCTTCGCCATGCCGCCGACGATGAAGAAGACGATCAGCAGGAGCGTCAGCGCCACCAGCCCCTCGCCGGGGCTGGTCAGGAACAGGAAGCCGACGATCACCGACAGCGCGACCGAGATCAGCTGAAGCCAGAAATGCGGCACGTTGGACGCGCCGATCAGGCTGATCGCCTGCAGGATGCCGGAAAAGATCAGGAGCCAGCCGAGCGCCAGAATGACGGCGACGGAGGAGAAGACCGGAAACAGCAGCGCGACGACCCCGGCCAGCATCATCAGCACGCCTTGGGCGAGATACCAGAAAGAATGCCGCCTGATCGCGTCGCGCATCGCCGCGCGCAGGATCCGCGCGGCCTGGTCGACGGTTATGATCTCGCTCATGGGGCGACTCCATCGTGGGGACGGGCGGATGATAGGCGCGGGCGAGGGAGGGGTAAAGTGTGGGGGGGGGGCGCTTCGGGGCGCTACAGCTGACGTACTTTCTAGGCGCCAAAATGTTGGTTTGACTAGAATATTTCAATCAAGACGTGTATTCATGTGTGCTTCTATTATTTATTATGGAAAATATTTTTGGTTGAGCGAGTCAGGGCGGTAGAGTTCGTAAAAGAGGCAACAAGCGGAAGAACTGGTCCCGCGATCCTTGTCTGTGAGGATGAGGACGACGAAAGAATTGAGCTTTTTTGCAAGCTGTCGGCTGGTTGCGATGAAGGTGTTCGGAACCTTGCTCGGGAGTTATTATCCGCCTACCTCGCGGCTGATCTTGAACTACCTGTGCCTCGGCCATATTTGGTCGAACTGGATCCGGTATTTCTGGATGTGCTACCCGAAGGACGTTTTAGAAATGTCGCAGGGAGGAGTGAGTATTTGGCGTTTGGTTCCTTACGCGTACCAAACCAGTTTTCGATTTGGACACCGACTACCTCGCTGACTGCCGAACTGGTTGAGACAGCGGCCGGGATTCTGCTTTTCGATGGGATCATTCAGAATCCTGATCGTCGTTCTGAAAATCCGAATTGCTTGGTCCGAGGCGGCGATGTTCGTATCATCGATCACGAGTTGGCATTTACGCATGGGCTTGTGCTCGGGTGGCGTCCACCTTGGGAACCGGGCGGGATGCGGAGCTTCGAAACTCCGGGTTTTCATATTTTTAGGGAACCGCTAAGAGGACTCCCTATAAACTATGAACCTATAAGCGAGCGATGGCAGAATATCTCTGACGCAAGGTTAGAGGAGTATCTTGATGCCTTGCCGGGTGAATGGAACGATGCGCGAGCGACAATACAGGCTGGCATTGATTTGATAAAAGAAGCGCGTGATCGAATTGATGGATGCATCGATGAGATGCGGAGGATTCTACAATGAGCGGAAAAACACCCTACGACTACATAGTGTTAAGGTACGTTCACGACGTGGTTTCCGGCGAATTCGTAAACGTTGGACTCGTGCTCTATATCCCTTCGGAGCACAAAATCCTTGTGAGGACGCGAAAGACCATAGGGCGCTTGAAATCCATTTTTCCCGATCTCGATCGGCAAGCATTTGTGGACACTATGCGCGGTGTTGAACGGGGGATGAAGAAGGCTCAAAATCAACTTTTATCGGAGGGGCTATTCGCAGATAAACAGCTTCTTCTTAGCTATGTCCGACGAGTGGTCCCAGTAGATGACAGCGCTCTTCAATGGGGGGCTCCGGCTGCTGGGATAACGAGCGATGTCGAGAAAACTTTCGAGCAGGTATTTGAGCGGTTTGTAGCTCGATACGATGTGAAGGGGGCTCATCGGCGCACTGATGAGGATATTTGGCGGCCCGTCAGAAAACTGTTAGCCGAACGGGACGTTCATGTTGATTTTCAGCCAAAAATTGTTGTCGGCAATTCTGATGCTATCAAGTTCAGTAATGCTTGGAAAAATGGTCAATGGCATGCCTACGAGCCCATATCTTTAGACCTTGTCGATGCAGACGGGATAAAAGACAAAGTTCGCCGCTGGAGAGGCCATTTGGCCGCAGTAGCTGACGGTGCTAGTGACACCGTTAAAGTGCACTTCCTTGTGGGAGCACCTCGTGAAAAATCCTTACGCGATGCATATGAGAGCGCGATTGATATTTTAAAGGGTTCCCCCTTTAATCCCGAAATCTTTGAGGAAAAAGACACCGACAAATTGGTCAGTGAGATCGAAGATGAATATCGAGAGCATGTGCGGTCGGGTCAGGTTCAATAAGAGGCTCCCCTTCCTAAGCTCCCATCCCCGCCCTTTCCAAAATCCAGCCCATTTTTGCGTGTATCGAGGCCGGCATGGTCGATGCGCCCGTCAAACCGAAAACCACGACTAAGACCAGGCCGAAGCTGGAACGGCCGCGGCTGCACAAGGTCATCCTGATCAATGACGACTACACGCCGCGCGACTTCGTCGTCATGGTGCTCAAGGCCGAGTTCGGCATGGGCGAGGAGCGCGCCTACAAGGTGATGATCACCGCACACCGGCGCGGCGTCTGCGTCATCGCCGTCTATCCGCGCGACGTCGCCGAGACCAAGGCGACGCGGGCCAGCGACTACGGCAAGAAATTAGGCTTCCCGCTGATGTTCACGACGGAGCCTGAGGAGTGAGGAGCGGTCGCCGACAGGCGATCAATCGACAACGATTTGTCGATTGGCTGGCTTCGCCGACCGCTCCTCACCCCGCCGCAAGGGGGGAGATAGGCGCGCCCCCGCCTCCCGCCTGAGGGGAGGCGGACGCCGGCTACTTCTCTATCTTCACGCAGGCGCAGGCCCAGTGGATGATCGTGACGCCGTCATGTTCGACGCGGCCGTGCTCGACCAGCTTGCACTCGTAGCCCTCGTCGCAGCCGAGCGTGAAGCAGTCGATGTGCTGGCGGCCGCGCGCGTCGGTCTCGATATAGATGTTGCAGCCGCGCACGCCGTCGTCGCAGCCGCACCATTCGGTCTTCGTGCCGTGATGGTCGGTCTCGGAGCGGATCTTGCAGTCGCCGGTGTCGCAGTCGCCGTGGCATTCCAGCGTGTAGGTGACGCGGCCGGCCTCGCGGCGCTCGACCACGAGGCCGTGGCACGGGTTCTTCTTCGGGTTGGCCATGCGGGTTCCTCCCGTCATCGAACCATCCCATTCCCCAAGGGAAGTATAGCACGGAAGGCGGGCGGGGCGGAATCGGGGGGAGGCGCTGTTTGTCCCGCCCTTAAGCTCCTCGCGAAGCTCGTCGCTGGCGGGCCCCTAGCGGATCAACTCCAGGATCAGCCGCTGCACCGGGCCGCCATTGGCCATTTCGGATTTCTCGAAGGCGGCGTTTCTGGCCTTGTAGCGGTCGAAGGCGTCCTTGATCGGGGCGACGACGGCCTGGCGGATCGCCTTGCAGCCGGGATCGTTTTCCTGCCGGAAGCCGACGGTGGCGTCGTAAATCTCCTGCGCCATCTCCGCGACATAGCCGCCATGCACGGCCTCGTGGGCGCGGATGCCGGCGATGAAGACCCGCCAGCGCGCGGCGGTGTCCGGCGGCAGCTTTTGCGCGGGTTTCGGCAGCGTGGTGGTGATCGTCAGGAAGGGCTTCGCGGCGGCGAGGATGCAGGCGTTGCCGTCCCGCCTGTAGTCGCGGTGCCATTTGAGGTCGAATTCGGTCTTGGCGACGGCGCTCGCCGCGCCGCCGCGCAGGCGCGGGCCGCGTTCGCCAATCGACTCGTAAAGCGCCCGGCCGGTGGCGCCGGCGATCGCGTAGGTTTTCTCGACATGGCCGGCGCGGATGTCGGCGCGCGCGGGGAGGGCGGCGAGGAGGAGGAGGGCGGCGGCGGTCGCGGTGTGAACGTAGCGGGTCAGTTTTCCGCCCCACCCTCAAGCTCCTCGCCTGCGGCTCGTCGCTGGCGGGGGCCCCCGGCCTTGCGGAACACCACGACGGCGGCGGCGATGGCGCAGACGACGGCGACGAGGGGCGCGAAGCCGAAGGCGACGCCCATGGCGATGCCGCCGTCCATGTCGTGATAGCCCATGACTTGCGTGAAGAACGGATAGAGGATGGCGAAGCCCGCGACATAGCCGGCAACGAGGCCGGCGATGGCGGCCAGAAAGGCGTAAAGTCCCCGCATGTCCGGCCTCCCTGCCGCTGTCCGGCGCGAGACTAGCGGGTTTGCGCGACGGGCGGAAGCGGCCCGTCGCGGGGCGGAGTGCCCGCGGGCGCGAGAAAGCGTCACGCGGACGCGTCGATACTGCGAGATTTTGTGCAGCGCGGAATCGGATTCTTTAACCATTTCCCACTTTGGTGTCGGTATCGCCCGCGTCGCGGGCTGGGGACCATCGGGGACATCAATGAGATTTACCATTTCCAGGAAACTGATTTCACTCGTGGCGGTCAGCCTTGCCGTCTGCGCGGCGCTGATCACGCTGGCCATCGTGTCGCAGAACAGCCTGCTGCTCCAGGAGCGCAAGAGCCTGGTCAAGACGCAGGTCGAATCCGCGGCCGGCATCGCCACGCGCTGGATGAAGGAGGCCGAGGCCGGCACCATCAGCGACGAGGAGGCCAGGAAGGCCGCGCTCGCCGATATCGGCGCGATGCGCTACGGCAATGGCGACTATGTCTTCGTCAACGGCATCGACGGCACGTCGCTGCAGCACCCGAACGCCAAGCTGATCGGCACCAAGATGGACGGGCTGAAGGACGCGAACGGCGTCTATTTCACCCGCGCGATGACCGAGGTGGCCAAGGCCGGCGGCGGCTTCGTCGCCTATCAGTGGGCGCGCAAGCCCGACACGCCGCCCGTCGACAAGATCTCCTACGCGACGCTGGTGCCCGGCTGGGACTGGGTGATCGGCACCGGCGTGTTCATGGACGACCTGCGCGCCATCAGCTGGGCGTCGAGCCTGCAGCTGATCGGCTATTCGGCGGCGTTCCTGGTGGGGCTGATCGCGGCGGCGGTGTTCATCGCGCGCTCGATCTCGCGGCCGATCGACGCGATGACGGGCGCAATGCGCCGTCTCTCGGAAGGCGACACGTCGGTCGACGTGCCGGCGCTCGGCCGCAAGGACGAGATCGGCGCCATGGCGGAGGCCGTGCAGGTGTTCAAGGACGCCGCGATCGAGCGTGACCGGCTGGCGACGGAGGCGGAAGCCTCGCGCATCGACCGGGAAAAGGCGAAGGAACGGCAGTCGGCGCTCGACAACGCCAAGGCGGAAGACCTGCGGGCCTTCGTCGCGACCGTGCAGGTCGGCTTCGAGCGGCTGTCGGTCGGCGACCTGACCGTGCGCATGGCCGATCCCGTGGCCGGCGAGTTCGAGCCGATCCGCGCCATGTTCAACGACAGCGTGGGCAAGCTCGAGGATGCGATCGGCTCGGTGGTGACGTCGGTCGACTCGATCCGCTCGGGCCTGCAGGAAATCTCCACGGCGTCGGCCGATCTCGCCAGGCGCACCGAGCAGCAGGCGGCGAGCCTGGAAGAGACGGTGGCGGCGATCACCGAGGTGTCCAGCGGCGTCAACGAGACGGCGAAGGGCGCGGGCAACGCGCGCGACGCGGCGGCCGACGCCCGCGCCAAGGCCCAGCAGGGCGGCGAGATCGTAGCCCGGGCCGTCGGCGCGATGAACGAGATCAAGTCGTCGTCGGAGCAGATCAGCGACATCATCGGCCTGATCGACGAGATCGCGTTCCAGACCAACCTGCTGGCGCTCAACGCGGGCGTGGAAGCGGCGCGCGCCGGCGACGCCGGCAAGGGCTTCGCGGTCGTGGCGCAGGAAGTGCGAGAGCTGGCGCAGCGCTCGGCCAACGCGGCCAAGGACATCAAGAGCCTGATCAACAAGTCGCAGGGCCAGGTCGAGGACGGCGTGGAACTGGTCACTTCGTCCGGCCAGTCGCTGAACGAGATCGTCGCCGCGGTGGAAACCATGGCGAGCGTGATCGGCCAGATCGCAGCTGCGGCCGGCGAGCAGGCAGCCAGCCTGAAGGAGGTCTCGATCGCCGCCGACGAGATGGACAAGGTCACGCAGCAGAACGCGGCCATGGTGGAAGAGGCGACGGCGGCGAGCGTGTCGCTCTCCGACGAGACCGAGACGCTCGGCCGCACGGTGGCGCAGTTCAAGACCAAGGGCGGCAAGACGCATTCCGCCCCGACAGCCGCGCCGGCGCGTGCGGCCGGGCCGAGCCGCGCGGCTTCGCGCGCCGTTCCGCAGATGAAGACCTTCGGCGGCAACGCCGCGGTCAAGCAGGACGACTGGGAAGAGTTTTAAGGGGTCTCTTTCCCGTCCTTAAGCTCCTCGCGTTCCGGCCCTTCGCGTTCGCTTCGGGCGTTCGTCATTCCAATCGACAAATCGTTGTCGATTGGTCGGCTATGCCGAACGCTCCTCACCGTCGCTGACGGGCCTCTGGCGATTAACTGAACCGGACCGGCGGGCGCGATGCGTCCGCCGGTTTTCGTTTGCCGTCGCGGTATCACTTCACCACCATGAGCCAGATCAGCACCGCGCCGAGGCAGAGCGCGAAGCCGGCCGCCGCGCCGACGAGCGCGCCGAAAACGCGGCGGGTGCGCCAGCGCCATGCGCCGGCGATGCCGCCGAGGACCAGGCCCGGCGACCCGGCGATCAGCGCCATCACAAGGAGGTCGAGGGGTGAGAAGATGCCGCCGATGTCGGAGATGGTTTTTGTCCTGTGGGGTGGCGGGGCGGATTTTCTGTTCCGCCATCTAGCTGCGTGTCGCTCGCCGGCGGGGCCCTACTGCCCCGGCCTTCCCGACTTCTTCGGGCGGCGGGCGGCGGCGCGCTGGTCGGCCGGGTCCTCGTAGGAGCCGACGCCGATCTTGTGGCGCTTGACAGGGTTGGCGGCGTTGTCTTCTCCCGCCCTTAAGCTCCTCGCCTCCGGCTCGTCGCTGGCGGGAGCGGGGACGGAGCCGGGCTTCCTGGGGAGCTTGCCGGTGCCCAGCGGTTTCTCGGTCCGGCCGACCGTCATCTCGTCGAGCGTGTTCTTGCGGAACAGCGGTTTGCCGAGAGGTTTTGCCATGTCGGTGCCGGGGCCCATGTCGTCGAGGCTCGGCTTCTTGAAGCCGGATTTGACGGGTTTCCCCGTGGCCTTCGCCTTGCGCGACGCCTTGGTGTTCTCGACGCCGGTGTCGCGGGCGAGCGCGTCGTCCATCACGGCCAGTTCGGTCTCGCGCAGGCGCTTGATCTCGTCGCGCAGGCGCGCGGCGGTCTCGAAGTCGAGATCGGCGGCGGCGTCGCGCATCTGGATTTCCAGCGCCTTGAGATGGGCCTCCAGATTGGCGCCGATCAGCGCGCCCTCGTCGGCCGCCAGCCCCTTGGCGCCGGCGATGTCGGCGCGGACATGGTCGCGCTCGTAGACCGAGTCGAGGATGTCGGCGATGTTGGCCTTGACCGATTGCGGCGTGATGCCGTGTTCGGCGTTGTAGGCGAGCTGCTTCTCGCGGCGGCGGGTGGTCTCGCCGATGGCGCGCTCCATCGAGCCGGTGACGTGGTCGGCATAGAGCACGACCTTGCCGTCGACGTTGCGCGCGGCGCGGCCGATGGTCTGGATCAGCGAGGTCTCGGAGCGGAGGAACCCTTCCTTGTCGGCGTCGAGGATGGCGACGAAGGCGCATTCGGGAATGTCGAGGCCCTCGCGCAAGAGGTTGATGCCGACCAGCACGTCGAAGGCGCCGAGGCGCAGGTCGCGGATGATCTCGATGCGCTCCAGCGTGTCGATGTCACTGTGCATGTAGCGCACCCGCACGCCCTGCTCGTGCAGATATTCGGTCAGGTCCTCGGCCATGCGCTTGGTCAGAACGGTGACCAGCGTGCGGTAGCCGGCCTTGGAGACCTGGTGGATCTCGTCGAGCACGTCGTCGACCTGGGTCTTGGCCGGGCGGATCTCGACCGGCGGGTCGATCAGGCCGGTCGGGCGGATGACCTGCTCGGCGAAGACGCCGCCCGACTGTTCCAGTTCCCAGTTGCCGGGCGTCGCCGAGACGGCGACGGTCTGCGGCCGCATGGCGTCCCATTCCTCGAAGCGCAGCGGCCGGTTGTCCATGCAGGAGGGCAGGCGGAAACCGTATTCGGCCAGCGTCGCCTTGCGGCGGAAGTCGCCGCGATACATGCCGCCGATCTGCGGGATGGTGACGTGGCTCTCGTCGATGAAGACGATGGCGTTGTCGGGGACATATTCGAACAGGGTCGGCGGCGGCTCGCCGGGATTGCGGCCGGTCAGGTAGCGCGAATAGTTCTCGATGCCCTGGCAGGAGCCGGTGGCCTCAAGCATCTCGATGTCGTAGCGGGTGCGCTGCTCCAGCCGCTGCGCTTCCAGCAAACGTCCAGCCTTTTCAAGCTCTTCGAGGCGGAGCTTGAGTTCCTCCTTGATGGACTTCACAGCCTGATTCAACGTCGGGCGCGGCGTCACATAATGCGAGTTGGCGTAGATCTTGACGGATTTGAGCTGGTCGGTCTTCTGGCCGGTCAGCGGGTCGAACTCGTCGATGGCGTCGATCTCGTCGCCGAACAGCGAGATGCGCCAGGCGCGGTCGTCGAGGTGGGCGGGGAACAGCTCGATCGTGTCGCCGCGCACCCGGAACGAGCCGCGCTGGAAATCCATCTCGCGGCGCTTGTATTGCTGGGCGACGAGGTCGGCGAGCAACTGGCGCTGGTCGATGCGGTCGCCGACCGACATCTGGAAGGTCATGGCGGTGTAGGTCTCGACCGAGCCGATACCGTAGATGCAGGAGACCGAGGCGACGATGATGACGTCGTCGCGCTCCAAGAGCGAGCGCGTCGCCGAGTGGCGCATGCGGTCGATCTGCTCGTTGATCGAGGACTCCTTCTCTATGTAGGTATCCGTCCGAGGCACATATGCCTCGGGCTGATAATAATCGTAATAGGAGACGAAATATTCGACCGCGTTGTCCGGGAAGAAGGACTTGAACTCGCCATAGAGCTGGGCGGCGAGCGTCTTGTTGGGGGCGAGGATCAGCGCCGGGCGCTGCGTCTCCTCGATCACCTTGGCCATGGTGAAGGTCTTGCCCGAGCCGGTGACGCCGAGCAGCGTCTGGGTGCGGTCGTCGTCGGCGAGGCCGGAGACGAGGTCGCGGATCGCGGTCGGCTGGTCGCCGGCGGGCTCGTAGTCCGACTGCATGCGGATGGTGATGCCGCCCTCGGATTTTTCCGGCCGGGCCGGGCGGTGCGGCACCCACAACTCGCCGTCCTTGAACAGCGGATTGCCCGAGTCGATCAGCGCCTTGAGCGCTTCCACCGTGGCGGTGACGCCGGCGGTGGAGGCGAGCTGCCCGGCCTCTTCCAGCGAAACGTCCAGCCCGGCGACCGGCATCAGCCCCGCCGCGGCACGCTGGCGCGGATCGTTGGTGCCGCCGATGGAGACGCCGCCGCCGGTGCGCTTGTCGCCGACCGTGTAGGTTTTATCCGCTTTTTTTGTCCCACCCTTAAGCTTCGGGCTAACGCCCTCGCTGGCGGGCCCCTGGGCCTTCTTTTCCGCTTTCCTGCGGTGCTTGCCGGCCTTGGAGCGGATCTCGCGCGTCTCCTGCGCTCGGGCGTCGCGCTCGGCCTCGGACTCGAGCTGGCGCACCCAGTCCTCCACGCTGCCGGACAGCGGCGCGCCTTCGAAGTCGGCTTGCGGAGCTTCCTCAAACCCGGAGGGTTTGCCGGTTTTCTTGGGAGGGGATTTGGCCATGCGGCCAATATGGGAAATGGCGGGCGAGAAGGGAAGGGGAAACCGGGAACATCGCGCAGAGATGCTGACAGCGCGGTGTCAGGAGGGCGGTTCGCTTGCGAGATCCCTCGGCCGGACGAAATCGGTCAGCGCCGCATCGTCGGCCGCCAAAGTTGTCACATCGAAGCGGGCCAGCGCGGCGGTTGGGAATTTTTCGGTCATGCGGGCGAGCGCCCGCTGATCGGAGCCCGGGCCGGCGAGCAGCGCCGCGCATTGCTCGAGACCGGGATTGTGGCCGACCAGGATGACCGAGCGCGGCGCGTCCGGCAATGCGCGCAGAAGCGCCAGGATATCCTCCGGCGCGGCCATGTAGATCGCCGGTTCGAAGCGGGTTTCGACCGGCGCGGCGAAAGCGGAGGAGACGCGCTCCCAGGTGTCGCGGGCGCGTCGCGCCGGCGAGACGAGGGCGAGATCGGGCAGCCAGCCGCGTTCCGCCATGAGCGCGCCGATCAGCGCCGCGGCCTTGCGCCCGCGTTTCGTGAGCGGCCGGTCGAAATCGTCGAGGGCGGGATCGTCCCAGGACGACTTGGCGTGGCGGAGGAGACAGAGGGTCTTCATGTCGCCAGTATGGGAGCGGGCGCGTGCGAGGGGAAGGGGAAACTCTGCCGCGCTTCGACGCATGACCGTCGCCTTCGCGATGGACGCCATGCGCGCTTTCTGGAAGAGTTTCGCGCGGAACCAGCCGCACG
This sequence comes from Oricola nitratireducens, assembly GCF_014904745.1. Lineage (GTDB taxonomy): Bacteria > Pseudomonadota > Alphaproteobacteria > Rhizobiales > Rhizobiaceae > Oricola > Oricola nitratireducens. Next base: position 13,777 of record NZ_JACZCS010000023.1, read on the forward strand.
AGTTTTACATGCCGTCCCCTGTCCCGAACGATCCGCTGCTGCAGCCCTACCGGCTCAAGCACCTGACGCTGAAGAACCGCCTGATGATCACGGCGCACGAGCCGGCCTATGCCGAGGACGGCATGCCGAAGGACGCCTACCGCGCCTATCACGTGGAGCGGGCGAAGGGCGGGGTCGCGCTGACCATGACCGCCGGCTCGGCCTCGGTGGCGCGCGACTCGGCGCCGGCCTTCAACAACATTCTCGCCTGGAAGGACGAGGTGGTCGGCTGGATGCGCATGCTCGCCGAAGAATGCCACGAGCATGGCGCGGCGGTGATGATCCAGCTGACCCATCTCGGCCGGCGGACTCGGTGGGACCAGGGCGACTGGCTGCCGATCGTCTCGTCGACGCATGACCGCGAGCCGGCGCACCGGGCCTTTCCGAAAAAGGCCGAGGACTGGGACATCGAGCGGATCGTGCGTGACTATGCCGACGCGGCGGAGCGGATGAAGGCGGCCGGGCTCGACGGGATCGAGCTGGAAGCCTACGGCCATCTGCTCGACCAGTTCTGGTCGCCGGCCACCAACACGCTGGACGGGCCACATGGCGGCAGCCTCGACAACCGGATGCGGCTCTCCCTCGACGTGCTTGCGGCGATCCGCGAGCGGGTCGGGCCGGATTTCATTGTCGGCATCCGGCTGGTCGCCGACGAGGACATGGCCGGCGGGTTGACGAAGGCGGAGGGACTGGAGATCGCGCAACGGCTGAAGGTCAGCGGCACGATCGACTTCCTGAACGTGATCCGCGGCCATATCGATACGGACGCGGCGCTGACCGACGTGATCCCGGTGCAGGGCATGCGCAGCGCGCCGCATCTGGATTTCGCCGGCGAGATACGGGCCGCGACGCGGTTCCCGACATTCCATGCGGCGAAGATACAGGACGTGGCGACGGCGCGGCATGCCATCGCCGAGGGCAAGCTCGACATGGTGGGCATGACGCGGGCGCATATCGCCGACCCGCATATCGTGGCGAAGATCCTGTCCGGCCGCGAGGATCGTATCAGGCCCTGCGTCGGCGCGAATTACTGCCTCGACCGCATCTACCAGGGCGGCGGGGCGCGCTGCGTGCACAATCCGTCGACGGGCCGCGAACTGGAGCAGCCGCACGGCATCGCGCCGGCCGGGCGCAAAAAGCGCGTCGTGGTGATCGGAGCCGGACCGGCGGGGATGGAGGCGGCGCGCGTCGCCGCCGAACGCGGTCACCAGGTGATCGTGCACGAGGCGGCGAACGATCCCGGCGGGCAGGTGCGGCTGTCGGCGCAGACGCCGCGGCGCGCCGAGATGATGCAGGTCATCGACTGGCGCGGCGCGGAATGCGAGCGGCTGGGCGTCAGCTTCCGCTTCAACAGCTTCGCCGATGCGGAGGCGGTGCTGGCGGACAGGCCCGACACGGTGATCGTCGCGACCGGCGGGCTGCCGCATACCGACGTGCTGGAGGCCGGCAACGAACTGGTGGTTTCGGCCTGGGACATCCTGTCCGGCGACGCTCGGCCGGGGGAGACCGTGCTGGTTTACGACGATGCGGGCGATTACGCGGCGCTGCAGGCGGCGGAAAAGATCGCCGCGACGGGGGCGAAGGTGGAGATCATGACGCGCGACCGCGTCTTCGCGTCGGAAGTCATGGGCATGTCGCTGACGCCTGCCATGCGCGCGCTGCAGAAGTACGACGTCACGTTCACGGTGACCTGGAAGCTCGATGCGGTGACGCCGGACGGCAATGCGCTGGTGGCGCGGGTCGGCAGCGACTATGGCGGCGCGGCGCGCGAACGCCGCGTCGACCAGGTGGTCGTCAACGCCGCCACGCGGCCGCTGGACGATCTCTATTTCGAGCTGAAGCCGGGATCATGCAATCTCGGCGCGGTCGATTACGAGGCGCTGATCGCCGGCCGGCCGCAGGCGATGAGAGGCAATCCGGACGGCGCCTACGCGCTCTATCGCATCGGCGACGCGGTGGCGGCCAGGAATATCCACGCCGCGATCTACGATGCGCTGCGGCTGGTCAGGACGCTTTGAGGCCGGTTAGCGCAACACCCTGATCCAGCGGGCGAGGTCGAGCAGGCTGGCAAGGGCGCCGGCGACATAGGTGAGGGCGGCGGCGCGCAGGACGCCGTGGGCGCCCGAGAGGTCGCGCTCCGACAGGTAGTTTCCCTCGCGCAGGATCGGCAGCGCCTTGCCGAAACTGGCGTCGAACTCGACGGGCAGGGTGACGAGGTGGACGAGGATACGGACCGCCAGAAGCGCGATCCCGACGCCGGCCATGGCGAGCAGCGCCAGCGGCGAGCGGGCGATGACGGTCAGGACGGGGGCGGCGAGGAAGAAGACCGAGGCGACGGTGTCGGTCGCCGCCGCGACCGAGACCAGCGACTGGCGCAGTTTCAGGCCCTTCTCGTCGCGTGCGTGCTGCAAGGCGTGACCGACCTCGTGCGCGGCGACCGCGACGGCGGTCAGGCTTGCGCCCGTCGCGGGTTTCCGGGCTCAGGCGGACCGTGCGCGTTTGCGGATCGTAGTGATCGCCCTCACCGGTGGTTTCGACCCGCACGCCGTCGAGGCCGTGTTCGGCGATCAGGTGCTCGGCGAGTTCGCCGCCCGTGCCCGGAAAGTCCGGCCGCTCCGCGCCGTGACGGTGCATGACGTGTTGCACCCAGAATTGCGGGCCGAAGATGGCCGCGAGCAGCAGCGCGATCAGGACAAGGCCGAGGATGTGCATGTCGGGTCTCCGAAGACAGGACAGGCGCAGGCACCATGCGCGCAGTATTGCACGAATCCCGCATAGGTTGCAATCCGGTTGAATCGCAACCGTCTCGCTCGGCCGGGATGGGTGTCCGGCGCTACCAGCGCGCCCGCCGCGGCAGCCGGACGCCGGAGATCATCAGCACGGCGAGAGTCGCCAGGACGAGGCCGGCGACCTGGACGGGGCCGAGGGTCTCGCCGAACATGAACCAGGCGATGACAGAGGTAACCGCCGGGACGAGATAGAACAGCCCGGAGACGCTGGCGACCGCGTTCTGGCGGATCAGCAGCATCAGCAGCGAGATCGCGCCGATCGACAGCACGAGGACCAGCCAGGCGAGCGCGACAATGAATTTCGGCGTCCAGTCGATGACGCGGGTCTCGAACGCTAGCGAGAAGGCGCCGACGAGCAGGAGCGCCCCGGTATATTGCCAAACGGTGCCGGCGAGGAGGTCGGTGCCGGTGGCGAACCGCTTCTGGTAGATCGTGCCGGCGGTGATGCCGGCGAGCGCGATCACCGTGGCGATGATGGTCGGGACGGTGATCCCGCTACCCGATTGCAGCACGTGTTCCAGCCCCGGCGCGAGGATGAGCACCGCGCCGGCGAGGCCGAGGGCCAGACCGAGCCAGTGCCGCGCCGCCAGTTTCTCGCCGAGCAGCGGGGCCGACAGCACGGATGTCAGGATCGGCTGCAGCGACACGATCAGCGCCGCGACGCCCGCCGGCATGCCGTGGCGGATGGCCCAGAAGACGCCGCCGAGATAGAGCCCGTGAATGAGCATGCCGACGACCATCGCGTGGCCGCGCTCGCGCCCGCCGCGCGCGCGGCGCCCGGTGACGAGCATGACCGGGGCCAGTAGCGCCAGGACGATCAGAAAACGCAACGCCAGAAAGGTGAACGGCTCGGCGTCCGATGCGCCGAGCTTCGAGCCGATGAAGCCCGTCGACCACAGCAACACGAAAACAATGGGCGCGGCGCGCATGAGCATGGAGGACGATCCCGGAATCTGTGTGGGCCGGGACCCCGGCGCCTGTGGCGCGTGTCTTGGCAGGCGGCGGGGGCCGGGTCAATCGACTTGCATTGAACTGCTATTTCAAGAATTTGATCGCAAATGCTGGCGCGGTAACTTTTGGCGGTGAGCGCTCGAATTATCGCTCCGGGAACTGGTGACTCAGGAGATACTTTTCATGCCGCCCATATTCCCCGGCCCCAAACACCCCCTTTCCTGGTCGCACGGCTCCGCCGAGGTCTGGGCCTTGTCGGGCGCGATCCACCATCTGGAATTCTGGCTCCCTGACGGATCGGCGGTCGCTCCCTTGGCGGAGGCGCCGTGGCAGGATGATGTCGCGACGACGGGGGATGGGACGATCCCGGCGCATTTGCGGTTTCTCGGCGGGGAGTGGCCCTGCGTGCCGTTCGGCAAGAGCGAGGCCGACAGGATCGTGCACGGGTTCGGCACGGACAATTGCTGGACCTTCGAGCAGAGCGATGACGGCGTGGCGCTTGCGATCGACTATCCGGACGACCGGCCGATCGCGGGGCTGCGCCGGACGGTGCGCGGCGTGCCGGGCGAGGCACGTGTGGCGTTCTCGCTGGAGGTGACGGCGCGGCGGGACTGCGTCTTGCCGGTCGGGCTGCATCCGATCCTGGCGCCCGGCGGGCCGGGCGAGGCGGTGCGCGTCGAGGGGGCGTTTTCGCATGGCGAGACCTTTCCGGTCGTGTTCGAGCCGGGCGTCTCGCGGCTCAGGCCGGGGCGCCGCTTCGAAACCACGCAATCGCTGCCGCTGACTGATGGAGGGACGATCCCGTTCGGCGCATTGCTGAACAAGACAACCGAGGAGGCGTTCCAGCTTTTCGGCGTTGGTGGGGCGTTGCGCGTCGTCTATCCGCAATCCGGCCACGCGGTCCGGCTCGACTGGGATGCCGGCGACTATCCGACCTGCCTGTTCTGGATCTCGACCGGCGGGCGGACGGCGAAGCCGTGGAACGGGCGCTTCCGCGGTTTCGGCGTCGAGCCGCTCGACGCGCGTTTCGCGGACAGGAACGGCGAGGGCGCGATCACCGGCGGACGCCGGTTTGCCGCCGGAGAGAGGTGGACGACGCGCTACGCGATCGGCGTCGAAGGCCTCTGAGCCGTTTTCCTTTCGTTAAGCCTGTTTTCGGCAAGCAATCGAGAATCCGATTACAAAATCTTGCCATTAACCGGATCGCAAGCGTCCCGGACGATAGTTTTTCGCACATTAACCGGGGTGGGTAATGAATACCTTCGCTATTTTCTCGGCCTTTCTGCAGGGGCTCGGCATTGTTGCCATTTCGATGCGGCTGTATGAAATGGCCGTCGCGCAATGCGCCTCGAAGCGCTGCGAGAGAACCGCGGCCTCGCTCACATTCGTGGCCGGTGTCATCGTCTCGATGGGCTTTCCGCTGAATTTCTCGCCGGGCGTCGTGTTCGACCTGCGCCATGTCTTTCTCGTGATGGCCGCCTCCTATGGCGGCGTGCCTGCGGCGCTTCTGACAGCGGCCGCGGCGAGCGGATTCCGGCTGATGGATGGCGGGATCGGCCTCGTGTCCGGGCTCGTCGGGATCGGCATCTCGACCACGATCGGCCTCGGACTGGCGAGCCTGCACAAGCAGCGCGAATTGTCGCTCCTCCGGCTGGGCCTGCTCGGTCTCGCCGCGTCGCTGTCGCTGATCAGCGTGTTCCTGCTGCCCTGGTCGGCGGCGACGGACATCTTCCAGAATATCGCGGCGCCGTTCATCGCCATCAACCTGTTCGGCGTGATCATCGCCGGCGAAACGCTGAACAAGTTCCGCAAGCAGGTCGTGCGCGAAAAGGCGCTGGTCAGGGACACGGCGACCGACCCGCTGACCGGGCTCGCCAACCGGCGCGCCTTCGATGTCAACGGACCGGAAATGGCGCGGGCCGAGGTGGAGAAGGGCAATCGCTACGCCATCATGATCGTCGATGTCGACAATTTCAAAAGCATCAACGACACCTTCGGCCATGCCAATGGCGACCGTGTTTTGTGCCAGATCTGCGACATCATTTCGGCCAATGCACGCGGCGCCGACCTGGTCGCGCGCTATGGCGGCGAGGAAATCGTCCTGGTGCTGCCGGGTTGCGACGACGCCGGCACCGGCAGTGTCGCCGACCGCATCCGCAGCGGCGTCGAAACCGGGGTTTTCGAACTTCAGGGCATCCGGCTGAAGGTCACGGTCAGCATCGGCTATATCGTCAATGCCGATCCCATGCTGAGTTTCCAGGGCGCCTTCGACGAGGCCGACGCGGCGCTCTACCGGGCCAAGAATGCTGGGCGCAACCGAATCGAAAAGGCGCTCGCCGCCTGATTTTCGTCAGGCCGGCCGCGCCTTGCCGCCAAGCATCAGCGGCACCAGGAATATCGCCAGAAACGCCAAATTGACGATCAGGTTGAGCGGTGCGCCGGCGGCCAGCGAGGCGGCGCTGTCGGTGACGAACCAGACTGCGAGACCGGCGAGGACGAGCAGGCGCGCGGTTTGCGGGTCCCTGTCGTAGAGCCGGTCGGCGACCAGCCAGATCATCACGCCCCATCCGGCCATGACGCCGCCGCAGACGCCGTAGGCCAGCCGCGTCTCCGGCGCGGCGAGCGACTGCGCGCCGTCGGGCGGCCAGAAGGTCAGGTCGGCGAGGAGGGTCACCGGCCATGCGGTCGCCGGCCAGGCGCCGAAGGCGATGACGATGCCGGCAAGGACGACGAAGGCGGCGGAAAGCTTGAGCCGTTTTGCGGTCGGGTTGGCGATCACGGAAATCCTCCTGTTTCGGGGCGACGGGCGCGGGCGTCCGGCACCGCGACACAATAGCATGCGAAAACGGCGCGGGCGGCTTGGCGATACGGGCGCCGTCGTGTCAGGAAGGCGGCACGGCATTTCACAGGGAGGAGCAGCAATGACCGACAAACCGGGATTCGTCTTCGTTCATGGCGCCTGGCACAATCACAACACCTGGGACGCGGTCGCCCGGCGGCTGCAGGCAAAGGGCTTCGTGACGCGCGCCTTCGACCTGCCGGGCGCCGGCGTCAATGCGAAGCTGCCGCAATCCTGGCTGAAACGCCCGTTCGACGCGCAGGCCTTTGCGAGCGAACCGTCGCCGAACGCGGACGTGACCCAGGCGGAACGCACCGAGGCGGTCGTCAACGAGGTGCGCGAGACCGCGTCGCGGGCAAACGGCCGCGTCGTGCTGGTCGGCCACTCGCTCGGCGGCGCGACGGTGTCGCATGTCGCCGAGGCGGTACCGGACCTGCTGTGGGCCGCCGTCTATGTCTCGGCCTTCCTGCTGCCGCCCGGCATGCCGCCGGTCGAGATGATCAGGGACCCGTCGATGGCGGATGCGCTGGTGCCGTCGCTGTTTGCCGCCGACCCGCCGTCGATCGGGGCGATGCGGGTCGATTTCCGCAGCGCCGATCCGGCGTATCGCGAGCGCATCCGGCAGGCCTATTGCGGCGACATCGACGGCGAGGCGTTCGAGACCGCGCTGGCGCATCTGCATTGCGACGAGCCAGCGCAGGTGACCACCGTGCCGAGCCCGGTGACGCGGGAGCGTTTCGGCCGGGTGCCGCGCCACTATATCCACTGCACGCAGGACCGGGCGGTGACGCCCGCCGGGCAGAGGAAGATGATCGCGATGATGGACGAGGCGATGGGCAACGCGACCGCCGTGCACACGCTTGCCGCAAGCCATTCGCCGTTCGATTCCCAGCCGGGGCCGCTGGCCGACATCCTGGCGGAGATCGCGTCCGGCGGCTGAGCCGGGCGAAGACGTCCGCCGCCCTGTGACCGAATGCACATCCTTCCCGCGCCTCCGGCCGTAAGTTCACGGTCAAGGAGGCGGTGACAGGACGATCACCGGCACGGCAAATGACCAAGACAATCGCAATCCGCAACAGCCACGACATCCCGGGTTTTCACGCCGACCGCGCCGCAGAGGCGCGCGGCCTGCGCCACGCCCTGGTGCTGACGATCATGGCCGCCACGGTCTTCGCCGGTCTGGCGCTGTTCGCCGCGCAACAGCCGCGCGCCATGCAGCTGAACGCCACCGCGGGCGAGGCGGATATCGCGCTCGCCTATGCCGAGCCGGTGCCGGAACGGTTCGGCGGCGCGCTGGACGGCGTCTTCTCGCGTGACCAGGAGCATGAGCTGAACGACGCCTGGATGGGGATGACCGCGGTCTCTTCCGACGGCGTCGTCCTCGGCTACGTCACCGATGCCTTCATCAACGAGGACGGCTCGGTCGACGAGATCGTCATCGCGCCGGCCGGCGACGGCGGGGCGCTTTCGACGGCGGTCTATGTGCCGGCATCCTACGCGGAACTCGGCGGCGAGAGCGTGCATGTGGCGCTCGACGCCCGCGCCGTCGCCCGGCTGGAACCGGCGACCGATCTCGCCATGGCCGGCGAATGAGCCTGCGTTAACCGCGCGTTAACGGTGTTTTCCAACGGCGCGTTTACCCTGATCGCCTAGCATCCCGTCCGGGACGAGACCGGATGGATGTAAAATGACACGCAAGCCGCTTGCGGCGATCGCCGCGCTTTTCGTCTGCACGACCCTTGTCGCGTCCTGCACGGTGATCGACCTTGCGCCGATTCCGAATGCCGATGTCGGCTCTGCAACCCCCGTAACGAATGTCGAGATGGTGTCCGCCGCGCCCGCGCCGGGCGCGATGACGGCGCCGGCGGCGCCCGTCGAGATGGCGTCGGCTGCGTCATCGCCAGTCCTCGCACCGGCACCCATGACATCCCCTGCGCCAACGCCTTCACCGGCGCTTGCGCCGACACCGTCGCCAAGCGCGCAAATGACCGCGGCGCCCCCGGTCACGCTGGGTTTTCCGCGGGTCTCGCTGCCGCGCTTCGGGTCCCGGGACGGCGGCATGCCGGCGGAAGAGGTGCAGTGCCGCAAGCGGCTGAAGCGGCTCGGCGTGCGGTTCCGCGACATTCCGGCGATCCACGATTCCGCCAGCTGCGGCATCGACTACCCGGTCGAGGTCTCCTCGCTCGGCCGCACGATCGCACTCAAGCCGGCGGCGAAGCTGAACTGCGCCATGGCCGAGGAGGCGGCGCGCTGGGTGCAGAGCGATCTCGCCCCGGCGGCACGGGTGCGCTATTTCTCCGGCGTCGCCGAGATCCGGCAGATCTCGTCCTATTCGTGCCGCCGCATCGCCGGGTCGCGCACCATGTCGGAGCATTCGAAGGGCAATGCGCTGGATATCGGCGCGATCAAGCTGAAGAACGGTCGCGTCATCGACGTGCACAAGCCGGGCCTGTTCGCCTTCCGCGAACGCTCGTTCCTGCGCCGGGTGCGCGGCGAGGCCTGCGATCATTTCGGCACCGTGCTGGGCCCGGGCTACAATCGCGATCACAGGGACCATTTCCACATCGACCTGAAGCAACGGCGCCGGACGGCGTGTCACTGACCGCCAACGCCGTCTCCCTGAAAAGCTCTAAAGCAGGTGGCGGATGGCGTTGGCGTAATAGGCGACGAGGATTTCCTCGCCCGGCGCGATGTGCAGCAGGCCGTCTTCGCCGCGCGTGACGATGCGGCGCAACGTCAGCATGCGCAGGCCCGCCGTCACCTCGTAGTCGCGGTCGGCATGGGCGACATGGACATGGGCGCCGCGTTCGGCGAGCCGGTCGATCAGCGCGCCGACGCGCGCCTTCAGCGCGAGGAGGTCGAGCTCGCCGGCCGGCGCATCGAGCAGCGCGACGGCAACCAGCGACACCGGCAAGGCCGGAATGACCCTGCCGACTTCCTCCATCAGCATCGCGCCGATCTCCTCGGTCAGCGCGGGACGCTCGGCCTCGGCGAGATCGGTCCAGCGGGCGGCGCCGTGCCTTGCCAGCATCGCGTTCAGCGAAACCGGTTTGCCGAAAGAGACGCAGGCATAGCCGAAACGGTGCCATTTTCCGGCCATGCGCAGGCGCAGGTTCCTGAACAGGAAGGCGAGGGTGGTCGCGGTCTTCTGCAGCGTCGAGACCGGCGCGGCATGGCCGGTGGCGTCAGCGACGAGCGAGCGGTCCTCCAGCACGCGGTCGTAGTTCACCCCGACCGGGATGAAGACCGTGTCGCGGTCGCCGTGTTCGTGCGCCGACAGGATGTAGGACAAGAGGCCGAGACGGACCGGGCGCAGCGCGCCGTCGCGCGACAGGCCGCCCTCGGGAAAGATCGCCTGGGTGACGCCGGCATCCGTCGCCATGCGGACATAGGCGGCGAGCACCCGGCGATAAAGCCGGTCGCGGGTGTCGCGGCGGATGAAATAGGCGCCCATGGCGCGGATCAGCGTCTGCAGGACCGGGATGCGCGCCCATTCGCCGACCGCGTAGGAGAGCGTCGTCGATGCGGACGCGAGATAGGTGACGAGGACATAATCCATGTTGGAGCGATGGTTCATCACGAAGACCACGGTGGAATCCGGATTGACGCTGGAAAGCGCCTCGGTGTCCGTGTAGCCGAGGCGCACGCGGTAGAGCGCCGTCGACAGCATCCGCGCGATGCGGATGCCGATGCGGAAATAGGCATAGGCGTTGAAGGCGGGGACGATCTCGCGGGCGTAGCGCTCGGCCTGGTCCATCGCGACCGCGACCGGCATGTTCTGTTCGCGGGCATGTTCCTCGGCGGCGATCATCACGTCGGGATCATGCGCGACGCGGTCGATCAGCACCTGGCGGCGGGTCAGGCCGAAGGGCTTGATCTTCAGCTGCAGGCGGGTGTTGAGCTCCTCGATGGCGCGGTTGACGCGACGCCGGAAAAACCAGCGTACGGCCGGTGTCAGCAGCCGGTCGACGAAGGCGACCGCCGCCAGGGCGCCGGCAAGCGCCACCAGCCAGACCGGCAGTTCGATCGTTGCCGACATGCTGTCTCCCCTCGCTTTTTCGCAAGGTTAGCGGGGGCGGGCGGCGAAGTCGATTGCCGCAAAAACGCCGCCCCTTCCGGGGCGGCGCGTCCCGATCGGCAAGGATGCGATCCGCGTTACGGTCACCAGGTCTGGTAGGACGAGGCGTTGTTGTTGAGCGGCCCGCCGAGCACCGGCACGTTGGTCGAGAAGACGTTGCAGAAGCCGCCGAAGCCGGGGGCTTGGCAAAGCCTGATGCGGGCGCCTCCGAAGACCTTGAGAGAGGTGACCCTGTTGTTCCAGACGCCCGGGATCATCGGGGCGCTGGCGCCGGCGTTCACGCAGATCGACGCGCCCTGATAATTGGGCAGGTCGTAGACGCAGACGCGCTTGGGTTGCGGCGGCATCACGTCGTAGGACGAGGCCTTGTTGTTCAGCGCCGCGCCAAGTGCCGGCTGGTCCGAGTTGAACACGTTGCAGAAGCCGCCATAGTTGATGCCATCGCACAGGCGGATCGACGCGCCGCCGAAGACGCGCAGCGACGTCGCCCGGTTGTTCCAGAAGCCGGGGATACTGGCCGCGCTGGTGCCGGCAGCGGCGCAAATGCTGGCGCCGGCATAGTTCGGCAGGTCGTAGACGCAAACCTGCGCCGGACCCGGAGGTGGCGGCGGCGGGGGAGGGCTGCCGGGCGGCGGCGTGTAGCCGGGCGTGCCGAAGGTGATCGATCCGCCGCCGGGCAGCGGGATCGTGATGCCGAACTGCGGTTGCGAACCAGAACTCCCTCCGGCGGGCGGCGCGCCGAGATAACTGCGCGACACCCAGCCGTCCGGCCCCTCGTGATAGATCCGGCACCAGGTGTTGGCGGCGTTGCACTCGACGACATCGACGATCTCGCCGGCATGGAGCGTGTCGACGACCGAAAAGCCGGTGCCGGGGCCGGACCGCACATTGACGGCCGTCGTGGCGGCGGCCTCGAGCGCGGCGCCGGGCATTACCGATGCCGCAAGCGCGATGGCGGCAAGGCCGATGCCACGCAGATATTTCATCATGGTCATGACGCACTCCTCCTTCGAGTTGCCGACATGCTGCGTCCTGGCGGGGGCGCGGGCATTGACCGACATCAACACCGCCGAAGGTGCCGCTGCGGCACGTTGCCAGAGAGGCGGAATCAACCCTATCATCGCGACGCTTCGAGGCGTGACCCAACCCGGGACGCCGGACAAACCCATGAAAGGATCATCGAACATGAAGCGCCTCTCCCTTGCATCCATCTTTCTGCTCGCCGCCGCGGCACCGGCCTTCGCGCATCTCAATCCGGCCGAGCACGGCTCGTTTCCGGCGGGCTTCTCGCATCCGCTATTCGGGGCGGACCATATTCTCGCGATGGTCGCGGTCGGCCTGTGGGCCTATCTCAACGGCGGAAAGGCGATCTGGATCGTGCCGTCGGCCTTTGTCGGCACCATGCTGGCCGGTTTCTTGCTGGCGCTTGCCGGCGTGCACCTGCCCTTCGTCGAGCCGGCGATCCTCGCATCGGTGGTGGCGCTCGGGCTGCTGGTCGCCATGGCGGTGAAGCTGCCGGTCGTGCCGGCGGCGGCGATCGTCGGCGTTTTCGCACTGTTCCACGGGCATGCGCATGGCGGTGAAATCGGAACGGCGGGCGAATTCTCCTACGCGGCCGGTTTCGCGCTGGCGACGGCTGGCCTGCATGTGGCGGGCATCGGCCTCGGCTTCGGGGTGACCCGCCTGTTCGGACAGGGCGGCCGTGCCGAAGCGCTGGCCCGCGTGCTTGGCGGGGCAACGGTGGCGAGCGGCCTTTTCCTTCTCGCCGGCTGATCCAAACGGACAATTTTTCATGACGTGTTGCGCCGGCGGTTTCCGCCGGCGTTTTTTCATGCCTGCTGCGAGGCAAGGGCCGCGGGGGTGGCGTCCGGCGCCGGTTCGATGCATTCTGTCAGACCGGATTGAATTCCACGCCAAAAGGGAGGTTGGCCAATGCGTTGCTTCACTGTCCTTGGACCGTCGCAGACCGGGAAGTCCACGCTGGTGGACAAGCTCGGTTCACTGGAAGGCGCGGCAAAGAAATCGGTCACTCCCTACGGTCTGGGCGTGGCCGAATTCAGTTTCATGGGGGAGAACTGGTGCGCGCTCGACGCGTCCGGATCGATCGAGGCGCTTGCCCACACGCAGGATGCGCTCCTGGCAAGCGACGCCTGCATCCTGTGCGTTTCGCCCAATCCGGACGAGGCGGTGCTGGCCGCGCCCTATCTCAGGGTGGTCGAGGCGTCGGGCACGCCGTGCATCATCTTCATCAACAAGATCGACGAGCCGAAGGGGCGGATCCGCGACATCATAGCCGCGCTGCAGGACTATTGCGGCCATCCGCTGGTGATGCGGCAGGTGCCGATCCGCGAGGGCGACCAGATCGTCGGCGTGATCGACCTGATCTCGGAGCGCGCCTGGCGCTACCGCGAGGGGCAGACATCGACGCTGGTCAAGATTCCCGAGGAACTGATCGAGCGCGAGCACGAGGCACGCGCCGAACTGCTGGAGCATCTGTCCGAATTCGACGACTGGCTGCTGGAGGAGCTGATCGAGGATCACGAGCCGGCCAATGACGCGGTTTTTTCGATCTCGACGCGGGTGCTGCGCGAGAACAAGGTAATGCCGGTGATGGTCGGCGCGGCGAGCCACAATAACGGCGTGATGCGGCTGATGAAGGCGCTCAGGCACGAGGCGCCGCCGGTCGCCGCGCTGCGCAAGCGCCTTGCCGCGGCGAGCGGGGCGAAGGAGACCGCGCTCATGGCGGTCGGTTTCCATGCCTATCACCGCCAGAATGTCGGCAAGACCGTGCTGCTACGGGCGCTTGATGGCGGGTTGAAGCAGGGCGCGCAGCTTGGGGGCTCCGGCCTCGGCGCTCTGCAGGAGCCGGGCTCGGGCAAGGCGGCAGGATCGGGCGACCAAGAGCCGGGACAGGTGTTCGCCGCGGTGAAATCCGACCATCTGACCGCGCCGTCGGTGCTGACCGCCGACAAGGCGGTCGCCACGCCCGACTGGACGACGGCGCCGACGCCGATGGTCGAGCGGGTGCTGGCGCCCGAAAACGAGCGTGACGAGACGAAGCTTTCGGGCACGCTGGCGAAGATCGCCGAGACCGACCAGGGGCTGACGGTGACGCAGGAGGAAGGCACCGGCGCGCAGCTGGTCGCGGTGCAAGGGCCGGTGCATCTGCGCGACCTGATCCGCACGCTTTCCGAGGTGTTCAAGATCGCCGTTTCGGAGCGGCCGCCGAGCGCCGCCTATCGTGAGACGATCACCAAGAAGGCCGAGGTGCATTACCGCCACCGCAAGCAGACCGGCGGGGCGGGGCAGTTTGCCGACGTGAAACTGAGCATCCACCCGAACGGGCGCGGCGACGGCTTCACTTTCGACGAGACGGTGAAGGGCGGGGCGGTGCCGCGCAATTTCATCCCGGCGGTGGAAGCCGGCGCGCGCGAGGCGCTCGCCAAGGGACCGCTCGGCTTCCAGGTGATCGATGCCGGCGTCACGCTGACCGACGGCCAGCATCATTCGGTCGATTCCAACGAGTTCGCGTTCCGCGCGGCGGGCCGGATGGGCGTCCACCAGGCGCTGGGCGAGGCCGCGCCGGTGCTGATGCAGCCGATCTACCGGATCGAGTTCCATATCCCGTCGGTGTTCTCGGGCAGCCTGGTGCCGATCGTCTCGTCGTTCAAGGGACAGGTGCTCGGTTTCGACCGCGACGACAGCGCCAGGGGCTGGGACGTCTTCCGGGCGCTGATCCCCGGCCACGCGCTCGACGAGCTGTCGCATTCGCTGCGCTCGGCGACGCAAGGGATCGGCTGGTTCTCGCGCGAATTCGACCATTTCGAGGAGCTGTACGGCAAGGAGGCCGACGCCATCGTGCGGGCGCACGGCAACGGGGCGGAATAGCGTCCCCGCAAAACCGTCTGGCGTTATTTCAGGCCGGAGGCCTTGCGCAGCGCCTTGTTGATGCGGTCCTGCCAGCCGGGACCCTCGTCCTGGAACCAGGCCAGCACGTCGCTGTCGATGCGTAGCGTCACGCTTTCCTTGCCGGTGGGGATCGCCGCGCGCTGCGGCTTTTCCGACGGTTCGGCCGGCTTGGTGGTGGCGGATTTGAACAGCGCTTCCGCCTTGTCTCGAGCGCTCGAGGTCCGGCGCGGTGGGTATGCCATGGTCGATATCCTAGAGAATCATGTCGACAAGTATCGCACGAGATTATGCCGATAATCCTTACGGCTTGGCGTTTTCCTCACAGAAGACGCGCCGTCAACCGGATTTTCCGGTCTCGGCGCGATACGGCAGACGGTGGCGGTTCCCGTCAGCGCGGGATCGGGGTCGGCTTGCCGGCGGTGTCGAGCGCGACCATGACGAAGCTGGCGTCGGTGACCTTTTCCATCACGTGGGAGAGATAGCGCTGCGCCCAGGCCTCGATGCGCATGACCATCGAGGTGCGGCCGATGCGCTCGATCTCGGTATAGACGCAGAGCGTGTCGCCGACCTTGACCGGCATCGCAAACGACATCTCGTTGACCGCGGCGGTGACGACGCGTCCGCCGGCGACCTCGGCGCCGCGAATGCCCGATGCCAGGTCCATCTGCGCCATCACCCAGCCGCCGAAAATATCGCCCGCGGCATTGGTATCGCCCGGCATGGCGAGGGTGCGAAGCGTCAGTTCACCCTTGGGGGCGTCGGTGTCGGTCTTCTCGGTCATGGCGCGCCTGTCTTCTCTTTGCGATTCCTCTGCCTCCCTTGAAGGCCAAAAGCCGGCGCGACGCAACCGAGCATCACAAAGCCGACAGGCGATGTCGCCGCGCCCGCTACCGGGTACGCAAAGGTGGACATAGCCTTCGAACCTGAGTTCCACCGGGGCGCGTGCCATGTCCGAGACGATCCGCGCGGCGGTCTGCCGCGATTTCAATGCGCCGCTCGTCATCGAGGCGGTGACGCTGGCCGATCCGGGGCCGGGCGAGGTGAAGGTCGCCGTGAAGGCCTGCGCGATCTGCCATTCCGACATCATCTATGCCGAGGGCGGCTGGGGCGGCACGCTGCCGATGGTGCTCGGCCACGAGGCGGCAGGCGTGGTGGAGCAGGTCGGGCCGGGTGTTGCCGGCGTCGAACCGGGCGACCATGTGGTGGTGACGCTGATCCGGTCATGCGGGACCTGCCACTACTGCTCCGGCGGGCATCAGGTGCTGTGCGAGGAAGTCTTCCCGCTCGACCGGCAGTCACCGATTGCGGGCGCGGGCGGAGAGGCGCTGGTGCACGGGCTTCGAACCGGGGCGTTCGCCGAGAAGGTCGTGGTCGAGAAGAGCCAGGTCGCGGTGATCCCGAAGGAGATCGCCTTCGACGCCGCGTCGCTGCTCGCCTGCGGCGTGATCACCGGTTTTGGCGCGGTGACCAACACGGCGCAGATCCATCCTGGATGCCATGTCGCGGTGATCGGCTGCGGCGGCGTCGGACTGAACGCTGTGCAGGGCGCGCTCGCCTCGGGCGCGCAGACAATCATCGCGATCGATCTTTCCAATGACAAGTTGGCGGCGGCGAAGCGCTTCGGCGCGACGCACGGGATCAATGCGGGGGCCCCGGACCACCGCGAACAGCTGATGGCGCTGACCGGCGGGCGCGGCGTCGATTTCGTGTTCGTCTCGGTCGGTGTCAAACCGGCCATCGACAGCGCGGCGCAATACATTACCAAGGCGGGTTCCATCGTCATCGTCGGCATGCCGCCGTCGGGCGTGATGGGCGAATACGATCCGGGCACGCTGGCCGGCTGGAGCCAGAGGATCATCGGCTCGAAGATGGGCTCGGCGCAGGTGGCGCGCGACATCCCGTATCTGGTGACGCTCTACCAGGAGGGCCGGCTGAAGCTGGACGAGCTGGTGACCGGGCGGTTTGCGCTGGACGATATCAACGAGGCCATCGCCTCGACCAAGCGCGGCGAGGCGTTGCGCAATGTGATCGTTTTCGATTGAGTGAACTGCCATGAAGATAACGGACATCGAAACCTTCATTGTCGGCACGCCGGACGGCGCGCCGGGCGGGCGCTATTTCCTGTTCGTCAAGCTGACGACGGATGGCGGCGTGACCGGCTGGGGCGAGGCCTATGGCGCGAGTTTCGGGCCGAAGGTGATGGCGGCGGCGATCGAAGACGTCGCGGCGAGGCATCTCGCCGGGCACGATCCGCACAATGTCGAGGCGTTCTTCCGGCGCTGTTATTCGTCGGGCTTCACGCAGCGGCCGGATCTGTCGATGATGGGCTGCTATTCGGCGCTGGAAATGGCCTGCTGGGACATTATCGGCAAGGAGGCCGGCAAGCCGGTGCACGCGCTGATCGGCGGCCGCGTGCACGAGGCTTTGCGCTCCTACACCTATCTCTATCCGGCGACCGGCTCGATTTATCCCGACGAGACGAGCGGGCGCACGGTCTATAACGACCCGGACCTAGCGGCGGAGAATGCTCTCCACTGGGTGGAACAGGGCTTCACGGCGGTGAAATTCGATCCGGCCGGTCCCTATACGATATACGATCCGCACCAGCCGCTCCTGACCGACATCGAGCGGTCGGCGGCGATGATGAAGGCGGTGCGCGCGGCGGTCGGCACGCGCGCCGACATATTGTTCGGGACGCACGGCCAGTTCACGCCGTCGGGCGCGGCGCGGATGGCGAAGGCGATCGAGCCCTATGATCCCTTATGGTTCGAGGAGCCGGTGCCGCCGGACATGCCGGAGGCGATGGCGGAGTTCGCGCGCAAGACCTCGATTCCCGTGGCGACCGGCGAGCGGCTGACGACGAAATACGAGTTCGCGCGGCTGCTGGCGCTGGGCGCGGCGCAGATCGTCCAGCCGGATCTCGGCCGTTCCGGCGGGATCCTGGAGGGCAAGAAGATCGCGGCGATTGCCGAGGTGCATCACTCGCTGGTCGCGCCGCATTGCTATTGCGGGCCGGTCGCCGCGGCGGCGAATATCCAGCTGGCGGCGTCATGTCCGAATTTCCTGATCCTGGAAGCGATCAAGGACTGGGGCGGGTTCCACGCCGATTTGCTGAAGGTCCCGCTCACGCTCGAGAACGGCTACACGGTGATACCGGAAACGCCGGGGCTCGGCATCGAGATCGACGAGGCGGTGGCGCGCGCCAACCCCTATGACGGACCGCATCTGCATCTCGGTATGGCGGAGAAGCCGGTGCAGTCCTGAAGGAGAGCGATATGCCCGAGTCCATCAACCTCGCCGAGAAGCTCGCGATGTTTTCCGAGCACTGGTCGCCGAAGATCGTCGGCAGTTTCAATGGCCACGATCTTCTGGTGGTGAAGCTGAAGGGCGAATTCGTCTGGCATTCGCATCCCGACACAGACGATTTCTTCCACGTGCTGAAGGGCAGGCTGAAAATCGAGATGCGCGACGGCGACGTGGAGCTCTGGCCGGGCGAGATCTATGTCGTGCCGAAGGGCGTGGAACACCGGCCAGTGGCGGAAGAGGAAGTCGAACTGCTGCTGATCGAGCCGGCGGGAACGCCGAATACCGGCGATCCGGAAACGGCGGCAAAAAAGACGGCGATCTGACTGGAAAACGGCCGGACCTGGGGTCCGGCCGCGGGCATGCGAAGCGCTGGCGCTTATTCGGCGATCATGACTTCCGTGATCTCGCCGGACGCGTCGTCGGTGATGATGTCGACGGTGTCGCCGGGCGCGATCGAGGAGATGTCGACGCCGTCGGCGACGGGCACGGTGCTGCCGTCATCCAGCGTGACGGTGCGGTTTTCGTCGTCCACTTCGGCGACGACGCCCTGAAACTGGGCAGCGAATACGGATACGGTTGCAACGAAGATCGCTGCGAAGGCGATGAGAAGCTTTCTCATTTTGTCGGTTTTTCCATGAAATACACCCGGGCTCAGGAGGCCCGCCGTTTCCGGTGAGCGCTGCCGGGCGCATCACCTCTAGCACGAAGAAATCCGTTTTCAACTGGATTCTTTGTTTAAAAACAGTAGCTTGAAAAAGACGCGAAAACGCCGCAAATCCGCCGCGACCGGCGCTCGGACACGAAAAAGGGATGACGGGCCCGGAGCCGGGCGCCGCCATCCCCTCGATGCGTGGCGTAAAGCCTACATCGTTTCCTTTTCGACCGCGGTCACATTGGTCGTGCCGTCGTCATAGGTGACCTGGATCTTGTCGCCGGCGGCGATCGCTTCCAGGTCGACATTGTCGGCGACAACCCAGTTGGACCCGTCTTCGAGCGTGATGGTGCGCGTTTCCGTGTCGACATTGGCGACGACGCCCTGGGCGACTGCCGCGAGCGAGGCGACGACGGAACCGACGAGCATTGCACCGGCGAGCGTGGCGGTAACGAGTTTCTTCATGGTCAGGGTCCTTTCCCGTTTTTTCTGTTTGCTGCCAGCGACGCTTCCGGCTGGTAGGGAGCGGGGCGTGGAATACGCCGCCGGCAACGGGGCGAATAAGGCCGCGGCGACGGCGGAATTCAAATCACGTTGCGTGTAGAAACCGAAATGAAAACAATGACATAATCCTGCCATCCGGCCCAGTTTCCGACACAGTTTTGACGCCGGGCCCGGCCGGACGGGCGATCGCGCGCCGGCAAATGTGGCAGGGCGCGGGCGGGCGGGCTCGCGGCGTTGCCCGGAGCGATCACGTCGAACTTCGCGGCGGTGCGATTTGATCGCTGTCACAGTCGGTGATGAGCCTGTCAGGCCGGTGCGGCGATCCGCGCGGGCAGGTCGGTGCGCGGCGGTGCGCCCCAGGCGCGGGCATATTCGCGGCTGAACTGGGTCGGGCTTTCGTAGCCGACGTGATAGGCCGCGGCGGAGACGGAGATTTCACCGGAGGCGATCAGGCGCCTTGCCTCCATCAGCCGCAGCTGCTTCTGGAACTGCAGCGGCGTCGTGCCGGTGATCGTCTTGAAATGGTCGTGGAATGCCGAACTGCTCATCGCCGCGGCTCTGGCGAGATCCTCGACGCGCAGCCGGGCCGTGAAGTCGCGCCGGATGATGCCGATGGAACGCGCGATCCGCGCGGCGCGACTGTCGGCGCGGCAGAGTTCGCGCAGCATGCCGCCGTGATCGGCCATCAGCATCCAGAAGTGGATCTCGCGCAGGATCAACGGCGCCAGCATCGCGGCCGCGGCGGGCTTGTTCGCAACGCTAAAGAGGCGGTCCATGGAGTCGACCAGCGCCTTGTCGGCCTCCGCGGCGGAGATCGCGTTCGCCTCTCGCGCCTCGACGCCGGCGAGGTCCACCTCGCCCGCCACCTCGCGCAGCAGCGCCATGTCGATGGGCAGGGAAAAGGTCAGGTAGGGCTTTTCGCGCGATGCCTCGACGACGCGGGAGATGGTCGGCAGGTCGACCGAGACGATCAGGGACTTGCCTTTCGAGAGAAGGGTCTCGCTGCGGCCAACCGAGACCTGCTTGGCACCCTGCAGGACGAGGCAGATCACAGGCTGGTAATGGGCCGGGCGGATCGGGGTCGGGGCGAGGCTGCGCCAGACGGCGAGCCCGCCGGCGCCGCATTCCACCGGTTCGTCGCGGATGCCGCGCGCCTCGGCGAAGGCGGCGACGCGGGCGATGAAGTCGTCGTCGATCATGGCGTCATTCTCCGAAATCACTGCCGGCGGTGATGCCTGCCGGCGGGCGCGGGCTCAACCCTTCGCCAGTCTCCTATCTGGGTATCCTGGAGGATCAGGCAAGTTCCGCGGACGAAATGGCAGGCGCGCGGGGGCGCGGGCGACTAGCTCCGGGCTATCCAACACAGGAGACCGGACATGACCACAGATACCAAAATCACCCTGATCACCGGCGGCAGCCGCGGGCTCGGCCGCAACACGGCGGTCCACCTCGCCGGCAAGGGAATCGACAGCGTCCTGACCTACCAGTCGAACCGCGAGGCGGCCGAGGCGGCCGTCCGCGAGGTCGAGGCCGCCGGCGGCAAGGCGGTGGCGCTCCAGCTCGACACATCCGACGTCCCGGCCTTTGCCGCCTTCGTCGAAAAGCTGATCGCGACGTTGAAGGACAATTGGGGCCGCGAGACCCTCCACTTCCTCGTCAACAATGCGGGGATCGGGCTGCACAAGCCGTTCGCCGAGACGAGCGAGGCGGAATTCGACGCGCTGATGAACGTCCATGTGAAGGGCGTCTATTTCCTGACGCAGGCGCTGCTGCCGGTGATCGAGGACGGCGGCCGGATCGTCAATTTGTCGTCGGGGCTCGCCCGCTTCCACCTGCCGGGCTCGTCGGCCTACGGCACGATGAAGGGCGCGGTCGAAACGATGACGCGCTACATGGCGCGCGAACTCGGTTCCCGCGGCATTGCGGTCAACGTGGTGGCTCCGGGCGCGATCGAGACCGACTTCAATGGCGGCATGGTGCGCGACAATGCGGAGATGAACAAGATGGTCGCCTCGATGACGGCGATGGGCCGGGCCGGCCTGCCGGACGATATCGGCGGCGCGATCTCCAGCCTGCTCGCCGGAGAGAACGGCTGGATGACCGGACAGCGCATCGAGGTCTCGGGCGGAATGTTCCTCTGACCCCGGAGAAAGATGCGGGCGGCCTGCGGCGTCAGGCCGTCCGTCTTTCGCGCATCATCGGCACGAGTTCGACGGCGAGCATGGCGCAGAAGATCAGGGCGCAGCCGGCAAGGCCGGTCGCGCCGATGCGGTCGCCGAGAAGAAGCGCGCCGAAAAAGGCGGCGAACAGCGCCTCCGACGACATGAAGATGGCCGCCTGCGGCGCGGTGGTGTGGCGCTGCGCGATGGCCTGGATGGTGAAGGCGACGCCGCCGGAAAACACGCCGGCAAACAGGATTTCGCTGGCCGCGCCGGTGACCATGTGCCAACCGACAGGTTCGACGAGCGGCGCGAGCGAAAGGCCGACGAGGCCGCAGACGATAAACTGCGAGAAGGCCAGTTGCAGCGGACGGGCATCGGCGATGAACCGGCCGAGAAACTGGACATGGCAGGCCCAGATCGCGGCGCACAGGATCGTCCACCAGTCACCGGCGGTCAGGCCGGTCAGCGTTCCGCCGGACAGCAGGAAGATGCCGGCGAGCGACAACAGGGCGGCTGGCCAGATCACCGGGTGGGGCCAGACGCGCCAGAGCACGATGCCGACGACCGGGGTGATGACGACATAAAGGCCGGTCAGGAAGCCGGAATTGGTGACGCTGGTGGTCAGAAGGCCGATCTGCTGGGTCGCCAGCGACGCGAAGAGAAGCGATCCGAGCAGGGTGAAGCGTTTCCATTGCGCCGGCGTCGGCGCGAGCGGGGCCCGGGCATTGCGGGCTTCCCACAGGGCGAAGGGCAGGACGGCGAGCGCCGCCGCCAGGAAGCGCAGGCCGGTGAAGAAGACCGGGCCGATCGAGGCCATGGCGGTCGACTGGGCGACGAAACCGCCGCCCCAGATTGCGCCGGTTGTCAACAGCAGGAGATTGGCGGAGGCGCGGTTCATCGGGCGGTTTCCGGGGCGGTTTACGAGATCGGCCGGCCTCGATCGCGGATGGCAGATCTACCAAGACGGCGTTTATCGGTTGGTAAGCCAAAGACTGCTATCCAATCGGGAATGTTGATGCAATCGGCAACGCGAATATCGGCAGGATTGCTGACCGGCGTGCTCACGCTGCTCATCGCGGCCGTGTTCGTTCTGATGGCCGTTACCGCACATCGTCAGATCGTCACCGCCTTCAACCGCCAGACGGTGGCGGGTCTCGCGCAAAGCGCGCTGACGCGGGCCGAGATCGCGACCGACTACGCCGTCATCAAGCTCGGCGAACTCGGGGAAGCCGGCCATACCGACTGCGACGCAGAGGCGGTGGCGGCGCTTAACAACGCTGTTTTCCAGTCGGGCTCGATCAAGGATATCCTGACGGCGCATGACGGTGTCATCTGCTCGGTGGCGATGAACAACGAGACGCTGACACGCAATTATCGCGATCCGGTAGACAGTATGCCCGCGCGCGATCCGAAGATCGTCCTCAATCCCGTGAGGATGCGGACTTCATCCGCCGTCGCGGTGACGTTGAAATTCGACGAGACAGCGCTGGCAACCGCTCTGGTCAACACGGAGTCGCTCGTCTTCGACATCCTGCCGGCGGCGTTCCGCGACAGCGGCGCGATCAAGCTGTCGCTGACCAACGGGCGCACGATCGGCAGTTTCGAAGGCCCGCAATGGGAAATCGGCGGCGATGCCGAGATGTTCGAAGTCAAGTCGACGCGCTATCCGCTTGTCGTGCGGATTCACGTTCCGGCCCGGCTGATGCACGAGCTGAACATGGAACGCAATCCCGCCACCGAAGCGAGCGTCGTGGCGCTGGCGCTCCTCATTGCCTATCTCGTGGCGCGCGGTCTCGTGTCGCGGCCGAACTCGGCGAATCACATCCGGCAAGCGCTGAGACGCGGCGAAATCGTTCCGTATTTCCAGCCCGCCTATGATGTCGCGAGCGGCGAAATGACCGGCTTCGAGGTGCTGGCGCGCTGGCCCGGCAGGGACGGCATGAAAATGTCACCGGCGGCGTTCGTGCCGCTGATCGAAGCGAACGGATGGTCGGGCGACCTGCTGGAACTGATGATCGCCAAGACGGCGCAGTCGATGCGCAGCGTCACCGAGACCGCGCCGCATGTGAAATTCGCCTTCAATGCGTCTCCGGCGCAATTCAGCGAATCCGGATTTCCGGCCTGGCTCGACGACGTTCTGAAACGGGCTGATCTCGATCCCGGCCGGGTGGTGATCGAGATCACCGAGCGCGAGGAAATCTGCTGCGTGGACAAGGCGCGCCGTTCGATCGAAGCACTGAGGGCATTGGGAATCGAGGTCGCTATCGACGATGCCGGGACGGGGCATAACGGGCTTGCGTCGATCCAGCGGCTGGGCGCGGCGATCCTCAAGATCGACAAATTGTTCATCGACGGCATCGCGCAGGATCCGCGCGCGCGGGCGCTGGTGCAGATGCTGGTCGACGTGGCGCGCGAATTCGGCATGAAAACCGTGGCAGAAGGCGTCGAGAGCGAGAAAGAACTGGCAGCGCTGCACCAGCTCGGCGTCAACGAGGTGCAGGGTTTCTTCCTGTGCAAGCCGCTCGACGCCGACAACGCGATCCTCGAACTGGCGCATCACCAGGCGGTTCTGGCGCGCGGGCGGATGCGCGAAGCCGGCGGGACCGCCGAAGCCGGGACGCAACCCGCAAAATGCGCGTAGAAGAGCAGCCGTTTTGGCTTCCTTGCTTGCCGGGCCTGCTATAGGTTCACCGCGACGGATCAACAGGGAATGAAAACGCCGATGCGATGTCTTCAGCGGGGAAACATGCGGTTCGACCTGATGCGAGCCGCGGCGGTCCTCTTGCTGATCGCGGGCCTTCTTCCGGCCACGGCGGCGGAGGCGCGCCAGTTCAAGCGCATTCGCGATGTCAGCGTCGACTGCTCGGACGCGCTGATCTGCGACGTGTCCACCTATAACGCACAGTCGGAGCTCTACACGGTGATCTTCCGGCGCCGCTCGAGCCGCGATGCGCCGCTGGAACTGGTGCTCGGCGTGCGCGAGACGCTTGCCGCCGGATCCGAGGTGGTGATGCAGGTCGACGGACGGGAAATCCTGCGCCTGCCGGTGTCGGAGTTGTCCTACCGGGCCGCGGTCTACGAATATACCTTCAAGGGCGAGGCCGAGATCGCGGCGCTGGTCGACGCGGCCCGGAGCGGGCAGGAGCTGCGGGTCTCGTTTCGCGCGCGCGGTGCCGATACGGTGTCGACCTTCTCGCTGGCGGGTTTCGTCGCCGGGCTGACCTTCATGGACGAGCAGCAAGGGCGCGTCGGCCGGGAGGACGCATTGCAGGCGGACGGCGGCGCGCCGGCGGCCGGGGGCGAGACGGTGCGGGAAATCACGTCGTTTGCGGCGATTCCGTTCCAGATCCGCAACGAATTCGCCGACAGGCCGTCAGCGGCCTGTGGCGGCCTCGCGGAAGAGCGGTTCGCCGGTCTTGGCGGGTTCGAGGCCAATACGGGCAACGAGACATTCCTGATCGGACTGCCCTGCGGGGCGGGTGATGCCGACAACCAGCCCTATGCATTCTGGGAGCGGACGGGATCGCGGTTCCGCAGCGTGCCGCTGCCGGTGATGACCGGGGACGGTCCATCGACGGCGGAAGAGGCGTGGAACATCGCCTGGGACCAGGACAGCCTGCAGCTTACCGGCTATTTCGAGGGGCGCGGAAACGGCGATTGCGGCGAATACAATCGCTGGGCATGGCGCGAGGTCTCCGGGCGGTATGCCTTCGTGCTGGTCGAGGCGCGGGTCAATGGCGAGTGCGACGGGGATGCTGCCGGCGGGCCGGACACCTGGCCGCTCGTCTGGCCGCCGGAGGGACAGCCCTAGCCGTTCATCTTTAAATGGAAGCAGTTTGATGGAATGGATTTTTCGTTCCGGCAAGGAGAACACCGCAGCGCGATATGAATATCGCGCGAGGATTTCGACGCTGACGGGGCGGAAAAGCCATCCAAGCCGGCAAGGCTTTGGAACTTCGTTCCAAACTGCAATCGTGTGAACTTGGTCTTTCCAGTCATGGACGGCGTCGCGCGAAGCTAGCGGTGCTTGCACCGCGTCGCCTCACGCTCCTTGCCAGGCCACGAAATCCCGGCGTTCAAACGATTCCATTTAAAGATAAACGGCTAGCCGCTGGCAAGCGCGGCGGTTATCTTCTCCAACCGGGCGCGGTTGACGCCCATGTCGCCGCGGCCGATCTGCGCGCGGGCATAGGCGACGAGACCGGTGCGCCCGCCGGGCAGCGGCACGGCCTCGAACGAATTGGTGTCGGGAAAACGCATCAGCGGCGTCCGCGTCACGTAACGCGCCTTCGCGGGATCCGAGCCGTCGTCGACGCGGCGGTAGATCGCGCCGGATTTACGCATTGCATCGTCGATGCGCGCGATCAGCTCCGCCGGCGTCGCATCGTATTCCGGCAGAGTAGCGTCCACTTCCGCCGATCCGCACAGGCCGGGCGTGCACAGGAGCGCATCGTTCGGGGACGGTGAGCGGACGGGATCCGCCCGATCGAACTGGCCGAGATCGGGATTGCCGAAAATGTACGTCCAGGTTTCGGCGCGGCCATAGGCGACAAAGACCAGAACCGCGGCCAGAAGAGCCGCGGCGATGGCGAGCGCAATCGTCAGCATGAGTTTTACCACTTCAGTTGCGGATGATGCGGACGATCGACCCGGGATCGTCGTCGGTGAGAAGATAGATCGAGCCGTCGGGGGCGACGGAGACGTCGCGGATCCGGCCGAACTTGCCTTTCAGCATGCGTTCCTCGGCGACGATCGCGCCGGCTTCGTCGCGGTCCAGGCGGGCGAGCAGCTGGTATTTCAGCGCGCCGACGAGGAGATCGCCGTCCCATTCGGGAAACATCGCGCCGCGATAGACGGCGAGACCGGACGGGGCGATCGACGGATCCCAGTAATATTCGGGCTGTTCGTAGCCGGGCGCGCGGGTGCCGGACCCGATCTGCGCGCCGGAATAATGGCGTCCGTAGGAGATTTCCGGCCAGCCGTAATTCAGGCCGGCCTGCGGGCGGTTGATCTCGTCGCCGCCGCGCGCACCGTGTTCAACGGTCCAAAAGATACCCGTCTCCGCATCGAGATCCGCGCCCTGGATGTTGCGATGGCCCTTTGACCAGATTTCCGGCGCGGCCTTCGTATCGCCGGCGAAGGGATTGTCGGCGGGGGCGGAACCGTCGCGGTTGATACGGATCACCGAACCGGCGTGATCGCCGAAATCCTGGGCGCGGGCGGAATCGCCGCGGTCGCCGGTGGTGACGAAGACGGTGCCGTCGGGCGCGAAGGCGATACGCGAGCCGAAATGGTGCGTGGTGTCCGACTTGCGGTTCATCGAAAAGACCGTCTCCACTTCGGAAAGACGCGGCCTGGCCGTGTCCCAGTCCCGGAGGACCGCTTTCGCCAGCGCGGTGCCGGCGCCGCCGGGGCCCGGCTCGGAGAATGTGAAGAAGACCTCGCCGGTCTTCCCGAAATCGGGCGCGAGCGCGACATCGAGCAGGCCGCCCTGTCCGGCGACTGCGATTTCGGGGAGGCCGGAAACCGGTTCCGACAGGACGTCGTCGCGCACGACGCGCATCGCGCCTTCGCGCTCGGTGACGAGGATCGACCCGTCGGGCAGGAAATCCATGCCCCACGGGTGGGCGAGACCGGTGGCGACGACCGACGCGGCGATGTCCGCCTTTTCGGTGGTTTCAGTGACGGTTTCGGCGGCGGCCGGGAGGGCGGCCGACGCCAGGACAAAGGCGAGCGGGAGGGCGAAATGTTTCATGACGACCGGTTATCTAGTCGCGAACGCCGGCGCGCCAAGCCCTCCACATCCGGCTTTGTTTTCAGAGGCGGGCGCGCTTGCGCTCGGCTTCGGAAATCTCGCGGGCGAGCGTGCGGAACATGTGGATGCTGACGCCGGCCATGGTGCCGAGCGCGACGGTCATCAGCGCGATCAGCAGGAAGCGGCTGTCGCCGGTCGCCGCCGAACGGGCCGTCGTGCGGACCTGCGCGAACTCATGCGCCGTCGTCGTGGCCGAGGCCGCCGGTTCGAGGAAATGGCGCTCGACCGGGGCGATTGTCGCGGTCTGTGCCGGTTTGGGGTGCGGTCCGGATATTTCGGGCAGCGGCGGAGCCTCTTTTTCCCATGTCATCGGCGCGTATCGCAGCGCATTGGGAAATCCTTCCGCGCGCGCGCTCGAACCGAGGCCGACGATCGCCGCGGCGTTGGCGAGGATCAGCACGGCGATGATGAGCGCCGTCGTCCTCCTGTTGTGGCTGGTCCGCTCGTTTCGGATGCGTCTTGAAGCCGTGAACATTTTTTCCCACTCCGGTCTTGGCCGGCCTCTTCAATCCGGTATTCGGGCACGAATCTGTGCGCATGCTCACAGTCGGTTGCGAATTCGACCTGTTCGCGGAGACAAAGCGGCGCGCAGCGGGAGATTTTGTGGCAATTTGAAGAAGTTTGTTACCGAAACGTTTACGAATTCGCTTGCGCTTCCGGGACAAACGACAACGGCACATGGCCGGGTTCGGCAGCGATTCGCTCCAGCCACGCATCGATCGCCGGAAAGCGGGCCATCTCGAAACCGCCCTTGGCGCCGGCGCTGTGGGTGTAGCCGTAAAGCGAGATGTCGGCGACGGTCAGCCGGTCGCCGGTCAGATACGGCGTCTTTTCGAGCCGGGCTTCCATGACGCCGAGCGCGCGGTGGCCGCTTTCGAGCAGCGGATCGAGACGGTCGGGCGTGCGCAGATGGGCGCGCTGCGGATAGGTCAGGATCGCGGCGCGCACGGCGACGGAGGTCTCGTGGGCGTTCTGTTCGAAGAACATCCACTGGTGGCACAGCGCCTGTTCGTAAGCGTCGTCCGGCAGGAACCGCGTGCCATGCGCGAGATAGAGCAGGATGGCGTTGGATTCCGACAGGAGGCGGCCGTCTTCGAGGACCAGAAGCGGCACCTTGCCGGCCGGGTTCAGGGCGCGGAATTCGGGTGTTTCGGTCAGCCCGCTGCCGTATTCGGCGTCGACATGGCGGTAGGGGACGCCCAGAAACGCGAGCAGCAGGCGCACCTTGTAGGAGTTGCCGGAACTCGGCATCGAATAGAGCGTGATCATGCCGGAAACCTTCAGCGGGACCGCTTGGCTACCCGGATGGCCGGTTCCTCGGGGAGCGGCTGGTACTGCGCGATCCAGGCGGCGAGATCCAGTCCGGCAAGCCGCGGCGCGGCAAGCACGAAGCCCTGGACCATCTCGGCGCCTGTCGTTTCGGCGACGCCGACTTCCCATAGCGCCTCGAGGCCTTCGAGGATGCAGACAATGCCGTCCTTGCGGAAGCGGGAGATCAGCATCCGCAGCGCGGCGACGCCGGCCTCTGTCGCCATCAGGCGCTTCACCAGCGCGCCGTCGAACTTGACGATGTCGGGCGCCAGCGCAGCGACGCGCTGCAGGCGCGAGGCCTGCGCGCCGAAATCGTCGACGGCGACCCGGTAGCCGCGGGCGCGCAATTCGTAGGCGAAATGCGTCAGCGCTTCGCTGCTGCGGGTTTCCGCCTCGGTGATCTCGCAGACGATGTCGGCGGGCGCGATGCCGGCATCGCGCAATTCGTCGCCGAGGATGCGCAACTGGGTCTCGAAGTCGGCCGGGTCGTCCAGCACGCCGGGATCGAAATTCAGGAACAGGCGGCGCATGTCGGCCGGCAGGTGGCAGGCATTGCGGATATGCAGGCGGCGCAGTTCCGGCTCCAGGGCGCGGAATTCGGCCGGATCGAGCATCGCGAAAAAGGCGTCGGTCAAGACCGGGACGTCGTTGCGGCTCACGCGCAGCAGCGCCTCGCAGGCGACGGGAACGATGCGGCCCTTCTCGAAACGGAAGATCGGCTGGAAGGCGGTCTGCAGGACGAAATCGCCGTGCCGGGCGAAGAACGTCCCGTTATCGCGCCTGCCGATTTCGAAGGGGGGCATGTCGGACAAAGCTGGTGTCTCCTTCGCCTGCCGTGCCCAAAATGCGCGCGAAGCGATGAATTTATAGTTAATCAAGGGTTAGCGCGTTTCCAGCGGGCCTGCAACGCTTGCGCATTTGGCGGTAATGGAGCAGATAGCATCCGCCGTCCGGACAGGGGCGCGCCAACTTTCTCAGGAGACACCGACATGGCTTTCCTCGCCGACATTCTTTCCCGCGTGCAACCCTCCGCCACCATCGCCGTGGCCCAGAAGGCCCGGGAACTGAAAGCCGCGGGCCGCGACGTGATCAGCCTCGGCGCCGGGGAGCCCGATTTCGACACGCCGGACAACATCAAGAAGGCCGCGATCGAGGCGATCAATCGCGGCGAAACGAAGTACACGCCGGTCTCCGGCATCCCGGAATTGCGCAAGGCGATCGCCGCCAAATTCAAGCGCGAGAACGATCTCGACTACGACTGGACGCAGACGATTGTCGCGACCGGCGGCAAGCAGATCCTGTTCAACGCGCTGATGGCGACGCTGAACCCGGGCGACGAGGTGGTCATCCCGGCGCCGTTCTGGGTGTCCTATCCGGAAATGGTGCTGTTGTGCGGCGGCAACCCGGTGCCGGCGCAAACGACGCAGGAAAACGCGTTCAAGCTGACGCCGGACGCGCTGGAAGCGGCGATCACGCCGAAGACCAAGTGGTTCATCTTCAACTCGCCGTCGAACCCGTCGGGCGCTGCCTACAGCCGTGACGAACTGAAGGCGCTGACCGACGTGCTGATGCGCCATCCGCATGTCTGGGTGCTGACCGACGACATGTACGAGCATCTCGTCTATGGCGATTTCGAGTTCGTGACACCGGTGCAGGTCGAGCCGGGCCTGAAGGACCGCACGCTGACGATGAACGGCGTCTCGAAAGCCTATGCGATGACCGGCTGGCGCATCGGCTATGCGGCGGGACCGATCGAGCTGATCAAGGCGATGGACATGATCCAGAGCCAGCAGACCTCGGGCGCCTGCTCGATCGCGCAATGGGCCTCGGTCGAGGCGCTGAACGGGCCGCAGGACTTCATCGGCCGCAACAAGGAAATCTTCCAGCGGCGGCGCGACCTCGTCGTCTCGATGCTGAACCAGGCAAAAGGCATCGAATGCCCGACGCCGGAAGGCGCGTTCTACGTCTATCCGTCCTGCGCGGGGCTGATGGGCAAGACGGCGCCGTCCGGCAAGGTGATGGAAAACGACAAGGATTTCGTCAGCGAGCTGCTGGAAGCGGAAGGCGTCGCCGTGGTGCATGGCGAGCCGTTCGGGCTCGGGCCGAACTTCCGCATCTCCTATGCGACGTCGGAGGAATTGCTGGAGGAAGCCTGCAAGCGCATCCAGCGTTTCTGCGGCAATTGCCGCTGACCGGCCAATGCGATCCGGCGCCCTTCGTGGCGCCGGGACAACAATTTTTACGCGCAATCCCCTTGCGTAAGCACACGAGTGTGGCGCAATTGCACTGGAACTGACCGTTTCTTGCGGGCTATAAGCGCTGCGGGGCAGAACGGAAACACGAGGGTGCGTCGCAGCATGAAACGGATCAACCGATTCCGTCATCTGTCGCGGTTTGCGTTGGCCGCCATTCCGGCCATGGTCGCGCTGCCGGCGCTGGCCGACTCCATCAGCTACCACAATGCCTTCGAACGCCGGGTGAGCGAAACAGGCGACCGCGCTTCGCTGGACAATTTCGTCGTCGAGGCGGCGCGGCGCGGGCAATACGACCAGGCCCTTTCGACGCTGGAGGAGATCATCTTCCGCACGCCGAACGATCTCGGCGCGCGGCTGGCATTGGCGCGCATCTATTACCAGATCGCCGATTACGACACCGCCGCCGCGCATCTCGAACAGGCGCTGCTGACGCCCGGCTGGGAGGATTTCGCGAAGGAAATCGAGGAACTCAAGGCGCGCGTCGAACGCGGCCAGCGCGGCCTCGAGATCCGCATGGCGGTCAGCGCCGGCGGCGCCTACGAGAACACGACGCAAAAGATCGGGCTGTCCGGCCCCAACGACAGCGAGGAACTGACCTCGCCCTACGGTTCGATCGAGGGCGTCATCATCCGCGACCTGCAGACCGCGACGCGCGACGAGATCCGCTTCGGCGGCGCGCTGCTCTACGGGCGCAGTCTCGGCGACCCGGATTTCATCGGCAGCCTGAGCGCGTTCGACGCCAAGGCGGGGCATTTCAACATCACCTTTTCGAAGGGGCTTCCGGACATCATCGACACGCTGCGGCTCGATGTTGGCGGTTACGGCCGGTTCCAGACCTATGGCGGCGGACGGGATCTGCAGGAATATGGCGCGGAAACGGTGGTCTCCGTCCAGCCGACGGTGGAAAGCCAGATCAAGGCGAATCTCGGCTATGGCTGGCTCGGCAATTCGCATGGCCTCTACAGCGACCGCCGGATGCGCGCGGGATTGACGGGAGACCTCCGGATCGCGCCCGGCGTCGCCGTCGGCGCGCATGTCTCCGGCTATTACGATTGGGGCACGACGCCGCGCGCCTTCACCGACGGATCGTTCGACTTCAACGCCCATGGCGTGGAAGTCGGCGCATCGGTTTCGCATTTGCTGCATGTCTTCGCCGACGGGCGCAGCTGGGTGCACGAGGCGGGCGTGCGCTATTCGCGCGAACGCATCCTCGACTACACCTCGGTGACGAGCCTCGGATCGCCCAACGCGGATCTGGCCGACCGGGAAGCATGGGAGATCTTCTGGGACCACACTGTGCAAATTGCCACACATGTCGAACTCGGTTTCGGCGTATCCTACGGCGAGGAAAAGCTGACCGACACGGTCTTTCCCTCGGTCGACCGAAGCGGCGAGACCTGGGGCGCAAGGGCCGGCCTGACCTACAGGTTCAACTGAGGATGTGACGATGCACGCAGCGACGACAATCAGGGGTTTTGCGATCGCCGCGCTGGTGACGGCGGGTGCCGTCCTGCCGCAGGCCGCGCAGGCCGAGGGCGTCGGAACGCTGACGGCCGAAAAGGCGACGATCTCGCGCGGCGGTTCGCGGATGGCGGCGGGCAGCGCGGTTTCGCTCGGCGACCGGCTGGCGAGCAATGCCAGCGGCTCCGGCGTGATCGTCTTCGAGGACGAATCGAGCGCGCGGATGGGCCCGAACGCGGTGCTGACCATCGACGAGTTCGTCTACGATCCGGCGCGCCGCAACGGCAAGATCCGGCTGCGCCAGACCAGCGGCCTCGCACGCATCTATGGCGGCCAGATATCGAAGCGTGGATCGTCGGAAGTGCGCACGCCGCATATCGTTCTCGGCGTGCGCGGCGGCATCGTCGATCTCGCCGTCATCGGCAACCAGTCGATCGCGACGCTGCGCGGCGGGCTGATGGTGTGCAAGGTCGGCAAGAAGAAAAGGACCGTGACCAAGCCCGGCATGTCGTGCATCTCGGACGGGCAGACGCTCGAGATCCGGCATATCGCCAATAATGGCCGCCAGATGGTGACGCCGGCCAACCAGGGCCAGGGCGCGCCCGGAGGCGGCGGCAATTACGGCGGCGCCCATTGCGCCAGCGCGGCGGCCACGGCAATGTGCAACTCGCGCGACGGCGGGCTGCCGCGGCCCGGAACCCACACCGGCAACGGAACAGACATGGGCAATCCGTCGGGTGGATACGACGACTACCCCAAGCGCTAGACATTTCGGCCCGCGGGGCCTGATCGTCCCGTTCGCCGTTCTCGCGGTGCTGCTGTTCGGCGCGCATGTCGCCTTCGACCGCATGTTTGCGGGCCTGCGCGAAAAGACCTACGACACCTATCAGTCCGTCTCCCCGATCGAGCTCGATCTCGACCAGGTCGCGATCGTCGCGATCGACGAGGAAAGCCTGGCGCGTTTCGGACGCTGGCCGTGGCCGCGCGCCGAGATCGGAAAGCTCGTCGACGCGGTGACCTCAAGCGGCGCGGCGGCGGTCGGGCTGGACCTGTTTTTCGCGGAACCGGACTCCGGCGCGGACGGGGCGGCAAGCGATGCCGCCTTCGCCCGGGCGCTTGCCCGCGCGCCCTCGCTACTCGCCATGTCGCTCGATCCCTCGGCGGGGCCGATCGAAATCGGCGAAAAGGCCGGCTGGACGGTCGTCGGGCTCGATCCGGCGGCGGCCGAAGCGGTGCCGGGCGGCATCGCGCCGTTGCCGGACCTGGCCGAGGCGGCCAGCGGGCTCGGGATCGTGCGCACGCTGCCGGACGCCGACGGCGTGATCCGCAAGGTGCCGCTGGTGTGGGCGGAAACGCCGGGCGGCGAGACGCGGCTGTGGCCGGCACTGTCGATGGAACTTCTGCGGGTGGCGCAGGGCGCGCCGAGCTACACGCTCAGGCTCGAAGGCCTGCCGAGCGACGCCGTGCGCGTCGGCGGTGTAACTGTCCCGCTCGGCGGCGACGGGCGCATCCGCATCATCGACACGACCGTGCCGGTGCCGCATGTTTCGGCGACGGGGCTGCTGGACACGGGCCGGGCGGACGGGCTCGACGGCCGGATCGCGATCATCGCGGTCGATGCGGCGGGGATCGACCAGTATCACCTGACGGCGCGCGGCGGGCACCGGCTCGGCGCCGACATCCACGCCATTCTCGCGACCCAGATGCTCGAAGGGCGGTATCTGTTCGAGGCACCGCATGCGCGCGCGATCGAGCGCGGGCTGTTCCTCGGCGGAATCCTGCTTCTGTTCCTGATCCTGACCGGCCTGGCGCGGCGACCGCTGCTGGCGGTCCTGGCCTCGGCGCCGGTGATCGCCGCGCCGCTTGCGGCCGGCGCTTACGCCTATGCATCGCGCGACCTGCTGCTGGACGGGGTGCAGCCGGCGGCGGGACTGCTCGCGATGGGGGCGGCGGGGGGCTACGCGCTTTACCGCGAGGCGGAACGGCGGCGCGTCGTACTGCAGAAACAGTTCTCGCAATTCCTGTCGCCGGAGGTGGTGCGCCACCTCGCCGAGACCGACACGGCCGCCGCGCTGAAAGTGGAAGACCGCGAGATCACCGCGATGCTGGTCGATGTGCGCGGCTTCACGGCGATGAGCGGGGCGCTCGGCGCGGACAAGGCGGTCGAGGTGGTCAACCATTTCCTCGAGATCGCCAATCGCGAAATCTTCGCGCGCGGCGGCACGATCGACAAATATATGGGCGACGCGGTGCTGGCGTTCTGGAACGCGCCGCTGGAGGCGCCGGACCATGCCGACCGCGCCATCGACTGCGCGCGGGCGATCATCGCGGCGCTGAAGGTCGCCAATCCGCAATTGCAGGCGCGGGGCTTGCCGGCGATCGAGGTCGTCGCGGCGATCGAAAGCGGCGTCTGCTCGGTCGGCAACATGGGCACCGAGCGGCGCATCGACTACACGGCGATCGGCCCGGCGATCAACATGACGTCGCGGCTGGAGGCCGAGACCAAGAAGATGGGCCAGGAGATGCTGATCGGTCCGGGCGCGGCGGCGCGCACGCGCTTCGCGCTGACGCCGCTCGGCGAGGTGCATCTGCGCGGCATGGACAAGCCGTGCGCGGTGTTCCGTCCGGCCTGAGTCATAGCCACCGGTCCGGCGTTCCGATAGGCTCGGTTATCGGCGGGAGCCCGGGGGGACAAGGATGAACATGGAAAACGGAAGCTGTCTGTGCGGGGCGATCGGCTACGCAGTTACCAAATCGCCGATGCGGGTGACGTTCTGCCATTGCCGATTCTGCCAAAGGGGAACCGGCGGCGCGTATCTCGTCGAACCGATCTTCGAAAAGGGCGCTTTCGCGGTGACCGCAGGAACACCCAGGACCTATGACCACCGCTCGGAAGGCAGCGGAAAAATCATCCATGTCCATTTCTGCGAGACATGCGGCACGAAGCTCTTCATGACGTTTGAGCGGTTTCCCGACATCGTCGGCGTTTTCGCCGGAACGTTCGACAACCCGAACTGGTTCGAACGCTCGCCAGCCATCTCAAAGCACATCTTTCTCGACATGGCGCAGACCGGCACCGTCATTCCGGCGGGCTTCAACACGTTCCGGGAGCACGCAACGACCAAAGACGGCGCGCCGATCGAACCGATCGCCTATGAATGCCATCACGTGATCGGCGAAACCTGAACGCAGCCCTATCGCAGATACATGGTCGTGCCCTCGACCTTCGAGATCTTCGGCCGGTAGTTCTGCGTGTCGTACATGCCGGCGACATTGACGCGGTGCTCGCCCTTCGTGGAGATGTTGGCGGGCTTGGTCGTGTAGTGGCCGTCGGTCACTGACATCATCAGGCCGGTCTTTCCCTCCTCGATCAGCTGCACGGTCATGGTGCCGAAATTCTTGGCGACGATCAGGTCGACCGCGTCCGGCGGGCCGGAGCGCAGCAGGTAGCCGAGATTCTGGATCATCATGTTGGTGCCGGTGAGGCCCTTCAGCCCGACGCCGATGCGCTCGCCGATGCCACCGAGCTTCTTGTGGCCGTAGGCGTCGGCCTCGCCCTTCTCGATGATGTGCTCGCCGGCTACCATCGCGCCCTCGGAGACGACGCAGACGGCGTAGTTCGACGGGTTGGCGGCGCGGTCCCGCGTCATCAGCTCGGCGAGGCGCTCCATCTCGAAGGGGATCTCGGCGATCAGCGTGCGGTCGGCGTCGGAGAGATAGCCGGCGGACAGCGCCGTCATGCCGCAATTGCGGCCGAACATCTCGACGATCAGGAAGCGCTCGTGCGAACCGGCGGCGGTGCGCAGGCGATGGATCATCTCCACCGAGCGGGTGACGCAAGTGGAAAAGCCGATGCAGTAGTCGGTGCCGAAGACGTCGTTGTCCATGGTCTTGGGAATGCACATGGTCGGCGCGCCGCGCTCGTGCAGTTCGGCGGCATAGGACAGGGTGTCGTCGCCGCCGATGGCGATCAGGACGTCGATCTTCATCGCCTCGATCACGGCGAGCACGTGGTCGGTCGCGTCGACATAACCGGCGTCGGCGTGCGGCGTCTTCTTCTTCACATGGGCCGGCAGGCCGTCGGCCTTCATGCGCGACGGGCGGGTGCGCGAGGAATGCAGGATCGTACCGCCGGAACGGTCGATCGTGCGCGCGAATTGCGGCGTCAGTTCCTGGCGGAAAGCGGCGGTGCCTTCGAGATCGAGCGGATCGGTCGCGACCGGCCCGGCCCAGCCGCGGCGAAAGCCGGTGACGGTCCAGCCATGATGAAAGGCTTCGTTGACGACGGCCTTGATGGCCGAGTTCAGGCCGGGAACATCGCCGCCGCCCGTCAGGATACCCAGATGCATGTCTGCCTCCTCGTTTCGCGAAAGTAATGTTAGAGCAAGTCCCGCCGGGTTTAAATCGATTTGTTTATCCCTTTTCGTGCAGCTCTTGCAAATGCGCCCAAAATCGGGGCACGATGCATTTTTGTGCAGTGCGGTAGCGGGACATTGCGGAACGGATGATCGCGGTCAATTCGCAGTTGCGGGCGAAGCTGATGAGCCTCGTCAAGGAAATCTATCCCGACGAGGATGCCGCGCATCTGTCGCGGCGGATCATCGAGGCGTTCTGGCCGGACGGAAAGAACCCGCGCCAGCGCGCCCGCCAGCCCGGCAACACGCTGTGGTCGGAAAAGGATTCCGTCGTCATCACCTATGGCAATTCGGTGATGGACGGCCAGCACAAGCCGCTCGACCTCCTGAGCGATTTCCTGCGGCGCTATCTCGCCGACGCGATCACCGGCGTGCATATCCTGCCGTTCTTCCCGTTCACTTCCGATGACGGCTTCGCGGTCACCGATTACGAGCAGGTTAATTCGACGCTCGGCGACTGGGCCGACATCAACCGCATCGGCGACCATTTCCGGCTGATGTCGGACCTGGTGCTGAATCACATGTCGGCGCAGTCGAAGTGGTTCAACGAATATCTGCAAGGGCACGAGCCGTACGACAGATATTTCTTCGAGGCCTCGCCCGACGACGATCTCTCCGCCGTGGTGCGGCCGCGCGCGCATGCGCTGTTGCGCGAGGTGGAGACCGCCAACGGTCCGCGGCACGTCTGGTGCACCTTCTCCTACGACCAGGTCGATCTCAACTTCGCCAATCCGGACGTGCTGGTCGACCTGTTGCGGATCATGCGGCTGCACATCGCCAACGGGGTCAGGATCATCCGTCTCGATGCGGTCGCGTTCATCTGGAAGGAGATCGGCACGAGTTGCATTCACCTGCCGCAGACGCATGCGATCGTGCGGCTGATGCGGCTGCTCGCGGACTATTGCGAGGAGCGGGTGGTGCTGCTGACCGAGACCAATGTGCCGAACGCGGAGAACCTGTCCTATTTCGGCAACCGCAACGAGGCGCATGCGATCTACAATTTCTCGTTGCCGCCCCTGATGCTGCATGCGCTGATGAACGGCACGTCGCGCTATCTCAATGCCTGGCAGATGGCGATGCCGCCGGCGCAGCTCGGTTGCGCCTATCTGAATTTCACCGCCTCGCATGACGGGATCGGCATGCGCCCGGCGGAAGGCCTGCTCGACGAGGAAGAGCTCGGCCGGGTGATCGACACGGTGCAGCGCTTCGGCGGGCTGGTGAGCATGCGCTCCATGCCGGACGGGACGCAAAAGCCGTACGAACTCAACATCGCCTTCTACGAGGCGATGAAGGGGACGGTCGACGGCGAGGACGAATGGCAGTTCGACCGTTTTATCGCCAGCCAGACGATCATGATGGGGCTGGAGGGCATCCCGGCCTTCTACATCCATTCCCTGCTCGGCACCGGCAACGACCATGCCGGCGTCGAGAAGACCGGCCACAACCGGGCTATCAACCGCAAGCGCTGGGACTATCCGGAATTGCGCTGGTATCTCGACGATCCGGAAAACGAGCATGCGCGGGTGCTGGCGGCGATGAAGGAGCGCATCCGCATCCGGGCGCGCCAGCCGGGGTTCCACCCGAACGCGACGCAGTTCACGCTGCATTTCGGCGAGCAGCTGTTCGGTTTCTGGCGCCAGAGCCTCGACCGCGATCAGTCGATCTTCGCCATTCACAACGTCACGAAGGAAGAGGTCTCGATCCCGGTGATGGCTGTCAATTTGATCACCGGGATGGAGTGGAAGGACCTGCTGTCGGGCGAGGCGATCGACCCGTCGCGCGGCGAAATCACCTTCGCGCCGTATCAGTGCCGGTGGATTTCCAACCGCGGCTGATGCCCGTCAGCGCCCGAACGCCTTCAGCAGTTTTTCCAGCGGAAGCGTGTTGAGCACGTCTTTCGCCTCCAGCCATCCGCGCCCGGCCTGGGCGATGCCAAAGCGCATCATCTCCAGCCCGTCGGTCGAGTGGGCATCGGTGGAGATCGGCACTTTCAGTCCGAGGTCCCTGGCCATCTTGCAGTGGATGTCGTCGATGTCGAGACGGCTCGGCTGGGCGTTGAGTTCGAGATAGCAGCCGCGTTCGCGGGCCGCGTCCATGACCGCTTCGAGGTCGATATCGTAAGGCGGGCGCTGGTTGATCAGGCGACCGGTGGAATGGCCGAGAATGGTGAAATGCGGGTTGTCCATGGCGCGCAGAACCCGTTCGGTCTGCTTTTCGCGCGACAGGTTGAACGCGCCGTGGATCGAACAGACGGTGTAGTCGAGCCGGGAAAGCAGCTTGTCGGAAAAATCGAGCTTGCCGTCGGAGAGGATATCGACCTCGCAGGATTTCAGGACGCGGATGCCGTCGAGCTCCTCGTTCAGCGCGTCGATCTCGTCGATCTGGGCGGCAAGCTCGTCCTCGCTCATGCCGCCGGCGACGGTCTGGCTCTTCGAATGGTCGGTGATGCCGAGATAGGCATAGCCCCTCTCTTTCGCCGCCTCGGCCATCTCGCGGATCGAATATTTGCCGTCGCTTGCCGTGGTGTGGCAATGCAGGTCGCCGCGAATATCCTGCAGCGAGACCAGATCGGGCAGGGCGCCTTTTTCGGCGGCCTCGATCTCGCCGCGGTTCTCGCGCAATTGCGGCACGATAAAGGGGAGGGCGAGTTTTTCGTAGATCTCCTCCTCGGTCTTGCCGGCGATGCGGTCGTCGCCTTCGAAGAGGCCGTATTCGTTGAGCTTCCAGCCCCGTCTGATCGCCCGCTTGCGGAGCTCGATATTGTGCGCCTTGGAGCCGGTGAAATAGAACAGCGCCGCGCCGTAGGAGACTTCCGGCACCACCCGCAGATCGACCTGGAAGCGCGATTTCAGCATGACGGTGGAGCGCGTCGTGCCTTTCGAGACGATGTCGCCGACCTCGTCATAGGCGACGAAGCGGGCAATGACCGCGGCGCCGTCCTTCGCCGTTACCAGGATATCGAGATCGCCGACGGTCTCCTTCTGGCGGCGGTAGCTGCCGGCGACGACAGCCTGTTTGACGCCGTCGATGCCGCGGATATAGGCGACAAGCGGTTCGGCGATGTGTTCGGCGTCGATCAGGCGGAGCCTTTTCTCGACGCCTTCGAAGCGGGCGAGCTGATCGAGAATGTTCTTTTCGGTCTTGGCGCCGAAGCCTGACAACGTCCGCAGCCGGCCTTTGCGGGCGGCGCGTTCGAGCGCCTCGAGCGTATCGATGCCGAGCGCGTCGTGGATCGCCTTGACGCGTTTCGGGCCGAGGCCCGGAACGCGGGCCATGTCGGACAGGCCGGGCGGAACCCGGGTCTCGATCTCTTCGAGCAGGTGAAGCGAGCCTTTCTCGACCATTTCGGCGATCTTGGCGGCGAGATCGTCGCCGATGCCGGGAAGCTCCGACAGGTCGGCGCCGTCGGCGATCATCCCGGCGGCATCGCGCGGCAGGCCGCCGACGGTGGCGGCGGCATTGCGGTAGGCGCGCACGCGGAACGGATTTTCGCCCTCGATTTCCAGGAGGTCGGCGAGACGCCGGAAGGCGGCCGCTATATCGGCATTGTGGACCGGCATCGCTGTTTCCCGTTGGACGTTGCAGGAGAGTAGCCCTCCCCGACCACTATCGGCAACGCCGAGCCGCTGCGGCGGGTTCTAACTCGTGTGTCCGAAGGATCAGGTCGAGGCGAGGACCGCGAAAGCCTCCCACGGCGCGAGCCGCATCGTGCCGGAGACAGCGTCGCGGGGCACATGGTTCGATATCAGGCATTCGCCCGCGATCTCCAGTTCGCTCGGCGTTTCGAAGGCGGCCGGTTCGCCGCTGAAATTGGCGACAACGACGAGCTGCGTGCCGGCGAGATTGCGCGCGAAGACGAAGAGCTGCGGATCGTCCTCGAGGAAGGGGCGGTAATCGCCGTCGACGATAACGGGATGGGTTTTGCGGAGCGCGATCAGTTTCCGGTAATGGGCGAGGACGGAGGCGTCGTCGCCGATCTGCGCTTCGGCGTTGATCGCGACATGGTTGGCGTTGACGCCGATCCATGGCGTGCCAGTGGTGAAGCCGGCATTCGGCCCGGCCGTCCATTGCACTGGCGTGCGGGCATTATCGCGGCCATTGGCGGCCGCGCCGCGCAGGAAGCCGGCGGGGTCGTCGCCCGCAGCCATGCGTTCGGCGTAGAGGCCGAGCGTCTCGACGTCGCGGTACTGGCCGATTTCGGTGAAGCCGGCATTGGTCATGCCGATCTCCTCGCCCTGATAGACATAGGGCGTGCCGCGCATGAGGTGGTTGACGGTCGCCAGCAATGTCGCGGACTCGCGCCAGTAGCGCGTGTCGTCGCCATATTTGGAAACGGCGCGCGGCAGGTCGTGATTGGAGAGGAAGAGCGAATTCCAGCCATCCGACGCGAGCGCCCGCTGCCAGTCGTCAAGGGCGCGCTTGAAGGTGACGAGATCGAAGGGTTTCGGGTCCCACTTGCCGGCTTCGCCCCAGAAGCTCGTGACATGCCGGAACTGGAAAACCATGGAGAGTTCATGGCGGTCGCGGCCGGAAAACAACAGGCCCATCTCCGGCGTCGCTTCCCAGGTCTCGCCGACGGTGAGCACATTGCGCCCCGCAAGCGTCTCGCGGTGCATTTCCCGGATATAGTCATGCAACCGCGGGCCGTTATTGAGGATCTCGCGGTCCGGGTCCTTGCCGATCAGGTCGATCACGTCCATGCGGAAGCCGGCGATGCCGCGGTCGAGCCACCAGTTCATCATGGCGTGGATTTCGGCGCGCAGGACCGGGTTCTGCCAGTTCAGGTCCGGCTGGCCGGCGGCGAAGAGATGCAGGTAATACTGGCCCGTCACCTCGTCGCGTTTCCAGGCCGGGCCGCCGAAATATGAACGCAACCCGTTGGGTGGGCCGCCGTCCGGGGCGGGGTCGCGCCAGACGTAGTAGTCGCGCTTGGGATCGTCGCGGGACGAGCGGGCGGCCTCGAACCATGCGTGCCGGTCGGAAGTGTGGTTGACGACGAGGTCCATGACGATGCCGATGCCGCGCTTTTCGGCTTCGGCGATCAGGCGGTCGATATCGGCCAGCGTGCCGAATTCCGGCGCGATGTCGCGGTAATCGGAGATGTCGTAGCCATTGTCCTCCATCGGCGAGGCATAGACCGGCGACAGCCAGATCACGCCGATGCCGAGATCGGCAAGGTAGTCGAGTTTCGAGACGATGCCGGGAATGTCGCCGACGCCGTCGCCGTCGCAATCGCGGAAGCTGCGCGGATAGATTTGATAGACGGTGGCGTCCTTCCACCAGTCCGGATCGTCGCGGTAGGGGCGGGGCATCGAACATCCTTGCGGCAAGAGACGCGTATCCGCCCTTTGCATCAGGGTTCGCGGCCGTGTCAACGCGTGGCGGATGTCACGGCGTCAGGATCTGCCGCAGGGCGCGGCTCGCGGCCATTTCTTCAAGCGCCGTGTTGACCTCCTCGAGCGGCATGCGCGCGGTGATCAGCCGGTCGACGGGGAAGTGCCCGCGCCGGTAGAGATCGACGAATTTCGGAATGTCGATCAGCGGATTGCAGCTTCCCATGTAGCTTCCGGTGACCGATTTGGCGCTCGTGACATGCGCCGCGACATCGAGCGCGAAGGGCGTTTTCGGGCTGACGAGCCCGACCGTGACGACGCGTCCGCCGCGCCGGGCCGCGCCGTAGGCGGTCTGGAAGGCTTCGAGCTGGCCGGCGGTTTCCAGCGCGCAATCGACGCCGCCATGGGTCATCTCGAGGATCTGCGCCGCCGCGTCCGGTCCGGCCGGCACGGCATCCGTCGCGCCGAGCGACAGCGCCGTCTCGCGTTTTTCCGGATCGGGGTCGACGGCGACGATGCGGCGCGCGCCGGCAAGCCGCGCACCGAGGATGGCGCTGGCGCCGACGCCGCCGATACCGGCGATGGCGACGGTTTCGCCCGGCCTGACGCCGCCGGTGTTGATGACGCTGCCGGCGCCGCACAGGACGGCGCAGCCGAACAGCGCGGCGATCTGCGGATCGAGGTCGCGATCGACCCTGACCAAAGAATGTTCCGAAACGACGGCCATTTCGGCGAAGGCGGACAGGCCCATGTGGTGATGCAGGCGCTCGCCCTTCCAGGACAGGCGGACGCCGCCATCGAGCAATTCGCCGGCGCGGTTGGAGGCGAGGCCAGGTTCGCAAAGCCATGCGTCGCCCGCGATGCAGCAGGGACAGGCGCCGCATTGCGGCTGATAGACCAGGACGACGCGGTCGCCGGGCGCGAAGCGGGTGACGTCCGATCCGGTCTCGACAACGGTGCCACTTGCCTCGTGGCCCGGCACGATCGGCATCGGCCATGCGCGCACGCCGGTGATGACCGAAAGGTCTGACCGGCACAGGCTGGCGGCGTCGATCCTGACCAGCACTTCGTGACTTTCCGGCGCGCCGACGGAAACGGTCTCCAGCTTCAAAGGCTTGCTTCCGGTGAAGGGTCTGTCGGTCGTGCAGGCGTCGAGAACCGCCGCCTTGAATGTAATGTCCGTCATCTACTAGCCCCTCCGCGGCTGGAGACTATCGCGCGGCATGAAGCTTCCGCAACGGGCGAAAGCTGCGGTTATTTCGGCAAGCTGGAGGCGAAATCCGGGATTTTGTATCAAATCGGGACAGGTCGCACGCAATAGCAGGAAACGGTTGCCAGCCGTTAAACATCTTTACTGACCCGAAGGCACGAAATCGCAAATGCCATCTGGCGCGATTTCGCGTCTCGTGGGACCAATCCGTCACGCGAACGCGGTTGCGGCGAAACGGCATCTCCTCGCCAGGCGAACGCAGATTGCAGAAACGGCCCGGCGACTGGACACTCCGGGCCATGAGCGAACCGGCATCGCTTGGGATCGTTCAACTGCATGAAATACGGCGTCGGTTCATAGACCCACCGTCGCCGGTCCCCTGGCAAACCGCCCCCCAATCACGGTTTGCCTTTCTTGCGACCCCGTGACCATCCCCCCTCGGTCACGGGGTCGACATTTCTCAGGCATATTCCGCTTCGTCGGCCTTCACGGCTTCCAGCAGGTCGCGCATCAGGTCCGGGTCGGCGGCCTGGACGCGGCTCCAGTTCGGAATGAAGGGCGTTTCCATCGGATTGTCGATGAAGGTCTGGCCGGCCTCGACGATATTGGAGGCGAAGAGTTCGACGGCGCGCTCTTCCTCGTGGCGGTCGACATGCAGGCCGTTCATGCGCGCGTCGTTGTAATAGGCCTCGATCAGGTCGAGCGCCTCGCGGTAATAGGTCGCCTTGATGGTGCGGAAGGTCTCCTGGCTGAAGACCAGGCCGTCGGTGGCAAGCTTGCGGTAAAGCGCCTTGCAGATGTCGATCGACATGCGCGACAGGCCGTCCTGCGGATTTTCCTCCGACAGCGGCTGGTGCTTGTGGTCATAGGCGTCGGCGATTTCGACCTGGCAGACGAGGCGGGTCGACAGGTTGCGCCAGACTTCCGACAACACGCCGATCTCGAGGCCCCAGTCGGAGGGAATGCGGATATCCGGCAGGATGGCCGTGCGCATGGCGAACTCACCGGCGAGC
This sequence comes from Oricola nitratireducens, assembly GCF_014904745.1. Classification (GTDB taxonomy): domain Bacteria; phylum Pseudomonadota; class Alphaproteobacteria; order Rhizobiales; family Rhizobiaceae; genus Oricola; species Oricola nitratireducens. The sequence continues at coordinate 57,819 of NZ_JACZCS010000023.1, forward strand.
GGATAGCGGAATGCGGCCAGATAGGTCAGGTAATCGCGGTGGCCGACTGTTTTCGTGAGCGCCAGCAGGAGCGGGGTGACGAGCAGGCGGCTGACGCGCCCATTCATCCGTCCGTCGGCGTAGCGGGCGTAGAAGCCCTTGCAGAAGAGATAGGAAAAGGCCGGGTTGGCGACCGGATAGATCAGCCGCGCCAGCATTTCGCGCGAATAGGTGACGATGTCGCAATCGTGCAGGGCGACCACGTCGGAATCACGCCGCGCCAGCGTGTAGCCGATGCAGAACCAGACATTGCGGCCCTTGCCGGGTTCTTCCGGCGACAGGCCCGCTTCCTTCAGCCGCGCGTCGATCGCCTGCAGGCGCGGGCCGTCGTTCCAAAGGATGGAGTGGTTCTGGGGCAGAACGGAGAAGAACCTGCGGGCGTGGCGGTACTCGTCCTCGTTGGCGCGGTCGAGGCCGATGATGATGTGGTCGATGAAACGCGCGCCGGCGAGTTCCTGGACGATGTTGGCGAGCGCCGGGCCCTGTAGTTCCGAATAGAGCGAGGGCAGAATCAGCGTGATCTTGCGGTGAGCGGACAGGACCTCGAGCTCGCGTTCCAGCATGCCGGGATTGCCGGCGCGCAGGTTGTGCAGCGTGGCCACGTGACCGTTCTGGTGAAAATCCGCCATGCGCCGCCGTCTCCCGTGACTGTCCTACAGTTCTTCAATTATCCGCAGAACGGATTCGTTCCAACCGTGCGGGCCGGGTTTTTCGGTCCGGGTGATGCGGCCAATGCTCTCGCCGTCGAGCTCGGGCAGCGGCGCGGCGTGCGGATTGGCGACGATCACGCCTCTGTCCGCGGTTTCCAGCATCTCGATATCGTTGGGGGCGTCGCCAAGTGCGATCATGTATGGCGTCTCGCCGCCTTCGGCATAGCGCGCGGCGATTTCGCGCATGCGATCCGCTTTTGTCGCCCCGAAGGAGAGCGTCAGGTAGCGCCCGCCCTGTCGCGCGGTGACGCCTTTCCTGGCGAGCAGCAACTCGAATTCGAACCGCTCCTCGTCGGTTCCGGACCAGAGGCCGGGTTCGGAAAAACAGCGATTTGCCGCCTTTGCCGCGGCCTCAAGGGACAGCCCGGTTCGGGTGGCGAGTTTCTTCAGGCTCCAGTCGGAAAAGCCGGAGAAATTTTCGCGCAGCCGCAGCGGCATCTCGTCGAGCAAGGCGATCAGCTTCGCATGGACGGAGGCGCCATGCGCCGCCGCCTCGCCGCCGGGTTCGAGGATGCCGGCGCCGTTCTCGACGATGGCGGGGCAGTCGGCGAAGCTCATTTCGGCGCGCAGACCGGCGATCTCGGCCGCCGTCTTGGAACTGGCGAGGACGAGCGGGATGCCGCGCTCCTTCATCAGCGCAAGCGCCGGTTTTGCCGCGTCCCAGGAGTATGTCTCGTGGTCGAGCAGCGTGCCGTCGAGATCGGAAAAGACGATGGCTTTCGGTGCGTCCGGCATCGGTTCTATCCCGCCAGTCCAGGCAACATGCCCTTGAGGCCCTCGGCGAGCAGACCCATGGCGATGGCGGCGAGCACGAGGCCCATGACGCGGGTGACGACGCCGATCCCGGATTCGCCGAGGCGTTTCGCAATCGGCGCGGCGAAGCTCATGAGCAGGCCGGTAAAGACCGAAAGGGCGAGGATGACGCCGGAAATCTCGCCCTTGCCGAGAATGGAGGGATGTTGCTGGGCGGCGACGAGCACGACCGCCATGGTGCCGGGGCCGGCGATGATGGGGATTGCGAGCGGCACCACGGCGATGGAATCGCGATCCTTCGCCTCTTCGGCCTCCTGCGGCGTCTGGGTGTGGTCGGTGTTGTTGAACAGCATGCGCAGGCCGATCAGGAGGACGATCACGCCGCCCGCCGCGCGCAGGGAATCGATGCTGATGCCGAAGAATTCGAGGAGCAGACCGCCGCTCCATGTCACGACGAGAAGCGTGACCGCGACGGCGGCGGCGCAGGTCCATGCGATCCTTCGCGCTTCGGCCTCGGAACGGTCGGCGGTCATGCCGGCGAAGATGCCGAGATTGCCGATCGGATTCATCATCGAGAAAATCCCGGCGATCAGGGTGCTCAATGCGGCTTCGGTCAGCATGGGCGCGTCCCTTCTGTCACAGCGACACCGTCATCGCGCCGTCGACATAGAGCACATGACCGTTGACGAAACTCGATGCGTCGGAGGCGAGGAAGACGGCGGCGCCGACGAGTTCCTCCAGCCTGCCCCAGCGTCCGGCCGGCGTGCGCGCGGCCAGCCAGGCGGAGAAGGCATCGTCCTCGACCAGCGCCTTGTTCAGGGGCGTATCGAAATAGCCGGGCGCGATGGCATTGGCCTGAATGCCGTATTGCGCCCAGTCGGTCGCCATGCCCTTGGTCAGATTGCCGACCGCGCCCTTGGTCGCGGTGTAGGGCGCGATGCCCTTGCGGGCGAGCGCGGTCTGCACCGAGGCGATGTTGACGATCTTGCCGGCGCGGCGATCGATCATGTGTCGCGCGCAGGCCTGCGCGGCGTTGAAGACGCCGGTGACATTGGTTGCCATGATGCGCTCGAAATCGGCGGGATCGTAATCCTCGAGCGGGCCGCGGATCTGGATGCCGGCATTGTTGACGAGGATGTCGATCGGACCGGTTTCGGCCTCGTAGGCGTCGATCGCCGACCGGGTCGCTTCGTGGTCGGTGACGTCGAAGACGAGGATGCCGGCCGCAAATCCGTCGTTTTCCAGTTCGCCGGCGAGCGCCTCGAGTTTCTCGCGGCGGCGGCCGTTGAGAACGATGCGGGCGCCGGCGCCGGCGAGGCCGCGGGCGAGCACCGCGCCGATGCCGCCGGCCGCGCCGGTAATCAGCGCGGTCTTGCCGGTGAGATCAAACAGGGCAAGGGATGGTTTTTCACGGGACGGGGACATGGCAACCTTGTTACCCTGACGCAGCGGCACGGAAAAGCGGTAAAGCGAAATTCGATCTGCGGCGGGGAACTGATCCCCAAGCGGAGCCTTGATCTTTGTCCCGCCTCATGTCGGTGGGACAATGCACATCATCCAGGGAGCGCCCGACGTGAGAATTCATCGCTGTCCCGCCTGCGCCGGGTCGCTCTCCTTCGAGAGCCTGTCCTGTTCATGCGGGGCACAGGTTGCCTATGACGTCGAGGGCGACCGGTTCACGCAACTTCAATGGGCCTGCGCCAACCGTGCCGAAATCGGCTGCAACTGGGCGGCGGATTCGCAAGGATGGCTTTGCCATTCATGCGTCATGACGAAGGTCATTCCTGACACATTCCATAGCGAGAACCGCGGTTTGTGGGCCGAGAGCGAGCGGGCGAAACGCCGTGTGCTGGCAAATCTCGCACGGTGGGGATGGCTGACCTCGGCCGATCCCGGCCCGCGCCCGGTATTTCACCTCCTGGCGGAAGCGACCGGGCCCGGCGCGGCAATGGTGACGATGGGCCATGCCGGCGGCGTCGTGACGATCAACGTTACCGAGGCCGATGACGCGCAGCGGGTTCAGCGGCGCGAGGCCCTCGGCGAACGGTTTCGGACGATGATCGGTCATTTCCGGCACGAGCTCGGCCATTTCTTCATGCTGGAGCGGCTGGCCCCGCAATTCGGCATCGGGGATCGCTTCCGGCTGCTGTTCGGCGACGAGCGCGCGGATTACGGCGAGGCGCTGCAAAGGCATTACCGCGACGGGCCGCCGGCCGACTGGAACGTGCGGCACGTCACGCCTTACGCGTCGAGCCATCCGCACGAGGACTGGGCCGAAACTTTCGCGCATCTGCTGCATTTGACCGACATCACCGACAGTTTCGTTGCGACGGGACTTTCGGCGCCGGATCTGCCCGGCGCGGATTACGATGCCTATGGAGAACAGGATGCGGAGCGGCTGGTGACGATCGGGGCGGGGCTCGGCATCGCACTGAACCATGTCAACCGTTCGATGGGACTGGAGGACATCTATCCCTTCGTGCTGACGCCGGTCATACGCGAGAAACTGGGTTTCGCGCATCGCTGGATGCGGACGGGACCGGCGCCATGAAATGGCTATGTCAAATTTAATAGACGGCCGCGAGGATGAGGATTAGCGCTAGTCGGCCGGGCTCATGGAGGCGCGGTGAAAGGGGATTTGCCATGCCGCAGTCTCATGTTTCCGGAAATGTCCGGATCGCATGTTCTGCCTGTCACAAGGTCAATGAAATCACGGCGATCAACCTGCCTTGGGGCGAGCCCGTGACATGCTCGCATTGCCGGGCGCCGTTGGGCGCATGGGATGTCCTGATGGCCGCTGCGACCGGACAGGATGAATCGCCCGAATTGCCCGGAACGCCGGCTCCCGCCTAGGTGGTACAGCCCGGACACCCGTCCGGGCTGCACGCAGCGTGAATGCCTATTTGTCCTGGATGCGGTATAGGTAGTAGACTAGCGACGAAACCCGCCCGAGCGTGTTGATCTCGTTTTCGACAGGGTCGGGCGAACCGCTGTCCGTCATGAAGCGATCGCCCCAGACCGGCATGGATATTCCGTGCGCACCGATTTGGCGCTCGGCGTTGCGGCCGTCGATCATTTCCATCAGGTCCTGGAATGGGAACGTCCCCCCGTTCCTGGCGGTAATCTTCGTCAGATTCGGAACTTTGACGCTCAGATAGGTCGAAACCGGGCCGTCGCCCTTGCCGGAGGCGCCATGACAGGATGCGCAGGCCTGGGTGTACTCGATCTCGCCCGCGGTCATCTGGGCGGACGCGACACCTGGAACGGCAATCGCCGCCACGGCGACACACGCAAAAAACACGTTGAATTTCATGGGTTTCCTCCTCAAGGCGGTTCGTTGACGCGGCAATCCCGATCCGGAGGCTTCTGCGGGCAAACGGTTGCGAGATTACCTGAGATCAAATGTATGCAGAGGATGGGCGCCAGGCGTTGACGTTGATCAATAGCGTCGCCGGTACACGCAAATCAGGGGGTGTTTCTTAACCGGAGATTCAGCGGATACGGCTAGATTTTACCTGCCAGACCCTGCCGCCATCCTTGCGGCACCGCATGACGCCGCGTCTGGAATGCCGTATCGGCAGATGTTCCGCCACCGGATCGGGTCCGCCTGCGGCCGTCCGGACGCGCTTCATCCAATGCGGAGTCCTGCATGCAACCCAGCAATCGCGCGCGCGCCGGGAGCGCCGCGCCGGTCAATACGGTTTACGACAGGCTGCTTGCGGCGACGCCCGACGATCTCGTCGAGCAGTTGCTGACCTTCCAGGCGATCCTCGACCATTTTCCGGGTGGCATCTCGGTTATCGACAGCACCCTTCGGCTGGTCGCCTACAACGAGCAATTCAAGTCGATGCACGGCTATCCGGACAGCATGTTCGAGCCGGATCCGCCGCATCTGGAGGATATCTTCCGCTTCAATGCCGAGCGTGGCGAATACGGGCCGGGCGATGTCGAGGAGATCCTCGCGGAGAGGCTGGCGCTGGTGCGCAAGCGCGAAGCGCATCACTACGAGCGCTGGCGTTCGAACGGATCGCTGATCGAGGTGCGGGGCGCGCCGCTGGCGGGCGGCGGTTTCGTGACCACCTATTTCGACATCACGGAGACGTGGCACAACCAGAACATCATTCACCACATGGCGCATCACGACCAGTTGACCGATCTCGCCAACCGGCGGCTGCTCGGCGAACGCTTGAACCAGGCGCTGGCGGCGGCGCGCCACGGTACCAAATTCGCGGTCCATTGCCTGGACCTCGACAAGTTCAAGCCGGTCAACGACACCCATGGTCACGCAGTGGGCGACGAGGTGCTGAAGCTTGTCGCGGAGCGGTTGCGGCGGTTCTCGCGCCAGGGCGACACGGTCGCGCGGATCGGCGGCGACGAATTCGTGCTCATCCAGGCCGGGATCGGCGGTCGCGGCGACGCGGAGGCGCTCGCCAAGCGCATCGAACTGGAAATGCTGCAACCGTTCACCGTGGACGACGAGACGATCCGGATCGGAACGAGCGTCGGGATGGCGCTGGCGCCCGACGACGGCGCCGATGCGGAAACGCTGTTCCAGATCGCCGACGCGGCGCTCTACGAGGCGAAGAATGCCAAGCACGTGCGGCAGGCGGACGACGGGGCGTGGCTGAAACGTGCTTGATGCGGTGTAGCGCCGCCGGATCTTTCCCATGCGAACCGACCGTGACATTGTGACGGCATGAAAGCCTCGCGCAGATTGCAGCCGGCCGGCGCCGTTTTCGGCATGGCCCTTATGCTGTCGATGGCGGCCGCGCAGGCCGGTGAAAGCCAATGCGAACGGCCGGAACTCGCCTGGGAACATTGGCGTGACGATGTGATCGCCCGCAATGCGGGGATCCGCTATTTCGAACTTCTGGGCGAGGGGCGCGACGCACTTCTGCGCGCCTATTCCTGCGACGGCGAGAGCGACACATGCCCGCCCGACCGCGTCATGGTCATGCATTGCAGCGGCAATGCGAATGTTCTCGTCGCGTTTGTAAAAGGCGGCTGCGTCACGATGGCGGAGGACATGGCGATCGAGGATTATCTCGGTTTCGTGGGCGGCGGCGAACCCTGCTGAAGCGCATCTTGCGGCGGTTTGGCCTTGGCTGAGCCCGCCCATTGGCGCACACTTCCCGACCTGACCCAACGGAAAATTTGCGCCCATGATCGCCAGGCCGAAGATCACCATCGCGTACCTGTCCGGCATTTTCTGCCAGCTTGCCGCCAGCGCCGTCGCGCCGGCCGAAGCGGGGGAAGCATCCGCGCCGTCCTTTCGCTGCAGCGGAACCGACGCGGTCATCCGTCTCGAGGCGCCGGCCAATACGGACTGGATCTGCGAGGGTGCGGCTGCCGCGATCGATTTCCTCGGCGCGATTGGCGTGCCGCAACGCGCAACGGTCGAGATCAACATCGTGGAAACGCTGCCGTCCGGTCTGCGCGATGCCGTCGGCTGTTATGACTGGCTCCATGGCGACATCCATGTCCTCGGGAGCGACCGGTGCATCCGCGATACCGAAGCGCCGCAGGCCTTCAGGGTCCCGAACGACGCGGGCATTTACAGGAGTTACGTTGCGCACGAGGTGGCGCATGCGCTGGCGGCGGGGAGTTTCGGTTTTGCGCATCCATCCGCCGCCGCCCAGGAATATATCGCGGGCGTGGTGCAGATTTCGGTCCTGGAGCCGGGCCAGCGATCCGAGATCCTGAGCCGGTTTCCCGGCGATGGTTACGACGGCGCGGTGGAAATCAACTTCCTGAGCTATCAACTCGATCCCGGACGATTCGCCGTCGAGGCATACCGGCATTTCATGAAGCAGGAAGATGGCGGCGCGTTTGTCGAACGGCTTCTTTCCGGCGACATAAGGCTGAAGGACCAGCCGACCTACTGAGACAGTGGATGCCCGCTTTACGCGGTCTTCAGAACTTTTCCACCCATGGCCGGAGCGTCAGTTCCTCCGACCATGCGGAACGGTCCTGTCTGACCAGGGCGAGGTAGCTTTCGGCGATGGCGTCCGGATCGAGCATCGAGTCGGGCCGGTCCGGCGGCTCGACGCGGCCGGGAATGCGGATGGCGCCGTCGATATTGATCCACGCCACGTGGATGCCCTGCGGATGCAGTTCGCGCGACATCGACTGCGCTAGGCCGCGCTGGGCGAACTTGCCCATGGCGAAGGGCGCCGATTGCGGAAATCCCTTCGCGCCCGCCGAAGCGCCGGTGAACAGGATCGTGCCGAGAACGCCGTTTTCCGGGGGCTGCGCCAGCATCTTGCGGGCCGCCGCCTGGCCGACCAGGAAGGCGCCGAATGCCGTGACCTGGATGGCATGGTTGACCGCGTCCGGGTCAAGCTCGACCAGCGGGCCGCGCTGGCGCGCCGAGGGGTTGTAGATCGCGACGCGCAGCGGGCCGCCGATGGCGGCGAACAGCTTGTCGACGTCGGCGGGTTTCGATGCGTCGCAGGCGATCCGCTCGGCGCCGGTTTCGCCGGCGAGCGCGGCGATCTTGCCGATGTCGCGCGCGGCGAGCACAAGCGCGTAGCCTTCCTTGTGGAGGCGGCGGGCCAGCGAGGCCGACAGGCCGTCTCCGACGCCGACAACGAGAGCGATTGGTTTGGTCATTGCGCTATCACCTTGCGAGCAGGATTGGCCGGGCAAGGGGCGATAAAACGCCATATGCGCCGCTCACGCAAATAACAGGCAGGATAACCGGTTCTTCCCGATCAACATGTGGCATCGCCTGTCAGGGAGGAGCCGGGCAAACTCGCGCGGCCGACGGGTTACGCGCTTTCGCGGTGAAGGCGCACTTCCTCGAGGAAGGTGTCGGCGAATTTTTCCAGCTTGGATGCGCCGACGCCGTGGAGTTCGGCGAAATCGGCGTGGTTTGCCGGCTGGCGTTTCGCCATGTCGATCAGCGTCTTGTCGGAGAAGATGACATAGGCCGGGACCGAGCGTTCGCGCGCCAGAACGGTGCGCCGCGCCTTCAGGCGTTCGAGGAGTGCTTGCGGGACATCGGCGTCCAGCTCGATCGCGGCGCCCGAGCGCGCCTTCCTGCCGGCGGGACGGATCATGTCCGGCCGGTAGCGGAACTCGCATTTGCGTTCGAGCAGGTCGTGGCCCTTGGGCGAAATCGAGATGCCGCCATAGCCGGCGACGTCGATCACCAGATAGCCGCCGCCGACGAGCTGGCGGACCAGCGACTGCCAGACATTGCGGGGCTGGTTGCGGCCGGCCGCGAAGACCGGCAACCGGTCATGGCCGAGCGACTGCGCCTTCGGGTTGGCCTTGCCGAGCAGCAGGTCGACGAGATGCGTCGCGCCGAAGCGCTCCCCGGTCATCTGCGCGGCGAGCAGGATCTTGCGCGCATCCTCGCCGCCGTCGACGGTCTCGGCCGGATTGATGCAGACATCGCAATTGCCGCAGGGCCCGGTCGTCTCGCCGAAATAGGACAAGAGGCTCTGGCGGCGGCATTCCGGCGCCTCGCAATAGGCGACCAGCGAGTCGAGGCGCTTGTGTTCGCGGCGGCGGCGCTCCTCGTCGCCATTCTCGCCGTCGATGAAGCGGCGGCGCATCGAGATGTCCTGCAGGCCGAAGACCATATGGGCGTCGGCGGGCATGCCGTCGCGCCCGGCGCGGCCGATTTCCTGGTAATAGGCGTCGAGCGAGCCGGGCAGGTCGGCATGGAACACGAAGCGCACGTCCGGCTTGTCGATGCCCATGCCGAAGGCGATCGTGGCGCAGACGATGACGCCGGTTTCCGTCATGAAGAGGTTTTGCGCATCGGATCTCTGCTCGGGCGAAAGCCCCGCGTGATAGGGCACGGCGCGGTAGCCATTGTCCGACAGGAAGGCGGCCAGTTCCTCGCTGCTCTTGCGCGAAAGGGCATAGACGATGCCGCTTTGCGACGGGCGGCCCTCGAGGAAGGCGAGGAGCTGCTTTTTCGTGTTCGCCTTGGGCTCGACGGTCAGGCTGATATTGGGGCGGTCGAAGCCGGCGACATATTGCTCGGCATCGCCGGCGAAGAGCTTCTCGACGATGTCGCGGCGCGTCGCCTCGTCGGCGGTGGCGGTGACCGCGCCGATCGGCACACCGGGAAAGGCCGTCCTCAGTTCCTGCAGCATGTCGTATTCCGGCCGGAAGGACGCGCCCCATTGCGAGATGCAATGCGCCTCGTCGATGGCGATCAGGCTGACGCCGGTCTTTTGCAGCGCCGCGATCATGCGGCCGGTCATCAGCCGCTCGGGCGCAAGGTAGAGGATGCGCACCTGTCCGGAAGCGACGCGGCGCCAGATCGCGACATTTTCCTCGCGGCCGGCGGACGAGTTGATGGTCTCCGCGGCGACGCCGGCGAGCTTGAGGGCCGCGACCTGGTCCTGCATCAGCGCGACCAGCGGCGAGACGACCACGGCCAGACCGCCCTTGACCAGCGCGGGAACCTGGTAGCACAGCGACTTGCCGGCGCCCGTCGGCATGACGGCGAGCACGTTGCGGTCCGCCAGCAGGATATCGACGATGCGCTCCTGGCCCGGCCTGAAATCGTCGAAACCGAAAACGTCTTTCAGAACGGCGTGTTTGCTGGACATCGGGGCTCGACTGCCGGGCGAGGGCGCGTTGCGGGGAATCACGGGTGAATGCGCCCAGCATTAGGCATGCCGGCGGGGCGGCGCAATCGCGGCGGGGCAATTAGGCGTGGATGGCTGTTGGCGGGCCGGAAAATCGGCGATGGCGGGACTGACGTGAACCATGCCGTTTGATCGGGGATCCCTAACCCGGTGGCGCGGTCATCGCGTCCATGTCGCCCTGGTTCGTGAGTGCCGGATTTCCGTATTGATGGAAATCAATGAAGGTGGGAACGGCAAAAATCATAATGAATTGTCCATCAGCTTTTGGGTGGAATGAAGGAGGAGTTCATGACGGCACGAATTGGGAAATATCTGGTCGCGGCATTGGTTGGCGGCGCCGGAGTAATTGGGCTTGCGGGTCCGAGCGCCGCGGCCGACGATATGGCAATGGGGAAACAGCTTTACACTGAGGCATGTGCCGTCTGCCACGGGGCCGACGGCAGGGGGCACGGCGAATTCGCCGACGAACTGAAAGTTCCTCCGTCCGACCTGACGAAGCTGCTCAAGGACAATGGCGACGTATATCCCTTCGTGAAAGTCTACCACATTATTGACGGCCGTTCCGGCACCCGCGGTCATGGCGACAGCAAGATGCCGATATGGGGCGATGTCTTCTCGCGCGAGGCTACCGGCGGCACGCAGCCGTTCAGCGCGGAACTTCTGGTGCGGGCGCGCATGGTCGCGCTGGTCGATTACATCGAATCCATCCAGGAAAAGTGAATGCAAAGCACATCAGGGCGTGTCGGCGCCCTGATGTGTGAGCCTCTTCACGTCCAGTTCGACAGATCGCAGCAATCCCTTCCCGGATCCGGGAACGGGCCGATCAAGGCTGAATGTGGCGGGATTTCTGGATGGTGCTGCCGGAGAGATTCGAACTCTCGGCCTCTCCCTTACCAAGGGAGTGCTCTACCCCTGAGCTACGGCAGCGTCGTCCGGGAAACGTGAGCGGCTTCTGCCACAAGCAAATTGCGAGTGCAAGGCGTAATCAGCGGCAATTCGGCGGTGCCTTTGCACAGGCGCGGAAATGCGCCATATCCATCGTCATGACAACGAAATCGCCCGAAGACCGGCGCAAGGAGCGTCTGGCGCAGCAGTTGCGCGCCAATCTGGCGCGCCGCAAGGCGCAGGCGCGCGCCAAGCGGGCCGGCGAGGCCGACGAGCGGCCGGAAGGGCTGGGGGCGGCCGGGAAGGACGCATCCGATCCGGACGGGAATGACGACGGCTAGAGCCGCGGCCTTGCGGGTCTGGAATCTTGCGGGTCTAGAATACGGCCAGGTATTTCAGCAGCGACACGATGCCGATGATGATGACGATGACCTGCGCGATCTGGCGGGCTTTCGCATCGAGCGGCAGGCGCTGGATGAGGTAGAGCACCAGCACGATGACGAGAAAGGTGATCAGGATTCCGATGATTATGGACATGGCGCTTTCTTCCTGCCGGCGCGATTGTCCGGCGTGGTTCGGGTGGAACTGTCGAGAGGTATAATGGTTGAGGCGGACAGGGGTTCCCTCCTTCTCCCGCTCTGGGCAGCCGGCTTGCCTTGAACATAACATAACCATGCGTTAAACGCTCGCGACCGCAATTTCGGCCGCCGCGACAATTTCGCGGACGAAGAGAGGCCCGCCCGAGAGGCCGGGGACAGCATATATGGACCAGATCAGGATCACGGGCGGGAATGCGCTCAACGGCGTCATTCCGATTTCCGGCGCGAAGAATGCCAGCCTGCCGCTGATGATCGCCTCGCTTCTCACGGACGATACGCTGACGCTGGAAAACGTGCCGCATCTGGCCGACGTGGAATCGCTGATCCGCATCCTGTCGAACCACGGCGTCGACTATTCGGTGACCGGACGGCGGCAATCGGAGGATTCCAACTATGCGCGCACGGTGCATTTCACCGCGCGCAATATCGTCGACATCACCGCGCCCTACGAACTGGTTTCCAAGATGCGGGCGAGCTTCTGGGTGATCGGCCCGCTTCTGGCGCGGATGGGCGAGGCGCGGGTGTCGCTGCCCGGCGGCTGCGCCATCGGCACGCGACCGGTCGATTTGTTCATCGAGTCGCTGGAAGCGCTCGGCGCGGATATCGTGATCGAGAGCGGTTACGTGCACGCGACGGCGAAAGACGGCCTGACCGGCGCGCATTACCGCTTCCCGAAGGTCTCTGTCGGCGCGACGCATGTGATGCTGATGGCCGCCGCGCTCGCCAAGGGCGACACGATCATCGAGAATCCGGCGCGCGAACCGGAGGTCGTCAATCTGGCCGACTGCCTGAACGCCATGGGCGCCAGGATCGAGGGCGCGGGCACCGACGAGATCCGCATCACCGGCGTCACCTCGCTGTCGGGCGCGCGGCATCGTGTGATCCCGGACCGCATCGAGACGGGCACCTATGCGATGGCCGTCGGCATGACCGGCGGCGACGTGGTGCTGAAGGGCGCGCGCGCGGACCTGTTGGAAAGCGCGCTCGACGTGCTGCGCGAGGCGGGCATCGAGATCACGGATGTCGAGGACGGCATCCGCGTCTATCGCAACGGCAACGGGCTGATGCCGGTCGATGTGCGCACCGATCCCTATCCCGGCTTTCCGACCGATCTGCAGGCGCAGCTGATGGGGCTGATGACCAGGGCCAATGGCACCTCGCACATCACCGAGACGATTTTCGAAAACCGCTTCATGCATGTGCAGGAACTGGCCCGTCTGGGCGCCGACATCTCGCTCAACGGCCAGACGGCGACGGTATACGGCGTTCCCGTGCTGAAGGGCGCGCCCGTCATGGCGACGGACCTGCGCGCCTCTGTTTCGCTGGTGATCGCCGGTCTCGTCGCCGAAGGCGAGACGACCGTGAACCGCGTCTATCACCTCGATCGCGGCTTCGAGCGGCTCGAAGCCAAGCTGCAAGCATGCGGCGCGCAGATCGAGCGCATTTCCGGCTAACCGCCGGTCCGGTACAAAACTGCCTCCCTGGTCCGGTTGCGTTGCAGCATGGAAAGCCGTATCAGCACAGCTGAATGGCGGTCATGCCCGCCCGCAAAACCCAGGTACCGAGGACGATGGACCGGCTCAAACTGATGGCCCTGGACGCCGAAGACCTCGCCGTGATCTCGGCGCAGGCGCAGGATGCCGTGACCAGACCGGACGCGATCGACTACCGGTCGCGCGAAAAACGCTTCACGCTCGTCATCAACCGTTTTGCCTGGGATGCCGCGGGCAAGAAATCGCGCGACGGCAACAGCTATGAACGCCGCCAGGCGGTTCTCTCGTTCGCGCGCGTCCTCAAGGTGCGCACCAGCGGCGTGCGCCAGGGCGATTCCGACCAGGTGCTGTCGCTTCTGGCGGTGCGCTTCGCCGAAACCGATGCGCCGGCGGGCACGATCGAGCTGGTCTTCGCCGACGGGCCGTTGATCCATCTCGACGTCGAATGCGTGGAAGCGCAGCTGGAAGACCTCGGCGGCGCGTGGGAAACCCGCTTCAAGCCGCGCCATCCCGTCAACTGATCCGGGTGGAGACCTGATTTGCCGCTTTTTCTCAATGCCAGCGATGCCGATTTCGAAACCCGTTTCCGGGCTTTCCTGCTGACCAAGCGGGAAGCGTCGGCGGATGTCGACACGACCGTGCGCGCGATCCTCGACGACGTGCGCAAGCGCGGCGACGCGGCGCTTGCCGATTACACGCTGAAATTCGACCGGCTCGACCTGAATGCGATTCCGGTGCGCATCGGGGCGGAGGAAGCCGAAAAGGCGGTCGAGGGAGCCGACCCGTCGGTGGTCGAGGCGCTGAGGCTGGCGCGCGACCGCATCCGCTCGCATCACGCGCGGCAGATGCCGAAGGACGACATCTATGTCGATCCGATCGGGGTGACGCTCGGTTCGCGCTGGACGGCGGTGGAGGCCGTCGGTCTCTACGTGCCGGGCGGCACGGCGTCCTATCCGAGCTCGGTGCTGATGAACGCGGTGCCGGCGTTCGTCGCCGGCGTCGAGCGCGTGGTGATGGTGGTGCCGTCGCCGGACGGCAAGCTCAACCCGCTGGTGCTGGTGGCCGCGCATCTGGCCGGCGTGACCGAAATCTACCGGATCGGCGGGGCGCAGGCGGTCGCCGCGCTTGCCTACGGGACGGAGACGATAGAGCCTGTCGCCAAGATCGTCGGGCCGGGCAACGCCTATGTCGCGGCCGCCAAGCGGCAGGTCTTCGGCACGGTCGGCATCGACATGATCGCCGGCCCGTCGGAAGTGCTGGTGATGGCCGATGGCGAGAACGATCCCGACTGGATCGCCGCCGACCTGCTGGCGCAGGCCGAGCATGACGCAGCGGCGCAATCGATCCTGATCACCGACGACGCGGGCTTCGGCCAGCGGGTCGCGGAGGCCGTCGAGACCCAGTTGAAGACCTTGCCACGCGCGGAAACGGCGTCGGCGAGCTGGCGCGACTTCGGCGCCGTCATCGAGGTGCCGGACTTGGCCGGCGACACGGCGGTCGCGATCGCCAACCGGATTGCCGCGGAACACCTGGAACTGGCGTGCGAGGGCGCCGAGGCGCTGGCGGGCAGGATCCGCAATGCGGGCGCGATCTTCATCGGTCGCTATACGCCGGAGGTGATCGGCGACTATGTCGGCGGTTCCAACCACGTGCTGCCGACGGCGCGCTCGGCGCGGTTTTCCTCGGGCCTGTCGGTGATGGATTTCGTCAAGCGCACGTCGCTGCTACAGTTGGGGCCGGAGCAATTGCGCGCGCTGGGGCCCGCCGCGATCGCCCTTGCGGAAGCGGAGGGACTGGACGCGCATGGCCGTTCGGTCTCCATCCGGCTCAATCTTTGAGGTTGAAGTTCCGGCGATGGCGAGCGGCGATAATTTCGGACCCAATGCGCGACTGATCGACGTCGTCCTCGATGAGTCCATCGGCCGTTCGACGCCGGACGTCGAGCATGAGCGCGCGGTCGCGATCTTCGACCTGCTGGAGGAAAACAAGTTCCAGGTCGTCGGCGACGAGAAGAGCGGTCCCTACAAGTTGTCGCTGTCGATCATGGAAGGGCGGCTGGTCTTCGACGTGACGCGCGAGAACGGCGACAAGGTCGCCACCCATATCCTTGCGCTCGGGCCGTTCCGGCGGATCATCAAGGATTACTACATGATCTGCGACAGCTATTACGAGGCGATCAAGATGTCGACGCCGGGCCAGATCGAGACGATCGACATGGCCAGGCGCGGCGTTCACAATGACGGGTCGCAGACGCTGATGGACCGGCTGAGCGGCAAGCTCGACATGGATTTCGACACGGCGCGGCGGCTTTTCACGCTGGTCTGCGTGCTGCACTGGCGCGGGTAGAACCGGAACCCGTGCGTTTGCAATTCATTAAACTATTGTCGGCCAAGGGCCGACGCGTTAAGAGATGGCCGAATAACAGGCTGCGTCCGAAGGGCAGCCTTTTTGCATTGGACAGAAAAGAGACCGAATGGCGAAAGAAGAAGTCCTCGAGTTTCCGGGCGTGGTGACGGAATTGCTGCCGAACGCCACCTTCCGGGTGAAACTGGAAAACGAACACGAAATCATTGCCCATACCGCCGGCAAGATGCGCAAGAACCGCATCCGCGTGCTCGCGGGCGACAAGGTGCTTGTCGAGATGACGCCCTACGACCTGACCAAGGGCCGTATTACCTATCGCTTCAAATAACCGCCTCGCGGGCGAATGCGCCCGCAACGCAAGGGCGGCGGATGCATTGACCAGAGTTTCCCGGAACAGAGTTTCCCAATGAGCGCGTTTCAGAAACTTGTGCTGGCATCCGGTTCACCCAGGCGGGTGGAGCTGCTCGCCCAGGCCGGCATCGAGCCGGACCGGCTGCTGCCGGCCAATATCGACGAGACGCCGCTGAAATCCGAACATCCGCGCTCGCTGGCGCGCCGGCTGAGCCGCGAGAAGGCGGAAAAGGCCTGGGCGCATCTGCGCGACGAGGACAAGCCGGAAGACGCCTTCCTGCTCGCCGCCGACACTGTCGTCGCCGTCGGCCGCCAGATCATGCCGAAGGCCGAACTGCTCGACGAGGCGTCGCAATGCCTGCGCATGCTGTCGGGGCGCAATCACAAGGTGTATACCGGGCTTTGCCTGATCACGCCGAAGGGCAAGCTGCGCCAGAAATTGTGCGAGACGCGGGTGCGGTTCAAGCGGATCACGTCGGAAGAAATGGAAAGCTATCTCGCCTCGGGCGAATGGCGCGGCAAGGCAGGCGGCTATGCCATCCAGGGACTGGCGGGCACTTTCGTCGTGCGTCTCGTCGGCTCCTATACCAATGTCGTCGGCCTGCCGCTCTACGAGACCGTCTCGCTGCTGACCGGAGAGGGCTACAAGGTCCATTTCAACTGGCTGCAGGGTGTCTGAGGCTGTCATGGTGGCCAAGGTCGAACCGCTGCGCCCGAAGCGCAAATGCCCGGAATGTGGCAAGGAGAGCAAACGCGAGACCTATCCGTTCTGCTCGCAGCGCTGCAAGGACATCGACCTCAACCGCTGGCTGTCCGGTTCCTACGCGATCCCGGTGACGGAAGCCGAAGAAAACCTCGACGAGGAATGACCGGCCGCCGGCGGTGACAGCGGCCGTACCGCGTGCCGTCGAATCCGTCTTCTACGCCCGGGTCGCGTCGCCGTCGAGGAGCGACGCCTCGAGCATGCCGGCCAGCCAGTCCGCATAATCCGCATGGGCGATGCCTTCGGTGCGCGTGACGAGGAGGAAAAGCTCCGGGCTCGCCAGCCGCCAGACCGTGGCCACAGCGATGTCCCGATCGAGGCCTTCGCGCAACATTCCCTGGCTGTCCAATGCGGCGATGAAGATTTCAAGATTGTCGCGGCGTCCGCGATGCAGCCTGGCATAGAGTTCCGCGATTTCAGGATTTGTGCGCGCGGCCGAACGCACGACGTCGACAAGGGGGGCGATGCGGGCGAGAACCGCCGCGATGTCGGTCGCGAACAGGCGGATCCGGCGCTTCGGGTCGGCCTCGGCGAGAATGGCCCGCCGTTCCGGCTGATCGATGAGCGGCGTCTTTTCGTCGCCGCCGCGCAGCACGGCGCCAATCAGCTGTTCCAGGATCGCCTGCTTGTTGCCGAACACCGCGTAGACCGTTTCGTTCGAGACGGAGGCCTCCCGGGCTATGGCGCTGACCGGCGTCTCCCAACCTTTTTCGGTGAAGAGCTTGCGCGCGGCTTCCAGAACCGCGTTGCGGGTGTCGTGCGCCTGGGCGGCGCGCAGGGCGGACCGGTAGCGGCGCTTATTCGGCTTGACAGGTTCAATCATTTCGATACATATACACTGTATTCAATATATTGCCAGTTTATCAAAATCAAGATTCCACGGGAACACGCGACTGTCGCGCCGTACCGGCCGGGAGAGGATATCGCCATGCTTTCCGTCGTGACCACACTTGTCCAGATACTCGCCATCTCGCTGATTTCCCTGGTCGCCGGAAGTACCTTCGGCGTCTGGCAGGGATACAATCCGCACGGTTTTTCGCCCGCGACTTTCGTGGAGGTCCATCAGGGCGCGGTGCGCGGTCTGAACGTCCTGCTCCCGGGGATAGCGATGGCCGGCCTTGTGCTGACGGTCGTGCTTGCCTTCATGAGTCGCGAACGGCCTGTGGCGCTTTCGCTCTACGTCATCGCCATCGTCGGGTTCATTGCGGGCGGCGTGATCACGCGTTTCGCAAACCAGCCGATCAACGCCCAGGTCATGACATGGACGACGGACGCCCTGCCGCCGGACTGGACCGCCATACGCGACACCTGGTGGCACTGGCATGTTGTCAGGATGGTCGTGTCGGTGCTGACTGAGGTTGCCCTGATCGCAGCCGTCTTCAGCCAAAGAAGCGCCTGAACGGCTGCGGGGAGCGACGCCGGCATGGCGCAAACGGATGGCGGAAGCGTGGCTGTTTGCGCTAGATTTGCGGCGGGAGGACCGCCATGACCTCGGACCGCGACCATCAAAGCCCCGCATCCTATGCCTCGCCGCCCTGTATGGCGCATGAACTCGCCGAGGGGTTCGACGGCGCATTCGTGGCCGTGGACGAGGAACAGCGCCGCGACGTCGCGCGCTGGCGCAAGGCCGAACGGCAGCGCCTGATCGCGGCGCGGCTGGCGTTCTCCGCCGAGGAACGGAAACAATGGTCGCAGGCGATTGCCGATGGCGTGATCGCGCAAGCGGGCGGTTTCAAAGACCGCATCGTCAGTTTCTACTGGCCGTTCCGGGGCGAGCCGGATCTCAGACCGCTGATCGATCATGTGCTGGCGGAGGGCGGGACCGCGGCGCTGCCGGTCGTCGTCGAAAAGGGCCGTCCGCTCGTCTTCCGGTCATGGCGGCCCGGCGAGGCGCTGGAACCGGGCGTCTGGAAGATCCCGGTTCCGAAGGACGGGCGCATCGTGACGCCCGATATCGTGCTGGCGCCGGTGGTCGGCTTCGACGAGAGATGTTTCCGGCTCGGCTATGGCGGCGGCTTCTTCGACCGGACGCTTGCCGGCATGTCCGCAAAGCCGCAGGTGATCGGCGTCGGCTACGATTGCCAGCGGATCGCGACGATCTTCGCGCAGCCGCACGATGTTCCCATGGATGTAATCGTGACGGAGGGCGGCACGGTGCGGCGGAGCGTGCCGGACGCCGGAAAGTGACGTGACGTCGTGCCGCCGAAAGGCCGCGCGATGCCGGATTCGGGCGCAAAAATCCCGGAACGCGGGGCTTTTTGCGCTGCGACTTAATGAAGTCTTTGCTCTTTTCGACAAGGATTGCCGCGAACCGACTTCGCGGGCGGCATGAAGCCCCGGCGCCTGACATGGATGGCAAGCCTCGCCGATGACCGGCTGCTTGCCCGGTCCGCAGCACGCCCTTTCAAACACGCGCGAGAGTCATCCGGTGCCTGTCCATCGTCCGACGCCAGAACTTCACAATTCCGCACAGGTCTTCTGCTACCTGGAAGGCTTCCGCAAGGAACGCCGGCTGCTGCTCGGGCTGTTCTTCATCGCCGCGCTCGCACCAGCCTATTTCGCCGCCGATTTTTCCAATCTGATGCCGTCCACGCTGTTGCGGCTGGTTCCGGCCATCGGCGTGGCGCTGGCCGCCGCGTCGGTCCTGGCCGTGATCGAACTCTACCGGTCGATGGCGCGCAAGCTGATCAAGCTTCACGGCACCTATTCGATGATCGACAGGCAGAACCGTATCGATCCGCTGACCGGGGCATTGTCGCGGAGCTGCTTCCTCGATGCCTATGAGGAGGCGCTCGCCAGGCACCGCAAGCGCGGCTCCGTCGCGCTGGTCGTCATCGACATCGATCATTTCAAGCAGCTCAATGACGGGTTCGGCCATCCGGCCGGCGACCAGGTGCTCGAATTCTGCGCCCGGGCCGCCAAGGATGCCTTCCACCAGGCGACGGTGGGCCGTCTCGGCGGCGACGAATTCGCGGTCTTCTTTTCGCATGAGGAGGAGATTTCGGAAGCCTATATCGAACAGGCCTGCGAAACCCTGCTCGCCACCTTGCGCGACGGGGTCTATCTGAACAGCCGGCGCCAGCCGCTCTCGGCCTCGATGGGCATCGCCGTCTCGCCGCGCGACGACACCAATATGCGCGTCCTGATGTCCCATGCCGACATGGCGCTCTACCAGACCAAGCGCAACGGACGCGCCGGATGGTCGTTCTTCCGCAAGGACATTCTCGGCGACATGCGCCACGAGCGCTTCGTCGAACGCGAATTGCGCGCGGCGATCCTGATGCAGCAGCTGTCCGTGGTCTATCAGCCGATCGTCGACGGCGACGGGCAGCTGAATTCGCTGGAGGCGCTGGTGCGCTGGGACAATCCGGTGCGCGGCACGATCAGCCCGGCGGAGTTCATCCCGGTCGCGGAAAAATCGAACATGATCCACGATCTCGGGGTTTTCGTGCTCAGCCGAGTATGCCGCGACCTGCCGGAATTGCCGGATGTGCCGGTCAACGTGAACGTTTCGGCACGGCAGTTGCGGCTGGCCGAATTCAAGCGCGACTATCTCGACGTGCTGGAAAAGCATGGCGTCGAGGCCCGCAACATCATCCTGGAGATCACCGAGAGTTCGCTGCTCGAGACGTCGGAGAAATTCGTCAAGCGGATCGACGATCTGCGCGCGGCGGGTTTCAGGATCGCGCTCGACGATTTCGGGCTCGGCTACAGCGAGTTCAACCAGCTGCGCACGCTGCCCTTCGACATCATCAAGATCGACAAGTCGTTCATCCAGAATATCGGCCTCGATCGCGTCACCGACGTTTTCGTCAGCGCGGTGGTGCAGATCGCCGACCATCTCGACCGGTCGGTGGTCGCCGAGGGGATCGAAAGCGAGGCGGACGGCGTGCGCGCCGCCGTTGCCGGATGCCGGCTGTTCCAGGGCTATCATTACAAGCGGCCCGTCAGCCGCGAGGAACTGGCGCTGACATATGGCCGCCGTCCCATCCGCGCGGTCGCCTGAACGGCGTCCCGCACCGGCAACCGGGAAATCCCGGCGTTTGCATTGTCCGGCGCGGCGGACTACATGCATCCGACCAGCCGGCCGGACGGCCGCGCCCTCCATATGCCGAAAGGCGGCGGGCGAGGAAAGTCCGGGCTCCATGGGAACACGGTGCCGGATAACGTCCGGCGGGGGCGACCCTAGGGAAAGTGCCACAGAAAGCAAACCGCCCCGCCTGCCTTTTTCGCCGTAAACGGGCGCAAACACAGGCGGGGCAAGGGTGAAAGGGTGGGGTAAGAGCCCACCGCATGGCTGGCAACAGGCATGGCATGGCAAACCCCACCGGGAGCAAGACCGAATAGGGATGGCACAGGGCTTCGGCCCGGTTCTGTTTCCGGAATGCCATCCGGGTAGGTTGCTTGAGGCGGGCAGCAATGTCCGTCCCAGAGGAATGGCCGTCACGCCGGGGCTTGCCCCGGCCGTACAGAACCCGGCTTACAGGCCGGCTGGTATTTTTCCGCTCAACAAGGCGTGATTATCGCGCGCCGAGATGTGATCCCGAGTGAACGCGGCGCTGTGTATACGTGAGGCAAATGCAATCCTGTCGTGAGGAGGCTTTGTTGCCTGTCTACCGTTATCCCGTTCCGCCGGCGTCCGAAATCACGCCGAAATCCGTTTTTCTGAACCGCCGCGCCTTCATGGCCGGGGCCGCGGGCCTCGCGCTGGCGGGGGCGAGCGGGACCGCCCGGGCCGAAGAGGAGCGCCAGAAGCTTGCAACGGTTTCGAGCCCGCTTTCGACCGACGAGACGCCGAATAGCTACGAAGACATCACGACCTACAACAATTTCTACGAATTCGGGACCGGCAAGGGCGATCCGGCGAAAAATGCCGGCTCGCTGACGACGCGGCCCTGGACGATCGAGGTCGGCGGACTGGTCAACAATCCGGGCACGATCGACATCGAGGACCTGCTGACCAAATACACGCTGGAAGACCGCATCTACCGGCACCGTTGCGTCGAGGCCTGGTCGATGGTGATCCCGTGGGCCGGCATTCCGCTCGCCAGCATCATCGACAAGTTCGACGTGCAGGGCAGCGCCAAATACGTCGCCTTCGAAACGCTGGTGCGGCCCGAGGAAATGACCGGACAGAACTCGACCTTCCCGATCCTGCCCTGGCCCTATGTCGAGGGGCTCAGGATGGACGAGGCGATGCATCCGCTGACCATTCTCGCCGTCGGGCTCTACGGCGAAACGCTGCCGAACCAGAGCGGCGCGCCGGTGCGGCTCGTGGTGCCGTGGAAATACGGCTTCAAGGGCATCAAGTCGATCGTCAAGATCAGCTTCACCGAGGAGCAGCCGCCGGCGACCTGGAACATGCAGAACCCGCGCGAATACGGCTTCTATTCCAACGTCAATCCGAATGTGGACCATCCGCGCTGGAGCCAGGCGACGGAGCGGCGCATCGGTGGCGGGCTGTTCGCGAGCCGCATCGACACGCAGATGTTCAACGGCTACGGCGATCAGGTCGCTTCGCTCTACGAGGGCATGGACCTGAAGAAGTATTTCTGACGTCATGGCACAATCAAAACTCTGGACCGCGCTGCCCGACTGGGTGATCTATCCCGTCGGGCTGATCCCGGCGGTGGACCTTCTCTGGCGCGGCGTCGAGAACAGGCTCGGCGCGGACCCGATGAAGGTGCTGGAGCACGGGCTCGGCGAATGGGCCCTGCGCTTCCTGATCCTCGGTCTCGCGATCACGCCGTTGATGCGGTTCGCGCGCATCAACCTGGTGAAATACCGGCGCGCGGTCGGGCTGACGGCCTTCCTCTATGTCGTGCTGCACCTGGCGGTCTATCTGGTGCTCGACCAGCAATTCGACTGGCTGGCGATCGGCAAGGACATCGTCAAGCGGCCCTATATCACCATCGGCATGGCGGCCTTCGTGATGCTGATCCCGCTGGCGATCACCTCGAACAGCCTGTCGATCCGCAAGCTCGGAGCGGCCGGGTGGCGCAAGCTGCACAAGCTCGTCTATCCGGCGGCGCTGTTCGGCGCGGTTCACTATCTGTTGCTGGTGAAGGCGTGGCCGCCGGAACCGATCATCTATCTGGCGATCATCGCCGGGCTGCTGGCGATCCGGCTGGTCAAGCCGGCACGGCGCAGGGCGCGGGCGGCCTAGTTTTCCGATCGCAATTCCGAGCGGAAAACCGCTTCACACTTTTCCTGGAAAAGCTCTAGGCATCCCAGACAACCGGAACGGATAACGGGCCGCGAAAGGCCCAGCCGACGAAGGGGACGTCGGCGCCTTCGGCGAGACGCAATCCCGGCAGGCGGGCAAAGAGTTTCGGCAGCGCGACCTCGGCGATCAACGCGCGCGACGCCCATGCGCCGGCGCAGAAATGCGGGCCGGCCCCAAACGAGATCGTCTGCTGCAGGTCACGGGTGATGTCGAATTCCTCGGGGGCGTCGAAGATCTCCTCGTCGCGATTGCCCGAGCTGAACATGAAGAAAAAGCGCTCCTCCGCCTCCAGCGACACGCCGTCGACTTCGGCGTCGCGGGCGATGCGGCGCGGCGACATGCCGATCGGCGCGATCCAGCGCGCATATTCCTCGAAGGCCTGCGACCATGTCGCCTCGCCGCGTGCGATCAGCGCGAGTT
The DNA here is from genome assembly GCF_014904745.1 of Oricola nitratireducens. GTDB lineage: Bacteria > Pseudomonadota > Alphaproteobacteria > Rhizobiales > Rhizobiaceae > Oricola > Oricola nitratireducens. The sequence goes on from NZ_JACZCS010000023.1 coordinate 81,034, forward strand.
GATCGGGATGGGTCATGAGGGCCCAGGCGGCGCCGGCGATGGCGTCGCGCGGCTCGTTCTGGCCGCCGGAAATTGCGAGCTTGATGTTGGCGCGGACCTGTTCGTCCGACAGGCCGGCCCGCATCTGCACCGAGAGCAGCGAATGATCGGGCGCGGCCTCGACCTGCGGCATGCGCTCGTCGATATGCCGGTCGATCGATGCCGTGCAGTCGTTGCAGCGCGCCTCGATTTCCGGGTCGCCGGCATAGTTGGCGCAGCCGTCGATCATGCCCTGGCTGACGCGGTTCATCTCGGCGAAATGCATGTTGGTGAGACCGGTTATCGCCTTCAGCGCCTCGGCGGATAGTGGCAGGGCATAGTCAGCGACCAGATCGGCCTCACCCTTCGGTGCGATGCCGTCGAGGATGCGGTCGGCGTTCTCCTCGAATCCGGCCAGCCACACCGTCTTGACGGTTTTCGGCGAGACGGTCGGAAAGATGGCGCGGCGTTCGGCGGCATGGGCGTCGCCATCCTTGCGCATCATGTTCTCGCCCATCAACTGCGTCATCAGGCCGCCGGGCTGGCGGGACGAGAAGATGTCGGTGCGTTTTTCGTTGACGAAGATGGCGTCGCGTTTCGTCATCAGCGTCGCGCCGAGCTGCGGCACATAAGCGACGGGACAGTCGCGGCGCATGATCTTCAGATCGGGATAGGGATCGCGCCAGAAGGCGTCAGGATCGATGTCGTAGACCGGCGCATTCGACACGTGCTCCTCCTCGAACGGTGTCCTGCATTTCGATGACCCGCGCCATCACGGGTGTCAAGGCGCGGGTCCGCCGCGGCTTCAACGCTTCCTTAAGGTTAACGGTTCACAAAGGATGGGATCCGCATGGCGCGGGGAGGGCTGTTTTTCGGATTGTGTCCCGTGATCCCATTGATTCCCATGTTCACCCATGATATCCCATAAGCACAAGATTCAAGCCGGGCAGAACTGCCTCATTCATCAGGGATTGCACGTTGCCCGCGAGGGGCGGGCGCAGCGTGACCTCGGGTCGCGTGACGTGCCTTTTGCGCTCTACACGCAGCTTCTTGATGGACGGCGCGAGGTGAAACCACCTTGTGCGGCACGATGAACGGAAAGTCTTTGGCGATGGCTTCGGGACGGGCCTTCAGCGGGACGGGAACGGCAGGTGTTTGGCGTGGACCGTTTTCTCTCGAACGCGGTGAACAGAATAGACTCCAAGGGACGGGTCTCGGTGCCCGCCCTGTTTCGCGGCGTGCTGCAGAAACGGGGCCTGGGGGAACTCTATGCGCTGCAGGCGATCGACATGGATGCGATCGACGCGGGCGGCATGGATCTTCTGGAGCGCTACGAGGCGCGGCTGGCGCAGGACGATCCTTTCCTTCGCTCCTCCGACGACATGTCCTTCTTCTGTCACGGGGATGGCGCGTTCCTGAAACTGGACAAGGACGGACGCATCACGGTGACGGATTTCATTCGCGAGCATACGGGCATAACCGACGAGATCGCCTTCGTCGGGCGCGGCCACTTCTTCCAGATGTGGGAGCCGGGCCGCTTCCACGCCTATCGCGAGGCGGTGCGTCAGCGCCTGCGCGCAGCGCGCGAGGCCTCGGCTTGAGCGCGCCCCATATCCCGGTGATGCTCGACGAGGTCGTGGCGGCGCTCGCGCCGGCGCCCGGCGACCATGTCGTCGACGGTACGTTTGGCGCCGGCGGCTATGCGCGCGCGATCCTCGGCAAGGGCGCGCAGGTGACCGGCTTCGATCGCGATCCCGACGTCATCCGCGATGCGGCTCCGATGCTCGCCGAGTTCCAGGGAAAGCTGGACCTGATCGAAGCGCCGTTCTCGCGGATGGACGAGCATTTCGGCGCGGCGAGTGTCGACGGCGTCGTGCTCGACATCGGCGTGTCCTCGATGCAGATCGACCAGGCGGAGCGCGGTTTCTCGTTCAGCAAGGACGGGCCGCTCGACATGCGCATGGCGCAGTCGGGGCTGAGCGCCGCCGACGTGGTCAATTCCTTTGCGGTTTCCGAACTGATCCGGATCATCGGCATTCTCGGCGAGGAGCGCCATGCGGGGCGCGTGGCGCGGGCAATCGAGAGGGAGCGCGCGGCCGGACGCATCGAGACGACCGGGCATCTCGCGCGCATCGTCGAAAAGGCGGTCGGGCGCGGCCCGAAAGACCGCATCCATCCGGCGACGCGGACCTTCCAGGGGCTGCGCATCTTCGTCAATGACGAGCTCGGAGAACTCGCCCGCGCGCTGTTTGCCGCCGAACGCATTCTGAAGAGCGGCGGCCGGCTCGCCGTGGTGACCTTCCATTCGCTGGAAGACCGCATCGTCAAGCGCTTCTTCCAGGACCGGATGGGCGGCGGCGGCGGCTCGCGCCACATGCCGGAAGTCGCGGAAAAGCCGGCGACCTTCGCCGCCGAGGGCAAGGCGATGCTCAAGGCCTCCGAGGCCGAGGCGGAGCGCAATCCGCGCGCCCGCTCGGCGAAACTGCGCGCCGGCACGCGCACGGACGCGCCGGCACTGCCGGCCGACATGGGGCTGTTCGGCCTGCCCGACCTTCCCTGGCCGAAAACGACAGACGGGAGACGGCAGCCATGATGCGCATCATCAATATCGCGCTGATCGTCCTGATGCTGGGCGCGGCGACCTGGACCTATAACGTCAAGCATGACGCGGAGCGCAATCTCAAGCAGATCGCGGAGCTGCAACGGCGCATCAAGCTCGAGAAGGACACGATCAATCTCCTGCATGCCGACTGGGCCTATCTCAGCCAGCCGTCGCGGCTGCAGCAGCTTTCCGACCTCTATGCGGATCAGCTAAATTTGCGCCCGACCGAACCGCAACAGATCGTCCATCCGAACGAGTTGCCGGCGCCGCCGGCCGTCCCCGCCGGGGACGGCATCGCCGACATCATCGCCGGCGAGATGCCGGATTCGGTGACGACCGGAAGCGTGAAGGGCAACTGAGATGGCGCGTTCGTTCCCGTTCCGGAAAGCCCGCAAGACGGTATCGGAGAGCCCGTCGGCGCAGATGCGCTCGCGCACGGTGATCGCCATCGGCTGCTTCGTGATGGTCTATGCGGCCATCGGCGCGCGGCTGGTGCAGTACGGGATGACCGAGGTGGACGACGCCAGCCACTATATCGCGAACGACCGCACGCTTGCCGCGCGGCCCGATATCGTCGACCGCAATGGCGACGTGATGGCGACCGACATCCGCGTCGCCTCGCTTTACGGCGAGCCGCGCCGGATCGTCGACGCCGACGAGGCCGTCGAGGCGCTGTCGTCGGTGCTGCCCGACGTCGATTACAAGGAGTGGCACCGCAAGCTGTCCTCGGGCGCGGGTTTCGTCTGGCTGCGCCGCGAACTGACGCCGCGCCAGCAGGCCGACGTGCTGGCGCTCGGCATTCCGGGTATCGGGTTCCGCACCGAAACGCGCCGCTTCTATCCCGGTGGACCGGTCGCGTCGCATATTCTCGGCCTCGTCAATATCGACAATGCCGGCATTGCGGGATTGGAAAAATATATCGACGACCAGGGCCTCGGCACGCTGCAGGATCTCGGGCTCGACGTCGGGACGGATCTCGCGCCGGTGAAGCTTTCGATCGACCAGCGCGTGCAATACGCGATGCGCGACGAGCTTTCCGCGGCCATCGAGCGCTACCAGGCGATCGCGGCCGGAGGCGTGATCCTGAACGTGCACACAGGCGAAGTGATCGCCATGGCGTCGCTGCCCGATTACGATCCGAACAATCCCTACAACGCGCTCGACAAGGACCGGCTGAACCGCATGTCGGCCGGCGTCTACGAGATGGGCTCGACCTTCAAGAGCTTCACCACGGCGATGGCGCTCGATTCCGGCAAGGTGAAGATCACCGACAAGTTCGACACCAGTCCGTTCCGGGTCGGCGGTTACACGATCAAGGAATTCCACTCCAAGCACCGTCCGCTCAGCGTGCCGGAGATCTTCGAATATTCCTCGAATGTCGGGTCTGCGCGCGAGGCCGACCTGATCGGCATCGAGGGTCACAGGGCCTTCCTGACCAAGATGGGGCTGCTCAGCCGCCTGCACACCGAGTTGCCGGAGGTCGCCATGCCGACGCAGCCGAAGGAGTGGAAGAAGATCAATTCGATGACGGCCGCCTTCGGCCATGGCGTCGCGACGACGCCATTGAATACGGCGGTTGCCGCCGCGGCGCTGATGAATGGCGGTTACCTGATCCCGCCGACCTTCCTGCCGCGTACGCAGGAAGACGCGATGCAACTGGCGAAACGCGTGGTCAAGCAGAAGACCAGCGACGAGATGCGCTACATGTACGAGTTGAACGGCAAAAAGGGGTCCGGGCGTCAGGCGCTGGTGGAGGGCTATCACGTCGGCGGCAAGACCGGGACGGCCGAAAAGGTCGTCAATGGCCGCTATGTCGGCAACAAGCGCTTCAACGCCTATCTCGCCTCGTTCCCGATCGACCACCCTGATTATGTCGTGCTGGTGGTGGTCGACGAACCGAAACCCGTGCCGGGTTCCGGCCAGGGCGCGACGGCGGCCTCCAACGCGGCGCCGACCGCGGGCGCCATCATCCGCCGCGCCGCGCCTCTTCTCGGCGTGATGCCCGAGTTCGGCGAGGGCGATGATGCCTTGCTCGTGTCGTATTGACGGTTAAACAGGCGTAGGAAACAGAATCACGGATACCGGGCTCGCAATGCGTTTGCAGGATTTCGACGGACAAGTATTTGCAGACGCCGCGACACCGGCGGGCGAGGTGGAGTTTTCCGGCGTAACCGCGGATTCGCGCAAGGTTGCGCCGGGCGACCTGTTCGTGGCGCTGGCTGGCGTCAAGGCCGACGGCGCGGCCTTCGCCAGGGCGGCGGCGGATGCCGGCGCGGCGGCCGTGCTGTGCGCGACCGGCGCCGATGTCGGCGAGCTTGCCGTTCCCGTCATCCGCAGCGACGACCCGCGCCGCGCGCTGGCGCTGATTGCGGCGAAGCTCTATGCGCCGCAGCCCGAAACCGTGGTCGCCGTCACCGGAACGGCCGGAAAGACCTCGGTCGCCTCGTTCACCCGACAGATCTATGCGCATGCCGGCTTCGATGCCGCGAGCATTGGGACGACCGGCGTGGTGTCGCCGAACCTGACCATCGAGGGCTCGCTGACGACACCCGATCCGGTGGTGCTGCACACCGTGCTGCGCGATCTCGCGAAAGCCGGCACGACGCATGTCGCAATGGAAGCGTCCAGCCACGGGCTCGACCAGCGCCGGCTCGATGGCGTGAAGCTTGCCGCCGGCGCGTTCACCAATCTCGGCCGCGACCATCTGGATTACCATCCGACCGTCGAGGACTATCTCGCCGCCAAGCTTCGATTGTTCGACACGCTGCTCGCCAAGGGTAGCCCGGCGGTGATCTTTGCCGACGATCCCTATTCGCGGGCGGCCGAAGAGGCGGCGGCCAAGGCCGGTCTCGAGGTGCTGACCGTCGGCCGCAGGGGCGATTTCATCGACCTGAAACGCGTCGAGCACGAGCGCTACCGCCAGGAAGTCGAAGTGACCCATGGCGGCGCGACCTATCTGTTCAAGCTGCCGCTGGCGGGCGAATTCCAGGTCTCGAACGCGCTGGTTTCGGCGGGACTGGCGATCGCCACCGGCGTCAGGCCGGCGGATGCCTTCGCGGCGCTGGAAGGGATCGAGGGCGCGCCGGGGCGACTCGATCTCGTTGCGCATCTGCCGAACGGGGCGCTGGTCTATGTCGACTACGCCCACAAGCCGGAAGCGCTGGAACAGGTGCTGTTGTCGGTGCGGCCGTTCACCAGCGGCGAGATCGTCGTGGTTTTCGGCGCCGGCGGCGACCGCGATCCCGGCAAACGGCCGATCATGGGCGAGATCGCCAGCCGGCTCGCCAACCGGGTCTACGTCACCGACGACAATCCGCGTTCCGAGGAAGCCGCCGCCATCCGCGCGGCGATCCTGCAAGCGGCACCCGGCGCGACCGAGATCGGCGACCGGCGCGAGGCGATCCGCACGGCAATCGCATCGCTTAAGCAGGGCGACACGCTGATCATCGCCGGCAAGGGTCACGAGACCGGCCAGACGGCAAAGGGCGTGACGGTGCATTTCTCCGACCACGAAGAAGTGCGGACGGCAATCGGCGAGGTCGCGGCGTGAACGAGGAAGCAGCCGACACAATCGCCATCGAACCGTTGTGGACCGGCCAGGACATGGCCGACGCCATGGGCGCGCGCCCGGTCCACGGACTGCCAAATGCGGTGACCGGCATTTCCATCGACAGCCGGACGCTGCAACCCGGCGACGCGTTTTTCGCGATCAAGGGCGAGAATTTCGACGGTCACAATTTCGCGACGGCGGCGGCGGCCGCGGGCGCGTCGGTGCTGGTCATCTCGGAAAACAAGCTGCCGGCGCTCGGCCGGCTGAACCTGCCGATGATGGTCGTTTCCGACGTGCTCGACGCGCTCGGGCGGCTGGGGGCGGCGGCGCGGGCGCGCTCGAAGGCCAAGATCATCGCGGTGACGGGATCGGCGGGCAAGACGACCACCAAGGAAGCGCTGCGCCACGTGCTGGAAGCCTCCGGCAAAGTGCATGCCTCGGCGGCGTCGTTCAACAATCACTGGGGCGTGCCGCTGACGCTGGCGCGCATGCCTGCCGACACCCGGTTCGGCGTGTTCGAGATCGGCATGAACCATCCCGGCGAGATCACGCCGCTGGTCAAGCTGGTCAGGCCGCATATCGCCATCGTGACGCTGATCGCCGCAGCCCATCTCGGCCATTTCAAGGACCTCAACGAGATCGCGCATGCCAAGGCGGAAATCTTCGGCGGGATCGCATCCGGCGGCGCGGCGCTGATCAATCGCGACGACGGCAAGTTCAACCTGCTGCAGAAACTGGCCAAGGCGGCCGGCGTCGACAAGATCTACGGCTTCGGCGCGCATGACCGCGCCAAGGTGCGGCTGCTCAACGCGAAATATCTCGACGACTGCACGACGGTGACGGCGCGCGTCTTCGACGAGGAGGTCGCCGTCAAGATCGGCGTGCCCGGCCGGCACATGGTGCAGAACGTGCTCGCCGTGCTCGGCGCGGCGAAGCTTTCCGGCGCCGACATGACCAAGGCCTGCCACGCGCTGTCGACGCTGGAACCGGAGAAGGGGCGCGGCCAGCGCCACAAGCTGCAGGCGGGCAACGGCACCTTCACGCTGATCGACGAGAGCTACAACGCCAATCCGGCCTCGATGGAGGCGGCGCTGGACCTGCTCGCCACCGCACCGGTGGAAAGACGCGGACGGCGCATCGCGGTTCTCGGCGACATGCTGGAACTGGGCCGCCACTCGCGCGATCTGCACGAGCGGCTCGCCGATCCGATCGTGTCCGCCGGCGTCGACCGGCTCTACCTTGCGGGGCCGGAGATGAGGGCGCTCGCCGACAAGGTGCCGAACGACATTTATTGCGAGTACGAAAAATCGGCCGACGATCTGGTCGGATCCCTGATGGCGACACCGCAGGCGGGGGACGTCTTCATGGTCAAGTCATCGAACGGGATCGGGTTTTCGCGTATCGTGAAGGCGTTTCTCGACAAGTATCCCCGCGCGGGCGGGTGAGGGAAAAACTCCGCAGGATCGGCCTGGCGCCGGAGAGGGATTGACGACATGTTCTACTGGCTGACGGATTTTTCCGAGCAATTTCAGCTTTTCAACCTGTTCCGATACATCACGTTTCGCACCGGCGCCTCGCTGATCACCTCCGCCTTCATCGTCTTCCTGTTCGGGCCGCAGATCATTTCCGCGCTGCGCATCCGCCAGGGCAAGGGCCAGCCGATCCGCGCCGACGGGCCGCAGACGCATTTCAAGAAGGCGGGCACGCCGACGATGGGCGGGCTGATGATGCTCTGCGGCATCGTCGGCTCGATCCTTCTGTGGGGAAATCTCACCAGCATCTATGTCTGGATCGTGCTGCTGGTGACGCTCGGTTTCGGGCTGATCGGGCTTTACGACGACTATCTGAAAGTGACGAAGCAGAGCGACAAGGGCTTTTCCGGCAAGGCGCGGCTCGGCATCGAGTTCGTGATCGCCGGCATGGCGACCTATGCCATCATGCGCGCCGGAAATCCGCCGTTCTCCTCGAGCCTGACCTTTCCGTTCTTCAAGGACTGGATCCTCGATCTCGGCTGGTTCTTCATCCCGTTCGGCGCCTTCGTCGTCGTCGGCGCCGGCAATGCGGTGAACCTCACCGACGGGCTCGACGGGCTGGCGATCGTGCCGATCATGATCGCGGCGTCGTCCTTCGGGGTGATCGCCTATCTGTCGGGCAACGCCATCTTCGCCGAATATCTGCAGATCCATTTCGTGCCCGGCACGGGCGAACTCTCCGTCGTGCTGGGCGCGGTGATCGGCGCCGGCCTCGGCTTCCTGTGGTTCAACGCGCCTCCGGCGGCCATCTTCATGGGCGACACCGGGTCGCTGGCGCTTGGCGGGCTGATCGGGACGGTCGCGGTGGCGACCAAGCACGAGATCGTCATGGCGATCATCGGCGGGCTGTTCGTCGTCGAGGCGCTGTCGGTGATCATCCAGGTCGGCTATTTCAAGGCGACGGGGCGGCGGGTGTTCCTGATGGCGCCGATCCACCACCACTACGAGAAGAAGGGCTGGACCGAGAGCCAGATCGTCATCCGGTTCTGGATCATCGCGGTCATTCTCGCGCTGGTCGGCCTGTCGACGCTGAAGCTCAGATGATCCCCGTCACGACCGCCAGGGGAAAACGCGTCGCGCTGTTCGGGCTGGGCGGTTCCGGACTGGTGACGGCGCGCGCGCTGATCGCCGGTGGGGCGGAACTTACCTGCTGGGACGACAATCCGGAAAGCGTGGACAAGGCAAAGGCCGAGGGCCTTCCCGTCGGCGACCTGCGCGGTTTCGACTGGGGGTCCGCCGCCAGCCTCGTGCTCTCGCCCGGCGTGCCGCTGACCCATCCGAAGCCGCACTGGTCGGTCGATCTCGCGCATGCGGCGGGCGTCGAGATCATCGGCGACGTGGAACTGTTCTGCCGCGAGCGCCGCATATTGGCGCCGGATTCGCCCTTCGTGGCGATCACCGGCACCAACGGCAAATCGACGACGACGGCGCTGATCGCCCATATCCTGCGCGCGGCGACGCGCGACGTGCAACTCGGCGGCAATATCGGCACGCCGATCCTCGCCCTGGAGCCGCCCGCGTCGCACCGTTACCACGTCGTCGAATGCTCCTCCTACCAGATCGATCTCGCGCCCTCGCTCGATCCGAGCATCGGCGTGCTGCTCAACCTGTCGCCGGACCATCTCGACCGGCACGGAACGATGGAACATTACGCGGCGATCAAGGCGCGGCTGCTGCAGGGCGCGGATTATGCGGTTTGCGGCATCGACGACGACTATTCGCGCCGCATCGCCATCGGGCTCGAAAACGACGCGGCGCGCATCGAGACCATCTCGGTGACAGGCGGCGGACAGGGCCTCGACCTGTCGAACGCGCCGTCGCTGCGCGGCGACCACAATCTGCAGAACGCGCTCGCCGCCGCCGCCGCATGCCGGGCTTTCGGGCTGACGCAGGGCGAGATCGCTGCCGGTCTGGACAGTTTTCCGGGCCTTGCCCACCGCATGCAGATCGTCGCGCGGCGCGGACGCGTCGCCTTCGTCAACGATTCCAAGGCGACGAATGCCGATGCGGCGGAAAAGTCGCTGTCGAGCTTCGATGCGATCCACTGGATCGCCGGCGGGCTGCCGAAGGAAGGCGGGATCGAGGCGCTCCGGCCGTTGTTTCCCCGCATCGCGAAGGCCTATCTGATCGGCGAGGCCGCGCCCGCCTTCGCGGCGACGCTGGGCGAGGCGGTCGCTTACGAAATCTCCGGCACGCTCGACAAGGCGGTCGCCCATGCGGCGGCCGATGCGGCGGCGTCCGGCGCGGCGGAACCGGTGGTGCTGCTGGCGCCGGCGGCGGCCAGTTTCGACCAGTTCAGGAACTTCGAGAAACGTGGTGAAGCCTTTGTTAATGCCGTCATGGCATTGAATGGAATCGAGGCTTCGACAACAGGGGAACCGGGGAGCGACGCATAATGTACAACCGCAGTGACCGCAGCGCAGTCGCCGAATGGTGGCGGACGATCGACCGCTGGTTTCTCGCGGCGTTCATCGTGCTGATCGGGTTCGGCGTCGTGTTGTCGTTTGCCGCCAGCCCCTCGGTCGCCGACCGTATCGGGCTCAACACCTATCACTTCGTCGAGCGGCACGCGCTGTTCCTCATCCCGGCGCTGGCCGTGATGATCGGGGTGTCCTTCCTCAATCCGCGGCAGATCCGGCGCTTGGCGCTTATTGTGCTTGTCATATCGGTGGTGCTGATGATCATGGCGCTGTTCTTCGGCGTCGAGGTCAAGGGATCGCGGCGCTGGGTGCGTCTTCTCGGCCTTTCGCTGCAGCCGTCGGAATTCATGAAACCGGCCTTCGTCATCCTGTGCGCCTGGCTGTTCGCGGAGTCGAAGCGGCGGCCGGAAATCCCCGGCAGCCTGATCGCGATGATCATGTTCGGCGCGATGGCCGCGCTGCTGGTGGCCCAGCCCGATCTCGGCCAGACCGTGCTGCTGGCGGGCACATGGGGCGCGATGTTCTTCATTGCCGGCCTGTCGTGGCTGTGGATCGTGGTTCTGGGCGGGGTCGCCGGCACGGGCATGCTGGGCGCCTATTTCGTCTTCCCGCACGTCGCCGGGCGCATCAACCGGTTCCTGACCGGGGAGGGCGACACCTACCAGGTCGATACCGGGCGCGAGGCGATCATCGGTGGCGGCTGGCTCGGAAAGGGGCCGGGCGAGGGCACCGTGAAGCGGATCCTGCCCGACAGCCACACCGATTTCGTCTTTTCCGTCCTCGCCGAGGAATACGGCATCATCCTGTGCAGCGTACTCGTCGCGGTGTTCGCCTTCATCGTCCTGCGCGGCCTACTCAAGGCGATGCGCGACCAGGACCCGTTCCAGCGTTTCGCGATCAGCGGACTGGTGATCCTGATCGGGCTGCAGTCGACCATCAACATCGCCGTGAACCTGCAGCTGATGCCGGCCAAGGGCATGACGCTGCCCTTCGTTTCCTACGGCGGGTCGTCGATGATCGCCGTGGCGCTGACGGCCGGGATGCTGCTGGCACTAACCCGGCGCAGGCCGGAAAGCCGGGCCGGGCGGGTGCAGTTCCACGCCGCATCGCGGTTCCAGCCCGCATCATAGGCGCGCCCATGACGGAGACGAAAGGCACGATTCTCATTTCCGCCGGCGGCACCGGCGGCCATCTGTTTCCGGCGGAGGCGCTGGCGCATGAGCTGAAGGCGCGCGGCTGGGATGTGCCGCTTGCGACCGACGAGCGGGCCGCGCGCTATGCCGAGCGTTTTCCCGAGGACCGGTGGCACGTCATCCAGTCGGCGACGCCGTCGGGCAAGAACCCGCTGAAGCTGATTGCCGCCGCGTGGACGCTGTTCAAGGGATTTCGCCAGTCGAGCGCGCTGCTGCGCATCCTGAAGCCGAAGGCCGTGGTCGGCTTCGGCGGCTATCCGACCGTGCCGCCGCTGGTCTCGGCGTCCGGCGCGTTCCCGACGGTCATTCACGAACAGAATGCGGTGATGGGCCGCGCCAACAAGATGCTGTCCGGCCGGGTGACCGCGATCGCCGGCGGATTCCTGAAAGCCGAAGGCCCCCTGGCCGACAGAATAGTCGAGACCGGCAATCCCGTCCGGCCGGCGGTGATCGAGGCGGCGAAGCTGCCCTATGAAAAACCGGAACGCGACGGCCTGTTGCGGCTCGCCGTTTTCGGCGGCAGCCAGGGCGCGCGGTTCTTTTCCGACTGCGTTCCCGACGCGATCGCGAAACTGCCCGCTCCGATGCGCGCCCGGCTGCGGATCACGCAGCAGGCGCGGCCGGAAGACGAGGGCCGGGTCAAGGTGCAATATGCGGAACTGGGCGTCTCCGCCGAGGTCGCTCCGTTCTTCGACGACCTGCCGGAGCGTATCGCCATCGCTCATCTCGTGATGTCGCGGTCGGGAGCGTCCACTGTCTCCGAGATCGCGGCGATCGGCCGGCCGGCGATCCTCGTTCCCTATCCCTATGCGCTCGACCACGACCAGGCGGCGAATGCAGCCGCGCTGGAGGCAGCGGGCGGCGCGCTGGTGCGCCGCCAGGCCGATCTCGACGCGGCGTCGCTGAGTGTGCTTCTTCTCGAGCTTCTGGAAAATCCGGACCGGCTCGAACAGATGGCCGAGGCCGCGCGCCGGGTGGGCAAGCCCAATGCCACCGCCTTGCTTGCCGATCTGGTAGAGGCTATTGCCTCGGGCCGGACCGTTGCCGCCTTCAAGGCTGGCTGAAAAAACTCATACAGGACGCAAATCCCATGAAAATGCCGCAGAATATCGGCCTTGTGCATTTCGTCGGAATCGGCGGCATCGGCATGAGCGGCATCGCCGAGGTGCTGCACAATCTGGGCCACAAGGTGCAGGGATCCGACCAGGCAGACAACGCCAATGTGCAGCGCCTGCGCGCCAAGGGCATCGAGGTCTTCGTCGGCCACTCCGCCGACAATCTCGGCGACGCGGAAGTCGTCGTCGTGTCGACGGCGATCAGGCGCGACAATCCCGAACTCGTGGCGGCAAGGGAAAAGTTCCTGCCGATCGTGCGGCGCGCCGAGATGCTGGCCGAAATCATGCGCTTCCGCAACGCGGTCGCGATCGGCGGCACGCATGGCAAGACGACGACGACATCGATGGTGGCGACGCTGCTCGACGCCGGCGGCCTCGACCCGACGGTGATCAATGGCGGCATCATCAACGCCTATGGCACCAATGCGCGCATGGGTGCGGGCGAGTGGATGGTGGTGGAGGCCGACGAAAGCGACGGCACCTTCCTGAAGCTGCCGGCCGACGTCGCCGTGGTGACCAATATCGACCCCGAACATCTCGACCACTACGGCTCCTTCGACAAGGTGCGCGAGGCGTTCGCGCAATTCGTCGAGAACGTGCCGTTCTACGGGTTCGGCGTGATGTGCATCGACCATCCGGAAGTGCAGGCGCTGGTGTCGCGCATCCACGACCGGCGGATTGTCACCTATGGCGAGAACCCGCAGGCGGATGTGCGCTTCTCCAATCACCGCATGGACGGCGCGACGTCGGTGTTCGACGTGACCATCCGCGACCGCAAGAGCGGTGCGGTGACCGAAATCAGGGACCTGCGGCTGCCGATGCCGGGCCGCCACAACGTCGCCAATGCGACGGCGGCGATCGCGGTGGCGCATGAGCTCGGCATGGATGCCGAAAGCATCAAGCGCGGCCTGTTGTCGTTCGGCGGGGTGAAGCGGCGCTTCACGCCGACCGGGACCTGGAACGGGGTGCGGATCTTCGACGATTACGGCCACCATCCGGTCGAGATAAAGGCGGTGCTGCACGCGGCGCGGGATGCCGCTGGCGACGGGCGCGTGATCGCGGTGATGCAGCCGCATCGCTACTCGCGCCTGCATGACCTGTTCGACGATTTCGCCGCCTGCTTCAACGAGGCGGAAACGGTGCTGGTGGCGCCGGTCTATCCGGCGGGCGAACAGCCGATCGAGGGTGTCGGCGCGGCCGAGCTCGTATCGCGGATGAAGGCCGGCGGACACCGCGACGCGCGGCTGATCGACGGGCCGGAGGCAATCGCGCCGATCATCCGCGAGATCGCGAAACCGGGCGATTTCGTCATCTTTCTGGGCGCCGGCAACATCACGCAATGGGCCTATGCGCTGCCGAAGGAACTCGGGGGCGAAGCGGCGCCATGACGGCAATCGACGGAGAGGCACTGCTGGCGCGTCTGTCGGGCAAGCTCGACGGCATTCGCGGCCGGCTGACGCCGAACGCGCCGATGGACCAGATCACCTGGTTCCGCACCGGCGGCCCGGCGGAACTGCTGTTCCAGCCCGCCGACGAGGACGACCTGGCGGCGTTTCTCAAGGCCCTGCCCGAAGATGTTCCCGTCACCGTGGTCGGCGTCGGCTCGAACCTCCTGGTGCGCGACGGCGGCATTCCCGGCGTCGTGATCCGGCTGTCTGCCAAGGGCTTCGGCGAGGCCGAAGCGGTCTCCGACACGCAGATCCGCGCCGGCTCGGCGATCCCGGACAAGCGTCTCGCGGCGGTGGCGCTGGAGGCGGGCATCGGCGGCTTTCACTTCTATCACGGCATCCCGGGCAGCATCGGCGGGGCGCTCAGGATGAACGCCGGCGCCAACGGCGTCGAGACGCGCGAGCGCGTCGTGGAGGTCCATGCCGTCGACCGGAAGGGCAACAGGCGCACGCTTTCGAACGACGAGATGGGCTACGGCTACCGGCATTCGTCGGCGCCGAAGGACCTGATCTTCACCGGGGCGCTGTTCGAGGGGTATCGCGAGGACCGCGACACGATCAAGGCGGAGATGGATGCCGTGCAGCATCACCGCGAGACGGTGCAGCCGATCAGGGAAAAGACCGGCGGATCGACCTTCAAGAACCCCGAAGGAACCTCGGCCTGGAAGGAAGTCGACAAGGCGGGATGCCGGGGATTGCAGATCGGCGGCGCGCAGATGAGCCCGATGCACTGCAATTTCATGATCAATATGGGCGCGGCGACAAGCCACGACCTGGAAACGCTGGGCGAGATCGTGCGCGCCCGTGTGCTGGAGAGGTCCGGCGTTCGTCTCGAATGGGAAATCAAGCGCATCGGCCTGTTCAGGCCGGGGCAGGCGGTCCAGGAATTCATGGGGCGGATGCTTTAGAGCCCGCCGGGTGCTTTTCGGGGCCCAAAACGAAAGAAGGCGGTGACCTCGGTCGCCGCCTCCCTGCATCTGATCGGGTTTTCCAGCTTTTATCGTCCACCCGAAAGCTTCCGACATCCACCGTCGTCCCGACCGATGTTGACCCTTCGGATTCTAACGAACCTTCCGGGCGCGCTGCCCTGGAACCCGAAAGCCCCTTCGCCGCGCTGGCGTTACGGTACAAACCGCCGTTCGCCACTTTACCGGTTGCACCAGCCGTTCATGTCCCGTTTCCGGTCCACGCCGTATCCGGTGCGTCCCATGTTGATCGATCCGCCCGAGCATTTCCCCGCAGGGAGCCGCCAGGCTTTTCGCATGGGCTGCAGCTCGTTCCGGTCCGGGCGTCTTCTGCTGGCAGTGTCTGCCTTTCCCGGGCTGCAGTGGGATCAGTGTCGGTTCGACGGCGCGGATTGTCCAGCGACATGATCCAGTTGTCCCCGGTGTCCCCGTTGTTCACAGGCCTCTTGCAATGTTCTCTTGCGCGACGCCGCTTTCGGCACAGGTTCTGACGCTTTCGGAAATCGACATTTTCCGATTTCCGGCGCGAAATCCCTTCCGTTCGTGCGGGGGCAATGCCGATGGATGCGGTCAGACCATTCACCAGTTCCAACCGGAAGATCGATCCGTCGCGCCGGCGCGCGACGCAATTCCTGAAGCCGGACGGTTCGCCCGACAATCCGGACCGCATCGAGATCGGGCCGACGGAACTGGCCTTTCGCGAATGGGCCGAGCTCGGCATCGCGGCGCCGAACCTGGAACGCATGCGCCAGACGCGGCTGGAACGGACCGCCGCCGAACTGCGCAGGCGCGATCTCGGCGGCGTCCTGCTGTTCGACCCGCTCAACATCCGCTACGCCTGCGACTCCTCCAACATGCATCTGTGGATCGCGCACAATCCGTCGCGCGCCGTCTTCGTCAGCGCGGACGGCTACATGGTGCTGTGGGACTACAAGCGCTGCGAGCATCTGTCGGCGCATCTGCCGCTGATCCGTGAGATCCGGTCCGGCGCGGCCATGTTCTATTTCGTCGCCGGCGACCGGGAAGACGAAATCGCGGCGGCGTTTGCGGCGGAGGTCGACGACCTGATGCGCGTGCATGCCGGGCGCAACCGGCGCATCGCCATCGACAAGATGGAACTGCACGGGGCCTTCGCGCTGCAAAGGCTGGGGCTGGAGATCTTCAGCGGCCAGGAGGTGATGGAGCACGCGCGGCTGATCAAGAGCGAGGACGAGATCAACGCAATGCGCTGCGCGATCGCGACCTGCGAGATCGCGATGGCGGAAATGGAAAAGGAATGCCGCCCCGGCATCGCCGAGACCGAGCTGTGGGCGATCCTGCATGCGGAAAACATCAAGCGCGGCGGGGAATGGATCGAGACGCGCATTCTGTCGTCGGGGCCGCGCACCAATCCGTGGTTCCAGGAAGCAGGCCCGCGCAAGCTGGAGGCGGGCGACCTGCTCGCCTTCGACACCGACCTGATCGGGCCCTACGGCATGTGCTGCGACATGTCGCGGACATGGTTCGTCGGCGATGGCGAACCGGGCGCCGAACAGAAGCGTATCTACCGCGATGCGCATGATCACATCATGTCGAACATGCAGCTGCTGAAACCGGGCGTCACATTTTCCGAGCTGACGCATTTGGGCAAACCGCTGCCGGAGGAATACCGGGCGCAGCGCTACGGCGTGATGGCGCATGGCGTCGGGCTCTGCGACGAGTTCCCGTCGATCTACTACCCGGAGGATTTCATCGAGGGCGCCTACGACTATGAAATCAGCCCCGGGATGGCGCTGTGCGTGGAGGCCTATTGCGGCGTCGTCGGCGGCCGCGACGGGGTCAAGCTCGAGGACCAGGTGCTGATCACGGAGACCGGTTTCGAGAACCTGTCGTCCTATCCCTTCGACGCGAAGCTGCTGGGATAGGCGGGATCAGGTGTCGCTGGCGATGCGATTGCGGCCGGCGTTCTTGGCTTCGTAGAGCCTGGTGTCGGCGCGTGCGATCAGAGTTTCGGAATCGTCGCCGTCGCGCAATCGCGCGATGCCGTAGGATGCGGTCAGCTTCCCGATCGGCGTCTTGCCCTGCGACAGGACCAGGTTGGTCGTCTGCAACTGGTTCATGATGTGGCGTATCAGCTTCTGCGCCTCGCCGGGACCCGTGGCCGGCAGGATGAGCGCGAACTCCTCGCCGCCATAGCGCGCGGCGAGATCGCGTCCCTTGACATTGTTTGCCAGCATCCCCGCGAAGAAGCGCAACACGTCGTCGCCGACCGGGTGGCCGTATGTGTCGTTGATGATCTTGAAATGGTCGATGTCGACCAGCACCAGGCACATCGGCGCGTTGTTGTTGCGGGATTCGCCAATCTCGCGCTGCAATTGCAGCTCGAAATAGCGCCGGTTGGCGAGATTCGTCATGGGATCGCGCATTTCCATTTCGCGCGATCTTTCCAGGCTGGTGCGCAGCTTGCGGACCTGGGCGCGGGACTCGGCGAGCGCGCTGCCGAGTTTGGCCGTCTGCGAGCGCATCTTGGCGTTTTCGGACAAAAGGATCTCGATGGCGGAACGCACCTGCGCTGGCGTCGCGCTTGCCGACAGCGAAGCGCCGGTGTGTTTCAGCGATCCGGAATAGCTGTCGCTCGATGCGATATGCGCCTGAACGAGTTTCGCGATCTCGTCCATTTCCCGGTCGAGATGAAAGTTGAGCGCATCCTGCCGCTTGCGCTCGCGTTCGGAGAGCGCAAGATATTCGAGGTGGATCTGGTCAAGATCGTAGGTGCCGAGCGAGCCGTTCTTTTCGATGATCGCGTTGATCTTGCCGGCGACCTCCTCGGGCACCCCGGCCGCATAGGAGTACCAGACTTCGTAGGTCTTGGGCACGGGCGGCGTCTGATAGGTGTCGGCGAGCAGGAGCGCCTTGCAGGCCAGGGCCTCGGCGGCCTTAAATTCGGGGCCGGGTTGCGGCGCGCCGGAAGGTTCAGGCGCCTTCTTTTGTCCGGCTCTCGCGAGTTCAAGCATGTGTCCGTCCCGCCTTCATGTCCGTTCGCTCGTTTTCCGGTGGCCCGATCAGGCGGCCGGTCTCTTTTCTTCGGCAATCGCCGCCTCGACGGAATTGACCGCCCAGGTGCTGATCTTTTCCTGCAACTCGGTGTTCTTCTGGCGCAATTGCTCGATCTCCGAGCCGATCTTCTCGTCCTCGGCCTTGCGAATTTCGTCGAGCTGCGCCTTGAGCGCCTCGTTTTCCGTTTTCAGCGCTTCGTATTCCGCGCCGAGATGACCGTCGATGCGGGTTTCGACCGACGCGATGCGCTGTTCGAGAAGGTCCCTGAGTTCGCCGACCGACTGTTCGGCGGCGGTGAATTTCGCCGCATGGATTTTGGCGTTCGCGAAGGCGTGGACCGATGCGGCAAGGATGAGCAGGACAAGCATCGGAACGACCGCGACCTCGAGGCTATGCGTCAGGTCGATGAAGCCGAGATCGTGCATGCCGGCGACCATGACGGCCACGGCGATGGTCGCCGCGCCGAAGCCCGCGATCTGCAGGATCGACATCATGGCGGAACCCTGGCCGGCTCCGGCCTTCGTTTTTCCCGCAGCCTTGTCGGCCGGTTTTTTCGACATCTTTCAACCACCCCCGTGTTCTCGTGCCGCTTGCGGACAGTGCGCCATGCTTCGCGCGCCGCCGGAGCAGCGCGGACAGATTCAGCCAATGACAGGAAACATCCCGGTTCGAGGACCGGGCCGCCGGGCAGCGTCATGCTGCATGAAGGCGCACATTGTCGGTCCATGCTTACGCATCGGGATTTAAGAAAGCTCGAAACCATATGGTTAATCGCGCGCCAATGTTCGCGGACGGCGCGAAATGCATGGAACGGGAACGCAAAACAGGGCATAGCGCGCGCATGGCGCATGGTGTCGACATCAAAACCGCTGGCGGAGAGGGTGCTTTGCCCGCAGAGGGCGGACCGGCCACGATGGGCTGGGCCGGGCATCTGCGCGCGACCCTGGCGCTCGGCGTGCCGCTTGTCGGGTCGCAAATCGGCCTGATGCTGATCAACACGACCGACACGATCATGCTCGGCTGGTATTCCGTCGAGGCGCTGGCGGCGGCCGTTCTGGCGACGCCGCTGTTCTTCACGGTGATGATTTTCGGGTCCGGCTTCAGCCAGGCCGTCATGCCGATCGCGGCGCAGGCGGAAGGCCAGGGCGACACGCGCGGCGTGCGGCGCGCGGTGCGGATGGGGCTGTGGGTGGCGATCGGCTATTCGGCGCTGGTCATGGCGCCGCTGTGGCATACCGAGAGGCTCCTGCTGGCGCTCGGGCAGGACCAGGACGTCGCGGCGTTGGCGGGCGAGTATATGCGCGTGGCGCAATGGGCGATGTTCCCGACCCTCGTCGCGCAAGGGCTGCGCGCCTTCCTGTCGTCGATCGAGCGGCCGAGGATCATCTTCTGGTCGACGGTCGCGGGCGCGCTGTTGAACGCGTTCCTGAACTGGATCCTGATCTTCGGCAACTGGGGCGCGCCCGAGATGGGCGTGCGCGGCGCGGCGCTGGCATCGCTCGGGACGACGACGCTGACGCTCGTCATTCTCGTGGCGCATGTGATGCTGGCGAAAAAGGCGTCCGAATACACGATTTTCGCCCGGTTCTGGCGCGCCGACTGGCCCGATTTGCGCGAGGTCCTGCGTCTCGGCCTGCCGATCTCGATCACCATCCTCGCCGAGGTCGGCATGTTCGTGTTTTCGTCGGTGATGATGGGCTGGCTCGGTGTCGTGGCGCTCGCCGCGCACGGGATCGCCATGCAAATAACCTCGATCGCCTTCATGGTGCCGCTCGGCCTGTCGCAGGCGGCGACGGTGCGGATCGGGCGCGCGTTCGGCCGCGGCGACGCCGTCGGGCTCAACCGGGCGGCGGCCACGGTCATGGCGGTCTGCCTGTTGTTCGCGCTGGTCAGCGCGGCCATGTTCTGGCTCATGCCGGCGCCGCTGATCTCGCTATTCCTCGACAATTCCAAGCCCGACGCGCCAGCCGTCGTGCTGTATGCGGTGCCATTGCTGATGACCGCGGCCGTGTTCTCGGTTTTCGACACCAGCCAGGTCGTCGGGGCAGGCATGCTGCGCGGCCTGCGGGATACGCGCGTGCCGATGTTGCTTGCCATCTTCAGCTATTGGGTCGTCGGCTTTCCGATGGCTTACGGGCTCGGATTCCTGGCAGGGCTGGAAGGCGTCGGTGTCTGGAGCGGCCTGGCCGTCGGTCTCTTCTTCGCGGCGGCGTCGATGAACTCGCGGTTTCTGGCGCTTCGGCCCCGCGGCTGAGCAGACCAATCCATTCCGCATCGTCTCCAATCGTTTTCCGTTTTTTTCGGCATGCACTTGCCAGCGAATCAAAGCTCTGATTCTTATGGTGGTGTTCCATGTCTTGCCGATTCGGGCGCCGTATGCGTCCACAGTGTTCGCGTATCCGGAGTACGCGGCAGGACGTCGAGTTTTGTGAGGCGCCGGGGGGCGTTGCGAGGAAGGGGAAGCGATGGATCATCGCGCGCGCAAACATGTCGCAGTTCTCATGGGTGGATTTTCTTCGGAGCGGCCGGTCAGCCTGATGTCGGGTGCCGCCTGCGCCGACGAACTGGAACGCTGCGGCTATGACGTGACGCGGATCGATGTCGGACGCGACGTCGCGCTCCGGCTGGCCGAGGTCAAGCCCGACGTCGCCTTCAACGCCCTGCATGGCCCGTTCGGAGAGGACGGCACGATCCAGGGCATCCTCGAATACATGCAAATTCCCTATACCCATTCCGGCGTGCTCGCGGCGGCGGTGACGATGGACAAGGAGATGGCCAAGCGCGTCGCGCGGACGCACGGCATCCCGGTCGCCGAATCGAAGGTGATGAACCGGCACGACTTCACCTCGAGCCATCCCATGAAGCCGCCCTATGTGGTCAAGCCGATCTCCGAGGGGTCCAGTTTCGGCGTCGTGATCGTCAAGGAGGACCAGCCGCATCCGCCGCAGATCATAACCTCGCCTGACTGGAAATATGGCGACCGGGTGATGGTCGAGCGCTTCGTTCACGGGCGCGAGCTGACCTGCGCGGTGATGGGCGATGTGGCGCTCGGCGTGACCGAGATCATCCCCCAGGGGCACCAGTTCTACGACTATGAATCGAAATATGTCGCAGGCGGATCAAATCATGTGTGTCCGGCGGAAATTTCACCAAATATTTACCAAACAATAACGAAACTGGCGCTCAAAGCACATCAGGCCTTCGGGTGCCGGGGAGTGACCCGTTCCGATTTCCGCTACGACGATCGTTTCTCCGAAAATGGCGAGGTGATCTGGCTGGAAATCAACACCCAGCCGGGGATGACTGCGACGTCGCTGGTGCCGGAATTGGCCTTTCATGCCGGGCATCCTTTCGGCGAGCTTTTGAGTTGGATGGTGGAGGACGCATCTTGTTTGCGTTGAGTGGGAAATCGCCGGGAAAGACCCGCATCGCGTCCGACGGGCGCGACTGCGAGGGCGGCCGCGTGCTGCCGCGGATCCTGCGCCGGCCGGCCCGCTTCTTCGCCAAGGTCTTCGACGGCGAGATCGTCATCCCGCGGTTCACCGAAGCAGCTGGCCTGGTCGGCATTTTCGCGGCGACCGCAATCTATGGCTCCGTCGTCAGCGGGCAGTTTGCCGGCGCGGTGGAACACGCCACGTCGGCGCTCGGTCTCGCGGTCAGCGAGGTCGAGATCACCGGCCACACCAACACGTCGGAAGTCGCGATATTCGAGGCGCTCGGCCTTGACGGCTTCACGTCGCTTGCCTCGCTCGACGCCGGCGAGGCGCGGGCCCGGCTGATGAAGCTGCCATGGGTCGAAACGGCCGCCGTGCGCAAGGTCTATCCCGGCAAGCTCGAAATCCATATCGGCGAGCGCAAACCCTTCGCGATCTGGCAAACCGGCGCGACGCTGGCGCTGATCGAACGCGACGGCCATGTCATCGGCGCCTATGGCGGCTCCGGTTTCAACAATCTGCCGCTCGTCGTCGGACCCGGCGCAGAAACGGCCGCCGCTCCGTTCATGGACCTGCTGTCGGCCTATCCGTCCTTCGCCAGCCAGGTGAAGGCGCTGATCCATGTCGGCGAACGGCGCTGGGATGTCCGGCTCGCCAACGGCGTGACCGTGAAGCTTCCCGCCGAACAGCCCGAAAAGGCGGTCGAGCGCCTGCTGGCGATGGACGCGCAAAACCAGATCCTGTCGCGCGACATCGCATCCGTCGATCTGCGCCTCGGAGACCGCACGGTCGTGGCGCTGACGGAAAACGCGATGCTGCGCCGCGAAGCCGCACTCAAAGCCCGCGAGAAGGCCATCAAGGCAGCCGCCAAACGGAGCAGCATCTGATGGCGTCGAAGACCCGCGCTCCCGAACAGAAGAAATCGCGCCGTTCCGCGGTCGTGACCGTCCTCGATATCGGTTCGACGAAGACGGTATGCATCATCGCGCGCATGGTGCCGAACGATGGCGGACATTACCTGCACGGGCGCACGCATGCGCCCGAGGTGATCGGCATCGGCCATACCAAGTCGCACGGCGTGAAGTCCGGCCTGATCAACGATCTCGACGCCGCCGAGCAGACGATCCGCCACGCGGTCGACTCGGCCGAGCGCATGGCCGGGCTGACCGTCGAATCGATGATCGTCAATGTCAGCGCCGGCCGGATCGGCAGCCACATGTCGAGCGCCTCGATCGAACTCAACGAGGACCGTCCGATCTCCAAGTCGGATATCCAGAAGGTGCTGAAGGCGGCCACGGCGCGCGCGTCGAATGTCGACCGCACCGTGCTGCACATGCTGCCCGTCGACCACGTGCTCGACGGGGAACGCGGGATCGTCGATCCGCGCGGCATGATCGGACGCGAACTGACCCTGAACATGCATGTTCTGACGGCGGATTCCGCACCGCTGCGCAATATCGAGCTTTGCGTCAACCGGGCGCATCTGAGCGTCGAGGCGATGGTGGCGACACCTTATGCGAGCGGGCTGGCGGCGCTGGTCGACGACGAACTGGATCTCGGTTGCGCCTGTGTCGACATGGGCGGCGGGACAACGTCGGTCGCGATCTTCGCCGACCGCGCCTTCATCCATGCCGACAGCATTCCGGTCGGCGGGCATCACGTGACGATGGATATCGCGCGCGGCTTTTCGTGCCGGCTCGAGGATGCCGAGCGGATGAAGGTCATGCAGGGGTCGGCGCTGGCTTCGCCGGCCGACGAGCGCGACGTCATCCATGTTCCGGCGATCGGCGACGACGACGACGCCAATGCGACGCAAGTCCCGCGCAGCCTGCTCAACCGTATTATCGCGGCCCGTGTCGAGGAGACGCTGGAGATGCTGCGCGACCGTATCAACAAGTCCGGCTATTCGAGTGTCGTCGGCAAGCGCGTCGTCCTGACCGGCGGCGCGGCGCAACTGACGGGCCTGCCGGAAGTGGCGCGTCGGATTCTCGGGCGCAACGTGCGTATCGGCCGCCCGCTCGGCGTCAGCGGCCTGCCGGCCTCGGCCAAGGGGCCCGCCTTCGCGGCGGCGGCCGGTTTGATGATTTACCCGCAGGTCGCGGACAACGACCAGAGCAGCATGAAGTTCGGCAGTCCATTCCGGGTCGCGGGAACCGGAACGGACGGACCGCTGGGTCGCATGACCCAGTGGCTGAAAGAAAGTTTTTAGCAAATCGCGGGGGGAGCCCCGCGTACGGATGTGGCGGCGCATCCGGCATCAGAAAGGATGAAAACCATGTCGATCAATCTTCAAAAGCCGGATATCACTGAACTGAAGCCGCGCATCACCGTGTTTGGCGTCGGCGGTGGCGGCGGCAACGCGGTCAACAACATGATCAATGCGGGCCTCGAGGGCGTCGATTTCGTCGTCGCCAACACCGACGCGCAGGCGCTGTCGATGAACAAGGCGGAACGCATCATCCAGCTCGGGCTCGGCGTCACCGAGGGGCTTGGCGCCGGATCGCAGCCCGATATCGGCCGTTCGGCCGCCGAGGAATGCATCGACGAGATCAACGATCACCTGAGCGGTACGCATATGTGCTTCGTGACCGCCGGCATGGGCGGCGGCACCGGCACCGGCGCGGCCCCGGTCGTCGCCGGCGCGGCGCGCGCCAAGGGCATCCTGACCGTCGGCGTCGTCACCAAGCCGTTCCATTTCGAAGGCCAGCGCCGGATGCGCACGGCCGATGCCGGCATCGAGGAACTGCAGCGCAACGTCGATACGCTGATCGTCATTCCGAACCAGAACCTGTTCCGCATCGCCAACGACAAGACGACATTCGCCGATGCCTTCGGCATGGCCGACCAGGTTCTCTATTCGGGCGTCGCCTGCATCACCGACCTAATGGTCAAGGAAGGCCTGATCAATCTCGACTTCGCCGACGTGCGCTCCGTGATGCGCGAAATGGGCAAGGCGATGATGGGCACCGGCGAAGCGTCGGGCGAGGGCCGCGCGATGACGGCCGCCGAAGCGGCGATCGCCAATCCGCTGCTCGACGAGACCTCGATGCGGGGCGCACAGGGCCTGCTGATCTCGATCACCGGCGGCCGCGACATGACGCTGTTCGAGGTCGACGAGGCGGCGACCCGCATTCGCGAGGAAGTCGATCAGGATGCCAACATCATCCTGGGCGCGACCTTCGACGAGTCGCTCGAGGGCATCATCCGCGTGTCGGTCGTCGCGACCGGCATCGAGGCGCAGGTCGAGGCCGGCACGCGTCCGGAAACCGAACTGCGCGCGCAGCCGCGTCCGGCGATCACCGCTCCGGTCTCCCGCCCGGCGCCCGCACAGGCCCTGGCAGCCACTGCCCAGACGGCTACTCCGGCCCCGAAACCCGCGGCCGCCAGCGATCCGGTGAGCGAAGTCATTCGCGAAACCGAGCGTGACATGGCCGCCTTCGAGGAAAAGGCCGCCACGGCGACTGCCACAGCGCCGGAATTCCGGCCGCAAAGCCGTCTGTTCACCTCGGCGCAGCAGCCGATGCGGGCAACGCCGGCAACGCCGCCGATCGCCGCCGAACCGCAGCAGCGGCCGGTGCGGACAGAGCCTGAATCGCCGCGCATGCCGCGCGTCGAGGATTTCCCGCCGATGGTGAAGGCGGAAGTGGAATCGCATGGCGCGCGCCAGCATGGCGAGGATGAGGACGAGCGTGGCCCGCTCGGTCTTCTGAAGCGGCTCACCCATGGCCTGAGCCGCGAGGACAAGACGGCGCCGGCGCAGAAACTGCGTCCGAGCGAAGGCGGGGTCGATCAGCGCCCGGCCGAACCGCGCCGTCAGCTCTCCCAGGACGCCCAGCTTTACGCGCCGCGCAAGGGCCAGCTGGACGACCACGGACGCGCCGCGCCGCAGGGTTCGTCTTCCGCCGAGGAGGACCAGCTGGAGATCCCGGCGTTTTTGCGCCGGCAGGCGAATTGACGCTGGCGAATTGTAACAGGATGAAACAAAAGGCCGCGTCATGCGGCCTTTCGTTTTTTATTAACCAATTGAATTCACAAATAATTTATGGAAGTCACGCAATGCGCCGACTGGTAACAATCGGTAAAAAAGCGTGATTTGGTCGGAGAGCCGACTCGCGGATATTGTCCACGCCACGAGGGGAGTGCTGTCCGGGCCGTATGGCCGGGACCGGGTTGCGGATACTAGCCAACCAAACTGCGTTTTGTAACGTGGCGTAAGTGGGAAGGCCGATGGGGACAAAATTGTTAGGATATCAAGCGACGCTTTGCGAAAAAGCGGAACTGTCGGGCGTAGCGGTACACAGCGGCGAACAAGTCTCTATCACCCTCCTCCCCGCAGCCCCCAATACCGGGGTGAAATTCAGACGCATTTTCGATGACGGCACGGCGACGGAAATCATGGCCGTTGCCGGTCAGGTCGGCGCGACCGACCTGTGCACCATGCTTGGCGATCCGGCCGGCATCCATGTCGCCACGGTCGAGCACCTGATGGCGGCCTTCTGGGCGACCGGGCTGGACAACGTGATCGTCGAGATCGACGGCAACGAAGTTCCGGTGATGGACGGCTCCAGCCGCGTCTTTATCGATGCGATCGACGAAGCCGGGATGACGCACCATGCCGTCAAGCGCCGCTATGTGCGCGTCAAGAAGACGGTGCGCGTCGAGATCGGCGGCTCGTGGGCGGAATTCCGACCTTACCAGGGAACGCGATTCGAGGTCGTGATCGATTTCGACAGCCCGCTCATCGGCCGTCAGGAGTTCAAGTCCGACATCAATGGCGACGTCTTCCGCGGAGAGCTGGCCGATGCGCGCACCTTCGGCTTCATGAAGGACGTCGAACGGCTGTGGGCTTCGGGCCACGCGCTCGGCTCCTCGCTCGAGAATTCGGTGGTGATCAGCGACGATCACACGATCATCAATCCGGAAGGCCTGCGTTTCCGCGACGAATTCGTGCGTCACAAGACGCTCGATGCCGTCGGCGATCTGGCGCTGGCCGGCGCGCAGTTCATCGGCTGCTATGCGTCCTATCGCGGCGGGCATCGTCTGAATGCTGCCGCCCTGAAGGCGCTTCTGACCGACCGCACCGCCTATGAAGTCGTCGAAACGCCCGAAAAACGCGAGCGCGTCTTCTCCGGCGATTTCGTCACCGTCGCCGCCGCTCCGGCGCATGCTCCGTGGATTCTCTGACGCTATTTTACGCCTGATTCCGGAAATCGGCGACGCCGCCCTCGCGCCGCGGGGAATGCGAAAACGCGGCGATTGACGGAATGCCACAAAATCGCGACATTCTGGCCCCACGGCGTTGCCGGGCCGGTGCCGTCGCGGTAATGGACGGCAGCGCAGATGCGGTCGCGGAACCGCAGCGAACACAGGAAATCGAACATGGCGACCTTGTCACACGGGAATGCAGCGCGAAATGGCCGGATGATCGTCCGCTTGGCCGTGGTTGCCGCCTGCGCGGGGCTTCTGGGCGCCTGCACCACCAAGGACGACAAGCTGGACATACAGTCCTACGTGGACACGATCGAACCGGCCGACGCGCTCTACAACCAGGGGCTGGCGAACCTGAACGCCGGCAATCTGCGTGAAGCGGCGAAGAAGTTCGAGGCGGTCGACCGCCAGCATCCCTATTCGGAATTCGCCCGCAAGGCCAATGTCATGGCGGCCTGGACGTCCTACAAGCTTGGCAAGTTCGACGATGCGATCCAGGCGGCGCGGCGGTTCGTGAACCTGTATCCGACCGACGAGGACGCGGCATACGCGCAGTACATCATCGGCCTGTGCTATTTCAGCCAGATGCCCGAAGTGACGCGTGACCAGCGCGAGACCAAGCTCGCCGTCCAGAATTTCAACGAGCTTCTGGAGCGCTATCCCGGGTCCATCTACGAGGAGGACGCGAAGGCGAAGATCCGCGCCGCACGCGACCAGCTCGCCGGCAAGGAGATGCAGATCGGGCGCTACTATCTGGAGCGGCGCGAATATCCGGGCGCGATCAACCGCTTCCGCAATGTCGTCGAGGAATATTCCAACACCCGCCAGGTCGAGGAGGCGCTGGCGCGTCTCGTCGAGACCTATTACGCGATGGGGCTCGTCTCCGAGGCGCAGACCGCCGCCGCGGTGCTCGGCCACAACTTCCCGGACAGCCAGTGGTATGCGGATTCCTATGCGCTGCTGAAGTCGGGCGGCGTCGAGCCGCGCGAGAACACCGGTTCGTGGATCTCTCGTACCGGCAAGCGCGTCTTTGGAAGCTGAGGCAATCCGGACCGCGAGGAACTGAGCCGTCATGCTGTCGCAGCTCTCGATCCGCGATATCGTCCTGATCGAGGCGCTGGACATCGACTTCGACAAGGGCCTGTCCGTGCTGACGGGTGAAACCGGCGCAGGCAAATCCATCCTTTTGGACGCGCTTTCGATGGCGCTCGGCGCGCGCGGCGATGCCTCGCTGGTGCGGCACGGGGCGAGCCACGGTCAGGTGACGGCGCTGTTCGACCTGGCGCGCGGCCATCCGGTGCGCGCCCTGCTCGAGGAAAGCGGCATCGATGCCGATCCCGGCGAACCGGTGATCCTGCGCCGCGTCCAGTCCGACGACGGACGCACGCGCGGCTTCGTCAACGACCAGCCGGCGAGCGCCGGGTTGCTGAAGACGATCGGGCGCAGCCTGGTCGAGATCCACGGCCAGCATGACGACCGGGCGCTGGTCGATACATCCACCCACCGCACGCTGCTCGATGCCTTCGGCGGACTGAAGGCCGAGACCGGCCATGCCGGCGCGCTGTATCGCGCGTGGCGGGCGGCCGAACGCATGCTGGCCGAGCATCGCAAACGCGTCGAGGAGACGTCGCGCGAGGCCGACTACCTGCATTCGTCGCACGAGGAACTTGCCGCGCTGGCGCCGGAACCGGGCGAGGAAGAGGTGCTTGCCGAAAAGCGCGCGCAGATGATGCGGGCCGAAAAGATCGCCGGCGACCTCAACGAGGCGCATGACGTTCTGTCCGGGCAGGCGTCGCCGGTGCCGCATATCGCGAGCCTGCTGCGGCGCCTGGAGCGCAAGGCCGTGGAGGCGCCGGGCCTGCTCGAAGAGGTCAATGCCGCGCTCGGCCAGGCGCTCGATCATCTTGCCGATGCGCAAAGCCGCATCGAGGTCGCGGTCAACACCAGCGAATTCGATCCGCGTGAGCTGGAAACGATCGAGGAGCGGCTGTTCGCGCTCAGGGCCGCGTCGCGCAAATACAATGTCGCCGTCGACGATCTGCCGGCGCTGGCGGTGCAGTTCGCCGACCAGCTGGCCGAACTCGACGCCGGCGAAGCGCGGCTAGCCGAACTGGAGAACGCCGCCGCGGAAGCGCGCGCGCTTTACGACCGCGCGGCCGCGGCCTTGTCGGAAGCCCGGCAGACGGCGCGGGCCGATCTCGTCGGCGCGGTGATGGCGGAACTGCCGGACCTGAAACTCGAACGGGCCGAATTCATCGTCGAGATGGAGACCGATCCGGAGAAACGGTCGGAGGAGGGCATCGACCAGATCGAGTTCTGGGTGCGCACCAACCCCGGCACGCGCGCCGGGCCGATGATGAAGGTCGCTTCGGGCGGCGAGCTTTCGCGTTTCCTGCTGGCGCTGAAAGTGGCGCTTGCCGACCGCGGCTCGGCGCCGACGCTCGTCTTCGACGAGATCGACACCGGCGTCGGCGGCGCGGTGGCGGACGCCATCGGCGCGCGGTTGCGGCGGCTGTCGGAGACCGTGCAGGTGCTCTCCGTCACCCATGCGCCGCAGGTCGCCGCGCGGGCGGCGACGCATTACCTGATCGCCAAGGCGCCGTCGCATGGCGAGCAGGTGGTCACCTCGGTCGCCTGCATGGGCGCCGACGAGCGGCGCGAGGAAATCGCCCGCATGCTGGCCGGCGCGACGATCACCGACGAGGCGCGGGCCGCGGCGGCGCAACTTCTGAAGGCCGGCTGACGGCAGTCTTCGTGGATCGCGCCGAAATCGGTTTGCCTGCCGGGGGTTCGCCGCTAAATTCCGCTGAAAGAAGAGTCGGATAGGCGGCATGGCGGACAAAAAGCTTACACCTGTTGAGAAACTGAATCAGGAGGAAGCCGCCGCCGAACTCGAGCGGCTGGCCGCCGAGATCGCCGAGCACGACGCGCGCTATCACCGCGAGGACGCGCCGGTCATCTCGGACGCCGAATACGATGCGCTGAAGCAGCGCAACTTCGCCATCGAGCAACGGTTTCCCGATCTCAAACGCGCCGACTCGCCGAGCGAAAAGGTGGGCGCGGCGGTCTCGGAGAAATTCGAGAAGATCCGTCACCGCGTGCCGATGCTGTCGCTCGACAACGCGTTTTCGGACGAGGACGTGCGCGATTTCGCGGCCCGCGTGCGCCGCTTTCTGAAGCTCGGCGAGGACGCGCCGCTTCGCCTGACCGCCGAACCGAAGATCGACGGACTGTCGCTGTCGCTGCGCTACGAGGACGGCGAACTGGTCTATGCGGCGACGCGCGGCGACGGCACGACCGGCGAGAACGTCACCGCGAACGCGCGGACGATCTCCGACATTCCGAACAGGCTGAAGGGCGATCCGCCGGCGGTGATGGAGGTGCGCGGCGAGGTCTATATGACCAAGGCGGATTTCGCCGAACTGAACGCGCGCCAGGAGGCCGCCGGCAAGCCGACCTATGTCAATCCGCGCAACACGGCCGCCGGCTCGCTGCGCCAGCTCGATGCCTCGATCACCGCCGGCCGGGCGCTGAAATTCTTCGCCTATGCCTGGGGCGAGGTCTCCGAGATGCCGGCCGACACGCAGATGGGCATGGTCGAAGCCTTCCGGGAATTCGGCTTTGAAACCAATCCGTTGATGGCTGTCTTTGAAAGTGTTGAGAAACTGATTCAACACTACCACCGCATCGAGATGGAGCGCGCGGACCTCGCCTACGATATCGACGGCGTCGTCTACAAGGTCGACGACCTGACGCTGCAGGAGCGGCTCGGCTTCGTCTCGCGTAGCCCTCGCTGGGCGATCGCGCACAAGTTCCCGGCCGAAAAGGCGATGACGACGCTCAACGCCATCGACATCCAGGTCGGGCGCACCGGGGCGATCACGCCGGTGGCGCGGCTGGAGCCGGTGACGGTCGGCGGCGTCGTGGTCGAAAACGCGACGCTGCACAATGCCGAGGAGATCGAGCGGCTTGGTGTGATGATCGGCGACACGGTGATCGTGCAGCGCGCCGGCGACGTCATCCCGCAGATCCTCGGCTATGTGCCGGAGAAGCGGCCGAAGGACGCCGAGCCGTTCGAATTCCCGACGGTTTGTCCGTGTTCGCTGAAGACGCCGATCGTGCGCGAAGCCATCGCCAGCGGCGAGGAGAGCGTGGTGCGGCGCTGTTCGGGCGAATTCGCCTGTCCGTTCCAGCGCAAGGAGCACCTGAAGCATTTCGTGTCGCGGCGCGCCTTCGACATCGAGGGGCTCGGCGAAAAGCAGATCGAGTATTTCTTCGACGACGAAGGGGGGCTCGAGATCAGGACGCCGGCGCAGATCTTCACTTTGGCGAAACGCGACGAGACCGCTCTGACCAAGCTGAAGAACCGCGACGGCTATGGCGAGGTCTCGGCGCAGAAGCTGTTCGACGCCATCGAGGAACGGCGCACGATTCCGCTCGAACGGCTGATCTACGGCCTCGGCATCCGCCATGTCGGCGAATCCACCGCCAAGACGCTGGCTCGGGCCTATCTCGACTGGCCGTCCTTCGAGGAGGCGGCGCTGAAGATCGCCGATGGCGACGAGGCGGCACGCGAGGAGATGGACGCGCTCGACGATGTCGGCGACGCGGTGATCGATTCCATCGCGCGCTATTTCTCCGAGCCGCACAACCGCGACATGGTCGAGAAGCTGATCGGCGAACTGACCGTCGAGGAGGCCGAACGGCCGGCGACCGACACGGCGCTGTCCGGCAAGACCATCGTGTTCACCGGGGCACTGGAACGGATGTCGCGCGACGAGGCGAAGGCGTTGGCGGAACGCTTCGGCGCCAAGGCGGCGGGCTCGGTGTCGAAAAAGACCGACCTCGTCGTCGCCGGCCCGGGCGCTGGCTCCAAGCTCGCCAAGGCGCAGGAATTCGGCGTCGAAGTGATCGACGAGGACGAGTGGTTCCGACGGGTGGAGGGGCTGTGAGGGAGTAGGGGAGCGCGAGCCGTTGTGGCCGGTTTGTGGGGCGGGAACGGACTGGCGGCTTGTGGCGAGCCGAGCAACCGAAGCGGACATCCAATTATCTAACGCCCATAGCCGCTTCCGGCCCATAGCTTTCATGGAGCGGGCGGCCCGCCGCTGCAATGCAGATTCCTCGAAGTTGACATTCGCTGTAGGCTTGGGAGTCGCGTAGTGAACTTCATCAGTTCAACGCCTCGATGATGCGGCCAGCGATTTTCGGCTTGTCCAAGTAACCGATGATTCCGTGACGATTTTCTGTTTGGTTTCGCAAGGTGGCGATATTCTCGATCGCCGGATCGATGTCGAAATTGTCCGCATCGAGCGGATAGAGCGCCACAACGTCTCGATTGTCATAGCCGTTGAGCCACGCCTGGACGACGGCGGGGTGATGGAGCGGCTTGAGCGGCCGGCGGATGGCTCGGATACCGAGCGGCGATCCGAGGGTGACGAGTAACGGCACCTTTGGCGCCGTAAGTTCCCGTAGGATATAGTAGGCGACGACCGAACCAAGCGAATGGGCGATGATTACCGTCGGACGATCATCGATTTCCCTGCTGACGATACCGTTGATGATCCGACGTACCGCCGGGCTCGAATTGTAGACATAGACATCGCGGAGTGCGATCTGCAGTGCATCGGAGGTGATGCCGTCGCTATGGCTGTCGATTGCGCGGAAGATCGCTTGCACCCATTCCCAGTTGAGCGGCCCCTTCGGGCGCGGATTGTCTCCGTAGGCATCATCAACCTCAGCGTCGGTGACGCCAGCCTTAATTCGCAGGTCCTGCGCGACTTCGGCCTGGAATGCCAGGAAAGCGTCCTGCTCGGCCGTTCCGCGGGCCGTTACGTCCGCGGCGAGCGGCAGATCGAACTCGGCCGTCAGGCGGTCGAGCTCGTCTCCGTAGAACGGCAGCGCGATATTGAGATCGTCCGGAAGGGCCATCCCCGCAGCGCTAGCCCCCTCCTTGAGCGCCTTGATCCATTCTCTGCGGATGTCGGCAACATTGCGCCCGCCCTGCGCGCGGCCATGAACGAACAGGATTCGCCGTATCGGCTCCCCCCTTGCCTCATGGAACGCCAGCGCCGACATTGCGGCTGTCGCCCCGGCCATGAATTCGCGTCGTCCAATCATTGCGGAACGCCTCTCGGGGGTGTGTTGGCGACAATATCGGTGATGAGTTTGGCGGCTTCGTCGCCGTATGTGGTCCAGAGGCTGTCGAGCAACGCCGGCCGCGCGATGGCCATGATGCGCGACATCGCCACGCCGCGGACCCTCAGATATTCCCAGCCTTGGCGCATCAACGGAAACGGCGGCACCACGGGCACGCCATTCCGGCTGCGTCCGTCCGGATCGAGACGCCCGGCGAGCAGTCCGATGTCGAAGATCTCGGCGCCGAGCGAATCGAGTATGATATCGTGTACCGAGCGAACGCCGTCCTCCATGAAGCCGGTTGCGTAAGCGTAGGCGGCGAAGATGCCGAGGGTCGGATCGAATCCCTTGCCCATGCGGACCCGGCCGGCGAAGCTGCGCGCCGCCGCCTCCCGCTCCTCGCGCGATCCTTCAAAGACGAGCGCGCCCTGCCGCGTCGCTTCGGCCGCGAGCCCGCGCAGGAACGCCAACCGGTCGACCTCGTTCAGATATTCGAAGAAAAGATAGTTTGATTGCGCCGGATTGAAGCGCAGGTCGATGACGCCTTGTGGCCCGACTGTCACGTGTGTCCCGAAATCCTTCAGGATGGGAAGAACCGTCCCGCGACCATCCTCGAAGAGCACCGCCGCATGCGCAGCCCGCTGGCCATCGGGCATGTAGGCGCGCCAGTTGTCGGCGCCCGGCACTTCGGGCGCCCTGCCCGTATCGATCCCCCATGCCCCGACCTGTGCGACCTTGGCTCCGTAGACGACGAACCCGGTATCCTCCACTTCCACGTCCTTGCGCTGGAAATCGACCGACTGGAAGACGAGTTCGCCGGCCTTGCGTGCCGCCGGGGACATGTCACCGGTAACGACAAACAGCTCTCCCGCCGCCCTGGTACCGGTCACGATGTCCTGCACCGCCTTCTGCACCGCATCGGGCACGGCGATGTCCGACGGTTCGGGCCCTCTTGGCGGCGGAGCGGGACCGTCGTCCGCCACATGGAGCTGGCCGACGAATGTCGGGATGTCGGAGGTGATGCGCGCTTCGGGATATTGCGTCAACCGGATCGAATGGTCCTGCGCCCGCGCGCTGACTTCGCGAAACAGGAAGTCGCGCATTTTCCGGTTCGGAATCACGGTCACGCCATTGTCGAAGCGATAGACCATGTCGTCCGTGGGCCGGGTGAACGCCTTGAGGAAGGCGGCCGTGTAGATGCCTTCATGCTGCGGAACGCTCTCGCTGACGGGAAGTTCGTAGGAATCAGCACCGGGCCTCGTGCCGAAGAAGACGTCGACGTCGGTGCGGCGATCCGGCGTCCGCCCGGCGGGGAAGATCTTGCGTCCCGTCACCTGGCTGGTTCCGAGGTCGCTAGCGAGAGACCTGCAGGCATCCGATATCATGACGACGTTGGGAATGTTCGACTGGTAGGCAAGTTCGGTGCTTTCGAGCACCGATACGGCTTCCGCCGTGTCGTAAGGCGCGTTCGACAGCATCCAGATCTCGGTCGTGCCGCTCAGGAAGCCGTGCCCCGAGAAGTAAATGACGAGCTGGTCCAGACCGGCCGGATCGTCGACGAAACCGGCGACGGCATCGAAGAGATCCGAGCCTCTGACAGGACCACCGCTATCGGTGAACAGTCGCGTATCGAAACCTTCGCCGCGCAGAAAGGCAGACATTTCCTCGGCGCCTGAAACGGCAGCTCTGAGGTGAGGAAGATGCGGGTAGGAGTCGATGCCAATAACTACAGCCGCCCGCCGCAACCTGCTGATATCGAATGTGCCCTGCGCATGAAGGTGCCTAGTGGCAAGGCTTCCGAACAAGGTCATACCCCCCACCAATACGTGTCGCCGTCCTACGCGTTTCGATAGGTGACCCATGTCAATATTGCCAAGCCGTAATGCAGTCAAAATTAACTATACCACAATTGACTATGCTCGCCAACACAATAGATTTTCCGTTGACAGCAGACACAGTCTATTTTTCTGATGGTGGAATTTGGCTTGCTTTGAGTATTCATTCAGATATTGACCGGATGCGTTCAGGATATGGCGCATCATTTATATCGGGAGCTGCGCAAAGCATACGTCTTCTTTAATGGTACGCAAAGCCGCCGTTCGGCAACCATTTCCTCGCCGTCTGCCTCGGGCCGCGAATGCCCATTCAGCACGCTCCACACGCCGCCCAAGCGTTGGATAACCGCGTCCCCTCCCAATATCCCTTTCCCTTCGATCTCAACACCTTCCCCGCACCGCGCCCAAATTCTTGTCCACCGCCCGAAACCCGCTCCCATACTGCCCGCATGGACCGCGACACGGACAATTGGTGGGAACTCGCTGTCGCGCGCAACCGCGCGGCGCTGACGCCGATCGTCACGGTGCTGTTCCTCATGGCGGGGCTGGACGAGGGCGGGGCGGCGACGCTGCCGCGCCGGGTCTTTCGCCGCATCCTCAAGGTGCTGCGTCCGGCCGAAACGGCGCTGCGCCGCCTGATCATGATCGCGGCGCACGGCATCGCGGTGACGGTGCGCGCGCCGGCCGCGCCGAAATATGTGCCGTGGTGGGCCGTCAGGCGGCGCGCGCGGGCAAAGGCCGCGAAGGCCGCGCCTGCCGAAACCGGCCGGCGCGCGGCGCCGCCGCCGGTGGTCGCCGCGATGCGTCCGGGCGCAGCGAAACCGAGGCCGGTCCCGGCGCACGAGATCTGCCGCCGCTTCGGGCTCGCCTGGGCCGGGCCGTTGCCCGAACCGGAAACGTCCGCCGCCCGCGTCCCGGCCTTCCGGCTGTTCGATCCGCTGAAGCGGTTCGCGTTCGAACCGGAGCCTGCGCCCGCGCCGCCGGGGCGTTTCGATCCCGCGCCGGACAGCGAGATCGGCGCCAAGCGGATCTGCCGCCGTGTCGCGGCGCTGAAGGCCGCGCTCGACGACATCGGCGGCGAGGCGATCCGGCTTGCGCGCATGCGGGCGCGCGCAAACCAGGCGTGGCTGTCCGGCCGCCATGTCCGCGGTCTGCGCTCGTCGCCGGTGCGCGCCGGCTGGCCGCCCGGCTGGCGCAAGCGGCCGGTCCACGCGATCGACGACATCCTGCGCGAATGCGACACGCTGGCGCGCAATCTGCCGGCAAAAGATCCCGACACGTCGTGACCGCCGCGTATCCCGCGCCGGCCGCGCAACCCTTCTCCGCCCGCGCGGGGGAGGGCGGCCGCATGCGCGGGTGGGGCCCGCAAGCGTTATTTTTTGCGCGCGCGGGTGAATTTCATGGTGTGGCCGGCAATCGCGTCGGCCGCGCCGGTCCACGCATAGGCGAGCAGGGCCGGCTCGTGCAGCGAGGTGCGGATCGTGTGGGTCGTGCCGGCGGCGTTGAAGATCATCGATGGCGGGCGGAAGACGCCGAGATCGTTTTCGGAGACGGCGCCCGACAGGACGATATAGCTCTCGGTAATGCCGTCGTGGCGATGCGAGGGATAGACGCATCCCGGCGCGAACAGCACGAAACCCAGGACGAGTTCGGCGCAATCGACGAAGCCGCCGGGGCCGAGAATGTCGGCATAGGCATATTTGCGCGCCAGCGCGGCGGGCAGCTTCTCGTAGCCATATTCCCAGCGCAGCCGCGGCGCCAGCTTGGCGGTCGCGCGCACGAAGATCTCGGTCGGTTCGCGCACGCCATTGTCGAGGGCGCGGCCGAGATGCCGCGTGGCGGGCAGGCTTGCCGGCTCCGGCATGCGCGTCTGCGGCCCGGCTTTGAGGATCTTCGCCAGCCGCTCGCGAACCATGCGCATATGCGCGCGGATCGGGGCGCTGCCGCCGGTCGGCGCGTAGCGATAGGCGGTTTCGAACTCCCGCAGGAGATAGAACAGGTCGATATCGTCGGCGAGATGCGGCGCGGCCGGCATCTGGTCCTGGGTCGTCTGCATGGGGCCTCCTGAACCCAAAGAGTTGTCACGGTCACATTATTGCCCGTGACGCGTCAGTATCCTTGACCTATACCGCGTCGCGGAGCAAACCATCATGAACGCGAAACGGGAAATCGCCGACGGAATCAGATCGGCCATGCCGGTCATTTTCGCCGCGGCGCCGTTCGGCCTGCTGTTCGGCGCGCTCGCCATCGACAACGGTTTCAGCGTGTTCGAGGCGGTGCTGATGAGCGCGACCGTCTATGCCGGCGCCAGCCAGATGGTCGGGATCAACCTGTTCGGCGACCATATTGCGCCGTGGCTGATCGTCCTGTCGATCTTCGCGGTCAATTTCCGCCATGTGCTCTATTCCGCGGTCGTCGGCCGGCATGTCGGCCACTGGTCGAAGCTGCAGCGCTATTTCGGCT
This sequence comes from Oricola nitratireducens, assembly GCF_014904745.1. Taxonomy (GTDB): domain Bacteria; phylum Pseudomonadota; class Alphaproteobacteria; order Rhizobiales; family Rhizobiaceae; genus Oricola; species Oricola nitratireducens. Next base: position 117,988 of record NZ_JACZCS010000023.1, read on the forward strand.
TCTTCTTCCTGATCGATCCGCAATTCGCCGAGGCAGAAAAGCGCGCGGAGGACGGCAAGACCGTAACCTTCCTCTGGTACATGAGCACCGCGACCGCGATCTATGCGTCATGGATTCTGGAAGGCTGGCTCGGCGCGGTCTTCGGCAAGCTGGTGGCCAACCCCGCCGATTACGGCGTCGATTTTCTGCTGCCGGTCTATTTCCTCGGCCTGGTGATGGGCTTTCGCAAGCGCCCCAGCTGGTTGCCGGTTGTGGCGGTCAGCGCAGTGGCCTCGATCGGCGCCTATGTTCTGGTCGGCTCGCCCTGGCATGTCTCGCTGGGTGCGCTCGCCGGCGTGCTGGCGGCGGCCGCAATCGGCGGCGAACCGGCGGAAGCGGCGGAGTAGGACATGGAACTCTCGACGACGACATGGATCATTCTGGCGGGCGCCTTCGCGACCTATCTGACGCGGATCGGCGGGCACCTGGTGCTGTCGCGTTTCAAGACGATCCATCCGCGCGTCAATGCGGGGCTGAACGCGGTTCCCGCCGCCGTCCTGACGACGCTGGTCGCGCCGGCGGCGGTGTTCACGGGGCCGGCGGAGACGGCGACGATCATCGTCGCCTTCGTCGCGGCCTTCTATCTGCCGATGATGGCCGTCTTCGTGCTGGGCTGGATCGCGGTCCTTGCCTTCAGAGCCCTCATCGGCTGAGTTCGGCCGTCATCTTCTCCAGCCATGCGAGCACGTTCCCGTCCTCGACCAGCGGCGAAACCTCCTCGCGCACGCGGGCGTGATAGGCGTTGAGCCAGTCGAGTTCGGCGTCGGCCAGCAGCGAGACGTCGATCAGGCGGCGGTCGATCGGGCACAGCGTCAGCGTCTCGAAGGAATGCATCGCGATCTCGCCGCCTTCCGGGACATCGACCGGGCGCACCAGAACGAGGTTCTCGATGCGGATGCCGTGCGATCCCGCCTTGTAGTAACCGGGCTCGTTGGAAACAATCATGCCGGGCAGCAGCGCCTGCATGCCGCGCCGGGAAATGTTTTGCGGCCCCTCATGGACGCCGAGGAAGGAGCCGACGCCATGGCCGGTGCCGTGGGCATAGTCGAGGCCGGCCTGCCAGAGCGCGTTGCGCGCCAGCACGTCGATGTCGACGCCGCGCGTGCCGGCCGGAAAACGCGCCACCGAAATCGCGATCATGCCCTTCAGCACCAGCGTGAAGTGGCGGCGGTATTCGTCCGTCGGTTTATCGATCGGGATGACGCGGGTGATGTCGGTGGTGCCGTCGTGATATTGCGCGCCGGAATCGACCAGCAGCAAATCGCCGGCATCGACCTTGCGGTTGGTCTTCTCCGTCACCCGGTAGTGGACGACGGCGCCGTTCGGGCCCGCGCCGCAGATCGTGTCGAAGGAAATCTCGGCCAGCGGCATGGAAAGACGCTCGCCGGTCTCGCGGCGGAATTCCTCCAGCGCGGTGACGACGGCGATCTCGTCGAGCGAGCCCGGCTGCTGCGCGTCGAGCCAGGCGAGAAAGGCGGCGAGGGCGGCGCCGTCGCGGCGCTGGGCGTTGCGGGCGCCCTGCTGCTCGGCGGCGTTCTTGCGCGCGCGGGGCAGGCGGACGGGATCCGCCTCTTCGACAAGGTGCGCGCCGGCTCCCGTCAATTCGTCGGCGATCCGGCGGGCGGTCAGCGTCGGGTCGATCATCACCTTCGTTCCGGCCTTCCCGAGTTCGCGCAATCCGTCGTCGAATTCGGACGGCGGGCGCAGGCCGGCGAGCTGGGTGAGATAGGCTTCGGTTTTGACCGGCAGCTTGCGATTGTCGATGAACAGCGTCGGCTCGCCTTTTACCGGCAGGATGGCGAAGGCCAGCGCCAGCGGCGTGTGGGCGACATCGGCGCCGCGAATGTTGAACAGCCAGCAGATCGAGGCCGGGTCGGTGACGACGAGTGCTTCTGCGCCCTTGTCGTCCACGGCGTCGGCGATGCGGCCGATCTTGTCGCGCGGCGTCTCGCCTGCGAATTCGAACGGATGGATGGCGACCGGCTCGAGCGGCGGGGGCGGCAGGTCGTTGCGGATGGCGTCGACGAGGTTGCGGTCGACGGCGACGAGTTCCGCCTTGTTGCCCGAGCAGGCCTTGGCAAGCCGTTTCGCATCGTCGACGGTGTGCAGCCAGGGATCGAAGCCGATGCGCATGCCGGTTTTGATGTTTTCGGCCAGCCACTCGTGCGGCGGGGTCGCCATCATGTCCTGCGGCGTGAAGACGGTCGGGTCGGTCTGCGAACGGACCTGCAGCGTGTAGCGGCCGTCCGTGAAGACATGCGCGGTCTCGGCGAGGATGATCGCACTGCCGGCGGACCCGGTGAAACCGGTCAGCCAGGCAAGGCGCTCGGCGCGCTCGGGAAGATATTCGTTCTGGTGCTCGTCGGCATGCGGGACGATAAAGGCGTCGAGCTTTTCTTCGCGCATGCGGGCGCGCAGCGCTGCGACCCGCGCCTTGCCTGCGGAGGGATCACTCTTTTCGGAAAATTGCTGGAACATGTGGGCGCCTTCGCTTCGCATTGTCGCGCGGACGTTATGCCGAGGCCCGGACCGGATCAATCCGGTGATTGGTGTTTGCTGTAGTGCACAAGTTTATTTCGCATATGCGAAATATGCATGGCTGCCCTGCCGCTTTGGGCGTGGTCATCGGCCGTGACCGCGCTCATATTCAAGTCACCGGCACGAGCCGGTTGTAATCAGGAGAATGAAAATGACCGTCAGATCGAACAAGAGCATGCTTCACAATGCTTTCGACGCAATGGTCAACGCCCGTGCCCGCCAGGTTTCCGCTTATGTCAACGGCGCATTGTTGATGCTCGACGATGACACGCTGAAATCGCATGGCTACGACCGTTCGGAACTGCGCCGCCGCCCGACGGCCTTCTATCCGTTCTAAAGAGTTTCTTTCCGCGTTAAGCAAAGGGCGGCCCTTGTGGCCGCCCTTTTGCGTTTCAGCCGCGGTCGAGATGTATGGTGACCCATTCGTCGCGCCAGATCGTGCGGCGGTGAAAGAGCCCCGCCGCGCGGAAGCCGGCGAGCACCATCTGGCGCTGCGTGGCGAGAATGCCCGACAGGACGACATCTCCGCCGGGCGAGAGTTCGGCGGCGATATCGGGTGCCATGCGCATCAGCGGGCGCGCCAGGATATTGGCGACGATCAGGTCGAACGGACCTTCCTCGAGGAAGGCGCGGTTCGAGAAGCCGGCCGCCGTCTCGAAACGGATCAGCCCGGCTTCGCCGTTCAGCCTCGCATTGGATTTGGCGACGCGGGTCGCGACAGGGTCGATGTCGGTCGCCAGCACCGGGCATTTGGCGAGCTTGGCAACCGCGATCGCCAGCACGCCGCTGCCGGTTCCCAGATCGAGCACGTTTTTCGGCCGGCGGGTGCGGATCAGCCGTTCCAGCATGACGAGGCATCCGGAGGTCGTGCCGTGATGACCGGTGCCGAAGGCCTGGCCGGCCTCGATTTCGATGGCGATGTCGTTGGCGCGCGCGGCGGCGCGGTCGTGGCGGCCATGGACGAGGAAACGTCCGGCGCGCACGGGCTTCAGCCCCTCCAGCGATTTCGCCACCCAGTCGATGTCCGGCAGGATCTCGCGGTCTATGCCGAGGCCGAAACCGTCGGATCCGAGGCAATCCGCCATGCGCGTCTCGATCGCCGCGATTTCATCGTCCTCGCCATCCGCGTAGAGCGAGACCTCGAATATCTGCGCCGGCTCGTCGATCTCCGTGTTGGCGAGCGCGTATCCGTCATCCTCGAATTCGCGCTCGAGGAGCTCGAAGATACGCTCCGCCTCGAGCTTTTCGGCGGAGAGATGGAGACGGGTTTGCGGCATGCTATGTGTCTTCCCTATCGGCCGTTTCGGCGCGTTTTCTCTTGCGGCCATCCGCCGTATCAGCTTGTTTCGGCGGTGCGAAGCTTAAAATCACGTCGCCTTCCTGTGCTTTCGTGTCCTTGCCGCTGCTCTCGAAGACCAGAGAACCGTCGGGCTTGCGCCAGAGGATGACGCGGGCATCCTCGTGCCGGCTGGCGATGTAGGCTTCGCGGCCGAACTCTTCGGTCAGCCGGGTGGACTGGAAGGTCCAGCCGCTGGCGTGGCGCCAGCGCAATTCGCGGAAATCGAGGCCGGGCTTGAACAATTGCCGTCCGCCGATGGTGAAATGCATGGCGCGGCGGTCGGACTGCTCGCGCATGCCGCCGATCTCGTAGACGTTGTTGCGGCCGATTTCCGGCCCGAAGTCGGAGCAGACAAGCGCGTTGTAGGCGTCGTTGTCGGTCGCCGCGATCAGCGCGTTGAAGCGTTCGACGTTGAGATTGTGGTGGGCGTGCTCGGACAGCGCTTCGCCGAAATAGGTTTCCAGCCCGGCCTGGCGCGCTTCTATGAGATGGTTCCAGTTGCCGTCGGCGATGGTGACCGGGATTTCCATGTCCTTCAGCTTGGAGGCTAGCGCGGTCGCCCAGCGCGAACCGCCGACGATCAGGATGCCGGGCTTGCCCGCCATGCGCAGGCCGAGAATGCGGGCGAGCGGCGCCAGGGTGAAGCCATGCAGGAGAATGGTGGCGACCACGACGGCGAAGGTGAAGGCGACCATGCGTTCGCCGTCCGCCGTGCCGGAGGCCGCGAGCAGTGAGCCGAACAGGCTGGCGACCGCGACGGCGACGATGCCGCGCGGCGCGATCCATGCGGCGAGCAGGCGTTCCTGCCATTTCAGGCCGGTGCCGATGGTGGCGACAAGGATCGCGACCGGCCGGATGACGAAGAGCAGCGCGATCACGAAACCGGCCGCCCGCCAGTCGAGGCTGCGGATCACCGGCCATTCGAGCGCCGCCGTCAACATGACGAACAGGCCGGAAACGAGCAGCACGGTGATCGTTTCCTTGAAGCGGCGGATCTCGCCGAGTGAGGCCATGCGTGAATTGGCCATCCGAATGCCCATGACCGTGACGGCCAGCAGGCCCGATTCCTCGAGGAACAGGTTGGAGGCGGCAAAGACAGCGAGCACGGATGCGAAGAGCACCGGGACCTTCAGATATTCCGGCACATGGCCGCGAATGAAGGCCCAGATCAGCAATTGCGCCATGCCGAGGCCGGCCAGGAGCGCGAACAGAAAGGCAAGGACGATGTTGAACGCCAGTCCGTGTGCGGCGTGGCCGCCCTGAAAGACGAGGAAGATCTCGAAGGAGACAACTGCGAAGAGGGCGCCGATCGGATCGTTGACGATCGCCTCCCAGCGCAGCAGCGATGCCGGGCGCGGATTCAGCTTCGCCGAGCGCAGCAACGGCATGATGACTGTCGGTCCGGTGACAACGAGGATGGCGCCGAGAATGATCGCCACGGCCCATGACAGGCCGCCGACATAGTGGCCGGCCAGTGCCGCGCCAAGCCATGTCAGCGGACCGCCCAGAAGGACGATCCGGCGCACCGCCCTGGAGGTTTCGCGGATTTCGCGGAAATTGAGCGTCAGCCCGCCCTCGAACAGGATGATCGCCACGGCGAGGCCGATGGCGGGCTGATAGACCTTGCCGAAATCCTCGGCCGGCTGGATGAAGCCGGTGACGGGGCCGGCAACGAAACCGGCGGCCAGCAGAAGAACGATGGCCGGCAGGCGCAAGCGCCAGGCAAGCCACTGGGCGGCAATGCCCGCGGCGCCGACGAAGGCCAGTTTGACCGCTATGTTTTCCATGACCGCCCGGCGTTGTTGAACAATTCGCCGGTCATATTGCGTTTAGCGCCGCTGCGGCAAGGGCGCGGCGGGCAGAACCGGTCAGGTGGCGGCGAGATCGCGCAGTTTCTGGATCGCGCTGTCGGAGTCTTCGCCGAATGCGATTGTCTTGCGGAACCGGCCCTTGCTGTCGAGCAGCAGGATCGAGGCGGTGTGGTCCATCGTGTAATCGCCATCGCCGGTGTCGATGCGCTTGAAATAAATGTTGAAGCCGCGCGCCATGGTGCGCACCGCCTCGGGATCGCCGGTGATGCCGCGCACGCGGTCGGTCACGTTGCCGAGATAGTTGCCGAGCACCTCGGGCGTATCGCGCTCGGGATCGATCGATACGAAATAGGCCTTGATGTTTTCGCCGTCCTTGCCGAGCGCCTCGAACCAGTTGCCAAGTTCGTAAAGCGTGGTGGGGCAAATCTCGGGGCAATGGGTGAAGCCGAAGAACACCACGGTCGGGTGGCCGCGAAAGGCCTGTTCCGTGATCGGCTGTCCGTCCTGATCGGTCAGGTTAAAGGCCACGCCGTAAGGTTTTTCGGAGTTCACGGCGGACTGGTTGTAGATCTCGTATCCGAGCCAGGCACCGGCCGCGACCAGCACGACGATCAGGGCAGCGAAAATCGCGCGCATTATGCACCTCTTTGTGTTTGCGGCCTTTATCTAGCAATCCGGGGGTGTGATTTCATCCGGTCAAATTGGCGCGGCGGCGCGAATTACATGCACCAGGCCAGTCCCGCCTGCAGAAGCGACCAGAACAGCGTGTCGCCATGGGCGAACCAGCCGGCGAAACCGGCAAGGCCGATCACCGCGACGCCAGCGGTGAGCGCCACCCCCAGGCGGATATTGTCCGTGCGCGATTCGCGCGGTCTGTCGGTGCGGGTGGTCATTCGTTCGCTCATGCCGGATTTTTAGCGGATTTCACCGCACAAACCAATCCAGGGATGCGAATCGGCGCGGGACAGTTGCGCCCTATTGACCTGCGTCAATGTGCGCGGGCATGTGCGGACACACATTAAAGTTTCGGACGAGGGAGGAGAGACCATGGCCGAAGAGAACAGAACAGCGGGCGCAACGCCGCGTCCGCCCGCCATGCCGCAAGTGAACAGGATCGGTTTCGCGGATCTCGCCGAGGTCTTGCGAAAAGGCTTGGCGGATTTCGCTAGCGCACCGCTGTTCGGATTGTTTTTCGGCGGCGTCTATGCGGCGGGCGGCATCATCATCGCCTTGTCGCTGACGGTCTGGGACATTCCGTGGATGATCTATCCGGTGGCGATCGGCTTCCCGCTGATTGGACCGTTCATCGCCGTCGGGCTTTACGAGGTCAGCCGCCGGCTGCAGGCCGGCAAACCGCTGGTGTGGAGCGAAATTCTCGGTGTCGTCTGGCTGCAGCGCCAGCGTGAACTCGCCTGGATGGCCTTCGTGATGCTGTTCGTGTTCTGGGTCTGGATGTATCAGGTGCGCCTGCTGGTCGCGATCATCCTGCAACACTCGTCCTTCTCGACCCTCGACCGGTTTGTCCATGTCGTCTTCACCACGCCGCAGGGCTGGATCTTCCTTGCCATTGGCCATGTCGTCGGGGCGGTTCTGGCGCTGGCCCTGTTTTCGATCACGGTGATCTCGATCCCGCTGCTGCTCGACCGCGAGGCCGACTTCGTGACCGCGATGATCACCAGCGTGAAGACCGTGACGTCCAATCCCGCGCCGATGGTCGCGTGGGGGATTTTTGTTACGCTGGCGGTGATCGTCTCTTCGGTTCCGCTGTTTCTCGGACTCGTGGTGGCGTTGCCGGTGCTGGGGCATGCGACGTGGCACCTGTACCGGAAGGCGGTGTCCCCGGCATAAGCGCGGCTGCGGTTCCGGAGGCGAAAGGACGCATCCGTTCTGCGAGTTCCAGCGTGCGTGCGTTGATCGAAAACAGGCCGCAGACGACGGGGCAGTCGTCGATCGTCTTGCGTGCGAGCAATTCCATGCCGAGATCGAAGAGTTTCGTCAGTTCGAAAATGCGCTCCTCTGTCACGGTGATGAAGTGGGTGATGCCGTTGCGGCGGGCATAATCGACATTGGCCAGCGTCAGTTCGAGCGAGGCGAGGCCCAGTCCGGCGGGCAGGCGGTCCTGTGCAACGTCATGATCGACACAGTAGCGCGACAGTTCCCAGATCGTCGGCGAGCGAAAGTTGCAGGCGTCGGGCACCAGACCGTCGAAGGCGAGGTCGAGCAGCGTGGTCTGGGTGGTCGGGATGAGCCGAATGCCGGCATTGACCGCTCCGTCGGGATCGAGCGAGAGAGCGTAGGTGCAGGGCAGGTCGTCGAGCGGATCGCGCTCCTGGTCGCCTTCGACCGGGACGTTCCAGCCCATCCGGTCGTGAAAGACCTTCTTGCGAAGGCGGAAGTATTCGGCGACAGCACGCGCATGCCTGGCGCGCTCATGCATTTCGACGTGAATGATCATCGCAATCTCCGACGGGGAAAACCGGAGGTTGTTTTATCGCGGCGCCGGGCTATTTACAACTTGTGATCGAATCTTGTGAACATGCGCAACTCTAGCGCGCGAGCAATGGCCGCGGCCTTGTTGGAGACGCGGAGCTTGCTCTTGGCGCTCTGGACATGGGCGACCACCGTCCAGCGGGATATTCCGATTATGTCGGCGGTCTGCTGGTCGGTCTTGCCGAGGGAACCCCAGTAAAGGACTTCGATCTCGCGGTCGGTCAGGTTCACCTTCGGCGGTTCGGTCCTGAGGAAGCGCTCGGTGACGGCAAGTGCCAGAATGTGCGCCTGTTCGCGGCATTTCGTCAGGGTGGCCGAGGTTTCGTCGGCGTCGCCGGTGACATCGATGTCGGTGGCGAAGGTGATGACGGCATTGATATTCGGGCCGACATGCACGGGAATACCGATCGTATAAAGGCCGATTCCGTGCGCCATCGCGTCGGCGGCTAATTCCGCAAGTTCGGCGGTATCAGGGTGGTTGTGGTCGAAGATCACCGCGCCAACGGATGAGAGTCCCTTGGTGATGGCCGGATCGATCCGCGAATAGTCCTTGTCGGTGTATTTGCGCAGCCATGCGGCGGGATAGGTGGACACGACGATCCGCGACAACAGTCCGGTCTCTCCCATCTGCGCCCAGAAGGAAACATAGTTGCTGCCGGTGACGTCGCGGGCAGTCTTCAGCGTTTCGAGAAGCGCCGGCGGAAAATCGGGATCCGCCGCGGTAATCTCGAAATCCGGTGCAACCAAAACGCGAAACAAAGTCTGCCGAGCCTCCCCGTATCCCCATAAGCCATTGCGCGGTTCGAGCAGTGCGCGTCTCTAGATCTATGACAAAAACGCATAGAATTGTAGTGCATTTTCGCATGAATAAAGAAAAGTTGCCGCGCGTAATCGGATTCGTCTGTCTTTGACGCAACCTTTTTACGGCTTTGGTCTTGTGGGAGTGTAGAAAGCCGGGCCAGCCGGTCGTCTTTCCCGTCCTAACAGGTTGCGCATGCGATTTTCAGCGATCATCAACCCAGGTGCCTCCACGGTCCGGACCGCCGACCGCGACGGGCTGCGGGAAAAGATTTCCGCGCAGTTTACGGAAAACGGCCATTCGATCTCGGTCGTGTTCGTCGAGGGACGCCGGATGGAGGAGGCGCTGGCGGCGGCCAGGGACGCGCCCGATACGGAGGCAATTCTCGCGGGCGGCGGCGACGGCACGATTTCGGCGGCGGCGGGCATGCTGCAGGGCACGGGAAAGGCGCTCGCCGTCCTGCCCGGCGGCAACATGAACCTCTATGCGCGCTCGCTCGGTATTCCGCTCGATCTCGGCGCGGCGATCGCCGCGCTGGCGAGAGGCCGACCGGCCGCCGCCGATATCGCCTTTGCCAACGAACGGGCGTTCATCCACGAATTTTCGCTCGGGCTGCATCCGGAAATGATCGAGGCGCGCGACCGGCAAAGATACGGATCGCGGCTCGGCAAGCTCGTCGGCGGACTGCGTTCGCTGTCGCGGACGATCCTGCGCCCGCCACGGGTGCGCGTGTGGCTCGATGACGGCAGTGGCCAGGAAAGGGCGATCGCGACGGCGGCGCTGGCGATTTCGAACAACCGGTTCGGGGAAGGTCATCTGCCCTATACCGACCGCATCGACGGTGGCGAACTCGGCGTCTACATCGCCCATACGATCCGGCCGGCGGAACTCGCGGCCATCGCGGCACGGATTTCCACCGGCACTTGGGCGGAGATGCCGCAAATGGAGATTTTCACCGCTGGATCCGTCCGGCTGACGCGCCGGCGCCCGATGAAGGCGGCGATCGACGGCGAGCTGGTCAAGATGCGCGGCCCGGTCGATATTCGCATCGCGCCGGGCGCCCTGACCGTGATCGTGCCGCGCGAACAGGATGCCATGCGCGGGCAGTGACCCCGGTCTTCGGACCGTTCAGTACTTGCGCGGCACGTAGAGTTCCGGCGGCAGGACGGCGCGTTCGTATTCCGGATTGAACACGCGCTCGGGCAGTTCGACCTCCTCGTGGGGAACCGGTCCGTAGGGGATCAGATTGAGCAGGTGATCGATGCAGTTGAGACGGGCGCGCTTCTTGTCGTTGCCCTCGACGATGTACCAGGGGGCCTCCGGGATGTTGGTGCGGGCGAACATCTCTTCCTTTGCCTTGGTGTAGTCCTCCCAGCGCACGCGCGACTGCAGGTCCATCGGCGAGAGTTTCCACTGTTTCATCGGATCGTGGATGCGCATGAGGAACCGCATCTGCTGTTCCTCGTCGGTGATCGAGAACCAGTATTTGACGAGGCGCACGCCGTCGCGCACCAGCATGCGCTCGAATTCAGGCACGTCGCGGAAGAACTGCTCGACCTGGTCGGGCGAGGCGAAGTCCATGACGCGCTCGACACCTGCGCGGTTGTACCAGGAGCGGTCGAACAGCACGATCTCGCCGGCGGCGGGCAAATGCGGGATGTAGCGCTGAAAATACCATTGCGTCTTTTCGCGATCGGTCGGGGCGGGCAGCGCGACGACGCGGCAGATGCGTGGGTTGAGGCGCTGGGTGATGCGCTTGATGACGCCGCCCTTGCCGGCTGAATCGCGGCCCTCGAACAGGACGACGATGCGTTCGCCGGTGTGGGCGACCCAGTCCTGCAGCTTGATCAGTTCGGATTGCAGACGGATCAGTTCGCGGAAATAGGTCTGGCGTTCGATCGTTTCGGGATGCGCCTTGTTGTAGATCTTGCGCAGTTCCAGCGACAGCGCCGGCTCGGACAGTTCGAGTTCGAAATCCTCGTCGAGCGTATCGGCAAGTTCCGCCTCGAGCCAGTCCTGCACGTCGTTCGGTTTGTCGCTGTCCGCCATGATGATTCCCCTGATTATCCATCGCAGCATAGACCGGTTGCCGCGATTTCCTTCCTTGATCTTTGTCATTGAAGCTTTTGTGACAGACGGGTTTTCCGGCGCAAACCGCTGACATGAAAAAGGCGGGCCGAAGCCCGCCTTTTCTCCTCCTCCAAGGAACGCCTGCTCGCGCGGCGATCTGGTTCCACGCTCGCCGTCAGGCGGCGAACTGGTTCATCGTGTTGTCCTTGCCGGATGCCTTCAGGGCAGCCTCGCCGGCGAAGTACTCCTTGTGGTCGTCGCCGATGTCGGAGCCGGCCATGTTCTGGTGCTTGACGCAGGCGATGCCCTGGCGGATTTCGGCGCGCTGGACGTTCTTGACGTAGCCGAGCATGCCCTGGTCGCCAAAGTACTCGCGGGCCAGGTTGTCGGTCGACAGGGCAGCCGTGTGGTAGGTCGGCAGGGTGATGAGGTGGTGGAAGATGCCGGCCTCGCGGGCGGCGTCGGACTGGAAGGTGCGGATGCGTTCGTCGGCCTCGGCGGCCAGTTCCGACCCGTCATAGGCGGCGCTCATCAGCGTCTCGCGGTCATAGGCGGAAACGTCCTTGCCCTCGGCTTCCCAGTCATCGAAGACCTGCTGGCGGAAGTTCAGCGTCCAGTTGAAGGACGGCGAGTTGTTGTAGACCAGCTTGGCGTTCGGGATGACTTCGCGGATGCGGTTCATCATGCCGCCGATCTGGCCGATATGCGGCTTCTCGGTCTCGATCCAGATCAGGTCGGCGCCGTTCTGCAGCGAGGTGATCGAGTCGAGCACGCAACGGTCCTCGCCAGTGCCCTTGCGGAACTGGAACAGGTTGGAGGGCAGGCGCTTCGGACGCATCAGCTTGCCGTCGCGCTTGATGACGACGTCGTTGGGACCGAGTTCCTCGGCGGTGACCTCCTCGCAGTCGAGGTAGGAATTGTACTGGTCGCCGAGGTCGCCCGGCTCCTTGGAGAAGGCGATCTGCTTGGTCAGGCCTGCGCCGAGCGAGTCGGTGCGGGTGACGACGACACCGTCTTCGACGCCAAGTTCGAGGAAGGCGTAGCGGCAGGCGCGGACCTTGGCGAGGAAGTCTTCATGCGGGACCGTGACCTTGCCGTCCTGGTGGCCGCACTGCTTCTCGTCCGAAACTTGGTTCTCGATCTGCAGGGCGCAGGCGCCGGCCTCGATCATCTTCTTGGCGAGCAGGTAGGTGGCTTCCGCGTTGCCGAAACCGGCGTCGATGTCAGCGATGATCGGCACGACATGGGTCTCGTAATTGTCGATCTTGTGCTGGATCTCGCGTTCCTTGTTGGCGTCGCCGGCTTCGCGGGCGGCATCGAACTCGCGGAACAGCTGGTTCAGTTCGCGCGCATCTGCCTGGCGCAGGAAGGTGTAAAGCTCCTCGATCAGCGCGGGAACGGAGGTCTTCTCGTGCATCGACTGGTCCGGCAGCGGGCCGAACTCGGAGCGCAGCGCGGCGACCATCCAGCCCGAGAGATAGAGGTAGCGGCGCTTGGTGGAGCCGAAATGCTTCTTGATGGAGATCATCTTCTGCTGGCCGATGAAGCCATGCCAGCAACCGAGCGACTGGGTGTAGTTGGCCGGGTCCTGATCGTAGGCGGCCATGTCCTCGCGCATGATCTTCGCGGTGTAACGGGCGATGTCGAGGCCGGTCTTGAAGCGGTTCATCGTCTGCATGCGGGCGACGGCTTCCGCGTCGATGGCGTCCCAGGTGCCATTGTGGCTCTTGATGAGGTCGCGGGCCGACTGGATATCCTGCGAGTAAGACATGAGAGAGGTCCTCGTTTCGTCAGTTTGTAAAGATTTGTCACGACGAAGAGGATGCATAGGCGCGCCGACCCGCCGTGACAGCGGTTTTCGGAGCCGAGATGCGCCTGTTTCAGTGAAATGTCACGAAAATCTCGATTTTTCGAGCGTGAAATCGTGTCGATTTGTTGCGGCGCGGAAACGCGAGGTGTAAATTTGTAAAATATTTACAAAAAGGCGCGCTCCGAGGCCGGAGCGCGCCCATCGAACGTCTTGTCGGCCGGAATCAGCCGGCGAGGGTGGCGAATTCTTCCGGAGACAGGTCGCCGGAACCGTCGGCGTCGGCGGCCTGGAAGGCTTCGTCGGTCATATCCGGCATGGCCGCCTTGGCTTCGTCCATCGACACCGTACCGGAACCGTCGGCATCGACGGCGGCAAAATCGGCGGCGAGAGCCAGAGTGGAGGTGGCAGCGAGGGCGGCAGCGGCAAATAGAAGTTTCTTCATGGTGACATATCCCTTTCCCGTTTACATCGCCGTGGCGATTGCCGCGGCGAAGCCAAATCGTGTCGACCAATTGTGGCGCGTACTTGGAGCAAATTTGGCGAGAATTAGGGCGGTCTTTCCAGAAAACCTTTAATTTTCAATTTGTTGTGCGAGTCTCACACACGATTTCCAACGGAAATTCGGCAGGAGTTACCGGTTGCGGGGCACAAAACCGCTCAGGCGGCCAGAGCGCCGGCGCGATCATCGATGAATTCGCGCAGTTCGGCGAGGTCGAAGCCGGCGGCCGCCGCACGGTCCAGTACGGTTTCCGCACCGAGACGGGCAGCCGAGGCCTGGGCCCAGAGGATCGAGGACCGGTTGCCGGTGCGGCAATAAAAGAGGATCGGGCCGGGCAGGTCGGCGATCAGGCGCGTCTGGGTGTCGACCGGGGCATCCTCGGTGACGTCGTAATTGGTGACCGGCGCATGATGAAAGGCGAGACCGTGGCGGCGCGCGGCGGCTTCGGCCTGCGCGCTATGCAACTGGTCGTCGGCTTCGCCGTCCGGACGGTTGTTGACCACGGACCGGATGCCGCGGGCGGCGATTTCGGCGAAATCGGCTTCCGTCAACTGGGAGGCGACGAAGACGTTCTTTTCGAGCTGGACAATCCGGGCCATCGGGCCGCCTTTCAGATCAATCATGCCCGACGCATAACGCAGACCGGGCTTTGGCCCATTATGGCGGGCCCTTTCCCTGGCGGATAACTCTGGAAAACCCATTATCGGAACGGCAGGGAAAATCCTTTTCGCCGTCCGGCCATTCCATGGAACAGGAATCCGCAGGATCGCGGCGCAACCATCGCGCTCAATCGGCGGCGCCTGCAATTTCCGTTGCGTAAATGATTACGAACTTCCGGGATAGTCTCGTTCCCGGGGTCATCGAGGGGAGGGGAAACCGCGCAATGATCACGATCGAGCCCGGGCGGGCAATTTGAGCGGCGGCATCAGCCGGGCAGGCCGCCTGCTCCGGGTTATCGCCGTATTCGGATGGCTCGTCCTGGCCCCCGGGCTCGGAATGGCTGCGATATTCGGCGAGAACAATCTCGATGACGCTTCGCGCGGAGAAGGCCGTTTCGATGTCCCTATTCCCGACAACTGCGCGTTGCGCGAGAAGCTAGGTTATGAAACGCCGGCCGCGGGCCGGATCGCGAAGATCGACCGTGCCGGGTTCAAGACCTATCTGGCCACCGGCGAGACGCTCATCCGCGACGACGTCATCATTTCGGCGGCACATATCGTCATGCGCGATGGCCGGGAGAGATTGCAGCGCGACGAAAGGCTCGTCTTCGAAGTCCTCGAACCGGCCGGCGGACAATGCATCCTGCAGAGCTATCCGATCATTGGTTTCAAGGCGTTCACAGACGATCCGGCCAATCCGATGTGCGCGCATCTCGATGTCGCCCTGTTCCGGCTGGGTGGCCATGTTCGTAGCTACCGACCGCTGGATCTTGCCTCTCCCGAACTTGTCGAGGAGTTCCGCTCGGGACAGAAGACCGCGATCAAGATCGGCTTCGCAAACCATCCGTCCGTCGATTTCGGGCGCTACTGGTCCATCGTCTCGGCCCGCGCCTATCCGGCGGAACGGCACGATCCGTCCTGCCGCAATCCGGACCTGTTCGCGCATGACGGCGACAGCTGGAACGGCGAAAGCGGCGCGTCATTCCGGATCGACGGCAAGCTCGTCGGTATTCACTTGCGCGGATATGCCGGGGAATATGCCGAATTCTCCACCGCGCGGGCCAATATCGGAGCGCTGCTGAGTGACGGGCTGCGGGCGGACATCAACGCCTATGTCGCGGCACTCGACGAAAGCGGAGAAGACTGAACGAGACAATCGCCGCTGGCCGCCGACCCGGTTTGACGGAGGGGAAGGATTGCCGCATAGAGCGCGGCGATCCGATCCGTCCCTATTGCCTGCGTACCCATGAAGCCTTTCCTCATTTTGCAGCTCAGACCCGAAGCGGAAGCGTCCGACGATGAATTCCGCGCGATGCTCGCCAAGGGCGGACTCGACGAGAGCCGGGTGCGCCGTGTGCGGCTGGAGCGCGAGGAACTGCCCGAACTCGACCTTGCCGATTATGCCGGCGTGATCGTCGGTGGCGGGCCGGGCTGCGTCAGCGATCCGGAAGACCGGAAATCGCCGATCGAGAAACATATCGAGGACGAGGTGATGTCGCTGATGCCGGCGATCACGACGAATGACGTGCCGTTTCTCGGGTGCTGCTACGGCATCGGCATCCTGGCGCATCATCTCGGCGCGCCGGTTTCAAAGGCGCGTTTTGGCGAGCCGGTCTCGGTCGTGCGCGCGCGGGTGACCGAAGCCGGGCGGGCCGATCCGGTGCTGGCCGGGATCGACGGGCCGTTCGACGCTTTTGTCGGTCACAAGGAGGCGGTGCAGGCATTGCCCGACGGCTGCGTGCATCTCGTTTCGGGCGACGCGTGTCCGTTCCAGATGATCCGCTACGGCGAAAATGTCTATGCGACCCAGTTCCACCCGGAAGCCGATGGCGATGTCTTCGCGCTCAGGATCCGCATCTACCGCGACAAGGGCTATTTCGCGCCGGAAGACGCCGAGCACCTGACGGCGGCGGCGCGGCGGGGCAACCCGGAGGCGGGCGCGAAAATCCTGAAGAATTTCGTCGAGCGCTACGGCTAGCGCCCGCTACCGCGTTACCCCGGCACCGATCTGCGCGGCTGGCGCCAGCCGGCGCGTCACCGAGCGCCGTGCGCCGGCGAAGCGCTGGGTTCCCGTTGCGCCATGGCCGAAGCTCAGCGACAGGATGCCGATCATGATCGCCGTGACGAAGACGGAGGCCGAGAAGCCGGCGAAGCCGAGCGCCATTTGCCGGTTCTTGACGCGGGCGCGGGCGATCAGCTCGGCGCCGGTGGTGGGCCATGCCATGGCGGCCGAGTTGGACGGCGTCCAGCGGGTGCGCGCCGCCTCGATCTTTTCTTCGTGGCGGCCAAGCGTGTGAATGACGACGATGATCGCAATCAGGCACATCATCGAGGACGGAATCCAGATCAGCACGCCGCCGAGCTGCTCGTCGGCGAGCGGCGGCATGCCGAACAACCGGCCTTCGAGGTCGTAGGCGTGATAGAGCACCATCGGCTTCAGCGTCGTCGCCGCGCCGATGAGGATGTTGGCGATGATCGCGATCCACAGCATCATCAGCCGGATGCCGAAGCGGATGCCCTTCGGCGCCACGCGGCTGTCGAAAATCCGCGCCCAGAACAGGAGGCCGGCCGCCAGCATGGTGACATGCATCGTGTAATGCAGCCCGTCGTCGAGCAGCGCGGCATCGTGGATGGACGGCACCTCCCAGACATAGAGCGAGGCGATGAAGAGCGCGGTCGCGACGACGGGATTGCCGAGGACGCCGAAGAACCCGCGGAAACCGCGGTCGGAGAGCAGCGGCACCAGGACATTCGCGCGCGCCCATCGCGGCAGGCCGGCGACCAGCATGGCGGCGGGCAAGGACCAGGCGATCAGCAGCGGGCCGATGACCCGCAGCAGCATGTGCTGGATCTGGTGCATGGAAAACAATCGCTCGGCGATCGGGTCAACGGGCGACTGCAACGCCAGGAACACCGTCGCCACGCCGCCGATGAAGGCGGCGCTGCGCGCGGCCTGCGCGCCGTGCAGGGTTGTCCGGCGACGCCACATGCCGGCGCCATAGACCGCCAGGACGAGGAGGGTCGCGATCACGATGTCGGGGGTCAGCCGCCATGCCTGCCACGCGTCATCGGCATCGATTTCCCCACCGCCATGGGCGAGGGCCGGATGAGTGAACAGGACAAGGGCGACGGCGGGAAGAATTGCTTTTCGTAGAAACGCCATGCGCCCTTCATGCCCCTCGATGTATCTCTGTGCAACCCGTTGGATCGTCGCAGGCTCACGGCGGAAGACGCGGGCGTGGTCAGGCCTTGCCGCCGGCGACGCGGCCCTTAGGACGGTACTTGTCCATCACGGCGTCGAGCCTTGCATTGGTGATCGCCGGATTGGCCTCGCGCAGGCAGGGTAGCAGCACCGCCTTGTTGGCCCGTTCGCGCGCAGCGGAAGCGCGGGTGCCCTGCGGCGCCGGATCGACGTTGGAGAAGCAGGCGGCGAATTGCTCCTGCGTGACGCCGAGATCGGCGGCGATCCTGGCGACCGGGCGGCGCGGATCGTTCTTCAGCGGCGCGGGACCTTGCGCGAGCGCGGTGGTCGCCGCGACGCCGGCGGCGGTAACGGCGATGGCCAACAGATAGAATCGCATCGGGTCCTCCGGTGTATCCGAGACGGTGCGAAGATGGAGGCAGAACCGTGAAATCCCAAGTTACAAAACTGCAAGCTACATGAACTTTTCGTAAGGTTGCGCCGCCGGGATGCGGCGGACGGCCGTTTCCGCATCGCATCAGGGTTGCCGCGCCCGGCGCCGCGACCTAGTTTCGTTGCCATGTTAACTGCCGCTCCGGCGCCGTGACCGGCCCGCGGCGGCAGGCGCCCTTCAGCCGCGGATTTCCTCCCCGCGTCACGCCGAAAAACCGGAGCCGCAGAATTGCTTCACAGACCGCAAGCCGTGCCCGCCTCGGACGGTCTCGACGCGCCGCAACGCTACTGGGCGTGGCTGGCGATCCTGCTGACGGTGACGCTCGCCGTGCTCGACGGCACCATCGCGACCGTGGCGCTGCCGTCGATCGCCGCCGATTTCGGCGCCAGCCCGTCGGCCTCGATCTGGATCGTCAACGGCTACCAGCTCGCCGTCGTCGTCTCGCTGCTGCCGATCGCATCACTGGGCGAGATCCTCGGCTACCGGCGCGTCTATCTCGCCGGCGTCGCGCTGTTCACCGCCGCGTCGCTGGCCTGCATGCTGTCGACCTCGCTGCCGGCGCTGTCGGCGGCGCGCGTCATGCAGGGCTTCGGCGGGGCGGGCGTGATGAGCGTCAACACTGCGCTGATCCGCTATGTCGTGCCGAAGGCGAAGTTCGGCACCGCGCTCGGCATCAACGCGCTGATCGTCGCCTGCGCCGCGACCGCCGGCCCGGCGATCGCCGGCTTCATGCTGACCTGGTTCGCATGGCCCTGGCTGTTCGCGATCAACGTGCCGCTCGGCGTCCTGGCCATCGCCATCGGCTTCTTCAACCTGCCGATGAGCGACCGCGCCCAGCGCCGCTTCGACTGGGTGAGCGCGCTTCTCTCGGCGATGACCATCGGCCTGATGGTGGCGACCATCGATACGCTCGGCCACGGCGCGCGGGCGGCATGGGTCGCCGCCGGGATCGCCGGCATGGCCGCCGCCGCGACGCTGCTGGTGCGCCGCGCGATGCGGGTCGCCGAGCCGCTGCTGCCGCTCGACCTGTTGCGCCTGCCGGTCTTCGCCATGTCGATCGGCACCTCGATCTCGTCGTTCACGGCGCAGATGCTGGCCTTCGTGTCGCTGCCGTTTGCCTTCCAGACGATCATGGGCTTCTCGCCGGCCGAGGTCGGCATGCTGATGATGCCCTGGCCGCTGGCCACCGGCTTTTCCGCGCCGCTGGCCGGCCGGCTCGCCGACCGGTATTCGCCGGCGATCCTCGGCGGCATCGGGCTTGCGGCGATGGCGGCCGGGCTGGCGGCGCTGATGGCCCTGCCGGAGCATCCCTCGATCCCCGACGTCGCCTGGCGCATGCTCTTGTGCGGCGCGGGCTTCGGCTTCTTCCAGACGCCGAACAACCGCACGCTGATCACGTCGGCGCCGAAGGAGCGCAGCGGTTCGGCGAGCGGCATGCTGTCGACCGCGCGGCTGACCGGCCAGACCACCGGCGCGGCGCTCGCCTCGCTGCTGCTGGCGCGGTTCGGCATCACCGGCGCGGTGACGGCGCTCGGCGTCGCCTCGGGCTTCGCGGCGCTGGCGGCGGCGGTGAGCCTCGCGCGGATCGGGTTCTTCAGGACGCACGAGGCGAAGTAGCTGTGGATTTTACCTCCCCCTTGTGGGGAGGTCGGCGAGTGGCTCGCGCAGCGAGACAGAGCCGGGTGGGGGTAAGAACCTCCATCGAGGAGACTTGTTACCCTCACCCGGATCAGCTGCGCCGTCCGCTGCGCGGCCGCCTTGCTTCTCCTGCCTCCCCACAAGGGGGAGGCGAAGCGCGCGGCATCGGCTCCGCGAGCCCCTTTGGCCCCGGCCTTAAGCTCCTCGCCGTGCTCGTCGCTGCCGGGTCCCCGACCCCTCACGACGTATCGTCCCGCTGCGCGTCATGCGCCAGCGCGTGACACTCGCGCAGGATATCGTCGATCTCGTGGACCGGCCGCTTGCGGTGGCCGGGCGGGCGGCCGGGGCGCATGGGGTGAAAGCGTCTTGTGCGGTTGAGGCCGAGATCGCGCCTGGCTTTCCAGCGGGCGAGGCGTCTGGCGTGGCCGTCGAGATTGTCCAACGCGCGTTTCAGCCCGGCGAGCCGGCGGCAGAGAGGCGCGGCGTCGATCTCGTCATCGGGCGAGGGGAGCCAGTTGTCGGGGATCGGGCGCGGCTCGGAAACGCCGATGACGCAGATGCGGGGGAAGGATTTCGCGCGGCGGCGGCGCGGGCGGAATTCGAAGCGCTTGCGCGGATCGAGCAACGGTAATGAAAAGGTTCGAGCCTGAACGGCGGGCTTCACGGAATGGGTCCTCGGGTCGAGCCCGAGGATGACGGAGCGAGGGGGCTTGCTTGTTGTTGTTGTGGTGGTTGTGGATGTTGTGGATGTTGTGGTGGCCTGTTTGTGGCGCGCCGGCGCCACCACAACAACAAGGTCGCGGGCGGCGATCACGACCAGGCGGCGGACGGCGGATTCGGCCGCACGGAGAATGCGCAGGATGTGATTGTGGAGATGGCGGGGCAAAGTCGTGACGGGCTCCCGCTCACCCAGTCCGGCCATGGCGAACAGCGCCGCGAGAATGCGCAGAAGCGCGTCGCGGTTGCGGGCAATCGCCCTGTCCCAGTTGATCGTGCTT
This sequence comes from Oricola nitratireducens, assembly GCF_014904745.1. GTDB lineage: Bacteria > Pseudomonadota > Alphaproteobacteria > Rhizobiales > Rhizobiaceae > Oricola > Oricola nitratireducens. Next base: position 138,313 of record NZ_JACZCS010000023.1, read on the forward strand.
GCTTGCGCGTTCGTCATTCGGGCAAGGGTAACGGAAGGCGGGGGAGCGGTGGACAAGATCATGCCGGGAATTTGGCGATTGGCCGCCGGGGCTATGGAAACGCGCGGATTTCTAGTGGTCGCTTCGCGACGACCCCCACCCTGTATCCCTCCCCACAAGGGGGAGGGAAGACATCCACTCCATCACTTCCATTCGCACCATCGAGTCATGCGTAGGCTGGATGCCAGCGACCTCCCTCCCCCTTGTGGGGAGGGATACAGGGTGGGGGTAGCGATGTTTCCCGTTGCGCGTTCCTGCGCATGCGAGTCAGCGCGCGTAGATGCCAGTCTTCAGGCCCGCGCGTCCCGTCGGCCGGTCTCTACTGGTAGAGCGCTTTCTTGCACTTCTTGCCGATTTTCTTGTTGGCGACCACGCGCGAGGTGCAGCGGTATTTCTCGTTGGTGGAAAATCCCAGCTTGGTCAGCGTCGGGATCAAGGCGACCGCGATGATCGCGGCGATCAATCCGTAGGCGATAGCGGTCGTGCCGTCCTCGTTGCGCGCCGCCCTGGCGCCGAAAAGGAAGGCCCTGCGGCTCATGGTCTTCGCGGATCGATCCATCACATTCCCCAATTCCGGTTCGAGTCATTCGAACGTCAGGGGATCGTCATACGCTGGCGGTGTTCAGATATGTTTAAGCAGCGGCGGCCGATTTCACAGGCGGGGATTAGGGAAATGGCAAGGGGGGACGTCACGCGCCTCGCCGCTAGGGAATCTGACACCCGCTCAGGCGCCGTTGGACCAGACAAGGTTGGCGGCGAGGCGGCCGCCCACGCGGCCCGTTGGCCGATCCCTACTGGTTGAGCGCCTTCTTGCACTTCCTGCCGATTTTCTTGTCGCCGACCACGCGCGCGGTGCAACGGTATTTCTCGTTGGTGGAAAATCCCAGCTTGGTCAGCGTCGGGATCAAGGCGACCACGATGTCGGTGCTGCCGCGCGCCGGAAAGCCGGCCTTTTCCCTTCGACCGCAGTTTTACGAGACGTTATGAAGGGCGGAGAACAGGAGAGATTATATGAGGCACTTTTAATCGGACCGAATATGGATGAACCTTAACTATCGAACAAATTCCAAAGTCGAAAAATCCGTGAAGGCAAAGCTTATGTCGCGAGATCAGGAAGTTATCGAATCGGCGTGGCGCGCTATGGAATAATCCTTGAAAGATATCGATAGAAAGGTCACGGAAAAACACTTCCAAGCAGTTGGTTTTGGGAGACCAGGTAGCAAAGCTGAATTTAATTCTATCCAAGACATTTGCATTGATGGTTTTAGAGAGGCCGCTGAAATCGGCGGGGCGCATATTTTCGAATACGATGCGCCTAACGCTTCAGCATACCTTGAATCGTACGATTCCCTTCTGCAAAATCTAATATCAAGAGTTTTGGAGATCTTTAGGTTTAGCGGAGGGTTCTCTTCTATTTCGGAGTTCGCGGATCGGGCAGAGTTTCTTGAATTCCGGCTTTCGCTCAATCGTGAGAAAGACAATGCGATTTCTGATTTTAAATTATCTGCTAGTAAGCCGAGCTCTAGTCTGACACATGGATTGGGTGATCATGAACTCAAGATTGCGATACTGCGTATTTTCCTCGGCGCAGAAAAAACGAACCGAAATAATGTGATTGGTCGTTCCTATCAGGACGGCCCACTAGAAAAAATGCTTAATCGCAAGTTCACACCTGAAGAACGATTTCAGGCAGACCAATGTATCGATGCGTTAGTACGTGACGGTTTTCTAATGCCGACGATGTCTGATCTCGCAGCGCCCAAGGACTGGCTAACCATCACAGAATTGGGACAAGAAGCCTTGAAGCGTGGGGCGCCGGATGAACTGGATGCAGCTCTGATGGAACTCGGCTCTCATTTGGTGGAACTCAGAAGCGGAGCATGGTCAGCGTCATTATCTTCATCGCCAGATGCGGCGCGTCAAGCTGCGCATTCTGCGAGGGAGCTTATCATCCAAACTTTAGATGCAGTCGCTCCGATAGAAAAAATTACAGCTGAACCGGGATTTCAACCTGCGAAGGAAAGCACGAGCGGCGTGACGCGAAAAATGCGGTTTAGGTACGCTCTAAAAAATAGAAAGTCTGGAGATTCGAAAAACGATGCGGAGATTTTGGAAAATGCCGCAGCGCTTCTTGAGTCAATGCATAAGAAGATGAGTGGCCTTGCCCATCAGCGCGGAGCGATTGCTGAGCGTCATATCAAGACATATTTGCAGACGACAGAAATGGCCCTCGCTCTTCTGCTTCTATAGCCCTCACTGCTAATGACGTAGGTAGATTTAATAAAAATATTTCACACCCTCTCCACGAACCCGTCCAGAACCCTTTTCTGCCCGGCCTTGTCGAAATCGACGGTGAGCTTATTGCCTTCAACATTCACCACGTTGCCGTTGCCGAATTTGAGGTGGAAGACGCGGTCGCCGACTTCGAAATCCGACGGGGTGTCGGAGACGGACTTGGCGACGAGTTCGCCCTCGATGACGCGGCCCTTCACGCTCTTTCGCCCGGCGCCGTAGCCGGAATCGGTCTCGCCGTAGCCGATGCGTTCGACCGCGTGGCCGGAGCGCGCGCCCCAGTTTTTCGAGGTTGCCTCGGAGCGGTTGGCGCGGGCGCGCTGCCAGCCGGGCGACGAGCGGTTGGAGGAAAAGGCGTCGGCATTGTCGAAGCGCGAGGCGCCATAGGAGCCGTAGCCGCCATAGTTGGATGACGGCTCGGCGACGTCGCAATGGACGGCGGGGAGTTCGTCGAGGAAGCGCGACGGCACGGTCGACTGCCACAAGCCGTGAATGCGGCGGTTGGAGACGAACCAGATGTGGCAATGGCGCTTGGCGCGCGTCAGGCCGACATAGGCGAGGCGGCGTTCTTCTTCCAAACCCGAACGACCTCCCTCGTCGAGGGCGCGCTGGTGCGGAAACAGGCCTTCCTCCCAGCCGGGCAGGAAGACGGTCTGGAATTCCAGCCCCTTGGCGGCGTGCAGCGTCATGATGGAGACGGCGTCCATGTCCTCGTTCTGCTCGGCGTCCATGACGAGGGCGACATGTTCGAGGAAGGAGCGCAGGCTCTCGTATTCCTCCATGTTGTTGACGAGTTCCTTGAGGTTTTCCAGGCGCCCCGGCGCCTCGGCCGAGCGGTCGTTCTGCCACATCGCGGTGTAGCCGCTCTCGTCGAGGATCTCCTCGGCGAGCTGGGCGTGCGGCGAGTTTTCCAGCCGCTGCTGCCAGCGGGCGAAATTCTCGACCAGTTCGCGCAAGGCGGCGCGCGGCTTCGGCTTCATCTCCTCGGTCTGGACGATCTCGCCGGCCGCCTCCAGCATCGGGATGTTTCGCGCGCGGGCATAGTCGTGGAGCATGCGCACCGAGGCGTCGCCGAGGCCGCGCTTCGGCGTGTTGACGATGCGCTCGAAGGCGAGATCGTCGGCCGGCTGGGCGACGACGCGGAAATAGGCCATGGCGTCGCGGATCTCCATGCGCTCGTAGAAGCGCGGGCCGCCGATGACGCGGTAGTTGAGGCCGAGCGTGACGAAACGATCCTCGAATTCGCGCATCTGGAAGGAGGCGCGGACCAAGATGGCCATGTCGTTGAGGGCGTGGCCGCCGCGCTGCGCCTGCTCGATCTCCTCGCCGACGGCGCGGGCTTCCTCCTCGGAATCCCAGGCGGCGTGGACCTGCACGCGTGAGTGGTCGGGATCGGCCATCTCGGTGAACAGCGTCTTGCCGAGCCGGCCCTCATTGTGGGCGATCAGATGCGAGGCGGCGCCGAGAATGTGTTCGGTCGAGCGGTAGTTGCGCTCCAGCCTGATGACGGTGGCGCCGGGAAAATCCTTCTCGAAGCGCAGGATGTTGTCGACCTCGGCGCCACGCCAGCCGTAAATACTCTGATCATCATCTCCGACGCAGCAAATATTGACTGTGTTTTCGCTCACGGGCCGTTCCGCGCCTTGCGGCGCTGGCCCTCCGCGGGGGCCTCGCAAAGGCTCGGACGGGCGGTCGCCCTTGCCGCCTTCGGCGGGGGCGGGCGCGCCGGAAGCATCGAAGGGAGCGGGCGCTTCGGCCAATCCGCCGGATTTGGTTTTGGGCCGCTGCGCCAGCAGGCGCAGCCACATATATTGCGCGGTGTTGGTGTCCTGGTACTCGTCGACCAGGATGTATTTGAACTTGGCGTGATACTCGGCCAGCACGTCCGGGTTGTCGCGCAGGATCCGGATCGGGTGGCACAGAAGATCGCCGAAGTCGCAGGCGTTCAGCGTCCTGAGGCGGTCCTGATAGGCGGAAAACAGTTCGCGGCCCTTTCCATTCGCGAAAGCGCGGGCGTCGCCCTCGGGGATGTCCTTCGGGCCCCAGCCCTTGTTCTTCCAGCCGTCGATCATCTGGGCGAAGGTGCGCGGCGTCCAGCGCTTGTCGTCGAGGCCCTCGGCCTGGATGACCTGCTTGATCAGGCGGATCTGGTCGTCGGTGTCGAGGATGGTGAAATCGGACCTGAGGCCCGCCAGTTCGGCGTGGCGGCGCAGGATCTTCACCCCGATGGAGTGGAAGGTCCCGAGCCAGGGCATGCCCTCGACCGCCTCGCCGACCAGCATGCCGATACGCTCCTTCATCTCGCGGGCGGCCTTGTTGGTGAAGGTGACGGCGAGGATCTGCGACGGCCAGGCGAGGCCGAGCGACAATATATGGGCGATGCGGGTGGTCAGGACGCGGGTCTTGCCGGTGCCGGCGCCGGCGAGCACGAGCACCGGACCCTCGGTCGTCTCGACGGCGCGGCGCTGCTCCGCGTTGAGGCCCTCGAGATAGTCGGGCCGCCGGGGCTGCCGGGCGGCCATGGCGCGCGCGGCGATGCCCGATGCCGCCGGGGCAGGGCGGGATGGCTCGTCGCCGAAGGGGATGTCGTCGAAAGGATCGCTCATTGACAGGGAATGTAGTGATTCGGCGGAAGAAAGCCAGCAATCCGGGCGTTTATCCCGCCAAACGATCCCGAAATGTTCTAGTCTTCCGCCCAGAGCCGGAGCAGGTTGTTTTGCACCTTGAGCAGTCGGTCGAGCGTGGCGCGCGACGCGCCCTCCTGCCGCGACGCGGCGATGACGTTGTCGAGCTCGAACAGGATGTCGCGCTGTTCGGCGCCGCGCACGAGGCTGCGCACCCAGCCGACGACCACGAGGCGCTCGCCGGACGTGACGGGGGCGACGCGGTGCAGCGTCGTCGAGGGATAGACGAAGGCGGAGCCGGCGGCCTCCTTGACCGAAACGTTGCCGCCCGGCGCCTCGATCTCCAGTTCGCCGCCCCGATAAGCGTCCGGGGCGGAGATGAACAGGGTGAAGGAGAGGTCGGTGCGCCTGCCGTCCATCAGCGCGTCGTCGACATGCATGCCGTATTCCATGGCCTCGCGGTAGCGCGACACCATCAGCCTGACGAAATCGCGCGGGCGGGCAAAGGCCGCAAAGACGGGGTTGGCGCGCAGCGCCGCCTCGACCTTGGCGGTGATGGCGGCGGCTGCCTTCGCGTCGAGCTGCTGGTTGCGCTTGACGTCTTTCGCCTGCCAGCCGGCGGTCTTCGCGCCGTCGGCGAAACCGGCCTCGGCCTCGGCGAGCGTCTCCGCGATGGCGTCGACCTCGGCCTCGCTCAGGATGTTCTCGATCGTCAGCATGCGCCGCCTTTCTTCGCGAATGGTTCCGGTTCTTAAAGTTGACATTTCCGGTTGAGTTAACTCTTAGCCGATGATAGCGAATTTCGGCAATACGGACTTCGAGTTGCGAGGCGACCATGAAGAAAACGATCAGAAAGCTCGCGGTGCTGGGCACGGCGGTGGCGGCGACGACCGCGGCGCAGGCGGGCCCGCTTGTCGGCAACAATTTCCCGGGCAAGACTTTCCACGATACGAGCGCGATCGCCGGAGCGTTGGCGCCGCTGATCCTGGCGGCCGGTTCGGGCGGCGAGGCCGGCGAGGGCGTCGGCACGGGGGTCGACGAAGACCTGGCGTTTCATATCGGGGTCGGCGAGATCGCCGGCAAGATGATCGCCGCGGCGGCGCTCTACGAACAGGGCCAGGCCGCGGCGGCGAAGGGCCACCTGGTGCGCCCGTCCGACGACATCTACACGGCGCTCAAGCCGATGCTGACCGAGTTCAACATGCCGGGCTTTGCCGCGGAACTGACAGCGCTGGCCGACGCGATCGACCAAGGCGCGCCGGCCGATGAGGTGAAATCGAAGCTTGCGGCGCTGACCGCCGCCACGCAGGAAAACGGCGCGCCGGAAGCGCCGCGCGAACTGGCGCTGACCATCGTGCACCTGGTGCGCAATGCCGGCGGCGACTATGCGAATGGCGTGACGGACGGCAAGGTGACGGACGCGCATGAATACCAGGACGCCTGGGGCTACGTGCAGGCGGCGAAGCGGCTGCTTGGCGGCGCGCCCGACTTCATGCGCGAGGAATATGGCAAGGAGTTCGAGAAGATCTCCGCCTATCTGGACGGGCTGGACAGCGCGTGGCCGGACCTCACCGGCGAAAAGCCCGCCGGGACCGAGTCCTCCGTCATCGCCGGAACGGCGGCGCGCATCGAACTGGTGTCGCTGCGGATGGATTGAGTACCGTTCGCGCGGAGCGGCCGGGCTTGCGCGGCAATTGCTCGACAGGACAGGCAGCCGTGACAGGGGCGAAGCATGTATCGCGCATTCTTTCGATCGATGGCGGCGGCCGTCCTGCTTTTGGTCCTCACCGGCTGCACCGGCATTTCCTACTATGCGCAGTCCCTGAACGGCCATATCCGCATGATCTCGGCTCGCCAGAAGGTCGAAAGGCTCATCGACGATCCTTCCGAGCCGAGCGCATTGCGCGCGCAGCTGGAACTGGCAAGCGACATCCGCCGCTTCGCAACCGGTGAACTCGCGCTGCCGGACAACAACAGCTATCGCGTCTATGTCGACACCCACCGGGATTTCGTCACATGGGCCGTCTTCGCGGCGCCCGAATTCTCGCTGAACGCACGCAGCTGGTGCTTTCCGCTCTACGGATGCGTGCCCTATCGGGGCTATTTTTCCCGCGAGGCGGCATCCCGGTTCGCCGCCGGGATCGAACGGCAAGGCCTGGACGTCTACATATCGGGCGTTACCGCCTATTCGACGCTCGGATTGTTCAGCGACCCGCTGCTCAACACGATGCTCCGCCATGATGAAACCTACCTCGCCGGACTGGTGTTTCACGAACTTGCCCACCAGCGCTTCTATGTGCGTGGCGACACCGCATTCAACGAGGCCTTCGCCGTCGCCGTCGAGACGACCGGTGTGAAGAAGTGGCTGAGGCGGAGGCACGAGACCGCAGCGTTACGGCGTTACGAAGCCGGCCGGAAGCGCGAGGCCGATTTTCTCGCGCTCGTGGCCGAGGCGCGAAACGAGTTGAAGGCCGTCTATGGCGGTTCGGGCGACGCAGAGCAAAAACGGGTGGCGAAAGAAGCCGTCATCGAAAATCTGCGGCTGCGGTATCGGCGTCTAAGGGACGGCCGCTGGGGCGGATATGACGGGTACGATGCCTGGTTCGATAGCCCGATCAACAACGCGAAGCTCGCGGCGACCGGCTTCTACAACGATCTGGCGCCGGCTTTCGTGCATCTGCTGGACGTCTGCTCGGGCGACTATCCGGATTTCTACGCGGCGGTCGCGCGCCTTGGCGCGCTGGACAGGGACAAGCGCCACGATGCGCTGAAGGCGGCGAAGAGCTGCGATTGACGGGGCGGCTGCGACCCGCCGGCCGCGCCATCCCTGTCCATCGGCCGCCGCGCGGTCAATCCCTGCCGTATCTCGTATACATCCATTGAACGCCGAACTCGCTTGCGCAAATCGCCGGATTGGTCAGCAGCATCTCGTCGATCAACTCGTGCCTTTCTTCCCGGCTTTGTGGAGGGTTCGGCTTGCCGGACCGTGACGGTTCGGACCCGGCGCGACGGCCAAGAAGCATGTCGACATAGTCCCGAATTCGCGGAGAAAGCGTCAGCGATGTCATTTTTCCGATCCTGTCCCGGGTTGCTTCGCTGTCGCCGAGGGTAAGCCGCCGCGATTCAGGCTGGAACATTCCCAAACGTTGTGCTGATCTTCAAAAATGAAGAACGATTTTCAGAACTGGTCCGACGTCAGGGTCTTTCTGGCCGTGTTCAGGAAGGGGTCGACGCTTGCGGCCTCGCACGCGCTCGGAGTCGCGCAGCCAACCGTCGCGCGCCGAATCGAGGCATTGGAGCACCAGCTCGGGCTGATCCTTTTCGAGCGAGACAATCGCGGGTTCCGGCCAACCGAAGCCGCCCGGTCGCTGCTGCCGCATGCAGAAGTGCTGGAGGCAGCAGCGTCAGAACTGGCGAAGAACGCAGACAGCCTGTCGCGTCCGCGTCCCATCCGGATAACCGCGTTCTCGGCCAATTTTTCGCCGCGCGTGACGCAGGTTTTCAGCGAATTCTCCACACTGCATCCGGAGGTGCGGTTCGAGTTCCTGCCGGGCGTCAAAACGCTCGATCTTTCGGCAGGCGAAGCCGATATCGCATTGCGCATAACGGCAAGCGAACCGGATCAAAACCTTATTTGCAGGAAAATCAGCACGGCGCGTTTCACGCTTTACGGCGCGCCGGCCTATGCGAAGAAACACGGCCTGCCGCGGTCCCCCGAAGAAATGCAGGGTCATTCGTTCGTGACTTTCGAGCGCACCGGCATGCACTTTCAATTTCGCGAATGGCTGCTGCGACAAATTTCGCCGGAGCAGATCGTCATGTCGTTCAGCGAGATCGAATTGATGGACGCCGCCATAAGGGCCGGGCACGGTCTTGGCGTCATGAACCTGAAGCTGGCCGAAGCCGATGAGAGAGCCGGAACGCTGATACGCTGCTTCGAGCCGCCCGAGGAGATGTCGGCGCAGCACATGATCCTCATCTCGCCGGACGCCTATCGGCGGCCGGAAGTGAAGGCGTTCACGAAATTTTTCGGCCCGCGCTACGCGGCGATTTTCCGATAGCGGCTCCGCCCGCTCGCGGGCGAAAAGCGCGCCGGAACCGGTTCCTCCGTCATCGCCGGAATTGATGTGGGCATCGGGCAGGCGTTTTCCCGGACGGATTGAACCGGACGGCTTTCGGCCGCCCGGTTCCTGCCGCGACGTCGGGGATCACTGCGCCGGAGCGGCGGGCGGTTCCTCCCCGGGAACGGCCGGGGTCGCCGGCGGAAGCGCGCCCGTCACGCCCGTATCCGTGCCGCCGATGCCCTGCATGTCCTGCTGGCGCCGCTCGGCGGCCGCCTGGGCCTCCTTCGTCACGAATTCCGGAGCGGATTCCAGCTGGTCGCGGGTGGTGTCGAGCGTCACCCTCATGTCGCCGGCTTCCGGATTTTCCGTGATGGTCAGCGCGCTGAAACGGACGCCGACATTCTTCTCGCCGATGCCGAGAAACCCGCCGACGCCGATGATGACGCCCTCGAGCTTGCCGTCGGCCGAGACGACGAGATCGTTGATATCGCCGAGCGTTTCGTCCTGGCTGTCGGTGACCGTGTGGCCGACCAGCTTGGTCGAGCGATACTGGTTGTCCGCCTCGTAGACGAAGAAGATGTCGCTGCCGGTTTCGGCCTGTCCCGTCACGGTATTCCCGGTGTCCATGGAGCCGCCATCCATTGTTCCGTCAACGGTGGCAGTTGCTCCGTCGTCGCCGGGCACGATGATGGCCGGCTTGTCCGCTGTCCTGCGCGAAAACCGGGGCCATCGGGGCCATGATCAGGGCGAGGGTCGCGGTCGAAGTCAAAAGCTTGCGTTTCATGACAGTCTCCTCTTTTCGCGGCGTCGCACGTGGCGCGCCATCGAACGGAAAACGGCGGCGGACCGGCACCGGTTCCCGAGCGCGGGAACAAACCGGTTTTCTCCCCGACACAGATCGTGATGGAACCGTTTTCAGCGATTTCCCGGATGACGCCGCCCGGCGAAGTCCCTAGATTGGCCGTCTGGAATTCGTCACCACCGGGAGGACATGATGGAAGGCACGATCTATGGCGAAGGGCTCGACCGCAACGCGGCCAATTACCAGCCGCTGACGCCGCTGAAGCACCTGCAGCGCGCAGCCGGGATATTCCCGGACCATGTCGCCATCATCCACGGATCGCTGCGCCGGACCTATGCCGATTTCTACGCCCGCTCGCGCAAGCTCGCCTCGGCGCTGGAAAAGGCCGGCGTCAAGCGCGGCGAGACGGTGGCGGCGATGCTGTCGAACACGCCGGCGATGCTGGAGGCCCATCACGGCGTGCCGATGGCCGGCGCGGTGCTGCTGTCGCTCAACACGCGTCTCGACGCCGACATCATCGCCTTCCAGCTCGACCATGGCGAGGCCAAGGTGGTGATCGTCGACCGCGAGTTTTCCGCCGTGATGGCCTCGGCGCTGAAGCGGGCGGAGGCCAATCCGCTGGTGATCAATTACGACGATCCGGACTATCCCGACGACGCGCCGTTCCCCAAGGGCGAGATGCTGGGCGTCATCGAATACGAGGATTTCATCGCCGACGGCGACCCGGATTACGCGTGGGCGATGCCGCAGGACGAGTGGGACGCGATCTCGCTCAACTACACGTCGGGGACGACCGGCAACCCGAAGGGCGTCGTCTACCACCATCGCGGCGCGGCGCTGATGGGCTATGCCAACGTCATTGCGTCCGGCATGACCAAGCACCCGGTCTATCTGTGGACGCTGCCGATGTTCCACTGCAACGGCTGGTGCTTTCCGTGGACGCTCGCGGTGCAGGCGGGCACGCATGTGTGTCTGAGATGGGTGCGCGCCAACGCGATGTATGACGCGATCGCCGACCACGGGGTGACGCACTTATGCGGGGCCCCGATCGTCATGTCGACGCTGATCAACGCGCCGGACGACGAGAAGCGCGAATTTCCGCAGACGGTGACCTTCAACACCGCCGCCGCGCCGCCGCCGGAAAGCGTGCTCGCCGGCATGGCCGATGCCGGTTTCGAGGTGACGCATCTCTACGGGCTGACCGAGACCTACGGGCCGGCGGTGGTCAACGAGTGGCACGCGCAGTGGAACCTGCTCGACGGGCCGCACAAGGCGGCGCAGAAGGCGCGCCAGGGCGTGCGCTACACGGCGCTGGAGGACGTCACCGTGATGGACCCGGAGACGATGCAAAAGGTGCCCGCCGACGGCGAGACGATGGGCGAGGTGATGTTCCGCGGCAATATCGTCATGAAGGGCTACCTCAAGAACCCGTCGGCGACCGACGAGGCGTTTCGCGGCGGCTGGTTCCATTCCGGGGATCTCGGCGTGATGCACGAGGACGGCTATATCCAGCTGAAGGACCGCTCCAAGGACATCATCATCTCCGGCGGCGAGAACATCTCGTCGATCGAGGTTGAGGACGCGATCTACAAGCACCCCGCCGTCGCGGCGGTGGCGGTGGTGGCGCGGCCCGACGACAAATGGGGCGAAACGCCCTGCGCCTTCATCGAACTGAAGCCCGGCAAGGCGGCGAGCGCCGACGAGATCATCGAGCACTGCCGCGCCCTGATCGCGCGGTTCAAATGCCCGCGCCACGTGGTGTTCACGGAACTGCCGAAGACCTCGACGGGCAAGGTGCAGAAATATGTGCTGCGGGAGCACGCGAAAGGAGTCTGAATGCCCCTCGCCGCGATTGCGGCTCGAGCTTGAAACGCTTAACGACAGCTGTCATAAATATAGCGACAATTGACGTTTCGAGAGGCTGTCATGATTGAAGCAACACCCATCGAGCAAGATGTCGTGCGAACATTTGACCTTCTTGGCGGGAAGGCGACGATTTCCACGCCTGTGCGGAACAGCATGGAAGCTCATGATCTTTTGATGACGGGGCTGCCGGTTTTGGCCCTGTTGCACCTCATTGAACGGATCGATTTGCCAAGCGCGGAAAGTGGATTCGAGAAGGCGATCGGGATCAGCTTGAGAACGCTGCAGCGGCGAAGAAAGGACGCGGCGACCAATCTCAGCGTCGAGCAGGGCAACAGGACCTGGAAATTCGCCGAAATTCTCGGACGAGCGACGGAGGTGTTCGGCTCCAAGGAGGAGGCGGAAGCCTGGATGACGCGCCCGGCAATCGGTCTAGACCAGCGCAAGCCGTTGGATCTGATGGCGACAACCGCCGGCGTCGAGGCGGTGGAGGACTATCTTACCCGCATCGAATTCGGGGTTTATACGTGACGCCTTTGCCGCCGCCGCTTGGGACAGGGGAAATCCGGTTCTGGCGGCTCGATGACCAGGTTCACGCGCAGACCTGGGACAGCGGCGAAGGCAGCTTCCGCGTCGGTGGGCGTTGGAACTCTCCGGGCGTTCGCGCGGTCTATGCTTCACTCGATCCTTCCACGGCGATACTGGAGGTCGCCGTTCACAAGACTTTCCGCGTCCTCGATACGAAACCGCATGTCATGACGTCAGCGCGTATAACGGATCCGGGCACGATCCATGTTGTGAAACCGGTGCACGTGCCCAATCCCAATTGGCTTGCGCCGTGCCCTCCGAACACGAATCAACAGAAGTTCGGCGACAATCTCCTGGCTCACTATCGGTTCATCCTGATCCCAAGCGCGGTTTCTCCGCACAGCTGGAACCTCATCTTTAATTCGACAAAACCCTCAAGCGACTACAAAGACGTGAAACAGGAACGCTTCGCGCTGGATCCGAGGTTGCAGGACTGACAGTGTGGCGGACGGCTTGGTCGAAAAGGTTCTTTTGACCGCCCCAGCATGAATGTGCGGAAATTTGGGGCGTAGCGGCGATCTGCAGAAGCGCGACGACAAGGATAGGAGTTCATCGATGAGCGGCACACATACCGGTTCCTGCCTTTGCGGCGCTGTCACCTTCGAGATTACGGGCGACTTCGACAAGTTCTTCCTGTGCCATTGCAGCCGCTGCCGGAAGTTTTCCGGGACGGCGCATGCGTCGAACCTGTTTTCCTCCGACGCGCGGATCACCTGGCTGTCCGGGGAGGACAAGGTGAAGCCCTTCGAGGTGCCCGGCACGCGGTTTTCGAAGAACTTCTGCGCGGAGTGCGGCTCGCCGCTGCCGCGCCAGCGCGGCGAGGGCGTGATGGTGCCGGCCGGATGCCTCGACACCCCGGTCGAGATCAAGCCTGACGCGCATATCTTCTTTGCCGACAGGGCGAACTGGGACGAGCACCTGGAGGATGTGGAGACGTTCGATCAGCGGCCAGGGTGAGGGGGCAGGTTCCGGCCACCCCTCATCCCGCACCGCACAATCCGTCTTGCCACCCCGCGCCGACGGGTATAGGAACCCGCTCGAAATCGGCCCCGGCCGTCGTCGGCAGGGGAGCGCGTCGTGTCCGTTCTGCCTCGAACAGCGGACCGGCGTTTCCTGAAATCCCGGTTCTTTTCGGAAGGCGGGCATTGAACACACGGGTCCTGCGCTTCTCGGCTCACGTCAACGGGGTGTTCCTGATGACGCTCGCCACCGTGATGCTGCTTCCGGCCATCGTCGATCTGTCGACCGACGCGCGCGACGCCGACGCGTTTCTCGCCTCGGCCGCCCTGACCGCGGGAATCGGCGCGCTGCTGTTCACGGCCTTTCGCAAACCGGGCTTCGTCTCCATCGACCGGCGCACGGGCTATGTGATCACCGTTTCCTCCTGGCTCTCCGTCAGTTTCTTCGGCTCCCTGCCGCTGGTCTTTTCCTCGCTGCATCCGTCGCTCGCCGATGCGATGTTCGAGACCGTGTCCGGCCTGACGACGACCGGCGCGACCGCGTTTTCCGGGCTCGACGCGATGCCGCCGGGCATCCTGCTCTGGCGCTCGCTGTTACAGTGGATCGGCGGCGTCGGAATCGTCGGGATGGCGATCGCGATGCTGCCGATGATGCGTGTCGGCGGGATGCAGCTGTTCAAGCTCGAATCGTCGGACGTCTCCGGCAAGGCGTTCCCGAAAGTGACCCAGCTGGCGCAGGCGATCGGGACGGCCTATGTCGGGCTGACCTTCGCCTGCACGGCCGGCCTGCTGATGACCGGCATGAACTTTTTCGACGCCATCAACCACGCGATGACGACGATCGCGACCGGCGGCTTCTCGACCCGGGACGCGTCGGTCGGCTACTACCACTCGGTCGGCATCGAGGTGGTTCTCACGGTGTTCATGGCGCTGAGCGCGCTGCCGCTGATCTTCTACGCGAAGCTCCTGATGCGGGGCCGGCAGGCCGTTCTCGAGGACGAGCAGATCGCCGGATTTCTCAAGATCCTGGCCGTGGCGATTCTCGCCGCCACCGCCTGGAACGTCACGCAGGGGATGGCTCCCTTGCGGGCGCTGCGCGAATCCGCCTTCAACGTCACGTCGATCCTGACCGACACGGGCTTTTCCACCACCGACTTCTCCCGCTGGGGCAGTTTCGCGGTCGGGCTGTTCTTCCTGCTGTTCTTCATCGGCGGCTGCGCCGGCTCGACGGCGGGCGCGGTGAAGATCTTCCGCTGGCAGATCCTGTTCGCCAGCGCCCGGGCGCATCTCAAGACGGCGCTGTCGCCCAGCCGCGTCGTCGTGCTCAAATACCAGGATCGCATCGTCGACGCCGACACGCTCGGCGCTGTCCGCAATTTCCTGTTCATCTATCTCGCCACCTTCGTCTTCCTGTCGCTTCTGGTCATGGCGACCGGTCTCGACTTCCTGTCGAGTACGTCGGCGATCGCCCAGGCGATGGCGAATGCGGGACCCGGCCTCGGTCCGGTCGTCGGGCCGGCGTCGAATTTCGGCGGGGTTCCCGACGTCGCGAAGTGGCTGATCATGGCCGCGATGATCCTCGGCCGGCTGGAGCTTGCGACCGTCTATGTGGTGCTGCTGCCGGAATTCTGGCTGATCTAGCGCCGCCGCAGGGCGGCCCGATGGCTACTCCGCAGCCTCCGTCTTGCCCTCCGGCAACGGCGCGTCGGCATCGCCGCCCGCCGTCTGGGCGTCGAAATCGGGAAACGCCACGATGCGCCTGCCGGCGTGGTCGGCGTGGAGGACGATCAGGCCCTGTTCCTCGAACCAGTCGAGAAAACGCCGGGCGCGGCGGGGCGAGTGGGTGCCGTAGGCGCGGGCGATTTCGGCGTCGGAGGGGCAGGGATCGCAAGTGATCGCGGCACGCGCCAGCATCAGGAAGACGCCCTGCAGGTCGTCGGTGACGCGTCTGGCGAGCGACAGCGCCGTCTGCCAGGCGTCGCTCGCCGCGGTCTCCTCGTCGACGCCGGAGCGGGCGATGGCGAGGCGCAGGCGGAACTCGCTCATCGATAGCGGCGCGCCGGCGATGCGGCGCATGCGGCCGCGCATCAGGAAATCCTGGTAGAGCTCTGAATCCGAACGGAAAGACGAGTCCGGGCTCGCCGTGATTTCGGCGAGCGTGTCGACGATCCAGTTCTCCATCTCCCCGGCGTCCATCGGCGGCCGGCGGCCGGGCGTTTCCGGTTCGGCCCCTTGCGGTTCGTTCTCCTGTCTCGAGACGGCCTGGGCGAGGTCCTCCATGATGTCGGTGGTCGCGCGCGGCGCGGGCGTTGCCCGTCTCGGGGCCGGCGGCCGGGCGAAATCCTGCGGGTCCGGCGTGAAGATCAGGTCCTCGACATCGGCCGGCTTGTCGGGGAGCGGCATCAGCCTGGGGCTCGACGATCTGGCGCCGGTTTCGACCGGGCCGATCGTCACATGCAGCGGACGGCGCGACAGCGCGGGGCCGAGCGCCACGAAGGAGCCGCGCTTCAGGTCGCGGAACTGCTCGGCCTGGCGGCGGTCCATGCCGAGAAGATCGGCGGCGCGCGCCATGTCGATATCGAGAAAGGTGCGGCCCATCAGGAAGTTGGAGGCTTCGGCGGCGACGTTCTTGGCGAGCTTGGCGAGGCGCTGCGTGGCGATGACGCCGGCAAGGCCGCGCTTGCGGCCGCGGCACATCAGGTTGGTCATCGCGCCAAGCGCGGCGCGCCGGGCATCCTCGGCGACTTCGCCGCCGGCCGCGGGCGCAAACATCTGCGCTTCGTCGACCACGACGAGAACCGGGAACCAGAACTCGCGCTCGGCGTCGAACAGCGCGTTCAGAAAGGTCGCGGCGGCGCGCATCTGGTCATCGATTTCCAGACCTTCCAGCGTCAGCACGCAGGAGACGCGGTGCTGGCGGATGCGGTTGGCGATGCCGATCAACTCGCCCTCCGAGCGGTCGGCGTCGACCACGATATGGCCGAAGGCGTCGGCGAGCGTGACGAAATCGCCCTCGGGATCGACCACGACCTGCTGGACCCATTTGGCGGATTGCTCCAGCAGGCGGCGTAGCAGATGGGATTTTCCGGAGCCGGAATTGCCCTGCACCAGCAGGCGGGTCGCCAGCAATTCCTCGATATCGAGCCTGGCCGCCTCGCTGGCGGACGTCGTTCCCATGTCGATGTCGACTTTCAAGGCCGTGCTCGCTCGCGTGAATTGGTTCGTGGAGTCGCCGGCGGACGCGCCGGCTGTCCCTGAATAGAGGATTCGGGCGGGTGACGGGAAGCGGGCAGGAGGCGCGGTCCACGGATGTTTTCGCAAGTTGTTTGCGCTCACGCTGTCGCCGCTGCGCAGCTCGCTCCGCGGGGGCCTCGCGAAGGCTCGGACGGGCGGTCGCCCTCGCGGCCTTGGGCCGTTGTTTTCGCTCACGCTGTCGCCGCTGCGCGGCTCGCTCCGCGGGGGGCCTCGCGAAGGCTCGGACGGGCGGTCGCCCTTGCGGCCTTGGGCCGTTGTTTGCGCTCACGCTGTCGCCGCCGCGCGGCTCGCTCCGCGGGGGCCTCGCGAAGGCTCGGACGGGCGGTCGCCCTTGCGGCCTTGGGCCGTTGTTTGCGCTCACGCTGTCGCCGCCGCGCGGCTCGCTCCGCGGGGGCCTCGCGAAGGCTCGGACGGGCGGTCGCCCTCGCGGCCTTCGGCCGTTGTTTGCGCTCACGCTGTCGCCGTTTAGAGCGGCCTGCGCGCCTCGAACAGCACGACGGCGCCGAACCGGCGCAGCGCCACGTCGGCGAACCGGTTTTCCAGTGCCTGCCGCAAATCCTGGAAGGTGTCGGCCGCGTTGGAAAAGACGCCCTTGCGGTTGTAGAGCTTCATAAGCGCCCGGGCGGGCAGCGAGCGCGGCGTGTCGCCCTGCAGGATGGTCGCGCCGAAGATTACGCCGTTCTCCGCCAGCACGGGCGCGACGCGGTCGAAGACGATCGCTTTCTCGGCGATGCCGCCCGGCAGGCAATGCAGCAGGTAGCACAGGCCGACGGAGTCGAAGGGTCCCTCGACCGGCAGCGGTTCGAGGCAATTGGCGGTTACCGTTTCAGGCTTGTAGCGCGCGATGCGTTTCGCCGCGGCTTCCAAGCTGTGCGGATTCAGGTCCACCAGCGTGATGCGTGGATCGGGCACCGGCCAGGGCGTCTTGTCGAGGAAGTAGCCGGTTCCCACCCCGATATCGACATGCGTCGCGCCGACATTGCGAGCGTAGAGATCACGCAGATTGGACGTCGGGCAGCGCCACAGAAGCCGGTTGGAAAAGCCCAGCACGAACCAGTCATAGGCAGCAAGCGTGAAAGGCGTGTAGACGGCCTGTCCCGCCGCAACATCCCTGTTCACGTTCATCCCGGCCTCCGCTCGATGATTCCCCCGTTCCAGGATATCATATCGCGGGGTTGGTCCTGTGCCGTGTTACGGTTTCGCTCACGGGTTATTTCTTGTGCTCGCGGGAGGCGTTTTATCACTCGTGGCCGAGCGCCCGGTCGGGCTTGCGGGTGTTTGGCCGTTGTTTGCGCTCACGCTGTCGCCACTGCGCGGCTCGCTCCGCGGGGGCCTCGCGAAGGCTCGGACGGGTGGTCGCCCTTGCGGCCTTCGGCCGTTGATTTCGCTCGCGGCCGAGCGCTCGCGTTGCTCGCTGGCCTCCGCGGGGTGGCTTGGCCGGCCGGACGCCCGGTCGGGCTTGCGGGCCTCCGGCCCGAAGGCTGATCCACGCGCTCGGCCTGCAGCGGGAATTCTGGGCGCTCTCCAATTTGTGATCGGCGCAGCGGCGCATTGTCGTGGCGCGGCGAAGAAGACAGGTTACTTTCCGGAAGAATTGCTGATCGAGGAGGTACGCATGGCGAAAAGGCCGCAAATCACCCAGGCGATGATCGACGCCTATGACGAATACACCCACCTGACGCTCGACCGGCGCGGGTTCATGGGAAAGCTGACGAAACTGGCGGGGACGAGCGCGGCGGCCGCGGTCATCGCGCCGATGCTGGCGGCCAGCAGCGCCAGGGCCGGGATGGTCGCCGCCGACGACCAGCGCATCGCCGGCGAGGACATCACCTTCCAGGGCGCGTCGGGCGGCGTTTCCGGATATCTCGTCACGCCGGCGGGCATGGCGGAGAAACTTCCGGCGGTTGTCGTGATCCACGAGAACCGCGGCCTCAACCCGCATATCCGCGACGTCGCGCGGCGGCTGGCGCTGGAAGGGTTCGCGGCGCTGGCGGTCGACTTCCTGTCGCCGATGGGCGGCACGCCCGGCGACGAGGACAAGGCGCGCGAGATGATCGGCCAACTCGACGCCGGACAGACTGTCGCCAACGCGGCGGCGGCGCGGCAGTTTCTCGCCGCCCACGCAGCGACGAACGGCAGGGTCGGCGCCGTCGGTTTCTGCTGGGGCGGCGGCCTCGTCAATTCGCTCGCCGTCGCCGACAGCGGGCTCAACGCGGCGGTCGCCTATTACGGACGGCAGCCGGCGGCCGACCAGGTGCCGTCGATCGCGGCGCCGCTGCTGTTACACTATGCCGGGCTCGACCAGCGGATCAATGCGGGCATCGACGACTATCGTGCGGCGCTGCAAGCGAATGGCAAGGAGTTCACGATGCATGTCTATGACGGCGTGAACCATGCCTTCAACAACGACACGTCGGAAGCCCGCTACGACAAGCAGGCGGCCGATCTGGCGTGGAGCCGGACCATCGCGTTCTTCAGGGAAAAACTGTCGTAGATCAGGCGCGGGCCGATGCCGGGTCCGTCCGGCCCAGCCATTCGTCGACCTTCTGCAGTAGCGCGTCCGGGCTGATCGGCTTCGACATGTAATCGTCCATACCGGCCTCGATACATTTCTCGCGGTCGCCCTTCAGGGCATGCGCGGTGACGCCGATGATAGGGGTGTGGTGCCCGGTCGCATCCTCGCGGGCTCGGATGCAGCCGGTCGCCTCCAGGCCGTTTATATCAGGCATGGACACGTCCATCAGGATGATGCGGGGCGGCTTGCGCTCGCTGGTTTCAATGGCCTGGCGGCCGTCGCTGACGATCTCGAAGGAATAGCCGCTGTCGAACAGGATTTGCGAGAAGACGAGCTGGTTCACCTCGTTATCCTCGGCGATCAGGATGTCGAGGGCATAGTCGACGGCGTCCGGCACGGGCGGAGGCGCGATGTCCTCCTGCGCAACGTTTTCATGCGCGGTTTCGGGTGCCGTGTTCCCGGGGACTTTGTCCGTTACCGGCGTTTCCGCGTCCCGGTGCGCCGCACGCGCGTCGGGCGGCGCGGATCGCCGCACGGAAACCGCCGGCCCGGAGGATGCCGGCTGCGGGGCAGCGGCGCGGCGCGCGGGCGCGATCGCCGCGGCGATGGCGTCGAGAAGCTGCGAGGAGCGCGCCGGTTTCATCAGGTTCTTATCAATGCGCAGGCGGCGGATATCCTCGAGCGAAATGCCGTTGTCGGCGGATGTCAGGATGACGATCGGGACATGCGCGATGCGGCTGTCGGAGCGCACCGCGGCGGCGACATCTGCGCCGTTCATTCCCGGCATCTGGTAATCGAGGACGACGCAGTCAAACGGCGCATCGAGCTTCGCCGCATCGCGCAGGACCTGCAACGCCTCGATCCCGGAGCCGACGGCGCAACTGTCGATGTTCCAGGCATCCATCTGTTCCATCAGGATCGAGCGATTGACCGAATTGTCATCGACGATCAGGGCCCGCGCTCCGGTGATGTCGATGGCGGCATTTGCCAGCGCTTTCAGTTCGCCATGCTTGGGCAGGGTCATCGTGAACCAGAAGGTCGATCCCTCGTTGAGGACGCTTTCGACGCCGTATTTGCCGCCCATCATGGTGATGATCGCAGACGAGATCGCCAGGCCGAGGCCGGTGCCCTCGTGGCGGCGGGTCGAGGAGCCGTCGACCTGGGAGAACTTTTCAAAAATTGTGTCGAGTTTGTCCTTCGGGATGCCGATGCCGGTGTCGGTCACCTTGAATTTCAGTTCGGTCCTGTCGCCATGGTCGTGGCCGTCGACATCGATGAGGACATGGCCGAATTCGGTGAATTTCACGGCGTTGGAGACGAGATTGGTGAGAACCTGGCGCAGGCGGCCGACATCGCCGACATGGATGTTGTGGACCGCCGGTGCGACACGCACGATTAACTCGATGTCCTTCTGGCGCGCCCGCGCGGTCATCAGGGTCGCGACGTCGGAGACCGCCTCGTGCAGATCGAAGGGCTCCGGGTCCAGTTCCATCTGGCCGGCGTCGATCTTCGAGAAGTCGAGAATGTCGTTGATGATGGTCAGGAGCGCATTGCCCGACTTGATGATCACGTCGGCGAATGTGCGCTGCTTGGAATCCAGTTCGGTGCCCGCGAGCAGTTCCGCCATGCCGAGAACGCCGTTCATCGGCGTGCGGATCTCGTGACTCATATTGGCGAGGAATTCCGACTTGGCGCGGTCGGCGGCCTCCGCCTTGAGCTGGGCGTCGCGCAGGGCCTTCTCGCGGTCGCGGAACCTGGAGATGTCCTCGATGCGGATGACGAGATAGTCGTTGCCGTCGGCGAGCCTTTCGCGCGACTTGTAGGCCTTGGCCGCAAAGACCGTGCCGTCGGCGCGCCTGATGTCGTGCTCGTGGGCAAAGGTCGTGCCGGTGGCCATGACCTCGGTCTCGAACATCGTCGCCTTTTTGACATTTTCCCGCGGCTCGATGTCCGACGCCGTCTTGCCGACGATGTCCTCGACCGACTTGCCGTGGATTTCGGCGAACGCCTTGTTGGCGATGACGCAGACGCCGTTGGCGTCCTTGACGAGGACGGGGCTCGACAGGCGATCGAGGACGTTCTGCGCCAGTTCCGCCTTGGTGCGCGCGGCGATGGCCTCGCATTCCCGGGCCTTCAGTTCGCTAATGTCGGTGGTGATGCCGACGATGTAGACCGAACCGTCCGATCCGTACGCCTTGCTTTTATGGGCAAGGCGGAAGTTCGGCGTGCCATCCGGGTTGGCGCCGATTTCCTCGAACTGCTGGTCCTCACCGGATTCCATAACCGCGCGGTCCGATTCCATGTATTCGAGCCCGACCTCGCCGAACACGTCATGGTCGGTCTTGCCCTGCGCTTCCTCCATCGTGAGGCCGGCGATCTTCTCCCACCACGAATTCGCATAGACGAATTTCAGATCCGGCGTCTTGGCGTAAACGGCGGCGGGAATCGCCTCGATGATGTTCTGGTAGAGCTCGTTCTCGCGCAGGCGCTCAGCCAGCGCCGTCTGCTGGTTCTTGAGTTCCGTCACGTCCATGCGCAGGCCGATCAGCATACCCTTGTCGGTGCGCAGATTGACGGTCTTGAACCATTTTCCGTCGGGGGAGCCGCGCAGCGCCTCGAAAATCGGGGGCTGGTACTCGCTATGCTTCCGGCGCTTCCATTCCTCCGGATCGGAGTCATAGAGCTCGTCCATCTCGGCATCACCGGACGTGCGCCACAGATTGTTGCTGTGGGCGTGCTCGATCGCGTCCAGCAATGATCTGCCGGGCTTCATCGCCGGGATCATCTTCGGCTGGTCGGCTCTCAGCATGTTGTTGGAGAGCAGAAATTCCTCGTTTTCGTCATAAACGATGACACCGATCGGGATTTTGTCGAGGATGGTCTGCAGAACGCCGAAGGACTGTTCGACCTTTGCCTTCGCCTTTTTCAGTTCCTCCTCGTGCTGCTTGACCTGCGTGATGTCGGTGCGGATCCCGACCAGAAGCCCGTTTGCCAACCGCCTGTTTTCGATCTGGCACCAGCGCCCGTCGCTGAACTGCTCGACGGTCTCGAAATGCGGGCAGCGATGGTTCGCGAGGCGCTCCGCGATCAGCGCCCCGGCGGCGCTTGTCGAGGCATCGATTTCGCTGTCGCTGGCATAGACCTTGCAGCGCATGCTTTCGCGCAGATTATCCTCAAGCCGGGATCCGGGCACGAGATGACCGGCCACCACGGCGTAGAGTTCGCGCATTGCGTTGTTGGCGTAGACCAGCCGGTCGTTCTCGTCGTAGATGACGACGCCGGAACTGATCGCGTCCAGGCTCGCGTCGACGATGCTGTTGAGGCGCCGGTTTTCGCTGCGCGCCCGGTCGGCGTCCTCGACGAGGTCGATAAGGCTGGAAACGTTCCGGCCCAACCCCTGGTAGCCCTGAAATTCTCCGTTGGCGTCGAAGACCGGCGACCCGTCCACCGAGATCCAGTGTTCGCCACCGCGCGGATCGATGAACTTGTAGACGAAATTCCGGAAAGGTTCGTGACGGTCGATAAGGTCCAGATGCGCCTGGAAGCGGGGATCATCCTTTGCCCTGGCGCGGAAAATGTCCTTGCGGGACGTGCCGATCATTTCATCGGAGGTAACGCCGGTGATTTCCTCCGGAGAGCCCGCGATATGGGTGAAGTCATGTTCCTTGTCGGTGACCCAGACCCAGTCGGCGGCAATCGCTGCCAGCCGTTTGTAATCCGCCAGAGTAGCAGTCTCCGGCAAATGCGCCGGCGATCCTTTCATGTGACTGCTGTTCATGACGTCCCCAGAATCGATCACGGGCATGGCCGTTAACGGCGCGTTTCCCGTAGCCCAAACTCAAGATTCGCCGAAACTGGTGAACCACCCGTTAACCTTATGGGCTCACGGCAGGATTTCGCTATCGATGTTCCTCTACCGAAGCGTCGATCAAAGCCCGGTTGAAATGCCGCAGCGCGCGGACCTGGCTGGCCCAGGCGACGACCTTGTCAGGGTTCAGCGGATCGATGACGGCGATGCGCGACGCGCCGGTCTGGTCGAACAGCCGCAGAGCCTTTTCGAGGCTGTCGTCGGCGTGCAGCCTGGGATCGCCGGAGGCCGGGTCGAAGGGCGGTTTCTCCTCGTCCTCGGCGATCGGTTCGAGGAAGGACGAAACCGAGACGGTGCGCGCGAGGAAGCGGTGCGATCCCTCGCGCACGACGATGCCGCGCATCTCCAGTTGCCAGTCGAAATAGGACCTGCCGGTAAAGGCGAAGGTGAGCCCGGTCGATACCGACACGGCGACGAGCAACGCGATCGACAGCGCGTAGCCGCCGGTCAGTTCGAAGACGATCATCGTCGTGGAAAACGGAGCGCCGAGCATCGCGGCGGCGACCGCGCCCATGCCGAGGATCGCGTAAAGGCCCTCCGAAGAGGCGAGTTCCGGGAAGGCCGAGGCGGCGATCAGTCCGTAGGAGCCGCCGGTCATGGCGCCGAGATAGAGGGCGGGCGAAAAGATGCCGCCGCCGAAGCGCGAGGCGAGGGCGATCGCGGTCGCTGCCGTTTTCACCACGAGCAGCGTCAGCATCAGGGTCAGTGGCAGGTTGTTCTTGAGCGCGGCGTCCGTCGTCTCATAGCCGACGCCGATGATCTCCGGAAAGAGGACGGCAATGGCGCCGATCGCGACGCCGCCGATGACGGGCCGCGACCATGTCGGCACGCGCACGTGACGGGCCACCCAGTCGGTTCCGATCAGCGCGAACTGGAAGATCACGGCGACGGCGGCGCAGGTGACGCCGAGCAGCGCGAAGGCGGGGAACTCCCAGTAGGAGGTGATCTGGTGCCCCGGGATGATGAAGGCGGCGACGTCGCCGAACCACAGCCGCGATAGCAGCGTGCCGACCACCGACGACAGGACGACCGGGACGATCGCCGACAGGGCGTAATGACCGAGCACGACCTCGTGGGCGAAGATCATGCCGGCGATCGGGGCGTTGAACGACGCCGAAACGGCGCTGGCGACGCCGCAGGCGAGCAGGACGCGGCGCGCGGAATCGGGCAGGCGCAGCTTTTCGCAGAGGGCGGCGCCGAGCGTCGCGCCGAGATGGACCATCGGGCCCTCGCGGCCGGCGCTGGCGCCGGAGCCGAGCGACAGGACGGTCAACAGCGCAGAGGAGATGCCGGGCCAGAACGGCAGGCCGCGTCCGCCGCGGGCGCGCGCCTCCATGACATCGGCGACGCTCGACGTGCGCTGTTTCGGCTGGATCGTCTGGAGCAGGATGCCGACGGCGAGTCCGCCGATGACGGGCGCGGCGAAGATGACCAGCGCGGGTATCTGGTGGGTCGCGGAGACGACATTCTCCGACGTGGTGCCGAGCCAGAGATACTGGACGAGGCCGATGCCGATGCGAAACAGGATGGCCGCGATGGCGACGACTGCGCCGATGACGGGCGCGAGCAGCCAGATCAGCGGCTGGCCCCGCGTGGAAAACAGGCGCAAATTCGCCGACATCTCGGTCATGGCCGCGGCATAGCCGGTTTTCAGCGGCGTCAGGACCCTGCGGAGACGGGACGGCGTGCGGTTCGGCATTTCTGGCATTCGGTTTGTCATTTCCCGGCTTCGCACAGGCTACCCGGCGCAGGTTTCCGCCATGTTACCGCATGCCTGGAGCAGGGGCGACAGGCCAAGATGCCGGTTTCGGCATGTTGTGGCGAACAAAACAATCCGAGACCTTGATTTTCGGATCATGCAGGTTCAGGAGAAGGCCACTTCCGGGGCTAGGTGGTGTTTCCTGCCGGGTTCTATGCCCGTCACGCCCGACGGCCCGTTACATTTCACGACCGATCCCGTCGGCCAGAACACAATCCGTGGAATACAGGCAGTCATGTCCTCAATAGAAGATACCCCAGCCAGCCGCGCCGAATCTTCCGGCGCAGCCGAAGCCCAATCGCCCCAACCCGAAGCGCGCGTGCTCAGCCTGCCAATGCTGGGCATTCTCGCCTTCCTGATCGGACTCGTCGCGGCGGCCGGCGCCGTGATCTTCCGGATCCTCATCTCGGTCGTTCACAACCTGTTTTTCTTCGGTACGTTTTCGAGCGTCTACGACGCGAACCAGTTCGATCCGCCGAGCCCGTTCGGGCCGTTCGTCATCCTGGCGCCGGTGGTCGGCGGCCTGATCGTCGTCTTCCTGGTGCGGACATTCGCGCCGGAAGCCAAGGGCCACGGCGTGCCGGAAGTGATGTACGCGATCTACCACAACAAGGGCAACGTGCGCGGCGTCGTGGCGATCGTGAAGTCGATCGCCTCGGCGATCTCGATCGGCAGCGGCGCATCGGTCGGGCGCGAGGGCCCGATCATCCAGATCGGCGCGTCATTCGGCTCGACGCTCGCACGCGCCCTCAATCTCGCGCGCTGGGAGAAGATCACGCTGCTTTCGGCCGGCGCGGGCGCCGGTATCGCCGCGACCTTCAACACGCCGCTCGGCGGCGTGCTGTTCGCGGTCGAGATGCTGTTGCCGGAAGTCTCGAACCGGACCTTCCTGCCGGTGGTCGTCGCGACGGCGACGGCGACCTATGCCGGGCGCATGGCCTTCGGTCTCGATCCGGCCTTCATCGTGCCGCTCGCCACCGTGCCGGCGCACGAGACGGTCGACTATATCCAGCTGGTCGGTTATGCGCTGCTCGGCGCCTTCGCCGGCATCGCTTCCTGGGCGTTCATCAAGTCGCTGGCATGGAGCGAGGACGTGTTCCCGACGCTGCCGGGCAACGAATACACGCAAAACATCATCGGCATGCTGATGATCGGCGTGCTCGGCTACGGCTTTTTCCTCGTGTCCGGCCAGTACCACACGATGGGCGTCGGCTACGCCACGATCCAGTCGATCCTGAACTCCGATCCCTATACGCTGGTGGTGCTTCTCGCGCTGCTCGCGGCGAAGGTCGTCGCGACCTCGATCAGCCTGGGCGCGGGCGCGTCCGGCGGGGTGTTCTCGCCGTCGCTGTTCATCGGCGCGGCGCTGGGCGGGGCTGTCGGTCTCGTCGGCATGATCATCTTTCCCGGCCACGGCTTCACGCCGGCGGAATTCGCGCTGGTCGGGATGGGGGCGCTGGTCGGCGGCGCGACCGGCGCGTCGATGACGGCGATCGTGATGATCTTCGAGATGACGCGCGACTACAACGTGATCGTGCCGCTGGTGCTCGCGGTGGCGATCTCGGTGGGCGTGCGGCGCTGGCTCGTTCCCGACAACATCTACACCATCAAGCTGCGCCACCGCGGCCGGCCGATCCCGCAGAACCGGCACACCAACATGTACCTGGTGCGCCAGGCCAAGGAGCTGATGGCGCGCAACTTCATGATCCTGCCGATCGACACGCCGATCGCCGAGGCGCTGGCGGCGGTGTCGAAGGAAGAGGGGCCGATGCATGTGATCGCCGCCGACGGACAGCGCATCGCCGGATTCGTCCGCTTCGGCACGATCCCCTACATGGCCGACCGGTTCGCGCACCAGACGTTGCGCGAGGTCATGTCGAGCGACTATGTGATCGCGTCGCAGAACCATATCCTCAACTCGGTGATTTCGCGCATGAGCCAGCGCAACCGGTCCTATGCCATCGTGGTCGAGGGACCGGGCGTGGTGCCGCGGCCGGAAAACATCGTCGGCGTGATCGATTCCACCGAAATCGCCGACGCGGTGATCGCCAACCACTACGACTGACGCCAAATCCGACCCTGGTTGCGCGGGTCCGATACGGGGCATAGAACGACAACAAGACATCGCGCCGCGCGTGACCGGTTCCGGTTGCGCGGGCGCGGGCCCAACGGGAGGAAACCGTGGCTCTCAAAGACATCAAGCTCGTCGAACGCAACGAAAGCGGGATCGCGCTGGCACTTCAGATCCTGAAGCAGCGCTTCGGCGACCGGTTCTCGACCGGCGAGGCGCTGCGCCGCCAGCATGCCCACACGACCACCTATATTCCGGCGCAACTGCCCGACGGGGTGGTGTTCGCGGACAATGCCGACGAGGTGCAGGAAACGGTGCAGGTCTGCGCCGAGCACAAGGTGCCGATCATCCCGTTCGGGACGGGGACATCGCTGGAAGGCCATATCAACGCGCCGGCCGGCGGCATCTCGATCGACGTCAGCCGGATGGACCGCGTCATCCAGGTCAATGCCGAGGATCTCGACTGCGTCGTCGAACCGGGCATCACGCGCAAGCAACTGAACGAATATCTGCGCGATACCGGCCTGTTCTTCCCGATCGATCCGGGCGCCGATGCCAGCCTCGGCGGCATGGCGGCGACACGCGCCTCCGGCACCAATGCGGTGCGCTACGGGACCATGCGCGACAACGTGATCTCGCTCGATGTGGTTATGCCGAACGGGCGCAAGATCACCACGGCGAAACGGGCGCGCAAAAGCTCGGCCGGCTACGACCTAACGCGGCTGATCGTCGGTTCGGAGGGAACGCTCGGCGTCATCACCTCGCTGACGCTTCGCCTGCAGGGCATTCCGCAAGCGATTTCCGGCGGCGTCTGCCCGTTCCCGACGCTGGAGGCGGCGGCAAACGCCGTCATCATGACGATCCAGATGGGCTTGCCGGTGGCGCGTATCGAACTGGTCAACGCCTTGCAGGTGCAGGCGATCAACGCCTATTCGAAGCTCTCCCTGCCGGTCTCGCCCTGCCTGTTCGTCGAGTTCCACGGCACCGAGGCCGGGGTGAAGGAACAGGCCGAGACCTTTGGCGAGATCGCCGCGGAACTGGGCGGCGCGGATTTCATCTGGTCGACGCGCGAGGAAGAGCGCGCGAAACTGTGGCAGGCGCGCCATGACGCCTACTGGTCGTGCCTCGGCCTGCGGCCGGGCGCCAAGGCGATCGCGACCGACGTCTGCGTGCCGATCTCGCGGCTTGCCGACTGCATCGCCGAGACCGAGGCCGACATCGCCGAAGCCGGCCTTCTGGCGCCGATCGTCGGCCATGCCGGCGACGGCAATTTCCATGTCTCGGTGCTGATCGACGATACCGATCCGAAGGAGATCGAGGCACTGGAGAATTTCGTCGAGCGGCTGAACCTGCGCGCGCTCGGGATGGGCGGGACCTGCACCGGCGAACACGGCATCGGCCAGGGCAAGATGGCGTTCCTGGAACTTGAACTCGGCGGCGCGGTCGACGTGATGCGCTCGATCAAACGGGCGCTCGATCCCGACAACATCATGAATCCGGGCAAGATCATCCGGCTGTAACGGCCATACAGGCCGCCTGCGCGATCTTGCGCCTTGATCTTGTCGCCGTGAGGCGCAACAACTGAGCGCATCGTCCCGCCGGCGCGGCGGGGACGAAACGATGCACGGAGCAGACAGCTGGCACGCCTCTTTGTGATACTCGGCGGTCTCGTCGCACTGGCGCTGATCACCGCCCTGGTGGCTCCCTATTTCATCAACTGGAGCGAATATCGCAGCGCGTTCGAACGCGAGGCGACGCGCATCCTGGGCGAGAAGGTGACGGTGACCGGCGATGCGACGGCGCGGTTGCTGCCGTTTCCCTCGGTCACCTTCGAGCATGTGCTGGTCGGCGATCCGGACCATCCGCTGGTCGTCGCCGACCGGTTTTCGATGGACGCGGAACTGGCGCCCTTTCTCTCGGGCGAAGTGCTGATCTTCGACATGCGGCTGGTCAATCCGACCATCACGCTCGATCTCGACGAACGCGGCCTGCCGGACTGGCCGCTGCCGGAGAACAGCCCGGTCAGCCCGGCGCAGGTGACGCTGGAAAACGCCCGCGTCATCAATGCGAAAATGGTGCTGCATGACCGGGTTGCCGGGCGCGACTGGCGCCTCGACGGTTTCAACGCGTCGGTTTCCGCCGAAAGTCTCTTCGGCCCTTACCGCATCGCCGGCTCGACCCGGCTGAACGACACGCCGCTCGATTTCCGCGTCAACACGGGCGGGCTTTCGAAGGACGGGTTCTCGCTGCGCACCGCGCTGCAACTGCCGTCGGCGGGTATCGAGCTCAGCACGGAAGGACGTGTCGCCGAACCGAAGACGGCCGATGCGAGCCCTTATAACGGCACGTTCACGGTGCGGCCGCTGAAACCCGCCGCCGACAGCCGCTATGTCGTCGAAGGCAAGTTCGCGGCGTCGCCGCGCGCCGTCGATGTCGCCGAATACCGGGCCGAGTTCGGGTCGCAGGACGATCCCTATGTCGTCACCGGCACGGCGGGGGTCACCGGCGGCGCCGAACCGCGCTACCGCGTCGACGTCAAGGGGACGCAGGTGACGCTTCCCGAGGACAAGGCGGCGACCGGTCTGCCGCCGGCGGCGGGGGGCGGGATACTGTCCGTTTCCGACCGGCTGGCGCTGGTGCAATCGACGCTTTCGACGCTGCCGTTCCCGCCGATCCCCGGCAGCATCAATGTCGATCTCCCGGCCATTGTCGCCGGCGACACCAGCATCCGCGAGATCAAGCTTGCGGCGTCGCCGGACGAAAGCGGCGGCGCGGCGTCGCGGCGGCGCTGGAAGGTGTCGCGCTTTACGGCGCAGCTGCCGGGGCGGACGACCGTCGAGGCGGACGGCGTGCTGCAACTGCCGCTGGCCAAGGGGAGCGAAGCGGAGAGACAGGCCGGATTTTCGGGCAATCTTCTGGTCGCCTCGCGGCAGCCGTCGGGGCTCGCGACGTGGCTGACGGGCACGGCGGACGAACCGATCCGCAAGCTCGCCAATGCCGGTTTTGCGGCGCGCGTCGACATCACGCCGGTGCGCCAGCAGGTCGACGATCTGGAGGTGATCCTCGGGCCGGCGCGCCTGCGCGGTTCGCTGGTGCGCGTCTCCGACCCGGCGCGGCGCTCGACGCTGGACGTGAAGCTGTCGGGCGAGGCGCTGGATTTCGACGCGCTGGAGGCGCTGTCGGCGGTGTTCGTCGGCAAGGACGGCGCGGCGCGGTTTGCCGATCATGACCTCGATATCGCGCTCGACCTGAAGGAGCCGGATATTCGCGGCGTGAAGCTCGGAACGCTGGAAGCCTCGATCCGCTCGCGCGACACCAAGACGGAGATCGACCGGCTTTCGGTGACCGGGCTCTATGGCGCGTCGGTCTCGGCGACGGCGAGTCTTGCGCGCAAAAAGGACGGCATGCATGCCGATGTCGACGCCACGGTCGTCGCGGGCGACGGCGCGCAACTGATCGAGGGGCTGTCGCAGCGGTTTCCCGGCGCGGGACCGCTGGCGAAGCTTGCCGGCATCGCTGCCGGCGACAGCGCCGCCTTCTCCGACACGCGGCTCGATGTCGTCGGGTCCGTCGTCTTCGAAAAGACGCTGTCCGGCGAGGCGAGCCTCAGCGTTTCCGGTGAGACGGGCGGGACGAAACTGTCGATCACCAGCACCGCAAACGGCAGCGTCGAGAAGCCGGAGGAAGCCAAGGTCATCCTCAACGCGTCATTGGACAACCCTGTTGCCGAGCAGATGTTCGCGCAGGCCGGGCTGAGCAGCATTCCCGCCGAGAGCGCCGGCGCGATGCGGGTCGAAGCCAATGTCAATGGCAGCCTGTTTTCGGGCATGAGGACCAACATCAAGATCACCGGCGAGGACATGATCACGCATCTCGATGGCGTGACGACCACGGACATCCTGTCGACCGGCTTCACCGGCCAGTTGCAGGTGGAGAGCGGCGACATCGAACCATGGCTGCTGTCGCTCGGATACGGGCTGCCGGGCATGGGGCTCGGCACGACGACCGACATTTCCGCATCGGCGTCCTGGCGCAGCGGCAAGGCCGTGCTGCGCCAGATCGACGCCGTGCTGAACGGCAACCGGGTCACCGGCGACCTGACCGTCGACGCGACCGGGGAGGTTCCCACGGTGCGCGGCGATCTGGCGTTCGAGTATCTCGATGCCGGCGAACTCTATTCGGTGATTTCCGGCGATCCGTCCGCTGCGATCTTCGACATCGACACGGGCGGCCTGCTGCAACAGGAATTCGGTCCGCCGATCCTGGCGGGCAACGATGTCGAGGTCGGGGTGAAGGCCGGCGAGGTGTCGCTGCCGGCCGGAAACGAAAGCCTCAGGGACCTCACGGGCACGCTGGTCTATCGCGACGGCGGGATGGCGCTGCGCGGCATCGAGGCGACGTTCGGCGGCGGCACGATCAGTGGCCTTGCAGGCGCGCAGAACAATGACGGGCTGATGATCCTCAATGTCCAGATCGCGGCCAAGGGCGTCAGCGTCGACGCGCTGGTTCCGCCGGTGGCGCCGGTGATCGCGGGCGCGACCGATCTGGCGCTGCAGCTGACCGGCAGCGGTCGCAGCAATGCGGCGCTTCTGTCGTCGCTGAGCGGATCGGGGGTGCTTTCGACCGGGCCGCTGACGGTGACGGGTCTCAACGCCGAGGGCTTCGCGCCGATGATCGCGCGCGCCGACGCGATCGGATACGAAATCAAGGCCGAGCAGATGAAGGCGCTTGCCGACGACGCGTTCCTGGCGGGGACGTCGGTGCTGCCGGCCGCCGACTATCCGGTGTCGGTGGCAAACGGCACGGTGCGGATCGCCAACGCGACGGCACGGACCGGTGCGATGTCGCTGAGCGCCGATGCGGGCGTGAACCTTTTGACGGGAGCGATTTCGGGCAAGGCGCGTGTCGACTTCGATCCGGGCGAGGAGGCCATTGCCGGTCCGCAGCCGGAACTGGCGCTGGCGTTCGCGTCGAACGCGGAAGGCGGTTTCGACGTCACGCGCAATTACGAGGCGGTGACGGGCTACCTGACGCAGCGCGCGCTGGAGAAGGAACAGGCGCGCGTCGAGGCGCTGCAGGCGCGGCTGCTCGAAAGGCAGCGGCTCCGCCGCGAGGTGCAGCTGTTCAAATACCGCAAGCGCATGCGGCTACAGTCGATGGAAGAGGCGCGGCTGCGCTCGCTCGAGGACGAGCGCACGGCGGCGCGCGCGGCGGCGGCGGAAGAGGCGGCACGGCGTCTTTCCGAAGGTGGCGACGGACGCCCCGCGAACGGCGCGGCCACCGGTGGAACCGGAACGGCCGACCAGGATCTGACGATCCCGGGGATCATCGACATGGAACGGCTGAACGACGCCTTGAACCAGGGCATCATCCGGCGCGATCTGCAGCCGGTTCAGTGAGTGGCGCCTGGGCGGCCGGCAAGCGCCTCGTTCAGCACGAAGACACGCAAGGCCGAAGAGAGGTTGGAGTCGCGCGGCTTGGTCTCGTCGATCTCGGCGATCAGCGCGGCCAGCGACCGGCCGGACCGCGCGGCGCTCTGCCTGAGCAGCGTCAGGAATTCGTCCTCGATGGAAAAGGAGGTGCGGTGGCCGGAAATCGTGACCGAGTGCTTGCGGACGGCCATCAGGCGGTCCTGGCCCTACTTGTTCTTCCTGAAGGAATCGAGCGAGACGACATCGGCGCCGCCGTTCGGCGTCTCGTCCCCGTCTTCGTCCTCTTCCTTTTCCGCCTTGGCCTTCTTGCGCGCCGGGGCGGGGATCTTGGCAGGCTCGGCGTCCGGGACCTCGTCCGCGCCGGCGGCGGCTTCGGGCACGGCACTCAGCGTGTCGGAATTCTCGACGTCGAATTCGAGCTCGAAATTGACTGAGGGATCGTAGAAACCGCGGATCGCGGAATAGGGCACATGCAGCTTCTCGGGAACGTCGGAGAAGGACAGGCCGACATCGAAGGCGGTCTCGGTGACGTCGAGGTCCCAGAACTGGTGCTGCAGCACGATCGTCATCTGCTCGGGATACTGCTCGCGCATCCGGTTGGAGACCTTCACGCCGGGCGCATTGGTGACGAATGTGATGAAGAAATGGTGGTTGCCGGGCAGGCCCGTCTTGGCGACTTCCGTCAAAACCTTGCGAATCACGCCACGCAGAGCATTCTGCACGAGAATGTCATAGCGGATCATGTCTTCGGTCATCGGTTTCCCAGCCCTTCGGGAGATTGCGTCTTTCCGCTCCATGATGTGCTTTTTTCGCGGCGGCAGGTCAAGGGGCTTGGCGCGTCGTTGTGCCCGACGGACAAGGCTAATTGATGGCTGTGGAGGGAAAGTGGAGGCTTCTGTTGCCAGGTGCCTCCGAACCCCGCCTAGAAGTGCAACCCTCTAGGACTTAATTTGAAGCTGTCGAACCGCCATTAGGCAGCGAGACGTGCCTCTGCATAGTTGTCGTTTGCAACTACTAGATTGACCCGATAACGGTGGTATCATACCGGACAAAAGAACGATCTTTACACCCTCGTCGATCCTGTTTCGCCCCCATCACAAGCGGTTCGTAAGGTTCCTCTTTGGACCAGGAACCGTTTGTGGTGGAGGCGCCGGGTACCGCCCCCGGGTCCGAATGGTTTATTGCATCGCCAGTTTATTGTCATAGCCGGTTGCCCGACAATTCCAGATATAGGTGGTTTCATCTTGGATTACAAAGGGTCGGCTTGACTTTGCGGTGCCCGTCCTGAAGATTTTCGACAAGAACCGGGGCGCTGTTTCCGGCGAAGATGTTTTCACTGAAAATCGTTTGCACGGGAAGGAAACAGGAATGAGCGAATATCTCGAGGACGTGCAGCGTTACGACGCGAACGCCGACGAGGCGGCCGTTAAAAAGATCGTCAGCCATCTCGGCATCGCCCTGCGCAGCCGCGATTCCTCGCTGGTGTCATGCTCGGATCCGAGCGAACTGGCGCGGGTGCGCGAAAAATGGTGCGAGAAGAAGCTCGGCAGCACGAATGACGCGGCCTCCGACGAGGTGATCGCGAAGGTTTGCGCGGAAATGAGCGGCGATCGGAATAAAAACCGCGTCACCTTCTACTATCTCGTCGCAAAGCACATGGGCAAACTCGGCGATCTCTGATCGCCCGCAATGACGGACAGAGCCTTCGCCGCGACGCGGCGAGGGCTTTTTCCTTGTGAGTGGCGGATTCTTCCGCGTGGACGAAACCGCCGGAATCGTGTCTCCTGACCGCATGAAGCAGTATCTCGATTTCATGCGCCACGTGATGGAGACCGGCAGCGACCGCGGCGACCGGACGGGAACCGGCACGCGCTCGGTGTTCGGCTACCAGATGCGCTTCGATCTGTCCGAGGGTTTTCCGCTCCTGACGACGAAGAAACTGCACCTGCGCTCGATCATCTACGAGTTGCTGTGGTTCCTGCGCGGCGACACAAACATCGCATGGCTGAAGGAAAACGGCGTGTCGATCTGGGACGAGTGGGCCGACGAGAATGGCGATCTCGGCCCGGTCTACGGCTACCAGTGGCGGTCATGGCCGAAGCCGGACGGCGGGCATGTCGACCAGATCGCCAAGCTGGTCGAGGGGATCAGGACCAATCCCTATTCGCGCCGCCACATCGTCTCGGCGTGGAACCCGGCGCTGGTCGACGAGATGGCGCTGCCGCCGTGCCACTGCCTGTTCCAGTTCTACGTCTCCGACGGGAAACTGTCGTGCCAGCTCTACCAGCGCTCGGCCGACATCTTCCTCGGCGTGCCGTTCAACATCGCCTCCTATGCGCTGTTGACGCACATGGTGGCCGAGGTCTGCGGGCTGTTGCCGGGCGACTTCGTGCACACGTTTGGCGACGCGCATCTCTATTCGAACCATTTCGAGCAGGCGAAAACGCAATTGTCTCGCGATCCGCGGCCGCTGCCGTTCCTGAAGATCGGCCGCAAGGCGAGCGATCTGACCGATTTCCGGTTCGAGGATTTCGAGATCGTCGGCTACGAGCCGCATCCGCATATCAAGGCGCCGGTGGCGGTATGAGCCGGGGTTTGCGCGCGACGGCGGCCCTTGCGCTGGCCCTGCTTGCCGAGTCTCCGGCTCTCGCCAACGACACGTCGGCGGAACTTGGCGCGGGCGGCCTCGTCTATGCGCGCAGCGACGTCGTTTCGATCGCCAGCGAGACGCTGTTCCTGTCGATGGACAAGGTCAGTGTCGACTATGTCTTCCAAAACCATGCGGACCACGATGTCGAAACGGTCGTCGCCTTTCCGATGCCCGATATCGAGCTCGGTCCGGACGCCAATATCGCGATCCCGCAGATGGACGACAATTTCCTCGGATTTTCGGTCGTCGCCGACGGCCAGGCGATCCGGCCGCAGTTGCAGCAGCGGGCTTACGCCGCCGGCGTCGACGTGACCGACGTGCTGGAGGCGGCCGGCCTGCCGGTCTCGCCGCTCGCCTATTACAATGGCGACATGAAGCTCGCCGAGCTGCCACAGGAGACGCTTGCCGACATGGTTTCGCGCGGCATCTTCATGGCGGATACCGACGCGGCGAGCGGGCGCTATGTCGACCCGATCGAGCCGGCCTGGACGCTGAAATCGGCATACTGGTGGCGGATGACGTTTCCGGCAAACGCCGATCTCGCGGTTCACCATGACTACACGCCGTCGGTCGGCGGCACGGTCGGCGTCTATTTCATGGACAATGCCGAGACCGCGGCGGACTACGCGCATCGCTACTGCACGGATGCGTCCTTCGTGAGGGGCATCGAAAAGCGCCAGAAGGCGGCTGTGGCGAAGGGCGGCTACGGCTACCAGGAGCGGTGGCTGTCCTATGTGCTGACGACGGGCGGCAACTGGGCCGGGTCGATCGGCCATTTCAGGCTGATCATCGACAAGGGCTCGACCGACAATCTCGTCTCGTTCTGCGGCGACGGGGTGAAAAAGACCGGGCCGACGCGGTTCGAGATGGAGAAGACGGATTTCTGGCCGACACGCGATCTCGACATCCTGTTCGCGGTGTCGGTGGACCAGTGAGCACGCTTCATCCCATCGTTTCGCTGATCGTCGCAGTCTCGCAGAACGGGACGATCGGACGTAACGGGGACATGCCGTGGCGGCTGTCGTCCGACCTGAAGCGCTTCAAGGCGCTGACGATGGGCAGCCCCGTCATCATGGGGCGCAAGACCTTCGAGAGCATCGGCAAGCCGCTGCCGGGCCGGCTCAACATCGTCGTGACGCGCAATTACGACTGGTCGGCCGACGGCGTCATGCGGGTCGGCTCGCTCGACTCGGCGATCGAACTGGCCACCGCCTGGCTGGAAAGCGCCGAGCCGGACCCGGAGCATCCCGACGAACCGCTCGCCGACGAGATCTTCATCATCGGCGGCGGCGAGATTTACGCCCAGGCGGTCGGCATCGCCGACATGCTCTATGTCACGCATGTGCTGGCCGAAGTCGACGGCGACACCGGATTTCCGGAGATCGATCCAGCCGTGTGGGAGCGGATCGAGGCGGAGGACGTTCCCGCCGGCGAAAAGGACAGCCACCCGACGCGGTTCACTGTCTATGAGCGGCGCGCGGCATAGGCCGGCGCAGGGCGCGAAAGCACCGGTATAAGTTTTTTGTCGGAGTCTTTCATTTTGAGACTCGGACCTTTTCTTCCCCAAATTATGAACTATTGATGCATCTTCAGACGGGCAATGCGCGGCAACAGCCCAAAGCCGACCGGTTTCCCGGACCCGGGAGCGGCCGTCGGCATCCGGAGGAAAAGGAGACAGCCCTTGGGCATGAAAAAGGATTACGAGGACATCCCCGGCACGTTCGTGTTCGACGCGGACCGGTCGCGCGAGGGATATCACCTCAACCAGTTCTGCATTTCGCTTGGCAAGCAGGTCAACCGCGATGCGTTCAAGGCCGGTGAAGAGGCCTATCTGGATAAGTTCCCGATGAAGCCGGAACAGCGCCAGGCGGTGCTCGACCGCGACTGGAACCGGCTGCTCGAGCTGGGCGGGAACATCTACTACACCTCGAAACTCGCCGCCTTCGACGGGATCAACTTCCAGAACCTCGCCGGGCTGATGACCGGTATGGGCGTGGAAGCCTATCGCGAGATGATGGTCAAGGGCGGCCGCCCGATCGAGGGCAACCGATACAAATCCGAATGGGGAGAAGAAGAATAATGGCCCGGATTACAGCAGGCGTGGGGTGCTCCCACGTGCCCGCCATCGGCGTGGCGATGGATACCCATATCACCGACCAGCCCTACTGGCAGCCGGTCTTCAAGGGCTTCGAGAAGTCGCGCGAATGGATGAAGGAAAACAAGCCCGACGTCATCTTCCTGGTCTATAACGACCATTGCACGGCCTTCGACGCCTCCTGCATTCCGACCTTCGCGCTCGGCTGCGCGGCCGAATTCAAGCCGGCCGACGAAGGCTGGGGCCCACGGCCGGTGCCGGTGGTCAAGAACCACCAGAAGCTTGCGAGCCACATCGCGCAGTCGCTGATCCTCGACGAATTCGACCTGACCATCATGAACGAGATGGAGGTCGATCACGGCCTGACCGTGCCGCTGTCGGTAATGTTCGGGGAAATCGGGCCGGACGAGGAATGGCCGTGCCTGGTCATCCCGCTGGCCGTCAACGTGGTGCAGTATCCGGCGCCGACCGGCAATCGCTGCTACAATCTCGGCAAGGCGGTGCGCAAGGCGATCGAGAGCTTCGACGAGGACCTCAACGTCATGGTGTTCGGCACCGGCGGCATGAGCCACCAGCTGCAATACAAGCGCGCCGGCCTGATCAACCGCGAATGGGACACGCGCTTCCTCGACCTGCTGACCGAGGACCCGGTCTTCGCCAGCCAGATTCCGCATGTGGAATATCTGCGCGAGGCGGGGTCCGAAGGCGTCGAGATGGTGATGTGGCACGTCATGCGCGGCGCGCTGAACGACGAGGTCAAGGAAGTGCACCGCCACTACCACGTGCCGGCGTCGAACACCGCCGTCGGACATATCATTCTGGAAAACGTCTGAGGCCTGTTGCCGGGCCGACCGGGCGGTCGGAGGCGGCAATCACGGCCAGGATCAGCGCCTCAGGGGCGTCAGGTGGTGCGGCGGATGTGAAATCCGCCGCACTTTTTCAGGCTACAAAGATTCGAGCGGCAGTCCCTTTGCCATGGCCGCCGCCTGCGCATCCGCAGGGAGCGGAGGCCTCCAGCTCGTCGCGGGATCGCGGCCCACGCTTTCATCGATGAAAGCATTGTCGAACGTGATGTTCACGTTTTGCCACACGTCCTTGTATTCTTCCGGAAGGAATTTCTTCACAACGAACAAGGTCGGCCGCCGATCGCCGAAGGCGGATCGCTGAATCAGCATCCCTTCCGGCCGGTGTATCCCGCGCTCGGCCAGCGCTTCGTCGTTCAACAGGACGTCGAAGACGAATTGCGGGCGATCATTCGGGTGCAGTGACGACATTTCTTCCATCAAGCGACGGAATTCGGGCGTGGTCACGAAACCGATGATGTCATCGTAGTTGGAACGCATGACGCGCGCGAGTTCGGCCTGCTCATATGCAAGGCCATCATATCCCGAATAGGGTAATTTCGGCATCTTTCTCTCCCTTGAAAGAGACGCTTGGCGGCGGGGCAGTGACATGCACCGCCGTCGTTGCACGTTTCGAAAAGCAGGACTTTCTAGGTCGAAAATCCACCGCAACCGCAGACCGTGGCGGCGCCGCCGCCGGCACAGGCGCCCCAGCCGAGGGGGTCGATTGGAGAGATGCCGTCGAGTTTGGGCGTGACCTCGAATCGAAGCCCGTTCACTCTGTCCTCGAAAACGCGGCTGGTGAGCCGGAAGTCATCGGGAATATCGGCGCCTGCCTTGCGCAAGCCATCGAGCGTCAGCATCTTGCCAACTTCCTCCAGGCCGTCGCCATTTGCCGCCTTTTCGCGGACGACGCGCATGCGTTCGATGAATTCCGGGGAGGTG
The DNA here is from genome assembly GCF_014904745.1 of Oricola nitratireducens. Taxonomy (GTDB): domain Bacteria; phylum Pseudomonadota; class Alphaproteobacteria; order Rhizobiales; family Rhizobiaceae; genus Oricola; species Oricola nitratireducens. The sequence continues at coordinate 176,976 of NZ_JACZCS010000023.1, forward strand.
ATGGTTTCGATCACGCTGCCGGTTATCTTGACCAGACGCTCGCGATCAAGCTGGTGCTTGACCTCTGCGCGCTCCGCGTCAAGTTTGGCCATTTTTGTTTCGAGGTTCGCTTGCTGTTTGACTTCAGCCATGTCGCTTCTCCCATCGCCAAGTATCAGTTTGGGCGCCCCTCCAGCGTTGTCGATACCTAACGTAACGTAATGTAGCGCATTTTAAATTAAGAATACAGCACTTTAATATGATATGTATTTAATATTTTAGCGATTTTTGTAATCCTATATAAATATATCTTACCTTTATGTTGCCGTTCGGATTTTCGTAAAACTTTACGAATATTGGCTTCTCCGGCGGATGCCTTCTCGGACCGTGTGGTCGTTCTTTCCTATGCGGGCGCCTCTTTCCGAAGGTTCCACCAGAACAGGACCGCGAACCCCGCCAGCGCGGAGATGTTCACCCAATGCGGGGCGGGCCACATCAGCGCCGAGCCGACGGCGAGGGTGACGAGGCGCTCGGCCAGGTTCATGCGGTTTTCCCAGTAGCCCTCGATGGCCGCCGCCACCGCCCACAGGCCGAAGACAGCGAAGGTGAAGATGTAGAGCATCTGCGGCCAGTCGCCGTTCAGGAACGGCGTGTAGGCGAACAGCAGCGGCACCAGATAGAGCCCCTTGGCGATCTTCCAGGCCGCGAAGCCGGTTTTCATCGGCGGGCTTCCGGCGATTGCCGCACCGGTGAAGGCGGCGAGGCAGACCGGCGGCGTAACGTTGGAATCCTGGCTCAGCCAGAAGATGATCATGTGCGCCGACAGCAACGCCACGGCCAGCACATGCGGCTGGAAGGCCTGGTCGTAGAGAAGCGACAGGCTCTCCAGTGGCAGCGCCGATATCATCGCCTGCGCTTCCGCCAGCGGCATCGGCGCGGCGAGGGCGGCCATCTTTTCCGGCACGGCGAGCATGAAGATCGCCTTGGCGGCCTCGGGCAATTGCCCGGCGGCGAGCAGGTCGGCCAGTTGCGACTGCAGGATCAACTGGTAGAGCGCGGGCGCGGACAGGGTGCCGAGGACGATATAGGCGGCGGTAACCGGCAGGCCCATGCCGAGGACCAGCGAGGCGAGCGCGACGAGGACGAGGGCGATCAGCAGATTGCCCTGCGACCAGGTCGAGATCATCAGCGAGAACGTGTTGCCGATGCCCGCCGTGGTGATGACGTTGACGATCAGGCCGACGCTGACGAGCAGGATCGCGGTCATGATCATGTTGCGCGCGCCGAGTTCCAGCGCCTCGACGATGCGGGCCGGGCCCATGCGGTTCGGCGTCAGCCAGGAGGCCGCGATGCAGGCGAGGATGGCGTAGCCGGCGGCATAGGTCGGCGTGTAGCCGCGCACGAGAAGGACGATCAGCAGCGCGACGGGAATGATGAAGGACGGACCGCCATTGCGGAACACCTGGCCGAGACCGGGGCCTTCCTCCTCGGCCAGCGCGGTGGCGTCGGAGCGCTTGGCCTCGATGCGCACGAAGAAGGCGACGGTCAGGAAATAGAGGATCGCAGGCAGGATCGAGACGGTGACGATGGTCGTGTAGGGGATCTGGGTGAAGGTCGCCATGACGAAGGCGCCGGCGCCCATGATCGGCGGCATCAGCTGGCCGCCGGTGGATGCGGCCGCCTCGACGCCGGCGGCGAAGGTCGCGGGGAAGCCGGCGCGTTTCATCAGGGGTATGGTGATGACGCCGGTCGAGGCGGTGTTGGCGACGGCGGAGCCGGAGATGGTGCCGGTCAGGCCGCTCGACAGGACGGCGACGAAACCCGGCCCGCCGGTCATCCTGCCGGCGACGGCGCGGGAGATGTCGACGATGAACTCGCCGGCGCCGGATTTCAGAAGAAAGGCGCCGAAGAGGATGAACATGAAGACGTAGGTCGATGAAATGCGGGCGATCGTTCCGAACATGGCGTCGTCGCCATAGAGCGCGCGGAACAGCACGGTCTCGACATGCAGGCCGCCGAAGCGGAAGACGCCCGGCACGTACTGGCCCCACCAGGTGACATAGGTGAGCGCGAGCGCGATCAGCACGGGTATGATCCAGCCGGTGGTGCGGCGGGTGAATTCGAGCACGCCCAAAATGCAGAGCGCGCCGGCGAGCCAGTCCGACCAGATCAGGCGGACGCCGCGGTCGTAGATCGCCGTCTCCGCATTGACGACGTAGAGCGCGGCGACGGCGACGGCGACGCCGAAGGCGATGTCGATGGTTCGGGCGAGGCGGGTTTTCGCCCAGTCGGCGGAGACGAAGGGCGACACCAGGACACAGAGAAGGACGAAGCCGGCGAAGTGGAAACCGTTCTGGGCAAGCGTCGAGACGTTGCCGAACGTGTTCATCCAGATATGGGCAAGCGAGATCACTACCGCGACGATCAGCGTGACCAAGCCAAGGCCGTGGCGGTGAAGGCCCGGCAGGCGGGATTGCGTCAGTGTCTCGGCGCGCATGGATGGCTCCCGCGTCTCAGGATCGAATGGAAAAGGATAACAGACGGCCGGCGCAATCCGCGCATGCCGCCGGGACCGCTGGCCCCGGCGGGATCGTCACGGAGGAAAACCGGCCGGGACGCCCTTACTGCGCGATCAGGCTGTCAGGGATCTCGATGCCCTGTTCCTTGTAGAAGCGCGCGGCGCCCGGATGCAGCGGGACGGGAAGCCCGGCAATCGCCTTTTCGAGCGCCATTGCCTTGGTCGCCGGATGGATCGCCTGCAGGAAGGCCAGGTTCTCGTACATGGTCTTGGTGATCTGATAGACGTCCTCTTCCGGAACATCGGCGCTGGTCGCCAGGAAGTTCGGCTGGGCGATGGTCGTCACGTCCTTGTCGAGACCGGGATAGGTGCCGGCCGGGATGAGGAATTCGGTCCACAGGTTCTTGCCGCTGTTGGCCTTGTCGATCTCTTCGGGCGTGAAGCCGAGCAGCGTCACCTTGTCGCCCATCGCCGAGAAGAGCTGGGTGACGGCGGAAACCGGAACGCCGGCGGGCGTGCTCATGCCGACGGCCTTGCCGTTCTGGACCGCCTCGGCGCTCGGGCCGTAGCCGCCGTAGACGAGCTCGTAATCCTTGTCGATGTCGATGCCGAAGCCCGCCAGGATGGTGCGGTTGGAGCCGATCGTGCCGGAGTTCTGCGAGCCGAGCGCCATCGGTTCGCCCTTGAGCGCGACCATGTCCTCGATCGTGCCGGTCTTGGCCTTGTCGCTGTCGATGACGAAATGCTCGACGTTCTGCCACAGCATCGAGACCGAGCGCAGGTTTTTCTGTGGACCGTCGGCCGCGATCGGGCCGGTGCCGGATCCGGCGTAATAACCGTAAAGACCCTGCAGGATCGCGAACTGGGCTTCGCCGTCGCGCAGAAGCTTGACGTTCTCGCCGGAGCCGGCCGAGGAAATGGCCGACATGCCGATCTTCTGTTTCGGTTCGAGCTTGACCTTGGTCAGGGTCGAGATGGCGACGCCGACGGGATAGTAGGTGCCGCCGGTGGAGGCGGTCGCCAGGATGTAGTTCTTCGGTTCCTGCGCCTGCGCGCCGAAGGAGACGGTGGCGGCGAGTGCCGTGCCGGCGATTGCGGTCAGAATCGTGCGTCGGGTGTGCGTCATGGTTTCCTCCCAATATGACGTTTCTCGGCGAATGCCGTCGGTTATTCTCTGCAAAGCCTGTGCCAGACACGGGAGCGATCGGCGGCGCGAGGAAAATCAAGGGCTTGCGGGGCGATTTTCACGACGCGCATTGTTGCGGCGCGAAACAAGCGGCGGAATCCCGCCGTATGACGCCGCCCGGATGGCGGCGAACCGCCGGATCGGGTCAGGGCTGGCTGGTGTCGAGAATGCCGAGACGGGCGATCTTTTCGCCGAGCGTGCGGCGCGGGATCTGCAGGCGGCGCGCGGCTTCGGCCTGGTTGCCGCCGGCCTCCTTCAAGGCGCGGCGGATGATTTCGCTTTCGATGCGCGCCATGGTTTCGGCAAGGCCGGGCGCGGCCAGGGCCTGTTCGCCGCACGCGGCCTGTCGGGGCATGCCGTCGGACAGTCCGAGCGCAAAGCGGATGGCGAGCGATTTCAGCTCTCGCACATTGCCGGGCCAGTCATGGGCGAGGAGGGCGGTCAGAAGAGCTTCCGGCGCCTTGCGCGGCTGCAGCCCGTTGCGGGCGGCTTCCTCGGCGGCGAAATGCTCGAACAGGGCGATGACGTCGTTGCCGCGCTCGCGCAGCGGCGGCAGGTCGAGTTCGGAGGCGGCGAGGCGGTAATAGAGGTCGGGACGGAACCCGCCCTTGTCGCCGAGCGCCTTGAGGTCGGACTTGGTGGCGGCGATGAAGCGCACGTCGAGCGGCAGCGGCGCGTTGCGGCCGAGAACCTCGACCTCGCGCTCCTGGATGACGCGCAACAGCCGGGTCTGCAGCGCCAGCGGCATGGATTCGATCTCGTCGAGGAAGACGGTGCCGCCATTGGCGTAGACGAGCTTGCCCTCGCGCTCGCGATCGGCGCCGGTGAAGGCTCCCCTGGCATGGCCGAAGAGCTCGCTTTCGAAGATCGATTCCGGCACGGCGGCGCAATTGATCGCCACGAAGGGTTTTGCGGCGCGCGGCGACAGGTCGTGCAGCAGGTGCGCCGCCACCTCCTTGCCGGTACCGGTTTCGCCGCGCAGAAGAACGTCGATGTCGAGGCCGGCGAGCTGCAGCAGCTGTTCCCTGGCGCCCTGGATTGCCGCGCTTTGTCCGATCATGCGGCGGTCAAGGCCGGAGGCGTGGGCGAGCCGTCCGCGCAGGCGGGCCAGCTCGCGTGACAGGCGATTCTTTTCGCCGGCATTGCGCAGGACGACGACGAGGTGATCGGCGTCATAGGGTTTTTCGAGAAAATCATAGGCGCCGTCGCGCATGGCGGAGACGGCCATGGTGACGTCTCCGTGACCGGTCAGCAGGATCACCGGGACGCCGGCATGGTGTTCGGTGACATGGCGCAACAGGGCGAGGCCGTCCTCGCCGGGCATGCGGATGTCGGTGACGACGACGTCGGCGTCCTGGCGCGCCAATTGCGCCTTCGCTTCGGCGACATTGGCCGCCGTCGTCACGGAGAAGCCGCTGAGCGTCAGCCATTCGGCGGCCGAGCGGCGGACCTCGGCCTCGTCGTCGACGAAGAGGATGCGGGTTTCGCTCATGCCGCGACGGTTTCGCTGCGGGCGGGATGCGGCGCGCCGGCCTTGCCGCCGCCGGCCACCGGCAGGCTGACGCGGACGCGGGTTCCGGCGCCGGGGGCGCTGTCGACGGCAAGCGTGCCGCCGAAGTCCTCGATGATCGAGTTGGAGATCGACAGGCCGAGGCCGAGGCCCTCGCCGGTCTCCTTGGTCGAAAAGAAGGGTTCGGTGACGCGGGAGAGATCGGTTTCGGAGATGCCGACACCGGTGTCGGCGATGCTCACGGCGACCACGCCGTCCTTCGTCTCGACGTAGACCGTGACGCGCCGCTCGTCGCGGCCGTCGACGGCATCGAGCGCGTTGATGAGAATGTTGAGAAAGACCTGTTCCAGGCGGACCGGACCGGCGCGCACGAAGGTCCGCGGCGCGCTCGCGCCGACGACGATCTCCGCGTCGGCGTCCCTGCGGCGCGGTTCGGCGAGACTGACGGCGGCGTCGATGCAGGACTGGATGTCGATATCGGCGAGCTTGCCGGCGTCGCGCTTGGCGAAGGTCTTGAGATGCTTGACCATGCGCTGCATGCGGCGGACGGTCTCGCGGGCGTGGTCGAGCGCGGAGATCGTGCGTCCGGTATCGCCGGATTTGGTGTGGGCGCCGGCGGTCGCCAGCGTCATGTCCATGGCGGCGAGCGGCTGCGAGACCTCGTGGACGATGGCCGCCGACATGCGCCCGAGCGCGGCGAGCTTGGCCGACTGGACGAGGCTTTCCTGGGCGTCGCGGAGATCCTTTTCGGCGCGCTTGCGCTCCTCGATCTCCTGGGCGAGCGCGGCGGTGCGCTCGGTGACCTTGGCTTCGAGTTCGGCGTTGCGGTCGAGTTTCATGCGCAGGATGGAGCGGCGCTGGCGCATGATCACCAGTGCGCCGGCGATCAGCAGGGCGGCGGCGCCGGCGAGCACGCCGCCGGTCAGCGCCGCGCGACGGACGGGCGCAAGCGTGCTGGCGCTGACGAGGTGCCAATCGTTTTCGCCGGCCGGCAGGATGGAGACGATCGTGTCGCCCGCGGTGGCATGGCCGTTTTCAGATGCGGCCGCCAGGATTGCGGGGGAAAACAGCGGCGCGGCGGCTTCGAGGACGATGCCGGTATATTTGCGGCTTGCGGCGATACGCCGGCGGGCGTCCTCGCCGAGGCCTGAGAACGGCCGGTACTGCCAGTCCGGATCGCCGGCCAGGAACACGACGCCGTCGCGGTCCATCAGCGCGGTGCCCGGCGCGTTGTCGCGCCAGGCCTGGGCGAAGGTGGTCATGTCGACCTTGACGACGACGACGCCGGTGCCGGTTTCGCCGGCAATGCGCGACGACAGGAAGTAGCCGGGCCGGCCGGTGGTCGCGCCAACGGCGTAGAACTGGCCGCTGCCGGTCGCGATGGCGTCGCGGAAATAGGGGCGGAAGCCATAGTTCTGGCCGACGAAGGTCATCGGCGTGTCGAAATTGGAGGCGGCGATGGTCCGGCCGGTCTCGTCGAGGACGAAGAGTTCGTCGGCGTTGGTCTGGTCGCGGATGGTGGCGAGGAGGCGGTTGACCAGCATGACGTGCGGCGGCGCCGACGGATCGTCGACCAGCAGGCGGATGCGATCGTCATGGCGCATGACGCGCGGCAGGTTGCGGAAGCGCTCGATCTCGCTGCGCAGCGACTGGCGGGCGAGCACGAGGTCGGTGCGCTGGACATCGGCAAGCTCGTCATAGGCCGACCGGTAGACCGCCTGCCAGGCCGCGAAACCGGCAACGAGCGCCGCGAGGGCGATGGCAATGAGAAACTGAAACTGGCGCACGCGGTTCTTCCGGACAGCAAAAGCGAAAAACTAGAACCATCTTCGCCAACGCACAACATGGCGCGCGGCCGGCCTGGTTGCGGCAAACACACTGAACATTCACGTAAAACGCAAGATGCGCGTTGAAAGCGTCTCTGCGCATTCCTATAACAGGCCACAGAGAACGCCGCCGGATGCGTAATCCGGCGGTTTTTACCATTTGAGAGGAACTGGATGCCCTGGAGCAATCAGAACGGTGGCGGCGGCGGCCCTTGGGGCGGCGGCGGAGGTAACAATGGCGGCGGCGGCCCATGGGGGCAAGGTCCATCCGGACCGCGCGGACCGCAGAGGCCGGGCGGGCAACCGCCGGATCTCGAGGAAATCATCCGGAAAGGCCAGGACCGTCTGAAACGCGCCATGCCGGGCGGCGGCGGCTCCAGCCCCGCATTGTTCGGCCTGATCGGCATCGCCCTCGTTGTGCTTTACTGCCTGCAGGCCTTCTACCAGGTCGACACCGACGAACGCGCCGTCGAGCTTGTCTTCGGCAAGCCGAAGGCGGAACTGTCCGGACCGGGCCTGCATTTCCACTTCTGGCCGATCGAAACCGTCGAGAAGGTGCAGATCGTCGAGAAGCAGATCGCCATCGGATCGGTCGGCGTCGGCCCGAATTCAGGCCTGATGCTGTCGGGCGACCAGAACATTGTCGACGTGCAGTTCGCGGTTCTGTTCGCGGTGGTCGATCCGGCCGCCTACCTGTTCAATGTCAAGGATCCCGACGAAATGGTCCGCCAGGTCGCCGAGAGCGCCATGCGCGAGATCGTCGGCCGCCGGCCGGCGCAGGACGTCTTCCGCGACAACCGTGCCGCAATCGCCACCGAAGTGCGTTCCTCGATGCAGGCGACGCTCGACGAATATGGCGCGGGCATATCGATCAACACGGTCTCGATCGAGGACGCCGCGCCGCCGCGCGAAGTGGCCGACGCCTTCGAGGAAGTGCAGCGCGCCGAGCAGAACGAAGACCAGTTCCGCGAGGAAGCCAACCAGTATTCGAACCAGAAACTGGGCGCGGCACGCGGCCAGGCGGCGCAGATTCGCGAAGAAGCCGCGGCCTATGCGACCCGCGTCGTTCAGGAAGCCGAGGGTGAGGCGCAGCGCTTCATCTCCATCTACGACCAGTACAAGCTGGCGCCCGAGGTCACGCGCAAGCGGCTGTTCCTCGAGACGATGGAACGCGTGCTGGGCAGTTCCAACAAGGTCATCATGGACGAGAAAGGCGGTAGCCAGGGGGTTATCCCGTATCTGCCGCTGCCCGAAATCCAGAACCGCAGCAAGACAAACGCCACGACCACCAACTCCACGACGACGTCGTCGACGACCGGAGGCGCACAGTAATGAGCACCAACAAGCTGACGATCATCGGCATCGCCATCGCCGTCGTCCTGATTACCCTTTACGCATCGGTTTTCGTGGTCAACGCACGCCAGCAGGCGATCGTCCTGCGTTTCGGCGAAATCCAGGACGTGCGGACAGAGCCGGGCCTCTATTTCAAGGCGCCCTTCGCGTTCGCCGGTTTCGATACCGTGCAGATCATCGAGGACCGCGTGTTGCGCCTCGACCTGTCGGACCAGCCGCCGGTACAGGTTTCGGGCGGCCGTTTCTACGAGGTCGACGCGTTCCTGACCTACAAGATCACCGATGCGCGCAGGTTCCGCGAAACGGTCTCCGGCAACCTCGACTCCGCCGCCGCCCGCCTGCGGACGCGTTTCGACGCCGCGCTGCGCCGGGTCTACGGCCTGCGCTCCTTCGAGGCGGCGCTGTCGGCGGAACGCAATGAGATGATGCGTGAGGTGCGCGACCTGATCCGGCCCGACGCCCAGTCACTCGGCCTGACGGTGGAAGACGTGCGCATCGTGCGCACCGACCTGACGGCGGAAGTCTCGCAGCAGACCTTCGACCGCATGAAGGCGGAACGTCTCGCCGAGGCCGAACGCATTCGTGCCCGCGGCCGCGAGACCGCGAGCCGGATCCGCGCGGTCGCCGACCGCCAGGTGGTCGAGATCGTCGCCGAAGCGCAACGCGAATCGGAAATCCTGCGCGGCGAGGGCGACGCCAAGCGAAACAAGATCTTCGCGGACGCGTTCGGCCGGGACACGCAATTCTTCGAGTTCTACCGCTCGATGGCCGCGTATCAGCGGGCGCTTGAGAATTCCGACACGACGATGGTGCTGTCGCCGGATTCGGAGTTCTTCAAGTTCTTCAAGAACGCCGACGGCACGCAGCCGCCCGCGGCCGCGCCGGCGCAGTAATCCGGCGCGCCCATGACGCTATTCCTGACAGCCCTCGGTCTCATGCTTGTGATCGAGGGCTTCTTTTACGGCGGGATACCCTCGTTCGCGAAGCGGATGGCGGCCATGCTGCTCGCCACGCCCGACGAGGTTCTGCGCAAGGCGGGAATCAGCGCGGCCCTGCTTGGCTTGGCGCTGATCTGGCTGGCGCATTTCATTTGACGCCGGATTGCTTCACAATCCGGCCATGCACGTCACTTATCCGTGACTTTCCCGTTGTGCCGGGCGCAAGGCGCTTTATGTTCCGCGTGACGCATCGCCCGCGGACCGGGTATCCGCGCAATCTCTAGGAGGCAGCCACGATGGCTTTCGATTCTCTGGCCCTTAAACTGTCGCGACTGACCGGCATCGCCGCGCTGACGCTGACAATGGTGACGACCGGCGTCGCCGTTCCGGGCGGGTTCGCCCTGTCCGCGCAAGCGCAGGAGGGACCGGCATCGGTCGCCGACCTGTCTGCCCGGCTGATCGATTCCGTCGTCAATATCTCGACATCGCAGACGGTCGGCGGCGATGACAACAAGGTGCCGCGCCCGCAATTGCCGGAAGGCTCGCCGTTCCAGGAATTCTTCGACGAGTTCTTCGACAAGCAGCAGCAGGACGGCATGGCGCCGCGCTCGCATCAGGTGCAGTCGCTGGGCTCCGGCTTCGTGGTGGATGCGTCCGGCATCATCGTGACCAACAACCACGTCATCGCCGACGCCGACGAGGTCAGCGTCAATTTCAATGACGGCACCAAGATCAAGGCCGAAATCATCGGCCACGACCCGAAGACCGACATCGCGGTGCTGCGGATCGACCCGGGGACCAAGGTTCTGAAGGCTGTTCCCTTCGGCGATTCCGCCCAGTCGCGCGTCGGCGACTGGGTGCTCGCCATCGGCAATCCGTTCGGCCTCGGCGGAACCGTGACCATCGGCATCGTCTCGGCCATCGGGCGCGACATCAATTCCGGCCCCTACGACAATTTCATCCAGACCGACGCCGCCATCAACCGCGGCAACTCCGGCGGCCCGCTGTTCAACATGAAGGGCGAGGTCATCGGCATCAACACCGCGATCATCTCGCCGTCGGGCGGCTCGATCGGCATCGGGTTCTCGATCCCGTCCGATCTCGCGAAGAGCGTGATCGACCAGCTCGTCAAGTTCGGCGAGACGCGGCGCGGCTGGCTCGGCGTGCGCATCCAGGCAGTGACCGACGAGATCGCCGAGAGCCTCGGCATGAAGGAAGCCAAGGGCGCGCTGGTCGCCGGGGTGGTCAAGGGCGGTCCCGTCGACGACGGCTCGATCCTGCCGGGCGACGTGATCGTCGAGTTCGACGGCAAGGAAGTCGCCAACATGCGCGAATTGCCACGGGTCGTCGCCGACAGCCCGGTCGGCAAGGAGGTCGACGTGGTCGTCATCCGCAAGGGCAAGCGCGAGGACGTGAAGGTGACGCTCGGCCGGCTCGAGGACGGCGAGGAGATGGCGATGGCGCAGGGCGCCGAGGACAACAAGGACGGCGCGATGCCCGAGGCGACGGAGACGGTCGACCTCTACGGGATGAAGCTGGCCGAGCTCGACGACACGCAGCGCGAGAAATTCGCGATCGACAAGGCCGTGGAGAATGGCGTCGTCATCACCGAGGTCGACCCGGATTCGGCGGCGGCCGAAAAGGGCATCCAGCCGGGCGAGGTGATCGTCGAGATCGCGCAGGAAGCCGTGTCGACGCCGCAGGATGTCGTCGACGCCATCGCCAAGCTGAAAGAGGATAACCGGCGCAATGCGCTGTTCATGCTGTCGTCGAAGACCGGCGAATTGCGCTTCGCGACGCTCAGGATCGACTGATCCTTCCGGCCATACCGGACAGAAAAGGCGGCTAGAGGCCGCCTTTTTTGTTGCGCCAATCCGCAGCCGTCAGCCGGTAGAAGACGTGGCGCCTGAGATGCGGATGGGTGTCGGGGATGTTCGAATGATCGAAATCGCCGGCGGTATCGCGTCGCATACCGATGCGCTCCATCACCGCGGTCGAGCGGCGGTTGTCGTGGACGGCGAAGGAGACGATCTCGGGCAGGCCGAGTTCGGTGAAGCCGTAGTCGAGGGCCGCCAGTGCGCCTTCGGTCGCGTAGCCCTTGCCCCAGTAGCGCGTGGCCAGCCGCCAGCCGATCTCGATGGTTCCCGCCGGGATGTGGGGCGGCTCCGCATCGCTTTCGTGCAGGCCACAGAAGCCGACGCATTCGCCTGTCGAGCGCAATTCGGCCGCGGGGTAGGTGATCTTCTTCGCCTGACGTTCCAACAGTGTGTCGAAGAAGGCATCCGACTGTTCGCGATCACGACGAAAGGGAAAGAATTCCATCACCTGCGGATCGGAATTGATCTCGAAAAAGAGGTCGCGGTCGCGCTCCTGCCACGGGCGCAGGATCAGGCGGTCCGTTTCCAGTATGGTCACCGGACAATCTCTTCGCGGCGGTAACCCTGGATGTAAAGAAGCGCGGTCAGGTCGTTGTTATCGATTCGGATATCGGCCTGTTCGGCGACCTTCGGCTTGGCGTGCAGAGCGACGCCGGTGCCGGCCATGTCGAGCATGGTGAGATCGTTGGCGCCGTCGCCGACGGCGATGGCGTCGGCGGGGGTCAGGCCGAGGCGTTTCGAGATGTCGAGCAGCGCGTCGGCCTTGGCCTGGCGGCCGAGGATCGGTTCGGCGACCTTGCCGGTCAGCTTGCCGTTTTCCTGCAGCAGGCGGTTGGCGCGGTTTTCCTGAAAGCCGATCATTTCGGCGATGCGACTGGTGAAATCGGTGAAGCCGCCGGAGACGAGCGCGCACCAGGCGCCGTGCTGCCGCATGGTCGCGACCAGTTCCGGTCCGCCCGGCATCAGCTTGATGCGGGTCGCGATGACGCGGTCGATGACCTCGACCGGCATGCCCGCAAGCAGGGCGACGCGTTCGCGCAGCGCGCCCTCGAAGCCGATCTCGCCATTCATGGCGCGCGCGGTGATGGAGGCGACATAGGGACCGACGCCGGCCTCGTCGGCGAGCTCGTCGACGCATTCCTGCCGGATCATGGTGGAGTCCATGTCGGCGATCAGGATTTTCTTCCTGCGGTCTGCAGCCGTGACGGTCTGGATCGCGAAATCGACCGGCCGCCCGTGCAGGAGGATGGATATGTCTGCGGCGAGCGTCGCGCGGCCGTCGTTCGACAGCGGATCGTCGATGACGATGTCGGCGGCCTCGCCTTCCGCAAGCCATTCGATGCGGGCGCCGGCAAACGGCGCCTCGACGGACCGGACAAGGCCGGGATCGAGCGCGGTTTGCGCCGGATTGGCAATCAGGGTGACGATCGTGTTCATGGGCGTTAGAAGCGCAGGCCTGTGCGGAGTGGAATGGATCGATGAGCGAGGATGAAATCCGGCGCGCCGTGTTGATAGCGGGGCCGACGGCGAGCGGCAAGTCGGCGTTTGCGCTGCGCAAGGCCGAGGAAACCGGCGGCGTGATCGTCAACGCGGATTCCATGCAGGTCTACGACGTGTTGTGCATCCTGACGGCGCGGCCGTCGGCGGAGGAAATGGCGCGCGCGCCGCACCGTCTCTACGGCCATGTGCATCCGGGGGAGGCCTATTCGACCGGACGTTGGCTCGACGACGTGCGCGGCGTCATGGCCGATCCGGCGATTGCCGGACGGCCGCTGATCTTTACCGGCGGGACGGGGCTTTACTTCCGCGCGCTGACGCAGGGGCTTTCGCCGATGCCGGCCATACCGGAACCGGTGCGCACGCGCTGGCGCTACCGGCTCGCCGAGGAGGGCGCGGAAAAGCTGCACCGGATTCTGAGGCGGGAGGATCCGGAGGCGGCGCTGGCGATCCGGCCGGCCGACGGGCAGCGCATCGTGCGGGCGCTGGAAGTGCTGGAGGTGTCCGGCCGGCCGATATCCGCATGGCAGGCCGAAGCCGGTCACGGCCTCATCGATGAGGCGCGTTCGACACGTTTCGTGATCCTGCCCGAGCGGGAGGTTCTTTACCGCAACATCGAGCGCCGGCTCGACCGGATGGTCGAGGAAGGGGTTCTATCAGAGGTTGAAAACCTGCTTTCGCTCGACCTCGACCCGGCCATGCCGGCGATGAAGGCGATCGGCGTGCGAGAATTCGCGGCGGTGCTGGACGGCAGTCTCGCGACGGGCGAGGCGATCGAGCGGGCGAAGACCGCGACGCGGCAATACGCCAAACGTCAAATGACGTGGTTTCGCAACCAGTTGGGCGACGGCTGGACGGTGATGGGCTGACGGCGTGACGCCTCTCTTCGAGGAATGGACCGATCATCTTAGCCGCTGTTAAACCATCGCGGTTAACGTCAGGGCAACATGCTTGGGCTAACCTGCATCCACAGGTTGGCGGGTACATATGCGTTTCTATCGTTCGGAACTGGCCTTCATGGCCTATCTTCTGCTGCTCGTCGGGGCGGCGGCTTGCGCCTTCTGGGCGAGCGACATCGTCTTCCGGCAATTTCCCGCGGCGCAGGACGGCGCGCTTGGCGGCGGTATCCTGGCGCTCAGGATCGCGCTCGTCCTGCTGAGCGGAGCCATCCTGATCGGGCTGTTCTATTTCTATCCGATGATCCGCAAGCAGGCGCGCGAACACGGCCAGCTGCAGCAGATGACGAAATCGCTGACCGCGAAATCGGCGACATTCCAGCATGCAGCGCTGACCGATCCGCTCACCGGGTTGCAGAACCGGCGCTATTTCGACGATGCGCTGGCGCAATACATGGACGAATTCTCGCGCATCGAACGGCCGCTTGGCATCATGATCGTCGATATCGACCATTTCAAATCGATCAACGACACCCATGGCCACGACGTTGGCGACGAGGTCATCAAGGGTTTGGCGAACACGATCATCGAATATACGCGCTATCACGATATCGCGGCGCGGATCGGCGGCGAGGAATTCGCGGTCGTGGCGCCCAACCTCACCGTCAACGAGCTCGACAAGCTGGCGAACCGCCTGCGGCTGGCGGTTTCCAATCTCGCCTTCAATGTCGGCAATGTGCGGCTGCGCATCACCATCTCGATCGGGATCGCGATCTGGGACGGCAAGGAAAGCGGCGCCGCGCTCTACAAGCGCGCCGACTCCAATCTCTACAACGCGAAACGCTCCGGCCGGAACCGCGTCTGCGCCTAAAGGCCTGATCACGGCGCGCGAGCGTGATATCCATCCGCGCGACGAAACCGCCTATCGTTGCGTTTCGACACAACGGGAGATCGGGATCGCCAATGACGGACGCGCCGCAAGCCGACCGTCCTTGTGCCGGCTTACTTGCGGAAACGGTTGATCAGGTCGCGCGTGGCGCGCTGGGCTTCGGGGTTTGCCGGCTCTGCGGGCGCGGGCCGCTGGAAACGGTCGCGTCCGGCGCGTAGCGACGCTTCCTCGCGGAACAGGCCGGCGATCTCCGACTTGTTCACGCCGTTGTTGTAGAGGGGCGGTGGTGTCGCGGACATGTCCGGAGCGGAAATGCTTGGCCGTTGTTCGCCGACCTGCTGTTCGCCGAGCGGCTGCTTGACGCCCATTTTGCCCAGGACTTCTTCTTCGACGCCGTCGCTGGTGCCACGCGGATAACGCATCTTGTGGATGACGTCGGCGACATTGACATCCGCGCCGCCGGCCTGGACCGACGCCTGCTCGTCGTAGAGATGGTTGCCCGGTAGCCGTTCGGCGCGCACCGTCTCGAACATCATGCGCATCGGCGTCGACACGCCCTGACCGAAGGCGATCGCCTCGCGGTTGGAGAGCGAGGGCAGGAAGTTGATGGCGGACCGGGACGATCCGGCGATGGCCTTGCGCATGATCTCCTGGTCGCGCTCGTTGCCGAGGCGCATGGAGAAGAAGGTGTTGCACTGGGATAGAATGGTCTCGTCCAGTTCACCCGGGCGCTGTGTGATGATGGCGAGATAAACGCCGTATTTACGGCCTTCCTTGGCGATGCGGGCGATCGCCGAGCGCGTCGGCGCGAAGCCGGCGCTCGTGTCGGCGGGGATATAGCGGTGGGCTTCCTCGCAGACGACGAGGGTCTGGATTTTCGACTTCGACCAGATGGCGAGGTCGAAGGCGAGGCGGCACAGCACCGAGGCGACCGAGTTGACGACTTCCGAAGGCATGCCGCTCATCTGGAAGGCGGTGATCGGCCTGCCGTTGGCCGGCACGCGGAAGATCGTCGAGACGACGTCTGCGATATTGTCGTCGATGGTTTTGCGCACGAACATGAAGCGGTAGCGCGGATCGTTGGCGGCGGCGTCGATGCGATTCTTCAGCGCTTTCAGATGCGGCCGCTCGTTGCGTCCCTCAAGCATGCCGATGCGTTCTTCGATCAGGTTCATCAGGTCGGAGATGCGGTAGGGAACCGGCGTGTCCGAGGTGATCGAGGAGTTCTCGGGCGCCTTGCGAAGGCTTTGCTGGTCATTGCCCTTGAACTGCATCTTGGCGAGCGGAATGAGTTCGCGTAGCGCGTCGACCTCTTCCGGGATGGCCGGCCTGCCGCGGAACAGAACCTCTGCGAACTCTTCCAGGCGGAACATCCAGAAGGGCAGGTCGAGATCGGTGTCGTTGATGGTGATCGCGAGATCCGGGAAGGCGCAGGAGAATTCGTTGTGCGGATCGAGAATGAGGATACGCACGTCAGGACGCGCCTCGACGATCTTGCGCAGCAACAGCGTCACGGCGGTCGACTTGCCGACGCCGGTGGTGCCGACCACGGCGAAGTGGCGCGAAATCAGGCTGTCGATGGAAATCAGCGCGGGGATTTCCGCGCTCTGCGACAGGTGGCCGACCGGAATGGCGCGCGCGTCCTCGTTTTCGTAGATGGCGGCCAGATCATCGGTCCGGATCCGGTGGGCGACCGCGCCGAGATGCGGATAGGTGGCAATGCCGCCGGAAAAGGCGATCTTGCCGTCGTCATCCTCGGTGATCTCGCCGACGAGTTCGACGTGAATGTGGATGTTGTTTTCGCCGTCGCGGTTCCAGCGGTCTCCGTCCGCGCCGGTGTCGACCTTGTAGAGCATGCCGACGATGCGGTTGCGCCCGACCTGGATCGAGATCAGCTGGCCGACCGACCAATAGTCGATATTGGCGCTTTCGCCGGCGCCGACCGATGCGGCGATAACTGCCTGGGTGCCGTCACAAGAGACGACGAAACCTTCGGTGCGATTGCGCTGGTCTTCCTGCGTTCCCGCTGCAGTTGCGGGTACGGTACTTGCGTGCATATCCATCATTCCGCTCGATCCCGGCATTTTGCTCGCTTTATTCTGGACAGGCGAAGTTAAGGAAAGACTACGGATTTGTGCGTACTTGACGCGATCGCGGACCGGTCATATTGTCCGCAGCCATGACGATGACCCTTATCGTAGTACGGCCGCGCATGGGCAGGGCGATTTAATCGCCCGGCAATTGCACCCATGCGCGGAAAACACGAGGCCCTGACGGGGCCTTTTTTATTGCACCTCTCCTCCAAACACATCATTAGGTCTCAGGCACGACAAGGGCATACGAGACGCCGAAGACGGGAATACAATCATGAACGCGAACGCGAACGCAAAGGCGAGCGACAAACGGGAAATGACCGGCGCCGAAATGGTGATCCAGGCGCTGAAGGACAACGAGGTCGAACACATCTTCGGCTATCCCGGCGGCGCCGTCCTTCCGATCTATGACGAAATCTTCCAGCAGGACGACGTCCAGCACATCCTGGTGCGCCACGAGCAGGGCGCCGGCCACGCTGCGGAAGGCTACGCACGCTCCACCGGCAAGCCCGGCGTGATGCTGGTGACCTCCGGTCCGGGCGCCACCAATGCGGTGACGCCGCTGCAGGACGCCTTGATGGATTCCATTCCGCTGGTCTGCATCACCGGGCAGGTGCCGACCTCGCTGATCGGCTCCGACGCCTTCCAGGAATGCGACACCGTCGGCATCACCCGGCCCTGCACCAAGCACAACTGGCTGGTCAAGGACGTCAACGACCTGGCGCGCGTCCTGCACGAGGCGTTTCGCGTCGCGACGACCGGGCGTCCCGGTCCCGTCGTGGTCGACATCCCCAAGGACGTCCAGTTCGCCAAGGGCATCTATCACGCGCCCGACGCCACGAAGATGCGGCTCTCCTACCAGCCGAGGCTGTCCGGCGACGAGGAACTGATCAAGGACGCAGTCGACCTGCTGATGTCGGCGAAGCGGCCGGTGATCTATTCGGGCGGCGGCGTGATCAATTCCGGGCCGGAGGCAAGCCGGCTGCTGCGCGAGCTGGTCGACCTGACCGGCTTCCCGATTACCTCGACGCTGATGGGGCTGGGCGCCTATCCGGCCAGCGGCAAGAACTGGCTCGGCATGCTGGGCATGCACGGGACCTACGAGGCCAACATGACGATGCATGACTGCGACGTCATGATCAATATCGGCGCGCGCTTCGACGACCGCATCACCGGCCGGCTCGACAAGTTCGCGCCGCGCGCCAAGAAGATCCACATCGACATCGATCCGTCCTCGATCAACAAGGTGGTGCATGTCGATGTCGGCATCATCGGCGATGTCGGCCGTGTCCTGGAGGATCTGGTGCGCATCTGGCGCGCCTCCGGCGGCACGCAGGACAAGCCGGCACTGGCAGAGTGGTGGCAGCAGATCGGCAAGTGGAGGGCGCGCAACTCGCTCGCCTACAAGCCGAACAAAGACGTTATCATGCCGCAATATGCGATCCAGCGACTCTACGACGCGTCGAAGCGGTCCGGCAAGGAGACGTTCATTACCACCGAAGTCGGCCAGCACCAGATGTGGGCGGCGCAGTTCTTCGGTTTCGAGAAGCCGAACCGCTGGATGACCTCCGGCGGTCTGGGCACGATGGGCTATGGCCTGCCGGCGGCGCTCGGCGTGCAGATCGCGCATCCCGACGCGCTGGTCGTCGACATTGCCGGCGACGCCTCGGTGCAGATGACGATTCAGGAGATGTCGGCGGCGGTGCAGCACAATGCGCCGATCAAGATCTTCATCCTGAACAACCAGTATATGGGCATGGTGCGGCAGTGGCAGCAGCTGCTGCACGGCAACCGGCTGTCGCACTCCTACACGGAAGCGATGCCGGACTTCGTTAAGCTCGCCGAAGCCTATGGCTGCGTCGGCATCCGTGCGGAGAAGCCGGACGAACTGGACGATGCGCTCGACCAGATGATCGCCACCGACAAGCCGGTGATCTTCGACTGCCGGGTGGCCAATCTCGCCAACTGTTTCCCGATGATCCCGTCGGGCAAGGCGCATAACGAGATGCTGCTGCCCGACGAGGCAACGGACGAAGCGGTCGCCAACGCGATCGGCGCGGAAGGAAAGGCGCTCGTCTGAGCGCCTTCCATTCGCCATGCAGAAAAACCCGCCCGGCCTCCTCGACTACTCGCTGCTGACGGCGCTCGCGCTGTTGTGGGGCAGCTCGTTCCTGTTGTCGAAGGTGGCCGTGGCCGAGGTAACGCCGATCACCATCACGCTGATCCGGCAGACGATCGCGGTTGTTCTGCTGTTCGTGTTCGCGGCGTTCGCGCAGCGGTGGTTCCGGCCGAGCGCGCGCGAGCATGGCTTCATGGTGTTGTGCGCGCTGACCGGCACGGTGCTGCCGTTCACGCTGATCAACTGGGGCGTCGAGGTCATCGACAGCGGGCTGGCGGCGATCCTAATGGGCTTCATGCCGCTGACCGTGCTGGTGCTCGCGCATTTCATCACCCATGACGAGAAGATGAGCCTGCCGCGGCTCGCCGGCGTCATGCTCGGGCTGAGCGGGCTCGCGATCCTGTTCTGGCCGCAGTTGCAGGCGGGTTTCGGTCAGGACCTGATCCGCCAGCTCGCGGTGCTCGGCGCAGCCGTCGCCTATGCGGTTAACGCGCTGTCGACCAAGCAGCTGGTCGGCCGGCCGCCGCTGGCGCTGATGGCCTATATCACCGCCTGGACGCTGGTGATCCTGGTGCCGGCGGCATTCCTGTTCGAGGCGCCGCTGTCGATCCATCCGTCGCCGCGCGTCGCGATGGCGCTGGCCGCGCTCGGGATCCTGCCGTCGGCCGCCGGGGCGTTGTTCATGGTGGCGCTCATCCGCCGCCAGGGCGCGACCTTCTTCGGTCAGATCAACCTGCTGGTGCCGGTAGCGGGCGTCGTGCTCGCCGTCATCTTCCTCGGCGAAAGACCGGGAGCGCATGCGCTGATCGCGCTCTGCGTCATTTTCTGCGGCCTGATGGCCGCGCGTATCAAACCCATTCGAAAGACATCCATCGCTCAGGGGAGCCATCCATGAACAAAGCGGCCAAGCAGCCGGCATCGGCCTATTTCATCGCCAAGGAAACCGAACGGCCCGAGACGCACACGCTGTCGGCCGTCGTCGACAACGAGCCGGGTGTCCTCGCCCGCGTGATCGGCCTGTTTTCCGGCCGCGGCTACAACATCGAAAGCCTGACGGTGTCGGAAACCGAGCACCAGAAGCATATCTCGCGCATCACCATCGTCACGCGCGGCACGCCGCATGTGCTCGAACAGATCAAGGCGCAGCTGGAGCGCATCGTGCCGGTGCACCGGGTCGTCGACCTGACGGTCACGGCGGAGGAACGCGGACACGAAAAGCCGCTCGAACGCGAACTGGCGCTGGTCAAGGTCGCCGGTACCGGCGACCACCGGGTCGAGGCGCTGCGGCTTGCCGACGCCTTCAAGGCGACGGTGATCGACGCCAATGTGGAACACTTCATTTTTGAGGTCACCGGCCGCACGTCGAAGATCGAGCAGTTCATCTCCATCATGGCGCCGCTCGGCCTCGTCGAGGTCTGCCGCACCGGCGTCGCCGCGATGAGCCGTGGCAAGGACGGGATGTGATCGCCGACAAGACCATCCGGCCGGAGGCGCCCGAGGGGGCGGTGCTGCTCGACGGGCATATCGACGTGCCCGCGGACCGCTTGGCGGCCGTCGGGAAAGCCCTGCCGGACCATGTCAGGCTCACGCATGGCGAGCCCGGCTGTCTCTATTTCAGCGTTACTCCGTGTGCGGATGTTCCGGGGCGGTTGCTCGTTTCGGAAATCTTTACCGACCAGGCGGCGTTCGAGGCGCATCAGGCGCGCGCCGCAGCTTCCGCATGGGCGGAGGTGACGCGCGACATTCCGCGCCAATACGAGATCCGGACGGCTTAGCCCGGATCGTCAGACGCCGAGGGAATCCTCCGCGTAGAAGGTGTTGAGGATGCTGACGCGCGGCCGGCCGGGTTCGGTGCAGATCGCTGGACGGCCGTGCCAGCTGGTCTTCAGGACACTGTGGTTGGGCTTGAGCACGACGAAGGCGTAACCGACATTGGGCAGGAAGGGGAACGTCTTCGCCGGTTCCAGAAACCAGGACCCGGCCCGGAATATCCCCTTGGGCGACAGCCGGTAGAGCGTCGTGCCCATATCGGCCCGGGTCTCGTCGCGCGGCAGGTAGAGCTGCATCGTGACAACCTTCTTTCGCGTGTCGGGATGCGGCTTGATCCGGTAGCCGTCGAGGTCCTTGTAGAGCACAGGCTTGGCGTAGAGGCCGAGGTCGTCCGGGCTCTTGCGGCCGTCTCCGCGCCGCCGGATCTCAAGTCCCTCGGCGAGCTTCGTGCGGATCGCGCGTTCGAGTTCCGGCGACTGCAGAACCGCGGAAACCTTGCGCCAGCGTCCGTCGGGTTCCGGATCGATCGCGTCGACATGGCCGTCATAAATGCGGGCCAGGAAACGGGTCCTTTCGTTGTTCAACTGTTCGAACGCCGCATCGCCGGGCAGATTGTCGAGCAGGTCGCGATAGAAATCCCCGGGGAAGAACTCGCGAAAGAAAATATGCGGGAAGGGCGCAGAGAAGACTTCGGCGGCCTCGATGCTGGCCGTGGCATGGGCGATGAGATCGGGTAATTCGGCGCTCACAGGAATACCATGCGGGTTTGGCCTTGCATGGCGATCAATCTACCGCCCGGCTTATCTGCCGGTAAAGCGGTTTCCGATAGAATCCGGCCGGTTGTCAATCCGTCCGGCGTCAGCTTGGAGACGTTCATCGTTTCACGGGCTCGATGAACGCCTCCAACTCTTTGTTTTCACACAATTCCGGACGGAAAACCGGTTTCCACTTTTCCTGGAATTGCTCTATGGTCCGGCCGCATCTGTCAGGCGAGTTCCCCGCGCAATGACTTTCACGACGCTTTCATGGCTGTTCGCGGCCGCCGTCACGATCCACAATCTGGAAGAGGCGATCTGGCTGCCGCGCTGGGCGGCGAATGCGGGCCGCTACCACGTCCCGGTTTCGGCGCGCCAGTTCCGTTTCGCCGTCCTCGTGCTGACCGTCGCCGCCTGGGTCGTTGTCATGTGGTCGGAACTGGGAAGCCGGTTCGCCGATTATCTCCTTTCCGGCTATGCGCTGGCGATGCTGGTCAATGTCGTATTTCCGCATCTTGCCGCGACGTTCGGCCTGCGTCGCTATGCGCCGGGAACGGCGACGGCGGTGCTGTTCAATCTTCCGGTGACGGCGCTGCTGCTCCAGCAGGCCTTCGCGGAAGGGCGGATCGAACCCAATACGTTCCTCTGGGCAGGCCCCCTGACCGCCATCGTGATCGCGATGTCGATCCCGGTGCTTTTCGCCGCCGGCGGCGCGGCGCCTCCCGGTCCCGACACCTGACAGACCAGGCGTTTCGGCGAATGTGCCGCGGAGGTGAATCCCACGTGGCGGAGCGCGAACGAATCCGGTACACGGATCGCCATGAAATTCTCTCCACAACAGGATGAAGCGCTGCAGGCCGTCTCGCGCTGGCTCAAGACGGGTGACAGGCAATTGTTCCGGCTGTTCGGCTATGCCGGCACCGGCAAGACGACGCTGGCGCGCCACTTCGCCGAACATGTCGATGGGCATGTACAATTCGCCGCCTTCACCGGCAAGGCGGCGCAGGTGCTCAGGGCGAAGGGCGCGTCGAACGCCAAGACGATCCACTCGCTGATCTACCGGCCGCGCGGCGAGGAAGCGGTGGAGAACGAGACCACCGGCAAGACGTCGATGGCGCCGACCTTTTCGCTCAACAGGCAGAGCGACATCGCCAAGGCGAAGCTGGTCATCGTCGACGAATGTTCGATGGTCGACGAAAATCTCGGGCGCGACCTGATGAGCTTCGGCACGCCGATCCTGGTGCTGGGCGATCCGGGCCAGTTGCCGCCGATTTCGGGCGGCGGTTTCTTCACCGAGGCGGATCCGGATTTCCTGCTGACGGAAATCCACCGCCAGGCGGCGGAAAATCCGATCATCCGGCTGGCGATGGATGTGCGCGCCGGCAAGGAGATCATGTATGGCGACTACGGCACGACGCAGATCATCCCGAAAAACGAAGTCGATGCCGACCTCGTGCTCGCCGCCGACCAGGTGCTTGTCGGCATCAACAGGACGCGGCGGCGCTACAATCAGCGATTGCGCGAACTGAAGGGCTTTACGGCGACCTATCCGCAGGCGGGCGACAAGCTGGTGTGTCTGCGCAACGATCCTGCCAAGGGGCTTCTCAACGGGTCGCTGTGGAAGGTCATGACGGCGTCGAAGGAGACGGTGAAGCCGGGCATCAACCTGCTGGTTTCGCCGGATGACGGCGATACGGACAGGGGCGTCGCCAAGATCAAGCTTCTGAAAGCGGCGTTCGATTCTCCGGACGACGACATCCCCTGGCAGACCAAGAAACGCTATGACGACTTCGATTTCGGTTACGCGCTGACCGTACACAAGGCGCAGGGCTCGCAGTGGGACAACGTTGTGCTTTTCGACGAGAGCTATGCTTTTCGCGACATGCGCAGCCGCTGGCTTTACACGGCGATCACACGCGCCGCGAATACCCTTACCGTCGTTAAGTAATTGACAATATTTCAGACGTCATAAATGCGTGATAAGTATAATTGTTAGTATAACAGGAAAATCGTGACATATTTTGCCGCCTTTCCCGCACTAATGTTGCAGGTTTCCGCCTCCGGGGGCTCGCCATTGGTCGCAGACACGGCCCCGGGCCTTTTGTCGTCCAGCTATTTCAGCGTCGATTTCCTCGTGCAGGCCGGCATCGTCTGGGGCGCGCTGATCGCGGTCTATGTCGCCATTTTCGCTTTCCGCCGGCGCGGCAAGCACGAGAAACAAGGTTTTTCCGACATCTACCAGAAAGAGCTGGACGCCATTCGCAAGGGCGGCAAGGACTAGGTCCTGACCCTAGGCGGGCTGCGCCGCCGACCTGATTTCGAACAGCACCGCGGTCGCGTCGTCGCTTGGCTTCA
Organism: Oricola nitratireducens; assembly: GCF_014904745.1. Classification (GTDB taxonomy): domain Bacteria; phylum Pseudomonadota; class Alphaproteobacteria; order Rhizobiales; family Rhizobiaceae; genus Oricola; species Oricola nitratireducens. The sequence continues at coordinate 200,537 of NZ_JACZCS010000023.1, forward strand.
TGCGCGGATAGATCAGGCCGTCGGGATCCTCCAGTGTCTCGATCTCGCGCAGATGCGCGCCCAGCGGGGCGAGGCCCTCGCGTTTCGCCATATCGATCATTTCGTCGGGCTCGTAGCGGCCGTAATTCGTCGCCAGCGCCGCGAAGCCGTCGGAGCACAGGAGCCCTGTCAGCGGAAATTGCGCGGGAAGCGGCGCCGAGACGAGATAGTCGGCGGCCTCGGGGGCCGCGCCCAGCGTCCAGATTCCGCTTTTCGGGGAATTATATGTCGATCGCAACGCGCGTTCGCGGGCCATGAGCGTGGGTTCGTCGACGAGGCGCGGCAGTTTTGAAAGACCGCCGCTCTTTTCGATCGCTTCGCGTGCCGCAGCTTTCTCGATGCCGGCAATGTCCGGCAGGGCGGAATGCGCAGACGTCTCGCCGGCGCCGTCGCGCAGAAACAGGGTGCAGTCGCCGAGGCCGTGGGTGACGACGGCGTCGCCCTCGATATGCACCATCTGGAAGCCCGCGACAGGCAGGTTCCAGGCCGGCATGTCGCGGCCGTTGGCGGCGAAGGTGACGATCCGGCGCGCCAGCGCGTTGGTCGAGCGCACGATGTCCGCGATCGCGCGGCCGGGCGCGATCGTCTCCTCGAAATGGACCTTGGCGAAGGTGGCGAGCCACGCGGCGTCGCTGTCGTGGCGTCCGACGACGAAATCGGGGCCGAGTCCGGTCGCGCCGTCGATGACGAAGGCGCAATGGGCGGTCCATCCCATCTGGTCCTCGTTGCGGCGGTCCCCGGAGCCCGGCAGGCTCAGCGAATCGATGATCGAAAGCGTCAACATGGCGCCCGTAAATCGCGCCTTTGTTTCAGGTGTTTGACAGGCGGTTCCCGCGGGTCATTTTTCGTTGAGCCAGGCGAGGGCTTTTTCTTCCTCGCCACCGCCGAAAGTCCTCATCTCGACATGGAAGAGCGGATCGAAAAGCTCGACGAGGGAGCGGATCCATCCGGGCCCGCCGACGACGGCGTAGCGGCGGATGTGCTTCAATGAACGCGTCTTCGCGGCGCGCGTCGTATCCTCGAAGGCGGCGCGCCATTCGAAGCCGTCGAATTTTTCGAGGGTGACCATCAGATCGATGGTGCCGTGCCGGTCATAGGCGTCCATGAGGATCGCGTAGGTGTCGCGCACATCATCGGCATTGAGGCGGCCGACGACTTCGAAGGCGTAGAGATCATCACGGTCGGTGGCGAGCGGGCGGATGGAAGCGGCGGTGACTGTCTCGTTCATCGTTTCTCTCCGAAATGGCGCGGGCCTCGCGCGGCAGCGCGGTGCGGCCGGATGCAATCATGGCGGGCAAATGCAACGAATTGGAGGCGGCGGCGTTTCATTGCGGTACAAAACGGAGACGTCGATCATGCTCAAATGGATTCTCATCCTCCTCATCATCGCCGCCATCGCCAGCCTGCTCGGCTTTCACGGAGTCGCGGGAATGGCCGGAACGGCGGCCAGGGTCCTGATCTTCATCGTGCTCGTCGCGCTGGCGCTGATGCTGCTGTTCGGCCTGCTGGCCGTCGCCTAGCGGCGGACGCAATCGCAGGCACCGGCCCGGCGGCAAGGCTGCCGGGCCGTTCGAATGCGCTCAGGCGGAGAGGGTCACTTGACCTCGATATCCGTCCACATGCCGCCCATATAGTGCCCGGCGATGTTGCAGTAGAGGATATAGGAACCCGGTTTCAGGGTGACGGTCAGGGCGCCGGTGGCGCCGGGATCGAGTTCCGCCACCTCGCCAAGATGGCCGGCCGCTTCCTCGTCGACGCGGCCTTCGCTGTCGATATAGGGGAGTTTTTCGTCAGCCGACTTCAGCGGCGCGACGATCATCTCGTGAACGATGTCCTTGGAGTCGTTGGTGACCTGGAATGTCACCGGGCCCGCCGGCACCGATTTCGGCGTCGCGGTAATGCCCATATTGGCCTTGGACATGTCGCCGCCCATTCCGTGACCGAGCCCCGTCGCCATGTCCATGTCCGGCTTATCCCACAACGAGACAGAGACAGTGGTCGCGGCCGAGGCCGGGAACGCGGCCAGTAGCGATGCGGATGCGATGGCTGCAAAGACTGTTCTGCGTGTGATCTTCATGGAAAATTCTCCTTTTCCGTTTGTTGCGCGTCTGTCCGGCCGGGTTTTCCGAAGGTCTCCGAACCATCCGGCGCGACGGGAACGGACCGGCGCCGCGGAATGCGACACCGGTCCCTGGCGCCGCCTCCAGCCCCTGTCGGGCGGCCGGGCGGACGATAGGCGGGCGAAAATTACAAAGCGCTGACAGGATCCGGGCGAGGCAATGCCCGCGCGAAATTACGGGAGGCGGGTTCCAAATCACGCGCGGATGGACTAGGCGTCGATGCTCTGTTTCGAACCTGTGGCCGATCCCCATGCCTGCCAAGCTTTCTGTCAATCTCAATGCCATCGCCATGCTGCGCAATCGGCGCGACCTGCCGTGGCCGAGCGTCACCGGCCTCGGCCGTATCGCGCTCGCGGCCGGCGCGCACGGGCTGACCGTGCATCCGCGCCCCGACCAGCGCCATATCCGGTTTACCGACCTGCCGGAGATCCGCGCGCTGATCGACGACGAGTTCCCGCAGGCGGAGTTCAATATCGAGGGCTATCCGACCGGCGATTTCCTGGCGCTGGTCGAGGCGGCCGAGCCGGAGCAGGTGACGCTGGTTCCGGACGACCCGGAGCAGCCGACATCCGACCATGGCTGGGATTTCGTCGCCAATCGCGACATGCTCAAGGCCATCGTGACGCGGCTGAAACGGACCGGCGCGCGGCTGTCGCTGTTTTGCGATCCGGACGCAAGCGAGGAGCAGATCGAGGCGGCCAGGACCACCGGCGCCGACCGGGTGGAACTCTATACCGGGCCGTATGGCGCCTGTTACGACGATCCGGCGAAAGCGGCCGAGCAGATCGCGTTGCTTGGCAAGACCGCCGATGCGGCGCATGCGCTGGGGCTTGGCGTCAATGCCGGCCATGACCTGACGGTCGACAATCTGCCGGCTCTGGTCAAACGCGTTCCCGATCTCGCCGAGGTCTCGATCGGCCACGGCCTGACAGCGGACGCGCTGATCCACGGCATGGACGGCGCGGTGAGGCGGTTTCGGAGCGCCCTGGAGGCTCCCCGCTAGACCTTTCCGGTTTCGCGCGGCCGGACCAGATCGCCGCTTACCGCCTCGAACGTATCCTTCTTTGCCTGGCCTTCGATCGTGCTCGACTGGGCGCGCACCGAGTGGCTGATGCCGCAGAACTGGTTGCACTTGCGCATCCTGGTCCGGATGAACTCAGCCGTGTACCAGAAATCCTCCAGATCGCCGGGCCGTTCAAGTTTCCGGCCCGGAAACCCGGTCGAAAAGCACAGGCGGACGGTCCCGTAGTGATCGACCATCAGATTGCGGTCGAAGCTATTGCAGATGCGGTCGGTCGTGCCGTTCTGCGATGCCCAGCCTTTCTCGCGGTCGCGGGTGCGGGCGAGCGACCGGAAGTACATTGCGACATTTTCCTTCCAGACCGGATTGAGGCCGAGGTTGAAACGCTCGTCGCATCGGTCGATCAGCCGCGCCAGTTCCGCGGAGTCCAGTTCGCCTTCATTCTCGAAGAAGTCGTCGACAACGCCGCCGCGTCCGAAACTCGGCTGCACGAAATTCAGTTTCAGGTTGTCCGCGCCGATGTCGTTGAGCACGAAGTCGTAGAATTCCTCGACCAGGCGGTAGTTCGACCGGAAGATCAGCCCCATCACGACGATGCGGGAACGGGCTTGCCGATGGCGGTCGCGCGCTTCCGTCAGGAGGCGCAGGGCCTTCACGGCCTTGTCGAATGCCGTGCGCACGCCGCGCGTCGCGTTGTGGATGGCGGGATCGTGGCTGTTGAGCGAGACGGATATCTCGTGCGGGCCTTCCAGCACCATGCGGTCCGCCATGGCGGCATCGCGGATGCGGGTTCCGTTGACGACCGAGAGCACGCGCAGGCCATGCGCGCGCGCATCGCGGCACATGGCGAAATACTCCTTGAGGTCGAGCATCGGCTCGCCGCCGCAAATGACAAGCGAGCCGTGCGGGCTCATGCGCGCGAATTCCGCGATAATCTCCCGCTTGCGGTCCCGGGACAGGTAATTGGCGCGGTCCCGGTCGTCACGCAGCCAGAAATCGCAATGGGTGCATTTCAGGTTGCAGCGCTTGTTCACCTCCATGAACATGAAGCGCGGCGGCAGGAGGCCCGCCGGGGGCGGCGACGCGGTTTTTCCGGTCAGCCTCGCGAGAAAAGGAAAACTCATCATATTCTTCCGTGTCTCATGTCGCTGCATGCGGCTGCCCCGTTGCCTCCTGCCGCGGGGCCTTCTCGTCGCGACCCGGCAGGGTATCGGCAAGGCCGGGTAAAGGATCGGCGAAAGGGACGTCGACCTTCAGGGTGCGGGCGAAAACCGGATTTCCGGCCCTCCACCGACGCCAGCCAACATGCAGGCGATATGCGAACCGCCCGAATTCGCGAAAACGCGGATTCCATTCTATGTAGTAGCGCGGGATATCGAACAGATTTCCGCGCTTGACGCGCTCCTCCTCCAGGTCGCTGTCGGGGTTCGCGCCGCACCTGTCAGCCAGAAGCCGCTCCTGGATCGCTATGGCGGGAACAAACTGTTCGAGCGCTTCTCCGCGCGGCTTGGCGAATCCCAGGTCGAACACCCAATAGTCGGCCGGGACCATCATCGGGTAGTCGAGATCAAGCAGTTTTCGGGCGGCGGAGGCGGTCAGGAGATAGGCGGCGGCGCCCCAGTCGTACTGGCGCACCGGGTATAATGCGCCAAGGTCGCCATGGCTGCGTTTCGCGGCCCCGACCTTGAAACGCGGCGTCATGCGTTCCAGCCGCACGATGCCGATGGCGCTATCGGCGGCCAGGGAGGCTATGGTCTCGGCAAACCGCGAGGCGAGTATCACGTCATCCTCGAGGATCACGGCTACGGGCGCCCCGCTGTCGAGGAAGGTTTCGAGGGCGCGCCGGTGGCTCATCAGGCACGCGACTTCCGGGTTTGTCATCCGCCGATCCTTCGGCGATGCCTGATGGCGCTTCATGACGTCCGCAGGAATCGTGTCCGGGGTCACCGCATCGATCCGGATGCCGGTCAATCCAAGCGCCTGCAAACGCGTTTCCAGCCGCTCGCGACGGTCGGTGCGGCGGGCGAGGTTGATGAAGTAAACGGGCGGCATGGTCGGACCAGACATAGCGCCGTCTTATGGCCGCTCGCGAGGCAAGACAACCAGATAGGCTCAGAAATACTTGTTTACGCACGGTAGTTTGGCGCCGCGCATGCGGAGATCCCCGAAGTTCTTTCGAATTTCAACTCCGGCGCATGTGCCCGCCATTGTACTCAGAAGTGCTCGCCGGCCTTGAACGGGCCGACGCGCATGCTCGCTGCAACGAGATAGGCCGTCGACCAGCCGATCAGCAGAAAGCCGTTGACGCCTTCGAGACCCGCCAGCATGCGCCACTCCTGGCTGGTGATCACGTCGCCGTAACCGACCGTCGAGAAGGTGGCGGTCGCGAAGTAGAGGGCGGTTTCGAAATCGCCGAAGACGCCAAGCGCATAATAGCAGGCCGCCCACAGCCAGACCTCGATCGTCAGCACGGCGAAGATTCCGATCACGACCGTGTTCATGGCGAGCACGCGGCTGCGGTGGGCTTGCGGGCGAATCTTGTCGGTCAGCCAGTTCATGGCATGCGTCACCCAGATCAGCCCGAAGGTGTGGATGATGACCGTCGCCGAAATGATCAGCGTTCCGAGGGCGAGATTGGCGAACATGAGCGATCCATAACCGAGCCTTCGGCGGTGTCAATCGGCTCATGCGTCGCGGCTCGCAGAGGCTTCGCGGCGACGCAAAAAGGTTAACTCAGCGGAAAGAACCCGTTCACCATTTGCGTTTAGGCTTGTCGGATCGAATTCAAGGAGGCGGCAATGCTAAATCGCCTGTTCGCACGCAACGCGCCCGAGGACCGGGTCCAGGACGCGATCGATCACAGCAAGGACGCCGAGCAACGCGACGCCCTGCGCGAGCGCAGTGCGGTCATTCTCGACCGGCTGGAACGCAAGCGTGCCGAGTTGCGCCGGATCGAGCTGGAAGAACGCCAGGCGGCCAGGGAAGCGGCCGACCGTGCGGCGCTGGAAGCCGAAACCACCACCGAGGCCGCAGCCGCCATCGAGGCGACAGCCACAGCGGAAACGGGCATGGGTGCCGAAACCGCGCAGGCCGATATGGGCGCCGTCGAGGCGACGGCTCTGGAAGCGGCGGCCGCCGAAACGACAGCTGCCGGGGGCCTTGCCGCGCAAGCGGCGGGAACCGCTCGGGC
>NZ_JACZCS010000024.1 GCF_014904745.1 Oricola nitratireducens
AGACGGCGATGAAACCGCCACCGCCACCGAAGGCTATTTCAGCGTAAGCGAGCCACTGCGCGAACCGGACGCCATGGAGGCCGAGACGGATTATGCCGCCGAGGGCCTGGCCGGCATGACGGATGCGCCTGCGACGGATTTCGGCGACATCGATCCCGAAGCGGCGGAAACGGATTATTCAGAAGCCGCCAGCGCGGCGCCGGCAACCGGTTACGAGGCGGGTTTCGCGGAAACGACCGGCTATCAGCCGGAACCCACTCCCCCGGCCTCGGCCCATTCTCTCGCCGAGGAAGACCCCGAGGTCTACGAACAGATCCGCCGGAAAGCCGAGGAAGCGCGCGCGCGCATCGCGGCGCGGCTGGAACAGATGCAGGCCGGGGAGGGCGGCGAAGCCCACCAGGAGACCGAAGAACGGCTCGATCTCGGCGAGGATGCGCCACCGATGTATGACGACGGCGAGGACCAATCCGACTAACCCCCTGCCGACCGGGCATGGCGTCAGGGTCTTTGCCCTGACGGCATGCCGGCATCTTCCGAACCCTGCCGTCGCGCGGCACTGCTGCATTGCGAAATGCGATGCGAGGGGGTAATGAGCGGCTGCTCGCATTCGACCGAAGATGACGGCGGAGTTCATGGACGCGAAGACAGAGACCGCCGAGGATCATGGCGGACCGGGGGGCCATTCGACCGCGTTGCTGGCTCTCGGCGCCATCGGCATCGTCTATGGCGACATCGGCACAAGCCCGATCTACGCGCTGCGCGAAACCGTCCGCGCCGCCGCCGGCAGCAAACCTCCCTCCGAAGCCGACATTATCGGCGCTCTGTCGATCATCGTCTGGGCGCTGACCATCGTCGTGACGATGAAATACGCGCTCATCGTGCTGCGCGCCGACAACAAGGGCGAGGGCGGCACGCTGTCGATCATGGCGCTGGCGCGCGGCGTCCTGCCGAAGCACGCGGCGCTGATCGGCGGCATCGGCATGGCCGGCGCGGCGCTGTTCTTCGGCGATGCGGTGATTACCCCGGCGATCTCGGTGCTGTCCGCGGTCGAGGGACTGCACATCGCCGCGCCGTCGATCTCGCATTATGTCGTGCCGATCACGGCGGCGATCATCGTGACGCTGTTCATGGTGCAGCGTTTCGGCACCGGCAAGGTGTCCTCCGTGTTCGGGCCGGTCACGCTGATCTGGTTTTTGACGCTCGGCCTTTCCGGCGCGGCTCATCTTCTCGACGACCTGTCGATTTTCCGCGCGCTCAATCCGTTGCAGGCGGCGGCCTTCATTTCCAATCATTCGGGCGTTGCGCTGGCGGTCATCGGCGCGGCCTTCCTGGCTGTGACCGGCGCGGAGGCGCTTTATGTCGATCTCGGGCATTTCGGCCGCAAGCCGATCCTGCTCGCCTGGTTCGCCGTGGTGTTTCCGTGCCTGCTGCTGAATTATTTCGGGCAGGGCGCGTGGCTCCTGAAGAACGACGTCACTGTCGACCAGCCGCTGTTCCAGATGATGCCGGACTGGGCGTTGCTGCCGGTGGTGGTGCTGGCGACGATCGCGACGGTGATCGCCAGCCAGGCGGTGATTTCCGGCGCGTTCTCGCTGACCCGGCAGGCGACGCAATTGCACCTGCTGCCGCGTTTTGACGTCGTTCACACTTCGGCCACGCAATCAGGGCAGATCTACCTGCCGCAGCTGAACTGGATGCTGATGATCGCGGTGCTGCTGCTGGTGTTCGGTTTCGGATCGTCGGAATCGCTTGCCGCTGCCTATGGCATCTCGGTGACGGGCGAGATGATGATCACGACGATCCTGCTGGCCGTCGTCATGGTCGGCATCTGGCGCTGGAAATGGCTCGCCGTGGCGGCCATCATCGGCGCCTTCCTTGTCGTCGAAGGCGTATTCCTGGGCGCCAATTCGATGAAGATCCCCGACGGCGGCTGGGTGTCCATCCTGATCGCCGCATGCCTGTTCACGCTGATGGTGACGTGGACGCGCGGCAGCGCGCAGCTGTTCCAGAAAACCCGCAAGACCGAGATCCCGCTCGACGACCTGCTGCGGCAACTGGAGGACGCCGAACCGGAATTCGTGCCCGGGACCGCGATCTTCCTGACCAGCGATCCGTACAGCGCCCCGACCTCGATGATGCACAGTCTCAAGCACTACAAGGTGCTGCACGAGAACAACATCATCCTGACGATCGAGACGGCGCCGCAGCCGAGAGTGCCGGCGGCCGAACGCGCCACGATCGAGCAGGTCAATCCGTGGCTGACCCGCCTGATCCTGCGGTTCGGCTACATGGAGGACCCGAACGTGCCGCGCGCGCTCGGGCAATGCCGCAAGCAGGGGCTGAAGTTCGACATCATGCAGACGTCGTTCTTCCTGTCGCGGCGCTCGCTGATCGCCTCGGCGGATATCGGCATGCCGTTGTGGCAGGACAAGCTGTATATCCTGCTGGCGCGCAACGCGGCCGACGCGACGAGCTATTTCCGGCTGCCGACCGACCGCGTCGTCGAGATCGGAACCCAGGTCATCATCTGATTACCCTTCAGGCGGCTTGACGCCGCACCGACAGATCTCTAGAAGAGCCGAACCGTACCGTACGGTACTCAATGGATCCGTTGATGCTGACAGCCACCCAGACAGATAGCCAGACGCCGGGCGATACCGGCGAGGAGCCGTTCGGCGAGCGCCAGACGGCGGTGCTGGAGGCGGCGCTGGCGCTGTTGGTCGAGGGCGGCGACAAGGGTTTCACCACGGCGCGGCTGGCGCGGGCGGCGAATTGCTCCAAGGAAAGCCTCTACAAGTGGTTCGGCGACCGCAACGGCTTGCTGGCCGCGATGATCACCTACCAGGCGAGCAAGGTGCGTGTCGCCGGATCGAGCGACGCGAAACCGAGCGCGGACGGTTTCCGGCGGCAGCTGACGGGCTTTGCGCGCGATCTGTTGACCGTGTTGTCCGGCGCGACGTCGCTGGCGCTCAACCGGCTGGCGATCGGCGAGGCGGGGCGCGAGGACGCGCAGCTCGGCCACCTGCTGATCGAACGCGGACGGCGTGCGATCGAACAGCGCGCCAAGCGCCTGCTCGACGCCGGCAAGACGGCCGGGCTGATCCGTTTCGGCGACCGGGAGGAGGCGTTCAACACGCTCTACGGCCTGATCGTCGGCGACCTGCATGTGCGCATGCTGCTCGGCGACGCCGTGCCGCTGCTCACCGGCACAGACGGCATCGGCGCCCAGGCGGCGCGCGCCATCAACCAGTTCCTGCGGCTGTATGAGGCCGCGGATTCATCCAGGACAATCAACACGTAAAGGGAAGGAACCGAACATGCGTGTCTATTACGATCGCGATGCCGATCTCAATCTCATCAAGTCCAAGAAGGTGGCCATCATCGGCTACGGATCGCAAGGCCGCGCGCATGCGCTGAACCTGAAGGATTCCGGCGCCAATGATGTCGCGGTCGCGCTGCGCGAAGGCTCGGCGACGGCCAAGAAGGCCGAGGCCGACGGTTTCAAGGTCATGAGCGTGGCCGAGGCCGCCGCGTGGGCCGACCTGATGATGATGGCGACTCCGGACGAATTGCAGGCCGGCATCTACAAGGAGCATATCGCCGGCAATATCCGCGACGGCGCCGCGATCGCCTTCGCGCATGGTCTCAACGTGCATTTCGGCCTGATCGAGCCGAAGTCGACCGTCGACGTCGTGATGATCGCGCCGAAGGGCCCGGGCCACACGGTGCGCGGCGAATACCAGAAGGGCGGCGGCGTGCCGTGCCTGATCGCCATCCACCAGGACGCGTCCGGCAATGCGCATGACCTGGCGCTGTCTTACGCCTGCGGCGTCGGCGGCGGCCGTTCTGGCATCATCGAGACCAATTTCCGCGAAGAGTGCGAAACCGACCTGTTCGGCGAGCAGGTCGTGCTGTGCGGCGGCCTGGTCGAATTGATCCGCGCCGGCTTCGAGACGCTGGTGGAAGCCGGCTATGCGCCGGAAATGGCCTATTTCGAGTGCCTGCACGAAGTGAAGCTGATCGTCGACCTGATCTATGAGGGCGGCATCGCCAACATGAACTACTCGATCTCGAACACCGCCGAGTGGGGCGAATACATGTCGGGTCCGCGCATCATCACCGACGAGACCAAGGCGGAGATGAAACGCGTCCTGAAGGACATCCAGTCCGGCAAGTTTACCTCGGAGTGGATGCAGGAATGGCATTCGGGCGCGGCCCGCTTCAAGGCGACCCGTCGCCTCAATGACGAGCATCCGATCGAGCAGGTCGGCGAAAAGCTGCGCGGCATGATGCCGTGGATCAAGTCGAACGCGCTGGTTGACAAGGCGAAGAACTGAGGCGTTTGCTGCCTTTGCGAACCGAAAGCCGGGGAGGAGAACCTTCCCGGCTTTTTTCTTGAATCGCGTTCACCCCGTTCCGGCTTTTCGGGCGGCGCAAGACGATGAATTCGTTTGCCAAATCTGGTGCTTTCGGCTCTACTTCCGTTAGGTCATGAGATCTGAATCGTCATCGAGCCTGCCTGCATTGCGATGCACTGCTCCCGGACTCCCTGGATCCTTCGGGTCCCAGCCTGAAAAACATGGCTCAGGGAGGAGCAAACATGTCTCGATTGCGCGTAACCGCGGTTTCGGCGGTGATTTCCATTGCATTCGTTATGCCGGCAGCGGCCCAGAGTGACGACGCTCTGGTCAAGCGCGGAGCGTATCTCGTGAATGGTCCGGTGGCCTGTTCCAACTGTCACGGAACCCGCAACCCCGACTTCTCGATCGCCGACGGCATGGAATTCGCGGGCGGCTTTCACATCGTGGATCCGGCCTTCGACGTCTACGCGGCGAACATTACGCCCGACAAGGAGACGGGTATCGGCGACTGGACCGACGAGCAGATCATCAAGGCGATCCGCGAGGGCGTCGATCCGGAAGGGGACATCATCTTTCCGCCAATGCCGTCACCGACCTACAACAACATGTCCGACGACGACGCGAAAGCGGTCGTGGCATATCTTCGTACGCTCAAGCCCGTGCGTCACGAAGTCGAGGAATCGCACTGGAATATTCCGCAACAGGCGATGCCGCCCGCCAAGGGCGCGCCGGCACCCGCGATGTCGGACACGGTGGCATATGGCGGCTATATCGTGAATGCGCTTGCGCATTGCTTCGAGTGCCACACGCCGATGGGCCCGACCGGCCCGGACATGTCGAGGATGGGCGCCGGCGGGCTGGAGATAACGCTCGCGCCCGGGATGAGCGTGTACACGTCGAACATCACGCCCGATCCGGAGACCGGTATCGGCAACTGGAGCGACGAGGACATCAAGCAGGCGATCACCGAGGGCATCACCCCGCAAGGCAGGCACGTTTCCCCGCCGATGCCGTTTCCCTGGTTCAACAACATGACGGCGGAGGATCTTGATGCGGTCGTGGCCTATCTGCACACGATTCCGGCCGTTTCGAACAAGGTCGAACGGACCGAATTCCAGATGAAAAACTTTCCGTAAGGACGTTTCAGGAGGCATCGAAGGCCGCGCACAGCCGCGGCCTTTTTTCATTTGTGAGGCAACGGGACCATAAAAGGAAAATTTCTTGCGCATATAGGTCAGTATTATTGACATATATTGCCGACGGGGGCATGTTCGGCCACCGACTTCCCGGAGGAACCGTCCATGAAAGACGATAACCGTTTTGCCTCGCGCGAAACGCGGATGAAGGCATCCGAAATCCGCGAATTGCTGAAGCTGCTCGACCAGCCCGACATCATCTCGTTTGCCGGCGGCATTCCGGACCCGGCGCTGTTTCCGGCCGATGCCTTCCGGCGCGCCTTTGACGATGCGCTTGCGGGCGCAGCCGCGAGCGGCGCGCTGCAATATTCAACCAGCGAGGGCCATGCCGGGCTGCGCGAATGGATCGCAGGTGAGATGGCGCGCATCGGCGTTGCCTGCGGGCCGGAAAACATCGTGATTACAGCGGGATCGCAGCAGGCGCTCGACTATCTCGGCAAGCTGTTCCTGTCGCCGCGCGACACGGCGCTTGTCGGCTGGCCGACCTATCTCGGCGCGCTGCAGGCCTTCAGCGCCTACGAGCCGAATTACGACCGGCTGGAGCCGATGGGCAACCGCGCGCCGGGGGATTTCGCCTGGCAGGCGCGCGAAAAGGGCGGGGCGGTGAAATTCGCCTATGTGTCGCCCGACTTCGCCAATCCGACCGGCGAGACGCTGACGCCCGGCGAGCGCGAGCGCGTGCTCGATCTCGCCGACGCGCTCGATATCGCCGTGATCGAGGACGGCGCCTACCAGGCGCTGCGCTACGACGGCGAGGCGGTCGCGCCGATCCTGGCGCTGGAGATCGCGCGCAAGGGAGACATCGAGAAATGCCGCACGATCTATTGCGGCACCTTCTCCAAGACGCTGTCGCCCGGACTGCGCGTCGGCTGGGTCTGCGCTGCGACGGACATCATCTCGCGGCTGGTGATCCTGATCCAGGCGGGCGGACTGCACAGCGCCACCATCAACCAGGCGGCGATGAATGCGGTGGCGCGGGCGGTGTTCGGCGAGCAGGTGGCGAAAGTGCGGAGCGTCTATGGCGCGCGCCGCGACCACATGCTGGCGGCGCTGCAACGTGAAATGCCGGAAGGCGTGCGCTGGACGAAGCCGGAGGGCGGGATGTTCATCTGGCTGACGCTGCCGGACGGCATGGACGGGGCGGCGCTGCTGGCGCAGTCGCTGGCAAGCGCCCGCGTCGCCTTCGTGCCCGGCGGCGCGTTCTTCGCCGACGGCTCCGGTGCGAACACGATCCGGCTGTCGTTCTCCTGCGCCCCGGAAGCGATGATCGACGAGGGCGTGAAGCGGTTGGGCGACCTGATCCGGCGTGCCGCCGGCTGACCGTTGCGCGCGTTTTGCAGAAAAATACGTGGCATCCACAGCCGGACGAATTGAGTATAAGGGGCCGACCGGAGAGGGAGCGCCATGACGATTGCAGACGACATCGAGATCCTGAAACGCCAGGAAGAGGCGCTGCGGTTCGACGGCTTCAGCGAGGACGACGCGTGGGCGCTCGGGTCGATGATGCGGCAGCGCGCCGCCGACAAGGGCCTGCCGCTCGTCATCGACATCCGCATCGCCGGACGGCCGCTGTTCTATACGGCCCTGCCGGGCACCACGCCGGATAATCCGGAATGGGTGCGCCGCAAGATCAACGTCGTCATGCGCTACCACAAATGCTCGTACCGGGTGGGACGGGAGCTGGCGGTTTCGGGCACGCAACTCGACGAAACGCGCGGTGTCGCGCCGGTCGACGTCGCGCCGCATGGCGGTTGTTTCCCGATCCATCTCAAGGGTACCGGCGTGGTCGGAACGGTCACCGTTTCCGGCGTGCCGCAGCGCGAAGACCACCGTTTCGTGTTCGAATGCCTGTGCGAGTATCTCGGCGTCGATCCGGCCACACTCGCGCTCGGGCCGGAAGACTGAGCCGGGCGGAACCGGAGGTCCTGTCTTTGCGGGTGCACCGCGCGCAAAAATCCTGTTAGGAGAGGCCTCCGCAGGACGGTCCAGCCGGGATTATCGATGAAAGACCAGGACATTCGCAGGCTCAAGACCCTACGGCTCGCGCTCTCCGACGCGCCGCTGCGCTTCGAGAAGGAGAATCGTCCGGCGATCGAGGCGCACTGGGCGGCGGCGGTCGCCGCCAATCCGCGGCTGTGGAACGGTCCGTCCTTCATGTTCGAGGATGTGCGCCTCGAGGGCGGCAAGCTGACCGGAACCGGACATCGCACCGATTTCGCGACCTTCCTTCACTGGCGCGACAATGGCCGTCCGGCGGGCGTCGTCCATATTACCGGCACGTCGCTGCCGGTGACCCGCGACGGCGCGCTGTTCGCCGTCCGGATGGCGCAGCATACCGCCAATCCGGGCGCGATCTATTTTCCCGCCGGATCCTTCGACGCGGCGGATGTCATCGACGGCATGTTCGACGTGACGCGCAACATCGCGCGCGAACTGGCGGAGGAAACCGGGCTCGGCTTCCACGAGGCGGACGCGGAAGCCAGCCTCACGGCAGTCTTCGACCGCGGCGCGATCCATATCACGCGGCGAAACCTGCTGGCGGCGGATTTCGCGGGCTGCGCAGCACGGCTCAACCGGCACCAGGCGGAAACCGGCGATGACGAGGTCGACGGCGCGATCGCGATCCGGCGCGGCGACGGCAGCCTCCGGGCGCTGAAGCCCTATGCGAAAGCGCTTGCCGAATGGCACTTCGAAAACGCGGCGTTTTCCTGTACCGGGGACGTCTGAGAAAAGGGGAAATCGCATGGCACGGCGCTACGCAATCTACGACGTCTTCACCGACCGCGCGCTGGCGGGCAATCCGCTGGCGGTCGTCTTCGACGCCGACGGGCTTGATGACGGCGCGATGCAGCAGATAGCGCGCGAATTCAACCTGTCGGAGACGGTGTTCATCCGGCCGGCGGAAAACTCCGCTCATTCGGCGCGGCTGCGGATTTTTACGCCCGAACACGAATTGTCGTTCGCGGGCCACCCGACGGTCGGCGCGGCGATCGCGCTCGGCGAGAGCGATCCGGCCAACGGCGCCGGCGACAGCCGGCTGATGGTGCTGGAGGAGACAATCGGCGCGGTGCGCTGCGCGCTACGGCTTGGCGATCCGGCCTATGCGGAATTCGACGTGCCGCTGCTCCCCGAGATGGTCGAATACGAGGTCGAGAAGGCGGCGATCGCCTCGGCGATCGGCGTCGACGCCAACGAGATAGGCTTCGAGAACCACAAGATCAGCGTCTGGACGGCCGGAAACAGTTTCGTCTTCGTGCCGCTCGACGGACTCGGGCCGGTGCAGCGCGTCTCGATCGACGCTGCGCGGTGGAACGAGGTCGCGCCGGAGGTGAACGGCCGCACGGCGTGGCTCTATGCCTACACGCGCGACGTGATCCACCACGGCTATGCCTTCCACGCGCGCATGCTGGCGCCCGGGGCAGGGGTGCCCGAAGATCCGGCGACGGGCTCGGCGGCGGCGAATTTCTCCGGCGTGATCGCGCATTTCGACGGCGTCGCCGACGGACCGACGGCCTATCTGATCGAACAGGGGCTGGAAATGGGCCGGCCGTCGACGATCCGGCTCGAAATCACCGGCAAGGGCGGCGAAATCCATGCGGCGCGGATCGGCGGCCACGCCGTCAAGGTCGCCGAGGGCACGCTTCTTGCGTGACCCCCTTTACAAAGCGGCCCGGCCCGACTAGATAGCCGCTTCCTACGGGTGTGTAGCTCAGATGGTAGAGCAGCTGACTCTTAATCAGCGGGTCCACGGTTCGAGCCCGTGCTCACCCACCAAGGTTCCTTTCCCTCGCCGGAAACCCGAATGTCTTCCGAAGCACGAATCGGATATGATTATATGAGGTTTTCTCCGGCGGGAAATCTCGATGAACGAAGCTGAAATTTATCGCGCCCAGGGATTTGGACATCGCCTCGCGCCGGGACGCTGCTCGGCGCTGGTGGTCGTGGACTTCGTTAACGGCTTTGTCGATCCGGACGTATTCGGGGGTGGGAACAGCCTCGATGCTGCCAAACGTTTCGTCCCTGCTCTTGACCTTTGGCGGAATACGAATCTGCCCGTCGTGTTCACGCGGATCGTCTATGCGGATGACGGCTCCGATACAGGGATATGGTGCGAAAAAGTGCCTTCCTTGAAGGGACTTACCGAGGATGCCACCGCAAGCCAGGTCGTCGACTTTCTTGCTCCGCGCGACGGGGAGACGGTCATCCGCAAAACCCAGGCATCGGCCTTTTTCGGCACGGAATTGGCGTCGCTCCTTGCCGACCGCGGCATCGATAGCGTGGTCGTCGCCGGCTGCACTACCAGCGGATGCGTGCGCGCAACCATCGTCGACGCGATCAGCCACAATTTCCGCCCGTTCGTCCTTTCGGACTGTGTCGGGGACCGCTCTGTCGCGGCCCATGACGCGAACCTGTTCGACATGGAACAGAAATACGCCGATTTGCTCGCGGTTTCCGATCTGGACCGGATTCTGGAGGCCGCGGTTTCGAATTGACCGGCGCCTTGTCTTCTCCGGCATTCCGGAGAGACCGGCACAGGATATCCGGTTGCCGCCGGACGCCCGATACCGTCCGATCGGTTTTGATGGTTCGAAATGCAGGGATATTATTTATAGATTACAGCGCGTTGCCGTCATCCTTTGCGTCCGATGCCATTGGACTTGAAGGCCGCTGCGCAGTGCGTCATCGCCTGCGCGTATAGCATGACATCGACCCCGACCCCGAGAAAATTGGCGCCGGCTTCGAAATAGGTTTCGGCGCTTTGCGCGTCACCCGTCAACACGCCGCCGGAGAGCCCGCGATCGCTGATCGTGCGCAGCGCGCCGATTACCGTGTCGCGAACGTCAGGATGTCCCGGATTTCCCAGATGGCCCATGTCCGCCGCCAGATCCGCAGGGCCGATAAAGATGCCGTCGATACCCTCCACTGAAACGATGTCGTCAAGCGCGGCCAGTCCAGCGCGGCTTTCCACCTGGAGGATCAGGCTGATCGAATCGTTGGCTTGGGCAGGGTAGTTCTTGTCGCGCATGAATTTCGAGGCGCGGGCCATCGGATAGCCGACACCGCGGAAGCCGGCGGGCGGATAGCGTGTCGCGCGCAACAGGCGCCCGGCTTCCTCGCCGCTTTCCACCATCGGGATCAACAGGTTGCGCGCGCCGATGTCGAGCAGTTGCTTGATGCGCGCGGGATCGCCGTCCGGAGGGCGCACGACCGGTGCGGACGGCCCGGTTTCGACAGCGCGAATCTGGTCGAGGATCGTGCGCAGGTCGTTGGGGGCGTGTTCGCCGTCGATCAGCAGCCAGTCGAAGCCGGACCCGGCAGCGGCTTCCGCGACATAGGCGTCGGCGAAACCGAGCCAGCAGCCGACGAGCCGCTCGCGCGCGGCGAGAGCCGCCTTGAAGGGGTTTGTGTTTTCGGTCATGGGACTTTTCCGGTCGTGTCGATTATTTAAGGAATTGAGGCAGCCAAAGCGTGATCGCGGGGAAGGTGATCAGGAGGGCGAGTCGCACGCCGTCTGCAACGAGAAAAGGCGCGACCCCCCGGAACATCGTGCTTGTACTCACTTCCTGTCCGAGCAGGCCCTTGAGAATGAAGATGTTCATCCCGATCGGAGGCGTGATCATGCCGATCTCCACCAAGCTGAGTGTTACCACGCCCCACCAGATCAGGTCGTAGTCGAGCGTGATGATCAGCGGAACGACGAAGGGGACAGTGACGACGAGGGCTGCCACCGTGTCGAAGACGCTGCCAAGGATGAGATACATCACGACGAGCAGCAACAGGATTTTCCATGCTGGCGTGACGCCGGGTTCGACGAATGAGAGAATGGCTGTCGTCACGCCGGCAAAGTTCAGGAAGGCTCCGAAAACACCGGCTCCGATGAGGATGAAATAGAGAACGGCGCTGGCCGTTACGGCGTTCCGCGTCGCCTCCATGAGGCCGCGAAGCGAGGCGCGACCCGAAAGGAGCCAGAAGAAGAAGGCGAATCCGCTGCCGACTGCCGCCGCCTCCTGGACGGTGAACAAGCCGCCGTAGAGGCCGCCGATTACCGACATGAACAATAGCGATGGCCGCCAGGCGAGCCGCACGGCATCGAAGGGCCGATATTTCGCCGGTGTCATGTCGGCCGGCGCCCCATCCGAGAACAGGTTGGCCAGGATCAGGATGGTCAGCGCATAGAGCAGGATCGCCAGAAGGCCCGGTAAAAGGGCGGCGACGAAGGCGGCCGCAATCGGCTGCTCGGCGATGACGCAGTAAATGATCAGGATGATGGATGGCGGGATCAAGGCACCGAGCGTCCCGCCGGCGGCAATCGTACCGGTAGCGAATCCGGGCGAGTATCCATGCGCCTTCATCTCTTTGTAGGCGACGCCGCCGACTGTCGCAGTCGTGGCGACCGAGGAACCGGAGATAGCACCGAAGCCCGCACAGCCGATGACAGTCGCAATGGCATGGCCGCCGCGCAACCGGCCGAACAGCGCGTTCGCCGCGCCGAAGATGTCGTCGGCGAACCCGGCGGCGATCGCCAAATTGCCCATCAGGAGGAACAGCGGAAGCGATGCCAGATCGGCGCTGGAAAGCGTGGATGTCAGGTGGTTCGTGGTGACGAGAGATGCCGGGTTCAGCCCGAAGAGGAAGTAGGTTCCGACAAAGCCCGTCAGCGATAGCGCCGCGCCGAGCGGCACCTGTGCCAATGCAAGCGTATAGAGCATTGCGAAGCCGATTCCCACCTTGGCCAGAGAGGGAAGATCGCCGCCTTGCCAGTAGAGGACAAAGGCGCCGAGGCTGAAAATGGCGAACGCGACCAGCTGGGGCGCCAACTTGCGCGTGACCATCCGGCCTGAAAACAGCGCGCGCAAATCTTCCGCCAGAACAGGCAGTTGCGCAATGAAGCTTACAGTCATGAAGACCGTTACGAGATACCAGAAGGGGCCGATCGGAAGCCCTAGGACCATAGTCACCTCATGATAGGCGGTCTTGGCTTCGGCATGCCGCCAGAGCAGGATGACATAGAGGCCGAAGCAGATCGTGGTCAGCAAGCTTCCGAGAATCTGCAGTTCGGGGGACTTCTCGCCGGGAGATCCGAGCAGGTCGAGCGATACGTGCTCCCGCCGATAGTTCGTATAGGCGAGGGCCAGCGCGATTATGGCCGCAAAGGTGAGTTCCGATATCTCGAACAGCCCCTTGATGGGAGCGGAAAACAGCCATCGCAGCAGGACGTCGGATGTGACCGCCAGTGCCGCGACAAGAAGAATGAAGCCGGATACAAGGCTGCTGAGCCGCGAGAGGCGAGAAAGCACGTCGATCTCCAAGATTACTGAAAAGCGGCGAGGGCGGGAAAAGGGAATCCGTCCTCGCCATCAATCGCCGCGGTCAGGCGGCGCGGAATTTTTCGACCGCTGTTTTGTAGACATCGAGGATCTCGGCACCCCTTGCGGTATTCGCGGTCCAGTCAGCAATGACTTCTTCGGCCGCGCCGTTCCACATCGCCAGTTCGGCGTCGCCCAAATTTTCGATGATCTTGTGTCCGTCCGCTGCTTGGACCTCTTCGCGGACGCGGTTGCTTTCCTGCATGATCCGGGCGCTCCAGAATTCACTGAAGGCGCGCGGGGAAGCGGCGTCGAAGGCGGCTTTGGCCGCATCCGGCAGGCGGTCGTAGCTTGCGCGATTCATGACCATATACATGGACGGCGCACCGAGTGCGATGTCCAGATGGGTGCGCGTCACATCCATGAGCCGGAAATTGTCGATGGAGAGCCAGTCGGCCGCCGCGCCATCGATCACGTTCTTGGCGAGGGCCTCGGCAACCGAGGTGATCGGCATGCCGATCGGAACGCCGCCGATTTTTTCCAGCATCATGGATAGCACTCGGCCAGCCGCGCGAACCTTCGCGCCCTTGAAATCCTGAAGGCCGGAAACATCACGGGCATGATGCAGGCGACCGACATCGGCGGAACCGATACCGATGAGCTTCACGTCGTCGAAGCCGTCGAGCATGCCCGCTTCCGTGAGAGCCGCCATGCCGGCAGCTCCTTCATCCGCAGTCCGTGTCAGTACCGGCAGTTCGGTGATGCCGGCGGCGTTGAACCGGCCGGGATTATAGGCCGAAATGCTCCAGCCGATATCGACGAGGCCCGCCGTGACCGCGTCGAACACCTCTTTCGGACCGGCAGCGGACCCACCCGGGAGGAATTCGACACGCACCGTGCCGTTACTGGCTTTCTCGATTTGCCTGAACCACGGCGTGAAAATGTCGGTGTTGATGTATGAGGTGGGCCCAATGAAGGTCGCAAAACGCAGCGTTGTCGTTTTCGCGAATCCGCGCGAGGGCAGCATCGCGGCGGCGGCCGCGCCGCCTGCAAGCAGCGTGCGACGGGTGATGATGGGGCTGGATTTCATGGTTTTCCTCCCGAATTGCATAGCCGCCATTATGGCGGTCCTCCATCCGGGTCGGACTATTCGACAACAGGATAAGCACTTCAAACCGGAATCGCAGATTGTTCACTAAGTGAACAGATGCGCCGCGCATTAGATGAATTGTTCGGCATCGAGCGCTGCCTCGAGGGCGTTGACGCAGGTACTCATCGGTTCGAGATAGCGTCGCACGGCCTCCGCCGAGGTCAGCGCGCTGGTGAAGTAGATGACATTGACCGCGCCGATCACCTTCCGATCGGGCCCGCGTACAGGCAGGGCAATCGCGCTGATCTTGTCGAGGGACTCGCCCTGCGAGATGGCGTAGCCGTCCGCGCGGGTCTTCTGGATGACGTGGCGGACGAGTTCGGTGTCGCGGACATCGTCCGCGTCCTGTCCTGCGAGTTTGCTGACGAAGTCGCGCGCGGCCTCGAGCTCCTGTTCCGTCATGGCAGAGAGAATCGCCTTGCCGAGGGCGGAACGGACAAGCAGGCGGGTTTCGCCGATCACGCCGCGGTAGATCGTCATCGGGCTCTGCCGGTGAGTGGAAAAGCGGATCTTGATCGAGCCGCAGTCGAAGCTCGCGAAATCGCTCGGCCAGAGAATGTGCTCGGTCAGCCTGCGCAGAAACGGAGCCGCGATCTGGGCGTGGATGTCATCCTTTCTGATACCATCCGAAATCTGTGCCAGACGGGGGGTGAGGGCGACCGTGCCGTCTTCCTTGCGCCGGCTGACGTAACCAAGCTCCACCAGCGTGTCGAGCAACCGGTAGACGGACGAGCGGTCGATATCGATCGCCTTGCTGAGCGCCCCCGGAGTGACCCACCCCAGTTCGCCCAGCGCCTCCAGGATCCGCAACCCACGGCCAAGCGAGCGTACATCCTTATAAGGTCTCGTTTGCGAAATCGTCCCGAACCCCTGTTCACGTAGAGAACAATTTGGGATTCCGGATTGTCATAAGTCAAACGGTTTTTCAGTTTCCGGCCCGAGGAGACTCCGGCCGCGCTTTTGGTGGGGGTAGTCGAAAAACGAGGAGAACAAGCAATGATCGTCGGTTCGGTCTGTATTTCGCATAGTCCGCTGATGGACAGCGGGCGCGCGGATCCTGAGACGGAGAAACGCTTTTTTTCGGCGCTCAGGATTGCCGAAGAATATGTGGCGGAAGCCGAACCGGATCTGACGGTCGTCTTCTACCCGGATCATATCAACGGCTTTTTCTACGAGTTGATGCCGTCTTTCTGTGTCGGTATCGAGGGCGCATCCATCGGCGATTTCGGGACCGCGGCGGGCAAGCTGTCTATCCCCGGGGACACGGCAATGGATCTTGCGCGGAGCGTCCTGAACGCCGGGGTCGATGCTGCCGTCTCGATGAAGATAGAAGTCGATCACGGAGCGATGCAGCCAATCGAGCTTCTGTCGGCCAGGCACGATCTTTCCAACATGATTCCGATCTTCATCAATTGCGCGGCCGCACCGCGCCCGACACTCGACCGGGTACGCGCGCTGGGCCGCGCGGTGGGTGACTGGGCGCGGGAGCGGCCCGAGCGCGTGTTGATCATCGGGTCCGGCGGGCTTTCGCATGATCCGCCGATGCCGGCGCTCGATGGCGCCAGCCCCGAGGTGCGCAAGCGCCTGATCGAAGGAGGCGCCCTGAGCCATGCGCAGCGCCACGCCCGTCAACGAAGAGCGCTCGCCGAAGGCGCGAATGTCGCCGCGGGAACATCCAAGCTCCTTCCGCTCAATGCCGCCTGGGACCGCAAGCTGATGGACGCCTTCGTGGCCGGGGATCTTCGCATCCTCGATGAGTCGAGCGATGAAGAGATCACGGCCACCGGCGGGCGCGGCGGACACGAAGTGCGCACCTGGATCGCGGCGCTCGCCGCGCTGGGACAGGAATACCGTCCCAACGAGTTGTTCTACGAGGCGATTGACAACTGGATTACCGGCATGGGGGTCCTGACGGCCGATCCGGCCTGAAGGCCGCGCCTGCCACAAATGTCGTCAGAACGAGATGCACTGCATGCGATGCGCGTCACCCGCACCTAAACCAAGGATTTCAAGACGTTGAGTACACAACATCATTCAATCTGGACCGATTTGACAGGCGTTTCCTTCTGTCAGGGATTTCTGGATGCAGATGGCATCCGCACCCGCTATGTCTCCTCCGGCTCGCCGGACAAGCCACTGCTGATCCTGCTGCACGGTACCGGCGGTCACGCTGAAGCCTATTGCCGGAACATGGCTGCTCATGGCGACCATTTCTGGACGGTCGCCATCGACCTTGTCGGGCACGGCTGGTCGGACATGCCGGCGACTGATTACGAAATCGCCGACTATGGCGCGCATCTTCTTTCCGTGATCAAGGCTCTCGGACGGGACCGGGCGCACATCTCGGGAGAATCGCTTGGTGGCTGGGTGGCTGCCTGGGTGGCATTGCACCATCCCGAACAGGTCGATCGGTTGGTGCTCAATACGTCGGGAGGCTGGACTGCCCATCCGGAAGTCATGGACCGCATCCGGACGCTTTCGATGGAGGCTGTACGCGATCCCAATCCCGACCGGATCCGGACGCGGCTGGAATTTCTCATGCATGACAAGTCGAAGGTGAACGACGATCTGGTCGAGGTGCGGCGGGCGATCTATTCCCGGCCCGGCGCGATCGAAACGATGCAACGGGTCCTGTGCCTGCAGGATATGGAGATTCGCCGTCGAAACATGTTCTCCGATGAGGATTCGACGCAAATCCAGGCGCCGTCGCTTGTGCTCTGGACCTCGCATGATCCGACCGCGACACCGGAGGAAGGGCGCAGAATCGCGAGCCTTATTCCGGGCGCCCGCTACGAGGTGATGAACGGCTGCGGTCACTGGCCCCAGTTCGAGGACGCTGACATCTTTAACCGTATGCATGTGGATTTTCTGCTTGGGCGCTGAAATCGAAAACGAGAACAACAAGGAGATGCCGGTGGCGGGAGAAAACATCAAGGTCATGGCGCAGGCGCTGTTCGAGGCGCGGCGCGACCTGAAACAGATTGCGCCCCTTCGCAAGACAATGGATCTGTCGAGCGTCGAGGCGGCGCAGGCCGTGCAGGAGATGACGACGCAGCTCTGGCTGTCCGAGGGGCGCCGCCTCGTCGGGCGCAAGATCGGTCTGACCGCGAAAGCGGTGCAGCAGCAGATGGGCGTGAACGAGCCGGACTACGGTGTGCTGTGGGCCGATTATGCCTTCACGGAAGGCGAGACCGTGGACATCAAGCGCTTCATGCAGCCGCGCGCCGAAGCGGAAATCGCCTTCGTCATGGAGAACGACATTACCGATCCGCTCGCCGGCATGCAGGACGTGATCCGTGCCATCGCCTATTGCGTTCCGGCCGTCGAGATCGTGGACAGCGCGATCGCGGACTGGGATATCCAGCTTGTCGACACCATCGCGGACAATGCATCGGGCGGTGGCTTCGCGCTCGGAACCGGTCCGCGCCGCATCACCGACATCGACATGCGCCTCTGCGGCATGGTCATGTCCCGCAACAGCCATCCCGTCTCGATCGGCGCCGGCGCCGCCTGTCTCGGTCATCCTCTCAACGCGGTGCTGTGGCTTGCGCGCAAGATGGCGGAACTCGGACGCCCGATCGGTGCCGGCGACATCATCCTTTCCGGCGCGCTCGGTCCCGTCGTTCCGGTTGATCCGGGCGATGTCTTCTCGGTCGAGATACAGGGATTTCAACCGCTGAATATCGGCTTTTCCGCCTGAGGCCATGCCCGCTGCCGCAACGTGCGGCATTTCCGGACCGCGCAAGCGGTCTGCGTCGTAACAATAACACGGAGTGCCTGCCGGCACCTGGAAACAGAAGATCTGGTGGAGGATTACATGGGGGAGAAGGCGGCAACACTGCCCGAGAAAACCAGCGTCGTTATCGTCGGCGCGGGGCCCGTCGGACTGACGATCGCAAACTATATGGGTTTGAGCGGTGTGCCCACCCTGGTCATCGAGCAGCGCGAAGAACTGATCGACTATCCCCGCGGCGTGGGGATGGACGACGAGTGTTTGCGCAGCTTCCAGGCGATCGGCCTTGGCGAAACAATCGCGGCACACACGACACCGGACCAGAAGATGCGCTTCCTGACTGAGGACGGCAGGATTTTCGCATCGATCGAACCGAAAACCCGCGAATTCGGCTGGCCGAGACGCAATTCGTTCATCCAGCCGATGATCGACAAGATCCTGTTCGAGGGCCTGTCACGATACGATTGCGTGACGACCGCCTTCGGTTCGGACCTCGTTTCGTACGAGGACAGGGGCGCGGATGTCCTGCTCAAGGTGGAAAAGGATGGCGAAATCCATCATGTCGCCGCCGACTGGCTGGTCGGATGTGATGGCGGGCGGAGCATCGTTCGCAAGACGATGGGGTCCAGCTTCGACGGGATCACGGATTCCACGCGCTGGGTGGTCATCGATCTGCTGGACGATCCTCTCGGCCGGCCCGACTCCTATTTCGTCTGCATTCCGGAACGTCCTTATGTCTCGATCGCCCTGCCGCACGGAATGCGCAGGCTGGAATTCATGGTGTTTGGCGACGAAACCGAAGAGAAGCTTTGCTCGCCGGAAGGGATAAGGGCTCTGTTGTCACGGGTTCTTCCACGGCCGGAGGACGCGAATGTCCTGAGAAGCCGCGTCTACACGCACAATGCGCGGCTGGCCGGAGAGTTTCGCAAGGGCCGCGTCATGATCGCGGGAGACGCGGCGCATCTCATGCCTGTCTGGCAGGGGCAGGGCTATAACAGCGGCATTCGCGACGCGACCAATCTCAGCTGGAAACTGGCCCTTGTGGCCAAGGGGCTTGCCGGAGGCGGTTTGCTCGATACTTACGGCCAGGAGCGGCGGGATCATTTGAAGGCGATGATCGATCTCTCGGTGACCGCAGGCAAGATCTTCTCGCCAACGAGCCGGATCGTGGCCTGGCTTCGGGACAGGATTGCCCTGGCCCTGAACTTAATTCCGCCGGTCAAGCGTTACATTTTCCAGATGCGTTTCAAGCCGATGCCGCGCTTCGACGAGGGAGTCGTGCTCAAGGACGAGCGCGGCCAGATCCGCGGAGCGGCAACCGGCAAGCTCTTTCCGCAACCCGCGGTGATTGTTCCCGAGGGTAACCGGCAGATGCTCGACGATGCGCTCGGTCCCGGTTTCGCCATCCTTTCATGGGGGAGCGATCCCCAGCTGTTCCTGTCGGAAGACGGCCGGGCGCGCTGGAAGCGGCTTGGTGCCCGTTTTTTCGCGCTGGTGCCCGATACACAATTTGCAAATTTTACGGGAAACATACTGCCCGGAACCGAAATCCTCGGCGATGCCGATGGCAGTCTGCATGAGTGGTTTTCGAGCCAGGGGGCTGACGGCACCATCGTCTTCCTGCGGCCGGACCGGATCGTCGCCGGTATTGTGCCGCCGCAAGAGGCCACGGAGGCAGAATGCCTGATATTGGACATCTTGGGCCAGACGGACGGGTAGATTTCATTCGGGAATCGAGCAAGCACTTCGTATCTGCTCCCGTCGCGGTGTAGCGTCGCCTGACAAAGAACCGCGTGTGTCGGTACTGCCTCCTTTGATTCATCGGCCGAGCATTGGGGGGCACTTGCAGACATCGAACCCGATCAAAAACGTCTTCGCCTCTGTCCGGCGCCGCACCGTGCACAACCAGGGAGTCCCGAAGTGCAAGCCGGTACGGCTCATGGTCTTCAAGTTGCTCATGAGTGCCGCCAAAACATAGCAACGGCTGAAAGGCGAAAATCGATTGCCGATGGTTGTCGCCCGCGTCAAATTCAATGTCGGAGTTACAGAACGGGCCATACCAGCTAACCGCGCTACCTCATTGGCCCACACCTAAGTCTCGTCATAATTCTTCTGAAGGCGATAGAAGCCTTTGGATTGAGATCGCCGCGTCGGTAACTGATCTTTCCGTTACCTCTGGCTCACGCCGAGGCCGTTCGCAACGCGTCGCGCGCTTTGGCCTTGGCCCATTCGTAGGCTGCGATGCAGATGCTCTCCCAACTCCTGGAGGATTGCGAACTTCACGTCGAGGTCCTCGTTCCTGTCATATGCAGACGAGGCCATGGAGCGCCTGCCTTCGTTCGCGTGGGTGATCATCTGCGCATCCGCAGGACCGAGGCGAGCGTGACATCGCGTTCCTTCCGGAATGCCTCGACCAGCGGCACAGGATCCTTTCCGTCAGCCCAGCACGCCCTGACCTTCGGTGTTAAGCTCGCGCAGCAGCGGAATCTCTGCCGCCCTGAAATCATCGATGGCCGCCAAGCGTGCGGAGTTGCGCGTCGGTCAGGCCGCAGCAGCAGTCGATCGAGTCACTTCTGCAGGCAGTTCCGCGTTTGCCCGGGCTACCGCGCCAGCCAGCCGCCATCGACGGGCAGAATCGCACCGTGAACGAAACGGGCGGCGTCGCTCGCGAGAAACACCACCGGCCCGGCGATATCGTACGGGCTTCCCCAGCGTTGCGCCGGTACGCGCGCCATAAGATCGGCCGAACGCTTTTCGTCGGCCTGGAGGGCGGAGGTGTTGTCGGTCGCGACATAGCCTGGAGCCACCGCATTGACGTTGACGCCCTTCGACGCCCATTCATTGGCGAAGGCGCGCGTCAATTGCGCCACGCCACCTTTCGCTGCAGCGTAACCCGGCACCATGATGCCGCCCTGGAAGCTCAGAACCGAGGCCACGAAAACGATCTTGCCGCCGCCGAGCACGATCATGCGGCGGCCAATTTCGCGGGTCAGCACGAAGGGCGCCGAGAGATCGACCTCGACCACGTGGTTCCAATCCTCATCTGAATGCTCGGCCGCCGGTGCGCGCCTGATCGCACCGGCATTGTTGATCAGGATATCGATCGCGTGGCCGTCCGCGCCGAGCCGTTCCACGAATCCATGCAGCGCCGCCCGGTCGGAGAAATCGCATTGATAGGGGACGAAACGGCGTCCCGCCGCTTCCACATCCTTTCCGACATCGCTGCCTTCGGGCTCCAGACTTGCACTGACCCCGACGATATCGGCGCCGGCTTCCGCCAGCGATTTCGCTATCGCGCGCCCGATGCCGCGCCTGCAGCCGGTGACCAGCGCCGTCTTGCCGGAAAGATCGATCGAAAGGGCCATGACTCAGACCAGCATGCGGCGGGGGTCGGCGAGAAGCCGCGCATAGTGCGCGAGAAAACGCGCCGCGTCGGCACCGTTGATCACCCGGTGATCGTAGGACAAATCGAGCGGCGCCGTCAGGACCGGCCGGAACGCCTCGCCGTCCCAGACCGGCCGATGTTCGGCCCTGGTGATGCCGAGAATGGCGACTTCCGGCGGATTGACGATCGGCGTGAAGGCGGTGCCGCCGATGCCGCCGAGATTGGTAATGCTCATCGACGCGCCGCCCATCTCGTCGGGCCGGACCTTGCGGTCATTCGCCCGTTTGGCGAGGTCCGCGATTTCCGCCGCGATCGCCCACAGGCCCTTCCGGTCGACATCGCGGATCACCGGCACCATCAGCCCGTGCGGCGTATCGACGGCGATGCCGATATGAACATAGTGTTTTAAAATCAGAGCCTTGCCATCTTGTGTCAAAGACGAATTGAAGCGTGGAAAGGCGCGCAGGGTCTTCGCCAGCGCCTTGGCGTGAAAGGCAAGCGCGGTAAGCTTCACGCCGCGTTCCGCCGCCTCGGCCTTGATGGAAGCACGGAAGCGCTCCACGGCGCTCATGTCGGCGATGTCATGGTGGGTAACGGCCGGAATCAACACCTGCGCCGCCGCCATGTTGGCAGATGCGACTTGTGCGAACCGGCTCATCGGTTCTTCGGTCACGGCGCCATAGGCGGAATGATCGACATCCCAATAGGCGGTATGCGCCGATCCGCCGGATGGCGCCGGCCCAGCGCCGCCCGATACCTTGCGGTCGATATCCTCGCGGCCGATCGTCTCGCGCCCGAGTTCGGCGGCCAGGGTGTCGATATCGATGCCCTTGCGGCCGGCGAAAGCGCGGGTCGAAGGGCTGGCGATGGCGGAAGTCATGTTCGTTTCCTCACCAGTTGGCCGAGATGTACTGGGTTTCCATGAATTCGAGCATGCCTTCATGCCCGCCTTCCCGGCCGAGGCCGGACTGCTTGACGCCGCCGAACGGCGCCGCCGGATCGGAAACCAGACCGCGGTTCAGGCCGACCATGCCGTATTCGAGCTTTTCGCAGACCTTCATGCCGCGCTTCATGTTCCCGGTGAAGACATAGGCAACAAGGCCGTATTCGGTGTCGTTGGCGCGGCGGATGACATCTGCCTCGTCGTCGAAGGTCTGGATCGCCGCGACGGGACCGAATATCTCGTCATTGACGCAGTCGGCGTTCTCCGGCACGCCGAACAGGACGGTGGGCGGATAGAAGAAACCCTTCCCGTTCGGAATGGTGCCGCCGAGCCGAAGTTCCGCGCCCTTGTTGACCGCGTCCTCAACGAAGGCGACAACCTTGTCGCGGGTGTCCGCGTTGACCAGCGGCCCGACATCGACGTCCTTGTCCAGCCCGTTGCCGAGTTTCAGCGCGGCCATGCGTTCGGTGAATTTCGCGGTGAAGGCTTCCGCCACCTTGTCATGCACATAGAAGCGGTTGGCAGCCGTGCAGGCCTCACCGAGATTGCGCATCTTGGCGAGCATCGCGCCCTCGACGGCGGTATCGATATCGGCGTCCTCGAAGACGATGAGCGGCGCGTTGCCGCCGAGTTCCATGGCCGGTTTGAGAACCTGGTCGGCGGCCGAATGCAGGAGCTTGCGTCCGACAGCGGTCGAGCCGGTAAACGAGATCACACGGACACGCGGGTCGTGCAGCATGTGATCGACGATCTTGCCAGAGCTTTTCGACGGCAGCACGTTGACAAGGCCCTTCGGCACGCCGGCCTCTTCGAGGAGCGGCATCAGCGCCAGCATCGTCAGAGGTGTGTCGGAGGCCGGCTTGATGATGACCGGGCAACCCGCTGCGAGCGCCGGCGCGATCTTGCGCGTGCCCATGGCGGCCGGATAGTTCCACGGCGTCACGAGGACGGCGATGCCCGCCGGCTTGTGCTGGACGACGATGCGGGCGCCGGAGGCAGGCGCATGAGTGATCAGCCCATCGGCGCGTACGGCTTCCTCGGAAAACCAGCGAAAGAATTCGGCGGAATAGGCTGCTTCGCCCATGGCATCGACGCGCGCCTTGCCGTTTTCGAGCGTAATCAGGCGGGCGAAATCCTCAAGCCGCGCGCTCATCAACTCGAAGGCCTTACGCAGCACCTCGCCGCGTTCGCGCGGTTTGCGTCCGGCCCATTCGGCAAAGGCGGCATCCGCGGCGTCGAGCGCGGCATCGGCATCGGCGATCTCGGCCGAGGCGACGCTTGCGAGCACTTCCTCGGTCGCAGGGTTCATGACGTCGAAGCGCTCGCCATTGCCGCCTGGGCGCCATTCGCCGTTTATATAAAGGTCGGTATACTCCATCGGGTGTCTCCGGGGGTCAGAGGATGTGGCGCAACGGCTCTTCCAGCCGCGCCGCCATTTCATGCACAACTGCGATCGCGACCTCGGGTTCCAGCGTGCCGGCCGGAACGTCGAGAACGAGTTCCAGCATATCCGCGCTGTCGGCAATCGTCAGCCTCGGTGCGCGAGCGCCGCCATGCCGTGCGGCGGTGATACGGCTGCCCGTCAGGTTGCGGACGATCAGGGCAGGATCCGCATCGTCGTCCAGCGCGGCGATCCCCGCAAAACCGAAATAGTCGGGATCGCGATAGCAACGGCTCTGCCGCAGAAGCGGCGCCTGCGCCTCGACCACCAGCGAAGCATTGTCCGGCCCGGCCGCCACCCTGAGGCTCGCCGCCGCAAAGGCTGCCCAAATCGCCAGATCGTCGATCGTGCCGCCGGTCTCGACGGCATACCAGTCACGGAATTCCGCATAGCCCGCACTTGTCACCCGCGCTTCGATGCGGTCGGCCGGTGCGGCGGCGGGTATCGCGGATGCAGCCTGCTGCGAAAGGGCAGCCAGGCGGTCGAGATCGGCGACGTGATAGGGCTGCGGATGGCCGGTTGCGGCAAGCCGCGCGAGGTCCAGACCGCGTTGTGCCGCGAGCCGCTTCGCCTTCGGCGAGGCGAGGATGCGTCCGCCTTCGGGGCTTGCCGTCATGCGGGCCGCGCCCGTTTTGGCTGCCGGGGCCGGCGAGGGCGCGCTTTCGGCCTGTTTTCCGGTCTTCGGTTCCGCGACGGGCTTTGCTTCGGGCGCTGCCGGCACGGCTGCCGCGCTGCGCTGCACCGGCGCTGCCGGCTTCTCCGCCGTGATGATCGCGATAATATCGCCGACCGGAACGTTTTCGCCTGCCTCGGCGCGCAATTCGGCGATGTAGCCGTCATGGCCGGCTTCGACTTCCATCGTCGACTTGTCGGTTTCGACTTCGAGCAGGATGTCGCTTGCCGATACGGCATCGCCGGGCGCCTTGCGCCAGGCGACGAGCAGACCGGTATCCTGCGCCATGCCGAGCGCCGGCATGATTACGCTCTTGCCTTCGACAGGCGCCGGGGCTGCCGGTTTTTGTTCCTCGACCGGCGCCTCGGTCGTGTCCTCCGGGCTTTCCGAAATCGTGGCGATGACATTGCCAACCGGCACCGCTTCGCCTTCTGCGGCGCGCACATTGGTCAGGAAGCCTTCGGCCTGCGCCTCGACTTCCATCGTTGCCTTGTCGGTCTCGACCTCCATAAGCACATCGCCCGGCGCGACCTTGTCGCCGGCGGCCTTGTGCCAGGCGACGATCAGTCCGGTGTCCTGCGCCATGCCGAGAGCCGGCATGATGACCTCATGCGGCATGAACAAGCTCCCCGCGGCATATCAGCCGCGCGCGATCGGCGACGCCTTCCGGCGTCGGCACTGTGATGTCCTCCAGCGCCGGCGAGAACGGCACCGGCACGTCCATCGCGCCCATCCGCTGCACCGGCGCGTCGAGGTGGTAGAAAGCCTTTTCCGAAATCCGGCTGGCGATTTCGCCGGTTATACCGAAATTCTGGTGGCCCTCGTCGACGACGATGGCACGCGAGGTCTTCCTGACGGAGTTGAGGATCGTTTCCTCGTCGAGCGGCACGATGGTGCGCGGGTCGATGACTTCCGCCGATATCCCTTCCTTTTCCAGGATCTCGGCCGCCTTCTGGCAGACCTGGACCATGGAAGAGGTGCCGATGAGCGTCACGTCACGGCCCTGGCGCATGACATTCGCCTCGCCGAAGGGGATCAGGTATTCCTCCTCGGGAACCGGCGCCTTGTCGTTGTACATCAGCTTGTCTTCGAAGATGACGACCGGGTTGTCATCGCGGATCGCGGTCTTCATCAGCCCCTTGGCTTCGTAGGCTGAGGAGGGCAGGGCGACCTTCAAGCCTGGAATGTGGGCGACCAGCGCATGCAGCGACTGCGAGTGCTGGGCTGCCGAGCGGCGCGTCGCGCCGAGATTGGTGCGCAGCACCAGCGGTACGGAGAGCTTGCCGCCGGACATGTAGTGCGTCTTGGCCGCCTGGTTGCAGAGCTGGTCCATGACCAGAAAAATGAAGTCACCGAACATCAGGTCCACGATGGGCCGCGAACCGGTCATCGCCGCGCCGACCGCGATACCCATGAAGCCGGGTTCGGCGATCGGCGTGTCGATCACCCGGTCGGTGCCGAATTCCTCGACGAGACCCGACAGCACCTTGAACGGCGTTCCGGCCTCGGCGACATCCTCGCCGATCAGGAAGATCGTCTCGTCGCGCCGCATTTCCTCGGCGATGGCCTCGTTGACAGCCTTGGACAGCGTGATTTCGCGGGTCATTTCAGGTTCCTCAAACGTAGGCCAGCGCGTGGTCGACGCCGGCGAATACATGCATGTCGACTTCGTTTGCCGGCGGGTATCCGGCGTCGAGCGCGTATTGCACCGCAGCCTCGGCATCGGCCCTGATCTCGTCATTGATGGCGACGAGTTCGTCAGCCGTCACCACCCCTTCCGATTCCAGCCATTTGCCGAAATTGGCGATCGGATCGCGTACTTTCTTCCACTCGGATTCCTCGTCCTTCGACCGGTAGTAATCGCGGTTGATGTCGCCGACATGGTGGCCGTGGTAGCGATAGGTTTTCAGTTCGATGAAGAACGGGCCTTCGCCCTTGCGGGCGCGCGCCACCAGCTTCTGCGCGAGATCGTTGACTGCGAGCACATCCTGGCCGTCGACCATATGCGCCTCGATCCCGAACGCCTCGGCACGCGCCGTGATCGAACCGGCGGCGATTTCATCGGTCTTTGTGTATTCCGAATAGCCGTTGTTTTCGCAGGCATAGATGACCGGCAGTTTCCACAGCGCCGCCATGTTCATCACCTCGTACCACAGCCCTTGTGCGGTCGCGCCGTCACCGAAGAAGCAAACCGTGACATCCTTCTTGCCCAGCCGCCTGGCGGAAAGGGCAGCGCCGGTGGCGATGCCCATGGAGCCGCCGACGATCGCGTTGGCGCCGAGATTGCCGTGGCTCTGGTCGGCGATATGCATGGAACCGCCCTTGCCGCGGCAATAGCCTTCTTCCTTGCCCAGCAATTCGCAGAACATTTGCTTGAATTCCGCGCCCTTGGCGACGCAGTGGCCATGCCCGCGGTGCGTGGAGGTGATCTTGTCGGAATCCTCCAGCGCCTCGCAGATGCCCACCGCCACCGCCTCCTGGCCCGAATACATATGCGTCAGGCCCGGCATCTTGGCGGACAGATAGAGCTGGTTCGCATTGTCCTCGAAGGCGCGGATCCGCACCATCTGGCGATACATGCGCAGATAGTCTTCCGTGTTGGTCTTTTTCTTCGGCGCCATGACTGCGTCCTCAATAGCGATGGGAAATCGGGAGCTCTTCCGCCGGGAACAGGCTGATGACCTCGCATCCCCTGTCGGTCACCACGACCTCTTCCTCGATGCGGGCGGCAGAGTAACCGTCGCTCGCCGGGCAGTAGGTCTCCAGCGCGAAGACCATGCCGGTCTCGATCTCCATCGGATTGTCGAGGCTGACGGCGCGACTGATGATCGGGCGCTCGTGCAGCGCCAGGCCGAGGCCGTGGCCGAATTGCAGCCCGAAGGCAGACAGTTCGTCCGGGAAGCCGAATTCCTCAGCCTTCGGCCAGACCTTGGCGACGGTGTCGGTGGTTACGCCCGGCTTGATCAGCGCGATTGCGGCATCCAGCCATTCGCGGCAGCGAATATAGGCGTCCGTCTGCGACGGCGTGGCCCGGCCGATGTTGAAGGTGCGATAATAGCAGGTCCGGTAGCCCTGATAGCTCTGCAGGATGTCGAAGAACGCCTGGTCTCCCGGCCGGAAATAGCGGTCGGTGAAATTGTGCGGATGCGGATTGCAGCGTTCGCCGGCGATGGCGTTGATCGCCTCGACGTCATCCGACCCCATCTCGTAGAGCATCTTGTTGGACATTGCGACGATGTCGCTCTCGCGGATGCCCGGCCTCAGCTCCTGCCATATCATGTGATAGACGCCGTCGACCATCGAGGCGGCCTGGTTGAGCAGCTGTATCTCGTCGACATTCTTGATTTCGCGCGCACCCAGCATGATCTGCTGGCCGTCGATGACCTTCAGGCCCGCGTCCTGCAATGCAAAGAACATCGCGGTTTCCGCGTAGTCGACACCGACGGGCATGTCGGCGACGCCGGCCTTCTTCAGCAGGCTGAAGATTTCCTCGGCGTAGCGCTTCATCAAGCCGAAGGACGGCGGGATCGTACCGCGCATGCCGACGACCCCGGCGCGCATGCGCTCCGGGTCCAGCCAGTCGCAATAATCACGGTGATGGACCGCGGCCGAGCCGAAGTCCCAGACGTATGGCTCCTCGTCGCCGGCCAGAAGCGCGAAGCGGCACATCTTGTCGCGTTCCCATTCGCCGATCTTCGTGCCGGAGACGTAGCGGATGTTGTTGACGTCGAAGAGCAGCAGCGCGCCGCAGTCCGACTTCTTCAGAGCGTCCTTCGCCCGGCTGAGCCGGTAACGGCGCAGCCGGTCATGGTCGACACGGCGTTCGAAATCGACCGCGGTATGGCCGAGGGCGGGGATATGCCGGTCCCAGCGCCAGTTCGGGTCGATATCGCCGGGTTGCAGGATGCGCGGATTGAGTGCGGTCGTATTCATAATAGCCTCTTCTGCGCCGCGTGGGCGCCGTTCAGTCTGGATTCGTGGGGGTAAGGCCGGCTACTGAATGCACCAGCCGCCGTCGATATGGATCATCTGGCCGGTCATGTAGTCGCTCTCGGGACTGGCAAGGAACGCGGCGGTTCCCTTGATGTCGTCGGGATAGGAAACGCGTTTGATTTTCAACTCGTTGGCGACGATGTCCTCATAGGCCTGCCCCTCGCGCTGCTTGAAGCCAATATCGACGAGGTCCTTGTCGAGCTGTTCCCACAGCGGTGTCACGACGACGCCCGGCGCGTAGCCGTTGACGGTGATGTTGTGCTCGGCCAGCGCGATGGCGCCGCAATGGGTGAGCGCCAGGCAGCCATATTTCGACGTGCAGTAGACGGTGACATCGATGAGCGGCTTGCGCGAGGCGATAGAGCCGACATTGATCAGCTTGTAGGGATAGTCCTGTGGCCCCTGTGCGATCATCTGCCGGGCTGTCTCCTGCATGCCCAGCCACATGGCCTTGGTGTTGACGTTCATGATGAGATCCCAGTTTTCCTCGTCGATATCCATGAAAAACCGGGGTTTGTTCAGGCCGGCGTTGAACAGGCCGACATTGATCATGCCGAAAGCGTCGACCGTCGCCTGCACGGCCGCCGCGTTGTCCTCGCGTTTGGTGACATCGAGCTTGACGGCGATCGCCTTGCCATTGCCTCGCTTGTTGATCCGTTCGGCCACTTCCTTGACGCCGTCGAGATCGACGTCGCCGAGGCAGATATTCGCGCCCTGTTCGGCGAAATGCTCGGCATTCGCCGCGCCCATGCCGCGCGCCGCCCCCGTAATGAGGATGTTCTTTCCCTTGAGCCGTTCCGGATCCATTCTTTCCTCCCTTGGGATTTCTCAGGTTTTCATGACTTCTTCGGCCCGGGCCTGGGCCTTTTTGAGCGCGTCGCGCGGCGTGACGATGCCGCGCAGCATGTCGTGCAGTTCCTGCCCGCAGATATTGATGATGTCGCAAATCTGGGGCACCGGGGGGCGCGGCCAGAACTGCAATTCGTCGCGCCATGACATCCCGTCGACAGCTTCGAAAATCGGCGACAGGCGCCGGACTTCCGGATCGGCTCCCACCGAATAGCGCGGTGCCGTCCGGCTTCCGTTTTCGACATAGAGCTTTTGGGCTTCCGGCGACGTGAAGGCGATGAGCGCTTCGACGGCGTCGGCGCGACGGTCTTCCGGCAGGTTCGAGGGAATTCCAAGCACATAGCCGCCCACGGGAGCGACCGGCGACCCGCTCGGCCCGGCCGGATGCGGCAGGTAGCCCGTCTGGCCGTGAGCGGGCGAGGAGGGATCGAGTTCGAAATAGGGGGCGAGAAGCGTGTAGCCATAGGCCATCGCGATCCTGCCCGCCGCATAGGGGCGAATGCGCTCATACCAGGACATCGAGAGGATGTCCGGCGGCGAGAACCGGACCAGCGCCTTCAGATATTCGGCCGCCTCAAGCCCGCCGTCGCTGTCGATGGTCGGAACGACCGTATCCCGGTCGAGGTGATCGGCATCGAAACCGCCTGCGATCTCGCGCAGGTCGAACACCGGTTGCCCGAATCCGGCGCATGTCATCATGAAGGTGTGGCCAAGCGCCGTGCCGCGCGCGGCGTTCCAGGCAATGCCGTATCTCCCTTGCGCCGGATCATGGAATCGTTCCGCCGCGCGCAGGACCGCTTCGGTGGTTGTCGGCGGTTCCAGCCCCTCCTCGGCAAACAGGTCCTTGCGAAAGAACAAGAGCTCCGGCGTCGTCTGGCTCGGGACGCCGTATGGACGCCCGCCCCAGTGCGCCGCGCGCCAGCCCGCGGTGTGGAAATCGCTCGGATCGAGCCGGTTCACGTCCATGATTTCGTCGAGCGGGAGCAGAACGCCCTTGGTCGCGAACTCGCCGATCCAAGGCAGGTCGACAGCTATGATGTCATAGCGGCTGGTCTTGCGCTGGGCGTTGCGCAACGCCTCCTCGTGCAGGCGATCGATCGAGAAGGCGCGTTGGTTGATTTTTGTTCCGACAACCTGTTCGAACTGGCGCTTGAGTGCGTCCATCACCATGAAAGTCGGATCGCCGTGCACCAGAATGCGCAATCCACCCGGCAGCGTAAGCGGCTCCGACAGAACCTGCGGCGGCTGGATCGAGTGTCCGGCCATGTAGGAGCCGCCAAAATAATAGTCCCGGGTGCCGGGATCGCGAACGCCGGACCCGAAGGCTTGCGCGACCAGGCGCTTCATCCGACCGCACATCTGCGTCCAGTTCTCGATCAGCTCCGCGCTGGGATGCAGTGTGAAGCTCTTTCCGGTACGCGTGCGCGGACGCTGCTCGATCATCCCGGCCTGCAACATCTCGTTCAATCGCCGGACCGCCGTGGCGTAGGGAACGCCGGCCGCCGCCGTCAGCGATGACGGCGTCACGGCCTTCGCTTCCAGGTGATTGCGGATGAGACAGGTTGCCATTTTGAAATAGGG
This sequence comes from Oricola nitratireducens, assembly GCF_014904745.1. Lineage (GTDB taxonomy): Bacteria > Pseudomonadota > Alphaproteobacteria > Rhizobiales > Rhizobiaceae > Oricola > Oricola nitratireducens. Next base: position 30,613 of record NZ_JACZCS010000024.1, read on the forward strand.
GTCCGGGGTGGAAAGCTCCAGCGTCGTTTCGATTTCGAGACCGAAATCGTCCAGAAACGCGATAACTTCCAAAAGCTCGGCGCGTGCATGCGGCGAGATCGGGAATTCCGTCGGACCTTTTCCTCCATAGATTGGCGTGGTCATTGTTCCGTTGCCCGCGGGTCGCAAACTCGACAAGATCGGATTGTCCAAACTGGATTTTTTGACACCGCTCATGGCAACTCCATTTCCAAACTGTTCATTTTGAGGATTTGGCGATACGCACAATATATCCATTGCGGACATAAAATTGTCCAATCCGGATATTTTTACTGGCGATCCAAAGTCGTGAAGCAGGCAGTTATTGCTTACCCGCATTGCTGCCGGGCATCTGATCTGTCGCCGTCGCGGCGATGGGTGCAGCAAGTCGCAAAGTTTATGGGAGGAAAACACTCAATGAAGTTCGCACTCAAAAGACTCATCGCGGGCACCACTGCGCTCGCCGGCGTCGCGTTGGCCGGCACGGCCTTCGCGGAAACGATCACCATCGGCATCACGCAGAACAATGTCGGTGTCGACAGCTATCAGACGACTTACGAAAAGGCCTTTATCGAGGCCGCCAACGCCGATCCCGAGGTTGAGGCCGTCGTGCTGGACGCCGCCGGCGACGTGGCCCGCCAGATCGCGCAGATCCAGGACCTCGTCCAGCAGAAGGTCGACGCCATCATCATCTGGCCGACCAACGGCAAGGCTGTCGTTCCCGCCGTTCGCGCTGCCGACAAGGCGGGCATTCCGGTCGTCATCACCAATTCCAACATCGCGAAAGAAGGCTTCGACTTCATCAAGTCCTTCTCCGGTCCCGACAACATCACGCAGGGATCGCGCGCGGCCGAAATCATGTGCGACAAGTTCAAGGACATGGGTATCGAGAAGACGGCCCAGATCGTGCAGATTTCCGGCCAGCCGGGCTACACCACGGCGATCGAGCGGGCCAAGGGTTTCGAGGACCGCCTTCCGGAGGTCTGCCCGGACGTGAAGCTCATGGAAACCCAGCCTGGCGACTGGAACCGCGAAAAATCACAGCGCGTCATGGAGGCTTTCCTCGTCAAATATGACAAAATCGACGGTGTCTATGCCGGCGACGACAATATGGGCGTGGGCGCCCTGAACGCCGCCAAGGCGGCGGGCCGCGACGGGATCATCTTTGTCGGCGCGACGAACTTCGCCGTTGGCTACGAGGCGATGGCGCGGGGCGAGTACTGGGGTTCGATCTACCAGTCGCCGGTCGATGACGCGAAAAACGCGCTGGCGACCGCCAAGGCCGTCGTCAAGGGCGAGGATGTGCCGTTCCTCAACTATTTCGACACACCGAAGATCACCCAGGACAACATGGACAAGTTTACCAAGCCGGTATTCTGATCCTCCCGCCTGAAGGCGCGGGACTTCGGTTCCGCGCCTTTTTCAGTTGATTTCGTTAGATTTGGGAGGGCGCTATGGGACGGATGTCTGGGCGTTCCTGTATCGTAACCGGTGCTGCGCAGGGTATCGGCAGGGCCATAGGCGAGGCGTTGCTCGACGAGGGCGGAGATGTTTGCTTTGCGGATATCGACGGGCCGGCGGCGGAACGTGCCGCCGCTGAAAACCGCGACAGAGCGGGCGAAGGCGGCGGAAATGTTACCTGGTCCGAGGTCGATGTGACCAAACGCGATCAGGTTCGCGAGATGATCGCGAAGACGGTTTCGGAATTCGGCAAGCTTGACGTCAAGTTCAACAATGCCGGCATCAACAAGCCGATGAACCTGCTGGATGTGACCGAGGAGAACTGGCACGCCATCATGACCGTGAACGGGCTTGGCGTTTTGATCGGCATGCAGGAAGCGGCGAAACAGATGATTGCGCAGGGTACGGGCGGGAAAATCATCAACACCGCATCGATCGCCAGCCGTCAGGGCTTCGACAATGTTGCGCCCTACTGCGCCTCGAAATCGGCCGTCGTTTCACTGACCCAGTCCGGGGCGCGCGACCTTGCCAAGCACAACATCACGGTGACCGGTTTCGCACCCGGCGTTGTGGCGACGGAAATGTGGAGCCAGCTCGACAAGGACCTGATGGAAATCGGCGCGTCTGAACGCGAGGGCCAGGCCATGGCGGAATTCTCCGCCGATATTCTGCGCGGCCGGGTCGCGACGCCAAGGGACATAACCGGCACGACCACATTTCTTGCCGCGAAGGACAGCGACTACATGACCGGCCAGATCGTCATGATTGACGGCGGCATGGTTCTGGTGTGACCGATTGCGCGGAGGCGCGCCGGAGTCCGGAGCGCCAAACGCCTCGCAGCCGCGGCTGTGGGATAGCCAGGGAGGAACGAGCATGGCCGGAATCGCGGACAGAATTGGAGGCGGCGATCTGAAGGGCGTGATTGCCAAGAACGGTATTTTCATCGCCTTCATCGCCTTCATGATCGCGTTCGGATTCGGATCCGACAAATTCCTGACCTTCGACAATCTGGAAAGCGTCGTGCGATCCTCGGCGATGATCGGGGTCATGGCGCTCGGCGTCACGATTGTCGTGATCTCGGGAAATCTCGATCTGTCGGTGGGCTCGATGCTGTCCTTCGGCACCGTCATGGTCGTCGATCTGCACGACAAGATCGGACCCGGTCCGGCGATCATGGTCATGATGGCATGCGTGCTGTTGCTTGGCGCGGTGAACGGCTTCCTGATCGGTTATGTCCGATTGAATTCGCTGATCGTGACGCTCGGGATGCTTTCGGCGATCCAGGGGCTGACCCTGATCTATTCCGGCGGCAAGAATGTCGATGTCGATCCCAGCACCCAGGATATCACGTGGTTCCGCATATTCGGGCGTGGCGAGATCGCCGGCATCGACATGCCGATCATCATCTTTTTCGTCCTGGCGCTGATTATCGGATTCATCGTTGCGTTCACGCCCTACGGCCGCCGGGTCTACGCGGTCGGCGGCAATCCGACGGCCGCGGTGTTCTCCGGCATCCGGCGCAGCCGCGTTGTGTTTTCGACCTATCTCGTCTCGTCCTTCTGCGTCGGGATTGCCTCCGTCATTCTGGGCAGCCGGGTGATGGGATCGCAGAACAATGTCGGCCAGGGTTACGAACTGCTGGTGCTGGCCTCCGTCATCCTTGGCGGGACGTCGCTGCTGGGCGGGTCCGGCAGCATCCTGAAGACCGTGATCGGCGTGCTGATCCTGGGTTTCATCCAGAACGGGCTGCTTCTTCTCGGGTATCCGTATTTCGCCCAGTGGATCGTGACCTGGATCGTCATCATCCTCGCGGTCTGGCTCGACGTCGCGGCCAAGCGCGGCCGGTTGCTGTCACCCATCGCCTGAAGTGGAGGAAAGAATGTCGCAGACATCTGTGGAACACGCTCCCGTGCAAACCGCCAATAGTGCGAAGGGGAACTTCCGATGGCTGGTGCGCCATCCGATCTGGGCTTTCGTGGTGATCGTATTCGTTTTCTTCTCGGTGATGACCGAAAATTTCTTCTCCACCGGGAACCTTGAAAACATTCTGGTGCAGACCTCGACGCTCGGCCTGATCGCACTCGGCATGACGATCGTGATGATCAACGGCAATATCGACCTCTCCGTCGGCGCCGTGGTCGCGCTGGCGGCCAGCCTGACCGTCGACATCATGGGCTGGCCCGTGTTCGAGAGCTGGGGCAACTGGCAGATTCTCCCGGCCGTCCTGGCCGGTCTCGCTTCAGGGGTTGTCCTCGGCGCGTTCAACGGGCTGATCGTCTGGAAGACCGGCGTCGACGCCTTCATCGTCACGCTCGGCGCGATGCTGGGCGTGCGCGGACTGGTGTTCGTCTACACCGGCGAGCAATCCTTTTTCGCGGCGAATTTCGCCTATTCGGATTTCGGCGCCAGCCGTTTCCTCGGACTGCCCACTCTGGCCTGGATCTTTCTGGTCTTTACGCTTCTGGTGCACATTCTGCTGTCGCGCACCGTGCACGGTTCCAACACCTATGCGGTTGGCGACAACCGCGAGGCGGCGGTCAATGCGGGCATACGGGTAGGGCCGCACATGATGATCAATTTCATGATCGTGGGCTTTTTCGCGGCGCTGGCCGGGATCACCTTGTCAACGCAGATGGGCGCGTCGACCCCGAATCTGGGCCGCGACTACGAGCTCTGGGTCATCACCGCGACCGTTCTCGGCGGCACCAAGCTGACCGGCGGTGCCGGAAACATCATCGGCACGTTTGGCGGGGTGCTGGCGATCGGCATCCTGCGCAACGGCATGAACCTGATGCAGGTGCCGGCGTTCTACGTGCTGGTTACGCTCGGCGTGATCCTGATTGCGGTCCTCTTCCTCGACAAGCAGTTGAACCGGAAGGGCGAAGAGGAGTTGCGGATATGAGCGAGGCAAAACCCGTCCTGCGCCTGGAGAGCATCGTCAAGACGTTCCCCGGCGTGCGCGCCCTCGATGGCGTCGATTTTGAAGTGCGCCCCGGCGAGGTTCACGCACTGATGGGCGAGAACGGCGCCGGCAAGTCAACCCTGATGAAGGTGCTCGCCGGCATCTATCACCCCAACGAGGGCCGGATCATGATCGACGACCGGCCGGTCGTCATGGCGAATCCGATCGAAGCCAAGGAAAACGGCGTCATCCTGATCCACCAGGAACTGTCGCTCGCCGAGCAGATGACGGTCGCCGAAAACGTGTTTCTTGGAGAACTGCCGCGTTCCCGCTGGGGCTTTGTCGACCGGAAGGTCCTGGATGAGCGCGTCGGCGCGATCCTCGCAAAACTCAACTGCGATTTCGGTCCGCGCCAACGGGTCGGAGACCTGTCAATCGCGAAGAAACAGATGGTCGAGATTGCCCGTGCGCTGACGCACGAAGCAAAGGTTGTCGTGTTCGACGAGCCGACCGCTTCGCTGACCGATGCGGAGAAGGTCGTTCTTTTCGACGTCATCAACGATCTCAAGGCCGACGGTGTCGGTATCGTCTACATATCGCACAGGATGGAGGAGATCTTCACGATTTCCGACCGCATCACCGTGCTGCGCGACGGGACCTACCGCGGAACACTGATCGCGGCCGAGACGAACGAGGACGAGATCACCCAACTGATGATCGGCCGAAGCCTCGACTATTCACGCAATGTCGAGCACGGCGAACTCGGCGATGTCGCGCTCGAGGTCGATGGTCTTTCCTGCGGAAAGCTCTACCACGACGTCAGTTTTTCCGTTCGCGCCGGCGAGGTTGTCGGCTTCTATGGCCTTGTGGGCGCGGGGCGCACCGAGATCGCCGAAACGCTTTTCGGCCTGCGCGAGCCATCCGCCGGAACCATCCGCCTCGGCGGCCAGAAGATTTCGATCAACTCGCCGGCCGAAGCGATTGCCAACGGTATTTCGCTGGTCCCCGAAAGCCGCAAGGAACAGGGCCTGGTGCTCGGCATGAACTGCCGCGACAACATCACGCTTCCCCAGGTTGACGACATGACGGCGGGTCCCTTCGTCTCAAACGGGGCCGAGATCGCGATCTACGACATGTACCGCGATCGGCTGGACATCAAGGCGCCGAGTTGGCGGAGCCTGGTGGGCAATCTCTCCGGCGGCAACCAGCAGAAAATCGTGATCGGCAAGTGGCTTGCCATGAAGCCGCGCGTTCTGATCGTCGACGAGCCGACGCGGGGCATCGATGTCGGCTCGAAGGCGGAGATCCACAACCTCATCCGCGAACTTGCCCATTCCGGCTACGCCGTGATCGTTATTTCGTCCGAAATGCCTGAAATCCTGCGTGTCTCCGACCGCGTCATTGCGATGTACCAGGGCCGGATCATGCGCGAATTCACCGCCGATGAGGTCAATGAGGACAATCTCGTCCAGGCGATCTCCGGGATCGGGAACGGCAAGGCGGCGTGATGCGTATCGGTTTTACCGGCCTCGGGCGCATGGGAGCGCCGATGGCTACCAATATTGCCGCGGCCGGATTTCCGCTCACCGTGTGGAACCGTAATCGAACCCGCGCTGAAGCCTTCGCGGAAGACACCGCCGCCGCCGTTGCCGACACACCGCGCCTTCTTGCCGAAGCGAGCGATGTCGTCGTCACCATGCTCGCCGACGATGCGGCATCGCAGGAGGTGTATTGCGGAGCGGAAGGACTGTTCTCCGGCAAAGCCGGCGCGACGACTTTCATCGAGATGGGCACGATGAGCCCGGACCACATCGAGGATCTTGCGCGCGCCGCGGGTCAAAACCGTCGGGTCATAGACGCGCCCGTATCGGGATCGACGGGAGCGGCGCAGAACGCGGCGCTAATGATCATGGCCGGTTGCGACGAGACGGTTGCCTTGCCGGTGATGCCGCTCTTCGAAGCGGTCGGACGGAAAACAATCTGCCTCGGTCGAAGGGGCGCCGGCGCAGTGATGAAACTCGCGGTCAACTCGATCATTCACGGCCTGAACCAGACTTTCGCCGAGGCGCTGACGCTTGCGGAGGGAGCGGGGATCGACGCGGCTGCGGCGTTCGACGCGATCGAGGCGTCGGCCGCAGCCGCACCGATGCTTTCCTATCGCCGGCCGCTCTATCTCGACGAGGCGGCGCACGATGTGACCTTCACGGTCGCGCTGGCGCGAAAGGACATGGCGCTCGCCGTCGGGCTTGCCGAGCGCTTCGGGGTCGCCATGCCGCAGGCGCGTCTCAATCTGGAGCGCCTGCTGGATGCGGAAACAAAAGGTTTCGGCGGTCGGGATATGGCGTCGATTGTCAGTTACATGAGAAAGGAAAAACCATGAAGGCAGTCCTGTTTGCCGGCGGCTGGGAAGGACATAGTCCGAAAGACTTCGCCGACTGGGCCGAGGCACTGCTCATCGGAGAAGGTTTCGAGGTCGAGGTTTACGACACGCTGGCTCCGCTTGCGGATCCGGACAGCCTTGCCGATGTCGATCTGATCGTTCCGGTCTGGTCGAGCGCGCGGTCGGCACACCGGCCGGAATTCGGCAACATGACCAAGGACGAGGAGGACGGCCTGCTCAAGCTCGTGGGGGATGGCTGCGGCATTGCCGGCTGGCACGGCCATATGGGGGATGCTTTCCGTGATCGTCCGACCTATCACTTCCTGATCGGAGGCCAGTTCGTGGCACATCCGCCGGGCTGGCCCGACAATCCGGTACCGTCTGACGATTTCGTCGACTACGACGTTACGATCACACGTCCGGGCGACCCCATCGTCAAGGGTATCCGCAGCTTCCGGCTGTTCTCCGAACAATATTACATGCTCACCGATCCCTCCAACGAGGTGCTGGCGACGACGACCTTTTCGGGCGATCACCTGTGGTGGATCGAAGGCACCGTGATCCCGGTCGTCTGGAAAAGGCGCTGGGACAAGGGCAGGGTGTTCTACTGCTCCATCGGCCATCGCCTTGATGACCTGAAGGTACCTCAGGTGACCGAAATCATCCGTCGCGGCATGCTGTGGGCAGGTTATCGTGGCGGAGACGAAGCTACCGCCAGATTTTGATGCAACTCGAAGTAAGGCTCAATGTCAGGAGTTGACGGTGGATTTAAATGTTAATGTAGGAAAAATTCCAGACTGCGCATTTCCCTGTTCGCACTTGAGCGTGTCAGACCAGATCCAAGCATAGGCTTGGCACTCTTTTTGCGAATGCTCATCCATTGCCCGGATCGATCCTGAACACCGCATCAAATCTCTGCAGATTCTCACTCGAACGGCGCATGGGGTCATAATCCGGTTCGGGAAGCGGCGCGACGACATCCCAGTGCTCCGCCATCTGGCCCTGCTCGTTGAACCGGATGAAATCTGCGATCGCATGCGTGGCGATCAGCTTGTGCAGGATCACCATGTCGCCGCTGGCGAATATCTGGACCGGTCGCCATTGCTTGCGGTTCGGGCGTTTGCGCGCGACTTGCAGGATGTAACGGCGCAAGCCCTCGCGGCCCTGCGCGATACCGGGCGTATGCTGGATATAGTCTTCGGCCACCGACCGGTCGATCAGCGTGAGATCGTCGCCGTGCATGCAGTCGCGCATGAATTCCAGCACCGTCTTCTCATTTGCCGTCAGGTCTGCGCGCACCCATGGATCGTAGGGGTTGTGTTCCATCAGTCTATGTCTCCGCTGGTATCGACCGCACCGGAATGGGTGACCGCGCCCCGGTTGGCGCCACCGACGACCGCAGCGTATTTTTCGAGTACGCCGGATAGCCGCCGGTACGCCGGCTCTGGTAATCCGGCGCGGCGTTCGGCGAGAGTTTCGTCGTCCACTTCAAGCGTGATCGCCGCGGCATCGGGCGTCGCGTCGATGGAGATCATGTCGCCGTCGCGGACGAGCGCGATCGGTCCGCCGATTGCCGCCTCCGGACCGGCATAGCCGATACAGAGGCCGCGCGACGCGCCGGAGAATCGCCCATCGGTCAGAAGCGCGACCTTCTCGCCCATGCCCTGACCGTAAATCAGTGCGGTGATGCCAAGCATCTCCTTCATGCCGGGCGATCCTTTCGGACCCTCATGGCGAACCACGATGACGTCTCCCTCCGAGTAAAGGCGGTTTTCGATGGCGCTTTGGCAGGCTGCCTCGCCATCGAACACGCGTGCAGGCCCGCGGTGTCGCAGTTTCTTCAGGCCCGCAACCTTGATCAGCGCGCCGTCGGGGCAGAGATTGCCTTTCAGGACGATTACGCCGCCATTCGGCGCCAACGGGGCGGAAACGGTCCTGACCACCTCGCCGTCCGGCGCCGGCAGGTCAGCGACTTCCTCGGCAAGAGGCCGGCCGGTAAGCGTGAGCGCCGACCCGTCGATATGCCCGCTGCGGATCAGTTCCGCGATGATCACACCCGTTCCGCCGATTTCGTGAATATCGCGGGCGAGATATTTCCCGCCCGGCGACAGATTGCCGATCAGCGGCGTACGGGCGAAAACGCGCGCCGCGTCGTCGAGGTCGAAATCAATACCGGCCTCATGGGCAATTGCGGGTATGTGCAGCGCGGCGTTTGTCGAACCGCCCGTTGCGGCAACGAGCGCACAGGCATTTTCCAGCGCTGTCCTCGTGACGATCTCGCGCGGCAGGGGCGCATCGCCGGCGATCGCCGCCATGACGAGCCTGCCCGCCTGGCGAAGATGCGTCAGACGCTCAGAATAGACGGCCGGAACCATCGACAATCCGACAGGCGCCAGCCCAAGCGCTTCGGAGACCATTGCCATGGTGTTGGCCGTGAACTGACCGGCACACGACCCGGCGGTCGGGATGCTCTTGTTCTGGAGTTCATCCAACTGTTCGCGGGTTGCCGTGCCGGCGATCATTTTTCCGACGGTCTCGAATGCATCGAGAACCGTCACGTCGCGGCCATTCACGCGGCCCGGTATCGCGGCGCCGCCGAAGATGAATGCTCCGGGCGCATTGACACGCAGAATGCCCATCATCAGGCCCGGCAGGTTCTTGTCGCATCCGCCGATTGCGACCACCCCGTCGAAGCAATGCGCGCGCATCGTGGTCTCGACGCTGTCGGCGATTAGTTCACGCGATACGAGCGAGAACCGCATGCCCGGATGTGCCATCGTCAAGCCGTCCGAGACGGAGACCACAGGCGTTTCATGCGGATATCCGCCGGCGCCGTAGATGCCGGTTTTCACCTGCTGCGCCTGATCGCGCAGGTTCATGTTGCATGGACTCATATCGCCGCCGGTATGGACGACAGCGATATGCGGGCGTTCGATTTCCTCTTCAGAAAGGCCCATCCCCTTCAGGAACGCCTTTGAATTCTCCCGCATGAGCGTTGAGTAGATTGTCGGGAATTGCCGCCGCCGCATGGTCATGACCGGCTTCTCATTTCATCGTCGTCGGCAGGAACATCACGATCCAGGGAAACATGATCAGCAGGACAAGCCGGATGATATCCGCTCCGACGAAGGGCAGAACGCCGCGGAAGATCTTCGGCAGGCTGATGTCGCGCGCGATCGAATTGATGACAAACACATTCATGCCGACCGGCGGCGTTATCAGGCCGAGCTCGACGGTCATGACGATGATGACGCCGAACCAGATTGGATCGAAACCCAGTTGGGTAACGACCGGATACACGATCGGCACCAGCAGTATGATCATCGCCATGGCATCGAGGATGCAGCCCATGAAGACGAAGAAGACGAGGATCAATGCCAGCGTGCCATGCGCGCCAAGGTCGAGACTGGTCAGGAACGATGTGATTTTCTGCGGCGTCTGGGTAACGGCCAGAAAATAGCCGAAAAGGATCGCGCCGATCAGGATCGTGTAGATCGCGACCGATGTACGCAGCGCTTCGACAAGGCTTTCCATCAATCGGCGCGCGGTCAGCCTGCCCCGCATTATGCCGATCAGCGCAGTCAGGAAGGAGCCGACGGCCGCCGCCTCGGTTGCGGTGGCGACGCCGAAATAGATGCTGCCGATGATCGCAATGAACAGCAACAGCACCGCCCAAACGCCGCTCAGCGACCGGATCGCTTCGCCGAAATTGAACGGTGTGCCCTCCGGGAGGCTTCGCGCATAGGCGATGCGAACAGTCAGCATGTACATGATGATTGCCAGCAGGCCCGGCAGAATTCCCGCGATAAAGAGCTTGCCAACATCCTGCTCGGTGATGAAGCCGTAAACCGCGAGCACTACGGAGGGCGGGATAAGAATGCCCAGCGTTCCGCCGGCGGCGATCACCCCGGTGGCGATATCGTCGCGATAGCCGACGCGTTTCATTTCCGGCAAGGCGATTTTGGTCATGGTCGCGGCGGTCGCGACGGATGAGCCGCAGATGGCGGCAAATCCCGCACAGGCGCCAATGGTCGACAATGCCATGCCGCCGCGAAAGACCCCGAACCATGCCTGACCGGTCCTGAACAACTCCGCCGACATGCCGGAATTGGTTGCCAGCACGCCCATCAGCACGAAGAACGGGATCAGCGTCAGGTTGAAGTCGGTCACCGTGCGGATCGGCGATTGAGCGAGCAGGTTGAGCGCGGGACCCCAGCCGACAATGGCGGCGAAACCGCCGACGCCGACAAGCCCCATCGCAACGCCGATCGGCACCCGCAGGATCATCATTGCGAACAGGGCGAGAAAACCGAAAAGCGCGATCAGATCGGCGTCACTCATAACCGGCTTTTTCCTCCACGGATCCGTCTCCGGCCGCCACGTCGGCGGAATCGAAATGATCGAGCGATCCGCGTCCGGTCGCAACGAGTATCAGCCGGGCAAGAACCGTGACGATGCTGACGGCCACACCGGCCAGGGTAAGCGCCATGATCCACCAGGCCGGAATGCGAAGATCCATCGTCGCCTCGCCGCTGCGGCTGGCGCTGAGCACCCGGCCCAGCATCTTCCAGGTCAAAAGACAGGTGAAGATCAAAAGGATCGTCCAGGCGAAAGTGTCCACCCAGCGACGCATTTTTGCCGGCAGTATCTCGGCGACAATGTCGACCTTGATGTGAGAGCCGCGAAATCCGACGCTGGCAAAGCCCCACATGATAGCGGCTCCAAGCAGCAACCGCGACAAGTCGAAGGCATCGGGTATGGGAAACGCGAACAGGTACCGGCTGACCGCGGAAATCACGACCAGTATCGTGATAAGCGCCATCAGGACTCCGGCAATCTTTTCGATCGCCAAAGAAAATCGTTCGAGGATGATCTGAAGTTTGAGCAAGGCAGCGGGAGCCGGACGGCCATCGCGGGCCGTCCGGCGTCATCCATTCGTTACTGGAAACGGGCGTTGTGACGATCGAGCGCCGCCACGTAGTCGGCGTAGATCTTGTCGGCGTCATAACCGGCGGCGGTCACATCCTTTTTCCACTGGTCCAGTAGCGGTGCCGCTGCGTCTCGCCACATCTGGACCTGCGCTCCGGTCGGCACGTTCAGCGTATGCTCGCCCGAATCGATCATCTTCTGCCGCCCCGAAGCCTCGTTTTCGGCCCAGCCGGTCGAGAATTTCTTCGACCACTCCGGCGTGCAGTGATCGTCGATAACCTTCTTCAGATCATCCGGCATGCTTTCGTATTTCGCCTTGTTGATCAGCATGATCTGCGCCGAGACATAGAAGGGCATGTCGAGATGCTGCTTCGTCTCGGAATCGATCCCGAAGATATAGATCGAGTTCCAGGGAAAGGTGATCGCATCCGCCGTGCCGTTCGCAATGGCCTCGCGCGCTTCCGGCGCCGGGACCTGGACCGGGCCGCCGCCCAGCATGCTGACGAACCGAGCTATGGTGGCGTTGGCCGGGCGCACGTTCATCCCCTTGATATCGCCGGGCTCCAGCACCGGAGTCTTGGAATGGATCGTGCCCGGATCATGCGGATTGGCCAGACAGAACTTGACGTCCGACATCTCCTTCTTGGCGAGTTCGGCGTACCACTCATGCATTGCCTGTGCGCCTTCGGCGGCGTTGTTCATGTGGAACGGGATTTCGACAAGGCTCATGACCGGGAACCGGCCCGCCTGATAGCCCGGGTTCGTATAGGTGATGTCGGCGATCCCGTCGCGCGCCATATCGTAGTGGTCCGGCGCGGCGCCCAACTGCTGCGCGGGGAATATCTGGATATCGATCCGGCCGCCCGAAGCCTCCTTGATCGACTCGACCCATGGTTCGATACCGAGCTTCTGAATCGGATGCGAAGCCGGCACCCAGTGTGAAAGCCGAAGCGTAACCTCCTGGGCATGGGCTGCGCCGATCGTAAGCGCGAATGCCGCAACGCCTGCGATAAGATTTCCTAGTTTCATGATTTCCTCCCTTTAATCCGAGCCAGAACCATCCGCCGGACCGAACGCAGCAATCGGGCAAAACGCCAAATCCACCAATCCGCCGCGGATAGAACCCTCCCAAAGGTCAATTAGCCATTGTCTCGACTAATTTGTCCATCGTCCACGGCCCAATTTCGTAAATTTGTTAACTACCTTGCCTGGCCCGGCTTGTTTCATCCAGATGCTCGCGGCAACGATCCCGAACCCGCTGAATATGGGGCATGCCGGGAGCCGGACGAAGGGAAGCCATTGCCGTCGGATGATTGCGACGGCATCATCCGGCCGATGGCGAAAGCCATCCTTGCTTTCGCGCCTTACCGTGTGTTTGCTCTCGATGCGATTGCTCCGGTTCGCAATTCACTGCACGCCACGATCACCGGGCAAGTCTGAGGAGGGACTCCAGGAAATGGCCAAACCGCTGGTGCCGAAACTCGACCATGTCTGCGACCTGACAGTCGAACTCGATCCGATCCGCGAAATGGGCGCCGGGCGTGCCGGCAAACGCAGGATCATTCCGATCATTGGCGGGACCGTGAGGGGTGAGCGAATAAACGGTCGCATCCTCGATCTCGGCGCCGATTGGCAGACGATTTTCGAGGACGGGCTCGCGGAACTCGATACACGCTACGCGATTGAAACCGACGATGGAGCGACGATCGAGATCATCAACTACGGCTACCGGCACGGCCCGCCAGACGTCATCGCAGGCCTGGCGCGCGGTGACGACGTTCCGCCGGACGCTTACTATATGCGCACCCACGCAAGGCTGGAGACGGGCGACCCCAAATATGACTGGGTGAACCGAACGCTTTTTGTCGGCTCCGGAGCGCGGTTTGCCGACAAGGTGATCGTTTCCCTGTTCTCACTTCTCTAGCGGGGATCAATTTCGCAACTCGTCTGTTTCGGTTGCCTGGAGCCCGGCGGGGTAGTGGGTGATGAATGGCGACCGCTCAAGCCATGTCTGCTTTGGATCAGAAATGTCCGATGCGGTTGCTTGATGACACGGAAAGGATTCGAAGTCGCAATTCGGCAAGATCTGACAAAAGTCATGGCTCCGCATCGCGAAGCTTTGCCTGTCGCTCACGGCGGTCGGGGTCAGATCGAATAAAGCTTCTCCGGCTCACCCCAATCTTCCGACCTGATCGTCGGGTTCCAGCTTCTTCAGGACCGGGCTGGCCGGTTCGTCTCGTCCAGCAGGGCGAGCAGTCCGGCCAATATGTCGGACGGGGAAGGCGGACAGCCGGGGATGTGGAGATCGACCGGGATGACGGCGGATACGCCGCCCGCCACCGCATAGCTGCCGGCGAAACATCCGCCGTCGAGCCCGCAGTCGCCGACGGCGACGACCCATTTCGGCCCAGGCGTCGCGTCATAGGTCCGCTTCAGCGCCTCGGCCATGTTCTTCGTGACGGGGCCGGTAACCAGCAGCATGTCGGCGTGGCGGGGCGACGCGACGAAACGGATGCCGAAGCGTTCGACATCGTAAAAAGCGTTATTGAGCGCGTGGATTTCCAGTTCGCAGCCGTTGCAGGACCCGGCGTCGACCTCGCGGATCGACAGGCTGCGGCCGAGGCTCCGACGCGCCTGTTTGCCGAGCGTCTTTGCCAGTTCCTCCACGGCGGCATCCGCCGGCGAGGGCGGCGCTTCGGTCAGCGTCGGTTTGATCAGGCTTTCGAACAGGAGCTTGCGCATCGCGGACCTACAGATCGTGACCGGAATAGGAACAGTTGAACGACTTGTTGCAAAGCGGGAAGTCGGCAACGATGTTGCCCTCGATCACCGCTTCGAGCAGCGGCCACTGGAACCATGACGGATCGCGCAGATGGCAGCGCCCGACGTGTCCGTCCTCGTCGATCCGCAGCCAGGCGAGCACGTCGCCGCGAAATCCCTCGACAAGCGCCATGCCCTCTCGCGGTCCGGAGGGTTTGCCCGGTTCCGCGAGGATCGGGCCCGCCGGCATGCGATCGAGGATTTGTTCGACCAGCGACAGGGTCTGCTCGACTTCGCGGATGCGGATCCACACGCGGGCGTCGACGTCTCCGGCCATGAGGACGGGCACCTCGAAGGAAAGCGTGTCGTATGGCGCATAGGCACATGCGCGCCGGGCGTCGAAAGCGCGGCCCGACGCCCTGCCGACGAAACCGCCGGCGCCGAAGCGCCGGGCAAGGGCAGGGGAAAGACTGCCGGTCGTGACGGTGCGGTCCTGCAGCGAGGCCGTATTGTCGTAGAGTTCGACCAGTGCCGGAAAACGCCGCCGGATTTCGCCGAGCATCAGGCCAATGGTGTCGATACCCTCGTCGTCGAGATCTGTCGTGACGCCGCCCGGAACGATGCGGTCGCGCATCAGTCTGTGGCCGAAGGCGGCTTCGGAAGCGCGCAGGACGCGCTCACGCAGCACGCCGCAATGCGCGAGCATGAGCGCGAAGGCCGCATCGTTGCAGATCGCGCCGATGTCACCCAGATGGTTGGCGAGGCGCTCTATCTCGGCCATCAGCGCGCGCAGCCAGACCGCGCGCGGCGGCGCTTCCACCCGCAATGCGTCCTCGACGGCCCGCGCGAAGGCGAGGGAATAAGCGACGGTGCTGTCGCCGGAGGTTCTGGCGGCGAGACTGGCGGCCCGATCGAGGCTCGCGCCGGCCATCAGCCCTTCGATCCCCTTGTGGGTGTAGCCCAGCCGCTCCTCGAGGCGGACCACCGTTTCGCCATTGGCCGTGAAGCGGAAATGGCCCGGCTCGATAATGCCGGCATGGACCGGACCGACGGGGATCTGGTGCAGGCCTTCGCCCTCGGCGGCGAGAAATTCGTAGGCGGCACCATCGGCCGGTTCCGCCGCTGCTTCGCCGAGCGGGTGGCGGAGGTCCCAGCGGCCATGGTCGAACCACGGTCGCGGGTCGGGGCAATCGCGCGGCGTCAGGCCGAACAGGTCCCGCGCCGCCCGTTCCAGCCGCTGCGCCGGCGCATGGTGCTTGCCGATAGACGGATAGGTGCCGTCCGGACAGGCAAGCGCGAGGACTACGACGTCGTTCGTCGCCTCGTCGAGAAGCGCCATGCGGATCGTTCCCCGATCGCCCCAAAGGCCGAGCAGGACGGCGGTTTCGCCGTCGAGAGCTTCGGCCGTTTCGGTCCACTCGGATTCGTCGATCGCGTGGTGCTGCCAGCCGCCGTGCGGTTCCGCCTCGCGGTCCTTCAGAATGTCTTGCCAAAACGCTGCCATGATCGACGCTCCCGTTCCCTCAGCCCAGAATGCCGGCGATGTTCTGGAACCATCCTACCAAAGCGGAGGGCAAGTACAGGCCCGCGCCGAAGACCAGCGCCAGATGCGCATACATCGGTAGATAGGATGCCTGGACGGGTGCGGTGTTGCCGGTCGGCTCGCCGAACGCGATGCTCGTCAAGCGCATCAACAGAGCGCCGAATGCGACCAGCAGGCCGAAGACGAGCGGAATGGCGAGCAGCGGATGGACGGCGAATGTCGAACTGACGATCAGGAACTCGCTCATGAAAATGCCGAGCGGAGGCATGCCGGCAATCGCGATCACCCCGATCAGCAGGCCCCAGCCGAGGCCGGGATGGGTTTCGGTCAGTCCGCGAATTTCCGAGAGCTTCTGGGTGCCCTTGATCTGCGCGACATGGCCGACGGCATAGAAGATCGCCGACTTGGTCAGGCTGTGCATCACCATGTGGAGAAGGCCGGCGAAATTCGCCAACGGCCCGCCGAGGCCAAATGCGAAGACGATGATGCCCATGTGCTCGATGGAGGAATAGGCAAACAGGCGTTTGATATCGCGGCGGCGATACAGCATGAAGGCGGCGAAGATCAGCGAGGTGAGGCCCATGGTCATCATCAGCGGTCCGGGCCCGATGGCTTCGGGATTGGCCGCGAGCAGGATCTTGAAACGCAGGACGGCGTAGAGGGCGACATTCAGCAGCAGTCCGGAAAGCACGGCCGAGATCGGCGTCGGGCCCTCGGCATGGGCGTCGGGAAGCCAGGCGTGCAGTGGCGCGAGGCCGACCTTGGTGCCGTAGCCGAGGATGAGGAAGATGAAGGCCAGATTGAGCAGGGCGGGGTCGAATGCCGCGGCATGCTCGACGAGGAGCGTCCAGACCATCGCGTCATGGCCCTCGCCGATGAAGGGGCGCGCGGCCAGATAGACGAGAATCGTGCCGAACAGGGCGAAGGCGATACCGACGCTGCCGAGCAGGAAATATTTCCATGCCGCCTCGAGCGCCTCATGCGTGCGGTAGATGCCGACCATCAGCACGGTGGTCAGTGTCGCCAGTTCCACCGCCACCCACATCAGACCGATATTGTTGGCGACGAAAGCCAGGTTCATGCCGAACATCATCACCTGGTACATCGCGTGGTAGAAACGCAGGTTCGCCGATGTCAGCCGGCCGGTTTCCAGTTCGTGGGCGATGTAGCTGGCGGAAAACAGGCTGGCGGTGAAGCCGACGAAGGTGTTGAGGACGATGAACACGATGTTGAGATCGTCGACGAACAGATACTGGCCCGTTTCCGGCCGGTCCGTCACGAAGAGCGATGCGGCGGCGAGGAATGTCAGGAAGCTGGCGAGCACGTTGATGCGCGCGGCCGCGCGATAGCCGGGCAGCGCGGCGAGAACCGCGGCGGCGACAATCGGAATGACGAGGACTGCGGTTACCGCTTCGAAGGGCAGCGCGATCATTGGCGCTCTCCGCGGAATTCGTCGAGCGCACCGACATCGACGGTGTCGAATCGCTCGCGGATTCGGAACAGGAAGATGCCGATGACGATGAATGCGATCACGACCGAGAAGGCGACGCTGATCTCGACGACCAGCGGCATGCCACGCGCGCCGGTGGCTGCGAGGATGAGGCCGTTTTCCAGCGCCATGAAGCCGATCACCTGGCTGACGGCGTTGCGGCGCGTGACCATGACGAGAAGGCCGAGAAGCAGCACCGAAAGGGCGAAGGCGAGATCCTCGCGCGCCAGCGGGTCGGCATCGGGTGTTATGCGCAGGATCACGACCATCGACAGCGCGACAAGGCCCATGCCGGCGAGCATGGTCGGGCCGATGCCGACGACCGTTTCGATGTCGCGATGGATGCCGAGCCTTTTCACGATGCGGTGGAGCGCGACCGGAATGACGATCGCCTTGAAGCCGAGCGCGATCGCCGCTGTGACGAAGAGATGCGGCGCGTGCTGGACAAGCGCCTGCCATGCGACGGAAAGCGAGAGAACGAGGGCGTGCAGCGCGTAGGTGTTGATCAGGGCGTAGAGCCGGTCCTGATAGAGCATCATGAAGCTGACCAGGACGAGCCCGCCGGCCAGGAGATGCGCGATGTCGAATGAGAGGTTGCCGTACATCACAGACTCCTCGAAACGAAAAGCAGCAGCGTGCCGAGAAGGCCGAGCATGAGCGCCGCGCCGAGAAAGTCCGGCACCCGGAACACCCGCATCTTGGCAATAGCGGTCTCGAACAGAGCAAGACAGAAAGCGCCGATGCCGATCTTGGCGAGGTAGGCGGCGGCGCCGAGCGCGAAGCGCGCCGGGCCTTCGCCGGGGGCGGCGATGCCCCACGGTATGAAAATGCAAGCGATCAAAGACAGATAGAGCAAGAGCTTGAGGGATGCCGCGAACTCGATCATCGCCAGGTGGCGTCCGGAATATTCGAGGATCATCGCCTCGTGCACCATGGTGAGCTCCAGATGCGTTGCGGGATTGTCGACGGGAATGCGGCCGTTTTCGGCGACCGCGACCATGATCAGCGCGACCAGCGCCATGCCGAGCGAGACGCGCAATCCCACCTCGGGCGAACTCATCAGCGCGGCGACCGTCGACAGCTGCGTCGAGCCGGCGACGAGCGCCAGGGTGAAGACGGTGAGAAGCATCGCCGGTTCGGCGAGCGAGGCGATCAGCATCTCGCGGCTCGATCCGATGCCGCCGAAACTGGTGCCGACATCCATCCCGGCTAGCGCCAGGAAGAATCGCCCGAAGCCGAGCAGCGCGATGATGGCGATCAGGTCGGCCGTCCAGCTGAATACGAGCCCGCCGGCAAAGGTCGGAACCAGCGCGGCGGCGACCCATGTGGATGCAAAGATGAGGTAAGGCGCGACCCGGAACAGCCACGACGCGTTTTCGGCGAGTACCGCTTCCTTGCGCAACAGGCGGGCGAGATCGCGATAGGGCTGGATCACGGAGGGGCCCTGCCGGCGCAACAGGCGCGCCTTGATCTTGCGCACGAAACCCGTGAGCAGCGGCGCAAGCAGCAGAACCACGGCCATCTGCATTCCCTGCACAAAGAGATCGCGGATCAGGTCCATAGGGCGAGCACCAGCAGAAGGGCGACAAGCGCGAGGAAGACGAGGCTCAGATATTGCCGGATGGTCAGGAATTGCAGGCGGTTGAGCCGGATGGCGGCAAAGCCGATCCCCCGGGCAATCGGCGTGTAGATCCAGTCCCAGGCGAGATCGCGTGTCTCGACGGTCAGCCGTGCGGCGCGCATGTCGCCCGGCGGCGGCATGTCCACCGTCTCGCGGGCGTGGAAGACCAGCGTTCCGAAGACGCGGCGGATCGGCTGCGCGAAGCTGCCGGCGGTATATTGCGTTTGTGGCCGCGCGTCGGGGAAACCGCAGTCCCATGCCGCGCTGCGCCGGACATCGCGCGAGGCCAGGCGATGGACTAGGAGGGCCGCTCCCCATGCCGAGACCGCGATGAAGACGAAGACGAGCAGGCCGTTATAGGAACTGCGCGATTCCGCGATCGGCGCGATCGACAGCCACGGAGCGTTCGATTGCGGCGGGATGCTGCCGCCGACGAGGGCCTGCGTGATCGGAGAAAGCGCGTCGATGACGAAACCGGGCAGGATCCCGGCGGCAAGGCACAGGGCGGCAAGGATGAACATCGCCGACAGGGAAAACCGGTCGACTTCGTGCGCCTGATCGGCGGCCGGAGACCGCGACCGGCCGAGGAAGGTGATGCCGAAGGCCCTGACGAAGCAGGAGGCGGCAAGCGCGGCGGAAAACGCGAGCAGGCCGCCGACGGCCGGAACGATGATCTTCAGGCCCCATTCGGGCAGGTCGGGGCTTTGCAGTACCGCCTGGAAGGTCAGCCATTCCGACACGAAACCGTTCAGCGGCGGCAGGGCCGAAATCGCCACGCATCCGACGAGGAAGGCGAAGCTGGTCCAGGGCATGCGGTGGATCAGGCCGCCGAGCTTTTCCATGTCGCGCTGGCCGGTGGCGGTGATGACGGCACCGGCGCCGAAAAACAGCAGGCTCTTGAACAGCGAGTGATTGACGATGTGGAAGAGCGCGGCGGTGAAGGCGAGGGCTGCGGCCCAGCCCATCGCGTTCGACCGGAAGGCCAGCGCGAGGCCGAGACTGACGAAGATGACGCCAATATTCTCGATCGTCGAACAGGCCAGCAGGCGCTTCAGATCCGTCTCCATCAGTGCGTAGAGAATGCCGAGCACCGCCGTCGCGCCGCCGAGCATGATCAACACGGCGCTCGACCACCAGGCCGGTTCGCCGAGCAGGTCGAACACCACGCGGATGAATCCGTAGATCGCCACCTTGGTCATGACGCCGCTCATCAGCGCCGAGACGTGGCTTGGCGCGGCCGGGTGGGCGAGCGGCAGCCAGACATGCAGCGGCACGAGCCCTGCCTTCGATCCCGCGCCGAACAGCATCAGGATGAAAACGATCGCGACGGTGAGCGGCGCATGCGTCATTTCGCGGATGGTGTCGAAGGCATAGCCGCCCGTCGGTCCGGCCATGAGCCCGAAGGCAAGCAGCAGCGAGAGCGTTCCGAAACTTGCCATGACGAGATAGACGAAGCCGGCGCGCCGGCTGTCCTCGGAGCGATGGTTGGAGACGACCAGCGCCCATGAGGCGAGCGACATGAACTCCCAGGACAGAAGGAAGGTGAAGGCGTCGTCGGCGAGGACGACGAGGTTCATGCCGGCGAGAAAGGCGGCGAAAAACGGCAGGACGCGGTGCGGCGCGTCCTCGTGCCGGCCATAGCCAATGCCGTACAGGCTGGCGATGGCGCCGCCGAAATTCACGATCAGCAGGAACAACGCTGAAAGCGCGTCGAGACGGAAGCCCGCGCCGATCCATGGCAGCCCGAGGGGCAGCCTAACCATGGAAATCTCACCGGGCGCCGAAACGAGGTGGGCCATGAGCATGACAACCGCCACGACCGAGATGCCGAGCGTCGCACCATAGACCAGCCGGCTGGCCGAGGCCGACCGGCCCAAGGCAACGGCAACGACGGCCGTGGCGAGCAGCGCCGCGACGGCCCACAGGAA
Organism: Oricola nitratireducens; assembly: GCF_014904745.1. Lineage (GTDB taxonomy): Bacteria > Pseudomonadota > Alphaproteobacteria > Rhizobiales > Rhizobiaceae > Oricola > Oricola nitratireducens. The sequence continues at coordinate 51,644 of NZ_JACZCS010000024.1, forward strand.
GAGCGAGACATCAATCGTCACAGCGTCCTTCCCCTTCAGCCCGATCGCTCCCGGAGATCTTCGCGGGGTCCATGTCCGGCTTCAGGCGCACTCCGCGCCCGCCGGTGTTGCTCACCGCGCCTTCGGCGATCAGCTCGATGCCGGCCGAATCGAGCGCGGCGATCAGCTTCATCAGCGAATCGACATTTCCGCGTATGACAGCCTCGCTCGCCTCCATGCGCTGAATTGTCGGAACCGACAGGCCGGCCAGTTCCGCAAGCGTTTTCTGGTCGATACCGAGAAGCGCCCTCGCGGCGCGTAGCTGTGCAGCAGTGATCAAGGAATCGCCCGAACCGTTTTGATATCTGACTATTAACGGTATCAATATGCTTTCAAGTGTAAATTAGTCAATAAGTGATGTTTGAGATATCATTATTGATGGCCGGTGTATGGGCGGGCGAAAACTGACGGGGCGGGCGCGCAATTGGCGTCCACCGGCCATTCGCCGCTCGGCCCGTCCGCCTGTTTCCATTTGACGCCGATCAAGAACGCGCAGCGCGGTTGCTGTAGACTTCGGCCATCTTAATGGTAACCGGAGTTTCGCTCATGCCGGATCGATCTCAGGTCGTGTGCCCCAAATGCGCGGCCGTCAATCGCCTTCCCGCCAACCGGCCTGCCGGAAAGGCCAAATGCGGGGTGTGCCACGAAAACCTCTTCACCGGACATCCTGCCAGCGCCGATGCGGCGATGTTCGAAAAACAGGTGGCGCGCAGTTCGGTGCCGGTCGTCGTCGATGTCTGGGCGCCGTGGTGCGGCCCCTGCCGGATGATGGCTCCCGCCTTCGAGAAGGCGGCGCAGGAACTCGAACCGGAAGTGCGCTTCCTGAAGCTCAACTCCGACGAGGAGCAGGCCGTCTCGGGACGGCTCGGCATCCGCGGCATCCCGACGCTGCTGCTGTTTCACGGCGGCAAGGAGATCGCGCGCCAGTCGGGCGCGATGACCGCAAGTCAGATCACGGGATGGATCCGGCAGCATCTTCGCGCCTTCGCCTGATCCCCCCCAGGCCCAGAACGCCAGCCTCGCGTTGAACCGCGTCCGGCCATGCATAACGATCCGCATGATGAAATCACGCCTTGGAAAGATGGTTCGACGTGATTAGGTTTCCGGCCGAACCCTGTTTCGGGCGCATCGCATTCGGGCATGAAGAACGATGAAGAAGCCATATCTGCTGCTGTTTCTTGTCCTGGCCGGCTGCAGCACGGAATCCGGCGGCGACAAGAATGCCGATGCGGCCCGGAAGGTGACTCCGCAGCAGGCGGCGCTGGTCAGGATCGTCGACGGGATTCCCGCAAACATCACGCGGTTTTCCAACCTGTCGGCCACAATATGCAGGGAAGGGCCCCTGGGACCCCCTCCGACCCGCGAGGCGACACTGCTGCTGCTGAAAACACGGACGCTGCAAAACGGTTATCTCACCCTTCACAGCGTCACGGTCGGCCCCGTGCAGGGGTCGCTTGCCAAAAGCTGTCCAGGTGGCATACAGGCGAGGGGTGTCGGATTTTCCACCGGCAAGCCGAAAGGCTGACCGGTTCGATCTGGCCGGCTTCGGGCGCCGCGATCTTTCCGGGGGCGGGAATTTGCGCGCGAATTCGGTTCACCGTGCTTATCGCCGCTGGTTCGCATCGCAAGCTGCGTGGAGAGGAATGCCGGCAGCCGGATCAGCGCGGCAATTAATTAAAAGTGCGGCACGATATGTGCCATGGCGTAGTTCACTCCGATAGACTAGTTCAATCCGATTGAATTGGGAGGGGCGCATGCAGTTACTGATCGACGATGGTGTTCATCTCGACATCAAGTCGCATCTGCGGACGAAACAGTCGATCGAGGCGATCGGCCTCGAAGGCGTCGATCTGCTGAACACGCTGGCGCAGTTCGACCCCTACGGCGTCTGGCGGCTGAACCTCGATACAGCGGCGATCCAGTGCACGGGCGATTGCACGCATATCTTGGGAATCGATGGCGGCGATGGCGGATTGGGTCTGTTGACGCTGTTAAGAGCGTTTCATCCCGATGACCGCAAGGCGGCGGCGCTGTGCATCGAAAACGCGATCGAGAACCACACCAGTTTTCGTTTCGTGCTCCGCGTTCCGCGAGGAGACGGCTCGGAAAAGTTCGTCAAGATGATCGGTCAGTACCGCGATGGCGCGTCCGGTTTGCCGGAACTGTTCGGAACCCTGTCGGAATTCCAGGACAGGAGCCGGACCGCAGCCTTTTGCGTACCGCTGGTCGAAAATTCGGCGCTTTCGGCGTCCTGACACGGTCAAACGGACAGGTCGCCCTCGTTCGGGGGGCGTTCCCCGCTCGACCAGGATGGCCCGGGGACCTGAATTCGAGCTAAGCTTCCGTTGAGCCGGCGCAAGACAACGGAGGCAGACTTGGCGACGACTGATATCGAACTGTCCGCGCTTGCGGATCTCTTGACCGAACGCGCCGGCGCGGGTCGGATCGTTGTCGCCATTGCCGGTGCGCCCGGCTCCGGAAAATCGACGCTTGCCGACCGGCTCGCCGCCCTGATCGATACGAGGATGCCGGGCGCGGCGGTGGTCCTGCCGATGGACGGTTATCACTATGACGATCGGCTGCTCGACGCGCTCGGACGGCGCGCGCGCAAGGGAGCGGCGGACACGTTCGACGTCGCCGGCTTCCGCCACATGCTGGCGCGATTGCGCGACAATCGCGAGGAAGCGGTCGCCGTTCCGGTCTTTGACCGGGACATCGAGATCGCCCGGGCCGGCGCGCGTTTCGTGCCGCAATCTGCGCGCATCATTATCGCCGAGGGCAACTATCTCCTGCTCGATGAGGAGCCGTGGAGCGCGTTGCAGCCGCTGTTCGACGTCACGGTTTTCATCGATGTCGACGAGGCGACGTTGCGCGCCCGTCTGGAGGAGCGCTGGCGCGGTTACGGCCTCCGGGAAGAGCAGATACGGGCCAAGGTGGAAGAGAACGATCTGCCAAACGGGCGGCATGTCATCACCGGCAGCGTCGTGGCCGATTACCGCGTCAGGACGTGATTGTCCCGCCATATCTCGACAGGCATGTATACACAATCCGGATTTTCGCTGACTTTTTTGCGCCGGAACGGTATTATTCACCCGTAAACATTCGCGGAAGCATACATGCCGGCCATGCCGCGCCATGAGAGGCTGCGGACGCTGATGGCGATGAGACGCAAAACGGCGCATAGTCGAGGGAAACCGGAGCGATGGGGAAAAGAACCGAGATGAAGGAAGCGGCGAGCAACACGCACGCGACGCGCACGGTGATCGAGCTGCGCAAGAAGATCCTCGGCGGCGAACTGACGGGCGGGACCCGGCTTTTCGAGGTACCGCTTGCCGAGGAACTGGAAATTTCGCGCACGCCGCTGCGCGACGCAATGTCGAGGCTCGCGGAGGAAGGGCTGCTGGAGCGCGCCAGGAGCGGCGGTTTCGTGGTGCGCAAATTCACCTTCGCCGACGTGATCGACGCGATCGAGTTGCGAGGGGTCCTGGAAGGGACCGCGGCGCGGCTTGCCGCCGAACGCGGTGCGCCGGCCGATGCCATGGCGCGTATGGAAGAGATTGTCGCCAAGCTCGACACCTGTTTCGGCGAAGCGCCGGGCGACGTCGATTTCGAAGCCTATTCCGATCTCAATGCGCAGTTCCACGACGGGCTGGCGGGACTCGCCGGCAGCGACATCATCCGCCGCGAGGTCGACCGGGCGACGCGGCTTCCCTTCGCATCACCGTCGGCTTTCCTGCCGGACAAGGAGGATATCGCTTCCTTCCGCCGGTCGCTCAATTTCGCGCAGGAACAGCACAAGGTGATCGTCGAGGCAATCGGCGCGCGCGAGGGCTCCCGCGCTGAATCCGTCGCGCGCGAACACGCCCGCACGGCGCGGCGCAATCTCGAATACATGCTGGACGAGGACCGGAGCCTGATGGAGCGCGTGCCCGGTATCGCTCTGGTCGTCGCGCAGGGCTGATTTTCGAAGGGCTGTGCGACATTTTCGGCGTGAATCGGCGCGGGAATCCGCTTGCATGTCGCTCCGATTTGGGTCAAACAATGTATACATGAAACTAGCCCATTGGGAGGAACAATCATGTCAAATAGCAATCTAGAAGCCGTTTTGCGGGATTCCGGCGGGGCTGTGCAGCACCTGCGCAATTCGAAAATCGGTATGTATGTATACCCTGTGGTGGCGCCGGAATTCTCCAACTGGCGCGATGAGCAGCGCGCCTGGCGCGATTCCGCAGTGTTGTTCGACCAGTCGCATCACATGGACGAACTGATCGTCGAAGGTCCGCAGGCGGAGGAATTCCTCGCCTATCACGGCATCAACTCGTTCTCGAATTTCAACCTCAACCGCGCCAAGCACTTCGTTCCGGTCACCCCGAACGGCCACGTGATCGGCGACCACATCATTTTCCGCGAGCGTGAGGACAAGTTCATTCTGGTCGGCCGCGCGCCGACCTCGAACTGGCTGCAGTTCTGCGCCGCCTACGGCAAGTGGAACGTGCGCATCAAGCACGATCCGCGGTCGCCTTCGCGTCCGGACGGCGAGCGCGTGTTGCGCACCCATTACCGCTACCAGATCCAGGGCCCCGAGGCGCCGAAGATCTTCGAGAAGATGAACGGCGGCCCGGTGCCGGACATCAAGTTCTTCCACGTCGACTGGATCAATATCGGCTCCAAGAAGGTACAGGCGCTGCGTCACGGCATGTCCGGCGCGCCGGGCCTGGAAATCTGGGGTCCCTACGAGGACAAGGCCTATATCCACGCCACCATCATGCAGGCGGCCAGGGACGCCGGCGTCGACCTCGTCCGGTGCGGCAGCCGCGCCTACTCGACCAACACGCTGGAGTCGGGCTGGATCCCGTCGCCGCTGCCGGGCATCTATACCGGTGACGGCATGCTGGCCGAATACCGCCAGTGGCTTGGCGCCGATTCCTACGAAGCGGCAGGCTCGATCGGCGGTTCCTTCGTGTCCGACAATATCGAGGACTACTACGTCAATCCGTTCGAGCTCGGCTACGACTTCTATATCGGCTGGAAGAAGGACGATTTCGTCGGCAAGGAAGCGCTCGCCAAGATGAAGGGCGCCAACAACCGCAAGAAGGTCACCTTCGAGTGGAATCCGGAAGACGTGATGAAGGTCATCGCTTCGGGCTTTGAAGACGGCACGCCGTACAAGTGGATCGACTTCCCGCAGCCGAACTACGCCTCGTCGTCCGCCGACATGATCACCAAGGACGGTAGACAGGTCGGCATGTCGATGTTCAACGGCTACTCCTTCAACGAGCGCCGCTTCCTGTCGCTCGGCGTGGTGGATGCATCCATCCAGGAAGAAGAAGTCCTGACGCTGGTCTGGGGCGAACCGGAAGAGACGCAGAAGACGTCGACCGAAAAGCACAAACAGACGGAAATCCGCGTTCGCGTGGCGCCGACGCCCTATGCGGCCGAAGCCCGCGAAAACTACGCCGAAAGCTGGCGCAACAAGAAGTCGGCCTGATCAAGGCGCATTACAGCGAAACTTCAAGCCGGGGACATCGTTCCCGGCTTCTCTTCATGTCCTGAAACCGTCAGGCGTCCCAGCCGCGGGCGCGGATCGCGTCCGAATGCTCGCCGAGCTTCGGGGAGGGGCGTTCGGAGACGGGCGCGGGTGTGCCGGCGAAACGGATCGGCGTGCGCAGGCCCGGAACGCCGTCCGGATCGATGCGCATGCCGCGGTGGACGATCTGTGGATCGGCGAGAACGTCGGCGACGGTGTTGATCGGCCCGGCCGGGACGACGGCCTCCTCGAGGGCGGCAAGAAGATCGTCGCGGCTCCAGCTTTTCGTCTTCTCCGCAATGCGCCGCGCAAGTTCCGCGCGGTTCTCGATGCGCACGGCATTGGTGGAGAATTTCGGATCGGCGGCGAGTCCGTCGAGGCCAAGAACGTCCCCCAGTCGCGCGAATTGCCGGTCATTGCCGACCGCGATGATGATGTAGCCGTCGGCGACCTCGAATGTCTGGTAGGGCGTGATGTTGGGATGGGCGTTGCCGAGGCGATGCGGAGCGACGCCCGAGGCGAGGTAGTTCATCGCCTGGTTGGCGAGCACGCCGGTCATGCAGTCGAGCAGGGCCATGTCGACATGCTTGCCGCTGCCGGTCCGCTCGCGTTCGGCCAGCGCCGCCTGGATGGCGATGACGCCGTAGACGCCGGTGAAAATGTCGGCGAAGGCGACGCCGATCTTCTGCGGCTCGCCCGCCGGATCGCCGGTCAGGTCCATGATGCCGCTCATGCCCTGGATCAGGAAATCGTAGCCGGCGCGCGGAGCGTAGGGGCCGTCCTGGCCGAAGCCGGTGACCGAGCAGTAGACGATGCGCGGATTGCCGGCCGACAGGGTCGTGTAATCGAGGCCGAATTTCTCGAGCCCGCCGACCTTGAAGTTTTCCACCACGACATCGGCGTCGGCCGCCAGCCGGCGGACCAGGGCGAGATCGTTCGCGTCGCGGAAATCGGCGGTGACGGAGCGCTTCCCCCGGTTGCAGGCGTGGAAGTAGGCGGCGGAGCGGTCGCCGTCGCGCTCGATGAAGGGCGGGCCCCACTGGCGGGTGTCGTCGCCTTCGGGGCTTTCCACCTTGATGACGTCGGCGCCGAGATCGGCGAGCGTCTGGCCGATCCACGGACCGGCGAGGATACGCGCCAGTTCCAGCACGCGCAGACCTTTCAGTGGCGCTTCCATCAGCTTGCCGTCCAGAGGTTTCGCGCGTGATGCATGATGCGATAGTCTCCCGTATGCGATTGCCGCCCTGCATGTCGCCCGCCGGACGATTTTTGTCCAGCGCGTGAAGCGGTCAAATCCACAAATCCGTTGATGCACATCAATCCACCGCCCACCGGCAGCGCTAGCGTGCATGCGAGAGGTCGCGAAAGATAAATTCCGCTTTTATTGTCGCAGAAGCTTGAAGCTTGGCTGTTATAGGTGTGAACTGCGGGTCGCACCGTAATCGATTTAATTGACGCGCAAACGGGGTCGACGAACATGCCGGCGAGCACAGGGTCAAGTTTCATCCTCGATGATCCTGCGCCTCTCGTGGAAGCTCTGCTTGCCGATGGCTGGCGGGTAATCGGGCCGAAGCTCGGCGACGGCGCCATAGTCTATGACGAGATCGAAAGCGCATCCGACATGCCGCGGGGCCTGACCGACGAGCAGGAGGGCGGCCGCTACCGGTTGCGCGAGGGCGATCCGAATCGCTGGTTCGATTATGTCGTCGGGCCGCAGAGCTGGAAGAAATATCTCTTTCCCGCCCGCCAGAAACTGTGGTCTGCCGAAAAGGGCGACAACGGTTTCGCAATCGAACCGCATGAGGACGACTTCCCGAAGACGGCGCTGTTCGGCGCACGGGCCTGCGAGATCGCGGCGATCGAGGTGCAGGACCGGGTGTTCGACAATGGCGACTTCACCGATAGCGGCTACAAGCGCCGGCGCGAGGCGACGCTGATTGTCGCGGTGCAGTGCGCGCGTTCCGCTGCGACCTGTTTCTGCGCCTCGATGAATACCGGCCCGAGCGCCGATTCCGGTTTCGATATCGCGCTGACCGAACTGGACGACGGCGGTTTCTTCGTCGAATGCGGCAGCGACAGGGGCGCGGCGATCCTCGACCGGATCGGTCCCGCGGAAGCGGGAACGGCCGAGCTGGAAGCGGCAAATGCGGTGACGCTGAAGGCGGCGGGGATGCAGACGCGGTCGATGCCGGACAACATCCCGGCGCTGCTGCGCGAAAATCTCGACCATCCACGCTGGGCCGAGGTGGCCGAACGGTGCCTTTCCTGCGCCAATTGCACGATGGCGTGCCCGACCTGCTTCTGCTCCGACGTCGAGGACGTCAACGATCTGTCCGGCGACCATGCCGAACGCTGGCGGGTGTGGGATTCCTGCTTCACGCTCGACTTCAGTTACATCCATGGCGGCTCGGTGCGGCGGTCGACGCTGTCGCGCTACCGCCAGTGGATGACGCACAAGCTGTCGAGTTGGCACGACCAGTTTGACACGTCCGGCTGCGTCGGCTGCGGGCGCTGCATCGCGTGGTGCCCGGTCGGCATCGACATCACCGAAGAAGCGGCCGCCTTCGCGGCGGAGCCGCTCGCACAGGAGGGCTGAGCGCATGGAAATTCACGGACTTGGAGAGACCTTGGCCGCGCATCCGGTCTTCAAGCATTTCGACAAGGAAACGCTCGATCTGCTCGCCGGCTGCGCGCGCAACGAGCATTTCCGCGCCGGCCAGGCGATCTATTCGGAAGGCGACGCGGCCGACAAGGTCTTCCTGATCCGCGAGGGTGATATCGCCGTCGAGATTTCGGCCCCGCAGCACGAGCCGATCATCGTCGAGACGCTGCGCGCCGGCGACATTCTCGGCTGGTCGTGGATGGTGCCGCCCTACAAGCACATGTCGGATGCCCGCGCGCTCAACGATGTGCGCGCCATCAGCCTCGACGCCACCTGCATGCGCAACAAGGCGGAACAGACCCCGGCGCTCGGCTACCAGATGTTCAAGCATTTCGTGCCGCACATGGCGGTGCGTTTCCGGGCGCTCAGGATGCAGTTGCTCGACGTCTACGGAACCAACAAGGGGTAGGACGTGCAGGCTCAGATGGCACAGGACCCGATGCTGCCCCGGCGCTACCGCGTGAAGCGTGCGTGGAGCGAGCTGTCCGACGTTTCCACGATGGAACTCGAGCCGATCGACGGCGAGGCCGTGCCGTTCGCGCCCGGCCAGTTCAACATGCTTTACGCATTCGGCGTCGGCGAGGTGGCGATCTCGATTTCCGGCGATGCCGCCGACACGGACAAGCTGGTGCACACGATCCGCAATGTCGGGGCGATCTCGGGCGCGCTGGCCGGCGTTTCCGACGGCGATGTGATCGGCGTACGCGGGCCGTTCGGTTCGGCCTGGCCGGTTGCCCAGGAGACAGGGCGGCACATCGTATTTGTCGCGGGCGGTCTCGGCCTCGCGCCGCTCAGGCCGGCGATCTACCACGTACTCAACAACCGCGAGCAATATTCGGGCATGACGCTGGTCTATGGCGCGCGTTCGCCCGACGACCTGCTTTACGCCGACGAGATCAAGGCGTGGAAATCGCGCTTCGACACCGAGGTCGAGATCACTGTGGACCATGCCGCGCCGGGCTGGACCGGGCAGGTCGGCGTCGTGACCGTACCGCTCGACCGCACGCTCTCCGGCAGCAACGGGGCGGAGGTTTCCGCCTTCGTTTGCGGGCCGGAGATCATGATGCGGTTCTCGGTGATGAGCCTGATGGCCGCCGGCGTGCCGGAAGACAAGGTCTGGATCTCGATGGAGCGCAACATGAAATGTGCCATCGGCTTTTGCGGCCATTGCCAGTTCGGCGGCGATTTCATCTGCCGCGACGGGCCGGTGTTCCGACACGACCAGGTGTCGCGGCTGATCGCGAAGAAGGAGATCTGAGCATGGCGAAACCCAAGCTTGCGGTCTGGAAGTTCTCCTCCTGCGACGGATGCCAGTTGAGCCTGCTCGATTGCGAGGACGAGCTGCTGGACATCGCCGGGCAGATCGACATTGCGCATTTCCTCGAGGCGACGAGCGAGATCAAGAACGGACCCTACGACATCTCGCTGGTGGAGGGCTCGATCACCACGCCGCACGATGTCGAGCGCATCAGGAAGGTTCGCGAGAACTCGAAGGTGCTGATCACCATCGGCGCTTGTGCTACGGCGGGCGGCATCCAGTCGCTGCGCAATTTCGCCGACGTCAAGGAATTCACCAACATCGTTTACGCGCACCCGGAATATATCTCGACGCTGGAGAAATCCGACGCGATCGCCGATCACGTCAAGGTCGATTTCGAACTGCGCGGCTGCCCCGTCTCCAAGCACCAGCTGCTGGAACTGATCACGGCGACGCTGGCCGGCCGCAAGCCCTATGTGCCGAACGCGTCGCAATGCATGGAATGCAAGCGGGCGGGCACTGTCTGCGTGATGGTCGCCAAGGGCACGCCGTGCCTTGGCCCGGTGACGCAGGCCGGCTGCGGCAATCTCTGCCCGTCGCACGGGCGCGGCTGCTACGGCTGTTTCGGTCCGAAGGAAAACCCGAACCCGCCGGCGCTTTCGGCGCATCTTTCCGAGTTGGGCATGGCGTCGCGCGAGGTGCGCGACTTCTATCGTTCGTTCAACGCCGGCGCGCCGGAATTCGCCAAGGAGAGCACGTCGCATGAGTGAACGCATTCTCCAGGTCGATGCGCTGGCCCGCGTGGAAGGCGAGGGCGCGCTTTACGTCCGGCTGAAGGGTGACGAGATCGAAAAGGTCGAGTTCCGCATCTTCGAGCCGCCGCGCTTCTTCGAGGCGTTCCTGCAGGGGCGCGACGCGCACGAGACGCCGGATATCACCTCGCGCATCTGCGGCATCTGCCCGATCGCCTATATCATGGGCGCGAGCCAGGCGGTGGAACAGGCGCTCGGCGTCTCGGTGACGCCGGAAATCCACGAACTCAGGCGGCTGATCTATTGCGGCGAATGGATCCAGAGCCACGTGCTGCACGCGGCGATGCTGCACGCGCCGGATTTCCTCAACCTGCATGACGCGATCAAGATCGCCGAGGTCAATCCGGAGCTGGTCAAGACGGCACTCAGGTTGAAGAAGATCGGCAACAGTCTGATGGAGGTCGTCGGCGGACGTGCGGTGCATCCGGTCAACACGCGGGTCGGCGGCTTCTATTCGGCGCCGGACAAGGCCAAGGTGAAGGCGCTGCTGCCGGAACTGGAATGGGGTATCGCCGCGGCGCGCGACGTGGCCGTCGCCTTCTCGAAGTTCGATTTCCCCGACGACGAATACGACTACACATTCGTGTCGCTGAAGCACCCGGAGACGTATGCCATCGCAGAAGGGCGGCTTGTCTCGAACCGTGGCCTCGACATCGGCGTGCCCGAATTCAACGACCATTTCTTCGAGGAGCATGTGGCGCGTTCCAACGCGCTGCACGGACACATGAAGGACGGCTCGGCCTATCTAGTCGGGCCGCTGGCGCGCTATGCAAACAATTACGCGCAGCTGACCGATGCCGTGAAGGAGACCGCGGCGCTGTGCGGCCTCGGCGAGGTGGTGCGCAATCCGTTCAAGTCGATCCTGGTGCGGATGATCGAGGTGCAATACGCGCTGGAAGAGGCGGCGCGGATCGTGCGCGTCTACGAACCGCCGAAGCAGCCGTTCATCGACACCCCGCCGAGGGCGGGCGAGGGGCATGGCTGCACCGAGGCACCGCGCGGGATCTGCTACCACACCTACAAGCTCGACGCCGAAGGTCTGGTCACCCATGCGCAGATCGTGCCGCCGACCTCGCAGAACCAGCCGCAGATCGAGGCCGACCTGACGCGTGTCGTCGCCGCCAACATGGACATGGCGGACGCCGACCTGCAGTGGCGCTGCGAACAGACGATCCGCAATTACGATCCCTGCATTTCGTGCGCGACGCATTTCCTGAAACTGACGGTCGAGCGTGTCTGAGCAAATGCTGATCGTCGGTATCGGCAACGCGTTCCGCTCCGACGATGGCGTTGGGCCTTTCGTCGCCGAGGGACTGGCCGCGAAGGGCTTTTCCGCGACCGTACATGCCGGCGACGGGACCGGGTTGATGGACCTGTTCGACAAGCATGACCGGATCGTGCTCGTCGACGCGACGCGCAGCAATGCGGAGCCGGGCACGCTGATCGCGCTCGACGCGGCAGCAGCGAAACTTCCCGCCGACCTGTTCCACTATTCGACGCATCGCTTCGGACTGGCCGAGGCCGTGGAGACGGCGCGGGCGCTCGGGACACTGCCACAAAGCGTCTTGGTCTACGGCATCGAGGGCGAGGACTTCGGCGCAGGAACGGCGCTGTCACCAGTCGTCGAAAGCGCGGCGGTGGCGCTGATTTCGCAATTGGTTGAATCGCTTGGGGACGTTTTCTGACGGATGCGATGCGGGGATACGGAGGAGAACCGATGAACCTGACAGTGGCGGACGATTTCCTGGCCGAGAGCGAAGTGCTTCATGCCTGCGTCAAGGATTTGCGGGACGCCGATTTCGAGCGCGCGACGCAGTTCAAGGGCTGGACGATCAATGACGTGCTGGTGCATCTGCATTTCTGGAACGGAGCTGCCGATCTGGCGGCGCGCGACGAGGCGGACTTCCGGCGCCTCGCCGCCGAGGTCTCAGACGTGGTGCGCGAGGGACGCCTTCGCCCGTTCGAGAATGCGGCGATCGCTGAACGGGGCCATGCGCTCCGGGACATCTGGATCGACCGTGCCCGCGACATGGCGGCGCGCTGGCGCGACTTCGATCCGAAAAGGCGGCTTCCGTGGATCGGACCGTCCATGTCGGCGCGCTCGTCGATGACGGCGCGGCAGATGGAAGGCTGGGCGCACGGTTTCGAGGTCTTCGACCTGCTCGGCAAAAAGCGCGAGGAAAGCGACCGCATCCGCAACATCGTCGTGCTGGGGATCAACACCTTCGGCTGGTCGCACACTGTGCAGGGGCTGCCCGTTCCGGACACGATACCGGCGCTTGTCCTGACGGCGCCGTCCGGCGCGGTGTGGGAATTCGGCGATCGGGCGGCGAACGAGATCAGGGGCGAGGCCGTCGATTTCGCGGCGGTCGTCACGCAAACGCGCGCGCTTGCCGATACCGGTCTGGCGGTCGACGGCGCGGTCGCGCGACGCTGGATGCAGCATGCGCAGTGCTTTGCCGGTCCGCCGGAAACGCCGCCGTCGAAAGGCAGCCGCCTCCGCTTCTCCTGATCCCGGGGACGGAAGAAAAGCAAGGCAATGCGGGTGGAAGCGCGCTTTCCATTTCGGCTGGAAAGCTTTCAGCCATGTCCCGTTTCCGGTTCGGCCCGATTGGTCGTAAAAATACCCAACACACTGAAAGACAAGGAAAAAGCCTGACTGGCATAGCGGTTGCTACAGCCTTGGCGGAAGCGTGCGAAACCCGTCGCGCGCTTTCGGGGACCCAAGAGGAGGAGAAGCCCGCATGACAGAAACCTTTTACGAGGTCATGCGCCGTCAGGGGATCACACGGCGCAGTTTCCTGAAATTCTGCAGTCTCACGGCGGCCTCGCTCGGGCTCGGCCCGACATTCGCGCCGCAGATCGCGCATGCGATGGAGACCAAGCCGCGCATTCCCGTGCTGTGGCTGCATGGGCTGGAATGCACCTGCTGCTCGGAGAGCTTCATCCGCTCGGCGCATCCGCTGGCGAAAGACGTCATCCTGTCGATGATCTCGCTCGACTATGACGACACGATCATGGCGGCGGCCGGCCATCAGGCCGAGGCGATCATCGACGAGACGATCGAGAAATATGACGGCAACTACATCCTCGCCTGCGAGGGCAATCCGCCGCTGAACCAGGAAGGCATGTCCTGCATCATCGCCGGCAAGCCCTATCTGGAACAGCTCAAGCACGCCGCCGACCATTGCAAGGCGATCATCTCGTGGGGGTCGTGCGCCTCGTGGGGATGCGTGCAGGCGGCGCGGCCGAATCCGACCCAGGCGACGCCGATCCACAAGGTGCCGGGTCTGGCGCCGAAGCCGATCATCAAGGTGCCCGGCTGCCCGCCGATCGCCGAGGTGATGACGGCGGTGATCACCTATATCCTGACCTTCGAGCGGTTCCCGGAACTCGACCGGCAGGGCCGGCCGAAAATGTTCTATTCGCAGCGTATCCACGACAAGTGCTACCGCCGGCCGCATTTCGACGCCGGCCAGTTCGTGGAAGCCTTCGACGACGAGGGCGCGCGCAAGGGCTACTGCCTCTACAAGATGGGCTGCAAGGGGCCGACCACCTACAACGCCTGCTCGACGGTGCGCTGGAACGGCGGCCTGTCCTTCCCGATCCAGTCAGGCCATCCATGCTTCGGCTGCTCCGAGGACGGCTTCTGGGACAAGGGCTCGTTCTATGACCGGCTGACCGACATCCACGGCTTCGGCATCGAGGCCGACGCAGACAAGATCGGCGGCACGGCCGCAGCCGTCGTCGGCGTTGCCGCCGCGGCGCATGCCGGGCTCAGCGCCGTCAAGCGCGCCCGCCAGAAGGGAGGGGAAAGCTGATGACCACGATGCAGACACCGAACGGTTTCAACCTCGACACATCCGGCCAGCGCGTCGTCGTCGATCCGGTCACCCGGATCGAGGGCCACATGCGTTGCGAGGTCAATGTCGACGAGAACAACATCATCCGCAACGCGGTCTCCACCGGCACGATGTGGCGGGGACTGGAGGTCATCCTGAAGGGGCGCGATCCGCGAGACGCCTGGGCGTTCACCCAGCGCATCTGCGGCGTCTGCACGGGCACGCATGCGCTGACCTCGGTGCGCGCGGTGGAAGACGCGCTCGGGATCGACATTCCCGAGAACGCCAACTCGATCCGCAACATCATGCAGTTGTCGCTGCAGGTGCACGACCATCTGGTGCATTTCTACCACCTGCACGCGCTCGACTGGGTGAATCCGGTCAATGCCCTGAAGGCCGATCCGAAAGCGACGTCGGAACTGCAGCAGTCGGTCTCGCCGCATCATCCGAAGTCGTCGCCGGGCTATTTCCGCGATGTGCAGAACCGGCTGAAGAAATTCGTGGAATCCGGCCAGCTTGGCCCGTTCAAGAACGGCTACTGGACCAACCCGGCCTATCTCCTGCCGCCGGAAGCCGACCTGATGGCGGTGACGCATTATCTCGAGGCGCTCGATTTCCAGAAGGAGATCATGACGACGCGCACCATCTTCGGCGGCAAGGACATCCATCCAAACTGGCTGGTCGGCGGCGTGCCCTGCGCAATCAATATCGACGGCCCGCTGGCCGCCGGCGCGCCGGTCAACATGGACCGGCTCAACTACGTCTCCGGCGTCATCGACCGGACGCTGGAATTCGTCAAGAACGTCTATATCCCGGATCTTTTCGCGATCGCGCAGTTCTACAAGGGCTGGCTCTATGGCGGCGGGCTGTCGGGGCAGAGCGTGCTTGCCTATGGCGACATCCCGGACCGGGCGAACGACTATTCGGCCGGTAACCTGCTGATGCCGCGCGGCGCGATCATCAACGGCAACCTAAAGGAGGTGCACGAGGTCGATCATCGCGATCCCGAGCAGATCCAGGAGTTCGTGCCGCACAGCTGGTACGCCTATCCAGACGAGGCCAAGGGCCTGCATCCATGGGACGGGATCACCGAGCCGAACTACGCGCTTGGGCCGAACCTCGTCGGAACCAGCACCAACATCCAGCAGATCGACGAATCCGCGAAATATTCCTGGATCAAGGCGCCGCGCTGGCGCGGTCACGCGATGGAGGTCGGGCCGCTGGCGCGTTACGTCGTCGGCTATGCGCAGGGGCACGAATATTTCACCGAGCAGATCAACCGGACCCTGAAGACGCTCGACGTGCCGGTGGACGCGCTGTTCTCGACGCTCGGCCGCACGGCGGCGCGCGCGCTGGAATGCGAGTGGGCGGCCGAGATGCAGCGGTATTTCATGGACAAGCTGATTGCCAACATCAAGGCGGGCGACACGGCGACGGCCAATGTCGAGAAGTTCGATCCGAAGACCTGGCCAAGCGAGGTCAAGGGCGTCGGCTTCACCGAGGCTCCGCGCGGCGCGCTGGCGCACTGGATCAGGATCAAGGACACCAAGATCGACAATTACCAGTGCGTCGTGCCGACCACGTGGAACGGTTCCCCGCGCGACAACGAAGGCAATATCGGGGCGTTCGAGGCATCGCTCATGAACACGAAGATGGAGCGGCCGGAGGAGCCGGTGGAAATCCTGCGCACGCTGCATTCGTTCGATCCGTGCCTTGCCTGTTCGACCCATGTGATGGGGCCGGACGGCGAGGAAATGGCCGAAATCAAGGTCCGCTAGAGGAGGATGGGATCATGACTTTCGCATTGAAAAGAACGCTCGCCGTAGCGGGCCTGACACTGGCGGCAACGCCGGCGTTCGCCCATACCGGCGGCACGGTGGCCGGTTTCGCGTCCGGCTTCGCCCACCCGATCCTGGGGCTCGATCATCTGATGGCGATGGTGGCGGTCGGCGTCTGGTCCGCCGCCCAGCCGGCGCGGCTCGCGTGGCGCGGGCCGGCGGTCTTCGTCGCCATGCTGGGCGTCGGCGCGCTGCTCGGCATGAACGGCATTTCTATGCCCTTCGTCGAGCCGGGCATTCTGGCGTCGGTCGTCATTCTCGGGCTGATGATCGCGGCGGCGCGCATGCTGCCGGCGGCGCTCGGCCTCGTGGCGATCGGCGGATTCGCGCTGTTGCACGGCCATGCGCACGGGACCGAGGCGGCCGGTGCGCTTGCCGGCTACATGACCGGCTTCCTGTTGGCGAGCGCGCTCCTGCACGGCGCGGGCTATGGCGCGGGGCGGATCGCCGCGATGATGCGTTTCGGCCTGATCGCCTCGGGCCTCGCGATCGCCGCTGGCGGTCTCGTGCTGGCCGGCGGGTGAGGAGGGGATCGTGAGCACAGACATCACAACGACACCGCATTCCGAAGAGGCCGTTTATGTCTATCAGGCGCCGGTTCGCCTGTGGCACTGGGTGAACGCGTCCTCGATCCTCGTGCTCGGCATTACCGGCTACCTGATCGGCTCGCCGCCGCCGTCCGTCGGCGGCGAGGCGAGCGCATCCTTCCTGTTCGGCTGGATCCGCTATCTGCATTTCGCCGCCGCCTATATCCTGATCGCCGGCTTTCTGTTCCGGGTCTACTGGGCCTTTGTCGGCAATTCGCATGCGCGGCAGATATTCCTGCCGCCGGTCTGGCGCGGCTCGTTCTGGAAGGAACTGTTCCACGAGGTGGCCTGGTACGCGATGATCGCCAAGCAGCCGCTGAAATATTCCGGCCACAACCCGCTGGCGACGCTTACCATGCATCTGATGTTCGTCTGGGGCATCGTCTTCATGATGGTGACCGGGCTCGCGCTTTACGGCGAGGGCGCGGGCATGGGGTCGTGGCAGTACGACTTCTTTTCGTCCTGGGTGATCCCGCTGTTCGGCCAGAGCCAGGACGTGCACACATGGCACCATCTCGGCCTGTGGCTGATCGTCAGCTTCGTCATCGTGCATGTCTATGCCGCGGTCCGCGAGGATATCATGTCGCGGCAATCGATCATGTCGTCGATGTTTTCCGGCTGGCGCACCTTCCGGGACGGGAAGCCTGGCGACGATATTCACTGATCCGCCTCCTCCATTTCAGCGGTTACTTTGCGGGGCTTTCGGGCCCCGCTTTTTTGTGCCGCCGGATGGATAGCGCGCGTTTTCACGTTGAGCGCCGTCTTTCCACTCCGAAACGCGCACCCCGGACGGCTATGGAAGTTATCTTTCCAATATCCGATAGAAGTGGAAATATACCTTTCAACCGAGATTTGCCGGCAGCGCGGATTTGACCGGGAAACCCATGGTTACCGGCGGTTTCGCGAACTGGCACACGGCTTGCGAAAGCATTGCCATCAGGGAGGGTCCCGCAAGGGACATAAAGACATCCTGGGGACGTCTTGGGAGGAGGTTCTCGTGACAGACACGGCACCGAACGTGCTGATCCTCGGCATCGGCAATCTGTTGTGGGCGGATGAAGGCTTCGGCGTGCGCGCTGTCGAGGAACTGCACCGCGCCTATGCCTTTGGCGACAATGTCCGGATCATGGACGGCGGCACGCAGGGCATCTATCTCGTCCAGCACATTCGCGAGGCCGATATCCTGATCGTGTTCGACGCGGTCGATTACGGCCTGCCACCCGGCACGCTGAAACGCGTCGAGGGCGACGAAGTGCCGAAATTTCTCGGCATCAAGAAGATTTCGCTGCACCAGACCGGTTTCCAGGAGGTGCTCGCGATGGCGGAGATGATGGGCGATTATCCCGATCAACTGATGCTGGTCGGCGTCCAGCCGGTCGAACTGGAGGATTACGGCGGCAGCCTGCGGCCGCAGGTCAAGGCGCAGATCGACCCGGCCATCGACGCGGCTCTAGCGTTCCTTGCCGAGCGCGGCGTCACGGCGGAACGCCGGAGCGTGCCGCTTGGCGAGGACGACACGATCGCCTCGCTCGAGATGACACTTCAGCGCTACGAGGCGGAACGGCCGGGAGAGGCCGATGCCCTCCGGCACGGCGACGCCCGCGTGCTCGCCGGCGAAGCCTGGCGCGGTCCGGACGATTTCGACGCCGAGATGGAACGCCTCGTCAAAGGGCAGGCCGGCTAATGTGCATCGGCATTCCCATGCAGGTGATCGAGGCGGGCGCGGGAGGCGCGCTTTGCCGGGCGCGCGATGGCGAGCATCGCATCGACACGAGCCTCGTCGGGGCCGTCGAGCCAGGAAACTGGGTGATGGTGTTCCTCGGCGCGGCGCGCGAGGTGATCTCGGAAGAGGCGGCTCGGCAATCCGCCGACGCCATCGCCGCGCTGGAAATGGTCATGCGCGGCGAGGGCGGCTTCGAGCATCTCTTCGCCGATCTGATCGATCGCGAACCCGAATTGCCGGACTTCCTGCGCCCGAAGACGCAGGACAACGCCTGATGAAAGGACGCCTCATGTTTTCACCATTGCTGCAATCGATCGTCGAACGCGAGGGTTATCGTGTCGTCACCGACGACGATCTCTCCGCGGCGGCCGAGCCCGTTCTCTTCACGATGCTGTTCGTGGCGGGCGACGCCGAGCGCATCGCCGAAAGCAACGACGTCGCCGTCGTCGTGCCGGAACTCGACAAGGCCTTCGAAGGCGCGGTGACGGTGCTGGTCGCGGATCGCGACAGCGAGCGCGACATCCAGCGGCGCTATCGCTTCAACGCCTTTCCGGCACTGATCTTCTTGCGTCATGGCGAATATCTCGGCTGCATCCAGCGGGTCCAGGATTGGACCGACTATCTGCGCGCGATCCCGGACATTCTCGCGCGCGAGCCGAGCAACCCGCCGCCCTTCAAGTTTCCCGACGGATGCGGCGCGCCGCAGCCGAACCTGCAGCACTGATCCAACCCGAGCGAGGACCTGAGCCATGAACGATCCGATTTCACCGCTTGTCGGCCCCGGCAGCCAGCCCGGCGAGGAAGACGGCGCGGCGCTTGACTATCTGCAGATGCCGTCGGGCATGATGACCTTCTCGACGCCAAACCTGCCGGAATCCGAGGAGGCGGAAGGCCTCGAAGCCGGAATGGCGGCGCTGGAAAACGTGCTGGCGATCACGCGGGACACCGGCATTGGCAGCGTCGATCTGACCGGCCTCGACGAAAGCAACCGCGCCTTCGTCAACCAGGTGCTCGGCGAGGGCGAGGTCTCGGTGATCGCCGGCAGCGCGGCGCAGGCGCAGGAAGCCGTTCTGGCCGGTGTCTGGCGCGTGCGCGAAACCGGGCATGACGGCGACGTGTCGCGCGACTATGTCGAGGTCGGGGCGTTTCCGGCCCGCATCCTCGCCGCGGCGTTTGACGGCGCGCAGCAACAGGTGCCGATCGCGACGTCTTTCGGCCCGAACATTTTCAACGCGCCGCCGCTGCTGCCGGAGATCAACGAATATATTCCGCGCGTCAACGGCGCCGCCGCGGCGCATGTCATCAACCTGTCGCTGCTGCCGCACACCGAGGAGGACCTGACATATCTCAATGACGTGCTGGGGCGCGGCGTGCTTACCATCCTGTCGCGCGGTTACGGCAACTGCCGCATCACCGCGACGGCAACGGGCAATGTGTGGTGGGTGCAGTTTTACAATTCTCAGGATACGATGATCCTGAACACGATCGAGATCACGGCGGTGCCGGAAGTCGCCTGTGCCTCGCCGGAGGACATCGCGGATTCCGCCGGGCGGCTCGACGAGATCCTGGAGATCTATCGATGAACGAGCATTTCTTCGGCGGATCCTATGGCGGCGACGCGTCGAAGATCGGGCCGCTGACGCGGCTCGAATGCAAGATCTGCTGGCATGTCTACGATCCGGCGCTGGGCGACGCCTATTGGCAAATTCCGCCCGGAACGCCGTTTTCGGACCTGCCGGATCACTGGACCTGCCCGGAATGCGACAGCGCCAGGGCCGGGTTCATGGTCATCGAGGAGACCTGAATGAGCGACCGCGCCGACATCGGCCAGCTGACGGAAGCCTGTTTCGAGGAGATCAGGACGACCCGCATGGCGGGCATCCCGATCCTCAACGAGGCGCTGTCGGTGAAGGTCGTCGGCGCGCGGGAATGGAACGGAGACTGGCTGGCGGTTCTGGTGACGCCCTGGTTCATGAACCTGATGCTGGTACGCGCGGACGAGGAAACCGAGACGCTCGCGCAGGGCGCCAAGCGCCATTTCGCTTTCCCCGCCGGGCAATTCGAATTCATTCACGGACGGGAGGATGCGATCGGGTCCTACTGGATGTGCTCGCTGTTTTCGCCGGTGTTCGAATTTTCCGACCCGGAATCCGCCGAGGCGGCGGCCGCCGCCGCGCTCGATGCGCTGTTCGAGGACGGTGGTGAGACGGACAAGTCCGAAGATGCCATGGCGCAGATGTGGCGCGGCGAAACGCCCGAGCGGGCCGAGCCGGAAGTGGTCGATCCGGAGGAGGAGAAAGCCGATGTTCCCGACGCGCGGCCGGCAAGACCCGAGGTTAGTCGGCGCGCGTTCCTGACCGGCGGACGGCGGGAGGAACGGCCATGAATTTCGAGGGCCGGGTGGAGATCGCATTGCCGATGGAAAAGGGCGCGGCGGCCTCGGTGCGCTATGCGCCCCCGGTCAATGTGTCGCCGCTGCTCAAGGGAAAACGGCCGCAGGAGGTGATGCCGGTCATCTCGACCATCTACGGCATCTGCGCCAATGCGCAGGCGCATGCGGCGGTGCTGTCGCTGGAAGCCGCGCTCGGCCGGAAAACCGATCGCGACATGGCGGCGGCGCGCGCGCTGGTGACGTCGATGGAAACGCTGCGCGAAAACGTGCTGCGCATCGCGCTCGACTGGCCGCGCATGATCGGCGGAGAACCCGACGGCGCATCTGTGCGCGCGGCGATGGATTACGTCCCGCGGATGCGCGCCGCGCTTTTCGGCGAAGCCGACCCGTTCGCGCTCGATGCGCAAACCAGGCCCGATGCCGCCGCAGTGCGCATGGTCATTGCCGATGCCGAGGCGCTTCTGGCGGGGACGATCTTCGGCGAACCGCTCGACATCTGGCTGAAGCGACGCGGTTATGTCGGGCTTCTTGCCTGGGCCGTCGGCTCGCAGACGCCGGCCGCCGACCTGATCGGGCATCTGGCCGAACAGGGATGGGTCGAGACGGCGGGCATGGATGGCGGGGATGTAGGCTTCCTCGACGTGGCGATGCTGGCCGCCCATGCAGGCGGCGATCGCCCGGCGGCGGCGAACGACGTGCCCGAGACGACGCTGTTCTCGCGCCGCGCGCAGGCCGGGCTTGTCGCGAGCCTGAACAGTTCCGGCCTCGGCGCGCGTTTCGTGGCGCGCCTCGCCGAACTTGCGTGCCTTCCCGGCGAAATGCGGCTATTGCTGGAGGGCAATGGCGATCCGAACACCCTTTCGAGAACCGCCGGCGGCGCCGGCATCGGGATCGTGGAGGCGGCGCGCGGCCTGCTCGTCCATACGGCGCGGCTCGCCGACGGTCGCGTGGACGACTACCGCATTGTTTCGCCGACCGACTGGAATTTCGACAAGAGAGGCGTCGCGGCGCGCTGCCTTGCGACGCTGGAAGGCCATGAGGACGCGGAGGAAAAGGTCAGGCTCGCGCATCTGGTCGTCAATGCCATCGACCCCTGCGTCGCCTACGAGGTGAGGGCCTGCTGATGCACGAGATGTCGATCTGCGAAAGCATCCTCAACGTGCTCAAGGATCAGGCTCGGGAGCAGAATTTCGACAGCGTGAAACGGGTCTGCCTCGAGATCGGCCCGCTGTCGGGAGTCGAGATCGAGGCGCTGCGATTCGGATTCGACGTCGTGATGCGGGATTCCATTGCCGACGGCGCCACACTCGATATCATCGAGACGGAAGCGGCGGCGTTTTGCTTTGCCTGCGGCAAGCCGGTCATCATTACGGCGCGCTACGAACCCTGCCCGAAATGCGGGTCGCACCAGCTGCAGGTGACGGGCGGCGAAGAATTGCGGATCAAGGAACTGGAGGTGAACTGATGTGCACGGTTTGCGGTTGCGGAGAAGGCGAAGTTCAGATCGAGGGCAAAGGCAAGGCGCATGGTCATCACCACCATGGCGACGGCCATCATCACCACGATCACGGGCACGACCATGATCATGGCCACCATCATCATCACGGCGATGACGGGGCGCTCGACTATGGCGCGGGCGAGGCCGGCGCGGCGGTGCCGGGAATGAGCCAGAGCCGGATGATCCAGCTCGAGCACGACATCCTGTCGAAGAACAACGCCTATGCGGCTGAAAACCGGGCGTTTTTCGCCGATCACGGCATTCTTGCGCTGAACCTCGTTTCCAGTCCCGGATCGGGCAAGACGTCGCTGCTGGTCAAGACGATCGAGATGCTGGGCGAGCGGTTGAAGAGTTATGTCGTCGAGGGCGACCAGCAGACCTCGGCCGACGCCGAGCGCATCCGCGCGACCGGCGCGCCGGCGATCCAGATCAACACCGGCAAGGGCTGTCATCTCGACGGCCACATGGTCGGCCATGCGGTCGAGCATCTGGCGCCTCAGGACGGCGCGGTGGTGTTCATCGAGAATGTCGGCAATCTCGTCTGCCCGGCGGCCTTCGATCTCGGCGAGGCGCACAAGGTGGCGATCCTGTCGGTGACCGAGGGCGAGGACAAGCCGATCAAGTATCCCGACATGTTCGCGGCTTCCGATCTGGTGCTGGTCAACAAGACCGACCTGCTGCCGTATCTCGACTTCGACGTCGACGAGGCGATCGCCAATGCCCGCAAGGTCAATCCTGCGATCAAGGTGCTGAAGGTGTCGGCGCGTACCGGCGAGGGGATGGATGCTTGGATCGTCTGGATCATGGCGGCACGGGGCATGGCGCTGGCGGGCCATCCGCTCGGTACGGCGGCGGAATAGGAGAACAGCGACATGTGCCTGGCAATCCCTGCGAAGGTGACGGCGCTCGAAGCGGGCGATATGGCGGTGGTGGCGCTGGAAGGCGTCAAGAAACGCATCTCGGTCGCGCTGCTCGATGACGTGTCGGTCGGCGACTACGTGCTGATCCATGTCGGTTATGCGCTGCACAAGGTCAGCGCCGAGGAGGCCGCGCGCACGCTGGCGCTGATGGCTGAAGCGGGAATCCTCAAGGAAGAGCTCGAGGAAATCACGGGAGGCGCGGCATGAAATATGTCGACGAATTCCGCGCCCGCGATCTCGCCGAAAAACTGGCGGTGCAAATCGCCGCGGAAGCAAAACCGGACCGCACCTACCACCTGATGGAATTCTGCGGCGGGCATACGCATGCCATCTTCCGCTACGGCGTGCAGGACCTGATGCCGGAGAACGTGAAATTCGTGCATGGGCCGGGTTGCCCGGTCTGCGTCCTGCCGGTGCGCCGGCTCGACGACGCGGTGGAACTGGCCGAGAAACACGGCGTGATCCTGTGTTCCTATGGCGACATGATGCGGGTGCCGGGCACCAAGCAGCGCTCGTTGATCAAGGCGAAGGCTGACGGCGCCGACATACGGATGATCTATTCGACGCAGGACGCGCTGAAGATCGCGCGCGAGAACCCGGACCGGCAGGTTGTCTTCTTCGCCATCGGTTTCGAGACGACGACGCCGCCGACGGCGGTGGCGATCAAGCAGGCCGAGGCCGAGGGGCTCGAAAACTTCTCCGTCTTCTGCAACCACGTGCTGACGCCGTCGGCGATCGGGCACATCCTGGACTCGCCAGAGGTGCGCGATCTCGGCACGGTGAAGATCGACGGTTTCCTCGGGCCGTCGCATGTCTCCTCGGTGATCGGATCGGAGCCCTACGAGTTCTTCGCCGAGGAATTCGCCAAGCCGGTGGTCATCGCCGGTTTCGAGCCGCTCGACGTGATGCAGTCGGTGCTGATGCTGATCCGCCAGGTCAATGAGGGCCGGGCCGAGGTCGAGAACGAATATACGCGGGTCGTAACGCGCGAGGGCAATCTGAAGGCGCAGGCGCTGGTCTCCGAGGTGTTCGAACTGCGCCAGAGCTTCGAATGGCGCGGCCTTGGCGAAGTGCCATACAGCGCGCTGCGCATCCGCGACGCCTATGCCGCTTTCGACGCCGAAAAGCGCTTCACGGTGACCGAGAAGCAATCGCGCGAGGTGAAGTCCTGCGAATGCCCGGCGATCCTGCGCGGGGTGAAGAAGCCGACCGACTGCAAACTGTTCGGCACGGTCTGCACGCCGGACAATCCGATGGGTTCCTGCATGGTGTCCTCGGAAGGCGCGTGCGCCGCCTACTGGACTTATGGGCGCTTCCGGGAGCCGGCGAAGCAAAAGGCGGAGGCGATCGCATGAACATGGTCGACAAGAACGTCTCTTACCGGAGCGGCAATGTGGACATGACGCATGGCGGCGGCGGGCGCGCGATGGCGGACCTGATCCGCGACCTGTTCCATCGCCACCTGCGCAATCCGATTCTCGACCAGGGCAACGACGCGGCGCTCATCGAGGTGCCGGAAGGTCGGCTGGTGATGTCGACCGACGGACACGTGATCTCGCCGCTGTTCTTTCCCGGCGGCGATATCGGCTCGCTTGCCGTTCACGGCACGCTGAACGATGTCGCGATGACCGGTGCGCGGCCGCTCTATCTCACCGCGGGCTTCATTCTCGAGGAAGGGTTTCCGCTCGCCGATCTGGAGCGCATCGTCATGTCGATGGCACAAGCCGCGAACGATGCCGGCGTTCCGGTCATCACCGGCGACACCAAGGTGGTCGAAAAGGGCAAGGGCGACGGGGTGTTCATCACCACGACCGGGCTCGGCGTGGTGCCCGACGGCGTCCGCGTCTCGGCGGACCGGGCGAAGCCGGGGCAGGCGATCCTGCTGTCGGGCACGATCGGCGATCATGGCGTGGCGATCCTGTCGAAGCGCGAGAACCTCGAATTCGAGACCGAGATTCTGTCGGATTCGGCGGCGCTGCACGGACTGGTGGCCGAGATGGTCGCCGCCGTGCCGGACATCGCCGTCCTGCGTGATCCGACGCGTGGCGGGCTGGCTGCGACGCTGAACGAGATCGCGCGGGCGGCTAATGTCGGCATGATGCTGGACGAGGCGGCGATCCCGCTGAAACCGGATGTCTCGGCGGCCTGTGAATTACTCGGCCTCGATCCGCTCTATGTCGCCAATGAGGGCAAGCTCGTCTGTCTCTGCGAGGAGGCGGATGCCGACAAGCTCCTCGCTGTCATGAAAGCCCATCCGCATGGCGGGAATGCCGCGATCATCGGCCATGTGACGGATGATGCGGCGAACCTGATCCAGATGAAGACCGGCTTCGGCGGCACCCGCGTCGTCGACTGGCTTGCCGGAGAGCAACTGCCGAGGATCTGCTGACCAATGAAGATCCTGTTCCTCTGCCACAGCTTCAATTCGCTCAGCCAAAGGCTGTTCACGGAATTGGCCGCGCAGGGGCACGAGGTCTCGGTCGAATTCGATATCAACGACGCGGTGGCGCTGGAGGCGGTCGACCTGTTCGAGCCGGACATCGTGGTGGCGCCGTTCCTGAAACGGGCGATCCCGCGGGCTATCTGGGAAAGCCGGATTTGTCTTGTCGTCCATCCGGGACCCGTCGGCGACGGCGGACCGTCGGCGCTCGATTGGGCGCTCCTGAACGGCGAGGCGGAATGGGGCGTGACGGTGCTCCAGGCGGACAGCGCTCTCGACGCCGGACCGGTCTGGGCGGAGCGGCGCTTCGCGATGCGGGACGCGACAAAGTCGAGCCTCTATCGCCACGAGGTGAGCGAAGCGGCGGCCGAGGCGGTGCTGGAAGCGATCGCGAAGATCGGGGCGGGCCGGACGCCGCAGACGCTGGATACGCTGCGCGTGACACCGGTCTGGCGCAACGGCGCGAAGCAGACCGACCGCGCGATCGACTGGCACAATGACGATACCGATACCGTGTTGCGCAAGATTGCGTCCGCCGACGGCATGCCGGGCGTGAAGGACGTGCTGTTCGGCGAAAACGTCTACCTGTTCGACACGCATCGCGCCGACGGGTTTGCCGGGGACCCGGGCGACGTGATCGCCCGTAGCGGTTCCGCGTTCGCGCGGGCGACGCGCGATGGGGCGGTGTGGATCGGCCATGTGCGCAAGGGGCGGGACAAGGCGCTCAAGTTGCCGGCGACGACGGTGTTTCGCGCCGAGGCGGAGAGCTTGCCGGAGTTTCCCGGCTACGCGGATATCCGTTACGAGGAAGAGGGTTACGCCGGTTTCCTGCATTTCGGATTCTACAATGGCGCGATGGGAACCGAGGCCTGCCAGCGTCTGCTCGGCGCGTGGCAGGAGGCGCTGAAACGACCGACGAAAGCGATTGTTCTGATGGGCGGGCCGGACCACTGGTCGAACGGCCTGAACCTCAACCTGATCGAGGCGGCGGAAAGCCCGGCGGACGAATCCTGGGCCAATATCAACGCGATGGACGATCTTGCCGAAGCCATCATCCGCACGACTGACCGGTTCGTCGTCTCGGCCGTCGGCGGCAATGCCGGCGCCGGCGGGGTGTTCCTGGCGCGGGCCGCGGACGCGGTCTGGCTGCGCCGGGGCGCGGTGCTCAATCCGTATTACAAGGACATGGGCAATCTCTACGGTTCGGAATTCTGGACCTATCTACTGCCGCGCCATGCCGGGGCGGAAAACGCCGAGCGCATCGCCGCCGCGCGGCTGCCGATGGGCGCGGAGGAGGCGCTGTCGCTCGGGCTCGCCGACGAGATCATACATGCCGGCCGCGAAGGTTTCGGGGAGACCGTGCGCGACATGGCGTTGCGGCTCGCGGAAAGCACGGATCTTGACGAACGCCTGCGCGAGAAGGCCAGGCGCCGCGCGCAGGACGAGGCGGAAAAGCCGCTGGCGCGATACCGCGACGAGGAGTTGCAACGCATGCGGCGCAATTTCTACGGCTTCGATCCGAGCTATCATGTCGCGCGCTACAATTTCGTCCACAAGGTGCCGAAGTCGCGCACGCCGATCACCATCGCGCGGCACCGGGAAAACACTGCGCGGACGCGGTCTCGGAGGAGGGCTGCATCATGACGGAGGCTACAACACCCCTGCCGACGATCCTGGTGATAGACGACGAGATCCGGTCGCTGGAGTCGCTGGCGCGAATCCTCAACGAGGATTTCGACGTCAGGACCGCCGCGACCATCGGCGAAGCGAGTTCGGTGCTCGAAAACGAATGGGTGCAGGTCGTGTTGTGCGACCAGCGCATGCCGGAACAGACCGGTGTCGAGTTTCTGAAATCGGTGCGCACACGCTGGCCGGACGTCATTCGCATGATCGTCTCGGGCTACACCGACGCGCATGACATCATCGACGGGATCAACGAGGCGGGGATATTCCAGTACATTACCAAGCCGTGGCATCCCGAAAACCTGATCCTGACGCTGAAGACCGCCTGCCGGCTTTACGCGTTGCAGCGCGAAAACGAGCTCCTGGCGATCGAACTGAAGATGTCGCCGTCGGGCGCGCGCCAGAAGGTTTCCGACCGGCGCGACAAGCTGCGCAAGGACTACGATTTCGACGACGGCATCGTGCGCGGCAAGGACAGCCCGATGAACGCGGTCTGCGACACGCTGAAACAGGTCGCGCCCTATGACGTGCCCGTGCTGCTTTCGGGCGCGTCGGGCACCGGCAAGGAGCTTGCCGCGCGGGCGCTTCATTACGGGTCGCTGCGCTGGAACAAGCCCTTCGTCGTGGAAAACTGCGGCGCGTTACCGGACGAATTGCTGGAAAGCGAGTTGTTCGGCCACAAGCGCGGCGCGTTCACCGGCGCGGTCGAGGACCATATGGGCCTGTTCGAGCGGGCCAATGGCGGCTCGGTGTTTCTCGACGAGATCGGCGAGGTGTCGCCGGCCTTCCAGGTGAAGCTGCTGCGGGTGCTGCAGGAGGGCGAGATCCGCCCGATTGGCAGCACCAGGACGCGCAAGGTCGATGTCCGTGTGATCGCGGCAACCAATCGCGATCTCGAAGAGGAAGTCCGGGCGGGGCGTTTCCGCGCCGATCTCTACTACCGGCTCGCCGGCATGGTGATCCGCATTCCGGATCTGAAGGACCGGCGCTCCGACATTCCGGTGCTGGCGCGCGCGCTGCTGACGCGGGCTGTCGGCCAACTCGGCAAGCAGGTGACCGGTTTCTCGCAGGAAGCGCTCGACTGCATGAAGAGCTATGGCTGGCCGGGCAATGTGCGCGAGATGCAGAACGAGATCCAGCAGATGCTGGTGCTGGGGCCGGAGGGACGCGAACTCGGCGCGGATCTGTTGTCGCGGCATATCCTGAGGGCCGATCCGGCCGATCTCGACGGGCAGGACGACGAGGCGATCGCCGGGGTCGAGGGAACGCTGAAGGATCGCATCGAGATGCTGGAATCGCGGATCATCCGCGAAACGCTGATCCGCAACCGCTGGAACAAGTCGCGCGCGGCCCGCGAACTCGGCCTGTCGCGCGTCGGCCTGCGCTCGAAGCTCGAGCGCTACGGGCTCGAAAACGTCAAGCCGCTGCCGGCCACGCGCCGGACTGCGGGCGTGCCGGGATAGGCCGCATCATGCTGACCACCGAAAATCACAAGCAACTGACGATCAAGACACCAACGAACAGGGCGCTGCCGCTCGGGGAGGGCGGGGAGGACGTCTGGATCGACGTCATCCAGAAGATGGACGAGGTTTATTCCGAACTCGTCGATTCCCAGACCGAACTGGAGGAAAAGAACGCCCGGCTCGAGGAGGCGCATGCCTTTATCGGCTCGGTTGTCGCGGCGATGACCGACGTGCTGATCGTCTGCGACACGAACGGGCTGATCCAGCAGGTCAATCCGGCGCTGGAAACGGCCGTCGGACGGCGCGAGCGCGACCTTCTCGCCATGCCGCTGACCGATCTTTTCGATGACGCCAGCCGGAAGACGGTAGCCGGGTTCCTGCCGGAACTGAAGAATGGCGGCGTCGTGGCGCAGCGCGACGTGTCGCTTTCCGCGCCCGACAGCCGCAACGCGCTGATCTCGGTCAACTGCACGCCGCGCTGCGACCATCGCGGCCGTCTCGTCGGCATGGTTCTGGTCGGCCGGCCGATCGGCGAATTGCAGCGCGCCTACCGCGAACTCGATACTGCGCACCAGAAACTGACGCAGACGCAGCAACGCATGCTGGTGTCGGAAAAGATGGCGGCGCTCGGCCGGCTCGTCGCCGGCGTCGCGCATGAGCTGAACAATCCGATCAGCTTCGTCTTCGGCAACATGTACGCGCTGAAGCGCTATGGCGAGGCGATCACGAAATATCTCTCCGCCTGCAATGGCAAGAGCGGGCCCGCCGAGATGGAGACGTTGCGCAAGGACCTGAAGATCGACCAGGTGCTGCGCGACATCGGCCCGCTGGTCGACGGCACGCTGGAGGGCGCGGAGCGGGTGCGCGACATTGTTCAGGACCTGCGCCGCTTTTCCTCCAACCAGGAGGAAACGCTGGAAGCCTTCAACGTGACAAGGCTGGTGCGCACCGCCGCTGACTGGGTGATCAAGACGCAGCGCGTCAAACCGTCGGTGCGGCTCGACGTGCCGGACACGCTTGAAATCCGCGGCCGCAAGGGGCAGCTGCACCAGATCATCGTCAATCTGGTGCAGAACGCCGCCGATGTGCTGGAGGGCGATCCCAACGGCGAGATCGTCATTTCCGGCGAGAAGACCGACGGCGAGGTGATCATCCGTGTCGCCGACAACGGGCCGGGCATCCCGCCCGAACGGATCGACAAGATCTTCGAGCCGTTTTTCACGACCAAGCCGATCGGGGCTGGAACCGGCCTCGGTCTCTATGTCTCCTACAACATGGCGGTGAAGCAGGGCGGCGACCTGACGGCGGCCAACCGGCCGGAAGGCGGCGCCGAATTCACGGTGAGGGTCCCCGCGGATGAACATGCATCAGCCTGAAAAACGGCGTCCGCTTCGGCTGTTCTGGATGCAGTCGGGCGGATGTGGCGGCTGTACCCTGTCGCTGATCGGCGCGGAAGGCCCAGACCTGCTGGCGACCTTCGAGGCGGCGAATATCGAAGTGCTGTGGCATCCGTCGCTGAGCGAGGAAAGCGGCAGCGCCGTCATCGAGATCATGCGGCGGATCATCGATGGCGAGGAGACGCTCGATATCCTGTGCCTCGAAGGCTCCGTCATGCGCGGGCCGAACGGGACGGGGAAGTTCCACATGATGGCGGGCACGGGCCGACCGGTGATGGACTGGATCGCCGATCTGGCGGCGAAGGCCGGCCATGTGGTGGCGGTCGGAAGCTGCGCCGCCTATGGCGGGGTCACGGCGGCGGGCGCGAACGAGGTCGAGGCCTGCGGCCTTTCCTATGATGGGCAGAAGGAAGGCGGGCTGCTCGGCGCGGAATTCCGATCCAGGTCGGGCTTGCCGGTGATCAATGTCGCCGGTTGTCCGATCCATCCGGGCTGGCTGACGGAGACGCTGCACACGATCGCGGCGGGGCGCTTCGGCGCGAACGATATCGACGAGTGGGAACGGCCGCTCTCCTACACGATGCATCTCGTCCATCACGGCTGTGCGCGCAACGAATTCTACGAGTTCAAGGCGAGCGCCGAGAAGCTGTGCGACCTGGGCTGCATGATGGAAAATCTCGGATGCAAGGGCACGCAGGCGCGCGCCGACTGCAACATGCGGGCCTGGAACGGCGCGGGCTCCTGCCTCGATGGCGGCTATCCCTGCATCAACTGCACGGCGCCGGGCTTCGAGGAGCCGGGCCATGCCTTCACGCTGACGCCGAAAATCTCCGGCATCCCCGTCGGCCTGCCGACGGACATGCCGAAGGCGTGGTTCGTGGCGCTGGCTTCTCTCTCGAAGGCGGCGACGCCGGCGCGACTGAAGGAAAACGCCGTCGCCGACCACCTGACGCGTCCGCCCGTCGACCGGCAGAAGAAGACGCGATGACGAAGCTCGTCGTCGGCCCTTTCAACCGCGTAGAAGGCGATCTCGAGGTGAAGCTCGACATCGCCGATGGCCGCGTGAAGCAGGCGCATGTGAATTCGCCGCTCTATCGCGGCTTCGAGCGCATTCTCGCAGGCAAGCCGCCGGCCGACGCGCTGGTCTATGCGCCCCGCATCTGCGGCATCTGCTCGGTGTCGCAATCGGTCGCCGCGGCACAAGCGTTGGCCGAGGTGCAAGGCTTGGTCATGCCGCCGAATGGCGAATTGGCGGTCAATCTCGTGCATGCGACCGAGAACGTTGCCGATCATCTGACGCATTTCTACCTGTTCTTCATGCCGGACTTCGCGCGCGAAGTGTATGCGGGCGAAGCGTGGCACGCGGCGGCGCGGGAGCGCTTCGCTGCGATCAAGGGGATAGCGGCGCAGGACGTGCTGCCGGCGCGGGCGCAGTTCATGCACCTGATGGGACTGCTCGCCGGCAAGTGGCCGCACACGCTGTCGATCCAGCCGGGCGGCTCGACGCGGGCGGTGACATCGGGCGAGATCGCGCGGCTGGCGGCGATCCTGTCGTCTTTCCGGCGGTTCCTCGAGCGGACGCTTTTCGGCGACAGGCTGGAGCGGATCGCGGCGCTTTCGAGTGCTTCGGAACTGGAATCGTGGGCGGCGGAAAAAGCGCCTGAAAGCAGTGATTTCCGCCATTTCCTTTCGCTTTCGATTCCGCTTGGCCTGAACCGGCTCGGTCCGTCGGCCGGGCGCTTCATGAGCTTCGGCGCTTATGGGTCCGGCGGGACGCCCTTGTTCGCGCGCGGTGTGTTCGAGAACGGCGTGCGCGCTCTTGATGCGCTCGCGATCGCGGAGGATGTCAGCCACGCCTGGTACAAGGCGCATGCCGGCGCGATGCCGCCGCTAACCGGCGAGACATTGCCCGATGCGGATCGGACGGACGCCTATAGCTGGTGCAAGGCGCCGCGCCTCGATGGCGGTATCGCGGAGACCGGCGCGCTGGCGCGCCAGCTCGTCGACGGGCATCCGCTGATCCGGGATCTGGTCGCGAGGGATGGCGGCAATGTGCATGCGCGTGTCGTGGCGCGGCTGGTCGAAATCGCGCTGGTGGTGATCGCGATGGAAGGCTGGGTCAACGCGCTGCAACCGGGCGAGCGGTTCATCGCGCACGCGAAGATGCCGGAGAGCGGCGAGGGGACCGGGCTGACCGAGGCGGCGCGCGGCTCGCTCGGCCACTGGCTGAAAATCGAGAAGGGGCGGATCGCCAATTACCAGATCATCGCGCCGACAACCTGGAATTTTTCGCCGCGCGACGCGGAAGGCACGCCGGGGCCGCTCGAACAGGCGCTTGTAGGCGCGCCGGTGCGGCCGGGCGAAACGGAGCCCGTCGCCGTGCAGCACATCGTGCGTTCCTTCGATCCCTGCCTCGTCTGCACGGTGCATTGATGACCGCCGCCGATGTCATGTCCGGGCGCAGGATCCGGGTTCGCGGGCTGGTGCAGGGCGTCGGTTTCCGGCCGCATGTCTGGCGGCTGGCGCGCGAAACGGGATTGACCGGCCATGTTCTCAATGACGGTTCCGGCGTCGAGATCGAAGCCTGGGGCGGGGACAATACGCTGGACACGTTTCTCGAACGGCTGGAAACGGAGGCGCCGCCGCTGGCGCGCATCGATTCCGTCCGCTGGGAAGCGATAGACGGCGCGCTGGCTGCTGCCGAATTCATGATCGCCGAAAGTGCCGGCGGCGCGATCTCGACCGGTGTCGTGCCGGACGCTGCGACCTGCCCGGAATGCCTTGCCGAGGTGATGGACCCGTTCGATCGCAGGCACGGCTATGCCTTTACCAACTGCACCCATTGCGGACCGCGCCTCTCCATCGTGCGCTCGATACCCTACGACCGGGCGCGCACCTCGATGAGCGCATTTCCCATGTGCGAGGACTGCGCGCGCGAATATGAGGATCCGGCCAACCGGCGCTTCCATGCGCAGCCGAATGCCTGCCCGGTTTGCGGGCCGCAGCTGTGGCTGGAGGACGGGGAAGGGCGTGTTGACTGTGAAGACCCGATCGCGGAGGTCGCGCGGCTGTTGAAGGACGAGGCGATTGTCGCGATCAAGGGGATCGGCGGGTTTCATCTCGCCTGCGACGCGACGAGCGAGACGGCGGTCGCGGAACTTCGGCGGCGCAAGCGCCGGGCCGCCAAGCCGCTTGCTGTGATGGCGAAAAACGCGAGTCAAATCCGCCGCTTCTGCGCCGTCTCTGCGGCGGAGGAAGAACTGCTTGAAGCGCGGTCCGCGCCGATCGTCCTACTGCGCAATGCGGACGAGAGCCTCGCCCCGGGCATTGCGCCCGGCCATGCGCAAACCGGCTTCATGCTGCCCTATACGCCGATGCACCACCTGCTGATGGACGCGCTCGATGGACCGATCGTGCTGACCTCGGGCAATCTCTCCGACGAGCCGCAGGCGACCGGCAATGACGACGCGCGGGACCGTCTCGCGGGGATCGCCGACTGCTGGCTGATGCATGACCGCGACATCGTCAACCGGCTCGACGATTCCGTCATGCGTGTCGATGCGCCGGGACCGCAGATCCTGCGCCGGGCGCGTGGACTGGCACCGGAGCCGCTGCCGCTTGCGGAAGGTTTCGCGGATGCGCCGACAGTGCTCGCCATGGGCGGCGAACTGAAATCGACCTTCTGCCTCGCGAAGGACGGGCAGGCGATCCCGTCGCAGCACTTGGGCGATCTCGAGGAGGCGGTGACACATGCCGACTATCGCAAGGCCATAGCGCTCTATCGCGACATCTTCCGGTTCGACCCGGAGGTGATCGCCGTCGATCTGCATCCCGATTACCTGTCGACGCAATGGGGTGAAGACCTTGCCGCGCAGACCGGCGCGAAGCTGGTGCGAGTCCAGCACCATCACGCGCATCTGGCGAGCTGTCTTGCCGAGCACGGCGTCGAACCCGGTGACGATCTCTCGGTCGGCATCGTCATGGACGGGCTCGGCCTCGGCACCGACGGAACGATCTGGGGCGGGGAATTCCTTGTCGGCGGTTATGGCGGCTTCGAACGGGCAGCGCATTTTTCGCCGGTCGCGCTGCCGGGCGGGGCGCAGGCGATGCGTGAGCCGTGGCGCAACACGGTGGCGCATCTGAAGGCCGCGTTCGGCGATGGCTGGCGCGACCGCATATTGGGAACCGCGCTTGGCGCGATGCTGGAAGCAAAACAGTCGGGCATGATCGAACGGATGATCGAAAAAGGACTGAACGCGCCGCTGTCGTCCTCGGCGGGACGGCTGTTCGACGCGGTCGCGGCAGCGCTCGGCATTGCCGCCGACCGGCAGCATTACGAAGGGCAGGCGGCGATGGAGATGGAGGCGCTGGCCGCGCCGCATCGCGAAGGGGCGGGCGCCTATCCGGTTGCGGTGTCGGATGAGCGGGGCACGAGAATCCTTTCGTGGGCCCCTCTGTGGGGCGCTTTGACGGACGACCTGAGGAAGGGTGTCGAACCGCCGGTCATTGCGGCGCGGTTTCACCTCGGCCTCGCTGCGGCGCTCGCCGGGACCGCCGCGGCGGTCGCGGAGCGGGCGGGCACGCGGCGGATCGCGCTGTCGGGCGGCGTGATGCAGAACCGCATCCTGCTCGAAACGCTGCATAGTTGCCTTATGCGTGACGGGTTCACGGTGCTGGTGCAGTCGCGCGTCCCGGCCAATGACGGGGGACTTTCGCTTGGCCAGGCGGCAATTGCCTCTTTCCCGGGCAGGCAATAGCGTTTTCCGCTTGGCGAGCTCGCGCCGGTCCACTAAGCACATCCGGCCATGCAATCGACTCCGCCAACCTCGCTCGTGAAAGCCGCCCTGTGGATGAGCGGGTCTGTCGTTTCGATGGCGGCCATGGCGATTGCCGGCCGCTCGGTGCAGGCGGAACTCAACACGTTCGAGCTGATGGCCTATCGCTCGGTGATCGGCTTCGTGATTGTCAGTGCGGTGATCTTCTTTTCGCGCGACGGTTTCGGGCAGGTGAAGACGCGGAAAGCCGGACTGCATGCGGCGCGCAATATCTTCCATTTCACTGGCCAGAACCTTTGGTTTTTCGCCATAACGGTCATCCCGCTCGCGCAAGTGGTCGCGCTGGAATTCACCAATCCGATCTGGGTTGCGCTTCTGGCGCCGCTGATGCTTGGCGAGAGCATGACGCGGACGCGGCTGATCGGCGCGATCATCGGGTTTATTGGCGTGCTGGTTGTCGCGCGGCCGGGAATCGCACCCCTTGATGTCGGCCATTTCGCCGCGCTTGGCGCGGCGATCGGTTTCGCGATGAACACGATCTTCACCAAGAAACTGATGCGTACCGATACGACACTATGCGTGTTGTTCTGGATGACGCTGAGCCAGGGTCTTATGGGTTTCGCGCTGGCCGCGCCTGGCGGCGTCACGATGTTCTCGCTGCATCTGACGCCCTGGGTGGTCATGGTCGGTATTTCCGGCCTGTCGATGCATTACTGCCTGACCTCGGCGCTGCGCCATGCGCCGGCCTCGATCGTCGCGCCGA
Source organism: Oricola nitratireducens (assembly GCF_014904745.1). GTDB lineage: Bacteria > Pseudomonadota > Alphaproteobacteria > Rhizobiales > Rhizobiaceae > Oricola > Oricola nitratireducens. The sequence continues at coordinate 87,263 of NZ_JACZCS010000024.1, forward strand.
TGGAATTCGTCCGGCTGCCGGTTATCGCGGTTCTCGGCATGCTGATCTATGGCGAGCCGCTGGAGATATTCGTCTTTGTCGGCGGTGCGATCATTCTCGCCGGCAATCTCGTCAACATTACCGGCGAACGCCGGGCGCGCCGGCTGGCTTCAGCCACCGTCTGAGGCCGGCGCGCCGACCAGAATGACCGGGCAGCGTGCGGCGTCGAGAAGGTCGTTGATCTCGCCGGGCGTCCGGAACGGGCCGGAGGCGGTGTCGATGACGATCGCCGACGCGCTGGTGCGGCCGACAAGGGCAAGCGTCTCGGCGAGCGAGCCGGCGGTCATCGGGGCAGCGATCGCAATATCGACGATCGGTGCGCCGAGATCGGCGGCAAGTCCCGCAGCAATATCCGGGCGGCCGGTGGCGCCGAGACGGATCACCGGGCCGCGCATTCTGAGCAAAGGACGGTGGCCGAGCAGCAGGATGTCGTGTGCCTGCAGCAATTCGCCGATGCTGGCAAGCAGGCGACCGCGCAGCGTGCGGAACGACCAGTGGCGCGCGTGTTCGAGCGCGATGCGGGCGATCTCTCGCTCGAAGGCGAGCGCATCCCTTTTCAGTGCGGCCCGCAATTCCTCCGGTGACGGAGCGGCCACTTGCTCACCGCCTGGTGTGACGAGGCGGGCCGCCGGGTTGTGAAACAGGCCGGCCTGTTCTTCTTCCTCAACGAATACGCCCTCGACATCGGCTTCGATACGCGATGACAGCAGCGCGGCCAGGCGGACGCCGGAGGACGCATCGGCAAAGCAGGACGCGGCAACGACGATCCTGGTTTTCGGATGCGTACCGGACGTGCGGGCGGGGATCATTTCTTCTTGTCCTTGCCGGCCATCTCGGGCGGGATGGCGAATTTCCGGCGCAGCGCCGCGAATTCGTGCAGCCGCGCCTCGACGCGGGCATTGACGGTGCCGTCCGGAAAGGCTCCGTCGGCGCCGCGCGCACCGGCGGATTTGCCAGTGAGGATTTCCAGTCCCTGATCGATGGTCTCGACCGGAATGACACGGAACTTGCCGGCCTTCACGGCCTCGACCACTTCGGAGCGCAGCATCAGGTTCTTGACGTTCGATTGCGGGATGAGGACGCCCTGGCTGCCGGTCAGACCGCGCCCGGCGCAGAGCTCGAAAAAGCCCTCGATCTTCTCGTTTACGCCGCCGATCGCCTGCACGCGCCCGGCCTGGTTGACCGAACCGGTCACGGCGAGATCCTGGCGCAACGGCACGTCCGAGAGGGCCGACAGCAGCGCATAGAGTTCAGCGGAAGAGGCGCTGTCGCCATCGACACCGCCATAGCTCTGTTCGAAAACGAGGCTCGCCTTGAGCGACATCGGCACGTCGAGCGCATAGTGCGAGGAGAGGTAGCCGGACAGGATCAGGACGCCCTTGGAATGGAGCGGTCCGCCAAGTTCCACCTCGCGTTCGATGTCGACGACCTCGCCGGAACCGACACGCACTCGCGCTGTGATGCGCGAGGGATGGCCGAAGCGGTAATTACCGAGATCGATCACCGACAGGCCGTTGATCTGGCCTGTGGCGGCGCCGTCGGTATCGATCAGGATGGTGCCGCGCTCGACCATCGACTGCAGGCGTTCGCGCAGGCGCGATGCGCGGCGTTCGGCTTCGGCGACAGCGCGTTCGATATCGGCCGCCGCGACGGTTTCGCGACCGGCCTCTCCGGCGCGAAAATCGGCCTCGCGCAGGATGTCGTCAAGCGCGCCGATCTTCAGCGAAATACGTTCGGCGTCGTCGGCGTGCCGGATCGCCTCGTCGAGGAGGCGGGCGACGGCGGGAGCATCGAGCGGTTTGAGCTTTTCGCGCCGGACCGATGCCGCGATCAGTTGCGCGAACAGTGCCATCGCCTCCGGCGTGCGCTCGACTTCCTCGGAGAAATCGGCTTGCACCTTGAACAACTCGCCGAAATCGGGGTCGAACATCACAAGCAGCGCGTGGATCAGCCGGTCGCCGATCAGAACGACACGGATATCGAGATCGATCGGATCTGGTTCGAGCGATGTCGTCGAGACGAGGCTGAGGCGCTCGGCAATGGAAATGATGGAGATCGCGCGCTGTTCGAGGCAGCGCTTCAGCGCGTCCCATGCGTAGGGTTCGCTGAGGAGCCGGCGGGCATCCAGCACGAGATAGCCGCCATTGGCGCGATGCAATGCGCCCGGCTTGATCAGGGTGAAATTGGTGACGAGCGCGCCCATCTGCGATTCGTGCTCGATGCGGCCGGTCAGGTTTCCGAGTGTCGGCAGCGCCTCCATTTCCAGCGGCGCGCCGGCCTCGGGGCCGCCATCGTGCGAGACCATGACATTGACCGCGTAGCGCGCGAAGGGCGGCAGCTTGTGGACCTTGGCGACAACTTCGGGAAACGGGCCGGCTTCGGCGTTCTGGCGTGCGGCGAGGAAGAGTTCGGCATTGGCGATCATGTCCTCGCGGACATCGGCGACGAAACCCGCGATGGCGTCGATACCGGGGAAGGCATCGAGGACTTCCTGGATCTGCACCGATACGGCGCGCTCGGCCATTTCGGCGTGCAACTGTTCGACGCGGCGGCGGTGCTCGCGCTCGAGCGCCGGGATGGAGCGCAGCACGTCGGCAAGCTCCTCCTGCAATTTGGCGATCTTGGCGTCGATCTCTTCGCGTTCCTCCTTGCCAAGTCTGTCGTAAACCTCCGGCTTGATGACCTCGCCGTTGCGCAAGGCCGCCAGTCCGAAGCCCATCGGCGTTCGCATGATGGCGACATTCTGCGCCTTGGCGCGCTCGGCGAATTCGGAAAACGCGGTCTCGTGCTTGCCGCCGAACTCCTGCTCGATGGTGCGGCGCTGTGCCTGGTAGTCCTCGGATTCGAACATCGCCGGGATGTCGGTGGCGAGATCGTCGACGAGCGTCTCCATTGCCAGTTTGAGGCGCTGGGCAGTGCCGGAAGGAAGGCGAAGCGCGCGCGGACGGTGCGGCGTCTCGAAATTGTTCACATAGACCCAATCGGGCGGAACCGGACGCAGTGCCGCCTGTTCGGCGAGCAGGTTTTCGACCGCCGCGCGCCGGCCGGTGCCGGGCGGGCCGAGGACGAAGAGATTGAAATCGCGATGCGCGATGCGGGCCGACAGGCGGATTGCGTCGATGGCCCGCTCCTGGCCGATCAATTGGCCGCCGTCGGGCAGATCGCGCGTGGTCTGGAAGGCGAAGGCGGCCGGATCGCAGGTCCGTCGCAGATCCTCCGCCTTGAGGCCGACTGTTGCCGGCGGATTGTCAGCCATGGGTTATCAGCCGTTGCTTTCGAGTTCTTTCGCTAGTCCAGTTCGCCGGATTCGCGCATCTTTTCCCAGCCTTCCTCGATCTGGTCGGGCACGAGCGGATGGGAGAGGAGATATTCGGCGGTGGAGCCTTCGTGGCGCTGGCGTGCCAAGGCAATGGTGTTTTCCCATTCCTGTGGCTCGGCATCACCGCGTCCGATCCAGTATAGAGCGACAAGCGCGTCCTGCTGATCGTCGTTGAGCCCCTCGATTTCCTGCACGAGTTCGGCACGCGTCAGGTCGCCCGATAGTTCCTGCAGGGCAGCGGGGACTTCGTCGTCGCTCGGATTACCGCCGGGATCGGACACGTCGGTCTCCTCGCGCGCCATCAGCGCCCGCATCCGCAGGATCACACCTTCCAGTTCATCGCTGTCGATCGCGATATCCGCCATGGCAACCTCCACTTCATCGCTTGTGCCGAAACGACCTTAGACCTTGCCGGGCCGTTTCCCTTGATTTCCGTCAACAGCTCTAGCCGAAAGCCACGTCGAGGAACATCATTAGGATAAAGCCCGTGCTGAGCCCGATGGTTGCCGCCTTGTGGTGGCCGTGCCGATGGGTTTCCGGAATGATCTCGTGACTGATGACGCATATCATGGCGCCGGCGGCGAAGGTCATGCCCCAGGGCAGCAGGGCTTCGGACAGGCTGACGGCGATTGCGCCCGCTAGGCCCGCCGCCGGTTCGACCATGCCGGTCAGGCTGGCGACGGCGAAGGCGTAGAGCCGCGAATAGCCGAGCGACATCAGCGCGACGGCGACGGCAAGTCCCTCGGGGGCGTTCTGCAGGCCGATACCGACCGCGAGCTTCGATCCCGCGATCACGTCGCCGCCGCCGAAACCGACGCCGACGGCAAGCCCCTCGGGAATGTTGTGGATCGTGATTGCCAGTACGAACAGCCAGATCTTCTGCATGGCGACCGCGTCCGGGCCTTCACGGCCCTTGACGAAGTGCTCGTGCGGGATGCGCTCGTCCAGAACAAAGAGAAGCACCACGCCGAGAAAGACACCGGTTGCCGCGATCAGCGCGGGTACAAGTCCCGCGCCGTAACGTTCCGTCGAAATCTCGATGGCGGGAAGGATCAGCGAAAAGAACGAAGCGGCCAGCATGACGCCTGCCGCGAAGCCGAGCATGATGTCCGTCGCCCGGCGGGACACCGTGCGCCCGGCGAGCACCGGAAGCGCGCCGACAGCCGTCATCATGCCCGCCGCGAGACTGCCCAGAAAACCGATTGCGACAATGTTCATGAGCGGGCGTGTCCGGCGGGGCTACCCTAAGCGGGCTCCAGTCCGGCGGTTTCCGGCAACGGCTCGATGTGGAAATGGAAGTTTTCGTCGATGGAATAGACGACGCCCTCGGCAAAGGGCTGCCAGTTCTCGCCGCTGATCGGCTCGGAAGCGATCTCGATGGCGCGGTAATTGTCGCCGACATCGTGCCGGACATGCTTGCGCCCGCAGATGCCGCAGGTGACGATCTCGTTTCTGACCAGATGCCAGAGGGTGCGGCCGCGGCGCGAGCCGACAAGCCGCTCGCCGTCCGTCAGGACGATGTTGAGGGCGGCCGGCTCGGACGGGTCGACCTGATCCGACCACTGCATGACCCGGCGCAGGCCGCGTCCGACCGTCTCGTTCAGCGGGCGGTCGGGATGGCGCAAATGCAAGGTCAGCAGGTAATAGAAAATGTGCTCACTGTCGGTCTCGCCCTTGATGTCGTTGCGAAGCACCGGGTCGATATGCTCGATCATCAGGTCGCGGACCTGCGGGAAATTCTGGATCGATCCGTTATGGGCAAAGATCCAGCGGCCGTGATTGAAGGGATGCGTGTTCTCGATCGCCTGCGCGCCGACGGTCGCGTGGCGGACATGGGCGACCACGGTGTGCGCGTAGACCCGCGCGGCCGTCTTGCGGAAATGTTCGCCGTGATAGGCCGCCCAGGTCTGTTTTTCGACCAGCGGTACGGTATCGCGGTAATCGGCGACACCCCAGCCATGACCATGCACGATACCTTCGGCATCCATCTGGCTTTGTTGCATCAGCGCATTCTGGGCAAGAACCAGACTGCACTCGACGCGGGTCGGTTCATTGGCGCGCATGGCGTAAAGGCGGCACACCGTTTTTCTCCGTTCCAGTTTCGGCCCTTGATGCGATACTGATCTCATACGCGCCTTGAGCGATGTCAACCACCATGGAGGGCCGGTGCCGGCGGCGCGCGGGCATATGGATTGACCCCGGTCAATGACGCCGGCGCATGCCGGCGGGACAAATGACATCATCGGGAAAAAGGAGGAACATGCACATGCAACGTCCAGCCAGCATTACATTCCGCAACATGGACAAGTCCGCCGTGCTCGAAACGCATGTTCACAAGCGTATCGGGGAACTGGAAAAGGCGCATCCGCATATCGTCGGCTGCGATGTCGTCATCGAAGCGCCGCAGAAGAAAAAAGTAACCGGCACGGAATTCGCGGTTCGCCTGACGATCTCGGTTCCGGGACCGGACATTCACGTCGAACGCCATGTGGGCCGAAGCGGCGCTGCCGAAGACGCCAACCTTGCCATCCACGAGGCATTCGACGCGGCGCGGCGGATCCTGAAGGAACAGAAACGCAAGATGGGCAGCGTCGAGGTCAAGCACCATGACCCCGTGATGCACGGCACGATCGACCGGCTGTTCGAGGGCGAGGGCTACGGCTTCATCACCTCCGATGACGGAAACGAGGTCTATTTCGAGCGCGACAGCATGACCAACGGCGACTGGGACAGCCTGCGCGTCGGGACGAAACTGCGGTTTCGCGAGATGGCGGGCGAAAAAGGCCCCTTCGCAGCCAATGTCGCGGTCGCCGACTGAAGTGCAGGCGGCGCGGCGCGGAGAAAAAACGCAGTGCAAGGGTGGCGTTCGCGACGCAGTTAGACCTTGCCTTTGAGGCCCTGATCGGCATGGTAACGGTGTTACAGGGGACACCGTCTTGCTTGATTTCGCCATTGCCTGGGACTGGCTGACTTTCGCCGCGCGCTGGCTTCACGTCGTGACCGCGATCGCGTGGATCGGCTCGTCATTCTATTTCATCGCGCTCGATCTCGGGCTGACGCAAAGGCCGGGCCTGCCGGAAGGCGTGCATGGCGAGGAATGGCAGGTGCATGGCGGCGGCTTCTACCATATCCAGAAATATCTGGTCGCGCCGGCGGCGATGCCGGAGCACCTGACCTGGTTCAAATGGGAATCCTACGTCACATGGATGTCGGGCGCGCTCCTGATGGCGATGCTCTATTACGCCGGGGCGGATCTCTACCTGATCGACCGCAACGTGCTCGACGTGCCTGTCTGGGGCGGAATCCTGATCTCGCTTGCCTCGCTGACAGTCGGCTGGCTATTCTACGACTTCCTGTGCAAGTCGCCGCTCGGCAAGCATGACACCGGGCTGATGCTGCTGCTCTATGTGCTGCTCGTCCTGATGGCCTGGGGCTACACGCATCTGTTCACGGGCCGCGCGACCTTCGTGCATCTTGGCGCGTTCACGGCGACGATCATGAGCGCCAACGTATTCTTCATCATCATCCCCAACCAGACCAAGGTCGTCGCTGCCCTGAAGGCGGGGGAGAAGCCGGATCCGGCGCTCGGCAAGGCGGCGAAGCAGCGCTCGCTGCACAACAACTACCTGACGCTGCCGGTCATCTTCCTGATGCTGTCGAACCACTACCCGCTGGCGTTCGCCACACCCTACAACTGGGTGATCGCCTCGCTGGTGTTCATCATGGGCGTGCTGATCCGGCACTATTTCAACACCAAGCATGCGCGCAAGGGCACGCCAAACTGGACCTGGCTGCTGACGGCGGTCATCTTCGTCATCATCATCTGGCTGTCGACCAACCCGATCCACCGTGTCGACGAAGAGGCGGAACTGCCGTCTCGCGCCGCCGAGAAGATGATGGCGTCCGCCAATTTCGAGGAAGCGCGCGACATCGTCTTTTCGCGCTGCTCGATGTGCCACGCGGCCGAACCGGTGTGGGAGGGCGTCCACTGGGCGCCGAAGAACGTTTTGCTCGACACCGACGCGCGGATCGCCGCGCATGCGCGCGAGATCTTCCTGCAGGCGGGCGTCACCCATGCCATGCCGCCCGGTAACGTGACCGAGATTCCGCAGGAAGAGCGTGACGTGCTCGCCCGCTGGTACCGGACGCGCGGCAACTCGTGAGCGCGGCGCAACTCCATCGCGGGCGGCTGCTGTGGTTCGAGCGCGAGCCTGAAGGCGCGGACGACACGGAGGCGTTTCACTATATCGAGGATGGCGCGATCGCCGTTGCCGGCGGACGGATCGCCTGGTCGGGCGACTGGTCGGACCTGCCGGCGGCGTATCGGGGCCGCGACGTCGTCGATCACCGGCCGCACCTGATCGTGCCGGGCTTCATCGACTGCCACATCCATTTCCCGCAGGGCCAGGTCGTTGCCTCCTATGCCGGCAGCCTGCTCGAATGGCTCAACACATACACGTTCGTCGAAGAGCAGAAATACGGCGATCCGGAACATTCGGAACGCATGGCCGGCCGCTTCCTCGACATGCTTCTAGCGCATGGTACGACGACAGCGGTCGCCTATGGCTCGGTGCACAAGGGGTCGGTCGACGCGCTGCTCGGCGCTGCGCTGAAGCGCGACATGCGCATGGTCGCCGGCAAGGTGATGATGGACCGCAACGCGCCGGAGCCGCTGACCGATACGCCGCAATCGGGCTACGACGACGCCAAGGCGCTGATCGGGCAATGGCACGGCAAGGGCCGCGTCGAGGTGGCGGTGACGCCGCGTTTCGCGCTGACCTCGACGGAAGCGCAGATGGAGATGGCCGGCGCGCTGGCGCAGGAACATCCCGACTGCCTGATGCAGACGCATCTGTCGGAGAACCATCGCGAGATCGAGACGGTTGCGCAGCTGTTCCCGTGGTCGAAGGATTATACCGATATCTACGACCATTACGGGTTGCTCGGGCCGAAAAGCCTGTTCGGCCATTGCATCCACCAGAACGAGCGCGAAATCGCGCGGATGTCGGAATCCGGCTCGGTCGCCGTGTTCTGCCCGACCTCGAACCTGTTTCTCGGGTCCGGCCTGTTCAGTCTCGACAAGATGCGCTCGGTAACGCCGAATGTGCGCCATGCGATTGCGACCGATATCGGTGGCGGCACGTCGTGGTCGATGCTGCGCACGCTCGACGAGGGCTACAAGGTCCTGAACCTGCAGGGCCAGCGCTATCATCCGCTGCGCTCCTTCTTCCAGGCAACGCTCGGCAATGCCGGGGCGATCGGCATGAGCGACCGGATCGGCAAGCTGGCGACGGGCTACGAAGCCGATTTCATCGTCCTCGACAGCAAGGCCTCGCCCGCCATGGCGCTCAGGGCCGAAACGGTGTCGACCCTGTCGGAGGAACTCTTCCTGATGCAGACCATGGGCGACGACCGGACGGTCGCCGCGTCGATCGTGTCGGGCGTCACGGTGCATTCGCTCTCATAGTCAGTCCGGCGCTTCAGCCGCGCACTGAAAGAGGAGAGTGAAGGCCCGTCCTGGCAGTCGACACCCGCGAAGACGGTGATGCGGCCGCTCCCGAAAAGCTCTAATCGACGCGGTAGCCAACTTCCTCGGCCGACCGGCACAACAGATGCCAGAAGGAGAGGGCGAAGGACCGGAAGACATAGACGTCGAACGCGTCGTCGCCGACACGCTGGATCTGGGCGAAGATGTCGTGGTGGACGGTCGCGAAGCCGTCGCCCTTGGCCATTGCCGCATCGGCGAAATCGATCGCGAAGAGTTTCGACAGCACCCGGCGGCTTTTCGGCCCGTCGATGCGAATGACGGTCCGGCCATGGCTGAGATCGGTCACCGTGCCATTCTCTCCGGCGGCCGCATCGAGCGCGGCGACGAGATCGTCCGTGCCGCCGGAAACGAGCCAGCGGCCGGGCGCGATGTTGAAGGCGGAGGCACCCTTCTTCATTGTACCGGTTCCGGGCGCGGTCTTCAGCGCCAATCCGGTGGCCGTCTTGATCGCCGCCCGAAGCTTCGCCTCGACGCCGTTCCATGCGGCGGCTTCGGCGATGGCGAGGCCGAAACGTTCCGACAGGACGACGCCGGGGCCGTCATCCGAAACGGCGCCGAATTCGCCTAGCACCAGATGACCGGCGAGCGGCGAGGCCGCATGGTCGCGCAGAACCGGATCGGCGATGAAACTCGGGACCTCAGCCATGCATCCGCTCTCCCTTCGGGTCGTAGAAATGGTGGCTGACGATCTCGATCGGGATATGCGTGCCCGAGCGCGCCGGATCGGTCGCATAGGCGCGTGTGCCGATATGCGCCGTGCCGTTCTCGACAAGCGCAAGGCCGATATATTTGCCGAACAGCGGCGAGTAGCACATGGCGGTGAGGTGGCCGATGCCGCGGCCGGGATTGTCGCGCGTGCCCTCGACGACGTGGCTGCCGCCGCGCAGCTTTTCGCCCGACAGCGAGATCACGCCGACCAGCGACCAGCGTTTCGGATCGGTCAGGCCCTCGCGGTTCATCATCGCCGAACCGATGAACGGCTTCTTCTTCGAGATCAGCCAGTCGAGATGCAGGTCATGGGCGGTTGTGCGGCCGTCGATCTCGGCGCCAGTGACATGGCCCTTCTCGATGCGCAGCGTTCCGAGCGCCTCGAGGCCATAGGGCTGAATGCCGAAGGGCTCTCCGGCCGCCATCAGCGCCTCCCAGACATGCTGGCCGTGATGGGCGCCGCAATAGACCTCGTAGGCGCGCTCTCCCGAAAAGGAGAGGCGGCAGATTATCACCGGCACGCCGGCGATGTCGCCATGGACGATGCCCATGAAGGGCAGCGTCTCGTTGTCGACCTCGGTGCCGGTGACGCAGGCGGCCAGCAGGTCGCGGCTTTTCGGTCCGGAGACCGCCGCGCCCGCCCACTGGTCGGTGACCGAGGCGAGGTGGACCTTCAGGTTCGGCCAGACGCAGTCGAGATAGAACTCCATGTGCTGCATGACGCGCCCGGCATTGGCCGTGGTGGTTGTCATCAGGAAGCGGTTCTCGGCGAGACGCCAGGTCGTGCCGTCGTCGAAGGCGAAGCCGTCCTCGCGCAGCATCAGGCCGTAGCGCGCCTTGCCGACGGGCAGTTTTGCGAAGCCGTTGGTGTAGACGCGGTTGAGAAACTCCGCCGCGTCGGGACCCTGCACATCGATCTTGCCCAAGGTGGACACGTCGACGATGCCGACATTGCGGCGGACATTCTTCGCCTCGCGGATATAGGCCTGTTCGACAGTCTCGCCCGGCTGATTGTAGCTCTCGGGGCGATACCAGAGGCCCGCCGCATACATGCCGGCGCCGTTTTCGACGTGCCAGTCATGCATCGGCGTCAGCCGCTCGGGGCGCAGGTCGCCATAACGTTCGGCGGCAAGCGCGCCAAGCGAGGCGCCGGTGAAGGGCGGGCGGAATCGCGTCGTGCCGACCTCCGGGATCGGCTTGCCAAGCGCGTCGGCCATGATCGCCATGCCCGGAACATTGGCTGTCTTGCCCTGGTCTGTCGCCATGCCGAGCGTGGTGTAGCGTTTCAGGTGTTCGACGGACCGGAAACCCTCGCGATGCGCCAAACGCACATCGTCGGCGGTGACGTCGTGCTGGAGATCCACGAAGGCCTTGGCGCCCTTGGCGCGGATTTCGAAGACCGGCGCCGGTGCGTCGATCCCTTCGCCGGCGGCCGAGCCGACAGCCTCCCAGCCGCTTGTGCTCTCGGGCGGCAGAAAGGCCTGCAGATCATCGCTCCAGACCGGTTTCGCGCCGGCCTGCGAGGCGAGATGCAGGACCGGCGACCAGCCGCCCGACATCAGCAGCGTGTCGCAGGCGATCGCAGTCTTCGCGCCGGACAGCGTCCCCGCGGCGGGGGCATAGGGCGCGATGGTGACGGAAGTCACGGAATGGCGTCCGGCGGTGGCGACGACCGCATGCCCGGCCACGATCTCCGCGCCGGCCTGGCCGGCAAGCGCGCGGGCCCGGTCGCCGACGATCCTGCGAACGTCGACGATCGCGGCGATCTGCGCACCGAGCACGTAGAGGCGCGCGGCGGTCTCGTAGGCACTGTCATTGTTGGTGAAGATCGCCATGCGCTTGCCGGGCATGGCGCCATATTCCGCCGCATAACGCAGTGCCGCGCCGGCCAGCATGACGCCGGGCCGGTCGTTGCCCGGAAAGACGAGGGTGCGTTCGAGCGCGCCGGTCGCCAGCACGACATGGCCGGCGCGGATGACCCAGTGACGCTGGCGCGGTTCGCCCTTGCCGGGCGCCGGCTTGTGGTCGGCAACGCGTTCGAGCGCGGCGAGCGTGTTGCCGTCGTAATAGCCCCAGACGGTGGTGCGCGGCAGCAGGCGGACGTTCGGCCTGTCCTTGAGTTCGGCGAGGATCGCTTCGGAGGCAACCCTCCCGTCGATGGTCGACCAGTTGGACGAGCCGCCGAAAACGGCATCGGTTTCGCACAGGATGACGCGTTTTCCCGCCGCCGCGGCCTTTTGCGCTGCTTCGAGGCCGGACGGGCCGGACCCGACCACCAGTACGTCGCAAAAGGCGTTCATGCGCTCGTAGCGGTTCGAGTCAGCGACGGTTCCGGCGGAGCCGAGGCCTGCGGCGCGGCGGATGAATTGTTCGCAGAACATCCAGACCCTTGTGCCTTTCAAGGGGCCGAAGACCGGACCCATGAAGGTCTTGTAATAGAAGCCGGCGCTGAAGGCCTTGCCGGCGAACTGGTTGACCGACATCACGTCGAAGGAAAGCGACGGAAAGCGGTTCTGGCTCTCGGCGACAAGGCCGTCGTAGATTTCCAGTTCGGTCGCGCGGACATTCGGCTCACGCGCACCGTCGGTTGTCACCGTGACGAGCGCATTCGGTTCCTCGTATCCGGCAGCGAGCAGGCCGCGCGGGCGATGATATTTGAACGATCGGCCGAACAGGCGGACGCCGTCCGCCAGCAGGGCGGAGGCGAGCGTGTCGCCAGCGTATCCTCGATAACTCTTGCCGTCGAAGGTGAAGCGGACCGTCTTCTCGCGGTCGATCCGGCCGCCGGCGGAAAGGCGGTGCGAGGTCATGCCTTACCCCTTTTCGTACCGGCGTCCGCCGCGAAGGCGACATCGGAAATGACATGGGTCAGCGTGTTGCGGGTGACAACGAGATGCCGGCGGGAGGCGCCCGC
>NZ_JACZCS010000025.1 GCF_014904745.1 Oricola nitratireducens
ATCGGGGCGATCAAGTGTCGCGTCTCCGCAATAGGAAAACTCGATCAGGTCGCGCGGGCCGCAATGGGGGCAGGTGATGATCATCGAAACGGCCTCAATGTCTCCAGGGGAACGATCCCTGGCCCTTCTCGTCGATGACGTAGCCGCGGTGGAAGCGGTCGAGCGAATAGGCCGCGTTGAGGGGGTGCGGTTCGTCCCTGGCGATGGTGTGGGCAAAGCACCATCCGGACGCGGGTGTTGCCTTGAAGCCGCCGTAGCACCAGCCGCAGTTCAGATACATGCCGGGCAGGGGGCCGGTGGTAATGATCGGCGAACCGTCCATCGACATGTCCATGATGCCGCCCCAGGAGCGCAGCAGCTTGACCTTGGCGGCGGCCGGAAACAGCGCGGCGGCCTCGGCCATCACGTCCTCGACGATCGGCAGGTTTCCGCGCTGGGCATAGGTGTTGTAGCCGTCGATGTCGCCGCCGAAGACGAGGCCGCCCTTGTCGGACTGGGAGATGTAGAGGTGGCCGCCGCCGAAGGTGACGACCGTGTCGATCATCGGCTTGAGCGATTCCGACACGAAGGCCTGCAGCACGTGGCTTTCGATCGGCAGCCGGTCGATGCCGGCCATCTTCATGACGTGTCCGGTGGAGCCGGCGACACAGACCGCGACCTTCCTGGCGCGGATCTCGCCGCGCGAGGTCCTGACGCCGGTTACCTGGTCGCCGTCGCGCAGGAAGCCGGTGACCTCGCAATTTTCGAGAATGTCGACGCCGCGCCGGTCGGCGCCGCGGGCATAGCCCCAGGCGACGGCGTCGTGGCGGGCAGTGCCGGCGCGCGGTTGTTCGAGGCCGCCGAGGATCGGGAACCGCGCCGAACCGGACAGGTCGAGCCCCGGCACGCGCCGTTTCAGTTCATCCGGCGTCAGCATGCGGGCGTCGACGCCGAACAGGCGCATTGCGTTGCCGCGCCGCGCGGTGTCGTCCATCTGCGCCGGCGAGTGGCACAGGTTAATGATACCGCGCTGCGAGAACATGACGTTGTAGTTCAGTTCGTGGCTGAGGTTTTCCCACAGCTTCATCGAGTGTTCGTAAAAGGGCGTGTTGCCTTCCAGCAGATAGTTGGAGCGCACGATGGTGGTGTTGCGGCCGATATTGCCGGAGCCGAGCCAGCCCTTCTCGCAGACCGCGATATTGGTGATGCCGTGGTTTGCTGCGAGATAGTAGGCGGTGGCCAGGCCGTGGCCGCCGCCGCCGACAATGACGACGTCATAGGACTGCTTCGGCTCCGGCTTGCGCCAGGCCGGCTTCCATCCGGTATTGCCGGTGACGGCATTTTTCAGAACCTGCCAGGCAGAGTATTCCGCCATCGCCCCTCAGCCTTCTTTGCAATGACCGACAATCTAGCCCGCGGCGCGGCCGCCTGCATTGTAAAAAATCGCCCTGCATTTGCGCATTGACGACGGGCGGGTGTCGCGGCGGCGGCGCCCCGGCATTTCGTTTCTTTCGGACGGCGATTTTGTGTTATCAGCCGGTCGATGAGACATGTTGCGAGAATTCTGACGGTTTTCCTGTTGCTGGCTTCGGCGGGTCTGGCGATGGCGCAGGATTTCGACAAGACCTCGGCTGTCGTTGAAGGATTCGATCGCGACCTGACGCAGATCGCCGCCTCGCTGGAACCGGCGCGCCAGGACGACGCCGCGCTCGTGGCTCTCAACGAACGCATGCGGACGCTTAGCGACAACATCGTCCAGGCGGGCGTGGATCTTTCGCCCAGACTAACCGAAATCCGCGCGCGACTGGACCAGCTCGGACCGGCTCCCGAGGACGGATCGGAACCGGACACAATCAAGGAACAGAGAGATAAGCTCATCCAGGAACGCAGTCTTATCAATGCGTTGTTGGGAAAACTGGAAGATCTTTCCATCCGGGCGAAAACGCTCAGCAACGAGATTTCCGATGCGCGGCGCATCCTGTTCACCTCGACCCTGTCGCGGCGCTACGACATCACGGCGGCCTTCGGCCCGGATCTCCTGAGCGATGCCCGGCAGCGCTATTCCGACCTGACCTACAGAATCTCGTCGTGGGCGCGCTTCGCATGGCGGTTCAAATTCGGAGCGATGATGGCGGCCACCGTGCTTTCACTCGCCGCCGCCCTGCTTTTCATGGTGCTCGCTCGCAAGCTGCTCGGCCAGATGATCTGGCGCGACCCGACGGCCGAGGAACCCGGCTATTTCTCGCGGCTGACGGTCGGATTTCTCGGCACGGCGCTACCGACGCTGGGCGTCTGGCTATTTCTCATCCTCGTCTATGCGCTCTACACCAATTTCGGCGTGCTGCGCGGCGATATCGGGCTTTTATTGCTGACCTTCTTTGTCGGGATCGGCGTCATTTTCCTGGTCTGGCAGCTTGCGGAGGCGGTGTTCGCGCCGCGCCTGCCGGCCTGGCGGCTCGTCAAGGTTTCGAATCCGGCAGCGCTGACCCTGAAGCTGCTGGTGGTCGTCATGACAGTCACCATCGTCGTCAACGTCGTGATCACGGAGATGCTCAAGCTCGTCGGGGGCTCGCTTCCGATTACGGTCGCCAACGCGCTGGTCAGCAGCGTCACCGTTGGGGTCATCCTGTTGCTGATCGCGTTCGTGCGTCCGTTTCCGGGCGCGAACGGGGAAAGAGACCGGCGCTGGCCGGCATTGATCCGGATCCTGCTCGTTGGCACCGGGCTGATGCTGATCGGGTCGGCATTGTCGGGCTATATCGGATTCGCCGAATTCGTTTCCAAGCAACTCGTCATCACCGCCGCCATCGCGTCGACCATGTATCTGGGCCATCTCGCCGCGCGCGCGATGTCGCGCGAGCGCGCGCTGGCGCATTCAAAGTTCGGGCAGCGCTTGAGCGTTTCGCTGGAGCTCAGCGAATCGCGGCTCGATCAGCTGGGACTGCTGGCCGGGATCCTGCTTTCGCTCGCCATCATCATCATCGGCATGCCGGTGCTGCTGCTGATATGGGGCTTCAAGTGGGGCGACATCCGCGGCTGGCTTCTCGGCGCGGTCACCGAATTCACGATCGGATCGATCTCGATCTCGCTGACCGGAATCCTGGCCGGGATCGTTGTCTTTTTCATCGGTTTCTGGCTGACCAAACTGTTCCAGCGCTGGCTCGACGGCGACGTGCTGTCGCGCAGCCGGATCGATGTCGGCGTGCGCAACTCGATCAAGACCGGGGTCGGTTATGCGGGCGTCACGATCGCGGCGCTGATCGGCATATCCGCGGCCGGGATCAACCTGTCGCAACTGGCGCTGGTTGCCGGCGCGCTGTCGCTCGGCATCGGCTTCGGCCTGCAAAACATCGTGTCCAACTTCGTGTCCGGCCTGATCCTCCTCGCGGAGCGGCCATTCAAGGTCGGCGACTGGATCGAGGCCGGCGGGATCACCGGGACGGTGAAAAGCATCAATGTGCGCGCGACGGAAATCGAAACCTTCCAGCGCAAGTCGGTGATTCTGCCCAATTCGGACCTGATCAACTCCGCGGTCGGCAACTGGACCCACCGCAACACGCTGGGCCGGATCGAGATCCCGGTCGGCGTGTCCTACAAGAGCGATCCGAACCTGGTGCGTGACACGCTGCTTGAGATCGCGCATGACCACCCGCGGATCCTCAGCAATCCGGAGCCGTTCGTCGTTTTCGGCAATTTCGGCGATTCTTCGCTCGATTTCGAACTGCGCGCCTATCTCGCCGACATCAACTACATGCTGACGGTGAGCACAGAGGTGCGGTTCGCGATCTTCGAGCGCTTCAAGGCGCTCGGTATCGAGATTCCGTTCCCGCAGCGTGACGTGAACCTGCGTGTCGTCGGCAAGGAGGAAGAAATACCGATCGTGCTCCCCGAAGACGGCGAATTCGGCGTCATCAAGACCAGCAAGCAGAAACACAGGGACGATGACATCGACTGAAAGCCGTTCAGTTTCGGTTCAGGTGCGAAATCCTATATAAAGGTCAAGCAAGCGGGTGATCCCGCAATCAAGAAAGGGGGCGATGCCCTTGCGGCATCGTTTTAGAAGAATGAACAGAGTTCCGATTGCATTCCTCGCCGTCCTTGTCGCCACTTGCGCTGCCAGCGCCGCGACCTTGACCAACACGGACAGCGAAAGCCACACGGTCGTCGTGACCGAAGGCGGCGTCAAGAACGAGCTCGCCATCGCTGCCGGCGAAACGGTGACGTTTTGCAATGGCGGCTGCTTCCTGACGCTGCCCAACGGCGACCGCGCGGCGCTCGCCGGTCCGGAAAACGTGGAAATCGTCAAAGGCGAAGCGGTTATCAAGTAACCGGCTTCTTCGTCGAACTCGACCAAATTCATCAGCCGGCGGTGGTCCAAACCGCCGGTTTTTCCTGTTTCAGAGCCACCGCCAAGTACCGACTTTTCGGTTCTGGTCGCGCGGCGTTTTGCCGATGTCGCAAACAGGCTGAATTTGCGCCACCGCGCCGCCCTATAGTCTGGCCGCAATAGCACCTCGGAGTGGCGGGCAATGGCAAAATTTCCGGAAAAGGCGAAGGTCGTCATTATCGGCCTTGGCGGCATCGTGGGCGCATCGGTCGCCCATCACCTGATCGAGCGCGGATGGGACGACATCGTCGGCATCGACAAGTCCTCGATCCCGACCGATATCGGCTCGACCTCGCATGCGTCCGACTTCTGCTATGCGACCAGCCATGACTTCCTGTCCTGCTGGACGACGCTCTACTCGATCGATTTCTTCATGAAGCGCGGGCGCTATTCGAAGGTCGGCGGTTTCGAGATCGCACGTGTCGGCGATGACGGACGCATGGATGAGATCAAGCGCAAGGTTGCCTCCGCCAAAGCCTTCGGCACCGGGGCGCGGCTTGTCGACGCCGCCGAGATCAAGGCGAAGTTCCCGCTGGTCGAGGAGAGCCTGGTGCAGGGCGGCATGTGGGATCCGGACGCCGGCCTGGTCGCGCCGCGGTCGCAGACCGTGGCCGGCGAACTGGTCGACGAGGCGGTCGCCAGCGGCAAGCTCCAGTCCTTCGCCAACACCCCGGCGCAGGACCTGATCATCGAGAACGGCCGGATCAAGGGCGTGAAGACCCACCGCGGTACGATCGAGGCCGATTACGTCATCGTTTGCGCCGGCCTGTGGGGCCGCCTGATCGCCGAAATGGCTGGCGAGGATCTGCCGGTCATGCCCGTCGACCATCCGCTAACCTTTTTCGGGCCCTATACGGAGTTCGAGGGAACCGGCAAGGATATCGGCTGGCCGCTGCTGCGCGACCAGGGCAACTCGGCCTATATGCGCGATACCGGCGATCCGAAAACGCCGGAAGGCGGGCAAATCGAGTGGGGATACTACGAAGAGAAAAACCCGCGCCTGTGCCATCCGCGCGACATTCTGGAAAAGGAGCAGGCGCGGCTTTCGCCGTCGCAGCGCGACCTCGACATGGAGCAGATCATCGAGCCGCTGGAGCGGGCGATGGAACTGACGCCGATCCTCGGCGAACTGGGCTACAACGAAAGCCACTCGTTCAACGGGCTGCTGCAGGTGACGACCGACGGCGGTCCGTCGATCGGCGAGAGCCAGAAGGTGAGGGGGCTGTGGTACGCGGTCGCGATCTGGGTGAAGGACGGCCCGGGCATGGCCAAGCTGCTGGCCGACTGGATGACCGACGGCCGGACCGGAATCGACCATCACGCGATCGACTATTCGCGCTTCTATCCGCATCAGTTGGAAGAGCAGTACATCGAAGACCGCTGTTACGAGAGCGCGTTCAAGATCTACAATCCGGCGGTGCATCCGCGCGAACCCTACACGAAGGGCCGTAATATCCGCACCTCGCCCTTCTACGAGCGGGAAGTCGAACTCGGCGGGCATTTCATGGAACTCGGCGGCTGGGAGCGTGCGCATGGCTACGCGGCCAACGAGCACCTGCTGGAGAAATTCGGCGATCGCGTACCGGTACGCGAAAACGAGTGGGACAACCGCCACTTCTGGCGCGTCTCCAATGCCGAGCACATGGAGCTGAGCGAGAATTGCGGCATCATCAACCTGTCGCACTTTTCGATCGTTGATGTCGAAGGCCCGGACCATGTGGCGCTGATGGAGTGGCTGTGCGCCGCCAAGGTCGGTGGCGACAACATGGTCGGCAAGGGCATCTACACGCACTTCCTCGACGACGAGGGCATGGTGCGGGCCGACCTGACCGTGATCCGCATGGCCGACCGCTGCCGGGTAATCAACGGCGCCGACGCCGGGCCGCGCGACTATCACTACATGCGCCGGGTGGCCGAGGACAAAGGCTTCGATGTCACGATCACCGATGTGACGTCGAAATATGTGACCATCGGCATCTGGGGACCGAACGCGCGCACGACGCTGCAGAAGGTCGTCGAGGATCCGGACGGGCTTTCGCTCGAGAACTTCCCGTTTGCAGCGATCAAGCCGATCCGCATCGCCGGCAAGGACGTGACTGCTTTCCGGTTGTCCTATGTCGGCGAACAGGGCTGGGAACTGCATATGGCCTATGAAGACGGCCTTGCCGTCTGGGACGCGCTGCGCGAGACCGGCGTCACGCCGGTGGGCGTGGAGACATACGCAAACAGCCGCCGCCTGGAAAAGAGCCTGCGGCTGCAGAACGCCGATCTCCTGACCGAATACAATCTCTACGAGGCGGACCTTGCCCGTCCCAAGGTCAAGGAGGCCGATTTCCGCGGCAAGGCCAAGCACCTGGAATACCGGGCGCGCGACCATCAGCCGGCGATGCTGTGCACGCTGGTGATGACCGACAATGTCGATTCCAGTGGCGTCGCCCGCTACCCGGTCGGCATCATGCCGGTGATGGATCCGGAAACCGGCGAGACGCTGGTCGACGAACTCGGCCGCCGCTCGTTCACGACATCGGTCGTGTTCGGCCCGACGATCGGCAAGAACATCGCGCTCGCCTATCTGCCCTGGGCCTATTGTCAGGAAGGGCGCAAGCTGACGGTCGAGTATTTCGGCGAAACCTATCCGGTCGAGGTGGCGGGCGTCGGTTACAAGCCGCTCTACGATCCGGAGAACCTCAAGCCGCGGAGCTGACCTTCGCGGCGCGCACGAACGGAACGGATGTCCGATCATTTTTTCGCGATGGCGTTGTTTCGACATATGCCGCGCGGGGAATTTTCGCGTATCCTCCTGGCATGGGAAAAGCCGGATGTCTGGCGCCGGTTGCCGGCGCATTGCTCCTTGCCAGTGTGGTCCTGACGCCTGCAGCGACCCAGGAGAAGGTCGATGTCGCGCTCGTGCTCGCGGTCGACGTCTCGCGTTCGATGTCGCAGGACGAGTTGCGTATTCAGCGCGAGGGTTACGCGGCGGCGATCGCCAGCCCGCAGGTCGTGCAGGCGATCGGCGAGGGCGCCTACAGGCGGATCGCCGTGATGCTGTTCGAATGGGCCAACGACACCCACGCGCAGGAGATCGTCGGCTGGACGATAATCGAGAGCCAGGCGGACGCGGACCGTGTCGCCGCGACGCTGCTTGCGACGCACAGCGTCGGTCAGAGGCGCACCTCGATTTCAGGTGCCATTGATCATGGTGCGGGCCTGCTCGAAACCGTGCCTTTTGAGGCGGACCGCAGGGTGATCGACATTTCCGGCGACGGACCGAACAATCAGGGCATGCCGGTGACCGAGGCGCGCGACGCGGCGATCGCGAAAGGGATCACCATCAACGGCCTGCCGATGATTACAAGCGGCGGCGTCGGCCAGCGGTTTCATATCGAGGACCTCGACCGTTACTACACAAAATGCGTCATCGGCGGGCCGGGCAGTTTCGTGGTGCCGGTCAATGACTGGGACCAGTTCGCGGAGGTCGTGCGCCGCAAGCTGGTTCTGGAGATCGGCAGTGCGGATGATCCGGCGCCGCGCGTTGTGCCGGCGCAGTTCGTCCTCGAAGAAACGTATGATTGCCTGATCGGCGAAAAAATCTGGCAGATGCGCGGCTGGCAGTTCGACGATTTCAACCCGTGAGCGGGAAGGCTTGCCCACGCGTGAGCCCGCGGTTCACGCTGTCCGCGCAATGACCGTCCTTCGCATAGTGGCACTCCTGATCTGCATGACGCTCGCCGCCGGCAGCCTGTTGCCCGCAGCGGTGGCGCAGGAACGAGTCGATGTCGAACTTGTCATCGCCGTCGACGTGTCGGACTCGATGGGTCATTCCGAATTGCGGCAGCAAAGGGCCGGCTATGTCGCAGCCTTTCGCGCGCGGCAGGTGATTTCGGCGATCCGGGAGGGAAAACACCGCCGTGTCGCCGTGACCTATGTCGAATGGGCGCGCGACGACCTGAAGCGGGTGATCGTGCCGTGGACGATCATCGAGGATGCGGCCTCGTCGCGCGCATTCGCGGACAGGCTCGAAGCCGCACGGATCGCCAATATGCGCCGGACGTCGATCTCGGGCGCGATCCGCTTCGGCGTGGCGGCGCTCGCGGAAAACGGCATCGAGGGCGACCGGCAGGTTATCGACATTTCCGGCGGCGGACCCAACAACCAGGGCGGTCCGGTGACGGGCGCGCGCGACGCGGCCGCGGCAGCCGATGTGACGGTGAACGGGCTGCCGCTGCTCATCCAGCCCTGGTATCCGGGGATCGCGATGGGCGCGCCAGGGCTCGATCTCTATTACCGGCACTGCGTCGTCGGCGGGCCGGGCGCCTTCGTGGTGCCGGTTCGCTCGTGGGAGGAGTTCCCGAACGCGGTCTGGCACAAGCTGGTGATCGAACTGGCGGGGGCGCCGTCGCAGGAAGCGTCCGTCCTCCCCGCGCAGCTGCAGATCGGGCCGGAGGTCGATTGTCTGATCGGCGAGAAGGCGCGGCGCGCTATGGAGGACAAGCTCAAGTAGCCGGCCGGTATCGGCGTTTTGCACGGTTTTCCCGAGCGTAGGGCACTCGCGGACCGGATGTTTCCACTAGGCTTTCTACATGGACGGTTTGCGATTCCCGTCGGCGATGTTTCTGCCGGTCGCCCTCTTCGCGGGCGGCGGAGCGCTTCGCGCACAGGAGCGCATCCATGTATCGATTGCGCCATCGGCGAGAAGCTGCAGCGCGCGAGCGACAATTGAGGCCGGTCTGAAAGCCGATCAGGCGACCATCAACTGCTTGCGGTCGGCGCGCTCCTGCTGCGGCGATTTCGCATAGACCTCGCGGTAGCATTTGGAGAAATGCGACGCGGAGACGAAGCCGCATGCGATCGCCACCTCGACGACAGGCATCGACGACTGGATCAGCAGGTGGCGGGCGCGGTCGAGCCGGATTTCCAGATAGTAGCGCGCCGGCGAGCGGCCCATCTCCTGGCGGAACAGGCGCTCGATCTGGCGCCGCGACAGGCCGACGTGATCGGCGATCTCGATGAGCGACAGGGGTTCGGAAAGGTTGGCTTCCATCAGTTCGATGATGGTCAGCACCTTGGCGTTCTGGACGCCGAGGCGGGCGCGCAGAGGCAGGCGCTGGCGGTCGGTCGGGCTGCGCACACGGTCGGTCAGCACCATCTCGCAGATGCGGTTGACGGTGTTGTCGTCGAAATCGTCGCCGATGATCTTGAGCATCATGTCGAGCGCGGCGGTGCCGCCGGCGCAGGTGTAGACATTGCCGTCGATCTCGAACAGGTCGGAGAAGACGCTGACTTGCGGGAACGCTTCCTGGAAGCCGGGCAGGTTTTCCCAATGAATGGCGCAGCGCTTGTTGTTGAGCAGGCCGGCGGCGCCGAGCGTGTGGGCGGCGGTGCACAGCGCGCCAACCTTGACGCCGCGATTGTGTTCCTCGCGCAGCCATGCCGACAGCGACTTGGAGTGGTATCGCTCGATGTTCAATCCGCCGCAGACGAAGACGATGGACGGGCGGTGCTGGCCGAGCATGTATTTGCGCTCGTCGTCGATGGAGCTGTCGACGTCGATCTGGACGCCGTTGGACGCGCGCACGGGCTCGCCCGTCTTGCTGGCCAGGCGCCATGTATAGGCGTCATATCCGAGCACGCGATTGGCGCCGCGCAAGGGCTCGATGGCCGCGGTGAACGCAATCATCGTGAATTCGGGCATCAGGTAGAAAACGATCGTTTTCTGTGGGGCAGGTGCGTTCGTCATCGTCGCGCGGTCGCTCCCATCACTCGTTTCGCAGCTCTCGCTGTCGCATTCGGAACAGAAAATCAGTCTCTCGCGTTCCGGTCAAACAAAATCCGCGCGGGTATCCATGCGCATCACGCGTGGCCGGATCGGCGTGAAGAGCCCCGGCAACGGGATTGCCGAGGCGACCGATTGCTGCCGACGGTGTTGGAAATCGGATCAGCCGATGAAAAAACCATAGCGCGAGCCTGCGCGCGCGCCGGTTTCGCCGGGCATCGTGCGCGCTAGACGGGCGCGCTCGAACAGCGTGGTCTCGTTTACCGAAGTGCCGCGATTGCGGCGGAAAAACCTGGTGACAGCGTTCATTTTACACTCCATGCAATAGCCGGTTCACACGGAGCAGCCTTTTCGCGCCTCGACCGTTCCTACAGTGTTTTGGACACACCGACTGGCGGGAACGGGCCAGCTATTATCAAAGCGTTTTCCGGTTGCTTGGGTTCAACCGGGATCACGCTCCCTCATGGGCGGCTCTATGGCTCCCATATGGTCTTCACACGGTGCTTTCGCAATGCGAAATGCGAAGGGAATGCGAGGAAATGCGACATGCGGCGATGTCGCATATAAAACGGTAAACGAAGGATGACGAATGTCAGCCGCGGGCGCGGCGTCCGCCCTCGCGCCGGCGGCGGCCGGCGCCGCCCGCCTCGCCGCCGGATGCAAGCGCCTTTTTCGGCGGCAGCTTGACGGCTTTGGCGAGTTCCGGGAACGGATCGGTCTTGTTCGGCAGCGCCATGGCGGCGACGAAATGGTCCTGGAATTTCGGTTCCAGCGCCGTTTCGATCTTCTCGATCCTGCGCACGGTTTCCTCGATCTCGCGGCGGTAGTCGCGGTTGACGAGCGCCATGCGCGCGCCGGTGCCGGCGGCATTGCCGACCGCCGAAACCTTCGACAAGTCGCAATCGGGGATTAGGCCGAGCACCATGGCGTATTTCGGATCGATGAAGGAGCCGAAGGCGCCAGCGAAGCGGATCTGGTCGACATGGTCGATGCCCTGCTTGTCCATCAGGAGCTTGATGCCGGCGTATAGGGCCGCCTTGGCGAGCTGGATGGCGCGCACGTCGTTCTGGGTCACGGTGATCAGAGGATCGCCGTCATTCAGCACATAGGAGAAGGTGCGTCCGTTCTCGATGATGCGCGGCGACTTCGCGGCCATCGCGCCGTCGACGACACCGTCCTCGGAGATAATGCCAGCGAGGTACATCTCGGCGACGACCTCGATGATGCCGGAGCCGCAGATGCCGGTGATGCCGGTCTTGACGGAGTCGGCGAAGCCGTCCTCGTTCGACCACAGATCGCTGCCGATGACCTTGAAGCGGGGTTCGAGCGTTTCCGGGTCGATGCGCACGCGCTCGATGGCGCCCGGCGCGGCGCGCTGGCCGCAGGAGATTTCCGCGCCCTCGAAGGCCGGGCCGGTCGGGGACGATGCCGCGACGACGCGCTTCGAATTGCCGAGCACGATCTCGGCATTGGTGCCGACATCGACCAGCAGCATCATCTCGTCCTGGCGGTGCGGGCCTTCGGCGAGCGTCGCCGCGGCGGCGTCCGCGCCGACATGGCCGGCGATGCAGGGAATGACGTAGACGCGGCATCCCTGGTTCGCGTCGAGAGCGAGTTCCCTTGCCCGTGTGTGGATCGCGCCGGAGACGGCCAGCGCGAAGGGCGCGCCGCCCAGTTCCGTCGGGTCGATGCCGAGAAACAGGTGGTGCATGATCGGATTGCCGACGAAGACCGTGTCGAGAATGTCGTTGCGGTTTGCGCCGGATTCCTCGCAAACCTTGCCGATCAGGTCGTCGACGGCCTTGCGCACGGCATCCGTCATCGCCTCGCGCCCGTCCGGATTCATCATCACATAGGAGACGCGGCTCATCAGGTCTTCGCCGAAGCGGATCTGCGGGTTGGACGTGCCCGCCGAGGCAATCACGTGACCTGACAGCAGCGAAACCAGATGCAAGGCGATGGTCGTCGACCCGATGTCGCAGGCAATGCCCCAGGCTTCGTTGTGGAGGCCGGGCCAGAGCGCGATCATGCTTGCCTGCCCGGTGTCCTCGTCCTTGTGGATCGCCGCCGTGACGGCCCAGCCACCCTTGCGCAGCGTCGACTGCACGATCGGGAAGATATGCGGGTCGACCAGAATGTCGGTGAAGCCCCAATCTGTTTCGAGCGCCGCCTTGATGCGGTCGAGATCGCCGAGCGGCTTGTGCATGTCGGGTTCCTCGACCTCGACATAGCAGAGCTGGACGGCGGGCTTGCGCTCGAAGACGCGGGTGTCGGCCGCCTTGCGGATGATCTGGGCGTTGATCTGGACATCCAGCGGGATGTCGATGACGAGATCGCCCGTGATCGTCGCCGAACAGGAGAGGCGGCGGCCGGGCTTCAGGTCGCGCTTTTCGGCGTAGCGCCTTTCCTTCGGCCCGAAGGGGGAGAGGTGGTCATTGGCGGAGGTGATGCCGTGCTTGGCGAACTGGCCTTCCTGCACCTCGACCTGGCAGCGGCCGCAAATGCCGCGGCCGCCGCATACGCTTTCGACATAGACGCCGAGCTGCCGCGCGGCCTCGAGCACCGTCGTGCCTTCGGGAAAGCGGCCGCGCTTGCCCGACGGCATGAAGAGGATGAGAGGATCGGTCATTTCTGCGTTCCCGCGTCTGCGATCGGGACAATACGGGCTTTCCGGTTAAGCAATTGGAAGCCGGTCCGTGCGACCTTGGGCCGGCAACGAAAGGACCTTCCGCCATGCCGATGACGTTGCTGTCCGCCGTCTTGTCCAGTTTCTTCCTGGTCCGCCTGATCAAGGGGCCGTGGATGCGCCATCCGCATTATCTCGGCCTTGCCATGATCGGATCGATCCTTTCCACCGTCATTCTTGCGTCTGTCTCGCCCGGCATGGAGGACGAGTTCATCGCCGGAAATCTCGCCGCCTTCGCCGGCGCCTTTGTGGCGATCCAGGCCTTCGACAGGCTGAGCGGCATCAACGCGCCCTGACAGATGCCTTATCCGCGCGAGAGCCTTGCTTCGCGCCCGCCACGTCGTCCGCCCGCGCGGCCCGCCGGTGCGGCCGACACCGAGGCAGGGGCGCCCGCGGCATTCGGCTGATAATCCTTGTAGGTCCGGATCCAGTTCATGCAGTCCGGGTCGGTGCCGTTCAACACGTTGGCGGCGCGAACGGCTTCCATTTCCTGCGGGCGGCACGGGTTCATGATGGCCGAGGTCATGCCGGCGCCGATCACCATCGGGATGAAGCCGGCATTGATGCCATGGCGATGCGGCAGGCCGAAGGAGATGTTCGACAGGCCGCAGGTGGTGTTGACCTTCAGTTCCTCGCGCAGGCGGCGCAGCAGGGCGAAGACCTGTTTTCCGGCCGTGCCCATGGCGCCGATCGGCATGACCAGCGGATCGACGACGATGTCTTCCGGCTTGATGCCGTAATCGGCGGCGTGCTCGACGATCTTCTTGGCGACGGCAAAACGGACGTCGGGATCCTCTGAAATACCTGTCTCGTCGTTGGAGATGGCAACGACTGGCACGTCGTACTTCTTGCAGAGCGGCAGGATCGCTTCCAGCTTCTCCATCTCGCCGGTGACCGAATTGACCAGCGGTCGGCCCTTGGCGACCTTCAGCGCGGCCTCGATCGCGGCGGACACCGAAGAGTCGATCGACAGCGGTACGTCGACGAGTTCCTGGACGATCTGGAGCGTCTGGACCAGCAGCGCCGGCTCGGTGGCGTTCGGATCGACCGCGGTGACGCCTGCGTTGACGTCGAGCATGGTCGCGCCGGCGGCAACCTGTTCGAGCGCGTCCTTCCTGACCGTGTCGAAATTGCCTTCGACCATTTCGGCGGCCAGCTTCTTGCGTCCTGTCGGGTTGATGCGTTCCCCTATCACGCAGAAGGGCTGATCGAAGCCGATGATGATTTCACGGGTTGCTGATGCGACGACGGTGCGTGTCATAATGTCCTCGTTTAAGATATAAAGACTTCTTTATATCGTTATGGGTTTTCGTTCAAGGTCGGATGGCGGCCTGCTTAGCCGGTTCGTCCTTCCACGATCTCCTGCGGCGTCTGGCCATTTTCGGCACTGAGCATGTCTTCGAAGCGCTCGGCAACCATGCGATCGTCCGCGCGCATTTCGCGTTTCCACGGTTTGCGGCCTTTCAGGGCATCCGATTCGCTGACAATCTCGGCGACGTATTCCTCCTGGCGATAGGCCATCACATGGATGCCGGAGACGCCTTCGATCTCCTTCACCTCGTTGATGATGTCCACGCAAATGCGCTTGCCCTCGGCTTTCTGGTTCTCGGCCCCTTCCAGGCGCTTGATCACATGGTCGGGTATATGAATACCCGGCACGTTGGACCGGATCCATCGCGCGGTCTTCGCGGAGGCGAGGGGGCCGACGCCGCACATGATGTAGCATTTCTCGTGCAGGCCCATGTCACGCACCCGCTTCATGTACTCGGCGAACATGGGAACGTCGAAACAGTACTGGCTCTGTACAAACTGCGCGCCCGCCTCGATCTTTTTCGCAAGCCGGTGCGGGCGGAAATCGAAAGGCGGAGCGAAGGGATTGATCGCGGCCCCGAGAAAGACGGACGGTGAAGATGTCAGTTTTCTGCCCGACAGGAATTTGCCGTCGTCGCGCATGGTGCGAATGGTTTCCAGCAGCGACATCGAATCGAGGTCAAAAACCGGTTTCGCGCCGGGCTGGTCGCCTGCCTGCACACCGTCCCCGGTGAGGCACAGGATATTGGCGACACCCATTGCCGCGGCGCCGAGGACGTCCCCCTGAATGGCGATGCGGTTTCGGTCACGGCAGGAAATCTGCATCACGGGCGCATAGCCCATCCGGGTCAGCAGGGCACAGATTCCAACCGAGGACATGTGGGCGTTTGCGCCGGAGGCATCGACAGCATTGATCGCGTCGACCCAGCCGTCGAAGACGGCCGCGCGTTCGAAGACGTCGGCGGCGTTGGCGGAGTCGGGCGGATTCAATTCGGCGGTCACCGCGAATTCGCCGCGCCGCAACACGCGTTCGAGGCGCCCAAGAGACGAGTGTCCCGGAAGCGGATCAAGCGGCAAATCGATGCCAAGCGGATTCTCGTCGCTCTGCGGCGGGCGGTTGCCGGATTTTGATGTCATGACCGGTTTGCCTCCTCGCGCGCCGCCGCTGCCAATGCGGTCACGCGAAGCCATGAGGAGGTCTCGCGCAGCGACTGGTCGACGGGCTTCTGCACATCCAGAATAGCGTCGCGCTTGTTCATCCGGCGCGAACCGTTCCAGGCTTGCACCCAGACACACGGCATGTCCGGTTCGACTTCGCAGTTTCCGTTGGCGCGTACGCCGCCGCAGGGGCCGTTTCGCAACTGCTTCGGGCAGTTCATCG
This sequence comes from Oricola nitratireducens, assembly GCF_014904745.1. GTDB lineage: Bacteria > Pseudomonadota > Alphaproteobacteria > Rhizobiales > Rhizobiaceae > Oricola > Oricola nitratireducens. Next base: position 15,518 of record NZ_JACZCS010000025.1, read on the forward strand.
GGCAGGACATGCCTGTCGACGACAACACGCACTGGCCGCACATGCGGCAGTCGAACAGCAATCCCTTCACGCCCCGCTCGACAAATGTCACCGGTTTTTCAGCGCGGTTATACCCGACGGCCTTCCACACCGGATGCAGTGCCAGAAACGTGTTGGCGAAGTGGCTGTAGAACCATTCGAGGAAGCGCGAATGACGCACCGACCACAGACGGATCGTATAGGATTTGCGCTGGCGGCGGGCCAGTGTCAAATGAGCCGGGTTGAACGCGCCTTTCTCGGCAGCCTTTTTCTTCATCGCCTCCGGCGAGATGCCGGGCTTTGTGCGGCCGTCGGCCAGCGGGCTAGCCATCTGCGCGGCCTTCCGACTTGACGAGCGCCTTGAGGGCGCCGTCGTCGTATTTGTCGAGAATTTCATTCAAGGCGCGGTCGGCTTCGGCTTCGAGATCGTCGCTTACGGCAATCGGATCGCCCTTGCGCCACTCGGCCATATAGGCGTCGCTGTCGCGTGCGCCGACGCGCATCGCGCACATGTCGATGGCCTCCGTGAAGCGAAGCGGCAGTTCGCGTTTCGCGCTGTCACGCCGCTTGCGGATGATCACCTGTGCCGGGATATCGCGCCAATAGACTATGATCTTGTCAGCCACAGTTGTTCTCCATGTCGGTTCAGCAATGACGCAAGCCCGATTGTCCGGCTTGTTGCGCGACGACGTGCGGCAATTCAAAAGCGACAGCGCCGCGCCCAGTCAGATTACGCCGGCGGCCGGACGCATACCAAATTAAGCCAGTGATGCGGAGCGATTACAGGGTCAGAGCAGCCAGGAATGGGCGAAGGCGTGGGCGGCAAGGACGACGCCGACCATGATGCAGATCGCGACGACGCCGGTGACGACGCCGACGACGAGCCAGAAGCCGTCGCGCTCGGACAGGGCTATCCCGCAGATGAAGACGGCGAGCGCCGGCAGCCAGTTGCCGAAGGGGATCGGAATGACCACGGCGACGGCGAAGACAAGGGCGACCAGGCCGACGACCTTTTCCGCGCTCTTGGCGTTGGGAAAGGGCCAGTAGCGCGGCCGGACCCAGTTCTCCATCCGCTCGAGGAACGGGATGAGCCAGGTCGTCATCTTGTGGAAGCCCTTCTGGCTCAGCGAGCGGCGCAGAAAGAAGCGCGGCAGCCAAACGGTCGGATATCCCATCACCATCTGGAAGGCGACGAGGACGATCGGTACGCCGAGCAGAACGGTCGAGCCGGGCGGAAAGGGCAGCAGGTTGATCGAAGCGGTGAAGACGAGGAAGGTGGCGAAAGACCGGTCGGCGAGCGCGTTGCGGATGCGGCGCACGGAAACGGAATCGCGTTCCTCCGTCGCCAGCCCGGTCAGGACCTTCGAAAGCGGTCGCGGACGGCCATAGGATACCGTCGCTTCAGCCGCATCGAACTGGTCCGCCTTCTGCTGCAACATGCCGGTCTCTAGCCCTCGGAACGCCCATGGCGCCGCTGTGCGACGTCACGATGACGATATCCCCCATTTGCGACGATTTGGTTTACGATTGTGGCGTTTTTACCAACCGGTTGGCGTGCCGCATAGCGGGCGAAAGGTCGCCATATCCGGTCAGGCGGCGTTCGAAGGCAAGGCCGAGCAACTCGGCGCCGGCCCTGGCTTTCCCGGTGAGGGCGGGATCATCGGTCTGGGCGATGTAGAGCAGTCTCTCGTAACCGCCGAAATACATCTCCTTGAGTTCGGGATGGCGGTCGAGGCCGAGCGGCTTCAAAAGAAAGGTCTCGAAATGGCGGGCCAGGAAATCGGTGACGAAAAAGGTCCGCATATAGTCGTCATCCGCCGCCGCGAAGGCGTCATTGCCGAGATAGAAGGAAAAACAATGCGGCCCGGCGATGCGCTCGACGCCATGCTCCTGGCAGACCTTGTCGAGCATTCCGCCGGTACCGCAATCGGCGTAACCGACGAAGATATGGTCGTAGCCCTCGGCGCGCGCCTTCCTGATCGCCTTGTCGGTTTCGGGCGCGATGCGTTCGGGGTGATGATGGTAGTCCGCAGGCAGGCAGATCAGCGAAACATGATCGAGCCCGTTCATGCGGCAGACGTCGAGAATCTCGCGCGCAATCATGCCGCATGCGATCACCCTGACTTTTCGCTCTTGTCCGGCCATCTCGGTTCAGCTTTTTACCACGACACTGATAGATAGTGTGGATAACAGGGCTTGCCTATCGCGTACAATCGATACATGGCGCAAACGGATGGGAACCCTCGGGGTCAAGGGATGAATGCGCCTGAACTGTCAATAATATTGCCGGCTTACAACGAGGCGAAAAACATACCGCTGATCGTCGACAAGATCGCGGATGCCATGGGCGATATTCCCTACGAGATCATCGTGGTCGACGATGACAGTCCGGACGGCACGGCCAGGGTGACTCGGTCGATCGCACGCGAGAAGCCCTATGTGCGCTGTGTGCACCGGATCAACCGGCGCGGCCTTTCGGGGGCCTGCATCGAGGGCATGATGGCGGCGAATGCGCCGGTCGTCGCGGTGATGGACGCTGACATGCAGCACGACGAAACCCGCCTGCCGGTCATGCTGACGGAAATCCGCAAGGGTGCCGATCTCGTCATCGGCAGCCGTTACGTCGATGGCGGCAACGCGTCCACGGGCTTCCAGAAGAAGACGCGGGCGAAAGGCAGCGAACTGGCGACAGCGCTCGCCAACCGCATCACGGGCGCCTACACCACCGATCCGATGAGCGGCTTCTTCATGATGACGCGTGATCTTGCGGACCGGTCGGCGCGGGCGATTTCGCGTGACGGTTTCAAGATCCTGTTCGACATCGTCAGCCGGTTCGGTTCCGAACTGAATATCCGGGAAGTGCCGTTCCAGTTCCGCGAACGCAAGGAAGGTGAGAGCAAGCTCGGTTTCCTCGTGACGATCCAGTTCCTCGGCCTGCTGGCGTCTCGCTACACGGGTGGCTGGATCCCGGTGCCGTTCCTGCTCTACGGCCTGGTCGGGTTTTCCGGCCTGTTCGTCCACATGGCGACGCTGTTGTTCCTGAACGGTGTCGTCGGCGTCGGATTCACGGCGGCGCAAGTGGCGGCGACCTTTGCCGCCATGACTTCCAACTTCGCCTTCAACAACGAGGTGACGTATGCGCATCGCAAACTGAAGGGCTGGAAGTTCGTCACGGGGTTGTTGACGTTCTATGCAATCTGCGGGATCGGTGCGCTTGCCAATGTTTCGATCGCAATTCGGCTGTTCGAGTGGAACTGGTCGACGAGCGTTGCCGGTTTCGCCGGGGCGCTGATGAGCGCGGTCTTCAACTACGCGGTGACGAAGCTCGTCACCTGGCGCGATACCTGAAGTCTAGTTTTTCCGCTCGACCGGAATTGCGATGATCTCGAAACGGAGGAAGTTGCCGTTCTGCTGGCGGAGGATGCGCGGCTTGCCGGTGATCCGGTAACCGCCGGCATTCAAATCGTTGACGAGCAGGGCCCGAGCCTCATCAATCTCGCCGGGCTTTGCCGGTTGAACCGCGACGGCTTTTTGCGGATTGCCCGTTTCCAGATAGCGGAAGTGGCGCGGATCGAAGATGGGGACCACGGTCACCGCCGGTCCGAGCGCATGGCCCGCCTTGGCGCCGACGGTCCAAGTGCGCACGACGACGGCGTCTGGCGCTCCCAGGTCCGGCCAGGCATCGCGCAATGACGACCAGTCCTGTATTTGCCAGTTGATGTCCCAGCGCGGAGCGGCGGCATAGAACGGTCGCGTGATCATGCCCGTGTCCGCATGCAGGCCGACGGCAAGGGCGATTGCGGGAACCGCGACCGAGACAATCCGCCAGATCGTCAGGTTGACGCGTCGATAGCGGTCGCTGGCGCCGGCGACCCATTGTCCCGCAAGCGGAAAGCCGAAGAGGAAGCCGCTCATCGCCCAATGCGGCAATGACTTCCGGCTGACCAGCGCGATCGCGAGAAAGATGACGGGCGGCACGAGCGCGAACCAGGCAAAGAGCCGGTCGGCAGGCGCGCGCGGCCGCATGACACCTCTCACGGCCATGATCGCGATGACGATCCAGGTGCCCGGCAGAACGTAGACCATCTGACCGATGACCGTGATCAGGAAATTGACGGGCTGCAGCGAGCCGTGTCCCGTGCCGGCACGTCCGGCCTGAAAGCCGAACGATACCCAGTCATGACCGGCATTCCAGACCAGCGTCGGAACGAGACCGATGAAAGCGACGGCGAGCGTTGTCCACAGCACCGGCGACCGCAGCAGGCGGCGATGCGGCGGACTGGACAGCAGAAAGGCGAGGGCCGACAGGCCGAACAGGACAGCCTGGTATTTCGAGGCCAGCGCGAGCGCGAAACACAGGCCGGCGGCAAGCCAGCGGCCGGTGCGCAGTGGGTGGCCGGGGGCGAGTAGATCGGGAAGAACCACGCGCAAGGTCGCCAGCAGGAACAGGTCGAGCGGGCCGTCCGGGACGACGAAAAGATTGCCGGAGATGAAAAAGAATGGTGCGACGGAAAACCAGGCAAGCGCCCAGAACGCCGCCCGTTCGCCATAGGCGAGGCGGGTGATGTCGTAGAGGAGCCACGCGCTCGCGGTTCCGGCGAGAATGAAGGGAAGGCGGATCGCGAAGGCGTTTTCGGTTCCGGCCATCCAGGCCATCAGGCGGGCAAGCGTGAAAGCGAGCGGCGGATGGTCGTAATAGGACAGCGACCAGGCGCGCGATATGACGATGGCGTAGGACTCGTCGATCGTCGCCGGCATGAACCACGACACGACGAGCCGAAGCGCCAGAAAGACCGCAATCAGGAGGATGGCGTCCTGCGTTCCGTCTTTCACGGCAGGCTTGCCGGTCTTGCTTGTTTCCTCTCGCGTGCGCATCGCCGCTCTTCAATCGCTTTTTGCCGCCGGCGGCAAGGCAGTACGGCAAAAGGGCCGATGGAGCCTCAAGCAAAAGCCCGGGCGGAGGACCAACCCGGGCTTCAGGAGCGATTTTCGCGCAAATGGTGCCGAATCAGGCGGAGGCCAACCGGTTGTGCTTTCGCTTGATGAGATCCTTGGCGGTTTCGACCGCGACCGCGGCATCGCGGCAATAGGCATCGGCGCCGACGGCCTTGCCGAATTCCTCGTTGAGCGGCGCGCCGCCGACAAGCACGATATAATCGTCGCGAATGCCTTTTTCCTTCATCGTGTCGATGACCACCTTCATGTAAGGCATGGTCGTCGTCAGGAGGGCCGACATGCCGACGATATCCGGCTCATGCTCCTCGATCGCGGCGAGGTAATTCTCGACCGGATTGTTGATGCCGATATTGATCACGTCGAAGCCGGCGCCTTCCATCATCATGGCGACAAGGTTCTTGCCGATGTCGTGGATGTCGCCCTTGACGGTGCCGATGACCATCTTGCCGAGCTTCGGCGCGCCGGTTTCGACGAGAAGCGGCCGCAGAATCGCCATGCCGGCCTTCATGGCGTTCGCCGACAGCAGGACTTCGGGAACGAACAGGATGCCGTCGCGGAAATCCTCGCCGACGATGCGCATGCCTTCGACAAGCGCTTCGGTCAGAACCTCGTAAGGCTGCCAGCCGCGCTCGAGCAGGATATTCGTGCCCTCGATGATCTCCTCTTTCAGGCCGTCATAGAGATCGTCATGCATCTGCTGGACGAGCTCGTCGTCGGACAGTTCGGACAAAATGATTTCATCGTCGGACATGTTCTGTTTCATCCCAATGCTGGCGTGGACTACCCGGTGCCGTTGTGTAGCAGGATATTGAATCGGAAATAATCAAAAAAGCGCTTCAAATGCGACGGCGCCAAATGCTTTTGCGACCGGTTCACGGCCGTTCGGGGACGCATTCACTGTCGCGCCAGCGTCAATGGCTGGCGCGAATTGAAACGCCTGACGGCGCGACCGCCATCATTGTCGATTCATACGAGCCGGGCGCGAGCCGTTTCCGGCATATTCGATGTTCAAGGTGAAGACATGTCAGATTCCGCAGTGGAAACGGATGCAGAAGGCGCCGAAGGCGCACGCGGACGCGCCGGACGGCGCGCGGCAGGCGGCGCGGCGGCGCGGCGCGCGGCGCGAAGCGGCGGCCAGCGCAGCCCCGCCATGCCCTATATTACGCGCCGGGTTCCGGTCTACGAGGTCCTCGACGAGGAAGCCCTCGTCACGATCGAGACCAATGCCGACACGGTGCTGGAGGAAATCGGCATCGAGTTCCGCGATGACGAGGAAGCCCTGAAACTGTGGAAGGAGGCCGGCGCCGACCTCAAAGGCCAGCGCGTCCACTTCCCGAAAGGGCTTTGCCGCGAGCTCTTGAAAACCGCGCCCTCCGTGTTCACGCAGCATGCGCGCAACCCGGAACGCAGCGTCCAGATCGGCGGCAACGCAACGGTGTTCGCGCCGGTTTACGGCCCGCCCTTCGTGCGCGACCTCGATGGCGAGCGGCGCTACGCCACGATCGAGGATTTCCACAATTTCGTGAAACTCGCCTATCTGGCGCCGTCGATGCACCATTCGGGCGGAACGGTGTGCGAGCCGGTCGATATCCCGGTCAACAAGCGCCATCTCGACATGGTCTACAGCCACATCCGCTATTCCGATAAACCGTTCATGGGATCGGTTACAGCGCCGGAGCGCGCCGAGGACACGGTCGCCATGTGCAAGATCCTGTTCGGCGACGAATATGTGGAAAACAACACCGTCGTCATCAACCTGATCAACGCCAACTCGCCGATGGTGTTCGACGACACGATGCTGGGCGCGGCGAAAGTCTATGCGCGCCACAACCAGGCCTGCATCATCTCGCCGTTCATCCTGGCGGGCGCGATGAGCCCGGTGACGATCGCCGGCACGCTGACGCAGATTCTGGCCGAAGTGCTGGCCGGCGCGGCCTTCACGCAACTGGTGCGCGCCGGCGCGCCGGTCCTGTTCGGAACCTTCGCGGCGTCGATCTCGATGCAATCGGGCGCGCCGACATTCGGCACGCCGGAGCCGTCGCTCGTCTCCTATGGCGCGGCGCAGCTGTCGCGCCGTCTTGGCCTGCCGTTTCGCACCGGCGGATCGCTGTGCGGTTCGAAAGTTCCCGACGCGCAGGCCGCCGAAGAAAGCGCGGCGACACTCAACATGACGCTGCTCGCGGGCACGAACTTCGCGCTGCATTCGGCCGGCTGGCTGGAAGGCGGGCTGGTGTCGTCCTACGACAAGTTCATGATCGACGTCGACCAGCTCGGTATGCAGCAGCGTTTCGCCGAGGGCGTCGATATGAGCGCGAACGGTCAGGCGATGGAGGCTATCCGCGAAGTGGGCCCCGGCAGCCATTATCTCGGCTGCGATCACACGCGCGCCAATTTTGAAAACGCCTTCTACAGGTCGATGATCGCGGACAACAATTCCTTCGAACAATGGGACATCGAGGGCCGCAAGAGCGCCGACCAGCGGGCGAACGGTCTCGCGCGGCGGTGGCTCGAATCCTACGAGGCTCCGGCGCTCGATCAGGGGATCGACGAGGCATTGCAGGCGTTCATCCGCGAGCGCAAGGACTCCATGCCCGACGCTTTCAGCTGAAAGAAGCCCGTGGACGGCCGGGCTAAAGTGGCCGACATCATCCACGACGAAGTCTGGCGCGCGACGCGGCGTGAGCCGGAATGAGCCGGCTCGCCAACGCTCTTGCCGAACACGGGTTGATTGCGCGTGGTGGCTTCGTCTTCGCGGATGACGAGGATGCGCCGCCGGGGCTGTCGGGCAAGCCGGCGCGCAGCATCGTGCTGGCCGGTCACGGCGGCGGGACGATCTGGCCGCATTTCAAGGCTTGGCTCGACGCTCAACCAGCGTCGCCCGCCGATCCGCTCGATGCCTGGTCGAAGGAGGTTCTGGACAGTGTTGCGACGAGGGTCGGCGCACGCGCCGTCTTTCCGTTCGAGAAACCGTATTGGCCGTTCCAGCAATGGGCGATGCGCGCGGAAGGACTGCGTCCGTCGCCGCTCGGCATTTTGATGCATCCGGAATTCGGCCTCTGGCACGCGTATCGCGGCGCCTTGCTGTTCGATATCGATATCAAGATCCAGGCGCCTGCCAATCCGATTCACCTTTGCGACCTATGTGACGGAAAACCCTGCATGAATGCATGTCCGGCAAAGGCCGTGTCCGGCGCGGCGTTCGATGTCTCGTGTTGCCTCGGATTGCTGCGGACCGAGGATGGCGGCACGTGCCGCAGAGACGGATGTCTGGCGCGGTCGGGGTGCCCGCACGACCGGCACCGCTACGGACCGGAACAGATCGCGTTCCACATGGCGGCGCATCTCCGGGGCATTGCCGGCGGCTGAAAAAATTTCCTTCCGGACCCAAGGAATGGCAAGAACGCATCGTCACAGGTGTAATGATGACGATGCGTCCGGATGCGAACGGGCCGGAAACGGCCGCGCGGGAGGAAGACGATCATGCGCTCGCCCTACGGGCAAGCCATGGCGACCGGGATGCGTTTGCCCGGCTGATCGACCGTCACTACGCGACCATCCACCGCATCGCCTGGCGATGGTGCGGCAATGCCGGCGATGCGGACGACATCGCCCAGGAGGTCGCCATCAAGCTGGCCCGCGCGATCGGGAGCTGGCGCGGCGAAGCCGGATTTTCGACATGGCTCTACCGCATCGTGCTCAACACGGTGCGCGACCGGCAGCGGGCGCTCGCCGCGGAAAGGCGCCGGGTCGAGGCCTTCGCCGTCCAGGCGCTGGTCGACGCGCAGGGTTCGGATGAGTCCACGGATCCGGCGACGCGGCTGTGGGCCGCGGTCGGCACCCTGCCGGAACGCCAGCGCGACGCGGTTCTGCTGGTGCATGGCGAGGGGCTCGGACACGGCGCGGCGGCGGATGTGATGGGCGTGTCGGAGGGCACCGTTTCGTTCCACATTCACGAGGCGAAGAAGAAGTTGCGGGCGATGATGCAGGCGCCCGAGGATGAACTGTCATGACGCATGATTTCGATCTCGACGCTTTGAAGAGCGTGAAGCCGCCGGAGCCGTCGCAGGCCGCGCGCGAAACCGCGATGCGCGCGGCGCTCGACGCCTTCGACGACGAAACAAACAAGCGGCAGACCCAAGGATCGGCCTCCGGCGTCCGTCTCATGACCATTCTGCAACGGTCATGGAGCACGACAATGACAGCACTGACGAAAACCCGGTTGATGACGGGCACGGCCATCGCCACTATCCTGGTGGTTCCGCTCGCTGGCTATCTCGCCTTCAGCCTGATCAACGAAGGGTATTCCCCGCAGTTCCGGCAGGACACGCCGCTGATGGATCTCGGCGGCGCGAACCGAGCAAAGGACGAGGCCGACGCCGATGATTCGCGGATCGCCGCGGAACCGAAACCGGCGGACGGGGCGATCGCCGCGGCGCCGCCTGCTGCGGTCGCGGAATCCGAGGTGCGGGTTCAGAGCCCCGGACAGACGGGGCTTGCGAAAAGCGCGCCGTCGACACAATTGCGCCGGTCGGGCGAGAGTTTTTCGGCGGCAGGTGCGCCGGTGGCCGCCGACAGAATCGCGCCGATGCCGCGCGTCGAGGAACAGAGCGGCGACCGATTCGAGAAATTCGACAGCAATGGCGTGAAATCGGTCGCCGACGCGCCGGTTTCGACATTCTCCATCGACGTCGACACGGCATCCTATTCGGTCGTCCGGCGCTCGCTGATGGAAGGGCGGCTGCCCGACCCGGACAGCGTGCGGGTCGAGGAGCTGATCAACTATTTCCCCTATTCCTATCCGCTGCCGGAAAGCCGCCAGACGCCGTTCGGCGTCAATGTCTCGGTGTCGCCGACGCCGTGGAATGCCGACACCAAGCTGATGCATATCGGCATCCAGGGCTACGACATCGTTCCGTCCGAGCGGCCGGCGGCCAATCTGGTGTTCCTCATCGACGTGTCGGGGTCGATGAACGCGCCCGACAAGCTGCCGCTTCTTAAAAGCGCCTTCCGGCTGCTGCTCGACAAGCTCGACGACCGCGACACCGTCTCGATCGTCACCTATGCCGGCAATGCCGGCACGGTGCTGGAGCCGACGAAGGCGTCCGAACGCGAGAAGATCCTCCGGGCGATCGACACGCTGCAGCCCGGGGGTTCGACGGCGGGGGCGGCGGGGATCGAGGAGGCCTACCGGCTTGCCCGGGAAGCGAAGATCGACGGCGGCGTCAACCGCGTGCTACTGGCGACGGATGGCGACTTCAATGTCGGCGCGTCGTCGGACGCGGACTTGAAGCGCATGATCGAGAAACGCCGCGACGACGGCATCTTCCTGTCGGTGTTCGGTTTCGGGCAGGGCAATTACAACGACCAGCTGATGCAGGTGCTGGCCCAGAACGGCAACGGCACGGCCGCCTATATCGACACGCTTGCCGAAGCCCAGAAGACGCTGGTCGAGGAGGCGGGGTCGACACTGTTCCCGATCGCCAAGGACGTGAAGATCCAGGTCGAGTTCAATCCGGCCACCGTCGCCGAGTACCGGCTGATCGGCTACGAGACGCGGGCGCTCAATCGCGAGGACTTCAACAATGACCGCGTCGATGCCGGCGATATCGGCTCGGGCCATTCGGTGACCGCGATCTACGAGATCACGCCGGTCGGCAGCCCCGCCGTGAGCGTCGATCCGCTGCGCTACGGCGAGGCGGAGAAGCCCGCGGCGACAAATGCCGCCGGTACGGACGAATACGCATTCCTGAAACTGCGCTACAAGCTGCCGGATGGCGCCAGGAGCACGCTGGTGACGACGCCGGTCGGGCCGGCGCAGGAGAAGGCGTCGGTGGCGGGGCTTGGCGACGATACGCGGTTCTCGATCGCGGTCGCGGCCTTCGGCCAGAAGCTGCGCCATGAGGATGCGGTCGCCAACTATTCCTGGAACGCCATTCGCGATCTGGCGGCGAAGGCGCGCGGCGAAGATTCCTATGGTTACCGCGGCGAGTTCCTGCGGCTCGTCGGGCTGGCCGAAAGTCTCGACCGCTGAGCGGTGCCCGTCCGGTGCCGGCAAACGGCGCCGGACGCTCGCCATATTGAACCCGGAAGCGTGTTCGACTATATGGGGCGCATCAAGGGCACGAGGCGCCCGCCGCTCACCGGTTTTCCGATGGTGAAGCCTCCCGGTTCAGTCCGGTACGACAGCAGACCCGTTTCAACGCGGTCCTGCGGCAATGTGAGCTCCCGCCAGACATGACCGTACGAACAGAACGGAACTGCAGTCATGACCAATATACTTGCCCCCGACATCGCCAGACCGCGCACCCGCGACCAGGCGAAACAATACGCCAGGACGTTGCGCCGGGACCTTGCCGCGCGCGGTGTCGCCATCAGCCATTCCCAGGCGCTGGAACGCGTCGCGGCCGAACTCGGCTACCGCGACTGGAACACCGCGGTGGCGCGGCTGTCCAACGAACCCGAATTCCGCATCCAGGTCGGGGACGCCGTCAGCGGCACCTATCTCAAGCAGCCTTTCACCGGCCGCGTGCTCGCGCTGCGGGAAATCGCCGGCGGAAGCCATTTCCAGGTGACGCTTCATCTCGACGAGGCGGTGGACGTGGTGACCTTCGACAGCTTCTCGTCGTTTCGCCAGCGCGTCAACGCGACGATCAACGACGAAGGCGTGTCGCGCAGCCGCACCAGCGACGGCGAGCCGCATCTCGTCATCCGGCGGCTGACATCCGCCGTCGCCTGAGCGGCGCGCCGGCCGCCATAAAAATCCGCGCCCGGCATTGACTTGGATATGCCGGGCGTGTGCCTTTGGCGCATGACACTGACGCTTGCCGATATCTTCAAGGCGCAGAAGACGATTGCCGGGACCGCGACGGACACGCCGCTGGTCCCGTCGCCTTTCATGTCGGAATTTTGCGGCCAGGAATTCCTGCTCAAGCTGGAAAACATGCAGCCGATCGGCGCCTTCAAGCTGCGCGGCGCGATGAACGCGATCGCCAACCTGCCGGAGGGGACGGCGGGCGTCGCCTGCTGCTCGACGGGAAACCACGGCCGCGGCGTTGCCTATGCGGCGCGCGCGCGGGGATTGAAAGCCGTGGTTTGCATGTCGTCGCTGGTGCCGCGGGCCAAGGTCGACGGCATCCGCGCGCTCGGCGCCGACGTGCGCATCACCGGAACCAGCCAGACGGACGCGCTTGCCGAAAGCAGGCGATTGCAGGCGGCCGAGGGGCTCGCGGTGATCTCGCCCTTCGACGATCCCTTCGTGATCGCCGGCCAGGGGACGATCGGGCTCGAGGTGCTGGCGGCGCGGCCCGATCTCGACACGATCCTGGTGCCCCTGTCGGGCGGTGGGCTGGCGGGCGGCATCGCGCTTGCCGCCAAGACGATCAAGCCGGAGATCAGGGTGATCGGCATTTCCATGGACCGCGGCGCGGCGATGCATGAATCGCTTGCCGCCGGCCATCCCGTCGAGGTGACGGAGGTGGCGAGCCTCGCGGATTCGCTCGGCGGCGGCATCGGCATGGACAATGAATATTCCTTTGCGCTGTGCCGTGACCATCTCGATGATACGGTGCTGGTGACGGAGGAGGATATCTACGCCGCGATGCAGGCGCTCTATTACGAGGACCGGATCGTCGCCGAGGGCGGCTCGGTGGTCGGGATCGCGGCGCTTCTTTCGGGCAAGCTCGACAAGCCAAAAGGCCCGACGGCGACGATCGTCACCGGGCGCAATCTCGACATGGGCCTCTTCACGGCGATCATGACCGGCGAGGACGTGCAACTGGGTGACAGGAAAGTGCGGGGGAGACGCCATGGATCATGAGGTTCTGGTCGCGACGGAAAAGGAACTGCGCACAGCGGTGAAACTCGACCTCGCGGCGATCGAGGTGGTGGAAAAGGCCTTCGTGGCGCTGGCTTCCGGCGAGGTCGTGATGCCGCCGATCCTGTCGATGGACCTGCCGGCGGTGCATGGCGAGGTCGACGTCAAGACCGCGTGGATTCCGGGCTTCGACGGTTTCGCGATCAAGGTCAGCCCCGGTTTCTTCGACAATCCGAAACTGGGCCTGCCGAGCCTCAACGGGCTGATGATCCTGTTTTCGGCGAAGACCGGCCTCGTCGAGGCGCTGTTTCTCGACAATGGATACCTGACCGACATCCGCACGGCGGCGGCCGGCGCGGTGGCGGCGAAATACCTGGCGCCGGGCACGGTGCGCACGGCCGGCGTGATCGGCACCGGCGTGCAGGCGCGCCTGCAGATCGCGGCGGCGCATCTGGTGCGGCCGTTCCGGCGCGTCCTCGTCTGGGGCCGCGACCTCGACAAGGCGAAGGCCTGCGCGGCGGATATCGCGCAGATGATCCCGGTCGAGGCAATTGCCGTCGAGGAGGCGGCGCGCGCCGTCGGGGACTGCGAATTGCTGGTGACGACGACGCCGGCGCGCGAACCGGTGGTCAAGGCCGAATGGCTGCATCCGGGCATGCATGTCACCGCGATGGGCTCGGACCAGGCGGGCAAGAACGAGATCGAGCCGAAGGCGCTGGCCGAGGCCGACCTGTATGTCGCCGACCGGGCCAGCCAGTGCGAGATGCTGGGCGAGTTGCGCGCGGCGATCGCCGCCGGGCTGTGGACCGGGCGCATGCCGTCGGAACTGGGCGACGTCATCACCGGCAAGACGTCCGGGCGGCCGTCGCCGGGCGCGATCACCATCTGCGACCTGACCGGCACCGGCGCGCAGGACACGGCGATCGCGACGCATGCCTTCGCGGCGATGCGCGAAGCGGGCGGCGGCACGTCCATCGCGACGTAGGTGCAGGGGGGCATCCGATATCGGCGCCGTCCCCCCTCTGTCCGCTTGCGCGGACATCTCCCCCGCGAGGGGGGAGACTTTTTGTCCCGTCCTTAAGCTTGTCCCGTCCTTAAGCGTCGCTTCGCTCGCTGACGGGCTCTGTGGCGCGCGTGGCCGTTTCCGCTACGAATTGGAATTCGACATGTCGCGATAGATCTTCCAGCTTCCGTCGGCCTGGCGTTTGAGGATCGTCAGGAACTTGCCGTCGATATGCATGTCCTCGCCCTTGACGGTCCGGTCGGCATCGTAGGTGCCGCGCGAATAGGCCCAGTCGCCGGTCACGACGATCTCTTCCGGGTTGATGTTCATCGAACTTGTCGGGGTGGCCGCGAAGGACTTGGGAACGCCTGCATCGAGCGCTTTCCTGTCGCGCGCCGGCGAGCCCTCGGACATCTTGATGCCGTTTTCGTCCCACAGCGCCAGCCAGGCTTTGGCGTCGCCGGCGACGCGCGCGGCGGCGTATTTCACCCAGATGTCGCGGATCGCCGCTTCGTCGTCCGCCGCGGCCGCATTGCCCATGCCGGCAAGCGTGACACCGCTTGCGAACAGGACGGCAGCCAGACCCAAAAAGACACGTCTCAACATGGTCTCCTCCCTTGAGAGTTGGTGCAGTGCAAGTCAAATGCGTTGAGGGCGGATGTTTCATTGACAGCCGTCAAGACTATTTTCTGCGATTTGTGCCTCTTTGACTGCGCGATCGCTATTCCGGACTGCGGATATCGCGAATTCTCCTTTGAAATAACTTGTTTATGCGCGGATCCTCAGGTCGGTCCCGAGGATGACGATTTTCGATCGGGCCAGGAGGGCGTGCGTGATCGCCGCCTCGGGTTCCTTGCCTTGGCCGCTAGTGCATTTGTCCGCCATCGCGTCCCCCTCTCTTGTGATTTCCAAGGACTTGCTCGCTGCGCGTCGCAAGCCCGGGAAATCACTTTCTCCCCCTCCAGGGGGGAGAGTCGGCGCGCGTGATCGCCGCCGCGCTTCCTCTCAGAAGCCCGGATCAATCGAAACAGCTTGTCCGGCCAGCTCACGACGTGTCTTCCCGCTCCAGCGACAGCGCCAGCGCGTGGCACTCGGTGAGCACGTCGTCGACTTCGTGAAAGACCCGCTTGCGGCGGCCGGGCGGCCAGCCGGGGCGCATCGGCGAGAAATACTTGCTGCGATTGATGCCGAGATCCCGGCGCGCGCGCCAGCGAGCGAGACGTTTGGCCTGTCCGGGGAGATCGTCGAGCGCGCGCCTCAGCGCGTGCAGGCGGCGGCAGAGCCGCGCGGCGTCGATCTCGTCGTCGGGCGTGGGGATCCGGATTTCGGGGATCGGGCGCGGTTCGGAAATGCCGATGACGCAGATGCGCGGGAAGGATTTTGCGCGGCGGCGCGGGCGGACGCCGAAGCGCTTGCGGGGATCGAGCAGGGGCAAGGCCGGCGCGGCGGGGGCGGATGTGGTTGTGGTGGTGGATGTTGTGGTTGTTGTGCCGGCTTGTTTGCGGAGCGCCACCACAACAACAACATCGCGCGCGGCGATGACGATCAGACGGCGGACGGCGGATTCGGCCGCACGGAGAATGCGCAGGAGATGATTGCGCAGATGGCGGGGCAGGGTGGCCACAATCGCGCCCTCGCCCAGCCCGGCCATGGCGAACAGCGCCGCGAGAACGCGCAAAAGCGCCGCGCGGTTGCGTTCTATCGCCCTGTCCCAGTTGATCATGCGCTTCCGTCTCCGGGTTTGGGTCCGGGAGAAGGGTAAGGGAGGTTGTGGGGCGGTGGATAAGTTGGGCGGGCTTGTCTCCTCCGCAAGGGGGGAGATAGGCGTCAGCGTACCACCAGGACCTGCCAGGCGATAAGGGCGGCGAGGAGGACGAGCAGCGCGCCCGAGACGGCGAGCGAGAAGCGGATCGCCTGCCGGACCTTGGCCTGGCGGTAGCGCGTGCGGGGCTTCACCCCGCGCACGATGAAGACAAGCTGGCCGGAGAGATGGATCGAGGCGAGGTTGACCGCCAGCAGCAGGGCCGCGTCGCCGGCCATCAGCCACTGCGCCTTGCCGAGGAACAGGCCGATGGCGGCGGCCGGCGGCATCAGCGCGACGGCGACCATGACGCCGACCAGGACCGAGGCCGCGCCCGCCGTCAGCGACAGGGCGGCGGCGACGCCGGAGGCGAGCGCCAGCGCGATGTTCTCGAAACCGACGGAGGCGCGCGCGGCGAGTTCGCCGGTCGTCACGTCGAAGGGCAGGACGACACCCAGCGCCGCGCCGATGGCGACGGCCAGCGCGATGCCCGCGGCGCTCGCCAGCAAGCCCTGCACGATCAGGTTCTTCTCGCCGAGCGTCACGCCGAGAATCGAGCCGAGCACAGGGCCGAGCAGCGGCGCGATCACCATCGCGCCGATGATGACGGCGACGTCGTCGCCGATCATGCCGAGCGCGGCGACGACCGCCGAGATGGCGACCAGGATCAGGAAGGTCGGGGTCAGGCCGGCATTGCGCGATATCTGCGCCAGCAGCTCCTCGCGCGTCTCCGAAATCTCGGTCTCGTTTTCCGCCTTGTCCTCGCGCGATTTCGACACCACGGCGTCGAGCGGATTGATGGCGATCTTCCAGTCCGGCGTGTCGTGCAGGGCGCGCTGCAGGTCGTCGAGCAGCTTCTGCTGGACCTTGTGGGTGGAGAGGAACGAGACCGTGCGCACCGGCCCCTTCGCGGCCGAGATGCCGGCGAGCGTCACGCCCTCGCGCTCGCCCACCTCGATGACCTTGTCGACCGCGTCTCTGGGAACAACGACATGGATATATTGATGGGTCATCGCGGTTCCGGCGGGTCTCGTGGGTCGGTGATGCGATGGTAGTCCGGCGGCGGAGGTTGCGGCAAGGAAGGGGGGGTGGGGCTGTTGGAGGACATGGCCGACAAAAGGACACACCGCGGGAGCCCTGGACGGGACGGGGGCTACGTCATGGATGACGAGATGAAGACTTAATCTTCTTCCTCGATTTCTTCACTAGTTGGCTGTCTTTCAAGCGCCCATAGAGTTGTCGGCATGCCTTCGGCCATGACATGCTGATATTTTTGTGTGAGTTCGTCCATTTTTGCTGAATACGCAATCGAATGTTCTTGATTCTCCGTAAGTTGGAACATCATTGCCATAGCTCCCGTCTGCATTGCTCTCAAGTCGAGTTCAAAACGGTCTGATAAAGCGGTAAAATGCTGTTGAGAAATATTTTCTTTGTTATCTTCGATAAATTCCGCGCCTCTAACGACATTACGAAAGCCCATTTGAAATGTATCCCAATACCGGCGAAAATTATTATCCCCCCAATAGAAGCCAGCCTCTCCTGCTAGCGCAGTAATATGCTCATTGGCATCGAATTTTGCAAAATGCGTCGGAGCTAAATTTGCGATAGCATACTGGTTTATCTTTTTCGACAGTTCATACCGATCAGAGAGAAATCTATCCTCGAAGAAGACACGCCGTCGTCTACTGCTGTCTGCGAGGGTAGATTGAAGGCGCTGTAACGCCTCTTTATCAACCTTCCAAACAAAATAAGGGGCCGAAAGAACTCGTAGAAATATGAGCGCGACTACAATGGAAAGTATCAAGATAGCAATAAATCCGGGGCCCCACTCCGGGATCGGTGCCTCCTTTATCCAAAACCAAGCCGGAACTGCTAGTGTGGCAAATACGGAAAGCGCATCGGCCCAGCGGAGCGACGGGCGCAATGCGAATCGAACGCTGCGTGTAATAAACTCGCCCAACATTTCGAAAGCCTGCCCTTAATTCTCGCAATTGTGGAGTCTTGCTCTGCGTCCATTGTGAATTTCATCAAGACTGATGCTCGGCCCGATGCTCGAAAGAGTGTAATCTGACGTTATGCATTCCTGAATTTGATCCGCCATCGCGAGCCCCTCTCTTGCAAAAGCTAAGGACTTAGCTCTGCCAAGCCCAAGCTTTTGCTTTCTCCCCCGCAAGGGGGGAGATAGGTGGCGCGAACCACGCTTCCCGCGTTCAGCTTCCGGACGGGATGCCGAGGACCGTCACGCAGAGCGAGATGAGCCCGGCGACCAGGAAGAGCGCCATGCGGCGGCGGCGTGCCTTCAGGCCGGTCAGGCCCCAGGCGAGCGTCAGTGCCACCGCGCATTGCGCGAAATAGAAAAGCGCAAAGGCTTGCGAGGCGAGCGTGACGAGCCTGAAGACATCGGTGCCCCAGGTGACGGCGATCGCCACGGCGGCGATGAGCGGGTAGGTGGCGCGCGGGGTCAGGCGGCCGTGCGTGATGTCCTCGATCAGGCCCGCGCCGCCGACCGAATCCGCGACCGAGGCGCTGAACTGGCTGGCCACGGCGCTGACCACCAGGATCAGCGGCAGGACCGGCGCGACATGGCCGACGAGACCGACAATCGCCGCGATGCCCTCGTCGCCGCCGAGCTTGCCGAACAGCACGGTGACGAGCGAAAAGAAGGCCAGATAGACCGCCGCCGCGATCAACTGGGCATAACGCATCGTGCGAATCCGGGTTTTCGCATCGAATTCGTCGCCGATGAAGCGCGACGTCTCGAAGCCCTGCACCACGATCAGCAGGCCGAGCACCACGCGGCCGGTGTGCCAGTCGATCTCCGGCGTGTCGGCGGGGAGGCGCCAGTCCCCCGCCGTCAAGGCATTGCCGTTGTAGAGCAACAGGCCGGCCAGAAGCGCGGCGATCACCGCGAGATTGACGCCGACGGTGTATTCCTCGAGCCCTTCGAGCATGCCGAGGCCCCGCGTCATGCCGAGAAGGCCGAGCGTCGCCAGGATGCCGGTGGCGATCAGCCTGGCCAGATTCGCGTCTTCCACCCCGATGCCCTTGAGGAGGAAATTTCCAAGCAAAACAAGGTAATAGGCCACCGAGACGAAATAGGCGAAGGCGAGGACGAAATGGGAGAGCCGTTCGAGGCCGACCGCCAGCCTGTGATTGCCTGCGCTTTTTTCGTCCTCCAGCAGCGGCTCGACATGGGCGATGTTGAAGCGGATCGCCTCGCCGACGATGTAGGAGGCCGCGATCAGGCCGGCCATCGCCACGATCGCCCAGATGCCGACCTCGCGGGCCAGCAGAGGCACCGAAACGAGGAAGCCGGAGCCGATGATGGAGGCAAGCGGCGTTACCGTCGCGCGCCAACCGGCCAGCGCCCTCACGCGGGGGCTCAGCAGGACACAGGCCGCGGCGAGGGTCACGAGCCCGACAAGGATGTTCTCGGTCACCGGTTCTGGTCTTCCTTCTCCGACTCGAGCGAACCTACCGGTTTATCTGTGACACAACCGCGCCGGCGGAGAAACCGGGGCAATCGACCCGCGGCCGCCGATTCCGCGCATGTCGCATTCTTCCCCCCTGACGGTCGGATTCCTCATCTCCGGCGCCTGAAAATCTGTTGTGATGGACATTGCAGATTGCCGGAGGACCGCATGCAACAGGACCAGCCGTCCGATCCCGACCCGACGACCGACACGCTTGTCTCCGAGGCGGTCGCCGACGCCGTTCTGGAGGAGGCGCCGGCGCGCCATCGCCGCGGCGGCGGGCGGTCGGCCAATGCGCGGCGCGGCGGGGCCGCCATCCGGCAGATGCCGTGGACCGACGTGATCAACCGCGACCACCCGACAGAGCCGGTGCCGCCGGAAGGCGTCGACGCGATCCACAACGGCGCGATGCGGGTGCTGGAGGAAATCGGCATCGAGTTCCTCAACCCGGAGGCCGTCGCGGTGCTGCGCGACGCCGGCTGCATCGTCGACGGCGAGAATGTGCGCATGGGCCGCGATTTCGTCATGGAGATGCTCGCCAAGGCGCCGACCGAATTCACGCTGACGCCGCGCAACCCGGACCGCAAGATCACCATCGGCGGCCGCCACATGGTGTTCGGCAATATCTCGTCGCCGCCGAACTGCTCCGACATCGAGCGCGGCCGGCGCAGCGGCAATCACGAGGACTACAAGAACTTCATCAAGCTGACGCAGTATTTCAACTGCATCCATTTCGCCGGCGGCTACCCGGTCGAGCCGATCGACATCCACCCGTCGGTGCGCCATCTCGACTGCCTCTACGACAAGCTGACGCTGACCGACAAGGTGGCGCATGCCTATTCGCTCGGCACCGAGCGCGTCGAGGACGTCATCGAAATGGTGCGCATCGCCGGCGGGCTGACGCATGACGAGTTCGACGCGACGCCGCGCATGTATACCAACATCAACTCGACCTCGCCGCTGAAGCACGACTGGCCGATGCTGGACGGGGCGATGCGGCTGGCGCGGCGCGGCCAGCCGACGATCGTGACGCCGTTCACGCTTGCGGGCGCGATGGCGCCGGTGACGATGGTCGGCGCGGTGACGCAGTCGGTCGCGGAGGCGCTCGCCTGCATCGTGCTGCTGCAATGCATCAATCCGGGCGTCGGCTGCGGCATCGGCACGTTTACCTCCAACGTGGACATGAAGACCGGGGCGCCGGCCTTCGGCACGCCGGACTATGTGCGCGCGACGCAGATCACCGGCCAGATGGCGCGGTTCTACAAGCTGCCGCTCAGATCCTCGAACACCTGCGCGGCGAATACGCCGGACAACCAGGCGACATGGGAATCGATGATGTCGATGTGGGCGGCGGTGACGTCGGGAACCAACATGGTCTACCACGCGGCCGGCTGGCTCGAAGGCGGCCTGTGCGCGTCCTACGAGAAGTTCATCATGGACTGCGAGGTGCTGCAGCAGTTCATCGCCTACATGCAGCCCTACACGACCACGGAAGAGGACATCGCCGTCGACGCGATCAAGGAGGTCGGGCCGGGCGGGCATTTCTTCGGCATCCAGCACACCCAGGACCGCTACGAGACGGCGTTCTATTCGCCGTTCCTGTCGGACTGGTCGAACTACGAGAACTGGGAGGATCGCGGCGCGGTGACGACGGTGGAACGGGCGAACAAGGTGATGAAGCAGATCCTCGCCGAATATGAGGCGCCGCCGATGGACGAGGCGATCCGCGAGGAACTGGCCGACTTCGTCGCGCGGCGCAAACAGGAAGGCGGCGCGCCGACGGATTTTTGACCATGACGATGTTCGACTGGCATGCGGAGCGCGCCGATCTCGACGGGATCGCGCAGCTCGACACGGAAGAGGCGGGCGAGGCGATCGATCTTGTCGCGGTGCGCGGCTACCGGCTCGGGCGGGTGCGCGCCAAGATGGCGGAATTCGGCATCGACGCGATGATCCTGACCGACCCGGTCAATATCCGCTACGCGACCGGCACGCGCAACATGCAGATCTTCACGGCGCGCAACCAGCCGTCGCGCTACCTGGTGCTGACGCAGAACCGCTCGATCCTGCACGAATTCACCGGGGCGCTGCATCTGGGGCAGGGCTTCGAGACCGTGGACGAGGTGCGCCCGGCGATGACGGCGAGCTTCGTCGCCGCCGGCGAACATATCGCCGAACGCGAGAAAGCCTGGGCGCGCGAGACCGGCGCGCTGCTGAGGGAGCTTGCAGGCTCCGGCGCGACGGTCGGGATCGAGCGGATCAATGCCGGCGCGGCCGTGGCGCTGGGTGACGAGGGATTTCGGCTTGTCGACGCGCAGCAGCCGGTGGAACTGGCGCGGGCGATCAAGTCGGCCGAGGAGATGAAGTGCGTGCAAGCCTCGTTGCGCGCGACCGAGATCGGCGTCAAGCGCCTGTGCGACGCAATCCGTCCGGGGCTGACGGAAAACGAACTCTGGTCGGTGCTGCACCAGGCGGTGATCGCGCAGGGCGGCGACTATGTCGAAACGCGGCTCTTGAATTCCGGCAAGCGGACCAATCCGTGGTTCCAGGAGACCGGCGCCAAGGTGATCGGCGAAAACGAGCTGATCGCGCTCGATACCGACGTGGTCGGCTGCCACGGCTATTATTCGGATTTCTCGCGCACCTTCCATGCCGGGCCGGACAAGCCGAGCGAAGCGCAGCGCGAACTCTACAAGACGGCCTACGAGCAGGTGCACCACAATATGGGCATATTGCGCCCGGGCATGACGTTCCGCGACTATGCGGAGGCGGCCTGGGACATCCCGGAGAAATACCACGCCAACCGCTATTATTTGTCCGCGCATGGCTGCGGGATGACCGGGGAATATCCGTATCTCTATCACCGCGCGGATTTTCCGGATGCCGGCTATGACGGCGTCATCGAGCCGGGCATGACGCTGTGCGTGGAGAGCTTTATCGCCGAAGAGGGGCGCGGCGAGGGCGTCAAGCTGGAACAACAGGTGCTGGTCACCGAAACGGGCATCGAATTGCTGTCGCGCTTTCCCTTCGAGGAGGCGTTGCTTTGAGCGGTACCCCCACCCTTCATCCCTCCCCACAAGGGGGAGGGAAGACCTTTGCTTTGCCGCTTGTGCTTGGTGCATTGCGGCAGGCGGAAACGTCTGTGCCGGTGTCCTCCCTCCCCCTTGTGGGGAGGGATGAAGGGTGGGGGTACTTCACGATCAGGACTGGGAGAGTTGGGACATGAAAACTCAAACGCGTGTCGTCGTCATCGGGGGCGGGGTCGTCGGCTGCTCGGTGCTGTATCACCTGGCCAAGGCCGGCTGGACCGACATCATGCTGATCGAGCGCTCGGAGCTGACGTCGGGCTCGTCCTGGCATGCGGCGGGCGGCTTCCACACGCTGAACGGCGATCCCAACGTCGCCAAGCTGCAGGCCTACACGGTCGGGCTCTACAAGGAGCTGGAGGAGATTTCCGGCCAGTCCTGCGGGCTACACCTGACCGGCGGCGTGATGCTGGCGGAAAGCCCGGAGCGGATGGACTTCCTGCGCTCTTTGCACGCCAAGGGCCGGCATCTTGGCATGCAGACGGAGCTGATCACGCCGCTGGAAGCCAAGGCGATGTTCCCGCTGATGGACGAGACGAATTTCGTCGGCGCGCTGTGGGACCCGGTGGAGGGCCATCTCGACCCGTCCGGGACGACGCATGCCTATGCCAAGGCGGCGCGGACGCTCGGCGCCGAGATCGTCTTGCGCAACCCGGTCAAGGAGCTGACGCAGGACGCCGACGGCACCTGGAACGTCGTCACCGAGCAGGGGACGGTGCGGTGCGAGCATGTCGTCAATGCCGGCGGGCTTTGGGCGCGCGAGGTCGGCCGGATGGTCGGGCTCGAACTGCCGCTGCTCGCCATGGAGCACATGTATTTGCTGACCGAGGACATGCCCGAGGTGATCGAGTTCAACGAGACCTACGGGCGCGAACTGATCCACGCGATGGATTTCCGCGGCGAGATCTACACGCGCCAGGAACGCCAGGGCATGCTGCTCGGCACCTACGAGCAGGATTGCCGGCCGTGGTCGCCGGTCAATACGCCGTGGGATTTCGGCCACGAGCTGTTGCAGCCGGACATCGAGCGCATCGCGCCGTCACTGGAGATCGGCTTCAAGCATTTCCCGCCCTATGAGCGCGCCGGCATCAAGCAGATCATCAACGGGCCGTTCACCTTCGCCCCCGACGGCAACCCGCTGGTCGGGCCGGTGCAGGGGCTGACGAATTTCTGGTCGGCCTGCGCGGTGATGGCCGGCTTCTCGCAGGGCGGTGGCGTCGGTCTGACGCTCGCCAACTGGATGGTGCATGGCGATCCGGGCGCCGATGTCTGGGGCATGGACGTGGCGCGCTACGGCGAGTGGGCGACGCTGCGCTATACCAACGCCAAGGTGCGCGAGAACTATTCGCGGCGTTTCCGCATCCGCTATCCGAACGAGGAACTGCCTGCCGCGCGGCCGCACCAGACGACGCCGCTCTACGACATCATGGTCGCAAACAACGCCGTGATGGGGGACTCGTGGGCGCTGGAGACGCCGTTGTGGTTCGCGCCGTCGAAGGAGGAGGCGCATGACGTCATCTCCTTCCATCGCTCCAACGATTTCAAGCATGTAGGCGAGGAAGTGAAGGCGGTGCGCGAATCCGTCGGCGTCTCGGAAATCGCCAATTTCGCCAAATACGAGGTCTCCGGGCCGGGGGCGGAGGCGTTTCTGTCGAAGCTGATGACCAACACCATGCCGAAGACCGGCCGCATCGTGCTGACGCCGATGCTGAACGAGTTCGGCAAGCTGATCGGCGACTTCACCATCGCCAAGGCGGGCGAGGACCGGTTCATGATCTGGGGCTCGTCGGCGGCGCAGGTCTATCACATGCGCTGGTTCGAGCGGCATTTGCCCGACGACCGGTCCGTGCATATCCATCGCTTTGACCAGACGCTGGTCGGGCTGACAATCGCCGGGCCGAATGCCCGCAAGGTGCTGGAAAAGCTGACCGACGACGACGTCTCGAACGAGGCGTTCCGCTTCATGGATTTCCGCGAGATGGCGATCGGCTCGGCGCCCTGCATGGTCAACCGGATCTCCTATACTGGCGATCTCGGCTACGAGATATGGATGGCGCCGGCCTATGAGCGGCTGGTCTATGCGGCGATCAGGCAAGCCGGGGCCGAATTCGGCATCCGCGATTTCGGCATGCGGGCGCTGCTGTCGATGCGGCTGGAAAAGAATTTCCCGACCTGGGGGCACGAATTGCGGCCGATTTACGGGCCGTTCGAGGGCGCGATGGACCGGTTCGTCAAACTCTCGAAGAACGACTTCATCGGCCGCGAGCAGGCGGCGAAGGAGAAGGAAGAGGGGCCGAAGCGCCGCCGGGTCTCGTTCATCATCGAGGCGGGCACGGCGGACGTGATGCATGACGAGCCGGTCTGGGCGAAGGTCGGCGACACCGACTACGGCACCATCGAGGCGCCGCACGGCGCCGGGCCGAAGCGTTTCGACGCCGACAACAAGGAGTTCGAGCATCCGGGCATGAAGCAGATCGTCGACGGCGACTGGCGGGTGGTCGGCTGGGTCACGTCGGGCGGTTACGCGCATGGCGTCGGGTGCTCGATGGCGCAGGGCTATGTGCCCGCGGCGCTGGCCGACAATGCCGGGGAGGGCCTGTTCGAGATCGAGATCCTCGGCGTGCGCTGCCCGGCGAGGATCGCGGTGGAGCCGCCGTTCGATCCGGAAGGGGAGCGGATGCGGGGGTAGGGCGCCTACAGCCCGGTGACGTCGTAGGTCCAAACCCGGAAGGACTTCAGCAGGTGCGGGCCGAAGGAGTTGATCAGCGGCACGTCGGCGGCATCGCGGCCGCGCGCGACGACGATGCGGCCGATGCGCGGCATGTTGTTGCGCGGGTCGAAGGTGATCCAGCTTCCGCCGAGCCAGACCTCCATCCAGGCGGAAAAATCCATCGGGTCGAGGATCGGCACGCCGATATCGCCGAGGTGACCGTTCACGTATCGCGCCGGGATGTTCATGCAGCGGCAAAGCGTGATGGCGAGGTGGGCATAGTCGCGGCAGACGCCGACGCGCTCGTGATAGGCTTCCAGCGCCGTGCGCGTGGCGCGCGCCTTCATGTAATCGAAGGCGAGGTGGTTATGCACGAAGTCGCAGATCGCCTGCACCCTGGTCCAGCCGGGTTCGACATGCTCGAACATGTCCCAGGCGATCTGGCTCAGCTGGTCCGTTTCGCAATAGCGGCTGCCGACGAGATAGGCGAGGCATTCGTCGGGCAGGTCCGGGATCGCGATTTCGGCCGCATCGGGACAGACGGGATCCTCGGTGCCGGGGTCGGTAATCGTGGCATCCGCCCAGATCGAAAAGTCGCCCGGCGGCGCCGTGAAGCGGCGGCAGACATTGCCGAATATGTCGAGATAGGTGTGCGTCGCGACCGCCGGCGTTGTGATCAGTTGTTCCGGCGCCACCAGGTCGCCACGGCGCTCGGGACGGATCTCCATCAGGCAGACCATGGGGGTTGGCTGCTCGCAATGGACCGTAATGTCGTAGCCGAAACGGATGCGCATCAATGCGGTCTAGCGGAAATCCGCGGATGTCAGCACATATTCCGGCTTGCGGCTGTGGGAATGCGCCTCGGACGCGACGCTTTCGATGGTGTCGCGCTTTCTGTCGAATGCGGCGAGATAGGCCGATTCCTCGTTCAGGCCCGGGGGCACATGGTCGACAATGGCGTCGACATCGACCCGGAAGGGAACCGTGTGCATCCCTTCATATCCATAAAAGCGCACCTGGCGGCGCGTTTCGTCGTAATTTCTGCTTCGGTTGGGAAAAGCCAGAGTCATCGTAAATGTCCTTAAATTATTCAATTCATCAAATCATACGGCGCCGTTTCCGGCCGAACCGCAAGGGCGGCCCGGTGTCATTTGCCGGAATCTCCGCCGACCGGTACCAATCCGGCGAACAAACCCGGCTGGGGAGGCGCTTCGATCGCCTCGCGGAAGAATTCGGTTCCCGCCGCATCGAGGATGCGTACGAGATCGGGTGTTTGCGGCATGGCGCGCGAGGCGGCGAGCTTGACCGCAATGCTTTTCGCCGCCGCATGGCTGACGGCGTCGCAACAGACCCGATCAACCACGGCGAGCATGCCGTCCGTCTGGCGGGTTCGGCAATATTCGATCGTGATCCTCATCCGTTTCGCTTGCCCGAACCGCGCGATGCTATTTTTTCTTGCCGGTAAAGCCGCCGGCCTCGATGATCTTCATCGGCGATGCGGCGCCGGCGGACACTGCCGCTTTCGCCTGCTTGTCCTGCTTCGGTTTTCGGATTTCCTTGTTGCTGCGTTTCTGACCCTTGGCCATGATCGATCCTTTCGGGATGCGTGAGTGTCACTGGGTATCGTTTTCGGAGTCTTCGCCGCGCTGCCGGTCCAGTTCCAGGGCGGCCTCGAGGTCGGCGTGGTCTATTCCCACCATCTGCCGGCTGCGCGCGCCGGCGCGTATGGCGGGCAGGTGGATGAAGGTGGCGACGCGGTGCCAGGCGATCCAGGACAGGCCCTCGACGACCTGCTCGTCCTCGTCGATGTCGTATTCGCCCGCAGGCTGGGCGTCGTCGAGCCCGGCCAGGAAAAAGGGATGGCGGAAACTGGCGGTGGAGCGGCGGGTGCGTGTCTGCATCGGATGGTCCTGCGTGGCGGAAGAGCTGTTCCGCGGGAAAAGGCGCACCGCTCGTCTTCGCTGGTGCCGGCGCAGGAAACGCAGAATGACGCCGCTCCCATCCTGTAGGAGGGCATTCCATGCATATACGGTATTACAGGAAAAGATAGTCGCGCCGGGATTGTGGCTTATTCGCGTCCGGCCGGATTACCTCGAGGTGGGTCAAGGCCCGAGGGGATTCGTCACACGGCTGTCACGCGACTCTGAGATTTGGCGGTCATGGGGACGCAGGGCACCGACGGCGAGAGCATGGAAAAGAAATTCCGCACGCTTTTTCTTTCAGATATCCACCTCGGGACGCGGGGGTGCCGCGCCGACATGCTGCTGGATTTCCTGCGCGAACACGACGCCGAGCGGATCTATCTCGTCGGCGACATCTTCGACGGCTGGCGGCTGAAGCGCGGCTGGTACTGGCCGCAAGCGCACAATGACGTGGTGCAGAAGTTGCTGCGCAAGGCGCGCAAGGGCGCCGAGATCATCTATGTGCCGGGCAACCACGACGAGGTGATGCGGCACTATCTCGGTACGCATTTCGGCGGCATCGAGGTGAAGGCGCGCGACATCCACGAGACCGCCGACGGCAAGCGGCTGCTGGTCATCCACGGCGACCAGTTCGACATGGTGGTGGTCAACGCCAAGTGGCTCGCCCATGTCGGCGACGTCGCCTACACGGTCGCGCTGGCGGTCAATTTCTGGTTCAACGGCCTGCGCCGCCTGTGGGGCGGGCAATACTGGTCGCTGTCGAAATGGGCCAAGCTGCGCGTCAAGCAGGCGGTCAATTTCATCGGCGCCTATGAAGCGATTCTCGCGCAGGAAGCCCAGAAGTCGGGCGTCGACGGCGTCGTCTGCGGCCATATCCACCACGCCGCGCTCGAGGACCTGAACGGCATCCGCTACATCAATACCGGGGACTGGGTGGAAAGCTGCACCGCGGTTGTCGAGGAGCAGGACGGAACGCTCCGGCTGATCGACTGGTCGGCCGTCACGCGCGAACGCAACAGCCGCTTGCCGGTGGTCGTGCCGCAGGCAGGCAACCGCGCGGTGCGCAAACCGAAAACGCAGAAAACGGCGGCCTGAGCGGGCCGCTGACAGGAAAGAGCCAGGCCATGAGCGATGTGCTGACCGTCAAAGAGCAGCTTGGCGCTGCGGTTCACCAGAATGCGGCCCTGTCGAAGACCGGCCTGCTGGAGCGGATTTTCTCCAACGCCTTCAATGGCCTCGTCTATCCGCAGATCTGGGAGGACCCGGACGTCGATATGGCGGCGCTCGCAATCGAGCCGCACCACAACCTGGTCTGCATCGCGTCCGGCGGCTGCAACATGATGAGCTACCTGACGGCCGGCCCGGCCTCGATCACGGCGGTGGACCTGTCGCCGGCGCATGTGGCGCTCAACCGGCTGAAACTCGCCGCCGCGCAGCATCTGCCGGATCACGAGACATTCTACGCTTTATTCGGACGCGCCAACGTCAAGGGCAATGCCGAGTTGTTCGACCACAGCCTCGCGCCGCATCTGGATGCCGCGAGCGTCGACTACTGGAACGGCCGGCGCGGGATCAACGGCCGGCGCATCGAGATGTTCGAGGACGGGTTCTACCGGCAGGGGCTGCTCGGCTGGTTCATCGGCTCGGCGCATCTGCTGGCGCGGCTGTTCGACGTCGACCTGAAGACATTCCTCGCCTGCACCACGCTGGAGGAACAGAAGGCGTGGTTCGACGCAAACCTGGCGCCGGTTTTCGAGACGCGGCTGGTCAGGTGGCTCGCCGGCAACAAGGCGACGCTGATCGGGCTCGGCATCCCGCCGCAGCAATACGATGCGTTGGCGGGTGCGGCCGGGGGCGACATGCTGGCGGTGCTGCGCGAGCGCACGCGGGCGCTGTTTTGCGATTACCCGCTGTCGGAAAACTATTTCGCCTGGCAGGCGGTCAACCGCGCCTACAAGCGCGAGGGCGACGGGCCGGTGCCGCCCTATCTGCGGGCGGAGAATTTCGAAGCGCTGAAGGCCAATGCGGGCAGTGCCGCGATCCACAACCGCTCGCTGACCGACCTGCTCGCCGAAACGTCGGCGGGGTCGAAACACGGCTATGTTCTGCTCGATGCGCAGGACTGGATGAACGACCGGCAGCTGAACGACCTGTGGTCGCAGATCACCCGGACGGCGGCGCCCGGCGCGCGCGTGATCTTCCGCACCGCCGGCATTCCGACGATCCTGCCCGGCCGCGTCGACGACGCGATCATGAAGCGCTGGACCTATCACGCGCGCAAATCGGCCAGCTGGACGCGGGCCGACCGCTCGGCGATCTATGGCGGCTTCCATCTCTACACGCTGGACGGCTAGAGCGATGGCCGGAATGGGGATGACGGATCGCGACGGCGCCACGCATTCGTCCGGGGCACATTCTCCCGGTTCGCATGACGGGCTGATGGACGCGATCTACCGCAACCAGCGCCATATCTACGACGCGACCCGCAAATACTACCTGCTCGGCCGCGACCGGCTGATCGCGGGGCTCGATGCGCCCGACGAGGCCAAGGTGCTGGAAGCGGCCTGCGGGACGGGGCGCAATCTCGTCGTGGCGGCAAGGCGTTACCCGAAGGCGCGGTTCTACGGTTTTGATATTTCGGAGGAAATGCTGAAACAGGCGCGCCGGAACATCGACAGGGCGGGGCTTTCGGACCGCATCACGGTCGCCCAGGGCGATGCGACGGATTTCGATGCGGAAGCGCTGTTCGGCGTCGCCGGTTTCGACCGGATCTTCATCTCCTATTCGCTGTCGATGATCCCGCCATGGCGCGCGGCGATCGCCGAGGCGCTCGCCCATGTCTCACCGGGCGGATCGCTGCATGTGGTCGATTTCGGCCAGCAGGAAAGGCTGCCGGGCTGGTTTCGCGCCGGGCTGCATGCGTGGCTGGCGAAATTCCATGTCGAACCGCGCGCGGACCTCGAAGCGGTACTGCGCGAGGCGGCGGATGAGGCCGGCGGGACGCTGTCCTTCGACGCGCTTTACCGCGACTACGCGCGTTACGGCGTGATCCGGCGCCGGGTTTGACGGGCGCAGGGCGCGCTGCCGGACGTATCATTTTCGGACAATGATGCCGCAATGCCACACCCCGCGGCTTGCCGGATCAACTGGTTTCCCTTAGGAAATTCTTAATGTTGCATTAAGTCGGGGGCGAGACATGACGTATCATCGCAATCTGTTGAACAACACGGCCCTCACGACGACGCTGGTTCTCGGCCTGGGCATATCCGGAGCATGCGCTGCCGACATGGTCGCGGAGCCGATGGCGGCGCCGGCGCCCATGATCGCAACCGGATCGCTCCCCGCGGTCTCCCAGCTCAACGGCAAGATCGACATCTCCGGCGGCGGTGTGCAGCCGGGCTACGATCCCAACAATTTCTTCGTTCGGACCCAGGGGCTGAGCAGTTTCGACAGCGCGTTCAAGGTGAGGGGGGCGGTCTCGGTACCGCTCGCCCATGCCTACGGTTTGCAGCTTGACGGCGTGATCGGGCAGATCGCTTCCAAGACCTACGGACATGGCGCGGGCCACCTGTTCTGGCGCGATCCGGCGATCGGCCTTGTCGGCGGCTATGCAAGCTGGACGGGCTGGGACAATGTGAATTCCTACCGCTCCGGCGTCGAAGGCGAATATTACGCCGGCAGGTTCACCGCGTCGGGCGTCCTGGGTTACGAGTGGGGCGATGTCGATAACGGCGTGTTCTCGATCGAGGATTTGAGCTTCTACGCCAATGACGATTTCAAGCTGTCCGTCGGGCACCGTTTCTCGAAGGAAATCGGCCACAGCCTGGCACTCGGCGCCGAATACCAGTTCCTCAAGACCCGCAATGTCGGCTATGCGGCCTTCGTGGACGGCCGCGTCGGAGAGAAGGACTACCAGTCCATCTTCGCCGGTATCCGGCTCTATTTCGGCCAGGACAAGAGCCTGATCCGCCGTCACCGCGAGGACGATCCGGATTTCCACGACGAGCCGGGCAGCGTGGTCTCGTGCATGCACGCGCCGAATTCTCCGTCGATGGTGGATTCGATCGGCGAGGCTCCTCTGGAGAAAAGCCCCAGCGTTTTTGACAGCATTATCAGCCCGCTTTCCGTCCCGGACGTTCCGTGCAACTCGGATTATACCTATCTGCCGCCGGACTGAGCCGTATCAGCCGATCTCGTTGCGGAATGACTCGTGCTTGCGGCGGCCCGGTCCGGGCTGGAGCGACTTTTCCACAATCGTGAACGAGACCGGCTCGTCCAAGCCGGTTTCGAGTATTTCAGCCAGTCGTGGCCGTTGCGCCTCGACCTGCCGCAGGTCCAGCCCGTCGACGCGGATTTCCAACGCGCCGATTCCGGTCTGGGCGATCTGCCAGGCACAGGGCTTCATCACAGCGTCGAGTTCAGCTTCCGGCACGTCGGGGAAAATCTTGCGCCCGCCGGCGGTCGAGAAGCGGGCGCGCGCCCGGCCGTGGATTTTCGAGATTGCGGGCAGCGAGCGGCCGCAGCCGCAGGGCCGGTCGCTCAGGGTCACGTAGTCGCCGAGGTCGTAGCGAATGAACGGCATGTGGAAATTGTAGAAGCCGGTCGCCACGATGCGCCCGGTTTCCCCTGGCCCCGCCGGCTTGCCCTCGTCGGTAATGACCTCCAGAAAGGCGCTTTCGGCGGCGAAGTGGTGCAGCGGGGAATGGTTGCAGGGAAAGGCGACGATGCCGATCTCGCGGGCTCCGAGGATGTCGACCGGATCGAGGCCGAAGACGCGGCGAAGATCATCATGAACCGCTTGCGAGCAGGGTTCTGCGCTGGTGGCGATCGAGGTCAGGGGAAGCGAGCGGCCGGTACGTTCCAGTTCCAGCGCGATCCGGCGCGCATTGGTCGCCCAGGTGAACAGCGAGCGGGGCTGGCACCGCAGCAGCCATTCGACCTGCTTGTCGGTATCGGTGTTGATGTCGAGCAGGGCGTAATCCCCGGTGCCTTCGCCGTGCGTCCAAGCCTTGCGCGTCGACCCTTCCGGCCATGACGAGTTGCCGCTGACATCCAGGCGAATGTCGCAGAGGCGGGCGTTCAGGTCGAAACCGTGATCAAGATAGATACGCAGCGTGTTGCCGGCATCGGCGGCGACGGCGGCAAGGCTGCGGATGAAGTGAAACGGCGATCCGCCCGAGCCCATCGTCCGGTCGGGCAGGGCGTTGCCGGCGTCGGCCGGAATCATCGTCGCCTTGAGGTGTTCGGCGTGTTCCTGCGCTTCCTGGCGCGCAAGGACCGGCACGTCCTGCCAACGCGACAGGTCGAGCGTGCCGTCGGCATCGAAGACCGCGTCCAGGCGGTCCTTGTAAAAGGGGACGGTCTGGCGGGCGTGGCGAAGCAGGGTCTCCAGCCGTCTTGCCTGATAGAGAACGAGCGCTTCGACCGGCCGGCGTTCGAGATCGCGCAGGCGTTCGAGGACCTGCTGTCCGGGTTCCTTGCTCTGCGGTTGGTCGGGATTGGTCATCGGGTACGAAACGGCGGCTTTTTCCAGTCGATCACAGACAGCTAATGGAGCCGGGCGCCATGTGCCAGCGCAAAGGGACCAAGGCGCGGAAAATTCATCGCGGAACCGGGCGGTTGTAGACCGCATGACACCGATGTCCTATCAGGATTTCGACCCGAAAACAGCGAGGAGATGCGCCATCATGCCCATGATCACCCTGACAGCATCCGACGGTTTCGAACTCGGCGCCTACCGCGCCGACCCGGAAGGGCCTCCGCACGGCGGCATCGTCGTGATCCAGGAAATCTTCGGCGTGAACTCGCATATCCGCTCGATCTGCGACCGGCTCGCCGCCGACGGCTATGCGGCGGTTGCGCCGGCGCTGTTCGACCGTACCGAGCGTGGTTTCGAAAGCGGCTATTCGCCGGAGGAAGTCGAACGGGCGCGGGGTTTCCTGGCCGATCCGGACTGGGACGCCTTCCTGCGCGACACCGACGCGGCGCGCGCGGCGGTGGCCGATGCCGGCAAGACGGGCATTGTCGGATTCTGTCTCGGCGGCTCGATCGCTTTTCTGGCGGCAACGCGGTTCGACGGCTATGCCGCTTCGGTCGGTTTCTATGGCGGCCGCATCGCGGCCCATGCCGACGAAACGCCGCGCTGCCCGACGCAATTGCATTACGGCGCAGAGGATCACGGCATCCCGATGAGCAATGTCGACACGGTGAAGGCGAAGCGGCCGGACGTGGATATCTTCGTCTACGAGGGCGCCGGACACGGTTTCAATTGCGACGAACGGGCAAGCTATCACCCGGCCGCGGCGAAGCTCGCCTGGGGGCGCACGATGGCGTTTCTCGGCACGCATGTCGGGTAGGGCACAGCCCCGCCATTTTTCCGCCCGCTCGGCGGTTCAGACATTGCGGCATGGGGCCTCGTGAAGGACTGACAGCGAAGGTGCGCGCGGCATGACGCCCGGAGCGGCGATGCCACCGGTCGCGCATGCCGCGACGGGACGGATCGGCGCGCTCGGCCATCGCCTCCGCGATCCCGGTTTCCTTGCCTCGCTGGCCCTGCATCTCGCTTTCCTGCTGGCGCTGCTCTTGGCGGTGCCGAAACCGCCGCCGCCGGTGCACAAGGAAAGGAGCATTCAGGTCCAGCTGCTCGATCCGGGGCAGTTCGAGGCGATGATCCGGCCGCAGCCATCCGCCATTCCGGCGCCGGCATTGCCGGCGCCCGCGATGGCGCTGCCGGAATCGCCTCCGGACGTCATCTCCTTTCCGGCCGACTTGCCGCCGCCGCCGCATGCCGGGGAGACGATCGTGGCAAAGCGTTTCCTGGCGATGGCGGCGCTGGACGATCCGCGCAGCGCCGACGCCAAGGCGGCCCTGCCGCAACTCGCGCCCGACGAGCGCGTCGTGCAATTGTGCTCGATCGAGGCGCTGGAGCAGATCGCGGCGCTGGGCGGCGACTACAACCCGGACCTGCTCGCCGCCTATTCCATGGGCGACATCCGGATCGGGCGCGACGCTATCGACGCGGCGGGCGCGGCATTCCGCAGCAGGGGAAAGTGGTACCGGCTCGCCTTCAAATGCTCGCTGACGCGAAAGCTCGACGACATCGCGGCCTTCGAATTCCGCATCGGCGACCAAATTCCGCATGTGCAATGGGCGGCGCACAATCTGGTCGAGGGCAATGACGAAGACTGAGGTCAGTCGACCGCCGTGATCTGCCACTTGCGGCGGGTTTGCGCGTTCAGGTCGATGAGAAATTCCTCGAAGACGCGCAACTTGCGCGGTTTCAGGCGATGCTTCTTGTGCACGACATAAATCTGGTCGGCCTGCGGGCGGCAGGATTCCAGCACCGGAACCAGCTTTCCCGCCTTGACCTCCTGATAGACAAGGTAACTCGCCAGCTGCAGGATGCCGGCGCCGCGAACGGCGGCGGCCACGGCGGCCTCGGCGGATTCGAAGGCAAGCGCCCCGGCTACCGGGACCGTCGAATTCCGCCCCGCGGTGCGGAAGCGCCAGGGAACGGGCCGGCCGGTCGCCGTCGACAGGACGGGGATGCAATTGTGCCCGCCGAGATCATCGGGCGCCGCCGGCACGCCGCAGCGTTGGAGATAGGCCGGAGCCGCAACCGTCATGTAGGGGATCGCGCCGACCGGCCGCGCAACGATGTCGAGGGCCGGGATCGGGCCGATCACGACGGCGGCGTCGATTTCCTCGGCGACGAAGTCCGGCAGGCTGTTGCGCGACAAAACCTGCAGCTCGATCTCCGGATAGGCGTCGCAAAAACGCGGCAG
Source organism: Oricola nitratireducens (assembly GCF_014904745.1). GTDB lineage: Bacteria > Pseudomonadota > Alphaproteobacteria > Rhizobiales > Rhizobiaceae > Oricola > Oricola nitratireducens. The sequence goes on from NZ_JACZCS010000025.1 coordinate 50,084, forward strand.
CGCGGGAGCGACAACGAGGCGGGACAGGCCGGGGGGTATCTGCACGCGCAATCGTCCGCGCGGCCGCCGCTTCGCGCCGCCGACCTCGTCCTCCAGGCTTTCGATATCGGCGACGATGCCGCGGGCTCGGTCGACATAATGCTGGCCGTCTTCGGTGAGCCGAAGGCTGCGGGTCGTGCGCTCCAGCAATTGCACGCCGAGATATTTCTCCAGGTCCGACACGATGGCGCTGGCGGCGCCGCGGGCCATGCCGAGATCGGCGCTGGCCGCCGACAGGCTGCCGCGCTCGGCGACGCGCAGAAAGACTTTCATTGCCCGCAGCTGGTCCATCGACGTTCCAACCGGATTGTCCGAATTTTCCGGAAAGTGAATGTATTTATGCCCGGCTTCTCAGGAAATGAAAATCGGATATTTGGGCGCTCCATCCGGCCGCGGACGGTCCGCAGCCCAACAGGAGACGGCATGATGAACGCCGAAACAAAAATCACCGCCGAGGCACAGGCCAAGGAAGATCTCTACTACATGGTCCACAAGGGCATTCGCTTCGCCAATGCCAGGATGCTCGTCGCGATCGGGCAGACCGACCCGGCCGACGATGCCGCCGTCGATGCCACGCTCGCCCGGCTTGCCGAGCATCTCGAGATCAGCCGCAGCCATCTGGAACACGAGAACAGCGCAATCCACACCGCTATCGAGGCGCGCTGCCCGGGCGGCAGCGATCACGCGTCCGAGGATCACGGCGAGCATCTGAACTCGTTCGAGGAACTCGCCCGGCTGGCGGAAGACGTCGCCTCGGCAACCATCGACCGCGCGGCGAAACTGCGCCGTCTCTACCAGCGCTTCGCGCTGTTCGTCGCCGACGACTTCGCGCACATGCATGAGGAGGAGACCGAATTGCAGCCATTGATCGAGAAGCATTTCTCGGCCGAGGAAATCGCCGGCATCCATCAGCGGATCGTGCAGAACATTCCGCCGATGAAGATGGCAAAGTTCCTGCGCTTCATGCTGGGCGGCGCGAGCCCGGCCGAACGCATCGGGATGCTGACCGGCATGCAGACGGGCATGCCGGCGGACATCTTCAACGGGATGATGGAAGCGGTGACCGGCGCGAAGTGGCGCATGGGCGACTGGGATGCGCTGGAGCGCGCGGTATGTTGACCGGCCGGTCGCCGAGGCCGGGAGGCGGGTCCGCACCCGCCGCCGGCTTTGCCGGGCGAACCGTGCCCGATCCAGGCAAATGCACGCGCACTTGCCCCGGTTGTCCCTACGGGGCGAAGTCTACGGAACGCTGAGAGAAGGACGCCGGGAGGCGTCCTCGTTCCGTCACGGCATGCGCCTGCACATTGTGCGTTGCGAAAAGGTAACTTTCCGATTCTCAATTTCGAGGGGCAGGCGATAAGCATTTGTTTAAATTTGATTCAATCTAATGACCTCCAGCAACGTAAGCCGGAAGTCCCCAGATGAAATCCCTGAAAATATCGCACCGCATCTATGTTCTCACCGCGCTCGCGCTCGCCTTCATGGCGGCGGCCGTCGCCTATGAAACCTATTCGGGCCATGCCATCGCCGTTGCCGAACGCAAGGCCAAGCTCGCCGACATGAACGCCAATGCCGTCTCGATCATGGCGGATTACAACGCTCGCGCCGAAGCCGGCGACATGACGGTCGACGAGGCACAGAAGCGCGCCACGGACGCGATCATGGCGATGCGTTACGGTACGGACGGCTATTTCTGGCTGCAGCGCCTCGACGGCGTGATGATCGCTCACCCGATCAAGCCCGCGCTGAACGGCAAAAACCTGATCGGGATGGAGGATCCGACCGGCAAGAAGTTCTTCGCCGAGATGATCGACGTCGTCGAAGCGAAGGGCGCCGGTTTCGTCGATTACATGTGGCCGAAGCCCGGCTTCGACGCGCCGGTGAAGAAATATTCGCATGTGGCCGGATTCAAGCCCTGGGGCTGGGTCGTCGGCACGGGCGTCTATGCCGACGATCTGCAGGCGCTGCTGATGCGCTCGATCATGACCGCGGTCATCACGCTGCTGGTCACGGCGGTTGCCACGATGCTGGCCGCCTTTGCCATCGGCCGCTCGATTTCGCGTCCGATCACGGATCTGAAGACGGTGATGAACGAGGTTGCGCGCAACGACACGACAAACGACGTGCCGCATGCGACGCGCGGCGACGAGATCGGCGAGATGGCGAACGCGCTGGTCGCGTTGCGCGAATCCGTCGTCGAGCGCAACGAACTGGAGCTGCGCAAGGACGAGCAGCAGAAGGAAATCGAAGGCCAGCGCCAGGCCCATGACGCACAGACGGCCCGTGTCAGCGCCGCCCAGATCGCGGTTGTGGACTCGCTTGGCGCCGCGCTCGACCGGCTCTCCGCCGGCGACCTGACGGTCGAGGTCGACGATCTCGGTTCCGACTACGCCAAGCTGCGCGCCGACTTCAACCGCACCGCCGCCCAGCTTCGCACCATGGTCAGCTCGATCGCCAAGACCATCGAGACGATCCAGGGCGGGGCGAGCGAGATCAGCTCGGCGACCAACGACCTGTCGCGGCGCACCGAACAGCAGGCCGCGGCGCTCGAGGAAACCGCCGCCGCGCTCGACGAGATCACCGCGACGGTGAAGCAGTCGTCGACCGGCGCCGCCGAGGCGCGCGACATCGTCGCCAAGGCGCGCGACGAAGCCGAGGAGTCCGGCAGTGTCGTGCGCAACGCGGTCTCGGCGATGGGCCGCATCGAGGAATCGTCGCGGCGGATCACCGAGATCACCACGGTCATCGACGAGATCGCCTTCCAGACCAACCTGCTGGCGCTGAATGCCGGCGTGGAAGCGGCGCGTGCCGGCGAGGCCGGCAAGGGCTTCGCGGTGGTCGCGCAGGAAGTGCGCGAACTCGCCCAGCGCTCCGCCACCGCGGCCAAGGAGATCAAGAGCCTGATCGACACCTCGGCCTCGGAAGTCGAGAACGGGGTCGAACTGGTCAACGCGACCGGCGCCGCCCTGAAGGCGATTGCCGACGGCGTGCAGGAGATCAGCCAGCGCGTCGAGACGATCGCGACATCGTCGCGCGAACAGGCGATGGGTCTGCAGGAGATCAACGTCGCGATCAACGACATGGACCAGACCACGCAGCAGAACGCGGCGATGGTCGAGGAGACGACCGCTGCCAGCCATTCGCTCGCCGAGGAGGCGCAGAACCTGGCGCAGATGATCGCCCAGTTCTCGACCGAGGAACGGCGCGAGACCGGCGAGCCGCGCAGGGACGCGCAGCGCAAGGCGGCCTGATCGTTCCGCGCCACGATCCAGCATGAAAAAGACCAGCCGGGGCAAAACGTTGCCCCGGCTTTTTCATGTCCGATTCACCCGAAGACGAGGGGGCCGAGAACCGCGCCGGCGGCAAGCGCCACGGCGATGCCGATGACGTCCAGCCCGGCGCCGGCGCGGATCATGTCGGTTCGGGTGACGGCGGGATTGGCGAAGACGATGGCGTTGGGCGGCGTCGCCACCGGCAGCATGAACCCGATCGACGCGGCCATCGCCACCGGCAGGGCGAACACCATCACATCGGCTCCCATCGCCAGCGCCATCGCACCGGCGACGGGCAGGAAGATCGCCGCCATGGCGGTGTTGGAGGCGAGTTCGCCGAGATAGACGATGATCACCGCCAGCGTCAGCAGGATCGCGATCACGGGAAAGCCTTGCAGCGCCTCGGCGCGTTCGCCGATCCAGACGGCGAGGCCGGTGTCGTCGATCGCGGACGCCAGTGCGAGCCCGCCGCCGAACAGGATCAGCACGTCCCAGCGCAGGCCCGCGGCGGTGTTCCAGTCGAGCAGGCGCGTTTTTTGGCCGCCGCCGGCGGGAATGACGAACAGGGCGACGGCGCCGGCCATGGCGATGCCGGCGTCGGTGAGCGCCAGGCCCGGAACGAGCTTCGCCAGCGCCGGGCGGGCGACCCAGCCAAGCGCGGTCAGAAACGCGACGACGGCGACCCGCTTTTCGCCCGATGACATCGCCCCGAGCCCGGAAATGCCGACGTCCATGTGGCCCGGTTCCGGCCGGAAGGCCCATCTGGTCAGGACCAGCCACGTGACCGGCAGCAGGATGAAGACGACGGGCAGTCCGACCAGCATCCACTCGGCGAAACCGATGACGACGCCGTGGGTCTTTTCCATATAGGCGGCGAACAGCGCGTTGGGCGGCGTGCCGATCAGCGACCCGATGCCGCCGATGGTCGCGGCATAGGCCGTGCCGAGCATGACCGCGGGCGCGAATTCGCGGTCGCCGGAGCGCATGGCGGCGATCGAGGCGGCGATCGGCGCGACCACCATCGCCGCCGCGGTGTTGGAGATCCACAGGCTGAGGAACGCGGTGACGGCCATCACGGCAAGAATGACGACGGCCGGGTCGCCGCTGGTCCTTGCCAGGATCGCGAATGCCAGGCGGCGGTGCAGGTTCCATTTCTCGATGGCGCGCGCGATCAGGAAGCCGCCGAGAAACAGGAAGATCACCGGATTGGCGTAGGACGGGCCGAGCCGCTCGACCGAGGCGATGCCGAACAGCGGAAAGAAGACCAGCGGCAGCAGCGCCGTGACGGGAAGCGGCAGCGCCTCGGTCATCCACAGGACGGCCATGATCAGGCCGATGGCGCCGGCGGACTGGGCCTCGCGGCTCAGCCCGGCGAAGGGTCCGGTGATGGTGAGCGAGGCGATGAGAGCGACGGCGATCCAGATGGCGGCCGTTGCGAAGCCGCGTGTTCTTGTCTTGTCATTCATGGTCTGGCGCGCCGCTCCTCTCTGCGATTCCCGGCGACCGTAACGGTCATGGAAGCGGCACGAATTGACGGCGGTCAAAGCTGCCGAATGGCGGTATGACCGAACGTTTCTCCGTTGCAAACATATAACGATGTCTTTATATCATTATATCAGTTGCAATCGAGGTATTCGCATGTCCAATCCGCTTTCCGATCTCATCGCCGAAAAGGGCGTGCTTCTCGCCGACGGGGCGACGGGCACCAATCTGTTTGCGATGGGTCTGATGTCCGGCGACGCGCCCGAATTGTGGAACACGGACGCGCCGGAAAAGATCACCAAGCTGCACCAGGATTTCGTCGACGCGGGCGCCGATATCATCCTGACGAACTCGTTCGGCGGGACGCGGCACCGGCTGCAGCTGCACGACGCGCAGGACCGGGTGTTCGAACTCAACAAAAAGGCCGCCGAACTGGCGCGCGCGGTCGCCGACAAGGCGGACCACAAGGTCATCGTCGCGGGTTCCGTCGGGCCGACGGGAGAACTGCTGGTACCGCTCGGCGCGCTTACCTTCGAGAAGGCCGTCGAAGCGTTCAAGGAACAGATCGAGGGGCTGAAGGCCGGCGGCGCGGATGTCGCCTGGATCGAGACCATGTCGTCGCCGGAGGAAATCCGCGCGGCCGCCGAAGGCGCGATCGCGGCGGGGATGCCCTATGTCTTCACCGGGTCCTTCGATACGGCCGGCAAGACGATGATGGGCCTGCATCCGAAGGACATGCACACGGTGCTCGACGGGGAGCCGGAACAGCCGATCGCGATCGGCGCCAATTGCGGCGTCGGCGCGCCGGACATCCTGTCCTCGCTGCTCGACATGAGCGCGGCGAAGCCGGACGCGACGCTGATCGTCAAGGGCAATTGCGGCATTCCGCAATTCCAGGGCGAGAAGATCGTCTATTCGGGCACGCCGGAACTGATGGCCGACTACGTCCATCTCGCGCTCGATGCGGGCGCGACGATCATCGGCGGGTGCTGCGGCACGACCTGCGATCACCTCAGGGCGATGCGCGAAGCGCTGGATCACCACACAAAGGGCGCGCGGCCGACGCTGGACGACGTGGTCGCCAAGATCGGGCCGTTAAAGAACAAGTCGGCGGCGACCGGCGATGCCGCGCCGCGCCGCGAACGCCGGGGCCGCCGGCGCGGCTGACGCCGGCGTTCACACAAGTCCGTTTTCAATCAGGAATTGCGCTGTGGCGCACAGGGCTTCGTCCACCGGGATGAAGTCCATGCCGAAGACCTCGCGCGTCCGAGCACTGGTAAATTCGCGGCGAATGTCGAGCAGCGGAACCGCAGTCCTGGCGGCGCTGTCAACCTGCGCCAGCATGCGGACCGCCGCGTTTGGCGCGCGCCGGGTGACGATGCCGCGGTCCGGGTACCGCGCGGCGAGAACTGCCGCCATTTCCGGAAACCAGAGAAAGCCCGAGACGCCGAGATGGCGGGCGCCGATGCTTTGCGGCGTGGCTATCGCCCGGACATGCATGGCGGCGATATCGCGCACGTCGACGAGGGCGAAGCCGATATTGGGCACCGCCGGATCCTTGGCGCGCAGGATACGCTGGACGAGCGCCAGCGACGTGCCGATATGGCCGTCGAGCGGCGGACCGATCACGAGGCCCGGGTTGATGACGGTCAGGTGCATGTCGGGCGCCTGCGTGCGCACGAAATCCCAGGCGGCGCGTTCGGCCAGCGTCTTCGACTTGGCGTAGGGCGTGATCTCCGGCCAGTCGGGGTCGGACCAGTCGCTTTCGTCGTAGATCCTGCCGGCCGGCATGCCGCCGGATTCTCCCACCGCGGCGATCGACGACGTCAGGACGACGCGGGTTATGCCGGCGGCTTTCGCGGCACGCAGGGCGCGCAACGTGCCGTCGACGGCGGGGCGGATGATATCGTCCTCGTTCTGCGGCTGTTCGAGGGGGAGGGGCGAGGCGGTGTGGACGAGGACGTCCATGCCTTCGGCCGCCTCGGTCCAGCCGCTGTCGGACATCAGGTCGAGCTCGACGAAGCGCAGCCGGCTTTCGGCGGCTGGATCGGAAAGATGCGGGCGCACCGCGTCGGCGATCTCGTGTTCACGATCCGTGGCGCGCACGGAGCCGCGGACGGTGTAGCCCTCTTCGAGCAGCTGCAGGGCGATGTGCTTGGCGATGTAGCCGGAGGCCCCGGTCAGAAGGACGGATCTAGCCGCGCTCATTCGGCGCTCCCCGGCTTTACGATGTAAAGATCATGCGCCCGGTGTCCGGATTGTCCAGATCGACGCCCGCAGAAACACTCAGGCACCGGCGAGCGCCTTTTCGCGATATTGGGACGGGCTCATGCCGATGCGTTCGCGGAAGGCGCGGTTGAAGGGGGCCAGAGAGGAATAGCCGAGATCGAAGGCGAGGCTGGTGATCTGGTCGCGCGCGGTTTCCGGTTCGGACAGCCGGCGCTTGGCCTCCTCGATGCGGTGGTCGTTGAGAAAGGCCGCGAAATTGCGGTAGCCGAGCCCCTTGTTGATCAATCGGCGCAGGCGGTGTTCCGGCATGTTCATGCGGTTCGCCAGTTCGCCGATGGTCAGTCCGGGATTGAGATAGACGCCTTCGTCGACGAGCTTTTCCAGCCGGGCGAGATCGAAGCGGTCGGCGGCCGAATTGGGCGCGTTGGCCCGACGCGGCGGTTGCGGGGCGGCCGGAAACAGCGACTTGCGGATACCGGCGACGCCGAAGGCGAAACCGGCGGTGACCGCGAACAGGATCGCCGAGACGGCGTGGCTTCCATAGCCGCCGCGCACATCCAGGATTTCATAGAATTCGATGATCCCGATGGCGAAACAGACCAGCGGCACGAGGACGGCGACGATATTGGTGAACTGGCGGCGCGCGGCGACGAGGTCGTCGTTGAGGCTGCGGTGCGTCAGGATCAGGACGTGCGCCATCAGCGCCAGCACGATCAGGAGATGAAGCAGTTTCGAGCCGCGCTCGGTCGCCGGGAAGGGAATGCAGACGAAGAAGAGGGCCGCGATCGCGACAAGCGGCAGCGCCATCCAGGCGCGCCATTCGAATTCGTCGTCGAACAGCGCCATGATGAAAAGCCAGAAGAAGCCGGGCGACAGCATGGCGAAAAGCCTGAGCGGGATATGCAGCGGGCCGAGCGCCGACTGGACCGGATCGACCGCGGTGATCGCATAGACGGCCGCTCCGGCGGCAAACAGCGCGCCGAACAGCGTCACCTTGTGCAGGGGGCGAATGGAAAGGAGAAGGCCGGCGACGAGCAGCGAAATGCCCGCCGCGCCGCCACGCAGGGCGATCTCGGCGATCAGTGCGATCGAAGGGACCTGCTGTTCCATGGCCGGTAAAATAATCGTTCCGCCGGCCCGCGAAAAGGAGTCGGCGGATTTTCCCGGCATTTTGTGTGCCGCGCGTCCGCGGCGCTTCGGCATCAGAATCCGAAGGCGGGATTGACCGGCGCGGACGGGAAGCGCGCATCCGGCTTGCCGCGGGTGACGTGGCAGACGATACCGGCCTTCGGATCCTTCGGATCACAGGCCTGGCCGGGAATCGAGCCGGTGGTCCTGGTGTCGACGCGGGTTTCCTTTTTCACCGGCGCCTCGTCGGCGACGGAGGGTGCGATCGCGGCGGTTGCAAAAGACAGGCCCAGGAGGGCGGCGGCGGACAACTGCATCAAGCGAGATGGCGTTTTCATGATTTCATCCTTTCGTGCGCCGCTGCGGGCGAGGAGATCGCGTCCGGCGGGCAGCGCTGGCGACGAAATGGGGCCGGCACGGCGCTTTCGCCGCGCGGTTTTCGGAATCGGCAGACGATTTGCGGAATCGATCGGAGGTTTTCGGAATCGCGCGGCGGCAAAGGGGCGCGGATTTACGGATTGCGCGGCGCAATCGCGGGCGTTATTTTCGTGGCATGATCTCGAAACCGACAACGCGCACGCTGCATGCCGAACTGCTGCTGTTGTGCGCGCGCATAGGCTACTCGCCCCACGTCCCTTCCTGAACGCGACACAGGCGCCGCGAGGCGCATCCCTATCGTTTTTTCAGGAGGTTTCGATGACTTTTCAGAACTATTCGCTCGACCAGATGCGCGCGATGGACAATGCACATCACCTGCATCCCTTCACCGACCACAAGGACCTGCGCGCCGCGGGCACGCGCATCATCACCCGCGCCGACGGGCCGTTCATCTACGACACCGAGGGCAAGGAGATCCTCGACGGCATGGCGGGGCTGTGGTGCGTCAACGCCGGCTACGGCCGCGAGGAACTGGTCGAGGCCGCGACCAGGCAGATGCGCGAGCTGCCCTATTACAACTCGTTCTTCCGCTGCACGACGCCGGCGCCGGCGCTGTTGGCGCACAAGCTTGCCGAGATCGCGCCGGCCCACATGAACCAGGTGTTCTACGGCTCGTCCGGCTCGGAGGCCAACGACACGGCGCTCAGGCTCGTGCGTCACTACTGGGCGCTGGAAGGCAAGCCCGAAAAGAACATGATCATCTCGCGCAACTGGGCCTATCACGGCTCGACGATCGCCGGCACGTCGCTTGGCGGCATGACGGGGATGCACGAACAGCTCCACGGCGCGGTGCCGAACATCGTCCACGTGATGTGCCCCTATGCGTTCGAGAACGCGCATCCGGGCGAGAGCGACCACGATTTCGGCCTGCGCGCGGCAAAGGCCGTGGAGGACGCCATCCTGGAAGCGGGGGCCGACAAGGTCGCCGCCTTCATCGGCGAGCCGATCATGGGCGCGGGCGGCGTCAAGATTCCGCCGGCGAGTTACTGGCCGGAAATCCAGCGCATCTGCCAGAAATACGACATCCTGCTGATGCTCGACGAGGTGATCACCGGTTACGGCCGCACCGGCGAATGGTTCGCCGCGCAGTCGATGGACATCAAGGCGGACACGATGACAACCGCGAAGGGCCTGACCTCGGGCTACCAGCCGCTATCGGCGCTGCTCGTCGGCGATCGCATCGCCAACACGCTGGTGGAAAAGGGCGGCGAGTTCAATCACGGCTACACCTATTCGGGCCATCCGGTGGCCTGCGCGGTGGGGCTGAAGAACATCGAGATCATCGAGCGTGAGGGACTGGTCGATCGCGTGCGCGAGGATACCGGTCCTTACCTGCGCGAGGCGCTGACGGCGGCGCTGGGCGACCATCCGCTGGTCGGCGAAATCCGCACCTTCGGTTTCATGGGCGCTATCGAGATCGTCAAGGATCGCGACACCCGCGAACGCTTCCAGCCGCTGGGCTCCGCGCCCGTGGTCATTCGCGACCATGCAATCGAAAACGGCCTGATGCTGCGGGCGACGATGGACACGATGATCATGTCGCCGCCGCTGATCTGGACCAGGGACACGATCGACATGGCTGTGGATCGCCTGCGCAAGGCGTTCGACAGCGCCGTCAAGGAACTGCGCTAGACCGGCACAACGGCGCGCCGCGGCACATCGCGGCGCGCCGCCACGTCCGTCTCTGTCTAAGACCTGCTCAGTCGAAGATCTTGCCGAGGCGCTTCTGTTCGGCGGCGTCGAAGGCGAGCTGTTCGCGATTGTGTTCGTGCCGGTTGCGTTTCAGCACGACCTCGGCGGCCACATCGAGACTGTCGCAGGACTTCTTCGCCGGGATGGCTTCCAGTTCGTCGGCGATCTTGGCGGCGTATTTCTCCGCGATGGCGATATGGACGTCTTCATGCTCGCGGGCGTAGTTGGCGAGATATTTCCACGCCGAGCGCAGTTCAGGATCGCTGGACGGGTGCTGGCGCCAGCGCGGCAGCGTGACATTCGCCTCGATGCGGAACTTTGCGCTTGAGTACCGGCAGTTGCCGTCGCTTTCGTCGTAGCGAATCGCGACGGGCACGAACTTGATGGCGGTGGATGCCAGCGCATGGCCCTTGAGCGGCCCCTTGCGAGCGATTTCGCGGTCGAGATCGGCGCCGGTCACGCCGGAAATATTGTAGTAGGTGGTGGTGATGCGCGACGTGGTGCAACCCGCCGCGAGAAGGCCGGCAGCGGCGATCAGCCCGATTCGCACCCAGTGGCTCATGCGCATTCCATTTCGCATCCCGGCGATCCGTATCTTTTTCTTGATACCGCATATCGCGGCAAGCGCCAGTCCTTAACATCAAGATATGACCGCTGCGGGGCGCGAATGCGAGGGGCCATTTGCCGCAATGACCAAGATATGGCCGTTCCGGCGGGAAAAAACGCCAAATCGGAGCGCCGGGAGCGCTGCCGCAAGGGAAGAAATGCGGCGGTGCGCAGGCCAGCGGCATCCCGACTTGTTAATTGAAAAAACTGCCAAATTTATGTTTGCTTAAGGTCTCAATAACCTCGTGGTAACCCTGTTGGTCCTATTGTCCGGAAGAGGCGACAAACAATCGCCTCCGCCTCCGGAGAAGGTACTGCGTACCGGAGTCTTGTTTCCTCCGCCGCGTTTTTGGCGGACTCCAGACAACCGGATTATCCGGTGACCGCAAGCGACGCCAGCGTTGCCTGCGGTTATGGTGCTGGTACAATGGGCGCGCGCGTCCCGCCTTCAAATCCCGCCGATAGTGCTTTTCACCGGACTGCTCTTCCAGTAGCGAAGAGCGCATGACCAAGGCGATCATGTTTCAGGGAACGGGCTCGGATGTCGGCAAGACGGTGCTGGTTGCCGGGCTTTGCCGCCTGTTTGCCAATCGTGGCATGACGGTCAGGCCGTTCAAGCCGCAGAACATGTCGAACAACGCCGCCGTCGCCGACGATGGCGGCGAGATCGGGCGGGCGCAGTGGCTGCAGGCGCTGGCCTGCCGGACGCCCGCCTCCGTGCACATGAACCCGGTGCTGCTGAAGCCGCAGAGCGAAAACGGCAGCCAGATCGTCGTGCAGGGCAAGCTGCGCGGCGAGGCGAAGGGACGCGACTACCAGAGGCTGAAGCCGGAGCTTCTGGCCGGCGTGCTGGAAAGCTACGAGCGGATGCGCGCGGAAGCCGACATCGTGCTGGTCGAAGGCGCGGGTTCACCGGCGGAAATCAACCTGCGGGCCGGCGACATCGCCAATATGGGCTTCGCGACGGCGGCCGGCGTGCCGGTGGTGCTGGTCGGCGACATCGACCGTGGCGGGGTGATCGCCTCGCTGGTGGGAACGCATGCGATCCTGCCGGAAACCGACCGCGCGATGATCCGCGGCTTCCTGATCAACAAGTTTCGCGGCGATGTCAGCCTGTTCGACGACGGGCTGTCGGCGATCTCGCGGCATACCGGATGGCGTTCCTTCGGGGTGCTGCCCTGGCTGAAGGACGCGGCGCGCCTTCCGGCGGAGGATTCGGTCGCGCTCGACCGGATCATCGCCGGGTCGGGCAAGGGCATCACTATCGCCGTGCCGGTGCCCGACCGTATCGCCAATTTCGACGATCTCGATCCGCTGGCCGCCGAGGAGGGCGTCGAGGTCGTGTTCGTGCGGCCGGGCGAGCGGCTGCCGGCCGACGCGGCGGCGGTCGTCATTCCGGGATCGAAATCGACCATCGCCGACCTGATCCGCTTTCGCGAAAACGGCTGGGATGCCGACATCCGCGCACATACGGCGCGCGGCGGCCATGTCGCCGGCATTTGCGGCGGCTATCAGATGCTGGGACGGGTGGTGCGCGATCCGCTTGGCCTCGAGGGCTCGATCCGCGAAACCGGGGGGCTCGGCCTGCTCGACGTCGAGACGGACATGGCGCCGGAAAAGCGTGTCGAGAACGCTTCGGCGCATTCCACCGTGTATGGCGTCGACCTGACCGGATACGAGATCCATCTGGGGGTTACCGGCGGTCCGGATTGCGTGCGGCCGGCGCTGACAATCGGCGGCCGGCCGGACGGCGCGGTCTCGGCCGACGGGCGGGTGTTCGGAACCTATCTGCACGGGCTTTTCGACAGCGGGCCATTCCGCGCCGCCTGGCTGGAAAGCCTCGGCGCCCGGTCCTCGGGCGGCGATCACCGCGGGATCGTCGATGCGGCGCTCGATGCCATCGCGGCGGAGATGGAGCGCCATCTCGACATCGAGGCATTGCTGGCGGCGGCGGGGTGATGCGTCAGGCGGCGTTCGAGCCGTTTTCCGATTTCGGGTCCAAATCCGGATCCATCGCGCTATCCGCGCGCGAATGCCAGATCGCCGGCAGACCGTTGAACTCGCAACCGTTGCGGCCGCCGCGCTTGGCCCGGTAGAGGGCGAAATCGGCGCCCTGGTAGATCGTCTGGTAGGATGCGCCGCGCGGGTAGAGCGCGCCGCCGACGCTCGCGGTCACCTTGATGATCTCGCCCTCGTAATGGGTCTTGCAATCCTCGAGCGCGGCGCGAATGCGCTCGGCCGCGATTACCGCGCCGGAAGCGCCCGCATTGATCAGAAAGACGCCGAATTCCTCGCCGCCGATGCGGGCGACGTGATCGCGCTCGAAGACGTTGCCGGCGATGCAGACGCTGACCATGCGCAGCACGTGGTCGCCGGCGGCATGGCCATGGGTGTCGTTGATCGTCTTGAAGTGATCGATGTCGATGATGATCAGCGCATCCTCGGTGGGATTGCCGTCGTCGGGTTCGGCGTTGCGGCGATGGATCTTTTCTTCCAGCGCGGTGCGGTTGAGAAGGCCGGTCAAGCCGTCGCGGTGCGCCATTTCCCTCAGATGCGCGTTAAACGCGCTCATTTTCAATGACATATAGGCAAACAGGCCGACAAAGGGTGTCGCGATGGCCATCGTGACGAAGAACCCGAATATTCGCAGTTCCTTGCCGTGGTTCGCTGCGATTTCCGGGAAGTACCAGTTGTACATCAACTGGGTCACGATCACCGAGACAAAGGCAATAACCAGCGACCAGAGCAGCGTTTTGCGAAACGCAGCCGAAATGTCATTCACGATGAAGAGGCGCTCAATCATTCGTGCCCGGATAGCCAGCCCTGTTTAATCCGGTCCTGTTTAGACCGGTTGGGTTAACATGCGTAGACGTTGGCGGGGCTCGAACAGATATCGTAACGAGCGTGGTTAACCCATGGTAACCGGTGCTGCCGGTGTGCCGATTCGGGCCGTCGCAAACGCGATTGACTCCGGGCCGCGGCGGGGCCTAAAGCTTTGTATGCATGGTTCCCGCGATGCCGAGCGCGAAGCGGGATGAAAAGGGAATGTGACGGGCGGACCCAAGCCGGGCGCCCATATCACAGCCGACCCCGCGACTGTAGAATGGCGCGGCGCCACACCTCCTCAAGTCGGGAGCGCCACTGGAGATGTCCGGGAAGGCGATGGTGCCGGGAAATCCGCCATGAGCCAGGAGACCTGCCATGTGACCGGACGGCGAGAGCTGTCTACACGACTGGCCTGAGCAACACGGAGGTTGTCATGCTCGCAACACAAGCACTATCGGCGACGTTGCCGGTTTCGGCATCCGCACGCCTGACGACGGCGCTTTTCGCAGGCGTATTCGGCGTGGCGCTGCTGTATTTTGCCGCGTTTGCCCATTCGGACGCGCTGCATAACGGGACCCACGACACGCGCCACGCGATCGTCGCGCCCTGCCACTAGGGCAGGAGACATGTTGACCAGAGTCATTCTTGCCGCGCTTGTCGCGGGATTGCTCGCTGGCGCGTTCGCGACAGCGGCGCAATCGGTGCGGGTGATTCCGCTGATCCATCAGGCGGAAACCTATGAAAATGCCGTGCCGCATGCCGATGCCGGACATTCGGAGGACGAACAGGCGTGGGCTCCGCGGGACGGGTGGCAACGCACATTCTTCACGCTGCTTTCCAATCTCGTCGTCGGCGTCGCCTTTTCCCTCATCCTGACGGCCGTCATTCTGCTTCTCAACCAACCGATGTCGCTGCAGCACGGACTGGCATGGGGCGCGGCGGGATTTGCGGTGTTCGTTCTCGCGCCGAACTTCGGGCTGCCGCCGGAATTGCCCGGCATGGCGGCGGGCGATCTCGTCGCGCGGCAGATCTGGTGGGTCGCAACGGTCACTCTGACCGCCGGCGGTCTTCTGATCTTCGCCTTCAGGCGCTCGATCGTCTGGATGCTGGCGGGCGCAGCGTTGGTCATCGCTCCGCATGTCTATGGCGCGCCGCAGCCGGCGTCGCACGAGTCTCCGGTCCCGGCCAATCTCGCGGCCGAATTCGTGATTGCGACGGTGGTCACCTCGGCCCTGTTCTGGCTGGTTCTCGGCGGCCTGCTCGGCCACTTCCTCTCGCGCGCGATCAGGGAAGAGGAGGCTGCGGCGCAGGATGGCTGAGATGCCGGCAAACCTCGGCGCGGGAGCGACGCTTGTCCTTGGCGGGGCACGCTCCGGCAAGTCGGTTTTCGGCGAGACGCTGGTGCTGGATAGCGGGCTCGAGCCCGTCTATGTCGCGACGGCGCAGGCCTGGGACGACGAAATGCGGCAGCGTATCGGGACGCACAAGGCGCGGCGCGGCGCGCAATGGGTTTCGGTGGAGGAGGCGGACGATCTGGAAAGCGTGCTGAAGCGCGAGGCGCGCCCGGGCAGGGCGGTCCTCGTCGACTGCCTGACGGTCTGGATCACCAACCTTATGATGGCCGAGGCCGATGTCGCCGCGCGCAGCCGGCGTCTGTGCGACACGCTCGCCGGGATCGAAAGCCCGGTGGTGCTGGTCTCGAACGAGGTCGGGCTCGGCATCGTGCCGGAAAACGCGATGGCACGGGCGTTCCGCGATCATGCGGGCCGGTTGCACCAGGATATCGCGGCGCTTGCCGCAACGGTTTATTTCGTGGCGGCCGGTTTGCCGCTCAAGATGAAGGGATGAATGACATGCAGGGTAAAATCCCCGCGACTGTGATCACCGGCTTTCTCGGCGCCGGCAAGACGACGATGATCCGCAATCTGCTGGAGAACGCAGACGGGCGCAAAATCGCCCTGATCATCAACGAGTTCGGCGATCTCGGCGTTGACGGCGAGGTGCTGAAGGGCTGCGGCATCGACACCTGTTCGGAGGACGATATCGTCGAGCTGAACAATGGCTGCATCTGCTGCACGGTGGCCGACGATTTCATCCCGACGATGACGAAACTGCTGGAGCGCGAGAACCGGCCGGATCACATCGTCATCGAGACGTCCGGTCTGGCGCTGCCGCAGCCGCTGGTCGCCGCCTTCAACTGGCCGGGAATCAAGACGGCGGTGACCGTCGATGGCGTGGTGACGGTGGTCGACGCGGCGGCGGTCTCGGAAGGCCGTTTCGCCGACGACCACGACCGGCTGGAGGCGCAGCGCAGCGCCGACGAGGCGCTCGACCACGAAAGCCCTCTGGAGGAACTGTTCGAGGATCAGATACGAGCCGCCGATATGGTGGTGCTCAACAAGGCGGACCTGATCGACGCGGCGCGGCTGGAAAACGTGCGCAGCAATGTCGCGGGCCAGAGCGACCGGGCGCTGAAGATCATCCATGCGACGCATGGCCGGCTGCCGGTGGACGTGCTGCTCGGGCTGAAATCGGCGACCGAGGACCAGATCGCGCTTCGCAAGTCGCATCACGAGATGGAGCATGAGTCCGGCGAGGAGCACGATCACGACCATGACGAGTTCGAGAGCTTCGTCGCCGTGGCGGGGTCGGTCAGCGACCCGGCCGGTTTCGTCGCCGGTCTAAAGGAGGTCATTGCCGGTCACGACGTGCTGCGGCTGAAGGGCTTCTGCGACGTGCCTGGCAAGCCGATGCGGCTCGTGGTGCAGGCCGTCGGCCAGCGCATCGAAACCTATTTCGACCGGCCGTGGCGCGACGGCGAGGAGCGCACGACGCGGCTCGTCGTGATCGGACTGCACGACATCGATCAGGCGACGATTGCCGGGGCGATCGCCGCCGCGGCGGGCTGATGCATCTTCTCCTCGCGCAGAAGGGCACGCTGTCCGACGGCGATGGTGAGGCGATCGATCTCGGCCAGACGCCGGGCGACATCTGTTTCCTGTCCGCCGCCGACACGGAACTGGCGAGCCTTGCCGGCGCGTATCGCGGTGAGGGGCCTTCACTGCGGCTCGTCAATCTTATGCAACTGAAGCATCCGATGTCGGTCGACGCCTGGGTCGAGCGGACGGGCAGGCCTGCGAAGCTGATCGTCGTGCGCATTCTCGGCGGGGCGGGCTATTGGCCCTACGGGCTGGAGGCGATCCACGCGGCGGCCGTGGCGCACGGGATCGGGCTCGCGGTGCTGCCGGGCGACGACAAGCCCGATCCGGGGCTGGCGCGGTTCTGCACGCTGCCGGCGGAGAGTTGCGAGACGCTGTGGCGTTTCCTGATCGAGGGCGGGGCGGAGAACGCGCGCGGATTTCTCGATGCGTGTTCGGATGTGCTGGCGGGGCGGGAGATCGAAGCCGAGGCGGCGCCGCTGCTGAAGGCGGGGATGTTCGCGATACCCCTCTCTGCCCCTGACGGGGCATCTCGCCCGCAAGGGGGGAGAGTGGCCAGTGGCACTGCTGCTATCGTTTTCTACCGGGCGCTGGTGCAGGCGGGGCAAACGGCGCCCGTCGAGGCGCTGGCAAAGGCGCTGGAAACGCGCGGGCTGGCGGTGCTGCCGGTCTATGTGTCGAGCCTGAAGGACCCGGTCTCGGCGGCGACGGTGGAGGCGCTGTTCGACACGCACAGGCCGGACGTCGTTCTCAACATGACCGGCTTCGCGGTCTCGGCGCCGGGCGCGAACCGGACGCCGACGGTGCTGGAACGGGACGGCGCGGCGGTGATCCAGGTGGTGCTGTCGGGTTCGTCGCGGGAGAGCTGGGAAGCTTCGCCGCAGGGTCTGAACGCGCGCGACCTGGCGATGAACGTGGCGCTGCCGGAGGTCGACGGACGGGTGCTGTCGCGGGCCATTTCGTTCAAGAGCGCGAGCGCGTGGGACGCGGCGACGGAGTGCAATGTCGTGACGCACGAGCCGGTGGCGGACCGGGTGGAGTTCGCCGCCGAACAGGCGGCGCGCCGGGTGCGGCTCAGGCGGAAAAAGCCGGCGGAAAAACGCGTCGCTCTGGTCCTCGCCAACTATCCGAACCGGGACGGACGGCTCGCCAACGGTGTCGGGCTGGATACGCCGGCTGGCACGATCGAGGCGCTGCGGGCGATGGCGGATGCGGGCTTTCCGACCGGCGATATCCCGGCGGACGGGGATGCGCTGATCGACCACCTGAGGAAAGGGCCGACCAATGCGGTTTCCGACGCGCGCGAAATCCGCGAGACGATTTCGCTGAATCAATACAGGGACTTCTTCGGCAAGCTTCCGAAGGCGATTCAGGCGCAGGTGACCGAACGCTGGGGCGATCCTGCGAACGATCCGTTTTTCCGGGACGGCGTGTTCGCGCTGCCGCTGGCGCGGTTCGGGGAAACGCTGGTCGGCATCCAGCCGGCGCGTGGCTACAACATCGATCCGAAGGAGACCTACCACTCGCCGGATCTCGTGCCGCCGCATGGCTATATCGCCTTCTATACCTTCCTGCGCGAGGTCTATGGCGCGGACGCGGTCGTGCACATGGGCAAGCACGGCAATCTCGAATGGCTGCCGGGCAAGGCGCTGGCGCTGTCGGAAACCTGCTGGCCGGAGGCGGTGTTCGGGCCGCTGCCGCATGTCTATCCGTTTATCGTCAACGATCCGGGCGAGGGCACGCAGGCGAAGCGCCGCATCTCGGCCGTCATCATCGACCATCTGACGCCGCCGCTGACGCGGGCCGAGAGCTACGGACCGCTGAAGGATCTGGAAGCGCTGGTCGACGAATATTACGAGGCGGCGGGCGGCGATCCGCGCCGGCTGAAAGTCCTGAAAACCCGCATTCTCGATCTGGTGCGCGATATCGGCCTCGACCATGACGCCGGGATCGGCCGGGACGACACCAGCGACGACGCGCTCGCCAAGCTCGACGCCTATCTGTGCGACCTGAAGGAAATGCAGATCCGCGACGGGCTGCACATTTTCGGCAAGGCGCCGGAGGGGCGGCTGCTGACCGATCTCGTTACCGCGCTGGCGCGGGTGCCGCGATCGCTCGGAGAAGGGGCGGATCAGAGCCTGCAGCGGACGATTGCGGCGGATGCGGAACTTTCGGAAGGCCCCTCATCCGACCCTTCGGGCCACCTTCTCCCCGCAGGCGGGGAGAAGGAAGGGGAGCCGGGGTTTGCGACCCCCTCTCCCCGTTTGCGGGGAGAGGGTAAGGGTGAGGGGCCCTTCGATCCCCTGGACTGCGCGATGGGGTCGCCCTGGACGGGGGCCAGACCGGAGATCCTGCAAGAGGTCTCGGACGATCCGTGGCGCACGGCGGGCGATACGGTGGAGCGAATCGAATTGCTGGCGGCGCAGCTGGTCGGCGGCGAAGCGGAATGCCCGGCGGAGTGGAAACAGACACGCGCCGTACTGGACGGGATCGATGCGATGCTCAGGCCCTCGGTGGAAGCCTGCGGGGCAAAGGAAATCGACGGGCTGATGGCGGCGCTCGGCGGGCGGTTCGTCGAGCCGGGGCCGTCGGGCGCGCCGACGCGCGGGCGGCCGGACGTTTTGCCGACGGGGCGCAACTTCTATTCGGTCGACTGCCGTGCCGTGCCGACCGAGACGGCGTGGGAACTGGGGCGCAAGTCGGCGGAATTGCTGGTGACGCGCTATACGCAGGACCACGGCGAATGGCCGGTCTCGTTCGGGCTGACGGCCTGGGGCACGTCGAACATGCGCACCGGCGGCGACGATATCGCCCAGGCGATGGCGCTGATCGGCGCGAAGCCGGTCTGGGACGGGATTTCGCGGCGGGTAACCGGCTTCGAGATCATCCCGCAAGCGAAGCTCGGGCGGCCGCGGGTCGACGTGACACTGCGCATTTCCGGGTTCTTCCGCGACGCCTTTCCGGACCAGATCGCGCTGTTCGACAAGGCCGTCAGGGCGGTCGGCGCGCTGGAGGAGGACGAAGGCGACAACCCGGTCGCCGCAAGGATGCGCGCCGAGGCGCAGCGTCTGGCCGAGGCCGGCGAGGACGAAGAGACGGCGGCGCGGCGGGCGGGCTACCGGGTGTTCGGCTCCAAGCCCGGTTCCTATGGCGCGGGCCTGCAGGCGCTGATCGACGAGAAAGGCTGGGCCGACAGGGCCGACCTTGCCGAGGCCTATCTCGTCTGGGGCGGTTACGCCTATGGCGCGCAGGCCGAGGGCAGCGCGGAGCGCGGGCTGTTCGAGGAACGGCTCAGGGGCATGCAGGCGGTGGTGCAGAACCAGGACAACCGCGAGCACGATTTGCTCGATTCCGACGACTATTACCAGTTCGAGGGCGGCATGACGGCGGCGGTGGAGACGCTGAAGGGCGAGAAGCCGGCGGTCTATCACAACGATCATTCGCGGCCGGAGAAGCCGGTGATCCGGACGCTGGAAGAAGAGATCGGGAGGGTGGTGCGCGCCCGCGTCGTCAATCCGAAATGGATCGCCGGCGTGATGCGGCACGGCTACAAGGGCGCCTTCGAGATGGCGGCCACCGTCGACTACATGTTCGCCTTCGCGGCGACGACCGGGGCGGTGCGCGACCATCATTTCGAGGCGGTCTACCAGGCCTATCTGATGGATTACCGGGTGCGCGACTTCATCGCCGAGAAGAACCCGGACGCGCTGCGCGAGATGGCGGAGCGCCTGCAGGAAGCGGTGACGCGCGGGCTGTGGACGCCGAAGAGCAATTCGGCGATGTTCGCGCTTTCCGAAATGACCGGGCAGACGGGACCCAATGATTGAAATCACGATCGAGGAAGGCAAGGGCACGGCATTCGACGGCGCGCTCGACCGGCTGCTCGACGTTCATGCGATGCAGGCGGGGCATCCGTTCATCGTCGACGAGATGTTCTGGAAGGCCACGGACGGGAGCGGGAAGGTCGTCGGCGGCCTTTCGGGCAAGGCGCAACTCGGCTGGCTGTTCGTGAAGCTCTTGGCGCTCGCGCCGGACGCGCGCGGTTCCGGCCTCGGCGGCAGGCTGCTCGAAAAGGCGGAAGACCATGCGCGCGAACACGGGCTCGCCGGCGTCTATCTCGACACCTATGAATTCCAGGCGCCGGACTTCTACAAGAAGATGGGATATGCCGAAATCGGCCGCCTGCCGGCGGCGGGCGGGTATCCGCAACGCATCTGGTTCGCCAAAACCCTGAAGGAGGAACTGCCGTGACGGTCGAGATCGAGACAATCGACGGCGATGCGGCGGACCTCGCCCGGCAAGTCGAGGCGGCGCTGGACGAGGCCGCGAGGTTGCTCGGCAAGCCCTTCGACGACGACGGCATCAATTTGCGCGCCAGCGATGGCGATGGCGGATTCCTTGGCGGTCTCTGCGGGGTTGTCCTGCAGCGCTGGCTCTATGTCCGGCTTCTCGCGGTGACGCCGCAGGCGCGCACGCTGGGCGTCGGCCGCGCGCTGATGGCCGGGGCCGAGGCGGAAGCGCGCAGGCGCGGTCTCGTCGGGGTCTATCTCGACACCTACGATTTCCAGGCGCCGGGTTTCTACGAGAAGCTGGGGTACAGCGAATTCGGCCGCCTGCCGGCCGCGGGCGGTGCGCCGCTGCGCATCTATTTCGCGAAACCGTTCGGCGGGGACATGCCATGACGCGGGCCGCGGGGCGCCGCGACAAGAGATTCACCTTTGCGCCGCAAGTGTCGACAACCACACCGGTTTTTCGACCGGACAGGATGACTTCTGGAACCAACGCATCGAATGGCTTAGCGTGGCAGGCGACCTGCCGAAGCATGAAGAACGGGAAAACAGAATGAGCGCGGACAACGACAGCGAACGCCACGCGACGAAGATGGCCAAGAAGAAGGCGGCGCGCGACAAGATCATGGCCACCAAGACGGACGAGAAGGGGCTGATCATCGTCCATACCGGCAAGGGCAAGGGCAAGTCGACGGCGGCCTTCGGCATGATCTTCCGGCATATCGCGCATGGCCGCAAATGCGCCGTGGTGCAGTTCATCAAGGGCGGGATGGAGACCGGCGAGCGCAACCTGATCAAGGAGCGCTTCTCCGACATCTGCTCTTTCTACACGATGGGCGAGGGCTTCACCTGGGAGACGCAGAACAAGGAACGCGACATCGAGGCGGCGAAGGCCGCCTGGGAAAAGGCCAAGGAACTGATCCGCGACGAGACCAACACGATGGTTTTGCTCGACGAGATCAACATCGCGCTGCGCTACGACTATCTCGACGTCAACGAGGTGGTGGAGTTCCTGAAGACCGAAAAGCCGCCGATGACGCATGTGGTGCTGACCGGGCGCAACGCCGGCGAAGAGCTCATCGAGGCGGCCGACCTCGTCACCGAGATGGAACTGATCAAGCATCCGTTCCGCTCCGGCATCAAGGCGCAGATCGGCGTCGAGTACTGAGATGGCATACGACGCCATCGTTCTCGGGGCCGGCATCGCCGGCGTATCGACCGCCATCCACCTGCGCAAACGGGGGCTTTCGGTCGCGCTGGTCGACCGGCGCGAGCCGGGCGAGGAAACGAGCTTCGGCAATGCCGGCATCATCCAGCGCGAGGGGATCCACCCCTATCTGTTCCCGCGCGACCTGCGCACCATCATCGACGTGGCGCTGAAACGGCGCACCGACGCCGACTATCACATCACGTCGCTCGCCTCGGTCGCGCCGTTCCTGTGGCGCTATTTCCGCGCATCGACGGAGGAGGGCGGACGGCGGTCACTGGCGGCCAACGTACCGATCTTCGCGCGTTGTCTCGAGGCGCACGAGGCACTGATGGACGAGGCCGGCTCGTCCGGGCTGATCGCCAAGCGCGGCTGGATCCGGCTGTTTCGCGACGACGGCGCGATCCCGGAAGCCGAGGCGCAGGCGCGCGAATTGCGCGATTTCGGCCTCGATGCGGTCATGCCCGACATGACCGAACTGCAGGCGCTGGAACCGCATGTCGACGTGACGCAGCTTGCCGGCGCGATGCATTACCGCGATCCGTGGACCTGCAGCGACCCCGGCGCGCTGGTGAAATCCTATGCGGACCTGTTCAAGCGCCTCGGCGGCGAGATCGTCCAGGCGGAAATCTTCGGGCTGGAAAACGGCAACGGCAAATGGACGGTGGCGACCGACGGTCCGGCGCTTTCCGCAGAGCACGTCGCGGTGACGCTGGGGCCGTGGTCGAAGAAGCTGCTCGACGCGGCCGGGCTGCGGCTGCCGATGGGCGTCAAGCGCGGTTATCACGAGCATTACGGCGCGACGGGCAACGCCTATCTTTCCCGGCCGCTGGTCGACGACGAGTTCGGTTTCGTGCTGGCGCCGATGGCGCGCGGCATCCGGCTGACCTCGGGCGCGGAATTCGCCCGCCAGGAAGCGGCGAAGACGCCGGTGCAACTGCGCAAGGTCCTGCCGATGGCGCGCGACCTGTTTCCGCTCGGCGACAGCGTCGACCCGGAGCCGTGGATGGGTGCGAGGCCGGTCTTTCCGGACATGCTGCCGGTCGTCGGAAGGGCGCCCGGCATGAACGGTATCTGGCTCAATTTCGGCCACGGACATCACGGTTTCACGCTCGGGCCGGCAACCGGCGAACTGGTCGCGCAGATGATTTCCGGCGAGACGCCGTTCTGCGATCCGGAACCCTACAGCGCCCAGCGCTTCACGCGGTTGCAATAGGCGGCATAGGCGTCGCCATAGGTTCGGGCGAGCCATTTTTCCTCGTAAGGCACGGCGAAGACATAGAGCACGGCTAGCGATCCCGAGGCGATCGCGGCCGGCCAGGATGCGGCGAGCATCGTCCAGCCGGCGCAGAGCGCCAGGTTGGCGACATAGGTCGGGTTGCGGCTGCGCGCGAAAAGCCCGTCGGTGACGAGTCCGCCGCGCGCGCCCATCGAGCGGTCGAGGCCGAGCTTCATGATCGCCCATGAACTCACCCAGCTCGACACGAAGGCAAGCGGGAAACCGGCATACCAGCGGATCCAGACGGGCCAGTCCCAGGCGTTCCAGCTCGCGCGGCCGGCCATGTATGCGGCGCCGATGGCGAGGATCGTCACCGTCCATGTGACGATGCGTGCCGGCCAGCCGAAATCAAGCGGCGGCCAGACCGGGCGATCGGGCCGGTTCGCCGACCACGCGACGATGAACGCGACGGCGGCACAGCAGGTGCAGGTTATGGCGGCGAACACATACGCCATGGCAGGCGGTTCCTATGTCGTTGTTCCCGGTTTTACGGAGACATAGGCGCGAAACGGCAAAGGCCAAGCGGGTTGCGGCCGGCGGCGCGGCGAAAGACGGCTTGCGAAGAATTGCAGGTAATTCCTTAACCACAAGGTCACGACGTTCCCCTAGGATTCGGCATCGGGCGACTCCGGCGTCCGCTAGGGGAGTAAAGATGAACTTCGTAGCCCTGATGAAGAGATCCGGCCTCGAGGTGGCGACCGAGAGCACGCTGCTCTATGACGCGGTGCCGCATTTCGATGCGGCGGAACTCGCCGCGCATCTGGAACCGATCCTGAACGGCGATCCGGTGACGATCGTCAAGGAGGAGGTGGCCGGCCCGACCCGCTATCTCACGTTCAAGGCCGGCGGCTGCAACATCATTGTCGAGGCCGGAAACGCCATCCGGCAGCGGGCTTCCTATTTCGAGGCGCTCGACTGGCCGATGCTGCACCGGACATTCCCCGACGCGGAGGAGGCCGTGCGCGCCCATCGCGCGCATGTGCAAATCACCGTAGAGGTGGAGTACGATGCCGTCGCCAATGCGCTCGGCATGCGTCCCGTGAATTCGAGCTTCGCGCGCAGCCTGCTCGCCGGCCGAGTGACGGCCGCGGTCTGCCGGATCGCGATGCCGACCGGTATCTACTGGAAGGGCTGCGAGATGCTCTACAAGCCGGGGCCGTTCCTGCGCGAACTTGATACCGAGCCGGTCGATCTCTTCGTCCGCGTGACGCCGTTTTCGAGCAACCGCCCGATCATGGGCGTCCGCGCCATCGGCGCGTCGACGCGCGGGGCGTTCGACCTGCTCGGCCGGGAGGTCGTGCTGGAGGAGGCGCCGGTTCCCGTCGAATGGGCGATGCGGACGCTGCACGGCTTTATCGCGCGCTGTCATGCCAACGGCGCCTATCTGCCGCATCTGTCGACCTACGCGCCCTCCAAGGGCGACATCATGATCGTCCGGCACCTGACGTCGACGCCGGAAATCGACGAGCCGCATATCTCGCTGGAAGTGCGACGGGTCGAGGAAGTCGGTTACGACGCGGCGATGGACGCGTTCGCACCGGTGGAAAAGCCGCGCTGGGACGGGATCGAGCGGCGCACGCGTCCGAAAAGCGCAAGACCCTTCGGACGGCGCAGCCTGAACTAGGCCGCTTCGAACAGGCTCGCGCCGCCGGGATCAGTGCCCGGCGGGCGCTGCGGCGGCTTCCGGCTTTTTCATCATCATGGCGGCGATCGCCAGCCCGGCGAAGAGCAGGGTCAGGACCCAGAACACGTCGGCAAACGACATCACCCAGGCCTGCTGGCGCACCATGCCGGTGACCTGGTTCAGCGCCGCGTCCGCGCCGGACAGGCCGTCGGCGGTAAAATTGCGGGTCAGATCGTCCAGCATATCCACCGCGGTGCGGTTGGCCCAGGTGACAGCCTCGGCGAGGCGCGCGTAGTGAAAGTCGTCGCGGCTGGTCAGCATGGTGTTGATGACAGCCAGTCCCACCGCGCCGCCGAGATTGCGGGTGAGATTGAACAGGCCGGAGGCGTTCTTGATGCGCTCCGGCGGCAGGGTGCCGAGGGCGAGGTTGTTGATCGGCACCATGCACAGCATGAGCGACACGCCACGCAGGATCTGCGGCAGCAGCAGCTCATAGTAATCCCAGTCGGCGGTGATATCGGTCATCAGCCATGTGCCGGCGCCGAAACCGACGAAGCCGATCATCAGCATGACGCGCAGGTCGATGCGGGCCGACAGCGCGCCCGCGACCGGAGCGGTGAGGAACATGGCGAGCCCTGAGACGAACATGGTTTCGCCGATCATCAGCGCGTCGTAGCCGCGCACCGAGCCGAGATAGAGCGGGTAGATATAGGTCAGCCCGTAAAGCCCGACGCCGAGGACGAAGGAGAAAAGCGAGCCGAAGGCGAAATTGATGTCCGTAAAGGCCTTGAGATCGACGACGGGAACCTTGGCCCGGAAGGCGCGGTAGAAGAACAGGATGGCGCCTGCGGTCATGATCACCGCGAAAGAGGCGATGGTCCGGTCGGACAGCCAGTCATTCGCCGGGCCTTCCTCGAGCACATATTCGAGCGCGCCGAGAAAGGCGGCCATGCCGAGGAGCCCCCACCAGTCGAAGGTCTTGGCGAGATCGCGTTCCGGCTCGTCGAAATCGATCAGCGTCCAGGCGGCGATTGATACGCCGATGCCCGGAATGACGTTGACCAGGAACAGCCAGTGCCATGACATGGCATCCGAGATGTAGCCGCCAACCGTCGGGCCGATCGTTGGTGCGAGGGTGGCCACCAGGCCGATCATCGGCGAGACAATGGGGCGCTTGGACGGCGGGAAGATCGTGAAGGCGGCCGCGAAGACCGAGGGGATCATGCCGCCGCCGATGAAGCCCTGAATGGCGCGGTAAACGATCATCTGGTCGATATTGGTCGCGGTGGCGCAGAGCATCGAGGCCAGCGTGAAGCCGGCGGCTGAGACGGTGAACAGCACACGCGTCGACAGGATGCGCGCCAGGATGCCCGAAAGCGGGATCATGATCACTTCGGCGATCAGATAGGAGGTCTGCACCCAGGCGATCTCGTCACGTCCGGCTCCGAGGCCGGCCTGGATCTCGGCCAGCGAGGCGGAGACGATCTGGATGTCGAGGATGGCCATGAACATGCCGAAGACCATCGCCAGAAAGGCTATAATCCGGCGAACCGGCATCGCCTCCGGGTCGGCGCCGGCATGGGCCGGAGAAAAGGTCGTGTCGCTCATGACCGCGTTTCCCTTGAGCCTAGCGCGCCCGTGCCTACTCGGCCGCGTGCAACGCGCCGTCGGGGGCGGTGCGGGTGTCGATGTCTACCACGACGCTCATGCCGGCGCGCAGGCGTCCGCTGGCGAGCGCGTCGGCGGGAAGCGCGATGCGCACCGGAACGCGCTGGACGACCTTGGTGAAATTGCCGGTGGCGTTGTTGGGCGGCAGCAGCGAGAACACCGAGCCGGACGCCGGCGAGACCGAGACGACCGTGCCCTCTATGGGATCGCCGTCATAAGCGTCGACGCTGATCGACACCTTCTCGCCCGGTACGACGCCGGCGATCTGGGTTTCCTTCAGATTGGCGTCGACATAGAGCGCGTTCACCGGGACGAGGGCGGCGAGCCGCTGCCCGGCGGTGACGAGGTCGCCCTCATGCGCGGCGAGATTGCCGACCACGCCGTCATAGGGCGCGTGCAGGACGGTGAAGGCGAGGTCGCGGTCCGCCTTGTCGGCGGCGAGGTGCAGGGAGGTCAGCGCGCTCTCGGCCTCGGCCTTCTGGGCCTGAAGCACCGTGATATTGGCCCTGGCGGCCCGAATGCCGGCTTGCGCTCCGGCAAGGCTCGCACTGGCCTGTTCCCAGGAAGCCTTGGCGGCGTCGAGGCTTGCTCCCGACGCGTGGCCTTCCGCGGCCAGCGTGACGGCGCGATCGCGCGCGGCCTTGGCATTGGCTTCGGTCGCGGCGAGGGCCTGTTGCTGGGCTTCAGCCTGGGCGAGCGCCGCGCGGGCGCCCTCGATCTGGGCGTCGATGCGTTCGATGGCGAGTTTCTGGCTGGCGATCTGCGCCTTCGCCTGATCGGCGGCGATGCGGTAATCGCCGTCATCGAGGGTGACGAGCGGATCGCCTGCCTTGACCATCTGGTTGGCGGTGACGTTCACCCTGGCGACGTAGCCGGACACTTTCGGCGAGACAGTAGTGATGTTGCCGTCGATATAGGCATCGTCGGTGGAGACCATGAAACGGCCGACCGTCCACCATTGGTGGCCGTACCAGCCCGCGCCGGCGAGGGCGGCGAGGGCGACGGTGGTCAGGATCAGGCGGCGCACCGGCGAACGGCGCGGCTTCTGCTCCTGCTTGACCGGAGCGTCGCCGACGGCATCCGGCTTGCGCGCGGTTTCGTCAACCGGGCGGGGAAAAGGTTTCAACTCGGCGGTGTGCGCCGTGTCTGGCGCGCCTGCGGCCGGGGCTTCGTTCTTGATGGCAGGATCCGATGTGGACATGACTGCATCCCTTACGCGAGATAAAATGAACCGAACCGTTCGGTTCGAATTGACATAGACCGTCTGTCGGTCCATATCAAGAGGAAATCGAACCGCCTGGTTCGATAATTTTGCGAGGTCCCGAAATGCCTGGCCTGTTGAAGAATGAAGCAAGCTTCAAGAAAGCGATGGACGTGGCGGACAAGCAGCCGAACCGCCGGGTGGCCGGGCAGGATCCGGTCAAGCGCCAGCAGATACTGGACGGCGCCAAGCGCGTGTTCATGCAGGTCGGGTTCGACGCCGCCAGCATGAACGACATCACCCGCGAGGCGGGCGTCTCCAAGGGCACGATCTATGTCTATTTCGAAAACAAGGAAGACCTGTTCGGCGCGCTGATCGACCGGGAACGCTCGGCGCTCTTCGCGTCGCTGGCCGACGCGCTCAAAGAGGGCGGCACGGTGCGCGAAACGCTGATGCGCTACGGCGTGCTGCTGGCGACCCGGATGACCTCGGTGCAGGTGGTGCGCGCCCAGCGCATGGTGATCGGCGTCACCGAGCGCATGCCGGCGCTCGGGCGGCGATTCTTCGATACCGGACCGGATTCCGCCAAGGTGCTGCTGAGCAATTATCTGGAGCGCCAGATCGAGGCCGGCCTGCTCGACATTCCGGACAGGGTGCTGGCGGCGCAGCAAATGTTCGACCTGTGCACCGCCGGCCTGTTCCGCTCCTGCATCTTCGGCGTCCGCGAGGCGTCGCCGCCGGCCGACGAGATCGAAAGGGTCGTGACCAGCGCCGTGGAGATGTTCCTGGCGCGCTACGGGACGGGGACCGAGGGCTGACCTATTCGTCCGCCTTCGGCCAGTAGGTGCCGAAGCACCAGAGATTGCCTTCCGGGTCGCGGCAGATGAATTCACGGCTGCCGTAGTCGCGGTCGGTCAAGCCCTGCTCGATGGTGACGCCCGAAGCGGCGACCTTCTCGTGCAACGCGTCCACATCGCCTACGGCGACATAGAGCGACTTTCCGCCGGTCGTGCCGGGGCCTCCGACCTTCTTGCCGTAATCGTCGTCTCGCGCCGTGCCGAGCATGATCATCGACGATCCGAAAGAAAGTTCGGCATGCGCGAGTTCGCCGGTCTCCGGGTAGCGGGCCTTCAGGGAAAAGCCGACGGTGTCGCACAGCCATCCGATCATGGCGCCCGGGTCGGAATAGCGAAAAGTTGCATAGATTCTAGGGGCTTCTGTCATGTCGTTCTCCATTCGAGTCAGGTCGATGGAGGCAGGCTACATGGCGCCGAAATCCGATTCTTGAAGAAATGTTCCAGTTTCGCGCGGGCCGATCTCGCGCTGCCAGCGGCGCGGCGGCGCGCCGGAGAACTCGACGAATTCCCGCGTCATGTGCGCCTGGTCGGCATAGCCGCAGGCCGCCGCGATCTCGGCCCATCCCGAGATGCCGGGGCGGTTTGCGAGGTCCGTTGCGTGGCCGAAACGCACCACCTTGGCGAAGGTCTTCGGGGCCATGCCGATCTGCTCGCGGAACTCGGTGACCAGGCGCTTGCGGCTCCAGCCGAGGTCGCGGGCGATGTCGGCCATGCGCAGGTCGCCGCGTCTTTTCGCGATCTCCCGGTAGGCGCGCAGGGTCTCCGGGGCGATAGCGCGGTCCGATCCGGCGATGCGGGCGATGACGAAACGCTCGGCGAGGCGGATGCGTTCGTGCCAGCCACTGGCTTCGGCGAGCCTGTCGGCGAGTTCGCGCACCGCCACGTCGCCCAGGTCGTCGAGACGTATCATGCGGCTTGTCAGTTCGAGCAGGGGCATGGCGAAGAACAGGCGCGCGCCCAGCGGCGTGAAGTCGATTTGCAGGCACTCGGCGTCGCCGCGGGAATCCATGCGGACATGGCCGGGATGCAAGCCCGCCGTGAAGCTGAAATAGCGGTCGTCCCTGCTCGGCCGGCGGTCCAGTGCGATAGCGAAGGGGCCCCGGAAGGAAAAGATCAGCGGGACGACCAGCGACGCGGCCTCGACGCCATCATGCATCGCTTCGCCGCGTTCCTCATAGGCCGAAATGGCGCTGACGAGTCCCGTCAACGGGCCATCGGGCAGGTGTCGGATCAGGAGCTTTCCGGTGTCGGTCGCGACGTTTTCCATCGCGCCGCATTCTAGCACAGTCTAGACGCCGAGCCAGACGCGCAGCGGATGGGCCGGGTCGGACACGAGTTTGACGGCCAGCGCCAGGCAGACGATCACCAGCACCGGCTTGATGACGCGCGCGCCGCCCTTCATGGCGACACGGGCGCCGACCTGCGCGCCGGCGAATTGCGCGGCGCCCATGGCAAGCCCGGTTTTCCAGAACACCGCGCCGGCGAAGGCGAACAGCACCAGCCCGCCGACATTGGAGGCGAAGTTCAGCAGCTTGGTGTGCGCCGTCGCGCGGAGAACGCCGAAGCCGGCGAGCGCGACGAAAGCCAGCATGTAGAACGATCCGGTGCCCGGCCCGAACAGCCCGTCATAGAAGCCGATCAGCGGCGGAACCGTGACGCCGAAGAGGGCGGGGCGCATGCGTTCGGCGCGGTCGATGTCGTCGAGGCCCGGCTTGAGCAGGAAATAGAAGGCGATCGCGACGAGCAGTACGGGCAGGACCGCGCCAAAGATCCTGCCGGGCAGGACGGTCGCGGTCAGCGCGCCGGCGATGCTGCCGGCGAAGGCGAGCAGGGCGGGCAGCATTTGCGCGCCGAGCTTCACGTGGCCGTGGCGGGCGTAGGTCCAGGTCGCCGACGCCGCGCCGAACATGCCCTGAAGCTTGTTGGTGCCGAGCGCATGCACCGGCGGCGCGCCGGCGAGCAGCAATGCGGGGATGGTGATCAGCCCGCCGCCGCCGGCGATCGAATCGACGAAGCCCGCGAGAAACGCGGCGAAAACCAGCAGGAGAAGGATGTCGGACGAGAATTCGAACATGGAGCGCGCCTCGCGCCGCTAGACCACGGCTTGCCGATTTGCGCAAGCGGCGACTCGCGCTACTGTCGGCCAAACGGAGACGAGTTCGATGGTCTTTGCCTGGCTTGAAGCGCTGAAAACACGGCTCGAAAAGGAACGCGTCGCGCGCATGGTCGCGAATGACCCGGCATTGACGGCCGAATTGCTGCTGTTGTTTCGAGTGATCCTCGCCGACGGCGAGGTCACGCAGCGCGAACTCAACATCTTCAAGCGCATCTGCCGGGAATCCTTCGGTCTCGACCCGGAGGCGATGGACGGCGTCTACGCCTATCTGCACGATTTCGCTTACGAGACGAGCGCCGCGCAGGCGGCGGCGGTCTTCGCCGACCTGCCGCAGGAACGCCGCCAGGCGCTGCTCGACCACATGATCGCCATCGCGCAAGCCGACAAGGAAATCGACGAACGCGAGGAACGGTTCGTGGTGCGCATCGGCGATCTGCTCGGCTTCGACATCACCGAGATACACAAGGGCGACTGAACTTGGGCGATTGAACTTGGGCGGCTGAACGTCGTCGCATTTCTTTCCCGCAACGTCGCGCATCGAATTGACCCGTTGCCGCCGCTTGCATAGGGTGCCCGCGTTATCGGCAGTGCTCCCGTCGTCAAGCCGGGGCCGAACAGGTGTCCGTCGCGGCCGACCCAATCCGGGGGCGCGGTGACGGAACTGCCGCAAGGTCCGGGCAACCGCGCGCATCGCGCCGCGGCCGCGCATCGTTGATAACGGACATGCGGACCTTGGGAATCGAGATCATGACAATCGCAACGCGCCTTCCGGCCCTGACGGCCTTTCTCCTCATCGCCTCGCCGGCCTACGCCCATTTCGGCCATGTCGGCGAATTGGCGGGGCACAGCCACTGGATCGGGCTCGCGGCGGGCGCCGCGGCTGCGGCGATCGCGACCGCGGTCACC
>NZ_JACZCS010000026.1 GCF_014904745.1 Oricola nitratireducens
GAGGACAAGGCAGACACCGCCACCGAAGACGGCGCGACCGCCGACGACACGAACGCAGTCGAGGCCTGATCATGCTGAAAGGGATCGAGGGCGGCCCGCGCTACGGGATCATGGTGTGCGGCCATGGCAGCCGCAACCAGAACGCGGTCGGCGAGTTCTCCAAGCTGGCGATCCGGCTGCGCGAACGCTTTCCGCAATGGCCGGTCGAATATGGCTATCTGGAATTCGCCAATCCGGTCCTGCACAAGGGGCTGGACGCGCTGAAGGAAAAGGGCGCGACACATATTCTCGCCGTGCCGGGCATGTTGTTTGCGGCCGGCCACGCCAAGAACGACCTGCCCTCGGTGCTGAACAGCTACCAGGCGAAAAATCCGGACGTCAGAATCGATTACGGCCGCGAGCTCGGCATCGACCTGAAGATGATCCGCGCGGCCGGCGAACGCATCCGCGAGGCGCTTGACGCCAGTCCGTCCGACGTGCCGATGGAAGAGACCATGCTGGTCGTTGTCGGGCGCGGCGCGTCCGACCCGGACGCCAATTCCAACGTCGCCAAGGTGATGCGCATGCTCTGGGAGGGCATGGGATTCGGCTGGGGCGAGACCGCCTATTCGGGCGTCACCTTTCCGCTGGTCAAGCCGGCGCTGGAACATGCCGCCAAGCTCGGCTACCGGCGCATCGTCGTCTTCCCGTATTTCCTGTTCACCGGGGTGCTGGTGAAGCGGATCTATTCGCAGACCGACGAGGTGGCGGCGGCAAATCCGGAGATCGAATTCGTCAAGGCGCCGTATCTGAACGACCACGACCTCGTCATCGAGAGCTTCGTCGACCGGGTGCGCGAGATCCTCGACGGCGCCAACAACATGAACTGCCAGATGTGCAAGTATCGCGAGCAGGTGCTGGGCTTCGAGGCGGAGGTGGGCCAGGCGCAGGAAAGCCATCACCACCATGTCGAGGGCGTCGGCGGCGCGCCCGAAAACTGCCCTTGCAACGGCGACTGCGACGGGCGCTGCCGCGACGAGGAATTCTGCCGCGAACACGGCATCGAGTGGACGCCGGTGCACGCGCATGACCACGATCATGACCATCAGCACGGGCACGATCATGACCATGGCCACCATCATCATCCCTATCCGCATGCCGGCCACCCGCTCGGGCCGAAAAGCATGGAAAAGGCGCGGGGCTGAGACAGGCCTTCGATGATGGACTACATCCGCGAACCTGACGCCATCTATGCGAAATCCTTCGAGATGATTTCGCGCGTCGAGCAATTGCAGGCGCTGCCGGAGGCGATCCGGCCGGTGGCGACGCGGATCGTCCATGCCTGCGGCATGCCGGAAGTGCTCGGCGACCTGCGGTTCTCGGACGACATCGCCGACGCGGTCGCGAAAGCGCTTGCCGGCGGAGCCGACATCTATTGCGACGTCGAGACGCTGCGTTACGGGGTGATGAAGCATCTCCTGCCCGGGGGCTGCGAATTGCATTGCCGGATTTCCGCGCCGGATGTCGCGGCCCACGCCAAACGGAACCGGATGACGCGGGCGGCGGCGCAGATCGACCTTTGGGGCGAGCGGCTGGCAGGCCAGATCATCGCCATCGGCAATGCGCCGACGACGCTGTTCCGGCTGCTGGAGGCGATCGACGCGGGCGGCGCGCGGCCGGCGGCGATCATCGCCTTTCCGGTCGGATTCGTCGGCGCGGCGGAATCGAAGCAGGAACTGGCGGACAATCCGCGCGGTATTCCGTTCATCACGCTGCTCGGCCAGAAGGGCGGCACGGCGATGGCGCAGGCCGCTGTCAACGGGCTCGCCGGAGGATTGAACACATGAGCGATGCCTGGCTGCATATCGTCGGTATCGGCGAGGACGGCATGGACGGGTTGACCGCCGAGGCGCGGGCCCTGGTCGGGGACGCCGAGGTGATCGTCGGCGGCGATCGGCATCACACGCTCGCCGCCAACATGACGGCGAAACGGATCGCATGGCCGTCGCCCTTCGATGCGATGATCGAGGAGATCAGGAGCCACAAGGGCAAACGCGTCGTGGTGCTGGTGACCGGCGATCCGCTGTGGTTCTCGGTCGGCGCGAAGATCCTCAAGGGCATTCCGAAGGACGAGATCGTCTTCCACCCGCAATTGTCGGCGTTCCAGTTCGCGTCCTGCCGGATGGGCTGGTCGCTGGCCGATGTCGAAACGCTGACGGTGCATGGCCGCGCCGCCGAGCAGATCGTCCCGTGGTTCGCGCCAGGCGTGCGGATGCTGCTGCTGACCAAGGATGCGACGTCGCCGGGGACGGTGGCAAGGCTTCTGAGCGAACGCGGCTACGGGCCGTCGACGCTGACGGTGCTGGCGGCGCTGGGCGGGCCGAACGAGGCCCGGTTCGAGGGCGTTGCCGAAAACTGGGACACGCAAGTGCCGGATTTCCACGTCCTGGCGGTCGAGTGCATCGCCGGGCCGGATGCGCAGGTGCTACCGCGCACCGGGCTTCCGGACGAGGTCTTTTCGCATGACGGCAAGATCACCAAGCGGACGGCGCGGGCGCTGGCGCTGGCAAAGCTGGTGCCGGTGCGCGACGGCATCCTGTGGGATGTCGGCTGCGGTTGCGGTTCGGTCGCCATCGAGTGGATGCGGGCCGGCCGCGAGGCGCTCGCCATCGGCATCGAGCCGCAGGAAAAGCGCCGCGCCATGGCGGAAGAGAACGCGCTGAAACTCGGCGCGCCGAAATTGCGTCTCGTCGACGGGACCGCGCCGGAGGCGCTCGCCGGACTGCCGGCGCCGGACGCCGTTTTTGTCGGCGGCGGGATTTCGCGAGTCGGCATAGAGGCTTGCATCGACGCGTTGAAGCCGCATGGCAGGCTGGTCGTCCACGCGGTGACGCTGGAAAGCGAGGCGGTGCTGCTTGCCGCGTTCGACGCGCATGGCGGCGAGTTGCAGCGCATCTCGGTCGACACGGCGCAGCCGGTGGGGCCGTTCCACGGCTGGAAGCCATCCATGCCGGTCACCCAGTGGGCATGGACGAAACGACCATGACCGGCACGCTCTACGGACTGGGCGTCGGGCCGGGCGATCCCGAGCTCCTGACGCTGAAGGCGCACCGTATCCTGACGGCATGCCCGGTCGTCGCCTATCCGGCACCGGATACCGGCGAAAGCTTCGCGCGGTCGGTCGTTGCGGGCTACCTTTCACCCTATCAGGTCGAAATCCCCATTGTCGTGCCGATGCGGGTCGAACGGTTCCCGGCGGCGGAGGTCTACGACCGCGCGGCCGACGAAATCGCCGGCCAGCTCGACGCCGGGCGCGACGTGGCGGTGGTCTGCGAGGGCGATCCGTTCTTCTACGGCTCCTTCATGTACCTGTTCGAGCGGCTGGGGCCGCGTTACCGGACCGAGATCGTGCCGGGCGTCTCCTCGGTGATGGCGTCGGCTGCGGCGCTGCAGCGCCCGCTCGCGGCGCGCAACGACGTGCTGACCGTCATTCCCGGCCCGTTGCGGGACGCGGAGATGGAAACGCGGATTCTCAATTCAGACGCGCTGGCGATCATGAAGGTCGGCCGGCATTTCGCTCGGATCAGGAAACTGATCGACAAGCTCGGCCTGCTCGATGTCGCCGGCTATTGCGAGCGGGTCAGTCTCGGCGACGAAAAGATCCTGCCGCTGGAATCAGTTACCGCCGATACAGCACCCTATTTCTCGATGATCCTGATCTACAAGGGCGCGGAGGACTGGATCCGCGCGCTTCCCGCCGGAGGCGGACAACATGCCGACTGAAACCGTTCCCCCGGCGATCGTGATCCTGAGCGACGCGGCGCTGCCGGTCGCCGAGACCATCCGCAACACGACCGGCGGGATGATCCACGGCGCGAAAAAGCGCGTCACGCAAGCGGACGGCATCGTGCTGTTCGACGATGTGAAGGCGCATATGCAGGCGCTGTTTCTCGATTCCGTGCCGATCGTCGCGGTGATGGCGTCCGGCGCGGTGATCCGCATCCTCGCGCCGCTACTCGCCGCCAAACAGGACGAGCCGCCAGTGGTCGCGGTGGCGGAAGACGGCCATGCGACTGTGCCGCTGCTCGGCGGCCATCACGGCGCCAATACGATGGCGCGGGACATTGCCTTTGCGCTCGGCGGGATGGCGGCGGTGACGACGGCGGGGGATCTCCGCTTCGGCGTGGCCCTCGACGCGCCGCCCAAGGGCTATGCGCTTGCCAATCCGGGCGATGCCAAGGCGGTGATGGCCGAACTTCTGGCCGGCGCGGACGCGGTGCTGGACGGCGAGGCCGACTGGCTGTCGCAAAGCGCCATCCCGCTTGCCGGAAACGGCACCGTGACGCTCGCGGTCACCGACATGCGGCGCGATCCGGGCAAACTCGAACTGGTCTATCACCCGCAACGGCTCGTGGTCGGGATCGGTTGCGAACGCGGCTGCGACCCGGCGGAGGCGTGGACGCTGGTGCGCGACACGCTGGCCGAAGCCGGCCTGGCGGCGGACGCCGTCGGCGCGGTGGTCTCGCTCGATCTCAAGGCGGACGAACGGGCGGTGCATCACGTTGCGGCTCAACTGGGCGTGGCGGCGCGGTTCTTCGACGCGACGGCGCTGGAGGCCGAGACGCCGCGGCTGGAAAACCCGTCCGAGGTAGTGTTCGCCGAGGTCGGCTGCCATGGCGTCGCCGAAGGCGCGGCACTGGCCGCCGCCGGACCGCAGGGCGAACTGGTTGTCGCCAAGCGGAAATCGGCACGGGCCACCTGCGCGGTCGCGCGGGCGCCGAAACCGTTCAAGGCGGCGAATTTCCCCGGGAGGGCGCGCGGCACGCTTTACGTCGTCGGCATCGGGCCGGGCGCGGAGGCCTGGCGGTCGCCGGAAGTCAGCCGCATGGTGACGGCGTCGAGCGATCTCGTCGGCTATTCGCTCTATCTCGACCTGCTGGGGCCGCTCGCAGCCGGCAAGACGCGGCACGATTTCGACCTCGGCAAGGAAGAGGACCGCGTCCGCCATGCGATGGAACTGGCGGGCGAGGGCAAGGATGTGGCGCTGGTCTGCTCGGGGGACGCGGGCATCTACGCGATGGCGACGCTGGTGTTCGAACTGATCGACAAGGGCGGTGTCACGGACGCGGCCAGCCGAATCGCGATCCAGGTGTCGCCCGGCATCTCGGCGCTGCAGGCGGCGGCGGCGCGGGCCGGCGCGCCGCTGGGGCACGATTTCTGCACCATCTCGCTGTCGGACCTGCTGACGCCGTGGGAGGATATCCAGCGGCGGGTGAAGGCGGCGGGCGAGGGCGATTTCGTCGTGGCCTTCTACAATCCGGTGTCGAAGAAGCGGCGCACGCAGCTCGCCTGGGCGCGCGACGAATTGCTGAAGCATCGCCCGGCGGAAACGCCGGTGATCCTGGCGACCAATCTCGGCCGCGACGGCGAGCAGGTGCGCATCGTGCCGCTCGGAGAACTGAATGTCGACGATGTCGACATGCTGACCGTGGTGGTCGTCGGCTCGTCCGACAGCCGGGTTGCCGAGACGGGCGACGGCCGGCGTTGGGTCTACACGCCGCGCGGCTATTCCGGGAAGGCCGGGACCATGATGGGGAACGCATAATGACCGTCTATTTCATCGGCGCCGGGCCGGGCGCGCCGGACCTCATCACCGTGCGCGGGCTTCGCCTGATCGAGCGCTGCCCGGTCTGTCTTTACGCGGGATCGCTGGTGCCCGAGGAAATCGTGCAGGCGGCGCCGGCCGACGCGCTGGTGCTGGACACCGCGCCGATGCATCTCGACCAGATCATGGAGGAGATCGAGAAGGCGCACCGGAAAGGCCAGGACGTGGCGCGGGTACATTCCGGCGATCCGTCGATCTATGGCGCGGTCGCCGAGCAGATGCGCCGGCTCGACGCGCTCGGGATCGACTGCGAGATCGTGCCCGGCGTGCCGGCCTTTGCCGGGGCGGCGGCGAAACTGAAGGCGGAACTGACGCTGCCGGAGATCGCGCAGACGATCATCGTCACGCGCACAGGCATGAAGGCCTCGGCGATGCCGGAGGGCGAACAGCTGGAAGTGCTCGGCAAATCCGGCGCGACGCTGGCGATCCACCTGTCGATCCGCAATCTCGACTATATCCGCCGGTCGCTCGAACCCTATTATGGCGCCGACTGCCCGGTGGTAATCGCCTATCGCGCGACATGGCCTGACGAACTCTATATCCGCACCACGCTTGCCGGGATGAAGGAGAAGGTGCGCGAGGCGAAGATCACGCGCACGGCGCTGGTCTTCGTCGGCAAGGTGTTCGGCGAGGTCGCGTTCCGCGATTCCGATCTCTACAACGCCGATTATGCTCATGTGCTGCGCAACCGCGGCAAGAAGAAAGCCGGTTAGCGCGACGGCGCTGAAATCCGGCCGCCGACGCGGAAATTGACGGACATCAAAGCGTCTTCCGGCCAAATGCGGACAACATCGTCGCCATAATGGATTCGGCGTCCGCACCGGTCGAGATGACCGTGCAGCGCGGGGATGACGGGTTTCTGTGCAAAGGAGAACGCCAATGATCGAGTTCATGGACGAAAGCACCGGAAAATTCGTCGGAATCCGGGCGAGCGGCAAGCTCACCGACGCCGATTACAAGGAGGTCCTGATCCCGCGGCTGGAAAAGATCCTGAAAGAGGAAGGCAAGCTCGACCTGCTGGTCCACATGGACAAGGATTTCGCGGGATGGGACCTGCACGCCGCCTGGGACGACATGACCTACGGTTTCGGGCACACCGCCGATTTCGACAAGCTCGCCATCGTCGGCGGGCCGGACTGGATCGGCTGGTGCATCAAGGCCTGCGGCTTCCTGTTCAAGGGCGAGGTCCGGACCTATCCCGAAGACCAGCTGGAGACGGCGTGGGAATGGGTCGCGGGCTGACGCGGCGGGGTCTGGCCTCCGTTGCTTCAGGGCGCCGGAGACGATCATCGTTTCAAGGAACCGACGAACGTCCCCAACTGTTTGTTTTAACGCAATTCCGGACGGAAAACCGGTTTCCACTTTTCCTGGAATTGCGTTAGACGGGACCAAACGGGACCACCAAACGACACGATCAGGAGAATGCCGTGACGACGATAAAGGAAAGCCTGCAGGAACTGCGCGAGAGCCTCAAGGAACTCGAGGACCGTCTGGCGGAAAAGAAGACCAGGATCGAAGCGGACGCCGAGGCTCCGGCCGAGGGGAAGGCGAAGATCGAGGCATTCGAGGCCAAGGCGGCGGCCATGAAGGCCAAACTTCCCGCAGAGGAAGGTTCGGTCTGGCAGGCGATCAAGAACGAGGTCAACCGCGACCTCAACGCCCTGTCGCAGGATCTCGATCATACCGTCAATTATATCGACGAGCACTACGGCGAGAAGTAAAAGGCGGGGTTTTTCCCGCTGCGTCTCCGGACGGCGAACCGGCTTCCACTTCGCCTGGAAACGCTCAGGCCGCGAAAATCAGGCTCGATCCTGCGATCACCAGCGCCGCGCCGGCCCAGGCAAATGCGGCCGGGCGCTCGCCGGTCCTGATCCAGATCAGCGGCAATATCCAGGCGGGCGTCGTCGCCGACAGCGTCGCGACGATGCCGACCTTTCCGCCCGAAAGCGCGAACAGCACCAGCGTCATGCCGATGCCCATGGCGGCGATGCCGGAGATGCCGATCACCGCCACCATGCGCGCCGTCGGCCGCGCCCTGGCCTGAACCTGCCGGATGCCGGTCGCCATCAGCAGCGACAGGCAGACCACCGCGACGGCGACGCGCAGCGCCGAGGCAGATGCCGGATCGACGCCGGAGGCCATGACGGGCCGGGCGATCAGCGATCCGACGGACTGGCAGAGCGCTGCGCCCAGTCCGAGCGCGATGCCGGCCGGCAGCGAGCCTTTCACCGTTTCCCAGATGTCGAGTTGCGAGCGCCTTTTGCCGAAGACGATCGCCAGGATGACGCCGGCGAACACGATGGCGATGCCGGCGATCTTCTGCGGGACGATCGCCTCGCCGAGGAACAGCCAGCCGAGCACCGCCGACATCGGCGCGTTGGTGGAAAACAGGATGTTGGAGCGGCGCGGGCCCATCCGGTTCATGGTCAGGAACAGGCAGGTGTCGCCGAGAAAGATGCCGATGAAGCCGGACGGCGCCAGGGGACCGAGAAATTCCGGCCGAAGCGTGCGCCAGCCGCCGGTGATCGCGACGATGATGACCAGCATGACCAGCACGATGCCCATGCGCAGCCGGTTGAAGGCGATGGCGCCGAACTGAGACGACGGGCCTGCCGCGATCACGGCGGAGAAGGCCCAGGTCATCGCGGCGCAGGCCGCGGCCAGTTCGAATATGCTCATCTCTCGCCCGATCCCATATGGTCAGGACGGCGTCATGCGGCGGCGCCGGGCTGCGTGCGGACCCGCAGCGTGACGACGGCGAGCGCCAGCGCGGACGCGGCGCAGACCGCGATGGCCGCGACCATCGGCAGGGCGGTGCCGTCGAAGAACGGACCGGTCGCCGCGATCATCACGCCGCCGGCGAGCATCTGCAGCGTTCCGCCGAGCGAGGAGGCGAGGCCGGCCATGTCGCCGTGATCGTCGAGCGCCATGACCATGGTCGGCGCGATGACGAGACCCATGAAGGCGTTTGCGACGAACAGCAGGCCGATCAGCAGGTAAATCGACCGGAAGCCGAGCAGGACCAGCGCGAACAGCGCGAAGGCGGCCGCGGCGAAGCCGGTGACGGCGGCGAGGACCATGCGTCCCATGCCGAACCGGTCGCCGAGGCTTGCCGCGAATTGTGACGCGCCGAAGAAGCCGACCGCGTTGACCGCGAAGGCAAGGCTGAAACCGGTCGGCGACATGCCGTACTGGCCGGTATAGACGAAGGACGCCGTGGCGAGAAAGACGAAGAAACTGGCCATGCCGAAGCCGCCTATGAAGGTCAGGCCCATGAATTTCGGATCGCCGAGAAGCTGCCTCGCTCCGGCCAGCAGAACGCGCGGGCGGATTGCAACGCGGTGTTCCGGCACAAGCGTTTCCGGCAGGATGAAGGCGGTCAGCAGGATGGAGAGCACCGCGGCGGCGGCGAGCACGCCGAAGATCAGCCGCCAGCCGCCAAGTACGATCAGGCCCGAGCCGGACAGCGGCGCGAGCATCGGCGAGACCGAGATGACCAGCATGATCAGCGCCATCAGCCGCGTGGCGGCGCTGCCGGTGTAGAGGTCGCGCACGATGGCGCGCGGCACGACCATGACGGTCGCCGCGCCGAGCGCCTGCACGAAGCGTCCGGCAGTGAGCCAGCCGATGGACGGCGCCAGCGCGCAGCCAAGCGAGCCGACGATGAAGATCGCGAGGCCGAGATAGATCGGCTGCTTGCGGCCGATCCAGTCCGACAGCGGGCCATAGACGAGCTGGGCGATGCCGAAGGCAATGAAATAGGCCGTCAGCGTCGTCTGGGTCGCGGCGATGGTCGTGTCGAGGTCGTCCGCGATCACCGGGAGCGCGGGAAGATACATGTCGATGGCGAAGGGCCCGACCCAGGCAAGCAGGCCAAGCACGATTGCCGAACGCAGGAATCCGGGCTGCATGGAAATTTCCGCCGTGTTCTCGATTGCCGGGATCGCGGGCCGGAGCGATTCCGGTGCGAGGGCGCTCCCTACATCGATTCAGAAGACGAGGCCAGAGGCGGCGGGATTCCTGCTGACAAAACCGGATGGCAGACGGGCCGGGTCAGCGCCTGCCATGCTCGCGGGCCGACCGGAAGGGCAGGTCCGCAAGCTCGTTCGGGTCCATGGCGCGAATGACCGGATGGGACAGCGGATCGCTGTGCCAGTCGGCGTCTCCGGGCCGGACCGGGACGGAAGGAGATCGTTTCCGCCACGGATTGAGCATATAGAAGATGTTGAACATGAAGCTATTAAAGCATCATGGCTCCGGCTAAAAAATCGACTTCTTGTCGATTCTGATTTAGAAAAACTAAAATGAAGAATCTCAACAGGATCCATCTTTCAGGGTTGCGCGCGGTCGAGGCGGTCGGCCGGCTCGGCAGTCTTGCGGCTGCGGCCGAGGAAATGGGCGTCACCGCCGGGGCGGTCAGCCAGCAGCTGCATCGCACGGAAGAGGCGCTCGGGCGGCCGCTGTTTGCGCGCGAGGCCAAAGGGCTGCGGCTTACCGCGCTGGGGGAGGAGGTCTGCGCCCGGCTGACGGCGGGCATGGCGGAACTGTCGCGGGCCGTGGCGCTCACCGAGGCGCGGGCACATGACGCGCTGACGGTCTCCGTCGCGCCGATTTTCGCCAGCCGGTGGCTGGTGTGGCGGCTCGAAAAGTTCCGCGCCGCCGATCCCGGCGTGCGGGTACGCATCGACGCCGATGTCGGGCTGGTCGATCCTAACACCGCCGATATCGACGCCTGCGTACGCGTCGGCAAGGGCGGCTGGCCGGGCGTCGCGGCGGAATGGATGCTCGATCAGACGGTCTTTCCGGTCTGCCATCCACGACTCGCGGAGACCCTGAAATCGCCCGGCGACCTGGCGAAGGCGCCGATCGTGCGGGACCAGTACGCGATGTTCGACTGGGATGTCTGGCTCGCGCCGAACGGTCTCGACAAGTCGATCCTTGGCGAGGGGCCGGTCTATTCCGACGGATCGCTCGGCCTCGACGCGGCAATCGCGGGGCAGGGCGTGTTTCTCGCCTGGGAACCGTTGGCGAGCCATGCGCTTGCGTCCGGACAGGTGGTCGCGCCGTTTCCCGACCGGTATCCGACGGGTGATTCCTACTGGTTCGTCACCGCTGCAGCACCGCGGCCCAACCCGCATGTGGCGCGGTTCCGGGAATGGCTGAAGAACGAGTTGCAGGCGTCTGTCGGCGGTTTCAGCGCGCAATCATGATGACGGGCAGGTCGAACTGCCGCGCGGCCTCGATCTTGGCATAGGCGCCGTTGCCACCGGAATTGCGGCAGACGATGTGGGTGATCGCGTGGCGTTCGAGCAACGCCGCTTCCTCCTCCGCCGTGCGGCCGGGCAGGCCGGTGACGATCTCGTGGTCCGGCAGGGCGAGTGGCTCGGCCGGCGGATCGACCATGCGGACGACGAAATGCACGTCGCCGCGCGCCGCGAAGGGGGCGATATGCTGGCGTCCGAGCGCCAGAAGGACACGCGCGCCGGAGGGAAGCGCGTCGCGGGCCTCCTCCAGCGAGGCGACCTCGGTCCAGTCGTCGCCGGATTGCTTGCGCCAAGGGGCGCGGGTGCGCGTGTCGAGCGGCACACAGGCGAGCGTGGCGGCGGCCTTCGCGTTGGCGGATATCCGGTTCGCGAAGGGGTGGGTCGCGTCGATCAAACGGGTCACGCGCTCCCGTTCCAGAAAGACGGCGAGTCCTTCCGCGCCGCCGAAACCGCCGATGCGGACCTCGCCTGCGACGGGTTTCGGTTCCTTCGTGCGGCCGGCCAGCGAGGTGATGACGCGCCAGTCCGGATGCTCGCGGACGATCTCCGCCGCCAGTTCCGCGGCTTCCCTGGTGCCGCCGAGAATGAGGACGGTTTCGCTCATGCGAAACCCGTCCGGGCGAGGATTTCGCCCTGGCGGCCGGTGACGATGACCTCGACGGCGACCGGGGCGTCGCGCAGCGTTTCCTTCGCGGTCGCGCGGGCCAGTTCGGCGATCGGCGGGGCGAGCGCGACGCCGTTTTGCCGAGTCAGTTCAAGCACTTCCTGCGCCGTGTTGGCGGATCGAATCCGGTCGCTCAGCTCCTGATTCAAGCCGGCGTCGAGGGCGTGTTTCAACAGGAACTCCATGTCGACCTGGCTGCGGCCGGAATGCAGGTCGAGCGCGCCTTGCGCCAGCTTGGCGAGCTTGGCGAAACCGCCGGCGATGGTCAGTCTTTCGACCGGGTGGGCGCGCAGATATTTCAGTAGCCCGCCGGCGAAATCGCCCATGTCGAGCAGCGCGATCTCGGGCAGGCCGTAGATCGCCTGGGCGGCGGCTTCCGAGGTCGAGCCGGTTGCGCCGAGGACATGGGTCAGCCCCGCGGCGCGCGCCACGTCG
Organism: Oricola nitratireducens; assembly: GCF_014904745.1. Lineage (GTDB taxonomy): Bacteria > Pseudomonadota > Alphaproteobacteria > Rhizobiales > Rhizobiaceae > Oricola > Oricola nitratireducens. The sequence goes on from NZ_JACZCS010000026.1 coordinate 12,008, forward strand.
ATGCCGCGATGGATCGAATGGATCCAGGCGGAACAGGAAAACGGGTGCACGATGCCCGTGGTGCCGAGGATCGAGATACCGCCGAGGATGCCGAGGCGCGGGTTCCAGGTCTGCTGCGCCAGCGCCTCGCCGCCGGGCACCGAGATCGTGATCTCGATGTCGGCCGGAATGCCGTGCTCGGCGCAGAGCGTCTCTACCTCTTTCGTCATCATGGCGCGCGGGACGGGGTTGATCGCCGGTTCGCCGGGCGGCACCGGCAGGCCCGCTTTCGTTACCGTGCCGACGCCGTCGCCGGCGCGAAAACCGATGCCGGTTCCAGGCCCGGCGCGGCGCACGCGGGCGATTATCGTCGCGCCATGCGTGACATCCGGATCATCGCCCGCATCCTTGACGATGCCCGCCTCGGCATAATTGTCGCCGAGGGTTTCGCGCGCCAGCGCGAAGGCGGGCGTTTCGCCCTTCGGCAGGGTGATCGAGACAGGATCGGGAAATTTTCCGGTCAGGAGCGCCGTCAGAGCGGCCCTGGTCGCGGCGGTCGCGCAGGCGCCCGTCGTCCAGCCGCGCCGAAGCGGGCCTCCCGGCTTGCGGCCTTCCTTGCGCCTTACGCGCCTGATTTCGGCTTTGCCCGTGACCATCACCGCCTTATAGGTGACAGCATGACGGCGCGAAAGCGGGAAGGACGACAGCGTTGAACGCAGACGGGATCATGGACGGATTGCCGTGTTTCGAGGCGGGCCATGTCTGGCTCGTCGGGGCGGGGCCGGGCGATCCGGGCCTGCTGACGCTGCATGCCGTCAATGCGCTGAAACAGGCCGACGTGATCGTGCACGACGCGCTGGTCAATGCCGGCTGCCTGGCGCTCGCCAACGCGGATGCGGTGCTCGAATATGCGGGCAAGCGCGGCGGCAAGCCGTCGCCGAAACAGCGCGACATCTCGCTGCGCCTCGTCGATCTTGCGCGCGAAGGCAAGCGCGTGCTGCGGCTGAAGGGCGGCGACCCGTTCGTCTTCGGGCGCGGCGGCGAAGAGGCGCTGACGCTGGTCGAGCACGGCATTCCGTTCCGCATCGTGCCCGGCGTCACCGCCGGGATCGGCGGGCTTGCCTATGCCGGTATCCCGGTGACGCATCGCGACGCCAACCACAACGTCACCTTCCTGACCGGCCATGACGCGACCGGCGTGATGCCCGACGCGATCGACTGGGCCGGCGTCGCGCGCGGCTCGCCGGTGATCGTCATGTACATGGCGATGAAACATGTCGGCACCATCACCGCACGGCTGATCGCCGAGGGGCGCTCGCCGGACGAACCGATGGCCTTTGTCTGCAACGCGACGACGGCGCAGCAGCAGGTGCTGGAGACGACGCTCGGCCGCGCCGAGGAGGATCTCGCGGTCGCCGGGCTGTCGCCGCCGGCCATCGTCGTCGTCGGCGAGGTGGTGCGGATGCGCGCGGCGCTCGACTGGCTGGGCGCCGCGGAACAGGGCCGGGTGCTGCGAACCGATCCGCTCGGCAGCCGGACAAAGGGCCGGTCCGCATGATGGGTTTCCTCGTCGCCGCGCCGCATTCCGGCTCGGGCAAGACGACAGTGACGCTCGGGCTTCTACGCGCGCTGCGCGACCGCGGCGTGGCGCTGGCGCCGGCCAAGGCCGGGCCGGACTATATCGATCAGGCATTCCACACCGAGGCGGCCGGCGAGACCTGCATCAATCTCGATCCGTGGGCGATGCGGCCGGATCTCCTGCGTATTCTCGCCACGCGCCACGCCGCAGGCGACCGGCTGCTCGCCGTCGAGGGCATGATGGGGCTCTACGACAGCGCCGCCAATGGCGAGGGATCGCCCGCCGATCTCGCGGCGCTGCTCGGCCTGCCGGTCGTCTTCGTCGTCGATTGCGCCCGCATGGCGCATTCGATCGCCGCGCTGGTCGCCGGTTTCAACGATTTCAGGTCCGACGTCCTGATCGCCGGGGTGATCCTCAACCGGATCGGCAGCGCGCGCCACGAACAGATGCTGCGCGACGCGCTGGACCCGTCGGGAATACCGGTGCTCGGCGCGGTGCGCCATGACCCGTCGCTGGCGCTGCCGTCGCGCCATCTCGGTCTCGTGCAGGCGCGCGAACACGAAAATCTCGACCGGTTCATAACGGACGCCGCCTTTGCCATGACCGTCTCCCTCGATCTCGACCGGATCGCCGCGCTGACGACGATGACCGGCGACGGCGAAGTGACGGCCGGCGTGCCACGCCTGCCGCCGCTCGGCCAGCGCATCGCGGTGGCGCGCGACGCGGCTTTCGCGTTTTCCTATCCGCACGTCCTGCGCGGCTGGCAGCGCCAGGGCGCGGAAATCTCCTTTTTCTCGCCGCTCGCCGACGAGGCGCCGGCCGAGGATGTCGACGCGGTCTATCTTCCGGGCGGCTATCCCGAACTCCATGCGGGCAAAATCGCGGCCGCGGAGGGCTTCCTTTCCGGCCTGCGCGCGGCGGCCGGGGCCGGCAAACCGGTCTATGGCGAGTGCGGCGGTTACATGGTGCTGGGCGAGGGCCTGATCGACGCCGACGGCGCGCGCCACGCAATGGCCGGGCTGCTGCCGGTGGTCACCAGCTACGCGAAACGGAAGCGGCATCTCGGCTACCGGCGGCTGGCGCCGCTCGCCGCCTCGCCCTGGGCGCTGCCGCTGACGGCGCACGAGTTCCACTATTCGACGCTGATCTCGGAGGGCGAGGGCGAGCGGCTGTTTTCGGCGGCCGACGCGCGCGGCGCCGATCTCGGCCCGATGGGGCTCAGGCGCGGCTCCGTCGCCGGTTCCTACATGCATGTCATCGACAGGGCGGACTGATGGACACGATCCGGCACGGTGGCGCGCTCGATCGCGCGATTGCGGAATATGGCGGCGACCGCGCCGACTGGCTCGACCTGTCGACGGGCATCAACCCGGTTGCCTGGCCGGTGCCGGACCTTCCGGCCGGAGTGTGGCAGCGGCTGCCGGACGACAGCCTGATGCAGGACTGCCTTGACGCGGCGCGGAGTTATTACGGCGTTCCGGATGGCGCGGACATCGTCGCCGCGCCGGGCACGCAGGCGATCATCCAGTGGCTGCCGCTGCTGTTCAACTATCTCGACCGGGTGACGATCGTCTCGCCGACCTATGGCGAATACGCGCAGGCCTTCCACATGGCCGGCGCCGGGATCGAGACGCCGGCGGAGCTTCCCGAGGGCGGCGATACCGGTCCGCTGCTGATCGTCGGCCAGCCGAACAATCCGGACGGGCGGGCATGGCCGGCCGAGCGGATCGCGCGTCATGCGCGCGGCGAGGGCGGCGTGCGCATGGTGGTCGCCGACGAGGCCTTTGCCGACGTCAAGCCCGGCTGTTCGCTGGTTGCGCTGACCGCCGAACCGGGGCTGACCGTGCTGCGCTCTTTCGGCAAGTTCTTCGGCCTTGCAGGCGTACGGCTCGGCTTTGCCATCGGCGACCCGGACGTGATTGCCTCGCTGCGACAGATGATCGGCCCGTGGGCGGTGCCGGGGCCGGCGCTCGCGATCGGCGCGCAGGCGCTGCGCGACCACGACTGGATCGCGGCGGCACGGGCGCGGCTTGCCTCCGACAGCGCGCGGCTTGCCGACCTGCTGGACAAGGCGGGCCTGGAAATCGTTGGCGGCACGGACCTGTTCGTGCTGGCCGCCCTTGACGAGGCCGCGCGCATCGCGCGGGCGTTGGCGGAACGGCACATCCTGGTGCGTGCGTTCGACTACGAGAAACGCTGGCTGCGCTTCGGACTGCCTGGCGGAGGTCAGGAGTTTATCCTGCTAGAATCGGCCCTTGCCGAAATTTTCCGGTAAGGGCAAGACTTTGGCGTCATGTATGCCGGGGGTCACTTCACCATTCTCCTGATCGCCCTGATCGCCGACCGGCTGATCGGCGATCCGGACTGGCTTTGGCGGCGCGCGCCGCATCCGGTCGTCTGGTTCGGCACGGTGATCGGCGCCTTCGAGCAGGCCTTCAACAATCCGGAGCATTCGCCGAAAACGCGCGAGAAACTCGGCTTCCTGGCCATTGCGGTGCTGCTGCTGTTTTCCGGCGTCATCGGCCACTGGCTTGCATGGGCGTTCGATTTCATCGGTGTCTTCGGCCTGGCGGCGGAACTCGTCGTGGTGACCATCCTGATCGCGCAGAAATCGCTTGCCGACCATGTTCGCGCGGTGGCGGACGGGTTGCGTGACGGCGGACTTGCCGGCGGCCGCAAGGCGGTGGCGATGATCGTCGGGCGCGATCCGCAGACGCTGGACGAAGCCGCCGTCGCGCGCGCGGCGATCGAGAGCCTCGCCGAAAACGCTTCCGACGGCGTCGTCGCGCCGGCTTTCTGGTACGCTGTCTTCGGACTGCCGGGGCTGTTCGTCTACAAGATGCTGAACACCGCCGATTCGATGATCGGCCACAAATCCGAACGCTATCGCGCCTTCGGGCGCGCCTCGGCGAAACTGGACGATCTTGCCAACTGGGTTCCGGCGCGGCTGACGGGCGTGATGATCGCGCTGGCGGACGGGAGCCTGCAGGGGATCGACCGGGCACGGCGGACCTTTGGCGTGATGATGCGTGATGCGGGGCTGCACCGCTCGCCGAATGCCGGCTGGCCGGAAAGCGCGATGGCGGCGGCGACCGGCATCGCGCTCGGCGGCCCGCGCTTCTATGCCGGCGACATCGCCGACGATCCCTTCATGAATGTCTCGGGCCGACATTCGGCGACCGAAAGGGATATCGTGGCGGCGCTCGCAGTGTTCTGGCGCACCATGACGATTCTCGCGGTGATCGTGGCGGTCGTGGCATTGACCTCGCGCTATTCCCTTTTCTGACCTATCGGCAGGTGCGTGGCGAGAAAGTCGCGCGCCGATATCGGCGGACGAGCGAGCAGCTTTTCCAATGCCGGATCGATGGCGGCGAACTCGCCCCTGCGGCTGGCCCTGAAAACCCCAAGGAGCATTTCGGCCCGATCTTCCGGCATACCGTGAGACATCATGTTCTGCTTGTGCTGTTCATCGGAAATCGTGATGCGCCTTATCGGGCGCCCGGCCAGTTCGGAGGCCATGGCGGCGATATCGTCGAAATCGAGCGCCTCGGAGGCCGTCAGCGGTGGTGTCGGGCCGTCGAAACGCCCTTCATCGGCGAGGATGATGGCGGCGGCCGTAGCGAGGTCGGCATGGCTGGTCCAGGACACCGGACCGTCCTCGGGAGCAGCGAATTCGCCAGTTTCGACCGCCCGTCCGAGCGTCATGAGAATTGTGGCGGCGTAAAATCCGTTGCGCAACGACGTGAAGGGGACACCCGAGGAACCCAATATTTCCTCTGTGGCGGCGTGGTCGCACATGGGTTCGAACAGCGACGCCGGATTGGCGCCCATATGGGCCGTGTAGAGGATGCGGCGGGCGCCGGCCTGTTTCGCCATCTCGATCGCGGCGCGGTGCTGGCCGAGCGCGGCTCCGCCGGTGGTGCTGGCGGACACGATCAGGACCTGCGCCGCCCCTTCGAAGGCATGCGGCAGGCTTGCGGGGTCCGCGTAGTCCCCGCGGCGCACGCGCACGCCCCTGTCGCCGAACGCCAGCGCCTTTTCGGGATCGCGAACGCTGGCGCCAATCCTGTCGGCCGGCATGCGGTCGAGGAGCTTTTCGATAATGGAACGGCCGAGCTGGCCGCTGGCTCCGGTGACGATGATCATGATGCTGTTCCTGAATTTTATCGTTGATAATACGTTTGTGTTATCATCGATATTTATCGATAACAAGTCTCTGCTATCGTTGTTAACAGGGAGGGTGTAGGATCGGCGCATGATGGACATTCAGAGTGCGGAACGGGCTGAAGGAAACGACGGACACGATGTGCGCGGGCGGATTGTTTCCGCAGCGGCGGAACTCATCGCGAGCGGTGGGCGCGACGCGGTGACGACGCGCGCGGTGGCAGCGACGGCAGGCGTCCAGGCGCCGACCATTTACCGGCTGTTCGGCGACAAGGGGGGACTTCTCGACGCGGTCGCCGAGCAGGGCTTTGCGGATTATCTGAGGGAAAAAAAGGTCCGCAAACCGGATTCCGATCCGATCGGGAACCTGCGGACCGGCTGGGATCTGCATGTCGGTTTCGGCCTCGCCAACCCCGCGATCTTCTCGATCATGTTCGGTGATCCGCGTCCGGGCGTTGGCCCGCCGGCCGCCGAAGCAGGCTACGACCTGTTGAGACAACACGTCCGGCGCGTCGCTGCGGCGGGGCGACTGAGGGTGAACGAGGAGAGGGCGGTTAACCTGATGCGCGCTGCAGGGACCGGCACCGTGCTGGCGTTGCTGACCATGCCGGAAGGCCGCCGGGACATGGGGCTCTCCGAGGCCGCGCGCGAAGCCGTCATCGCCGCGATCACATCCGATGTTTCCGCGGTCGACAATCCGGGGCCCGCCGGTGCGGCAATCGCATTGCGCGCGGTGTTGCCGGAAGCGACGGGATTGACCGACGGCGAGCGGCGTTTGATGGCGGAATGGCTCGACCGGCTTGCCGGGGGCTCGTCCTGAGCCGGAGTTGCATCAACCGGCTGTTAGCCGTCTTGTAATTGCCCTTTGCAAATCCGGCGCGGCGGCAATGAGGCGTCGGGTCACATCGGTCTGCGGGTGGTCGAGCACGGTGGACGTCTTCCCGGTCTCCACGATCTTTCCGTGATCCATCACCAGCACGTCATGGGTGATCGCGCGGGCGACCGTCAGGTCATGGGTGATAAACAGGAAGGCAAGGCCGAGATCGTCGTTCAGCTTGGCGAAGAGATCGAGGATCTGGGCGCGGATCGATACGTCGAGGGCGGAGACGGGCTCGTCGGCGACGACCAGCTTCGGCCGGGTGATGATGGCGCGGGCGATGGCGAGGCGCTGGCGCTGACCGCCGGAGAATTCATGCGGATACTTGTCCCTGTCGGCGGGCGTCATGCCGACCTCGACAAGCGCCTCGGTGACCCGTTCGCGTTTCTCGCGCCGGCCCATGCGCTCGTCCATCAGGTGCAGCGGCTCGGCGACCGAGGTCTCGATCTTCTGGCGCGGATCGAATGAGCCGTAGGGATCCTGGAAGACGACCTGCATCTCGCGGCGGGCGGGGCGGAGCGCCCGTTCGCCGAGGGCAGAAGTCTCCATGCCGTCGAAGACGATTTTCCCGGATGTCGGCCTGTCGAGCGCCAGGATCATGCGGGCGAGCGTGGACTTGCCGCAGCCGGACTGCCCGACCAGCGCGACGGAATGGCCGGCGCGCACCGAAAACCCGACGCCGTCGACCGCGCGCACCGGCTCGCCGCGGCCGAACAGGCCCTTGCGGTGGCCGGGATAGTGGCGCGCGACATTCTCGAGTTCGAGCAGGCGGTGCTCGTCGCCGGGCGGCGTTGCGGCGTTCGCCCAGGCGGGCACATGCGTCGAGGCCTCGGCGAGCGCGCGGGTATAGGGGTGCTTCTGCTCGCGCAGCACGGAGGCGGTTTCGCCGGCCTCCTGCACTTCGCCGCGGCGCAGGATGGCGATGCGGTCGGCCATGTCGGCGACGACGCCGAGATCGTGACTGATCAGGATCAGGCCCATGTCGTTTTCGGCGACGAGTTCGCGCAGCAGGTCGAGGATCTGCGCCTGCAACACAACGTCGAGCGCGGTGGTCGGCTCGTCGGCGATCAGCAGTTTCGGATGCAGGGCGCAGGCGATGGCGATGACGACGCGCTGGCGCTGACCGCCGGAGAGTTCGTGCGGGTAGCGCGACAGCGGGAATTTTTCCTCCGGCAGGCCGACCCGGGCGAGGATGGCGCGGGCGCGGGACTCGGCTTCCGGCCGGTTGGCGCCGGTATGCCAGCGGATGCCTTCGGCGACCTGCTCGCCGATGGTCTTGACCGGGTTGAGCGCGGTCATCGGTTCCTGGAACACCATGCCGATGTCGTCGCCGCGCAGGTCGCACAGGCGGTCCTCGGTCGCCGACAGCAAGTCCTCGCCGATGAAGCGGACGCTGCCCGCGGTGCGCGCGGCATGTGGCAGCAGGCCCATGACGGTCAGCGCTGTCATCGACTTGCCTGAACCGGATTCGCCGACCAGTCCGACGACCTCGCCGGCCCTCACGGTGAGATCGACGTCTTTCAGGATCGCATGGCGGCCGATCGACAGCGACAGGTTTTCGATCTCGAGGACGGGACCGGTCATCGCTGCCGCCGCAATCTCGGATCGAGCACGTCGCGCAGCCCGTCGCCGAGCAGGTTGAGGCCGAGCACGGTGACGATGATAGCAAGGCCCGGCACGATCGCCATGTGCGGGGCGATCGTCATCATGGTCTGCGCCTCGAACAGCATGCGGCCCCAACTCGGCGCGGGCGGCTGGGTGCCGAGGCCGACATAGGAAAGCCCGGCTTCGGCGAGGATGCCGAGCGAGAACTGGATCGTGCCCTGGACGAGCAGCAGGTTGGCGATATTCGGCAGGATATGCTGGACGGTGATCAGCCCAGCGCGTTTTCCCGAGGCACGGGCGGCGAGGACGAATTCGCGCGGCCACAACGCCAGCGCGCCGCCGCGCGCCACGCGGGCGAAGACCGGAATGTTGAAGATGCCGATGGCGATGATGGCGTTGACGATTCCGGGGCCGAAGATCGCGGTGATCATCACGGCCGACAGCAGCGCCGGAAAGGCGAAGACGATGTCGGAGGCGCGCATCAACACCTCGTCGGCGAGGCCGCGTTTCGCCGCCGCCCAGCAGCCGAGCGGCACGCCGACGGCGATGCCGATGCCGACGGCGATCAGCGCCACGGCGATGGAATTGCGGCTGCCGACCATGATCATCGAGAGGATGTCGCGGCCGAAATGGTCGGTGCCGAACCAGTGCGCCGCATTCGGCGATTGCAGCCGGTCGGCGATGACGAGCTTGGTTACGTCATAGGGCGTCCAGGCGAATGAAAACAGCGCGACGGCGACGACGACGGCGGTGATCAGCGCGCCTGCGAGGAAGGAGCGGTTGGTGAACGCCTTGCGGGTGAAGTGCCGCCAGTCCTCATGTTCGAGGGCGATCAGCTCCTCTTCCATCTCACCGCCTCCTCAGGCGCGGATCGGCCCAGGCATAGGCGAGATCGACGAGGAAATTGACGATAATGACGGTGGCGACCAGCAGCACGACGACGCTTTCGACGACGATCAGGTCGCGCTGGGTGATCGCCTGGAAGACGAGGCGGCCGAGGCCGGGCAGGTAGAACACGTTCTCGATGATGATCGTGCCGGCGAGCAGGAAGGAGAATTGCAGGCCGAGGATGGTCAGGACCGGGATCAGCGCATTGCGCAGCGCGTGACGCCACAGCACGATGTTGGCGGGCAGACCCTTGGCGCGCGCGGTGCGGATATAATCCTCGCCCATGACGTCGAGCAGCGCCGAGCGGGTGACGCGCGACAGGATCGCCGCCTGCGGCAGGGCCAGCGCGATCGCCGGCAGCAGCAGCGAGGCGAGCGCCGGCCAGAAGCCCGCCTGCCAGCCGGGAAAGCCGCCGGCGGGAACGAGGCGCAGCGTGACCGCAAAGACATAGACGAGAAGCAGCGCGAACCAGAAATTGGGGATGGCGATGCCGAGCTGGGTCGCCGCCATGACGCCTGCATCGGAGGCGGTGCCGCGCCGCGACGCCGAAAAGATGCCGACGGGAATCGCGATCGCCGTCGACAGGAACAGCGCCATCAGCGCCAGCGGCAGCGAGACGACGAGCCGCTCGCGCACGAGGTCTATCACCGGAACCGAATAGGTGTAGGAGCGGCCGAAATCGCCGCTCAGCAGGCCGCCGAGCCAGGAAAAATAGCGGATCAGTAGGGGTTGATTCAGGCCCATCTGCTCGCGCAGCGCGGCGATGGCGTCCTCGCCGGCGTTCATGCCGAGCATCAGGCGGGCCGGGTCGCCGGGGACGATCTCGAGGACGGCGAAGACGATGGCGCTCGCCGCCAGAAGCGTGATCAGGACGACGGCGATGCGGCGCAGCGCGTAGGAGAGCATGGAACCGGTTTACCTGCTGCAAGCGCAAAGAAAAAGGCGGGCCGTTGCAGGCCCGCCCGAAAATCTGGCCTCGCGCCTGCCTAATCCTTCCAGGAGACGCCGGTCAGGTCGTCGGCCTGCAGCGGCATGTCGTGCCACAATCCCTGCAGCTTGGCGTCCCAGATGCCGATCTTCGGAAGCTGGAACAGGTAGCCGTTGACCGCATCCTTGGCGATGATCTCCTGCGCCTGGCGCAGCAGCGCATAGCGCTCGTCCTCGTTGGCGGTCGCGTCAAGCTTCGCCATCACGTCCTTGAAGGCCTGGTTGTGATAATCGAAATAATAGTCATCGCGCGCATAGATGCCGATGTCGTTCGGCTCTGTGTGCGAGACGATGGTCAGGTCGTAGTCCTTTGCCTTGAAGACCTGGTCGAGCCATTGCGCCCATTCGACCGGGATGATCTCCAGATCGATGCCGACCTCGCGCAGCTGCGCGGCGACGATCTCGCCGCCGCGGCGCGCATAGCTCGGCGGCGGCAGTTTCAGCGTCGCCTTGAAGCCGTCCGGGTAGCCGGCTTCGGCGAGCAGCTGCTTCGCCATTTCCGGATCGTAGGGGTAGGTCTCGACGAGTTCCTCGTAGGCGGGGTTATGCGGGGCGAAATGCGAGCCGATCGGTGTGCCGAAGCCGAACATCGCGCCGTCGATGATCGCCTGGCGGTCGATGGCGTGGGCGATGGCCTGGCGCACCTTCAGATTGTCGAAGGGCGGCTTGCCGTTGTTGGTCGCAAGAATGGTCTCGCCCTCGGTGGAGCCGATGACGACGGAAAAGCGCGGGTCCGATTCGAACTGGGCGACGGCTTCCGGCGCCGGAAAGGCCGGGAAGGCCTGGATGTCGCCGGCCATCAGCGCCGAGGTGGCGGCGGCCGGATCGGAGATGAAGCGGAAGGTCGCCTTGTCAAGCGCCACCGGATCGCCCCAGTAGTCCGGATTCTTGACCAGTGTCACCGACGACCCCTTGGCCCAGGTGTCGAACTTGAACGGGCCGGTTCCGACCGGCTTTTCCTTGTTGGTGTCGGCCGACTCCGGCGCGACGATCACCGCGTCGCCCCAGCCCATATTGTAGAGGAACGACCCCTGGGGATGGCTGAGCGTCACCTTGACGGTGAGATCGTCGACCGCCTCGACGCTTTCGATGGCCGCAAACAGCGCCTTCTGGGCGTTGGTCGAATCGTCGGCGCGGGCACGATCGAGCGAGAAGACCACGTCGCCGGCATCAAGCGCCGTGCCGTCGTGGAACTTGACGCCGTCATGCAGCTTGAAGGTGTAGACGAGGCCGTCATCCGACAGTGTCCAGCTTTCGGCGAGGTCCGGCTGGACCGCGCCGTTGGAGCCGATCCGCGTCAGGCCCTGGAAGATGTTGGCGTATGTCACATCGTCGATCGCGCCGGCCGCGCCCGCCGTCGGATCGAGATGCGGCGGTTCGAGCTGGATGGCGAGCGTGAGATCGGTGCGCGCCGCGAAGGCGGACGTCGTCAGGGCAAGCGCGAAGGCCGCGCCGGCGAGAATGGATCTGATTATCGGTATCATGGCGAGCCTCCCGAGTGTCGCGGCCAAATCTAAGCAGGATCGGTGTGGATTGTCAGCACGGTTCGGACTTCAATCGCGTATGTACTCACCGTTGCCGTGCAAAAAGCAGTTCGTGCAGCGCCAGCGCCATCACCTGCGCCGACTGGATCATGTCCTCGATACCGACCCATTCGTCCGGGCGGTGGGCGAGATCGAGGATGCCGGGACCGTAGGCGACGCAGTCGTAGAGATGGCCGAGGCGGGCGATGTGCTTCTGGTCGTAGGTGCCCGGCGAGATGACGTAATCCGGCTCACGGTCGAAGATCGTCTGGATGCCGTGCGCGACGGCGCTGGCGACGGGCGCGTCCTTTTCGGTCATCAGCGGCATCACTTCCATGATGTCGCGGATCTCGTAGTCGAATTTCGGCCGCGTCGCCTTGAGATCGTCGAGGATTGCGATGACCTCGCCCTTGACGTCGGAAATCGTCTCCTCGAGCAGGAAACGCCGGTCGATGGTGAGCTTGCAGGAGTCCGGTACGTTGGGCGAGGGCAGGCCGGTATAGTCGTCGGTCTGGCCGCCATGGACGGAATTGAGGTTCAGCGTCGACCGGCGCGCGCCTTCCGGCACGACCGGCATGCGCGTCTGCCTGGTGTCGAGGGCGGGAAACAGCTTGTCCTCGAAGGCAGCGAGCAGCGCGCCCATGTGGCGCACGGCGCAGTCGCCGAGGAACGGCATCGAGCCGTGCGCCTGTTCGCCCATGGTCTCGATCTCGGCCCACCAGACGCCGCGATGGCCGAGGCAGACGCGGTCCTTGTTGAGCGGTTCCGGAATGATCACGTGGTCGACGCGCGGATGCGAGAAATAGCCCCTCTTCGCCAGATAGGCGACGCCGCCGAAGCCGCCTGATTCCTCGTCGACCGTGCCTGAGATCTCGATCGCGCCCGGATAGTCGGGAAACGCCTCGATGAAGGCTTCGACCGCGACGACCGAGGCGGCGAGCCCGCCCTTCATGTCGCAAGCGCCGCGCCCGTAGACGCGGCCGTCGCGCACAACGCCCTCGAAGGGATCGACCGTCCAGCCGTCGCCGGCCTCGACGACATCGATGTGCGAGTTGAAATGGACGCACGGGCCGGGGCTTTTTCCCTCGCGGCGGGCGATCACGTTCATGCGCGGGAAATAGTCGTTGTCGCCGGGGGCGCCTTCGCCGCGGACGAACTCGGTCGCGAAACCCGACGCTTGCAGACGCCTGCCGAGGAATTCGGCGCAGGGCACATAGGCCTCGCCGGGCGGGTTGACCGTCGGAAAACGGATGAGATCGCGCGTCAACGCGACGAGGTCATCCTTGCGCCCGGCAATCGATTCCAGCATCCCGTCCATCACCGCATTGATCACCAGATTTCCGGGGAGGGCAAGCGCGAAGGGAGATTTCCCTGCGGGCCATGCAAGTGGTTGAAGCTGTTGCCGTCATGCACCACTTGGGCGCGAAATTTTCCCGCGGCGGTGTCTCCTCTTTACGTAAGGTGCTTTGGGGCGTATCGGAACGTCAGGGCATCAAGAGACTCGAAATCAAGACCACGGCGACAACGCGATTCGCCAACTCCGGAGCTCTTCTTCATGAAAAAACTGATTCTCGCCGCGGCCATGGCCGCTATTTCCGCTCCCGCATACGCCGCCGACTACACGATGGCGCCGGTTGCGACGACGTCCGGCAATGCGTGCTCGGGCCATATCGAGGCCTATGCCGGCGATACGCATTTGACCGGTAACGGTGGCGGCGGGGATGCGTGGGCCTATGGCGGCGCAGCCCGTGCCAACTGCAACTTCAATGCGCGCTGGAATGCCCAGGGCGATCTCATGGTCGACGGGCTCTCGTCGCAATCGAGCGGCAGCGACCTCACCAGCTATGGCGGCGCCGTTCACGTCTATTGGCGCGATCCGTCGGCCTATGCACTCGGCGGTTTCGCATCGCTGGAAGGCTTCGGCGGCTCGTCCGGCCTGAATGACGTCTACCGCTACCTGATTGGTCCGGAAGGCCAAGTCTATATGGGCAATGTCACGCTCTACGGACAGACCTATTACGGTCAGCTCACTGACGGAAACAGCGGTTACGATATCTGGGGCGCGCGCGGCGTGGTCCGTTATTTCGCCCGCGAGAACATACGGTTCGACGGCGAGCTCGGTTATCGCAACATGTCCGTTAGCGGCGGAGATCTCGACGTGTTCACGGCCGCTGCGGAAGCCGATTACCGCTTCGACAACAGCCCGGTCTCCGTCTTCGGCCGCTACCAGTTCGATCATCTGACGCCCAATAGCGGCGGTAGCAATATCAGCCTGCACAAGTTTGTCGTCGGTGCGCGGCTGAGCTTCGGCAGCAAGACGCTGCTGGACGAAGACCGCAACGGCGCCACGATGGATACGATCCAGCCGAACTACATCATCTACTGATCCTGACGGATCACGCCGGCCGGGTAAGGCCAAGAGCGGAAATTGAAACCGCGGAGCTGATGCTCCGCGGTTTTTTCATGTTTCACGGGGGCGTCAAAACGAGGTGTTATTCGCGAACTGCGCCAAGGCGTATAACAGCCGAAGTAACGATTTGTTTGAATCGTTCATGTATTTTGACCAAGGGGTAAAAGTGGGGCTACCGTGACGTGGTGGGGCGGCAGTCGTCGAGTAGAGGAGTAGGTCGAGTGATACGCATTCTTGCAAGCGCCGTCCTTGCCGCGGCCATTCTGATTTCCGGGACTTCCGCCAGCCTGGCCAACAGGCTCGTCGCCCATGTCGATCTTTCCAAACAGACCATGACCGTCAAGAAAAACGGGCGTGTTCTCTACAAATGGCGCGTTTCGACGGCGCGTAGCGGCTACCGTACGCCAACCGGCCAGTGGAGCCCGACCCGCATGCACAAGATGTGGTATTCGCGCAAATACGACATGTCGCCGATGCCATATTCCATATTCTTTTATGGCGGTTACGCGATTCACGGCACAAATTACGTGAAATCGCTCGGCCGTCCGGCGTCGCATGGATGCGTTCGCCTCGACACCGCCAATGCGCGCAAGCTCTACGATCTGACGCGGGAAGTCGGCGCCGACAATATGCGCGTCGTGATCACGCACTGATCGTTTGGGACTGCGGCCGGCCTGTCCGGCCGGTCATGCCGCGCCGGGTTTCGTCCCGGCGCTCTTCTTCGTGTTGCGTGGAGGATGTCTGACCTCCCAGCGGCGGTGAAACCACATCCACTGATCGGGATATTCGCGCACCCAGCGCTCGACGATGTCGTTGAGCATCTGGGCGGTGGCCTCGACGTCGATCTCGCCCTTGTCGTCACGCGGCAGGTCGACGGCTTCCTCGAGGATCAGCCGGAACCGGCCCTGCGGCAGACGTACGCAGCGGGCCGGGTGGACCGGGCGGTCGAACTGGCGGGCGAGCTTGGGTAGCAGCGGGTTGGTCTGGACCGGCCGGCCGAAGAAGGTTCCCGCGATACCGCGGATGAACTTCTGGTCGACGAGCATGCCGACGGAGCCGCCTTCGTCGAGCATCCTGGCGAGGCCCCAGGCCGCGCCCGCCTTGGACGGGACGAGGTGGCCCATCGCGGTGCGGCGCGCCGACAGCAGTTTCTTGGCGATATAGGGATTGTTGGGCGGCCGGAAGAGGGCGGTGACATTGAGCCCGAAGGTCGCCGCGCAGACGGGCAGCAGTTCGAAATTGCCGGTATGGGCGGTGAAGAAGATGCAGGACGCGTTCTCGGCATGCAGGCGACGGAAGATTTCCTCGCCCTCGACCTCGACGAGGCCGGGCTCGTCGGCGTCGGGATCGAAGTCGAACAGCTTTTCCAGATAGACGTATTCGGCGCCGAGCCGGAACATGTTGCGCCACATGCGTCTCGCGATTTCCTTGCGTTCCTCCTCGGTCTTTTCGGGGAAGGCGGCGCGCAGATTGTCGAGGGCTATTCTGTGGCGCGAGGTCAGCGGCCCGAGCGCCTGTCCGAGGGCGGCGGCGAGTTCGATCGCGGTGCGGGCCGGCAGAAGCCGGGCGAGGCTGAGAAGCCCGAAGGTCAGCTGCGCGATCAGCCACAGGCGCAGCCGACGGGCGTTCTTCCACAAGCGCAGGAGGGATTGGGGCATTGGGGATATGTTCCGTCAGCTGACGCGCAGCAGGATCTTTCCGAAGACGTCGCGCGTTTCCATGCGCGCCAGCGCGTCGCCGATGCCGTCGAAATCGACTTCCGTGTCGACCACGGGATGGACGATGCCGCGCGCCATCTTCTGCATCGCGTCGGCCATGTTCTGCATCCGGCAGCCAAAGGAGCCGATGAGGCGCAATTGCTGCTGAAAAAGCATCATCAGGTTCACGTCCGTGGATACACCGGAGGTCGAGCCGCAGGTGACCAGACGACCGCCTCGTTTCAGTGACAGCATGGAGCCGGCCCATGTGTCCTTGCCGACATGCTCGAAGACGACATCGACGCCCTTCTTCTTCGTCAGCTTGCGCACGACGCCCTCGAAGCGGTCCTCGCGGTAGTTGATGACGTGATCGGCGCCGAGCGCCTTCGCCGGCTCGATCTTGGCGTCCGAGCCGACGGTGGTGATCACCGTGCAGCCCATCTTTTTCGCAAGCTGGATCGCCGCCGAGCCGATGCCGGACCCGCCGGCATGGACGAGGACGGTCTCGCCGGGCTTCAGCTGCGCATTGTCGAACAGCATGTGCTCGACGGTTCCGAAGGTGATCGGGGCAACCGCCGCACCGGTCGCATCGACGCCGGGCGGGGCGGGCACGAGGTTGCGGGCGGGAAGATTGATCTTTTCCTGGGCGAAGCCGTCGAGGTGGAAGCCGTGCACGCCGGCGACGTTTTCGCAGAGATTGTCGCGGCCCTCGGAGCAGGGGCCGCACAGGCCGCAGGTCTGCGCGCCGAAGATCGCAACGAGCTGGCCGGGCTTCAGGCCGGATACGCCGGGGCCGACGGTCTCGACCTCGCCGGAGGCTTCCGCGCCGATGACAAGCGGCATCTTGCGCTTGGCGAAGGCCATGCCGCGCCATCCCCACACGTCGATATGGTTCAGCGCGACCATGCGGATGCGCACCGTCACCTCGCCGAGGCCCGGCGGGGGCGGCGGCGGCAGGTCCACCTCAACAAGTTTGCGGTCTTCCACGAGCTGCAAGGCGCGCATGGCGGTTCCTTCTCGGCGTAATCGGATCGGAGTGGGCTTAAGCGGGTTCCGCCGCGATGACAAGGCAGGTGTTCTGTCCGCCGAAGCCGAAGGAGTTGGAAAGCACGCGGCCGACCTTCGCCTCGCGTTTCACATTCGGAACGACATCGAGCGGGATCGCCGGGTCGGGATTGGCGTGATTGATCGTCGGCGGCAGCGTGCCGGTGCGGATGGCGAGCAGCGAGAACACCGCCTCGATCGCGCCGGCGGCGGTCAGCGTGTGGCCGATCATCGACTTGTTGGACGAAATCGGGATCGACGAGATGGCGTCCCCGAAGACGGTCGACAGCGACAGATATTCCATCTTGTCGTTTTCCGGCGTCGAGGTGCCGTGCGCGTTAACGTAGTCGACGTCGCCGGTCGACACACCGGCATCGGCAAGCGCGGCGCGCACGGCGGCAATCGCCGGCGAGGCGTCCGGCTTGGAGCGCGTGCGGTGGAAATCGTCGGCGCATTCGCCGCAGCCTTCGAGGATGCCGAGCACGGTCGCGCCGCGGGCATGAGCGCTTTCCAGCGATTCCATGACGAAGGCGCCAGCGCCTTCCGCCATGACGAAGCCGTCGCGATCCTTGGAGAAGGGCTTGGAGGCCTTTTCGGGAACGTCGTTCTGGGTCGACAGCGCCGACAGCAGCGAGAAGCGGACCAGGGCCTCGGCAGTCACCGAACCGTCGGTGCCGACGGAAGTCACCCGCTCGGCCTCGCCGCGGCGAATTGCCTCGACGCCGAGCTGGATCGCGGTCGCGCCCGAGGCGCAGGCCGTCGACAGGGTAACCGGCAGGCCGCGCGTGCCGAGCCGCTCCTGCAGCTTCTGGCCGACGGTGCCGAACTGGGCCGAATGGTAGAAATCGAGATGATTGCCGTTGCGCGCTGCAAGCAGCAGGCGGTCATAGCCCGGTTCCTTGCCGCCGGCTTCGCGCCCGTCCGCGTCGAGCTTGAGGCGCTGCCACCATTCCAGTTCGACCGGCGGAGCGGCGAGGAAAAGCGGGCCGCCAAATTCCTTTTCCGACAGGCCGGATTCGCGGATCGCCTCGACTGCGGCGGCTTCGGCGAGCGCATAGGTGAGCGCGGCGGAACCGGCCTCGACCGGCGTCATGAAATCGACCGTGCCGGCGATGGTGGTGCGCAGATGCTCGGTCGGGAAACGCTTGATGCGGTGGATGCCGGACTGGCCGGCGGTCAGCCTGGCCCAGTTGTCGTCCTTGCCGGCGCCGAGCGAGGAGACGACGCCTGCGCCGGTGATGGCGATGATCGGCCGTCCGGCGTGATCGGTGTAGCTCATGCGCCGGCTCCTTGCGCCCTTGTGACGACGGCCATGCCCTCGGCGGCGTTGAAGCCGAGTGTCAGGACGCCGATCGAGGCGGGGACATCGGCCGCGGCCTCGAAACCGGAGCCGAGTGACGGAATGGTTTCGCCGTGGCTGAGCGACAGGGCGGCAAGAGCCACGGCCATCGGGAACTGCGCGTCGCGCATGTGGCCGAGCGCCGAGGTGACGCCGCGCACCGGAATGCCGGGCGCATGCGCCGCAAGGAACGCCTTTTCGTCGGCGGTGCGGGCATGGATGCCGGCGGCCGAGGAGACGATCATTGTTGTCTCGGCGATGCCGGCCTCGGCGGCGAGCCGTTCCAGGCGCTTCATGGTTTCGGGCGAGCCGACAGGACCCTGGTCGGCTGCGACCGGGCCGAGGACGCCATAAATTTTCGCGCTGCGCGCCTCGGCGTGTTCGCGGCTTTCCAGCACCAGGAAGGCGCCGCCGGAGCCGGAGACGATGCCGCCGCCCTCGACCGGTTCGCGCTCCCAGACCGGCGCCCAGCCGCCGCGCGAGAGATAGTGGCCGAGTTCGTAGCCGAGCAGCATGTCGGGGTGTTCGGCATTGTAGGCGCCGCCGACGAGCGCGTGCGTGCTCTGGCCGGCGCGGATGCGCGCCGCCGCCGTCTGCACGGCCGAGATGCCGGAGCCTTCCTCGCCCATGAAGGTGCGCGAGGACCCGGTCACCTTGTGGACGATGGAAATGTTGCCGGCGAGCAGGTTGGAGAGCTGCGCGAGAAAGAGGGTCGGGCGCAATTCGGTCGTCAGCACCTCGTTGATCGCGACGCCGACATCGTCGACGCCTTCCGCGACCTTGTTGAGGATCATGGTGTCGACATCGACGTCGCGTTCGCCGCCCGAAGCGGCCACGATCATGTCCATCGAGGCGCACAGCGCCTCGTCGCCCTTTATGCCGGCATCTTCCAGCGCGAGGCCGGCGGTGTAGGTGCCGATGCGTTGCCAGGCTTCCATCTGGCGCTGATCGCCGCGCTTGGCGATCTGCAGCGACCAGTCGACTTCCGGCAGGGGATGGACCGTGTAGGGCGCGAAACGCTCGCGCTCGAGCACCGGGCCGGCGAAATTGCGCAGCGCATTCCAGTTGGCTTCCGCTCCCTCGCCGAGCGAGGAGAGGATGCCGATGCCTGTAATGACGACGTCGTTGGGGCTGGACATCAGTGAGGCAATCAACCGTTCATGCCGGCCGGGCCGGAGGCTCAGGCCGTTTTGGCTGCGACAAGATCGTCGATCTTGGCGCAAAGATTCTTGAGGACAAAGTATTCTTCGGTGGCAACCTTGCCGTCATTGACGTCCTGGGTCCACTGCTCGAGCGGAATCTTGATGCCGAATTCCTTGTCGATGGCAAAGACGATATCCAGGAAATCGAGGCTGTCGATGCCGAGGTCGTCAATCGTGTGGCTTTCGGGAGTGATCGAGTCGCGCTCGATTTCGCTGGTGTCCGCGATGATATCGGCGACTTTTTCGAATGTAGTAGCCACTCTTGTGTCCTTCATGTCTTCGCACGGCGCCCGGTCGGCAGGCGGTGCATCAAATCAAACAATTACCGTGTTGCGCGCTCTCTAGCGTGTTTGTACGCCAAGGAAAAGGCCGTTGTCGCGCGAGGAATGCAACCAGGACGCGAAACCGGGTATGGCCTCGCGTTTACGGGTATCCTAGTGATTCCCCGTCGCTGCGGAAAGGTGGAGCCGAATGGAAGAATGGGGATATCTGTCATCCGGCGAAACGGTGCGCCGCGTGACGCTTGCCGGCGGCGGGCTGACGGCCCGCGTCATCACGCGCGGCGCGGCGGTGCAGGACCTGCGCCTCGAAAGCTATGACGCGCCGCTGGTGCTCGGTTTCGACCGTCTCGACCACTACGAGCGGTTTTCCCCCTATTTCGGCGCAATCGCCGGGCGTTTCGCCAATCGCATCGCGAATGGCCGGTTCTCGCTGGACGGCGTCGAATACCGGCTCGACCAAAACGACCACGGTCATTGCCTGCATGGCGGCAGGCGCGGCTTCTCGGAGTTGCTCTGGGACATCGAGGATCTCGGCGCCAGCCATGTCGTGCTGCGTCTCGACAGCGCCGACGGCGACATGGGCTTTCCCGGCGCGCTCAGCGCGCGCTGCCGCTACGCACTGGGCGGGGAGGGCGAATTCCGCGTCACGCTGACGGCCGTGACCGACGCGCCGACGGTCTGCGCGATGGCGCATCACAGCTATTTCAACCTCGATGACGGCGGCGCGACACCGGCGACCGGGCACGAAATCATGATCGCGGCGGACAGCTATCTTCCGGTCGACGACACGCTGATCCCGCTCGGGGCTCCGGCTCCCGTCGAAGGCACGGCGTTCGATTTCCGCCGGATGAAGCGGATCGACGCCTACGATCCGGGCGCTTTCTACGATCACAATTTCTGCCTTGCGGAGACCGGGGGCGCGATGCGCGAGGTGGCGAGACTGCACGCGCCGCGCTCCGGCGTGTCGATGACGGTCGCGACGACGGAGCCCGGCCTGCAATGGTTCACCGCACCGGGCATGGCGATCGAACCGTCGGGCCTTGACGGGCGGCGCTATGGCCATCACGCCGGGATGTGCCTGGAAACGCAGATCTGGCCGGACGCGCCGAACCGTCCGGGCTATCCGAGCGCCGTGCTCCGGCCCGGCGAAACGCGCGAACAGAAAACAATCTACCGGTTCCGGCGCGGCTGAGGCCGGCTCAGGGGCGCAGGATCGCGAATTCGGTCATCGGCATCAACGCGCCGTGGTGGCGGATGACCCGGCCGGCGACCCGATGCGCGAACAGGGCGGCGTCTTCCGGCGGGTGGCCGGCGAGGCGGGCGGCGAGATAGGCGCCGTTGAAACTGTCGCCCGCGCCGGTGGTGTCGAGCGGCTGGATTTCTTCCGGCGGCGCGACGGTATGGCTGGCGAGATCGACGGCGACCAGCGCGCCGCCGCCGCCGGATTTGACGACGATCTCGCCGGGACCGAAATGGCGGATGCGCTCGACGGTTTTTTCCGGCGTGGCGTCGCCGAAAAGCGCCCGCTCGTCGTCGAATGTCGGCAGCACGATTGTGGCGGCGCGATAGGCCTCGGCGATGGCGGATTGCGCCTCGTCCCGGCTGGCCCAGAGCCGAGGCCGATAATTCGGATCGAAGGCGACGGCCGCGTCGGCGTTGCGGGCCGCTTCGACGATGGACAGAAGATCGGCGCGTGCGCGCGGGTCGAGGATGGCCAGCGTGATGCCGGAAAAATAGATCAGCCCGGCGCCCGACAGGCTCGCGGCAAGCGCGTCGTGGTCGTCCGCCAGAAGGCGCGCGGCGGAATTTTCGCGCCAGTAGGTGAAGGAGCGCTCGCCCTTCCTGTCAAGCGTGATGGCATAGAGCCCCGGCGCCTTGCCGTGGATGACCGGGCTTGCGGCGACGCCGATGCCGTTGGCGCGCAGAAAACCGATCTGCTCCCTCGAAAACGGATCGTCGCCGAAGGCGCTCACATAGTCGGTTGCCGTCGTTTCCGGGGAGAGCGCGCGCAGATACCAGAGCGTGTTCAGCGTGTCGCCTGCGAAGCCCTGCCGCCACGTCACACCGTCGCGGCCGGACAGTTCGATCATGCATTCGCCGATGGAAACGATTCGGGTCATGGGCGGCGCTCGCGGTTGAAACAGACGGACAACGCTTCGACTCCGGATACAGCACGGCCTCGCGGCGGAGGCAAGAAAGCGGTGACGGGGAAATTTCGTGAAGCCCGGATTTCCCCGATTTTGCGGGTTCTTCCGCCGCTGTTTTCAACTGTCTTATGACTGTCACATGGCCCGGTAGAATAGGAGGCAACCGAATTGGGGCATTGGTCGGTCCGGATGCATGTGAAGGCGGTCATCTTCGATTGGGCCGGAACGCTGGTCGACTTCGGCTCGCTGGCGCCCGTCCTGTCGATACAGCGTGTGTTCAAGGAGGCCGGGACTCCCGTCGCCGTCGAGGAAGTGCGCGCCGGCATGGGGCTGGGAAAACTCGAACATATCCGGATGCTCGGCGCGAGCGACCGCGTCGCGCAGGCCTGGGCGCACGGTCATGACGGCGCGCCGTTCGCGGACAAGGACGCCGTCCTGCTGCATGAAGCCTATCGCGCCGTGAACCGCCACGTCGCCAGCGAACGCGGCAAGCTGATTTCCGGCGCGCTCAAGGCGAGCCGGGCGCTGCGCGAGCGCGACATCGCGATCGGAACCACGACCGGCTATTCGCGCGACATCATGGAGCATGTGATCGCGGTCGCGCGGGCGCAGGGCTTCGAGGCGGACGCGGTGGTGTGCGCCGACGATGTGCCGGAATCGCGGCCGTCGCCGCTCGCCGTCTATCACGCCATGGTGCTGCTCGGTGTCTACCCGGCCTCGTCGGTCATCAAGGTCGACGACACGGTGCCCGGCCTGATGGAAGGCAAGGCCGCGGGGGCATGGACGGTCGGCGTCAGTGAGACCGGCAACGAGATGGGGCTGACCGAGGAGGCGTTTGCGGCGCTGCCGGCGCGCGAACGCCTCGAACTCGCCAATGCGGCGGCCAAGCGGCTCACCGACGCAGGCGCCGATTACGTGGTCGGATCGGTCGCCGAGATCCCGGCCATCGTCGACGACGTCAATGAAAGGCTGGCCGACGGCGAGCGCCCGGAATTGCTCGAATACGAACCAACGGCGGCGTGACGCGCCCGACGAACGGACGAGGAAAACGGGGTGTGTCCTGTCTCGGCCCTTGCGACTGAAGGCTTGCAATTCGAAGCGGTATCCGGCCATTTTTCGGCGACAGCCCAGACGCTGGAAGGCTTGATGCAGATATTACCGAAGCGCCGTTCTACCCGACTCGAACAGGGGCACCGTCGCATCGCTACAATTTTGGCCGCGGTCATGTGCCTTTGCCTGGCGCATCCGGCCTATGCCGGTTCCCGGTCCTGCGGCCCGGAATGGCATTCCGCGCGCCTGACCAACTATGAATCCTATCCGGAGCCAGGCAGTGCGGAATGCATAGAAAATAACGGCTGCACCTGGGCGGGGCAATTCTATGGAGGCTCCGGAACCTATTCCGAAGAATGGGTTGCGAAGCACAATATCGTGGCCGTGCATCTGAAGGACTGGGACTGGCTTGGCATGAAGACCCTGCGCCTGCGCCAGGGCACCAGAGAGATAATCGTACAGGCGATCGACGCGTGCTCGGATGCGGATTGCGACGGGTGTTGCACGGCCAATCTCGGAGGAGACGGCCACCTGATCGACATCGAGAAATACACCATGGCCCGCTTCGGATCGGGGGACGGCCTGGTCGAGTTTCAGGTCTGTGACTAGCGCCCCGCGAAGACGGGCTTTTGCCGCGCCCGGAGCCTCCGGCGATGCCAGTGCCGGATATTTATTACGCCGGATAAGGTTTTTTCCGCCGGTTTCGCATGGTTGTCACAAGCAAAGCGTAGCAGGGTTGAACCTGTTTCAGGAGGCTGATTCGCCCCATGCGCTATGCTATTTACTACACGCCGCCCCGCGACCATCCGCTGACGCGCGCCGCATCGAGCTGGCTTGGGCGCGACGCGTTTTCCGGCCTGACGCTGCCGCATGCCGAGCGCACCGGACTGGCGCTCGGGGAAATCGCATATTTCACGGCGGTGCCGCGCCGCTACGGATTTCACGGGACGTTGAAGGCGCCGTTCCGGCTGGCCGACGGCGTCGGCGAGGCCGAATTGCTGGACATGGCCGAGAAATTCAGCCGCGAGGCCGAGCCAGTCGTCGTCCCGAAAGTGACGGTGGCGCGGTTGGGCGGGTTCTTCGCGATCGTTCCGGAAGAACCGAACCGGGCGCTGAACGAGTTCGCGGGGCAGGTGGTCGCCGTGTTCGACAAGCTGCGCGCGCCGCTGAGCGAAAAGGAGTTCGAGCGCCGCGACCCGGAAAAAATGTCGACATCGCAGCTGCGCAACCTGCAGAACTGGGGTTACCCCTACGTTTTCGACGATTTCCGTTTTCACATGACGCTGACGGGCCATGTCGAGCCCGCCGACCGTCCGCGCCTCGAGGCCGCGCTCGACCGGCATTTCCATGCCGTGATCGGCGAGCCGCTGGTGATCGACCACCTCGCGGTCTTCATCGAACGCGAGCAGGGGGCCCCGTTCGAGGTGCATTCGCTGTTTCCGATCGCCGCTGGCGGCAAACGCCGCTTCGCCTGAGGCCGGACGTTCAGAGGCGGCCGTGGCGCCGCAAGACGGCCGCGTAGCGCTCGGCCTCGGGCGCACCCTGTTCCAGCGCGAAAATATAGGCCTGGGTATAGAAGAAACAGGCCGAGGCGATGTCGCCGTCTTCCGCGAACCGGTCCGCGGCTTCGCCGTAGAGGCCGGCCAGGCGCATCCCGTCACCGGCCTCGTGGGCGGCAATGACCGCGCCATTGAGGCGGTCGAGCGGCTGCGCGGGCCCCGGCAACGGCATCACCGACGTCACCGCGCCAACTGCGTCGCGATCCAGTGGTGGAACATGTGCGTCGGGCTGTCCATGGCCGGCGAGAAGCGGCCGCCGTCGAAATGGACCGCGTTGCGTCCTTCCTGCATGCCCTCGACCACGAAGATGTCCTCCTCGAAGACGACTCTCCACTGCGCTGTGTTCTTCGCGCGCAGCGCGGCGCGTTCGGGGCCGGTGGAACTCTCGTCGTGATAGTAGATCTCGACATGCTCGACCGTGCTGGCATTATCCCGCGGTTCGAGGATGATGGCGAAGGAATGGTCGCGGTGCACGCCGAACAGAACGTTGGGATAAAGCGCGATATATTCGGCGGCCGTGTCCCATTTTTCGCCGAGCCCCGGCGCATCGGCGAAGGTTTCATTCTCGTCGCCGCGCAGCTGGCGGTAAACCAGCGTTCCCTGGCCTGAAAAAGCACCCGGTTCCTCGATATGGTAATGATCCTCGAGGCGCGAATAGCTGTTCAGGCCGGGATGCACCCAGGGCAGGTGGTAGCTCTCGCAATAATTCTCGACGGCGAGTTTCCAGTTGGTCGCGACCTCGAGTTTGAAGCTCGAATCGGCGCCGGAATGGAGCAGGGGGCGATCGAATTCGCGCCAGCGCGCGAGCATCTTTTCATGCGCTTCCTCGAAGGGCGGGGCGTCGCCGGAAATATTGACGAAGACGACGTCGCGCCAGACATGGGACCGGACCTCGATCAGGCCGAGCGCGTCGCGGTCGATCGCCGCGTGGGTGTTGTGGCCGGGACCGCCGACATGCGGCGTCGCCTTGAGCGCGCCGTCGAGGTCGTAGCACCAGGAATGGTAGGGACAGCGGATGGCGCCGCGGATGCGGCCCGGCTCGCGGACGAGGATCATGCCGCGATGGCGGCAGATGTTCTGGAAGACGCGCAGCTTGCCGTCGCGGCCGCGAATGACCACCAGCGGCTGGCCGAGAAAGGTGAGCGGCATGGCGTCGCCATTTTCCGGCACGTCCTTGGCGAAGCCGATGGCCGCCCAGTTGTCGAAAAAGACGCGCTCCTTTTCTGCCTCGAAACATTGCCGGTCGGTGTAATACCGGTTCGACAGGCCGTTCGCTGTCGCGACCGGTTCCATGACACGCGCCAGATCCTCATCCACCAAACGTTGTTCCATCGTGAGCCTCCACCCGGGTCGACAGATTGTCCGTAACAGTGATTTTGAGCGGGCAGGGACGCTTTGCCCATGCGGATTTGAGAAATCGGCAGGTCCATTCGCGACGCCGTGACGCGATTGACGTTAAAACCTGTTTGTCATACTCCACTTTCCTTATCGTTTCGAAACCGGGCTCCTGGCGCCTTCTGTGACGCATTTTCCACTCAAAACCCTCGCATGGATCGGCGCGGGACTGTGCATCATCCCGATCGCCGCCGTCGGCATTGCAGCGGCGGGCGGGACGTTCGACACGTGGTTCCGGCTGTGGGACACGGTCCTGCCGCGTTACATCTGGAACACGGTGCAGCTTGCCTTCTATGTCGGGATAGGCACGGCGGCGACGGGAACGGGGGCGGCCTGGCTGGTCACGATGTGCCGCTTTCCCGGCAGCCGCATCCTCGAAATCGTGCTGGCGCTGCCGCTGGCCTTCCCGGCCTATGTGCTGGCCTATGCCTATACCGACCTGCTCGATCATCCGGGGCCGGTGCAATCGACGCTGAGGGCCGTCACCGGCTGGGGACCGCGCGACTACTGGTTTCCCGAGATCCGCTCGCTCGGCGGCGCTGCGCTGATGCTGATCTTCGTGCTCTATCCCTATGTCTTTCTGCTGGCACGGGCGGCGTTCCTGCGGCAGTCTCCCACAGCCTATTTCGCGGCGCGCACGATGGGACACGGACCCTGGAGCGCCTTTTTCCGGGTCAGCCTGCCGGTCGCGCGGCCGGCAATCGCCGGCGGCACGATCCTCGCCATGATGGAGGCCATCGCCGACTTCGGCACCGTGGCGCATTTCGGCGTGCAGACCTTCGCCACCGGCATCTACCAGGCATGGTTCTCGATGGGAGACCGTCCGGCCGCCTCGCAGCTCGCATTCTGCCTGATGCTGGCGGCGCTGTTTCTGGTCGCGCTCGAATCGAGGCAGCGCGGCGGGGCGAAACACCACCAGGCGGGCAACCGCATCGAGGCGATGACCCCGCATTTTCTGTCCGGCTGGCGGGCGGCGGCGGCGATCCTCGCCTGCCTGATTCCGGTTGCGGCCGGCTTCGTCATTCCGCTGGTCACGCTGCTCGAAATGGCGGTGCGGTCCGGGCAGAACCCGTTCGCGCCGCGCTATCTCGATTTCGTCCAGAATTCCCTGATCCTGGCCTCCGTCGCCGCGGTACTGACGGTGATCGGCGCCGTGATCGTTGGCTACCGGATGCGGCTTGCGCCGGGCAAGGCGGCGATGATCACCAAGACCCTGTCGGGTATCGGCTACGCGCTGCCGGGCTCCGTCATCGCGGTCGGGTTGCTGGTGCCCTTCGCGCGGCTCGACAATACGATCGACGCCTTCATGCGCGCGCATTTCGACATCTCGACCGGGCTGCTCTTCACCGGCTCCATCGCGCTTCTGGTGATGACCTATATCGTGCGCTTCATGGCGGCCGCCTTGTCGGCCTTCGATACCGGCATCAGCCAGATCAGGCCGAATGTCGACGCGGTGGCGCGCACGCTCGGTTCCGGCACGCTCAACATGCTTTTGAAAGTGCATTTGCCGCTGATGCGGGCGAGCCTGCTGACCGCCTTGCTGATCGTTTTCGTCGATACGATGAAGGAACTGCCGGCAACGCTTATCCTCAGGCCGTTCAATTTCGACACGCTGGCGGTGCAGGCGCACCGGCTGGCCTCCGACGAGCGGCTGGCGCAGGCGGCGGTGCCGTCGCTGGTGATCGTCGCCTTCGGGCTGCTGCCGGTCATCATCCTGTGCCGGACGATTGCGCGTACGCAGCAAACCCGCGAGGCGGTGGAGATCGAGGGGCTGGTGCCGCTGGAGGCATGAAAAAGCCCGGCCGAAGCCGGGCTTTGCGTTTCGGCGATGCGTGTCGCGATTACCTGAAGCCGATCGCATTGAAGATGTTCTGGGCCTCGGCCTGGTACTCGCCGAGCGCGGCGAGGTTCAGGTCGTCGCGCTTGAACTTGCCCAGCTTGACGACCGCCGCCGACATGGCGACGCCATCGACGACGGGATATTCGTCGTTGCCGGACGCGAAATATTCCTGCGCCGAATCCGAGGCGAGATATTCGAGGAACTTGACCGCATTTTCTCGGTTGGGCGCGTTTTTGAGAACGCCGGCCGCCGAAACGTTGACATGCGCGCCGCGGCCGTCCTGGTCCGGGAAGACCCAGCCGATCTCGTCGGTATGGCCGCTGACGCCGTCCACCTGGGAATGCAGGGTGCGGGCGAAATAATAGGTGTTGGCGACGGCGATGTCGCATTCGCCCGAAACGATACCGGCGAGCTGGTCGATGTCGCCGCCCTGCGGCTGGCGGGCGAGGTTGTTCTTCAGGCCCTCAGCCCAGGCCTTGGCCTTTTCGGGGCCTTCCTCGGCGATGCGCGAGGCGAGCAGGGACAGGTTGTAGATGTCGAGGCCGGAGCGGATGCAGATCTGGCCCTTGTATTTCGGGTCGGCGAGTTCGTCATAGGTCTGCGGCGGCTCCTTCACGCGGTCCTTGGCGTAAAAGATGATGCGGGCGCGGGTCGAAAAGCCGAACCAGAGATTGTCCGGGTGCCGCAGCGCCGCGGGAATGCGCTTTTCCAGGAAGTCGCTGTTGACCGGCGACAGCAGGCCGGCGTCGGCGGCGCGCCAGATGCGGCCGGCATCGACGGTGATCAGCACGTCGGCGGGGCTGTTCTTGCCTTCCGCCTTGAGACGTTCGATCAGTTCGTCGGCATTGCCCTCGATCCGGTTGACCTGGATGCCGGTCTGTTTCTCGAAATCGGAATAAAGCCGCTCGTCCGTGTCGTAGTGGCGCGACGAATAGAGATTGACTTCGCCGTCGGCGCGAGCCGCCGATACAATCGGAAACGCCACAGTCGCTGAGAGGAGGGCTGTGACGACGCGCATGCGCAGGGTCATGGATGGCTCCCGTTTATCGTTGTTAACCTGACTGTCAGGCTCATGTTTACCTGATAAAATCGCCCCGGACTGTCAAGAAAAAAGTTGACAAATTTGGTTTGGTTATCTGGAATGATTCCAAACTAGCGGCTATATAGGTCTGAACGGAGACGATTCATGCGCCTGACCAAACAGACAAACTATGCCGTCCGCATCCTGATGTACTGCACGGCCAATGCCGGTCATCTAAGCCGGGTGGCGGAGATCGCCCGGGCCTATGGCGTGTCGGAACCGTTCCTGTTCAAGATCCTGCAGCCGCTGACCGAAGGCGGGCTGATCGAGACCGTGCGCGGCCGCAATGGCGGCATCCGGCTCGGCCGCGACGCCTCCGACATCACGCTTCTCGACGTGGTCCGGCTGACCGAGGACAATTTCAGCATGGCCGAGTGTTTCGACCGCGACGACACGGGTTGTCCGCTGGTGGAAACCTGCCGGCTTTCTTCGGCGCTGCGCGAGGCGCTGGGCGCGTTCTTCGGCGTACTTGCGAAATACTCGATCGCCGACCTCGCGCGCCCCAGCGACAATATCGGCATGCTGCTCGGGCTCGATCCGCTCGAAGTCCCGATCGTCGCGCACTGATCATCCCTTTATCCGGCGTTGAATCTTAACGTGGCGGGCTAAAAGCGCGCCGCGTCAATGTTTTTCGTGACTCGCCGAAGGCCGACGCAATATGATTTCCGCGATCGTCCGGCACTGCCGCCGGCGCCGATACCTGTCAGTAAACGAGTCATGCAGCGGAGGCCTGTCACCATGAGCCGCAAAACGGAAAACGCGAAATCACGCCAATCGAAGACGCATATATCGCCTGTAAACGGGTTCCGTTCGAGAAGCGCGCGGATCGTCCGGCGCCTCAACCCGGTCTTGGCGCTCGCGCTTGCGCCCGGTTTCGCCTTCGCGGCGACGGTTCCCGTCCACGCGACCATCGACAACACGGCGACGGCGAGCGGCACCTATGGCGAACAGATGGTGCAGACGGATGCGGCGACACTCAATCTCGACGTCGAACCCGCCAAGGCTTCGCTGAGCGTGTCGTCTGTCGGCGTGCTCGATGTGACGGGCGGCGGGGAAAGCGATGCCGCCGATGGCGGCGACACGGTCTCGCTCTCGGTGACGGTCACCAACAGCGGCAATGTGACGGTGCGCAATGTTCACCCGGCGGATGCCGCATTCCTGGCGAATGGCGAGACCGGAACCGGCTCGCTTGCCGCCTTCGAGCCGGCATCGGCCGTTATCGAACCGGGCGGGTCGCAGCTGTTCACGGCGCTCTACACGCTGAGTGCCGATGACGTCTACCGCGCCGCGGGCACGGAAGGCGGCATCACGGCAAGCATCGGTGCAAGCGGCGCCGTGGCCGCCGGCGCCGTCAACGCCGAGGCGGTGGCCGCGAAGGTGGACGTCGACGCCAATCCGCGGCTCGAAATCCGCAAGGATGCCGCCATCGCCAAGGGCGACGGCAATACCGGCGAGGATCTCGAGGCGGGCGACCTGGTCACCTACACCTACACGGTCACCAATACCGGCAATGTCGCGATCAACGGCATCACGATCACCGACGAGCACGAGGGCACGGCGCTGGCTTCATCCGAGGTCACGAATTCGAGCGAGGGGCCGTTCGACGAGACGAAGAGTGTCGACGATCCGCTCGGCGTCAGCGCCGACGAAAGCGTGAACGGTACATGGGACGTACTCGGCGCCGGCGGTGCGGTCACCTTCACCTTCAAGCACGTCGTCACCCAGGCGGAATTCGAGGCGCAGTAAGCGGCGAACCGGATCCGGGATCATTTCGCCGTGCAGGTGCCATCCGCAATGCCGACTTTCAAAAGGCGTCCGAAACGCGCGTTCCGGACGGCGGCGTTGCTATGCGCCGCGCTGGCCTTCGGCCTTGCGGGCCCGGCGTCGGCGGCGATCACCAGCAGCGCGGTCGCGACCGGCACATATGCCGGCGAGACGGTGCGATCGGCTCCGGCAGATATGACGCTCGACGTCGAGAAGGGATCGCCGGCGCTCGCGCTCAGCACGGAGGCGACGGTCAATGACGACGACGGGACGCCGAACATCTCGGCCGGCGACACCGTCGAATTCACCATCGAGGTTCAAAACACCGGCGATGTCGGGCTGACGGGCGTCGCCATGGCGGTCGAGCTGACGCAGCGCCAGGAGACGTTCTCGCCGGCCGAACCGCCGCGCCTTGTCGGAGGCGACGAGACCAATCCGGGCATTCTGGATCGCGGCGAGACATGGCGGTACTCGGCGCGCTACGTGCTGGCACTCGCCAATCTCGAAGCCCGCGACCCGATCACGGCAGCGGTGGTCGCGTCGGGCGAGGGGATCGGCATTGCGGTCACCGGCCGCTCGAGGGCAACGGCGGTGCTGCCGCCGCTGCAGGGCATCGCGCCGCGGCTGATCTCGCTGTCGCACACGCCGAGCGCAAGCGCGGCGGGCAAGGGCGATACGGTCGATTACACGATCACGATCAGCAATCGCAGCGACCGCGAACTCGACACAAGGCTGGCCGGCATACTGTCCGACGGGATCGTCCTTGCGGCGGACAGCGCGGTCATCGACGGCGCGCTCGCGCATCCCCTGGTCGACGGGTCGGCACTCGATTTCGGCGATATCGCGGTTGCCGCCGGGGCCAGCGCGACGGTCACCTATTCGGCGCGTGTCAGCGCCGAGCCGGTGCGCGGCTTCCACGTCAATTCGGCGATGATCGCCGACCCGGCGACGGGCATCGCGCTGATCCCGCCGGCCAATGCGACGGTGCAGACGGGAAGGGGGCCGCAAACCGGCTGCACCGGCATTTCCGTTCGCGTGTTCCACGACGACAACCGCGACGGGGAGCGCGAGGCCGACGAGGCCGGAATTTCGGGCGTACGCGTCTCGACGGACGATGCCGGCCCGTTCACGACCGATCCGTCCGGACGGTTCCATTCGCCCTGCGTGGCGGTCTCGCGGCTGGCCGGCATCGACCTGCGCTTCCGGCTCGACGAGGGCACGCTGCCGGACGGCTATTTCGTCACCACGCAGAACCCGCTCTCCATCCGGGTCGAACGCGGCGAAAGCGGCGCGGTCTCGTTCGGGGCGGCGGCGGCGCGGATCGTGCGGATCGACCTCAACGAGGCGGCGTTCCGGCGCAACACCGTCACGCCCGACGCGGAGATGACGGCCGGGATTACGCGGCTGATCTCGGTGCTCGGGCGCGAACCGTCGATCCTGCGCCTGACCTATTACGCGCATCGCGAGGACACCGATCTCTCCGAACGGCGTCTTGAGGCCGTGCGCAAGACAATCCTTTCCTACTGGACGGCGTCCGACCACGACTACGACCTGAAGATCGAGGCGCGTGTCGTGCAAAGCGACGGATGAGCCGGCGCAGTTGACGAGTCTGAAACCTATCGATAATTCAAGAATTGTTGATATGTTGGGAATCGCCTCATGGACGCCTCGCGCAAATATGCAGCCGAATTCATCGGGACGGGATTTCTGCTCGCGACCGTCGTCGGATCGGGGATCATGGCCGAGCGACTGGCGGGCGGAAACGTCGCCATCGCGCTGCTCGGAAACACGATCCCGACCGGCGCGATTCTTGTCGTGCTGATCACCATGCTCGGGCCGATCTCGGGCGCGCATTTCAATCCGGCCGTGACCTTCGCCTTCTGGCTGCGCCGCGAGATCGCGGCACGCGAAAGCCTGGTCTATATTGCGGTGCAGGTCGCGGGCGGACTTGCCGGCGTCTGGGCGGCGCATGCGATGTTCGGCGAGGACATTTTCCAGGCCTCGACCAAGATGCGTACCGGCGGCGCGCAATGGTTCGCCGAGTTCGTGGCGACATTCGGCCTCGTCTTCACGATCTTCGCGACGCTGAATGCGAACGAGAAGGCGGTCGCGATGGCGGTCGGGCTCTACATCACGGCGGCCTACTGGTTCACCGCCTCGACGTCGTTCGCCAATCCGGCCGTCACTGTGGCGCGGGCGTTCTCGGACACCTTCGCCGGCATCCGGCCCACGGACATGCCCTGGTTCATCGCGATGCAATTCATTGGCGCGGCCGCCGCCTTCGCGGTCTGCCGCTGGCTGCTGGCGGACGGCAAGGAACAACCCGAAGCGGGTTGAAGCCGTCCACGCGATCTGATTGTAATCCTCGCCGACGCGGACCGGATCGGGAGGAGACATTCAATGGGCGGCTATGTTCTGGCGATCGACCAGGGGACCACGTCCTCGCGCGCCATCGTGTTCGACGCGCAGCAGAGGATCGCCGGCGCCGGCCAGAAGGAGTTTCCGCAACATTTCCCGAAATCCGGCTGGGTCGAACACGAGCTGGAGGATATCTGGCAGAGCGTGGTCGGAACCTGCCGGGCGGCGATCGCCGATGCGGGCATCGCCGCATCCGACATCGCCGCTATCGGCATCACCAACCAGCGCGAGACGGTGGCGCTGTGGGACCGCAAGACGGGCGAACCGGCGCACCGCGCCATTGTCTGGCAGGACCGGCGCACCGCCGACTTCTGCGACGGGTTGAAGGCCAAGGGGCACGAGGCCGAGTTCACCGAGAAAACCGGGCTGCTGCTCGATCCCTATTTCTCCGGCACCAAGATCGCCTGGATGCTCGACAATGTCGACGGACTGCGCGCCCGCGCCGAGGCCGGCGAGATCGCCTTCGGCACGATCGACAGTTTCCTGATCTGGCGGCTGACCGGCGGCGCGCGCCATGTCACCGACGCAACCAACGCCTCGCGCACGCTGATCTACAACATCGCCGAGAACCGCTGGGACGACGGGCTTTTGTCGATCCTGAACATCCCGTCCGCGATCCTGCCGGAGGTGCTCGATTGCGCCGCCGATTTCGGTACGGCCAAAGCCGACATCCTCGGCGCGGCGATCCCGGTCTATGGCGTTGCCGGCGACCAGCAGGCGGCGACCATCGGCCAGGCCTGTTTCGCGCCGGGCATGTTCAAGTCGACCTACGGAACGGGCTGCTTCGCGCTGCTCAACACCGGCACCGACCGTGTCGCCTCGAAGAACCGGATGCTGACGACCATCGCCTATCGCCTGAACGGCGAGACGACCTATGCGCTGGAAGGCTCGATCTTCATGGCCGGCGCGTCGGTGCAGTGGCTGCGCGACGGGCTCGGCATCATCGACAATGCTGCCGAAAGCGGCGTGATGGCCGAGAAGGCCGACCCGGAACAGGACATCTATCTGGTGCCGGCCTTTGTCGGCCTCGGCGCGCCGCACTGGGACGCCAATGCGCGCGGCGCGCTGTTCGGGCTGACGCGCGGGACCGGGCCGAACGAGATCGCCCGGGCGACGCTGGAATCGGTCTGCTACCAGACCCGCGACCTGTTGGAGGCGATGCATGCCGACTGGGACGCGCCGGACCATGCCTCGACGACGCTGCGCGTCGATGGCGGCATGGTGGCCTCCGACTGGACGATGCAGTGCCTCGCCGACATCCTCGACGCGCCGGTCGACCGTCCGCAGGTCCTGGAGACGACGGCGCTCGGCGCGGCATGGCTCGCCGGGTCGCATGCCGGCGTCTGGCCGGATCGCGACGGATTCGCCAAGACCTGGGCGCTGGAGAAGAAGTTCAGCCCGAACATGGGCGAGGAGGAAAGGTCGCGCAAATATGCCGGCTGGCGGGACGCGGTGTCGCGGACGCTTTCGGCGCGCTGATCAGGCCTTTGGCGCGAATGCCGGGTGCGACCATTGACGAAACACCTGTGGTGATCGGCCTGTCACGCTTGCGCCGGCTCTCCATCTATCAACACGCTAATCCCCTCCGGCACGTTAAGCACCTCCAGCACAGTTGTTCCGTCGTCCCGCTTTATGAAACGCAGATCAACGCCGTGATCGCCGATCCGCAGATCTGCAATCGTCAATTGCGAGACGGCGACCGGAAGGGCTGGCCGCCGGACGTGAACGGTGCGGTCGACGGCATCAACGGTCAGCCCCAAGCTTGACACAAGGCAAAGAAACGGCGCTCCTGCCGCCCATGCCTGGGGTGCGCAGGCGGACGGATACGCAACAGGCCGGCCATGCTCCCTTCGATCGAAGCCGCACCATAATTCCGGCAAGCGGTGATGGTCGAACTCGCATGCTGCATTGAAAAGCGCCGTCGTTATCCGGCTGGCGTCGCGGGTGTATCCATAACGCGCCAGGCCTGCGGCAATCAGGCTGTTGTCATGCGGCCAGATACTGCCCGTATGGTATCCCATCGGATTGTACCGCGCCGCGCCGGCGGCGATTGTCCGCAACCCCCAACCGGTCAGCAGAGCCGGCGTCCGCAGGGTTTCGGCGAGTTGCCGCGTCCGCTCATCGGCAACCGCGCCGGCAAAAAGCATGTGCCCGGCATTCGAGCTGACGACCCGGATTCGTTCCTTGTTTCCGTCGAGTCCGATGCAGAAGCTCTTCAGATCGTCGTCCCAGAATTTTTCGTCTATTTTCGCCGAAAGGTTCTCTGCATGGAGCCGCAAGCGGGCCGCCTCATCGGCGGACCCAAGCGCCGCTAGAAGCTCCGCACCGTCGCGCAGGGCCGCGACATGATAGGCCTGTATCTCGATCAGCGCGATCGGACCGTCGCACAAAGTGCCGTCGGCGTGGAAAATGGCGTCTTCCGAATCCTTCCATCCCTGGTTTCGCAGTCCCGTCTCTGTCGCGCGGGAATATTCGATCAGGTCGTCGCCGTCCCGGTCGCCGTAATCGCGCGCCCAGGCGAGCGCGGCGCGGATCGACGGCTCCAGGCGGCGGATGTGTTCCAGATCGGCGGTGCGCCGATAATAAGCGCCGGCCAGAATCACGAAGAGCAGCGTCTGGTCCGCGCCGCCATAGTAGAGCTCAAAGGGTACCTCGCCGGCCCGCGCCATTTCGCCCGCGCGCGTCTCGTGCATGATCTTTCCGGGTTCGGCGTCCCGGATTTCCGATGTCCCGGTCGCCTGCTTCGTCGCAAGGAAGTCCAGTACGCCTGCCGCGAGACAGGGATCGAGCCAAAGGCATTGCATTGCGGCGATAATGCCGTCCCGACCGAAAGGTACGGAAAACCATGGTGTGCCCGCATAAGGATAGGGTCCGGTCGGCAAGTCCGCTGTCAGCATGGCCAGGTCGGAGGACGACCGAAGCAGCCAAGCGTCAAATTCGGGGCGGT
This sequence comes from Oricola nitratireducens, assembly GCF_014904745.1. Lineage (GTDB taxonomy): Bacteria > Pseudomonadota > Alphaproteobacteria > Rhizobiales > Rhizobiaceae > Oricola > Oricola nitratireducens. Next base: position 47,784 of record NZ_JACZCS010000026.1, read on the forward strand.
CGGTGGTAATCCGCTGAGTCCGGTCTATGCGAACGCGCACCCGGTTGCGCACGGTCGAAAGCGCCAGGGTGCGATCCGGGACGGCCTGATTGAAATCGCCGCCCGAGCGTCCCCCGGGATGTTCGCCCTTGCTCCGGCCCTTGCTCGAACCCGGATGTTCCTGCCAAACGCGGACGGCCAAACGGATCGAGGCCGATTTGCCCGCGGGAATTTCGAGGTTGATGTGAACCCGGCTTCCGCGAACGACGACAGGCACGTCGAAGACGATCTCGGTCGACAGGATGATATTGTCGAAGGTCAGGTACGAGAATATTACGCCATTGTCCGTCGAGCGCGGCGCAAGATGCCGGCCACGTACGTGCCTTTCCGCGCCGCGCACCTCAAAAATATCGCGATAGTCGGCATAGCAATCGAACACGACATCCAGCACGGCATTTTGAAGGCCGTAATTCGTCAGTTCGACAGCTTCATGCAGAAAGTTGATACCGAGGAAACGTTCGCGGCTTACGTGAATCTGGTAGGGATCGAAAATGTGCCCTTCGGAATCGATCAGGCGCATATTGGCCGTATCGCAGCGGAAAACGACCGCGTCGTCATCGACCTCGGCTTCCATGGGAATGGGCTGTGTCTGGTTCAGCGTGAGCACGAGCCTCGAGAGCATCCGCGTATCACGCAGGAACAGACCGTCCTTGGATTGTGCCTCTCCGGCAATTCCCTGCGGTCCGTTCATGTCCCCGTTCGATGCGAAGACGGCGAACAGGTCGCCGTCTTTGAGAACGTAAAACTCACCGCGCGTATCGGGACCGAAGTCGTTCGGCGCCAGTCCGCCGGGATGTATCGCCTCCTCGGCGAGCGGCTCGGAAGGTATGTCGCTAGCCTTGGACAATATTGCTCCTTCGTGGTTGGTCTGCTTGTCCGGCACAACATTGTCGGGATCATATGCGCCCGGCGGCAGGACATTTTCTGCTGCAGGCGGAACAGCTCGCTTCGCTACGCGACGTGTTTACCCGGTTGGACCGAGCAATCTTCATACAGGCGGCGATAGACTTCCACATAGCTGGACACCATCGCGGAATCGGAAAACCGCGCTTCGAAATGCGCGCGAATACGCGCGCGATCCAGACGAAGCGTATCCTCCAGGGCGTCAGCGGCTTCCTCGACATCACTTACGATTGTGCCCGTTACGCCCTCGTCGATCACTTCGGGCACAGAGCCGCAGCCAAAAGCCAGGACCGGGGTTCCGCAGGCCATCGCCTCGATCATCGTAAGCCCGAACGGTTCCGGCCAGGCGATGGGGAAGAGAAGCGCATCCGCCATGCTCAGGAATTCCGATTTCTGGTCTTCCCCGATTTCACCGACATATTCGATGCGGTGTCCATCAATCAGCGGCAGTATCTCGTCGTGCCAGTAGCGTTGTTCCAGGTCATTGATCCGGGCTGCAATCTTCAGGCGGCGGCCGGTCCGCTTGGCAATGCTGATCGCCTGGCGAATGCCCTTGTCCGGATCGACGCGGCCGAGAAACGCAAGATAACCTTCTTCGCCGGCCCGGTCCGTACGGGGTATCATCCGGTACTGATCGAGCGGATAGCCATGCGGAATGGTCGCCTGCCAGTTGAGGTTCGGCAGCGGCCGGCGCTGGCTGTCAGACGCAGAGACGACCGGGAAATGGCGATAGGGCGCGAAGAACTCCCTCAGGCCGACAAGATCCAGCCGACCATGAAATGTCGTCAACGTTTTATACGAGATGTCGTCGAAGAGCGGGAATTGCAGCAGGTCGGTGTGGAAATGGATGATGTCGAACTCGTCAACGCGCTCGCGGACGCGCCGCAGCATGGTGAGTTGATCGGCTACCTCTGATGAGGGCCGCGGGTCGGTCATGATCGGACGGTCCCGGCAGGGGATCAGATGCGCGTCGATACAGCTGTCCGCGGTGGCGAAAACCGAAACGTCATGTCCGGCCCATGTCAATCCGTTTGCGAGCGCCGCAACAACCCTTTCGGTGCCGCCGTAAGTCCTTGGCGGAACCGCGAGAAGAAGTGGCGTGACCAATGCAATACGCAAGCAAACACTCTCCTGAGTTTTCGTGAGTGTATGATGCTTTCTCCCGGTGACGCGCAATGCACTCACAATAGGCCCGGGACCGCGTCCCGACCGTCATCGCGTGTACCAAAATAGGACATATATCTGCTGCAAACGTTGATCTTCGTCAATTGCAGCCTACGGATTCGTCTGGCGGGAGGTCCACATTCCTCTCCGTCATGGTCGCGTCCCGCCGGCGGCGCGGATCGAGTTGACGAAAGCCGCGGCTGTTTGCGGGTCAGCCCCCGGGTTTTCTATGCGGTCATCTTCTCAAGCAGCGAGAGCGCATCCGCGATGGTGCGCATCTGGTGATCGTCGAGCCGCCGCAACAGCTCTTCCTCCCGCGCCTTCAGAAGGCTGACAAGCTTGTCATATTCGATGCGGCCCCTGGCCGTCAGGGCGAGATGCTCGATGCGGCGGTCCGCCTCGTCGCGGTTGCGGTCGAGCCAGCGGCGCGCCTCCAGCGCGGAGACCGCGCGCGACACCTTGGTCTTGTGCAGGCCGGTGCGGCGCACGATCTCGCGGGCCGTCAGCGTGTCGGCCTCGCCGAGATGGGCGAGTACTTTCCATTCCGGCCGAGTCATGCCGTGCTGGTCGCGATAGACCGGCTGGAAATGCCGGCTGACGGCTTCCGAGATGCGGTCGAGGCGGTAGGGCAGGAAGGTTTCGAGGTCGAAGGTCAAGCTCAGAGTCCGCCCTGGGTGGTGACGAAATCGACGATTTCGGCGACGCCGTTGCCGTGTCTGAGATCCGTGAACAGGAACGGCCGGTCGGCGCGCCCAGCGGCGGCGTCGGCGCGCATGCGTTCCAGATCGGCGCCGACATGCGGCGCGAGATCGGCCTTGTTGATGATCAACAGGTCTGAGCGCGAGATCGCCGGGCCGCCCTTGCGCGGGATGTCGTCGCCCTGGCAGACCGAGATCACGTAGAGCGACAGGTCCGCGAGATCCGGCGAGAAGGTCGCGGCGAGATTGTCGCCGCCGGATTCGATGAAAATCACCTCGATGCCGGGAACCCGTTCCCGCAGACGCTCGATGGCGCGCAGATTGATCGAGGCGTCCTCGCGGATGGCGGTGTGCGGGCAGCCGCCGGTTTCCACGCCCTCGATGCGTTCGGCGGGCAGCGCCTGCATGCGGGTCAGCGCCTCGGCGTCCTCGGCGGTGTAGATGTCGTTGGTGACGACGCCGATCGAGAAGCTGTCGCGCATCGCCTTGCAGAGTTCGGCGGTCAGGGTCGTCTTGCCGGAGCCGACCGGCCCGCCGATGCCGATGCGCAGGGGCCCGTTTGGTGAGGTCATGTTCAGTTACTCCAGATGAGCGCGGCGATGCCCAGTCCCACGCCGATGCAAAGCGGCGAATAATAGCGCCGGTCAAGTGTCCTGAAGGGCTGTTCCGGCGTCAGCCGGGCCCAGGCGGAGGTATATCCGGCGAGGCCGCGCGACAGGAAGACGAGTCCGGCAATTCCCGACGCGATGAGGACAAGCGTGTCGGGCAGCCATGGCAGGCCGCTCGCAAAGGACAGGGCTGCGACCAGCAGGGCGCAGGTAAAGAGCGCGAGAGCCACGACCAGGCAGGATAATGTGTCGGGCATGCGCGCCATGCCGCGGAAGCCGGCGATGGCGTGCGTCAGCGCAGCCTCGTCGCGCACGGGCCACCAGATTTTCGCGCCCCAGGCGAGGTGCAGGAGCGCCAGGGCAGTGAGGATTGCCGACAGGACGATTCCGAGTGCGATCATGACAGGAAAAGCCTCGGTTCAAGGGTTTCGTGATTCATCGCGGCAATGTCCGCCAGAATCGTCGCGCTGCCAAGATCGTCCAGCGTCGAGGACGCGGCGCGCGACGCGGTTCGCGCGATGACCGGTTCCAGGTCGGCAAGCAGTTTCGCCGCGCCGCGCTGGCCGGTGACCGACAGGCGGATCGCCGCCTGCAACTGGTTGGCGACGAAGGCGTGCAGGAAGGCGGCAAGCCCGTCTTCGAGCGCGATCGCCTGCAGGCCGCAGGCGGCGCCGACGGCGACGCAGAGCGGCGTGCCGCGCGGCGGCAGAACCTCGGGTTCGAACCAGTTGGCGGCGGCCTCCAGAAAGCCGCTTCCCTGATCGACGGTCTCGCGGTGGCGTTCGGCCGAACCGGTCATGGCGCGGGCCAGGGCGGCGATTTCGGCGATGTCACCGGCGCTCGCTGCCGCTCGCCAACTCGCCGCGAAGACCACCGCGTCGTTCCATTGCGGGCCTTTTGCGAGAAGCGCTTCCAGCCAGGCGCGCAGGCTGTCGGGATCGGCGACGGTGCGGCCGGCGACGGCCTGTTCCAGTGCCGCCGAATAGGCGTAGCCCCCGGTCGGGAAGACCGGCGACAGCCAGGACATCAGCCGCAGGAGATTGGCGGAACCGGTCACTGTTTCGCCCGCGCGGCAAGGTCGGCGAAATCGCCGATCACGGCGTAATGCAGTTCGCGCACCAGCTTCAGCGACGGCCCGACGACGAAAAGGACGGAGCCGACGACGAAGCACCAGATCGCGGGCGTTTCCCACGCCTTGTAGAAGAACATCCAGGAGCCGACGAGGAACAGCATGCCGGCGGTGAACTGGACGAGGGTGAAGGCCAGTTCGTAGGCCGCGTAGAGCTTCTCGTGCTGTTTGGAGATATGCCGCGTGTCGGGCGCGAAAATTCTCATGGTGTGGCCTCCGGATTCGCCTGTGCCGCCGGACTTTCTAGTGTTCCACCGATCTGGAGAAAAGATTGATGATGACAACTCCCGAGATGATCAGAGCGAGGCCGACGATTGCCGGGAGATCGAGCCGCTGGCCCAGAACCAGCCATGCCGCCAGCGTTATCAGGATGATGCCGGTACCCGACCAGATGGCATAGACGACGCCGGCCGGAATCACCCGTATCGGGAAGGAGAGGAGCCAGAACGACAGGGAATAGAAAATGATGGTGACGAGGCTCGGGCCGAGCCGGGTGAAGCTCTCGGTGCGCACGAGCGCCGTCGTCGCGACCACTTCCGCGGCGATGGCCACGGCGAGGACGAGATAGATGCTGAGCGAGATCGGAGGCATGCTGTTTGTTCCCGGCAGGACGCGCGTCACGCGGTTCAATGGTCGTGGTGATGGGCATGTGCATGGCCGTGGCCGTGCGCGCCGTGGGCGTCGCCATAGGCGCCGCCTTCCGGGTCGAACGGGGCCGAGACGTCGGCGACGGCGGCGCCGAGACCTTCGAGCATGTCGCGGATGACGTGATCGCGGCGGATCAGGATCCGATCGGGCAGGATCTGGGCGGCGAGATGGCGGTTGCCGATCTGCCAGGTGAGCGCCAGAAGGTGGCGGGCGTCGCGGCCGCGGACTTCGAGCAGGTCTTCCGGCGCGGCGCGTACCTCGATCACCTGGCCGTCGTCGAGCAGCAGCCCGTCGCCGTGGCGCAGCAGGCGTGCCTCGGCGAGGTCGAGCAGGAATTCGATGCCGTTGTCGGAGACCATCTTCATACGGCGGCGATGGCGCGCGGTCTCGTCGAGGGTGATCGTCCCGGCGGGATCGTGAAAGTGGCGGGTGACGGAAGTGGCGGTCGGCATGACCGCGATCCTATACCGGTTTGTGCGCCGCACGCCAGCGCCGGAATCCCCAAAGAACAAGCAGGACGAGCAGGATCGTCATCGACACGGTCGAGGTCGCGGCTTTGAGTTGCGAATGCAGGCTGGCGCTTTCGACGAGGGCAGGGGTGATGCCGTCCGGGCCGGCCCTGAGCATCGCCGATACGTCGAAATTTTCCCAATAGTCGAAGACCATGCCCGGAATGGCCGTGGCCGCAAGGACATAACGCCAGATGCCCCAGCGTACGGGCGCCAGGCGCAGGATCGCCCAGCCGAGCGTCAGCGCCAGAAGCGTGGGATAAACGGCGTCGAGACGGTGCTGGACATTGGCGTAGAAACGGCCGCCCTCCGGCGAGAGCGCGGCGAGAAACGTCCGCGCCTCGTCGAAGGTGTATCCGCCGGGCCGCATGTCGAAGACCGCGAGCCCGCCTGCGTCACGGCTCAGCGCCGGGATCGACCACAGCACCATGGCAAGATAATCGCCGAGCATGACGGCGAAGAGGAGCCAGAAGATGCGGTTCGAGGTCATGGCGCGAGCCGTCAGGCGAGACTAGCCGGCGCTGGCGAGCACCAGCTTCTCGATCTCGTGGACCGGATGCTTGGTCAGGTCCTTGTCGAGTTCGCCAACGATCTTGTCCTGGACTTCCTTGTGCAATTCCTTGCGCATGGCGCCGAGGACAGCCGGCGGCGCGACGAGGACGAGTTCATCGAAGCCGTTCTTGTGCGCGGTCTTGTAGAGGCGCTCGGCGATATCCTTTGCGAAACGCTCCTTTTCGACGCGGTGCCAGTCGGTTTCCTGCACAGCACTGCGATGCGAGCCGCTGTCGTTCAGACGGCCCGGTCGGTCGGCGCCCTGGTCGCGGGTGGCCGGATTTTCGTGCTCCAGTTCGCGGAAGACGGTGAGATTGGGAAATTTCTCGTCGCCGTCATTGCGCAGGAACAGGGCTTTTTCGCCATCGGCGATCACCAGCCAGCCATTATTTTTGAGCGTTAGTCCAGCCATCGGGGGCCTCCTTCTTTTTCGATTCCGCATCACTCGCAGAATTTGAGCGGTTTGCAATTGATCGCGCTCAATAACGGTGATTGTGGCGCGACAGGGAAAGGAATGTCTCGCGGGGGCGGCCGGATTTCAACCGGACGCGAACAGCGACGGCACATGAAAGAAGGCAAGCGCGCGTTCTTCGCATGTCACCGCCATGATCTCGCCGCTCGCGTCGACATCGACGCCCTTGGGGCCGCCTTCCTCGGGGTTGACGCGTCCGCGCCGGAAGGTTTCATCGTCGAGCACCGTGACGGTGCGAACGGGCGCATGCGGGCCGCGCCAATCGCCTGCACGCGCTTCGTAGACATGCACGAAAGGCGCGCCGGCATCGGCGACGTAGATGCGGCTGCCATCGGGCGAGAAGCGCAGGCCGTGCGGATAGGCGACGCCGTCGAGCGTGCCGACGGGTTCGTCGGAGCGGCGCAGCCGTGCACGGTTGTCGAAGATCAGGACATTGGCCGTCATGTGATTGCTGACCGCGACCCACGCCCTGTCCGGGCTCACGGCAATTCCGTCCGGTATGTCGAGGGTGTTTTCGAGGACGATGCTGTCACGCGGCAGGGCGAAGCCGCCCCGCAGCGCCACCGAGTGCCGGGTGATGCGGTGTTCGTAATTGTTGCAGACGAGGATATCGGCACGGCGCCGGTTGGCGCTGACGACACAGACCGAACCCGGCGATCCGATCCGCTGCCGGTAACCTGCCCGGCAGATCGTGCGCAACGGATTGACGTGGTGGACGCGGTTGTTGCCGTCGCGTTCGGGGATCGCGAAAACGGTCACTTGTCCCGACCGGTTCGCGACGATCAGCTTGTCATCGCCGGCAAAGTCGAAGCCATGCGGGTCCGCGAGCGCGTTCGAACGCAGTTCGAGATAGTCATGGATCCCGACGGTGGGGCGCTCCGCCGCGCGGTCGATGCGGATATCGAACAGGAAGCAGGAATTCTTCGCATAACCGGCGATCGCGAGCCTGCGATTGTCCGGAGAAAACCGGATATCCTCGGTGCGTCCAAGCCGCGATACCACGGCTTGTACCGGGGACGAGATATCGACGGCGACGCATGCGCGCCCGCCGTCGACGACCTTCGCGGGCCGGTCGATGGAAATGTTCATGGCTTGCGCCACCCGGTATGCGCAAACGACACCGCTCCGGCTGTCTGACCGGCGCGTTCGCCTGCAGCGTTGCGTCCCGCCGAAAAGCATAGCGGGAAAGGGCATCTAGGCAAATATCCGCAGGCGATTATTTACTGTGTGCCGTTACGGGCTTGCGCATGGTGACACTTGTCGGACGATCATAGCCATCGTGCGCCGTTGCTCCGGTTCGCACAAAGCCGAGCCGGGAAAAGGTTTCGTGGTTCTCGGTCAATTCGATGCGGGTCTGCAGTTCGAGGAAGGGGAGGTCGGCGGCGCGGGCTTCGTCCTCGGCGATCGCGAACAGCCGCCGGGCGATGCCGCGGCCGCGAAAGGCGTCACCGACAGCGAGCTTGCCGACATAGAGGGCGTCCGGCTCGGCGCGCAGGAACACGCATCCGGCGATGCGGCCGCCTTCTGTCGCCAGGACAAGCGTCTCCGACTTCGCCTTCCCGGCGAGCGCGCTCGCGTCCATGCGCAGCAGCGAGGAGGGCGGATCGATGCGATCCGCCATATAGGCGAAGCTCGCCATCAGCAGCGCGTGCAGATCTTCCCATCGGTCGAAATCCGGCGGGGCCTTGGCTATTTCCACGGTCATGACGCCATATGAAAAGGCCCTCGCGTTTCCGCAAGGGCCCTCGTTTCCGTTTCCGCTGAGGCTCAGGCCGCGACTGCTTCCTTTTCGTCGAGATTGGCGAGGATGTTCTGCGGCGAGGAGACGCCGTAGGGATCGCTCTCGCAATTGTCGGAATAGCCTTCTTCCTCGAACCATTTTTCGACAACGCCGTCATTGACGACCGCGCCATAGCGCCAGGAACGCAGGCCGAAGCCGAGATTGTCCTTGCGCACCAGCATGCCCATCTTGCGGGTGAATTCGCCCGAGCCGTCGGGGATCAGCTTGACCTTCTCGACGCCCTGCGCCTTGCCCCATGCGTTCATGACGAAGGCATCGTTGACGGAAATGCAGTAGATCTCGTCGATACCCTTGGCCTTGAACTCGTCGAAAAGCTTCTCGAAATCGGGAAGCTGGTAGGTCGAGCAGGTCGGTGTGAAGGCGCCCGGCAGCGAGAACAGAACGACGCGCTTGCCCTTGAAATAGTCGTCCGAGGTCTTGTCTTCCCAGCGGAAGGGGTTCGGGCCCTCGATGGATTCGTCACGTATGCGCGTGCGGAAGGTGACGAAAGGGACTTTCCTGCCGATCATTCTCTACTCCATGGTTTTGGTTTCCGGCGGACAGGCGCCGTTGCGGGAGGAAAATGAACGGCGCGCTTTCGTAATGTCCTGATTACGGACTAACAGCCTGTATACATTCCTGTCCAGCAGGAATGCTGCATTGCAACGGTAAAATGGTGCAGCGCAATGCCGTCGCGTCAGGTCAAGAAACGCGTTTGCCGCGGGCTGCGTGCGCCCCGAATTCGCATGACCGCGGCCGGCGCCGGATCGCCTACAAGGTTTCGATCCGCTCCGGATGAATGATCTCGACCGTCCGGCTCTCGATCAGCGGCGCCGACGCCTCGCGAAAGGCCTTTATATGCGCCGTGTTGAAATGGTTTTCGAGGTCCTCGCGGCTCTTCCACTGCTCGACGAAGACGACGCGCCGCGAATTGCTGACGCTTGTGTTCAGATCATAGAAAATGCAGCCGTGTTCCTCGCGGGTGGCCTCGATGCACGGCATCGCCGCTTCGCGCAGGGCGGCCAGCGAATCCGGCTTGATGGTGAGCGTGGCGACGACGTAGATCATGGTTGTTCCTCCCGACAGGCATGTCGCGCGAGCTTAAGTCCGAACGCCTGCCGTGACCAGTCTCGCGATACTCCAGGTCGTCTGGCGGCTCATCACGCTCAGAACAGGAAATACCGTTGCGCCATCGGAAGTTCGGTCGCGGGCTCGCAGGTCAGCAACTCGCCGTTGGCGCGCACCTCGTAGGTCTCCGGATTGACCTCGATGTCCGGCGTCATGTCGTTGAGCACCATCGACGCCTTGGAAATGCCGCCGCGGGTGTTCTCGACGGCGACCAGTTCCTTGTCGATGCCGAGTTGTTCGCCGAGGCCGGAATCCATGGCGGCGGCGGAGGTGAAGACGATCGACGACGCGGTGCGCGCCTTGCCGTAGGCGCCGAACATGTAGCGGTAATGCACCGGCTGGGGCGTCGGGATCGAGGCGTTCGGGTCGCCCATCGGGGCCGCGGCGATGGAGCCGCCGATCAGCACCATGTCCGGCTTGACGCCGAAGAAGGCCGGGTTCCACATCACCAGGTCGGCGCGCTTGCCGATTTCGATCGAGCCGATCTCCCTCGACATGCCCTGCGCGATGGCCGGATTGATCGTATATTTGGCGATATAGCGGCGCACCCGGTAATTGTCGTTGTGGCCCTGTTCCTCGGGCAGGCGGCCGCGCTGGCGCTTCATCTTGTCGGCGGTCTGCCAGGTGCGGATGATGACTTCGCCGACGCGGCCCATGGCCTGGCTGTCGGACGCGATGATCGAGAAAGCGCCCACGTCGTGCAGGATGTCTTCCGCCGCGATGGTTTCCTTGCGGATGCGGCTCTCGGCAAAGGCGACGTCTTCGGGAATGTTGGCGTCGAGATGGTGGCAGACCATCAGCATGTCGAGATGCTCGTCGATGGTGTTGACCGTGTAGGGCCGGGTCGGGTTGGTCGAAGACGGGATGACGTTGGGCAGGCCGCAGACCTTGATGATGTCAGGCGCGTGGCCGCCGCCGGCGCCCTCTGTGTGGAAGGCGTGAATGGTGCGGCCCTTGAGCGCTTGAATCGTGGATTCGACGAAGCCGCTCTCGTTCAGCGTGTCGGTGTGGATCATCACCTGCACGTCGTAGTCGTCGGCGACCGACAGGCAGTTGTCGATGGCGCCGGGCGTGGTGCCCCAGTCCTCGTGCAGCTTCAGCGAGCAGGCGCCGCCGAGGATCATCTCGGTCAGGGCGTCGGGCAGCGAGGCGTTGCCCTTGCCGGAAAAGGCGAGGTTCATCGGGAAGGCGTCGGCGGACTGGATCATCCGACCGATATGCCAGGGGCCGGGGGTGCAGGTGGTCGCCAGCGTGCCATGCGCCGGGCCGGTGCCGCCGCCGAGCATGGTCGTCACCCCGCTCATCAGCGCTTCCTCGATCTGCTGCGGGCAGATGTAGTGGATATGCGCGTCGAAACCGCCGGCCGTCAGGATCTTGCCTTCCGCCGCGATCGCCTCGGTGCCGGGACCGATGACGATGTTGACGCCCGGCTGGGTGTCCGGGTTGCCGGCCTTGCCGATGGAGTGGATGCGACCGTCCTTCAGACCGACATCGGCCTTGTAGATGCCGGTATGGTCGACGATCAGCGCGTTGGTGATGACCGTGTCGACCGCGCCGCCGGAGCGCGGCGCTTGGCTCTGGCCCATGCCGTCGCGGATGACCTTGCCGCCGCCGAACTTGACCTCCTCGCCATAGACGGTCTTGTCGTCCTCGACCTCGATGAACAGCTCGGTGTCGGCGAGGCGAACCTTGTCGCCTGTCGTCGGTCCGAACATGTCGGCATAGGCGGCGCGGGAGATCTTGGCGGGCATGGGTCTCGTCCTTCGGTGGTCAGTTTTCCTGCATCAGCAGGAGAAGTTCCTCGGTGCGCTTGCGCGTCATCGTGGCCTTGCATGAAATGGTGATGAGCGGCCTGATCGAGCCGCCGGCGAATTGCGCGCCTTCGGCCTCGCACTGGCCGTCGCGGTAATCGATCCAGGCGCGCTGGGCCTTGAGCAGGTTTTCCGCGCCGTTGGCCTGATCGGGGACATATTCCCGGTTGGCTTCGTCGATGGATTTCATGTAGGCGCGGACCTTCTTCCATGCCGCGTTCAAGGCGTCGTCGGCGCGCGCATAGTCCTGCGCCGCGCACCAGTTCATGCCCAATTGCGGCAGGTCGCCGGGTTTCGAGCAGTCCCAGTCCTGCGCGAGGACGGGGGATGCGAGGCATCCGAAAACCGCGGCAAGGGCGAGACGACGGATCATAACTCCCCCATGATCTCCTGGCGGAAACCGTAGACCTTGCGGTCGCCGCGCAGCGGTACCAGCGTGACGTCGCGGGTCTGGCCCGGCTCGAAACGCACGGCGGTGCCCGAGGCGATGTCGAGGCGCATGCCGCGCGCCTTGGCGCGGTCGAAGTCGAGCGCCGGATTGGTCTCGAAGAAATGGTAATGCGAGCCGACCTGGACCGGGCGGTCACCGGTGTTGGCGACGGTCAGCGTCACGGTCGTCGCGCCCTCATTGAGGGTGATGTCGCCTTCGGCGGTGATGACTTCTCCGGGGATCATGATTTTTTCCTTCGCTCACGCCGTCGCTTCGCGGGGCGACAATTCGAGATTTTTCGCGACGATCGGGGGCTGTTCGGCCGGTTCGGACACGGTTTCTCCTCAGCGGATCGGTTCGTGCACCGTCACGAGCTTGGTGCCGTCGGGAAAGGTCGCCTCGACCTGGATGTCGTGGATCATCTCGGCGATGCCGTCCATCACCTGGTCGCGGGTCAGCACATGCGCGCCGGCTTCCATCAAATCGGCGACGGTGCGGCCGTCGCGTGCGCCCTCGACGACGAAATCGGTAATCAGGGCAATGGCTTCGGGGTGGTTGAGCCTGACGCCCCGCGCCAGCCTCTTGCGGGCGACTTCCGCCGCCATTGCGATGAGGAGCTTGTCTTTTTCTCGCGGTGTCAGATGCATTCGTTCCCCCGGCAACAGGCCTTGCGATCGCGGCCGTCGGCTCGTTAAGTCTCGGCCGCATCGTGGAAAAAATGGCCGGCAAGTGCAAGCGTAATGTGCATCTTTATCGAAACCGCGCGGGCTGCATAAAAATTGTGCAGGCTGACCGTGTTCCGTCGCGAAACTGATTTTTTTTACCCCTTGAAGAAAAGGACGCAACGCGGTTTAAATTCATGGAAGACGCCGCGCGGCGTACGGGAGGAGCATCATGTATCTCGGGATCGACCTCGGCACGTCGAGCGTCAAGGCCTTGCTGATCGACGGCGACCAGCAGGTCATCGACTCGGCTTCGGCGGCGGTGGAGCTGTCGCGGCCGCATCACGGCTGGTCGGAACAGGACCCGGCGGACTGGATCGAGGCGACGTCGAACGCGCTTTCGGGGCTTCAACGCGATCATGCACAAGAAATGGCGGCAGTGCGTGGCATCGGGCTTTCCGGCCACATGCATGGCGCGACGCTGCTCGACGCCGACGACAAGGTGCTGCGGCCCTGCATCATGTGGAACGACGTGCGCAGCTTCAGGGAAGCCGCCGCGCTCGATGCCGATCCGCGCTTCCGCGCAATCACCGGCAACATCGTCTTTCCGGGCTTCACCGCGCCGAAGCTGGTCTGGGTCAGGAACAACGAACCCGAAATCTTCGCCAAGGTTCGCAAGGTTCTGCTGCCGAAGGATTATCTCCGGCTGTGGCTGACCGGCGAGCATATCTCCGAAATGTCGGATTCGGCCGGGACAAGTTGGCTCGACACCGGCGCACGGGCGTGGTCGGCGGACCTGCTCGCGGCGACGGATCTCGGCAAGGACGCCATGCCGGCGCTGGTCGAGGGCAGCGAGCCGGGCGGGCATCTGCGCGCGGACATCGCCGACCGCTTCGGCCTGGCGGCGGGGATTACGGTCGCGGGCGGGGCAGGCGACAACGCCGCTGCCGCCATCGGCATGGGCACGATCCACGATGGCGCGGCCTTCGCTTCGCTCGGCACGTCGGGCGTGCTGTTTGCCGCCAACAAGGCCTATCTGCCCAATCCCGAAAGCGCGGTGCATGCCTTCTGCCATGCGCTGCCGAACACCTGGCACCAGATGGGCGTGATTCTGGCGGCGACGGATTCTCTCAACTGGTATGCGAAGCTGGTCGGCGCCGACCCGGCGGAACTGACCGACGCGCTTGGCGAGACGCTGGACGGACCGTCCGGCGTGATCTTCCTGCCTTATCTCGGCGGCGAGCGGACCCCGCACAACGATGCGGCGATCCGCGGCGTCTTTGCCGGCATGGGCCACGAGAGCGACACCGCAACGCTGACGCGGTCGGTTCTCGAAGGCGTATCATTCGCCTTCCGCGACTGCCTCGAGGCGCTGCGCGAGGCGGGCACCACGCTGGAGCGCGTCACCGCGGTCGGCGGCGGATCGCGCTCGGACTACTGGCTGAAACTGATGGCGACCGTTCTCGGCATGCCGGTGGAAGTGCCGGCCGACGGGGATTTCGGCGCCGCCTTCGGCGCGGCCCGGCTCGGCCTGATGGCCGCCGAGGGCGCCGATCCCGCAACCGTCTGCACGCCGCCCGAGGTGCAGAAAATTCACGAACCGGACCGCGATCTCGAACAGGCGTTCGGCGACGCCTATCAGCGGTACCGGGCCCTCTATCCAGCCATCAAGGGAGTCATGGCATGAGCACCGGCTTTTTCGGAGATGTGACGAAGATCCAATATGAGGGCCCCGAGAGCACCAATCCGCTCGCCTTCCGGCACTACAAGGCCGACGAGATGGTGATGGGCAAGCGGATGGAGGACCATCTGCGCTTCGCGGTCGCCTATTGGCACTCCTTCGGCTGGACCGGCACGGACCCGTTCGGCGGCGATACGTTCCAGCGGCCGTGGTTCCCGGCCGGCACGATGGAACTGGCGAAGCTGAAGGCCGACGTCGCCTTCGAGATGTTCACCGCGCTCGGTTCGCCGTTCTACTGTTTCCACGACGCCGATGTGCGGCCGGAAGGGGCAAATTTCGCCGAAAACACGAAGAATCTCGAGGAGATCGTCGACTATTTCGCCGAGAAACAGGCGGCGACCGGCGTCAGGCTGCTGTGGGGGACGGCCAACCTGTTCGGCAACCGCCGCTACATGTCGGGGGCGGCGACCAATCCGGACCCGGACGTCTTCGCCTTCGCGGCGGCGACGGTGAAGACCTGCATCGACGCCACCCACAAGCTCGGCGGCGCCAACTACGTGTTGTGGGGCGGGCGCGAAGGCTACGAGACACTGCTCAACACCGACCTGAAGCACGAGGACCAGCAACTCGGCCGCTTTCTCAACCTCGTCGTCGAGTACAAGCACAAGATCGGTTTCAAGGGCACGATCCTGATCGAACCGAAGCCACAGGAGCCGACCAAGCACCAGTACGATTACGACGTCGCCACGGTCTACGGATTCCTGAAACGGCACGGGCTCGAAAACGAGGTCAAGGTCAATATCGAGCAGGGCCACGCGATCCTCGCCGGCCATTCCTTCGAGCACGAACTGGAACTGGCGCAGGCGCTGGGCATCTTCGGTTCGATCGACATGAACCGCAATGACTACCAATCCGGCTGGGACACCGACCAGTTCCCCAACAACGTGCCGGAGATGACGCTCGCCTATTACGCCATCCTGAAGGGCGGCGGCTTCGAGACGGGTGGCACCAATTTCGACGCCAAGCTGCGCCGCCAGTCGCTGGAACCGGACGATTTGCTGATGGCGCATGTCGGCGGTATGGACACTTGCGCTCGTGCCTTCAAGGCGGCGGTGAAAATGCTGGAAGACGGCGTGCTGACGAGCTTCGTCGAGGAACGCTATGCCGGCTGGAACGGCGCCGAGGCGAAGAAGATGTTTGCGGGCGGTTATTCGCTCGACGAGATTGCCGACTACGTCACGAAGGCCGACGTCAATCCGCAGCCGAAATCCGGCCGGCAGGAATATCTGGAGAACGTCGTCAACCGGTATGTCTGACGCGCAGGAGGGGAGACCGCGCCAGGCGGTCTCCCGTTTAAAGCGTCATCGCGGATCATGTCAGTCGCGAATGCCCGCCGCGAACATCGGCCCGCCCTTGTGGCGCGGGAAGCCGTAGCCATGCACCATCGTCACGTCGATGTCGGACGGTTTTAGCGCGATGCCCTCGTCGAGCACGGCGCGCGCTTCCGCCTGCATCGACGACAGGATGCGCTGCATGATCTCGTCAGCGGTGAACGTCTTGCGCTCGTAACCGAGGCGGGCGCTTTCCTCGAGGATGATCGCCTCGATCGCCGGGTCCGGCTGGCCTGCCTTCGCCCCATCTGACGGATAGGCAAACCAGCCGGCGCCGGTCTTGCGGCCGAAACGGCCGAGCTCGCAGATACGATCCGCGATTTTCGAATAGCGTTCGTCGGAAGGCCGCGTCTCGGCGCGGCGCTTGCGCATCGCCCAGGCGATGTCGAGGCCGGCCATGTCCTGGACGGCGTAGATGCCCATGGCGAAACCGTAGCCGCGCATGGCGGCGTCGACGTCCTGCGGCAGCGCGCCTTCCTCGAGGATGAAGTCGCATTCGCGGCGATAGGCCGACATGATGCGGTTGCCGATGAAGCCGTCGCAGACGCCGGCCAAAACCGGGATCTTCTTCAGCTTTTTCGCCAGAGCGAAGGCTGTCGCCAGCGTCGTGGGCGCCGCGGCATCGGTGCGCACGATCTCCAGCAGCTTCATGATGTGGGCAGGCGAGAAGAAATGCAGCCCGACGACGCGGGACGGGTCCTTCGTCGCCTCGGCGATCGCGTTGACGTCGAGATAGGAGGTGTTCGACGCGAGGACCGCGTCCGGACGGCAGACGCGGTCGAGCTCGGCGAAGACAGCGTTCTTGACGCCCATTTCCTCGAACACGGCCTCGATGACGAGGTCGCAATCCGCAAGCGCGCCGTAATTGTCATGCGCGGAAAAGCGGGACAGCGCGTCGTCATGGGCGGCGTCCGACAGGAGACCGCGCTTGCGGCTGCCGTCGAGAATGCCGGCGACGCGCTCCTGCGCCTTGCCGGCGGCGTCCGCGTCGCGCTCGGCCAGCGCCACGGTCATACCGGCGAGCAGCATGGCGGCGGCGATGCCGGCGCCCATGGTTCCGCCGCCGACTACGCCGGTGGAATCCAGGGGCAGGGGATCGACGCCTTCGATGTCTGCGGGCCGGCCGGTGTTGCGCTCGGCAAAGAACATGTAGCGCAAGGCGGCCGCCTGTTCGCTGTCGCGCAGGCGCAGGAAGCGGGCGCGCTCGGCGGCAAAGGCGTCAGGGACCGGCAGGGTGACGCCGTCGCGCAGCGCGTGCAGCGCCTCGACCGGCGAGGCCTGGCCGCGCGCCCTGGCGGCGATGGCCTTTTCCTTCTCGGCCCAAAAATCGTCGCCGGGCACCTCGCGCGGCGGCCGCGCCGAGACGGCTTCCGGCTTGCCGGATTGATTCAGTTCGGCGGCGTAAGTCCTTGCGTCCGCGAGGAGATCGCCGTCGGCGATGCGCTCGACAAGGCCGATCCCGTTCGCCTTTTTCGCGCCGACCGGTTTGCCGGAGGTGACCATGTCGATGGCGTCGTCGAGCGCGACGAGGCGGGGCAGGCGCACGGTGCCGCCGGCGCCCGGTACGAGGCCGAGGGTCACTTCGGGCAGGCCGAGTTTGGCGGCCGGATCGGCGATGCGGGCATGGCAGGCGAGCGCCAGTTCCAGCCCGCCGCCGAGCGCCGTGCCGTGGACCGCCGCAACCCAGGGGACGCGCGAGGCCTCGATCGCCGCCAGCACGTCCGGCAGATGCGGTTCGACGGGCGGTTTGCCGAATTCCCTGATGTCGGCGCCGGCGACGAAGGTGCGTCCGGCGCAGGCGAGCACGGCCGCTCCGACCGACGCATCGCCCTCGATCCGGGTGACGGCGTCCATGATGCCCTGGCGCACGGCGAGCGAGAGCGCGTTGACGGGCGGGTTGTCGATCGTGACGAGCGCGATACCGTCCTCGACGGTCACGGAAACGGGATTGGTCATCGGTCTGCGGACTTTCTGCGGGTGAATTCGACTGATTCTGTTTTGGATGCTCCGGACTTACCCGAAGCGATGCGGTCAAGGCCACCCAGAATGAAATCGGTGATGAGGCCGGCATAGGCGTCGCGGCTGATACCGGAACCTTCACGGTGCCACATATAGAACCAGTTGAGCATGCCGAAGGCCGACATGGCGGCCGGTTTCAGGAGTTCCGGCCGGCTGGCGAACAGCTCAGGTGCCGTGGCGCGGATTGCGTCGGCCATGATGGCGATGAGGTGGCGCTGCTGGTCCTTCAGTTCGCGCTGCTGATCTTCGGGCAGGGCGGAAATGGTATCGAGCTGCAGTTTGTGCTCGGCGTCGGCGTCGCGATAGGTGGCGAGGATGGCCGCGCAAAGCGCGTTCAGCGCCTCCGTGGCGTCGCTGACGACCGGGACTGCCTCGACCGCCTCGATCAGGTCCGTCAGGTGGGCATGGACGATGTCGAAGAGCAGGGCGTCCTTGCTCTCGTAATAGTGGTAGATCAACGCCTTGGAGACGCCGCAGACCTTCGCCAGCTGGCTCATCGACGCGCGGTCGTAGCCGTTTTCCGCAAAGAAGCCGGCGGCCGTCTTGAGAAGCGCGGCGCGCTTCTCGTCGTGATCCTTGGCGATCGTGCGGGCCACGTCGCTGCTATTCCTTCGGACGGTTGTCGAGAATGCGCTGCGCCTTGCCCTGGCTGCGCGCGACGCCTTCCGGCGTGGTCACGTCGACGCGGGCGGTGATGCCGATCACCTGCTTGATGCGCTCGCCGAGATCGGCGGCGGCGGTGGCGCGGGCGATCTCGTCGGCATGGTCGGCAAGCGCCTCGACATGGATGGTCATCTCGTCCATGCGGCCTTCGCGGGTCAGCTCGATCTGGAAATGCGGCGCCAGTGCCGGGATTTTCAGGATCTGCTCCTCGACCTGGGTCGGGAAGACATTGACGCCACGGATGATCATCATGTCGTCGGAGCGGCCGGTGATCTTTTCCATGCGCCGCATCGAGCGCGCGGTGCCGGGCAGCAGCCGGGTCAGGTCGCGGGTGCGATAGCGGATGATCGGGAAGGCTTCCTTGGTCAGCGAGGTGAAGACGAGTTCGCCCTTTTCGCCGTCGGGAAGGACCTCGCCGGTCACCGGATCGATCACCTCGGGATAGAAGTGGTCCTCCCAGATGTGCAGGCCGTCCTTGGTCTCGACGCACTCGTTGGCGACGCCGGGGCCCATCACCTCCGACAGGCCGTAGATGTCGACGGCATGCATGTCGAAGGCCTGCTCGATCTCCTGGCGCATGGCGTTGGTCCAGGGTTCGGCGCCGAAGATGCCGACCTGCAGCGGCGAGTTGCGCGGATCGAGCCCCTGCGCGCGGTATTCGTCGAGGATCGACAGCATGTAGGAGGGCGTCACCATGATGGTATGCGCCTTGAAGTCCTCGATCAGCGTGACCTGGCGGGCGGTCATGCCGCCGGAAACCGGGACCACGGTGCAGCCGAGTTTTTCGGCGCCGTAATGGGCGCCGAGGCCGCCGGTGAACAGGCCGTAGCCGTAGGAGACATGGACGACATCGCCTGGCCTTGTGCCGGACGCGCGCATCGAGCGGGCGACGACGGTCGCCCAGTTGTCGATGTCGTTGCGGGTATAGCCGACCACGGTCGGCTTGCCGGTGGTGCCCGACGAGCCGTGGATACGGGAGATCTGCTCGCGCGGCACGGCGAACATGCCGAAGGGATAATTGTCGCGCAGGTCCTGCTTCACGGTGAAGGGGAACCTGGCGAGATCGGACAGGTCCTTCAGGTCGTCGGGATGGACGCCGGCCTTGTCGAAGGCGTCACTGTAGAAGGGGACGTTATCGTAGGCGTGGCGCAGCGACCACTTCATCCGTTCAAGCTGAAGCGAGGCGATTTCGTCGCGCGAGGCGATCTCGATCGGGTCCAGTTCGTGTCGTGCCGGTGCGATGTCTTTCATGGGGTTCCGTTTCCTCCCGCAGGCGGTGGCTTGTTATTGCTATTGCTGGTCTTCGTCGAAGAGGGTGCCGCTGATCGTGCGCGCCAGGCCGCGGAACAGCGCGATGACGGCTCCGTCCTGGTTGGTGACGGTCGCGTCCCAGGTGCCGGAGCGGCCGCTGCGCGCGACTTCCGCCGCCACCGCCGTCAGCCGGTCTCCGGTCTTGCCGGGCGCGACGAAGGTGATCGTGTTCGACTGGGCGACTGTGACCTGGTTGCGGCTGTTGCAGGCAAAGGCAAAGGCCGAGTCGGCGAGCGCGAAGATGACGCCGCCGTGGCAGATGTCGTGGCCGTTGGTCTGGCAGTCCTGCACGGTCAGCGACATGGTCGCGGTGCCGGGGCCGACGGCGTCGAGCGACATGCCGAACCATTTCGAGGCATCGTCGCTCGCCCACATGGCGGCTGCGCTTCTTTCGGCGCGCTGCTGATCGCTGATCGGCATGGACGGTCTCATTTCTTTCCGGTGAATTCAGGCGCGCGCTTGTCGAAAAAGGCGATGACGCCTTCGGCATAGTCGGGCGTTCGGCCGGCGCGGCCCTGATATTCGGCCTCGACGTCGAGATGGGCGTCGAGCGTGTTGGCGGAAGCCTTGTGGATCAGTTCCTTGGTCAGCGCGTAGCCGACGGTCGGGCCCTTGGCGAAACCGGTGACGAGCGCGCGGGCCTCGTCCATCAGCGCCTCGTCGGGGCAGGCTTTCCAGATCATGCCCCAGTCGGCGGCCTTCGCGGCGGGAAGCGGTTCGCCGGTCAGCGCGAGGCCCTTGGCGCGCGCCTCGCCGAGCAGGCTGGTCAGCGCCCAGGAGCCGCCGGCATCCGGGATCAGGCCGATCTTGGCGAAGGCCTGGATGAATTTGGCCGATTCGGCGGCCAGCACGATGTCGCAGGCCAGCGCGATGTTGGCGCCGGCGCCGGCGGCGACGCCGTTGACGGCGCAGACGACCGGCTTGGGTGCGGCACGGATCAGGCGGATCAGCGGGTTGTAGAACTTGTTCAGCGTCTCGGAGAGGTTCGGCGGGCCGTCCATCTTGCGCGGATCGCGATCGCCGAGATCCTGTCCGGCGCAGAAGCCCTTGCCGTTGCCGGTCAGGAGGATGGCCCGGCAGGTCTCGTCGCCGGCTGCCTCTTCCAGCGCTGCGCGCAGCGCCAGATGCATCTCCTCGTTGAGAGCATTGCGCCGGTCCGGCCTGTTGAGGGTGATTTCGACCCAGCCGTCATGCCGGGCCGTCAGGATTGTGTCGCTCACGCCATCGCCTCCCACGAATAGGGCGTCGGCAGGAGTTGTGCACGACGCCGAGAAAATCGTTGCATAAACCGACCGGCCGGTCAATATTGTTTGCAGATGTTTCACAGGGAGGATGTGCGCTCATGACCGCATTGATGTTGGAAAGTTTCGCGGCCGGCAAGTGGATCGGGCCGGGACCGGATGCGCGCGCGATCGCCTCGGCGGTGACCGGGGAAGAGGTGGCCGTCGCCGGCTCCGCGCTCGATTTCCAGGCGATGCTCGACCATGCGCGCACTGTCGGCGGGCCGAAACTGCGGGCCATGACGTTCCATGACCGGGCGCGCATGCTCAAGGCGCTGGCGACCTGGCTCGGCGAACGCAAGGCGAAGCTCTACGAATTGTCGCTGCATGCTGGCTGCACCAAGGCCGACGCATGGATCGACGTCGACGGCGGCATCGGCACGCTGTTCGTCTTCGCCTCGAAGGGACGGCGCGAATTGCCGGACGCGCAGGTCTATGTCGACGGCGCGATCGAGCAATTGTCGAAAAAGGGAACCTTTCTCGGCCAGCACATCCTGACGCCGCTGCAGGGCGCGGCGATCCACATCAACGCCTTCAACTTCCCGGTCTGGGGCATGCTGGAAAAGCTCGCGCCGACGCTGCTGGCCGGCGTGCCGGCGATCGTCAAGCCGGCGACGGCGACCAGCTATGTCGCCGAGGCCTGTTTCCGGATGATGATCGAAAGCGGCATCCTGCCGGACGGCGCGGTGCAGTTCATCGCCGGCGGCACGGGCGACCTTCTCGACCGGCTGATCCCGCAGGACGTCGTTTCCTTCACCGGCTCGGCGGCGACCGCGCTGATGCTGCGCTCGAAGCCGCATATTCTCCAACACTCGATCCGTTTCATTGCCGAACAGGACAGCCTGAACGCGTCGGTGCTCGGGCCGGACGCGACGCCGGACACGCCGGAATTCGACCTTTTCGTCAAGGAAGCGGTCAGGGAGATGACGGCCAAGGCCGGGCAGAAATGCACTGCGATCCGGCGCATGATCGTGCCGAAAGCGGTCGAGGGCGATCTCATCGAGGCGCTGAAGGCCCGGCTTGCCAAGACCGTGATCGGCGATCCGGCCAACGAAGCGGTGCGGATGGGGCCGCTCGCCTCGCTCGCCCAGCGCGACGACGTGCTGGCGAAGGCGGCGGTGATCGGCACGGAAGCCGAATGCGTCTATGGCGATCCCAACGCATTCGCGGTCGAGGGCGCGGATGCGCAGAAGGGGGCCTTCGTGCCGCCGATGCTGTTCCGCTGTCCCGATCCGGCCGGCGCCAGCAAGATCCACGAGACGGAAGCCTTCGGGCCGGTCTCCACGGTCATGGCCTATGACACGCTCGACGATGCGATCGCGCTGGCGAACCGCGGCGGCGGCAGCCTCGTCATGTCGCTGATCACGCACGATCCGGCGGTGGCGCGCGCCGTCGCGATGGAGGCAGGGGCCTGGCACGGCCGCATCTACATCAACGACCGCGATTCCATGGGTGAATCGACGGGCCACGGTTCGCCGCTGCCGCATCTGACGCATGGCGGTCCGGGACGCGCCGGCGGCGGCGAGGAAATGGGCGGCGTGCGCGGCGTCTTCCACTACATGCAGCGCACCTCGGTCCAGGGCAGCCCGGACATGCTCGGCGCGGTCGCCGGTACCTTCGTCCCCGGGTCGAAAACCTTCGAGGCCGACCGGCATCCCTTTACCAAGACGTTTGGGGAACTGCAGCTCGGCGAGACGCTGCACACCAGGTCGCGCACCGTCACGCTAGAGGACATCGAGCATTTCGCGGAATTCACCGGCGACACGTTCTACGCCCACATGGACGAGGAGGCAGCGAAGGCCAATCCGTTCTTCCCGGGCCGCGTCGCGCATGGCTACCTGCTGCTGTCATTTGCGGCCGGGCTGTTCGTCGAGCCGTCGCCGGGCCCGGTTCTGGCCAATGTCGGGCTGGAAGGCCTGAAATTCATGAAGCCGGTGTCCCCGGGCGACTCGATCAAGGTGGCGCTGACGGTCAAGCGCAAGACCAGGCGCACCGATACCTATGGCGAAGTGCGCTGGCATGTCGTCCTGACCAACCAGGACGACGAGACAGTCGCGGAATACGAACTGCACACGATGAACGCCTACGCCTGATCGCCGCAATTCATGGGCGATTTGCGGTTGCATGGCCTGACGGAATATATCGCTTTGGGTTGCAAGGCGATTCGGACAGGGCATGACCGACAGATCTCAGGCGTGGGATACGATTATCGAACGGCTGCAGGGGCCGGGCAGGCTGCGTGTCTGGTCGGTCATCATCACGGTGTTCGGCGACGCCATCGCGCCGCATGGCGGGTCGATCCCGCTGCAGACGCTGCAGGAAATCATGAGCCGTCTCGGCATCGAGGCCGGTGCAGTGCGTACGGCGCTGTCGCGGCTCGCCTCCGAGGGCTGGGTGACGCGCGAACGCGAAGGCCGTCTCAGCCACTACAGCCTGGCGCCGCAGGGCCAGCGGGCCTTCGACGAGGCGACGCAGCGCATCTATGCGGCGCGGCCGTCGGAATGGGAAGGGCAGTGGACCGTGGCCGTTCCGACCAACGGAAACGGCGAGGCCGGTCCGGGATTCAAGGCCGCGGGGTTCGCATCGCATGGCGGAACATGGGTCCGGCCGGATGTCCGCAACGCACCCGAACTGCCGGTCAATCTCGACGGCTTCCTGGTCGTTTCGGGGACGGCTGTCTCGGTGCCGGCGGACGTTCTGGCGCTCTGGAATGTCGATGACATCGTCCGGCAGGTGCGCGATTTCGCTCGTTACATCGCGCCGCTCGCCGAGGCGCTGGAGGGAGGGGCTTCGCCGCAACCTCTCGATGCGCTGGCGGCGCGCACGCTGCTGATCCACGAATGGCGGCGCATGGTTCTGCGCACGCCCCCGCTGCCCGATGCGCTGCTGCCGCCGGAATGGCTCGGCCGCGAGGTGCGGGCGCAATTGAAGAGCATCTATTCGAGGCTTGCAGGCCCGAGCGAGGCGTGGCTGACATCGGCCGGCCTGCCGCCGCTCGTCGATCCGGACGCCTTCGCGGCCCGATTCGGGTCTTCCTGATCAGTCTTCCAGATAGGCGAAGGTCATCATCGAGGTGACGGCCGTCTTGCCGTTGCCGCCGACGACATCGACGCTGGTATAGGCCATGCGCTTGCCGTTGGAGAGGACCGTGACGCGGACTTCCGCATCGCCCGGCGGCAGCGGGCGCATGAACTTCACGCTCAGATCGACCGTGGTGCAAAAGCGGAACCGCCCGTTGACGGCAGCGAGCGTCACCACGGAGCAGGTGTCGGCGGCGGCCGCTGTCGCCTGGCCGCACACGACGCCGCCGACATGGACGAGGGTCTTGTTTTCCGGCAGCAGGAACGTCCCGCCCTCGGCTGTGAATTCCACCGGTTTCAGCCCAAGATCGATGACCCACGGCGCGAAAGCCGTTGCCAGCAATTCCCCGGCCTCCTTCACTGCGAACGCCATGCGCTGCCCTTTCTTATTGTGTTACGAAATATTGCCATGTTAATAAAATTCTGTTACACATCATCCCAGACATTCAATATGCACCGGAGCGAGCAATGTACAGCCAGGGACTGATCGGCGCGCAGACCGCAACCGACGAAGACGAGGCGTTTCTGGAGCGGTTTCAGGCCCGCGTTGATGCCGACGAGAAAATCGAGCCGACGGACGAGATGCCGGAAGGCTATCGCCGCACGCTGATTCGCCAGATCGGCCAGCACGCGCATTCCGAAATCGTCGGCATGCTGCCGGAAGGCAACTGGATCACGCGCGCGCCGTCGCTGCGCCGCAAGGCGGCTTTGCTCGCCAAGGTGCAGGACGAGGGCGGCCATGGGCTCTATCTCTATTCGGCGGCCGAGACGCTCGGCGTCAGCCGCGAGCAGATGACCGAGGAACTTCTGTCCGGAAAGGCGAAATATTCCTCGATTTTCAACTACCCGACGCTGACCTGGGCCGATATCGGCGCGATCGGCTGGCTGGTCGACGGCGCGGCGATCATGAACCAGATCCCGTTGTGCCGCTGTTCCTACGGGCCGTATTCGCGCGCCATGATCCGGGTCTGCAAGGAAGAGAGCTTCCACCAGCGCCAGGGCTACGAGATCATGATGACGCTGGCCAACGGCTCCGCCGAGCAGAAGGAAATGGCGCAGGACGCGCTCAATCGCTGGTGGTGGCCGTCGCTGATGATGTTCGGTCCGCACGACAGCGAAAGCCAGCATGGCGACCAGTCGATGAAGTGGAAGATCAAGCGCTTCTCCAACGACGAGTTGCGGCAGAAATTCGTCAACGCGACCGTGCCGCAGGCCGAGTTCATCGGCCTCAGCGTTCCCGACCCCGAGTGCAAGTGGAACGAGGAAAAGCAGGGCTACGATTTCGGCCCGATCGACTGGGACGAGTTCTGGCGCGTCGTCAAGGGCGGCGGCCCGATGAACAAGGATCGCATCGCCGCGCGCCGCAAGGCGCATGAAGACGGCGAATGGGTGCGCCAGGCGGCGATGGCCCATGCCGCCAAGCGCAAGGCGCGCGCGGCCGCAACCAAAATCGCAGCGGAGTAACAGACATGACCACGCAGACCCCCCTCTGGGAAGTTTTCATCCGGCCGCGCAACGGCCTTGCGCACCGCCATTGCGGTTCGCTGCATGCCGCCGACGCGGAAATGGCGCTGCAGGCGGCGCGCGACGTCTATACGCGGCGCGGCGAGGGGACCTCGATCTGGGTCGTGCCGTCGGCCGAGATCACGGCGTCCGATCCGAAGGACAAGGACGCGCTGTTCGAGCCGACCGCCGACAAGATCTACCGGCATCCGACCTTCTACGAGATCCCCGACGAAGTCGGGCATATGTGAGCGCCGGGACGGTCCCATGAAGAAAGAACTTTTCGAACTGCTGCTGCGGGTTGCCGACGATCACCTGGTCCTCGGCCACCGGGTCTCCGAATGGTGCGGCCACGCGCCGACGCTGGAGGAAGACCTGGCGCTGCCTAATATCGCGCTCGACCTGATCGGCCAGGCGCGCTCGCTCTATACCTATGCCGGCGAGATCGAGGGCAAGGGCCGCGACGAGGATGCGCTCGCCTATATGCGGCGCGAACGCGAGTATCATAACCTCCTGCTGGTCGAACGCCCGAACGGCGACTTCGCGCAGACCGTGTTGCGCCAGCTCTATTTCTCGGTCTTCATGCATGGATGGTGGCGCGAGGCGGCGAAATCGACCGACGAGACGCTGGCCGCGATCGCCGCCAAGGCGGTCAAGGAATCCGTCTATCACGTGCGCCACGCCGCCGAATGGACGATCCGTCTCGGCGACGGCACCGAAGAGAGCGCGCGCCGCATGGCCGCAGCGGTCGAGGCGCTCTATCCCTATACCGGCGAACTGTTCGAGACCGACGCGGTGACGGACGCGCTTTCCAAGGCCGGCATTGCGCCCGATCCGGCGTCGCTGAAGGCCGAATGGGAGCGCACCATCGCCGATGTCTTCGCCGAAGCCGAGCTCGCCCTGCCGGGCGAAGCCTGGCAGCATTCGGGCGGCCGCAAGGGCGTCCACAGCGAGGATATGGGTCATCTGCTTGCCGAGTTGCAGCACATGCAGCGCACCTATCCGGGGCTGACATGGTAGCCGATACCGCTGTCGATCGCGCCAAAGCGCAGGCGAAGGCGACGCAGGCGAAGGCTTGGGCCGCCGCTGCCGCGGTGCCCGACCCGGAAGTGCCCTGCGTGACGGTCGCCGATCTCGGCATTTTGCGTTCGGTCGAGATCGCCGACGACGGCGCCGCCGTCGCCAAGGTGACGCCGACCTATTCCGGCTGCCCGGCGACGCTGGCCATCGAGCTTTCGATCGAGACCGCGCTGCGCGAAGCAGGCTTCGAGGCGCGTGTCGAACGCGTCCTGTCGCCGGCTTGGACGACTGAGTGGATCGGCGAGGAAGCGCGCGAGAAACTGCGCGAATACGGCATCGCACCGCCGGTCGAGGCGTCCGGCTCGATCCGTTCGCTGTTCGGCGAAACCACTGTCGCGTGCCCGCGTTGCGGCTCGACCGACACCGAGCGGGTCTCGGAATTCGGCTCGACGCCGTGCAAGGCGCACTACCGCTGCTCGGCCTGTCTCGAGCCTTTCGACTATTTCAAATGCATCTAGGAAAACGGTCGTTTCCCATGTCCACGCAATTCCACGAACTTTCCGTTGCCGATATCACCCGCGAGACGCCGGATTCGGTGTGCGTCGCCTTCGACGTGCCCGAGGCGTTGCGCGAGGCCTTCCGCTACAAGCCGGGCCAGCACCTGACGCTGCGCACGACGATCGGCGGCGAGGATGTGCGTCGCTCCTATTCGATCTGCTCGGGCCTGAGCGAGGGACGGCTGCGCGTCGGCATCAAGAAGGTGCCGGGCGGCGTCTTCTCGGCTTTCGCCAATGACAACCTGGCGGCGGGCGATGTCATCCAGGTGATGGCGCCGCAGGGCCGCTTTGCCGTCGACGTGTCGGAAAACGCCGCCAACAACTACCTGATGATCGCCGCCGGCTCCGGCATCACGCCCGTGCTGTCGATCATCCGCTCGACGCTTGAGGGCGAGCCGATGAGCGAGGTGACGCTGGTCTACGGCAACCGCGAGACGGCCTCGATCATGTTCCGCGAGGAACTGGAAGACCTGAAGGACCGCTTCCTCGACCGCTTCCGCACCGTGCATATCCTCAGCCGCGAGACGCAGGACGTACCGCTGTTCAACGGCCGCATCGATGCCGCGCGGCTCGAGAAGCTGGCCAGCGCCGGGCTGATCCAGCCGGGCGAGGCGGATGGCATCTATATCTGCGGACCGGGCGAACTGATCGACGAGGCGGCCGACGCCGTCGCGGCGCTCGGCGCGGACCGCGGCCGCATCCATTTCGAACGCTTCACGGCCGACGGCACGCCGCACAAGGCGTCGAAGGCGGCGCTCGAAGCCGCGCAGAAGGGCGCCACGGTCGAGGTGATCCTCGACGGCGTATCGAAGAATTTCGCCTTCGACGATCCGTCGAAGAAGGTCGTCGATGCCGCCGCCGCCAAGGGGATCGACCTGCCATTTTCCTGCAAGGGTGGCATGTGCGCGACTTGCCGCTGCAAGGTGGTGGAAGGCTCCGCCGAGATGGACGCCAATTTCTCGCTCGAGCCGTGGGAAACCGAGGCCGGCTACATTCTTGCCTGCCAGGCGCGGCCGACCTCGGAGAAGCTGGTGCTGGATTTCGACGCGGTGTGAGCCGTCCGTTCAGTCCCCGCGTATTCTCAGTCCGTCCAGGAACACGTCCATCAGCCGGATGACCTTTTCCTGCCAGCCCGCCTGCTCTCGCGTGTAGCACATGCCGAGCAGCGCGCGCATGACGTCTTCGGGCGCAAGGTCGTCGCGAATCTCGCCCGCCTCGATGGCGGCCGCCATCAGCCTGCCGATTGCGGCAAGCATCCGGGCGGAGGAATCTGCATATAGCGCATCGGAACTTCCGGCGGCCGGGGTGAGGGCGGCCAGCATGCCCTTCTTCGTCGCGACCATTCCTATCTGGGCGTGCAGCCATTGGCGCAGGGCCTCGAAGGGCGGCTTTTCCTCGGCAAGCCTCGCGGCCAGCTCGACGAGCTGATCGACCTCGCGCTTGTAGACGGCCTGGAACATCGCTTCGCGAGTCGGGAAGTGCCGGTAAAGCGTGCCGATGCCGACGCCGGCTGTCTTCGCCACTTTTTCGAGGCTCGCATCCGGTCCGCCCGCGCTGAAGACATCATGCGCCGCGGCGAGCAACTTCTCCCGGTTTCGCAGGGAATCTGCCCTCGGTTTGCGGGTTGCCTTTTCGGATTCCTGTTCCATCTTTCCAGTCATAGCATTTTTCGCTTGCAAAACGGAGGCACCCTCCGTATAAATTGTTCAGGCGGCCGATGCATATCTTCCCGAGACATGTACGCGGTGCCGCGCCCTTTATGAGGGGCCTTTTCACGTCGCACAGACGACCTTCTACGTCGACCCAAATCTCAGACCCCGAACGATCGGAGCGAACATGTCTCTGTCCGTAACGCTTACCATCAACGGCGACCGGAAGGACGTCGTGCTCGAAGACCCGAGGGTAACGCTGCTCGACCTCCTGCGCGAGCGGCTGCACCTGACGGGAACCAAGAAAGGCTGCGACCGCGGCCAGTGCGGCGCCTGCACCGTGCTGGTGGACGGGCGGCGCATCAATGCCTGCCTTGCGCTTGCCGCCAGTCTGGACGGCGCCGAGGTGATGACCATCGAAGGCCTCGCCGTCGGCGGCCGGCTCGCCACCGTCCAGTCGGCCTTCATCGAACATGACGGCTTCCAGTGCGGCTTCTGCACGCCGGGCCAGATCATGAGCGCGGTCGGCCTGATCCTCGAGGGCGACGCAGGGGACGACCCCGACCGCGTCCGCGAGGGCATGAGCGGCAATCTGTGCCGTTGCGGCGCGCATGCCGGAATCATCGAAGCCGTGCTCGATGCGCAAAAGCGCGTCGCCGGAGAAGAAGGGAAGGCCGCATGAACCTGTTCGACTATGTAAGGCCCGCATCGGTGGCCGAAGCCGTCGCCGCGGCCTCCAAACCCGGCGCAGCCTATTTTGCCGGCGGCACGAACTTGCTCGACCTGATGAAGACCGGCGCGCTGACGCCCGGCAAGCTCGTCGACATCACCCGTCTGCCCGGCCTCGACCGCATCGAAACCCTCTCCGAGGGCGGGATGCGCATCGGCGCGATGGTGCGCAATGCCGACCTGGCGCGCGCGCCGGATTTCGCGGCGGCCTATCCGGCGGTCGCCGAGGCGCTGCTTTCGGGCGCCTCGGCGCAACTGCGCAATGCGGCCACGGTCGGCGGCAACCTGATGCAGCGCACGCGCTGCGCCTATCTCGCCGACCCGGCCAGCGTGTGCAACCGGCGTGATCCCGGTGCCGGATGCGACGCGCTCGAAGGCGAGAACCGCACCCATGCCGTCCTCGGCTGGTCGGACGCCTGCATCGCCACGCATCCATCCGATTTCTGCGTGCCGCTCGTCGCTTTTGACGCTGTCGTGGAGATCGAGGGGCCCGAAGGGCGCCGCGAAATGCCGCTGGAAGAGTTTTATCTGCTTCCGGGCGAAACGCCCGAGCATGAAAGCGTGCTGGCCGGCGGCGAACTGATCACCGGATTGCGCCTGCCGCCGGAGGCGGCGGATTTCCGCGCCCGGTCCCGTTATCTCAAGCTGCGCGAGCGCACCTCCTTCGCCTTCGCGCTCGTCTCTGCCGCTGCCGCGCTGCAGATCGAGGACGGGACGATCGGAAAAGCCCGTCTCGCGCTCGGCGGCGTCGCCGCCAGGCCCTGGCGGGCGCGTTCGGCGGAGGCGCTGCTTCGGGGCGCGGAGCCGACCGCGGAGAGCTTCGCGCGGGCAGCGGAAGCGGCGCTCGCCGATGCCAAACCCTCCGGAGACAACGCCTTCAAGATCGAACTCGCCAGGCGGGTCGTGACCCGCGCCTTTCTTCTCGCCGCAGCCGGTACGCCCGAAAGCGTGCCCGCATTGCCGGCATCCGTCTTCAGCTCTGACACCGGAGTATCCATTCATGCCTGACACGATTCCATTTCCGAGCGCGCAAGTCCGTTTCGGCTCGTCGAGCGGCCAGCCGCTGACCCGGCGCGACGGTTTTCTCAAGGTCACCGGCGCGGCGACCTTCGCCGCCGACAACCATCCCGAAAACCTGCTGCATGCGGTCGTGGCGGTCAGCACGATCGCGCGCGGCCGGGTCGTCTCGCTCGACGTCGAGGCGGCTAAGGCGCATCCGGGCGTGGTCGAGGTGATCACGCCCGCGAACTGCCCGCCGCTGGCGCTCGATCCGGACGAAAAGCACGGGCTGTTCGGCTTCCGCTTCGACGCGTTGCAGAACGATCGCGTGCGCTATGCCAAGCAACCCATCGCTCTCGTCCTCGCCGAGACGCTGGAAGCGGCGACCGAGGGAACGCGGCTTCTCGCGCCGGTCTACGAGACCGAGCCGGCCCGGATCGGCTTTGACAATGGAGAGCCATACGCCCCGGCCACCGTCGGGGTCGGCGGCGCGCCGGATTTCGATCGCGGCGACCTTGCCGCCGGCCTTGCCGCGGCGGCGCATCTGGTCGACACTGAATACGAGACGCCGGCCCAGTATCATAACGCGATGGAGCCGCATGCGATCGTCGCCGAATGGGACGGCGACACGCTGACCATCGATACGCCGAACCAGGCGATCGTCTTGTCCCGGGCGGCCTATGCGGCCTTTTTCGGCATCCCGCCGGAGAACGTCTATCTGCGCAGTCCGTTTCTCGGCGGCGGTTTCGGCTCCAAGGCGATCCTCGCGGGGCCGCAGATCCTCTGCATCCGCGCCGCGCGGATGCTGCAGCGCCCGGTCAAGCTGGCGCTGCCGCGCGACCAGATGTTCGGACCGGTCGGCCATCGCGGGGCGACGCGGCAGCGTCTGCGGCTCGCAACCGATGCCGAGGGAAGGCTGACCGCGCTGGAACACCACGCGGTGGCAACGACCAGCAGTTTCGACGAGTTCATCGAGCCCGCTGCCAATGCCTCACACAATCTCTATGCCAGCCCGGCGATCTCGACCCGGCACGGCGCGGTGCGGGTCGACACCGGCACGCCTGGCCCGATGCGCGCGCCCGGCGAGGCGTCCGGCTCGGCGGCGCTGGAATGCGCTTTGGACGAGGCCGCGGCGGCCATCGGGATCGACCCGCTGGAGATGCGGCTGCGCAACTATGCCGAGACCGACCCGGCGACGGGCCGGCCGTTCTCCGCCAAGGCGTTGCGGGAATGCTACGCGCAGGGCGCCGAACGCTTCGGCTGGGCGGGCCGTCCGCTGGCGCCGCGGCAGATGACCGACGATGCCGGACGGCTGGTCGGCTGGGGCATGGGCAGCGCCCTGTTCCCGGCGCCGATGTTCCAGGCCGAGGCGCGCGCGACCCTGCGCGCCGACGGCACGGCGCTGGTGGAGACGGCCGCCGCCGACATGGGGCAGGGCGCGTGGACGGCGCTGGCGCAGATCGCGGCGGATTCCCTCGGCCTCGATATCGAGCAGGTGGAATTCCGCTCGGGCACCTCGGATCTTCCCGACGGCGGGGTCGCCGGCGGCTCCGGCCACACCGCCACGGCGGGCAGCGCGCTTCACAATGCGGGGACCGACGCGATTGCCAAGCTGGCCGAGATCGCCGTCAACGATCCGGCGTCGCCGCTGTTCGGCGCCGGCAATGCGGGTGTCGAGGCGCGCGAGGGCCGGCTCTGGCACCGTGAGGACGAGACCCGCAGCGAAGGCTATGGCGACATCCTCGCCCGTTCGGGCATGGAAAGCCTCGAAGGCAGCGGAACGGGCGGACGCGATCCGGCCGATGCGGAGGCGCGGGCGATGTTCTCGCACGGCGCGGTCTTTGCGGAGGTCAAGGTCGATCCCGATCTCGGCCAGGTGCTGGTCACGCGGCTTGTCGGCGCGTTTGCGGCCGGTCGGATCATCAATCCGAAACTGGCGAGGAGCCAGCTCTATGGCGGGATGATCTGGGGTCTGTCCTTCGCCCTGCACGAGGAGGCGATCCATGACCGCCGCACCGGCCGTCCGGTCAATGCCGATCTCGCCGGCTATCACATCCCGGTCCATGCCGACATTCCGGCCATGGAGGCGCTGCTGATCGACGAGGACGACCGATACGTCAACGTACTCGGGATCAAGGGCGTCGGCGAAATCGGCATCACCGGCACGGTGGGCGCGATCGCCAATGCGATCTGGCATGCGACGGGCGTGCGGGTGCGCCGGTATCCGATCCGCATCGAGGATCTGATCGGCTAGGCCGGATCGCGGCGGGCGGGAACCGGCCGCCACGAAAGCAGACCGCCTGCCCGAATTTCCGGCGGGCGGTTTTTCGTTCGGTGTTGCGGAGCGGCCCTTGTCAGGCCGCCCGCCGGTTCGTGTCGAAGGGGATCTGGACGTCGACTTCGAGAGTCGAGACCTGCGCGCCGCGCTCCAGCTTCACGTAGACCTTGTTGTCGTCGACTTTCACGTGCTTGGAGATGACTGCAAGGATTTCGTCCCTGAGAATAGCGACCAGGTCGTTGCCGCCCACCGATGCCCTTTCATGGGCGAGCAGCACCTGCAATCGCTCGCGCGCTGTCGAAGCCGATTTCGGCCTGACGAAGAGGCGGAGGATATTCATGCGGCCTTCCTTCCGAAGAACTTGCCGAAGAATCCGCGTCTGTCGCTCGGGATCGTGATCGGCACGGCTTCACCGGTCAATCGCCGCGCGGCCTCGAAATAGGCCTGCGCCGTTTCGCTGTGCTTGTCGGCCAGCGTCACCGGCGTGCCGAGGTTCGAGGCGCGCAGGACATCCATGCTTTCGGGTATGATGCCGAGCAGCGGGATCGACAGGATTTCCAGGACGTCGTCGACCTGCAGCATGTCGCCGCATTCGGCGCGGGCCGGGTCGTAGCGGGTGAGGAGCAAGTGCTTTTCGACGCGCTCGCCGCGTTCGGCCTTGACGGTCTTGGCGTCGAGCAGGCCGATGATGCGGTCGGAGTCGCGGACCGAGGAGACTTCCGGATTGGTCACAACAATCGCGATGTCGGCATGGCGCATCGCCATGGTCGGCCCGCGCTCGATGCCGGCCGGGCTGTCGCAGATAACCCAGTCGAAATTCTTCTTCAGCGCCGTGATGACTTCCTCGACGCCCTCGGGCGTGAGCTTGTCCTTGTCGCGGGTCTGCGATGCCGGCAGCAGATAGAGGTTTTCAAGCCGCTTGTCGCGGATCAGCGCCTGCTGCAGCTTGGCCTCGCCCTGGATGACATTGATCAGGTCGTAGACCACGCGCCGCTCGGCGCCCATGACCAGATCGAGATTGCGCAGGCCGACGTCGAAATCCACGACCACGACCTTCTCGTCGCGCTGCGCCAGTGCGGCGCCGAGAGCCGCCGTGGTCGTCGTCTTGCCGACACCGCCCTTGCCGGATGTCACAACGATCGCCTTACCCATTGCCTTCTCCTTTTTCCGGCCGCTCATCGGCTCAGTTGAATGTTTCCGCCAAAATCGAATCGCCTTCGAGCCAGAGCTGGACGGACTGCCCGCGCAGTTCGGGCTCCAGGTCTTCGGAGGTCTTGTAGAGGCCGCCGATCGCAATCAGTTCCGCTTCGAGCTTGCGGCAGAAGATGCGCGCGGAGGCGTCTCCCATCGAGCCCGCCGCGGCCCGTCCGCGCAAGGTTCCGTAGATATGGATCGACCCGCCGGCGACGACTTCCGCGCCCGACGCGACCGATCCGACAACGGTTATGTCGCCTTCGAACATCAGCGATTGTCCGGAACGCACCGGTTCGGTGACGATGATCGAGGGCACCGTTCTTCCCGGCTTCCATTCCGGACGGCGCGAAGCGGCCGCCGGCCTGGCCTGATCGGCGCCCGGCGTTCTTGCCTCCGGTGCTTCGAAATCGGGGGCCGGGCGCCCGCCGC
>NZ_JACZCS010000027.1 GCF_014904745.1 Oricola nitratireducens
CGCCGGAGGCATGTCACGGCCGAGCAGGGACGACCGCGCGCCCTCGATGCCCATGATCCGGACGCCGCGCTTGTCGAGTTCGCTTACGAGGTCGCGCAATTGCGGGCGGTCGATGTCGACACCCTCGAGGTCGAGCACGATCGGGCGCTGCAGGAAAAATCCCGCCGAACGGGCAGCCAGATCGTCGAGCCGCACCAGCCAGTCATCGAAGGGCGGCTCCGGGCTGAGCACCATTGCGAGGAAGGAACGGCCCTTGAGGCGGATGGGCTGGGTGGCGGTTAGCACTTCGGTCATCTTCGTTAATTTTCCGTTGCCCAGTTCTATTTGAAACGTGGTTAACGAATGGTTATTTCGCGTGCCTTGCGGGAGGATGGAAAAGCCGCCGACGGGTGTGAAATTTTGTCTTGGCGCCTCCATCGATGACCGGCGCGGGCGCGCCGATCGCGCGAAAGTTCCCCTTAGTCATTTGTTTGAGGTTTGGCGGTAACCTGACCGCGGATAAATGAAGTGCGGTTCCCAAGGTCCGGAGATTTTGGGAATTTCTCGATTTCGCAGGGTTCTATGGCAAGACGTTTCATGCCCCGGTTCAAAGCAGGCCAGGCCCTCTCGCGGCCCAGTGTCATCGCCGCCGGGATCGCCCTTGCCGTCACCCTGGCGGCGGGCATATTCGCCGAATATCAGAACCGCCTGGTCCATCACCAGCGCGCGCGCGCCGATGTCGCCGAACAGCTCGGCCTGATTCGGTCCAGGCTCGAAGGCAACATCAACAGCAATATCCAGCTGGTGCGCGGTCTCGTGGCGGTCATCGCCACCCAGCCCGATATCGACCAGCAACGCTTCAGTGCCATCGCGGCCAGCCTGATCGGCAATCACTCGCAGTTGCGCAACATCGCCGCCGCCCCGGATCTGGTCGTCAGGCTGATGTATCCAATCGAGGGCAACGAGAAGGCCATCGGGCTCGACTACCGCAAGAACGAGCAGCAACGCGACGCGGCTATGCGGGCCGTCAATTCCCGCCACATGGTTCTGGCCGGCCCGGTCAATCTCCTGCAGGGCGGCCGGGGCTTCATCGGGCGATTTCCCGTTTATGTCGACGATGCCGACGACACCAGGCATTTGTGGGGTCTCGTTTCGGCTGTCGTCGATGTCGACCGGCTCTATGCGGATAGCGGACTTCTCGATCCCGACCTGCCGATCGAGATCGCCATCGCCGGGCGGGACGCCACTGGCAGCGACAGCACGGTCTTTTTCGGGCCGGCCGGGATCTTCGGCCGCGATCCCGTCGTTTCGGACGTGTCGCTTCCGACCGGCAGCTGGCGGATCGCCGCGATTCCCCGCGGCGGCTGGACCGGCGCGCCCGCAAACGCCTGGGAGTTCCGGTTTCTCATCCTTGTCGCGGGCCTGCTTGTCATCCTGCCGATCTCGATTGCCGGCTATCTCTACGATCAGCGCCGTACGCACATCAGCGAGCTGAGGCGGCGCCAGGACCAGATGCGGAAGTTGTCGCAGCGCCTGAAGCTGGCGCTCGACACCTCGAAGATCGGCGTTTGGGAGTTGAACCTCGACACGCGGGAGATGGCCTGGGACGACCGGATGAAGGAGCTCTATGGCGTTCCCGACGACGTCGACCCGACGAAATACGATGTCTGGTCGACGGCGCTCCATCCGGACGACCGCGAACGGGCCGAAGGGGAGTTCCGGGAGGCGATTTCCGATTGCGGCACATATTCGTCGGAGTTCCGCGTCGTTTTCCCCGACGGGACGATACGCTGGATCCGGGCCATCGGCGCCGTGCACGACAATATCGGCGGACACCGCCATATCATCGGCGTCAACTGGGACGTGTCGGACGACATCCGTCTCAAGACCCGGCTGATGGAAGCCAAGCGGAATGCCGAGCTCCGCAACCGCGAGCTCGAGGACGCCCGCGCGCAGATGGAGCACAACTCGCTGCACGACAGCCTGACCGGACTGCCGAACCGGCGTTTTCTCGACGAGCTGCTTCTGAACGGGCGCGACGGCCGCAAGCCGACGGCCCTGCTGCATATCGACCTCGACCGCTTCAAGCAGATCAACGACACTCTGGGCCATGCCGCCGGCGACGCGATGCTGATCCATGCCGCGTCCGTCCTGAAGGCGAATACGCGCGCCGACGACTTCGTTGCGCGGATCGGCGGCGACGAATTCGTCATTGCCACGACGACGCAGATCGATGAAGCGCAATTGTCCCATCTTGCCGACCGCATCATCGACCAGATGCGCCAGCCGGTTCCCTACAAGAACCATCTGTGCCGGTTCGGCGCCAGCATCGGCGTCGCCCTGGCGGACGAGAGCGTCACCGATTCCGGCAAGCGCTTGCTCATCGATGCCGACATCGCGCTCTACCGCGCGAAGAGCGACGGCCGCAATCGCTACGAGTTCTTCTCCGCCGCGCTGAAGGCCGAGGTCGTTCGCAACAAGCGCGTCGCCGACGACATTCTGAGCGGCCTCGAGCGGCGGGAGTTCCTGCCTTACTTCCAGCCCCAGTTCGACGCGAAAACCTTCGACATCGTCGGTGTCGAGGCGCTTGCGCGGTGGAAACACCCGACCGAGGGCGTGTTGACGCCCGACGTGTTCCTGGGGATCGCCGACGAGCTCAATGTCGTGCCGCTGATCGACCGCACCATCCTCGAACAGACGCTGTGGCAGTCGACGCGGTGGAAAGCGGCCGGTATCTCGATTCCGAAAATGTCGGTCAACGTGTCGGCCGGCCAACTGCACGACGCCGACCTCATCCACCGCCTCGACGGGCTTGCCATAGAACCGGGCACGCTGTCGTTCGAGCTGCTGGAGTCGATCTTCCTCGACGAGGGCAACGGAATCGCCGCCGCCAATATCGAACGCCTCGAGACGCTCGGTATCGACATCGAGATCGATGATTTCGGCACCGGCTACGCCTCGATCATCAGCCTCATCCATCTCCATCCGGCGCGTCTGAAGATCGACCGCAGGCTGATCACGCCGATCGTCGGTTCCGACAGCCGGCGGCGCCTTGTCGCGTCGATCATCGACATCGGCCAGTCGCTCGGCATCAAGGTGGTGGCGGAAGGCGTCGAGACGATGGAGCACGCCGAGATCCTGCGCGACCTCGGCTGCGACACCCTGCAGGGCTACGCCTTCGCCGCGCCGATGCCGTCGGAAACGCTGATGGAATTCGTCCGCGAGGAACGCTGGCGCAAGGTGGCGTAGGAAAGACGGGGCAGGCAGCTTTTATTTCGCCTCGCCGCTCCGCAGGCGCAGGCCGTCCAGAAAGACGTCCACCAGACGAATGACCTTGTCCCGCCAGCCCGGCTGCTGGCGCGTGTAGCACATGCCGATCAGGGCACGCATCATGTCCTCCGGCGCAATGTCATCGCGGATTTCGCCGGCGGCGACGGCGGCGGACATCAGTTCGCTGACGGCGCCTGTCATCCGCGCGGCGGAATCGGCAAAAAGCGCGTCGGAACTTCCGGCCGCGGGGCGAGCGCGGCGAGCACGCCCTTCTTGGTGGCGACCATGTCTATCTGGGCGTGAAGCCACCGGCGCAGCGCTTCCAGCGGCGGCGCCTCGTTCGAAAGCGTGGCGGCGAGAGAGACGAGCTGATCGTCAACCCGAAACTGGCGAGGAGCCAGCTCTATGGCGGGATGATCTGGGGCATCTCCTTCGCGCCGCACGGGTCGTCCGGTCAATGCCGATCTTGCCGGCTATCACATCCCGGTCCCTGTCGACATCCCGGCCATGGAGGCGCTGCTGATCGACGAGGACGACCCTACGTCAACGGTCTCGGGATCAAGGGCGTCGACAAGATCGGCATCACCGGAACGGTGGGCGCGATCGCCAACGCGATCTGGCACGCCACCGGGGTGAGGGCGCACCGCTTTCCGATCCGCATCGAGGACCTCATGAGTTGAGAAAGTCCGGGGCGGGGGCGTGAAACGACCCCCGCAGCCGCTTGCCCGACGGGTCGGAGGGCGGTGCGACGGGGGCGATAGTGCCATGCGACGCGAACTGCGCTAATGAGCCTTTGGCGGATCCTTTCGCCGCCAGGAAACAGTCATGGTCGCTTTTCCCCTTGTCTGGCTTGTCAGCGTTTTGACGACAATCGCCGCCTATACGCTGGCGCGGAACACGCGCGTGCCCCTTTTCGCGCGCTTTTTCCTCTGCGTCTTTCTTCTGTCCCTGGCTACCATCGGCCTACTTTTGGGATTGCGGCTTTCCTTCGGGGCCGGCTGGGCGGGTCTGGCTCAGCCGCTGATTGCCGTGCTGGTTGCGCCATCGGCCTATCTGGGATTTCGCGCCCTGTCGCAGGATACCTCGGCGTCATGGCGCGAAGCCCTGATTTGGAACGGCGTGCCGGTCGT
Source organism: Oricola nitratireducens (assembly GCF_014904745.1). Taxonomy (GTDB): domain Bacteria; phylum Pseudomonadota; class Alphaproteobacteria; order Rhizobiales; family Rhizobiaceae; genus Oricola; species Oricola nitratireducens. Next base: position 4,380 of record NZ_JACZCS010000027.1, read on the forward strand.
GTTCGCGCAATTGGCCATTCTGGCGCCAATCCCCGTTTCCGCCGATGTGTTCGTCCTGGCGATCACCGGCGTATATCTTTTTCGTATCGCAACGCTGTTGCGCTATCACGCGGATGACTTCGTGCAGGTAACGCCGGATGCCATGCGCATCGTACGATTGGCGATATATGCCACGATGGTGTTGCTCGCCATGATGGTGGCGACGGATGGCCTGATCGTCGCGGCCAGTCTTTTTGCGCGTGAGCCCTTTGTTCTGAATTTCCTGACCGGCGTTTCCGGTGTCTTCGCGGCTTTCATATTCATTGTCGCGCTGGTCGGCGGGCCGATCGTGCTGTACCCGCCCGGCAGCGCCGGGAACAAGACGGAAGCGCCGAGTGATCGCGACCGGGCGTTAATGCAAGCCCTCGATGCGCTGATGACGGAGAAACAGCTCTACAAGGACAACAACCTGACTCTGGCGCGTGTGGCGCGGCGTTTGTCGGTGCCTGTTCGGGAGGTCTCGGCCGCGACAAACAGAACGACGGGCGAAAATTTCTCGCGCTACATGAACGCCTATCGCATCCGGCATGCGCAGCGTGTCCTGCGCGAGACGGATCTGTCGATCACGGAGGTCATGTTCGACGCCGGCTTTATCTCGAAATCCAGCTTCAATACCGAGTTTCGCCGCATCGTCGGGCAAACCCCGTCGCAGTACCGGATGAAAACGGCGGACGCATAACAGCGCCCGCCATCCGTGGCCAAATCAAAGTTCCCGGCATGCGATGCGGGTTGTCTCGATCCCGAATATGTCCGCCAGAATGTTGCGGCCGGGATTGAAGACGAAACCGTAGCCTTCGTTCAAGCCGGCTTCGATAACGATATCCGCGTCCGGGTGGTCGTCCTCGCTGATGCGATACGTATCGCTGGTGATGTCATGGCCATTCGCCAGAGCCTTGGCGACACGCCTGCTCTTGAGCACCAGACGGACGGGTTTGGCGAGATGCGCGGAAATCGCGTCGCCTCCGAAATCCCCGGCAACGAACCGAAGCGGAAAAGTCAGGCAATAGCCCGTTTCGTGACTGCGCAAGATCACGTCACCGCGTCCGGCCTTGCCCCGCAATTGCAGAAGCGTCGCTTCGCGTGGCCTTTCGACCACGACGATACCGAAGGCGCCCGCAGGGATTTGCTGGCCGGTTTCGGTCTGGATGGCGGCTCTCGTTATCCATGCCTCGTTCTCGCTTGCCGCATCGGCAAGTGCCGCAACGGACGCGAAAAGGAAAGCGACAAGGGTGGCCGGGAGCGAGATGGATGTATGTCGGATCGACATTGATTCAGGTCCTTTGATGAGTTTTCAATGTGCGCCGGGGCAGGAGTGCCGCGGTTCGCTGCATCAAAGGTGTCGGGGCGATGAATTCGCCCGTATACATGATCCCGAACGTTCGAGATCGCTTTTTCGAACATTTCTGGCGCGACGCCCGCACCGTTGATAGTTACAGGTGAAACTAATATCCTCCTCGTCAATCTATGCAATGTGACGAGGAGGACCCCCATGCTCGACACCGTCAAGGACGACCTGAAATCCACTGCGGCGAAAGCCAACGACCTGCAATACATGCCCGGTTTCGGCAATGATTTCGAGACCGAGGCGCTGCCCGGCGCGTTGCCGCAGGGCATGAACAGCCCGCAGAAATGCAATTACGGGCTCTATGGCGAACAGCTCTCCGGCACGGCGTTTACCGCGCCGAGCCACCAGAACGAGCGAACCTGGTGCTACCGCATCCGCCCGTCCGTGAAGCATTCCGGCCGCTACGCCAAGATCGACCTGCCGTACTGGAAATCGGCGCCGAATGTCGATCCGGACGTCATCTCGCTTGGCCAGTACCGCTGGGATCCGGTGGCGATGACCGACGAGAAGCTGACCTGGCTGACCGGCATGCGCACCATGACGACGGCGGGTGACGTCAACACCCAGGTCGGGATGGCGACGCATATCTATCTCGTCACCGAATCGATGGTGGACGAGTATTTCTATTCCGCCGACTCCGAGATCCTGATCGTGCCGCAGGAGGGCCGGCTGCGCTTTTGCACCGAGCTCGGCGTCATCGAGCTGGAACCGAAGGAGATCGCGATCATCCCGCGCGGCCTGGTCTATCGGGTCGAGCTGATCGACGGGCCGGCGCGCGGCTTCGTCTGCGAGAATTACGGTCAGAAGTTCGAGCTGCCGGGCAGGGGGCCGATCGGGGCGAACTGCATGGCCAACCGGCGCGACTTCAAGACACCGGTCTCGGCTTACGAGGACCGCGAGACGCCGTCGGTGCTGACCATCAAGTGGTGCGGCCAGTTCCACACGACGAAGATCGGCCATTCGCCGCTCGACGTCGTCGCCTGGCACGGCAATTACGCGCCGGTGAAATACGACCTGCGCAACTATTGCCCGATCGGCTCGATCCTGTTCGACCACCCCGATCCGTCGATCTTCACGGTGCTGACCGCGCCGTCAGGCGTTCCCGGCACAGCCAATATCGATTTCGTCCTGTTCCGCGAGCGCTGGATGGTGATGGAGGACACGTTCCGTCCGCCTTGGTACCACAAGAACATCATGAGCGAGCTGATGGGCAACATCTACGGCCAGTACGATGCCAAGCCGCAGGGCTTCGTGCCGGGCGGCATGAGCCTGCACAACATGATGCTGCCGCATGGCCCGGACCGCGAAGCCTTCGACAAGGCATCGAACGCCGAGTTGAAGCCGGACAAGCTCGACAACACGATGAGCTTCATGTTCGAGACCCGCTTCCCACAGCACCTGACGGCCTTCGCCGCGAAGGAAGCGCCGCTGCAGGATGACTACATCGACTGCTGGGACAGCCTGGAGAAGAAGTTCGACGGGACGCCCGGCAAGAAGTGAGCTTGCGAAACCGATTCCGGCGACAGGCCTAAGTAGCTGAAAAAACAGATCGACGGGCGGGTGCGAAAGCGGCCGCCCGTCGAGTTTTTCGCACGCACGGCATTCTTGGCCCTATTCTTGCGGGCGAAACGTTTCGGGTTCGCACGTCAATGGCGGATGCACGGGGCGATACGGCGCTTCGTTGAACAGTGCGTCCATCTTGCGGTCGGCCCCGACATCTCCATACAGAGCGGTCAAACGGGCATCGCGCCGATCCGGCGCGCCCAGCACAAGCGGAGTTTCTCCTGATGAAGACTATTGGCTTCCTCTCGTTCGGGCACTGGTCGCCCGACCGCGGATCGCAGGTGCGGACCGCGTCGGATGCACTGCTGCAATCGATCGAACTCGCGGTGGCGGCGGAGGAACTCGGGCTGGACGGCGCCTATTACCGGGTTCACCATTTCGCCCGCCAGCTTGCCTCGCCGTTCCCGCTTCTCGCCGCCGTCGGCGCGCGCACGTCGAAAATCGAGATCGGCACCGGCGTGATCGACATGCGCTACGAAAATCCGCTCTACATGGTCGAGGACGCCGGCGCGGCCGACCTGATCGCCGGCGGGCGGCTGCAACTCGGTATCAGCCGCGGCTCGCCCGAGCAGGTGATCGATGGCTGGAAATATTTCGGCTACCAGCCGGCCGAAGGGGATACCCATGCCGAGATGGCGCGCCGTCACGCCGAGATCTTCCTGCAGCAACTGGAGGGCGAGGGGTTTGCGCAGCCGAACCCGCAGCCGATGTTCCCCAACCCGCCCGGACTTCTCCGGCTGGAACCGCATTCGGAGGGCCTCAGGGAGCGGATCTGGTGGGGCGCGGCCTCGAACGCGACGGCCGAATGGGCCGCGAAACTGGGCATGAACCTGCAAAGCTCGACGCTGAAGACCGATGAGACGGGCGAACCGTTCCACATCCAGCAGGCAAAGCAGATTCGCGCCTATCGCGACGCCTGGAAGGCGGCCGGCCATTCCCGGACGCCGCGCGTTTCGGTCAGCCGCTCGATCTTCGCGCTGATCAACGACACGGACCGGATGTATTTCGGCCGCGGCGGCAAGGATGCCGACCAGATCGGCTACATCGACAAGGACATGCGCGCGATTTTTGGCCGCTCCTATGCCGACGAGCCGGACCGGCTGGTCGAGCAGTTGAAGGACGACGAGGCGATCGCCGAGGCCGACACGCTGTTGCTGACCGTGCCCAACATGCTGGGCGTCGATTACAACGCCCATGTCATCGAAGCGATCCTGACCCACGTCGCCCCGGCGCTTGGCTGGCGATGAGGGGTGAAATGGTTACCCGTCCCCGGAACCAGTGAAAATACGTTGACCTCAAACTAAATTTTGCTAGGCTTTCTCCCGATTGCGGAGGAACGATTGCATGACGGACGGCGGTGTCACGGTTCTTGTCGGAACAACGAAGGGCGCGTTTCTGGTTTCGGGCGGCGAGGATCGCAGCAACTGGTCGGTCTCCGGGCCATTCTGCGACGGCTGGCCGATCAACCACGTCATCGGCGATCCGGAGACCGGAACGCTCTGGGCCGGCGGTGGCGGCGACTGGCACGGCGCGGGCATCTGGCGCTCCGAGGACGGCGGCGAGACGTGGGAACTGACCAAACTCACCAGGGGCACGATGGACGAATGGGCCGCCAACGATCCCGATTTCGCGGCAATGACCGGCTGGACGGATACGCCGCCGCCGTTCGGGGAGCAGTTCTCGCAAGTCTGGTCGCTGCATTACGCCCATGGCACGCTCTATGCCGGCACCAAGCCGGCTAGGTTCCTCGCGAGCCAAGACGGCGGCAAGACGTGGGAGCATCTCGAGGGGCTGGCCAACCATCCTTCCGCCGACAGCTGGAATCCGGGCGCGGCCGGCCTCGTGCTGCACACCATCGTTTCCGATCCCGCGGATCCGGACAAGATGTGGATCGGCATCTCGGCGGCGGGCGTCTTTGCCACCGAGGACGGCGGCCAGACGTGGGAGCGGCGCAATCGCCTCTCCAACGCCGAAGCCTGCGGACATCACGAGCATCCTGCCGCGCCCCGCGACGGCGAAACCGGCCATTGCGTTCACAACATGATGCGCGCGCCGGGCGACGGCGATCTGCTCTACCAGCAGAACCATCACGGCGTGTGGCGCTCGGCCGATGGCGGCCGCAGCTGGGACGACATCACCGTCGGCCTGCCGTCGACCTTCGGCTTCCCGATCCGCGTCCATCCGCGCGATCCGGAGACGATCTGGACCATGCCGCTCAACGGCGACATGGCGGGCCGTTTTCCGCCCGACGCGGCGGCCGCGGTCTGGCGGTCGCGCGACGGCGGACAAAGCTGGCGGGACATGCGCGCGGGATTGCCGCAGGAAGCCTGTTTCTTCACCGTGCTGCGCCAGGCGATGGGCGGCGACCGGCGCGATCCGGCCGGCATCTATTTCGGGACCAATTCGGGCTCCGTCTTCGCCTCCACCGACGAGGGAGACAGCTGGCAGGAGATCGCGCGGCACATGCCGACGATTCTGGCGGTGGAGGTTCTGGACCGGGGGTAAGTCGCAGCGTGGGGCTTTACTCCGGCGGATACCAGTACTGCGCCTGCTCCGACCCCTTCCGGATGACGACGAAATTGTTGGCGAAGACGCGGTAGGGGGCGCTCCATTCGCCGTCGGGCCACTGGATTCGGATCTGGGCGCGCTCGGCGGTGCCGGTGCCGACATGGATGAACCCGGCCGAGCCGGAGGCATGGCCGCCGCCGACATGCACCTTGCGGGTGCGCGTCTCGTTGCCGGACTTGACGGTGACGGTCGCGCCGATGGCGTCGCGGTTCACGCCCTTCTGCTGCAGTTCGATTTCCAGCCAGTTGCCCATCGGCCGCGCGCCGGTTTCGGTCTTGGCGCCGCAATTGCGGAACAGGCTCACCGGCGCCTCGCGGTTGACGACGGCGAGGTCGAGCATGCCGTCCATGTTGAAATCGGCGACCGCCGCGCCGCGGCCGCGCCGGGGCAGCGCGATGCCGGCCTTGTCGCCGGCCTCGACGAAGCCGCCGCCTGCCTTGCCGAGCAGCATGTTGTCAGGATCGTAGGAGGCGAAATCCTGCATCTGCTGGACATTGCCCTTGGCGATGAACAGGTCGAGCCGTCCGTCATTGTTGAAATCGTCGAAATCGGCGTGCCAGCCGGTCGAGGGCTTCAGATCGTCGCCGGTATAGGGGCGGTGCGCGGTGGCGCCCTCGTCGAAGGCGATGTCGCGATAGACCGGCCGGTCCGGCTCGGCCTCGTCGTCCAGCGTCTCCAGCTTGGTGTCGCCCATCGAGGTCAGCGCGTATTCCGGATAGCCGTCCGCGTTCAGGTCGGCCTCGGCGATGCCCATGCCCCAGATCTGCACGCTGCGCCAGCCGTCCGACTTGCGGTAGGGCCGGGGCGGCTTGCCGGGCACGATGCGCCAGAGCTGTTCCTCGCCGTCGCGGTAATATTGCCGGTCATTGGTGATGCGCAGGTCCGGCTCGCCGGTGTGGTTCCAGTCGGTGAACAGCATCGACAGCGCGCAATAGCCGGGCGACAGCGGGAACTGCTCCGAATAGTCCGGCGTGTCCTTGCCTTGCGCCGGGCGGATGAAAACATTGTCGTGGCAGGTGCCCCAGGGCGATCCCGGCGCGGAGCGGTCGACATAGTTGCCGAAGGCGAGCGTCGGGAAGGGGAGACCCGGCTCGAAGGTCGCCGCAAACGCCGTCGACCAGGCCCGTCCGCCGTCGAAGGCGAGCGCCCGGTTGGCCTCGGTGAAGGTGCAGTCGGGGCCGCCCTTGAGAATGATGTTTTCGCCGACGCGCAGCACGACGAGGTCGCGATGGCCGTCATTGTCGATGTCGATCGGATAAAGGCCGGTGACCTTCTCGCGGATATTGGCGGGCAGGGCGTCCGGCTTTTCCTCGAACCGCAACTCGCCGCCGATGTCGGAGTGGTTGACATAGAGGCTTGCCGGGCTGGTGCCGCCGGCAATGGCGAGATCGGGAAGGCGGTCGCCGTTGCAGTCGAAGGCGGCGGCGCCGCCGCCGACGAAATATTCCCACGGCCCGGTATATTGGTGGTCGATGCCGGCGGCGAGCGCCTCCTCGACCATCACCGGCACATCCATGGTCAGTTCGGCATCCCTGTCCGGCGCGTCCTGTTCCGGCGCGTTTTGCGCGCGCAGCGGCGCCGCCGCGAAAAGGAGGGCCGCGAGGGCGAATGCGATCCTGTTGGTCATGGTTCGATCACCAGTGTCTTGAGATAGGCGATGAGGGCGCTGCGCGCGCCGTCGTCGAGGCCGATATACGCGTCGCGCGAGGCGCGCGCCTCGCCGCCATGGGCGCGGATGACGCCGTCGAGCGTCGTGAAGTCGCCGCGATGGCCATAGGGCGCGGTCGAGCCGATGCCCCAGATTTCGGTCGTCTGGAATTCGTTGCGCTCGACGAAGCGCTGCGACAGCAATTCGTTGCCGAGCGCGGCGACCTGCCGGTCGGTTATGACATGGCGCTTGAGGTCTCCGAACAGCGGCACGAGAACTTCGCCCTTGTCGTTACGCTCGAGGGTCTTCGTCCAGTCGAGCAGCGAGAGGTCGTAGACCGCGCCCTCGATCTCGCCGGCGCGCAACGTGCCCGCCGCGTCGAACGGGCCGGGATCGGCGAAGTCGAGGCTCTTCAGGGGCAGGGCGCGCACGTGGCAGGAGTTGCAGCCGATCGCGTCGAAGGCGGTGCTACCCTGTTTCGCCGCCGCCTGCCATGCGGCGTCGGCGGGCTGCATGACCGTCGGCGCCGGCCGAGAGGCCTGCCAGGCGACGAGGGCGGAAATGTCGCCGTCGGAGAGTTCGTGCGCATGCCCGTCCTCGTCGAAATCGGCCTCGCCGGTCCAGCGCGCGCCGAAACGTTCCTCGGCCTCCATGCCATGGTGCTGGTTCATGGCGTTGATGGTGAACTGGCGCAGCGAGGTCATCACGCCCTTCTGGCTGAACGGCCGGACGACGAGGTCGGTGTCGACGCCCTCGATCTCGTGCAGGTCGAGAATGCCGTCCGGCAGGGCGGTGATGCGGCCGAACCCGACCCCCTTGGTTTCGAGCGCCGCGGTCACGGGCTCGCCCTTCTGGCGCGCGGCGTGCAGCGCCGCCTTGCGGATCGCGTGCAGGTCGGCGGTCATCTCGCGCGCCAGCAGTTCGACCAGCCCGGCGCCCATCAGGTGGTTGGTGTTGCGCTCGTTGGAGAATTGCGGGTCGGTGGTGTCGAAGTCGGCGTTGGTGAAGCCCTCGTTGACGAAGACGTTGACCGTGAAATCGCCGGCGCCGCCCATCACGGGCTCGCGATGACAGCTCGAACAGGAGTTGGACTCCGTGCCGGCGATGCGCTGAAAGATGTTGTCGGGAGGGCGCTTGCGCTTCGTCGGGATGATGGCCTGGGTGGCCATCTTGCGCCCGGCGCCGTCCAGTTCGGTGAATTTCGCGCCGAACAGGCGCTCCCCACTGGCGATCAGCGCGTCGAGGGCCGCGCGGTCGAGCGTGCCGGTCAGCTTCGACTGGTCGACATGGGAGTTGATGGCGCGCTCGGCCCACGGCACGTCGCCGGCGGCGGCCGGGCTGGCGCAAAGGACCGCAAGCGCGATCGCGGACAGACGGTTCATCATCGGATCAGGACCTCGCCATTTCGCTGACCTTGTCGGCCTGGCTTTCGTCGATTTCGGACAGGGCGCCGATGCCGCAGCCTTCCAGGACGAGCGGCATCTCGTCCACATAGAGGTCGATCGGAATGTCCCTGGCTGCAAAGGCATTGGAATTCTCCAGGATTTCGCGCAGCGCCGGCTCCATGAGATCGAAGGCAATCGCGCCATGGCCGACGAAAACGACCCGGAACGGATCGACCAGCGCGAAAATACCCGCCAGGCCCGATCCTAGCGCACGACCGGCGGAAGCGAAAGTTTCGCGCGCCAGTTCGTCGCCCTCGCGCGCCGCATTGGCGATGCGCGCGATCTCGCCGGGGACGACATGGCTTGCGGGTTTCATGTCGCCGGGCTGGCCGCGAAACCGGCGCACGATGGCGTAATCGCCGGCATAGGCCTCGATGCAGCCCTTCGAGCCGCAGCGGCACAGCGCGCCATCGGATTCGAACAGCATGTGGCCGAACTCGGTGCCGGACGACTTGGTGCCGTTGATGATCTGGCCGCGCAGGAACAGGCCCATCCCGACGCCGTGGGCGAGGAGGATGGCGGCGAAATTGCAGCTGTAGAGCCGCGGGTCGCGCCAGTTGAGCGCCTTGGCGATCAGGTCGCAGTCATTGGCGATGCGGACCGGCGCGCGAAATTCCTCACTGAGCCAGCGTCCGATCGGAATGTTGGTCAGCGGGGTCATCGGCGAGCGAAGGACATTTTTTCCGGCGATGTCGGTGGTGCCCTGGACGCCGACCCAGATCCGGGCAAGCTGGTCATTGTCGAGCCCGGAGGCGTCCCAGGTCTGGCGGATCTCGGAAACCAGCGCCTGGCGGAAGGCGTCCATGGTGAGGTTCGCCATGTCGAGATGGAAGTCCTGATGCGCGATCACGGTGCCGGCAAAGTCGATGATGGTGACATTGACCGCGCCGATCTTCAAAATGATCAGCACCGCGTGGCGGAACCGCGGATTGATCGACAGGTTGACGCTCGGCCGGCCACGTCCGGTGCTGGCGCCGGTTTCGCTGCCGCGCGCGACAAGGATGCCCTCGGCGATCAGGTCGCTGGATATGGTCGAGACCGTCGCGGCGCTCAGTGCCGTCGACTGGGCGATTTCCCCGCGGCTGACCGCTCCCTTGCGGCGCACGATCTGGATGATGCGCAGCCTGTTTCGTCTTCGCATATCGTCGGAGCGAAGTACCACTGTCATTGGCCCGGCCGCCTCCTCACGTTCCGGGTGCGATGCAAAAATTTCATTTGCATTGCAACAAGTTGTCACATTTCCGTTTCATGTTGACATGCAAGCCCTTTTGAGTCACGATTTTTTTTGAGGCTTGAAATAAAGGGCTTCAAGGCGGGCCGAACAGTCGTTGTTCCGGTCCTGTTCAGCAGTTGCATTTCTATGCACCGGGAGGATTACATGAAAAAGATTGCAAGCGCGCTCCTAGCGGGCGTTGTGTTGTCGGTATCTATGGCCGGCGCGGCATGGGCCGATGGCAAGAAGATCGGCGTTTCCTGGTCGAATTTCCAGGAAGAGCGCTGGAAGACCGATGAAGCGGCCATGAAGGGAGCCATCGAGGCGAATGGCGACACCTATGTCTCGACCGACGCCCAGTCGTCCGCCTCCAAGCAGCTTTCCGACGTGGAGAGCCTGATGGCTCAGGGCGTCGACGCACTCATCGTGCTGGCGCAGGACACGCAGGCGATCATCCCGGCGGTGCAGGCCGCTGCCGACGAGGGTGTGCCGGTTATCGCCTATGACCGCCTGATCGAAGACAGCCGCGCCTTCTACCTGACCTTCGACAATGTCGAAGTCGGCCGCATGCAGGCACGCGCCGTTCTCGCGGCGGCCCCGAAGGGCAACTACGTGATGATCAAGGGCTCGCCCACCGATCCGAACTCCGACTTCCTGCGCGGCGGCCAGCAGGAAATCCTGCAGCCGGCCCTCGACGCCGGTGATATCAAGATCGTCGGCGAGGCTTATACCGACGGCTGGCTTCCGGCCAACGCCCAGCGCAACATGGAGCAGATCCTGACCGCGCAGGACAACAAGGTCGACGCGGTGGTCGCGTCCAATGACGGCACCGCCGGCGGCGTCGTTGCCGCGCTTGCGGCACAGGGAATGGCCGGCCAGGTACCGGTCTCGGGCCAGGACGGCGACCACGCGGCTCTCAACCGCGTTGCCAAGGGCACGCAGACCGTCAGTGTCTGGAAGGATGCTCGCGATCTGGGCAAGAATGCCGGCGAGATCGCTGCAAAGCTGGCCAGCGGCATCGCGATGGCCGACATCGACGGTGCAATCGAGTGGACATCGCCCGCGGGAACGACGATGACCGCCAAGTTCCTGGCTCCGGTTCCGATCACCAAGGACAATCTCGATGTGGTCGTGGATGCCGGCTGGATCACCAAGGAAGAACTCTGCCAGGGTGTCACCAACGGTCCGTCCCCCTGTAACTGACATTCATCATCTGTTACAGAATGCGTGACTGATGCCCCCATCCTTTGGGGTGGGGGCATCTCAATGCTTGGACCCGGACACGGCTATGACTGACACTTCCTCTGCAGCGACCGCGCAACCGGTGAAGCCCCGCAACTTTTTCGCAGCGCTGGAAATCGATACGCGGCTTCTGGGCATGGTGGGCGCTTTCATCCTGATCTGCGTCATCTTCAGCCTGTTGACCGACGGGCGCTTCATGACGCCGCGCAACATCTTCAACCTGACGATCCAGACGGCCTCCGTCGCGATCATGGCGACGGGCATGGTGTTCGTGATCGTCACCCGCCATATCGACCTGTCGGTAGGTTCGCTGCTGGCGACATGCTCGGCTGTCATGGCGATGATACAGACGGTCGTGACGCCGGACTGGCTGGGGCTTGGCCTGAACCATCCGGCGACGGCGCCTATCGCCATCATTGCAGGTATCATCACGGGGCTGGCGATCGGCGCCTTCCAGGGCTGGCTGATCGGCTACCTGACGATCCCCGCTTTCATCGTGACACTGGGCGGCTACCTGGTCTGGCGCAACGTGGCCTGGTACCTGACCACCGGTCAGACGATCGGGCCGCTCGACAAGAACTTCCAGCTGTTCGGCGGCATCAACGGCACGCTCGGACAAACCTGGAGCTGGATCTTCGCTGCGTTCGCCATCGTCGGCGCCCTCTATGTGCAGTTCAATGCGCGCCGGACCAAGGTCAAGCACGAGTTCCCGGTGAAGCCGGTATGGGCGGAAGTGGTCATCGGCGCAATCATTGCGGCGGCGATCATCGGCTTCGTCGCGATCCTGAACGCGTATGAAATCCCGACCGCGCGGCTGCAGCGCATCTACGCTGCGCGCGGCGAGGTCATGCCGGACGGGCTGGTCGCCGGCTACGGGATCCCGATATCGGTCTTGTTGCTTATCCTGGTCGCCATCGTGATGACGATCGTGGCGCAGCGCACGCGGCTCGGCCGTTACATCTTCGCCACCGGCGGCAACCCGGAAGCGTCGCAGCTGGCCGGCATCAACACGCGTTTTCTGACGGTCAAGGTCTTCGCGATCATGGGAGCCCTTTGCGCGCTGTCGGCGATCGTCGCCTCGTCGCGCCAGACCTTCCATTCCAACGACATCGGCACGCTTGACGAACTGCGAGTCATCGCCGCGGCGGTGATTGGCGGCACGGCGCTGTCCGGCGGTCTTGGAACCATTTACGGGGCCATTCTCGGCGCGCTGATCATGCAGAGCCTGCAATCGGGGATGGCGATGGTCGGCGTCGACGCGCCGTTCCAGAACATCGTGGTCGGAACGGTACTGGTGGTCGCCGTGCTTATCGATATCATCTACCGCCGGCGGACGGGAGACTGACCATGGCCGCGCCTCTTGTCGAACTGCGCCAGATGCAGAAATCATTCGGCGGCATTCATGCCGTCGACCATGTCTCGATCGACCTCAATCCCGGCGAGGTGGTCGGTGTGCTCGGCCACAACGGCGCCGGCAAGTCCGTGCTGATGAAGATGCTGTCGGGCGCCTTGCCGCGCGACGGCGGCGAGATCTGGATCAACGGCGCGCAGGCGACGATCAACAATCCGCGTGATGCGCGCGACTACCAGATCGAGACGATCTACCAGTACCTGGCGCTCGCCGACAATCTGGACGCCGCCTCCAACCTGTTTCTCGGCCGCGAGCTGGTGACGCCGATGGGATTCCTCGACGACGCCACGATGGAAGCCGAGACGCGCAGGATTCTGGCGCGGCTCAATCCGAACTTCCGGCGTTTCCACACACCGGTTGCGGGGCTTTCGGGCGGGCAGCGGCAATCCGTCGCGATCGCGCGCGCGGTCTACTTCAACGCCAAGATCCTGATCATGGACGAACCGACCGCCGCGCTCGGTGTGCAGGAAACGCGCATGGTCGCCGAACTGATCGAGCAGTTGAAGTCGGAGGGGATCGGCATCTTCCTGATCGACCACGACATCCATCAGGTGAAACTCCTGTGCGACCGGGCGAATGTGATGAAGAACGGCCGGCTGGTCGGCACCGTCGAGGTCGACAAGGTCACCGAGGATGACATGCTCGGGATGATCATCGCCGGCAAGTGTCCGCCGTCCGGCATTCCGGGGCCCGGTGCCATCGAGTGACGATCTGCCACAGCCCGGCCGAACACCGGCCGGGCTGTATTTTTCGCAAAACATTCATATGAGAGTCGCCTTTGCTTGCGCATACGGCACTTGACCAATTATTGTGCGGCAGAAATGATATTTAACGGCGTTTTGGTTTTGCCCGGGAGATTTGAGTGGCCACGGAATCCGCACGTAAGGACATCCATACCTCGGATATTCCGGCGATCTGCAAATCCTGCGAAGCCCGGCACCGGGGTATCTGCGGGGCGCTCACGCCCGAACAGTTGACCAAGCTCAACCGCTTCACCAAGCAGCAGCGTTACGAGAGCGGCCATGAATTGCTGTCGGCGGGCGAGGACGTCCACCGTTACTCGAACATCCTGCGCGGCGTGGTGAAACTGTCGAAGCTGATGGCCGACGGACGCCAGCAGATCGTCGGCCTGCAATTCGCACCGGATTTCATGGGACGTCCGTTCCGCGCGCAGAGCGAAGTGATCGCCGATGCGGCGACCGACGTCACCGTCTGCACCTTCCCGAAGGCCGTCCTGGAAGAGCTGGTGAGCGAATCGCCCAATCTCGAACACCGTCTGCACGAACAGGCGCTGGAGGAACTGGACGAGGCGCGCGAGTGGATGCTGACGCTCGGGCGCAAATCGGCGGGCGAGAAGGTGGCCAGCTTTCTGTTCCTGATCGCGTCGAACATCGATCCCGAGATCGAAACGGACGAAGGGCCGGTCATGTTCGAACTGCCGTTGAAGCGGTCGGATATCGCGGATTTCCTTGGCCTGACGATCGAGACCGTGAGCCGCCAGATCACCAAACTGCGCAAATCCGGCGTCATTCAGGTGGAAAACAACCGCACGGTGATCGTGCCGGATCTCGAAAGGCTGGAAAGAGCCTGCGAGATCGACGGCTAGAGCCGTTCATCTTCAAATGGAATCGTTTGAACGCGGGGATTTCGACGCAGCCGGGGCGGAAAATCCATTCCATCAAACTGCTTCCATTTAAAGATGAACGGCTCTAGGCGGCGTCAGACCGCTTTCGAATACCGCACAGAACTCTCGTTCAGATAGGCGTCGAACCAGCTTGCGACGATACGCGTGAACGGCCGCGCCTGCTCGCGGATCCGGAAACCCGTCTCGTCGACCTCGGTGAGCCCGTGGCAGTCGCCCGCCGCCGCCAGCTTCGCTTCGGCGATATAGGGGCGGGCGGCGTAGCCGAATTTCTGTTCCAGGCCGTCAAACGAAATCGAGAAATCGCACATCAGGCGCTCGATCATATGGGCGCGGATGCGGTCGTCGAGGCTGAGCTGGATGCCGCGTGTCGCCGACAGGCCGCCGTCGAGAACGGTTTTCTCGTACTGGCTGGTCGGCACGATGTTCTGCACATAGGCGTCGCCATAGGAACTGATCGAGGACGCGCCGAGGCCGATCAGCGTGCGGCAGGCGTCGGTCGTGTAGCCTTGGAAATTGCGGAAGAGGCGGCCTTCGCGGGCGGCTTCGGCCATGGTGTCGCCGGGCTTGGCGAAATGGTCGATGCCGATGCGGTCGTATCCGGCGGCGGCGATCAGGTCGGCGGCAAGGCCGGCATGGCGGAACCTGTCCATCGTGCCGGGCAGGTCCTCCTCGCGGATCAGGGTCTGGTGCTTTTTCAGCCACGGCACATGGGCGTAGCCGAACAGCGCGATGCGGTCGGGGGCGAGCGACAGCACCTTGTCGATCGTCGAGACCAGCCGTTCCTCGGTCTGCAAGGGAAGGCCGTAAAGGGCATCGATGTTGAGCGAATGGATGCCGGTCTCGCGCAACGCCGCGATCACGTCACGGGTCTGCTCGAAGGTCTGCGGGCGGTTGATCGCCTCCTGCACGGCATCGGAGAAATCCTGCACGCCGACGCTGGCGCGCGTCACGCCAAGGGCGACAAGGCCTGTCAGCGTCTCGTCGGTGACGTCGGACGGATCGATCTCGACGCTGATCTCGGTGGC
Organism: Oricola nitratireducens; assembly: GCF_014904745.1. Taxonomy (GTDB): domain Bacteria; phylum Pseudomonadota; class Alphaproteobacteria; order Rhizobiales; family Rhizobiaceae; genus Oricola; species Oricola nitratireducens. The sequence continues at coordinate 19,524 of NZ_JACZCS010000027.1, forward strand.
GGCATCGAGGTTGAAATTGTCGCGCAGCGCCTGCGAGAGCCGTTCGAAGTCCGGCTGGCGCAGCATGCTCGGCGACCCCCCACCGAGATGCAGATGCGCCAGCCGGAGTCGACGCCCGGCGGTCTCCCGCACGGTCGCCATCTCCCTGATCAGTGCGCCGACATAAGCCTCCACCGGCGCATATTTCAGGGTGTGCTTGGTATGACAGCCGCAAAACCAGCACAGCCGGTCGCAAAACGGGATGTGCAGATAGAGCGAGACCGCCTCGTTTGCCGGCAGCCTTTGCAGCCGCGAGCGGGCGATCGCCAGACCGGCCTGGTCGCTGAAATGCGGCGCGGTCGGATAGCTGGTGTAGCGCGGCACGGCGCCGCGCTGGCTTGCCAGGATTTTTTCGGGGTCGATCATCCTGCGGCCTGCTGCTTGCACAGGATCGGCACGATGTGCTCGCGCTCGAACGCGATGTGGCGGCGCAGCCCCTCGAAGAAGCCGCGCAGCATGTAGGCGAGCGTCTCGGCGTTGGACGAGGCCTTGTCGGTGACGAAGCGGATCAGCGCGTCGGCGACCTCGTCGGCGAAGCTCTCGTCTTCCCAGTGCTCGTAGCGCAGGCGCTCGGTTGTCGCTTTCAGGTTTTCATCGACCCCATCGAGCGACATCAGCATCGGGAACAGCGTCTTTTCCTCGTATTCGTGCGCCGCGCAGATCATCGGATGGATGCATTTGGCCAGTTGCAGGCAAAACTGCGTGTCCGACAGTTCGGGCAACTCGTCGGCCAGTTCCTCGAGTTTGGCGCACAGCACGAGTTGTTCGTCGTGATGGGTGATCAGCTTCGAGCACACCAGTTTGGCGTCAACACCGGAGGCTCTCGGCAACGGCACGACATTATCGTCGAAGACGGTTCTTCTTGTTTTCATCGAGGTGGCCTCACCGGGCATTCAGGGAATTTCGGCAAGCATCGCCTGTTGGCCGGTGCCCTACATTGATCCAAGTCAAGGCAGTTGGACACGAAGCGCTGACATATCCATAGTGCGAAAAGAGGTCAGACGGCCGGGACAGCCGAGACTGACCAAGACGCATGTCCGAAGGGGGTCTCCCATGAATAATAGCTTTACGACCGCACTGGTCGGGTTGGCGGCGTTTCTCGTCCTGCTCGGTGCGGCATTTGCCCAGGATGCGGCGTTTCAGCAGCATGCCTGGATCATTTTCTTCGTGCTCGCCATCTCCACGGTCGTGATGCTGCGGCAGATGAAATTCGCGCCGGCAGGCGCGGAAAAGCCCGACACATCCGGCTACATGGATGACGTGATTCGCTACGGCGTGATCGTCACGGTGTTCTGGGGCGTGGTCGGCTTCCTGGTCGGGGTGCTCGTCGCCTCGCAGCTTGCCTGGCCGGAACTCAATATCGAACCGTGGTTCAATTTCGGCCGGTTGCGGCCGGTGCATACTTCGGCGGTGATTTTCGCATTTGGCGGCAACGCGCTGATCATGACCTCCTTCTACGTGGTTCAGCGCACCTCGCGCGCGCGCCTGTTCGGCGGCGGTCTCGCCTGGTTCGTGTTCTGGGGCTACCAGCTGTTCATCGTCATGGCGGCGACCGGCTACCTGCTCGGCATTACCGAGGGCCGCGAATACGCGGAGCCGGAATGGTATGTCGACCTGTGGCTGACGGTCGTCTGGGTCGCTTATCTCATCGTGTTCATGGGCACGCTGTTCAAGCGCAAGGAGCCGCATATCTATGTGGCGAACTGGTTCTATCTCGCCTTCATCGTGACGATCGCGATGCTGCACATCGTCAACAACCTGTCGATGCCGGTGTCGTTCCTTGGATCGAAGAGCTATTCGGCCTTCTCCGGCGTGCAGGATGCCCTGACGCAGTGGTGGTACGGCCATAACGCGGTGGGCTTCTTCCTGACCGCGGGCTTCCTTGGCATGATGTATTATTTCGTGCCGAAGCAGGCAGGCCGTCCGGTCTACTCCTACCGCCTGTCGATCATCCACTTCTGGGCGCTGATCTTCCTCTATATCTGGGCCGGTCCGCACCACCTGCACTACACGGCGCTGCCCGACTGGGCGCAGACGCTGGGCATGGTGTTCTCGATCATGCTGTGGATGCCCTCCTGGGGCGGCATGATCAACGGCCTGATGACGCTTTCGGGCGCATGGGACAAGCTCAGAACCGACCCGATCCTGCGCATGCTGGTGATCTCGGTGGCCTTCTACGGCATGTCGACCTTCGAAGGTCCGATGATGTCGATCAAGGCGGTGAACTCGCTGTCTCACTACACCGACTGGACCATCGGCCACGTGCATTCCGGTGCGCTCGGCTGGGTCGGCATGATCTCGTTCGGCGCGATCTACTACCTCACGCCGAAACTGTGGAACCGCCAGCGCCTCTACAGCCTGCGGCTCGTCAACTGGCACTTCTGGCTCGCCACGCTCGGCATCGTCGTCTACGCGGCGGTCATGTGGGTGTCGGGCATCATGCAGGGCCTGATGTGGCGCGAATACGACGACCAGGGCTATCTGGTCTACTCGTTCGCGGAATCCATTGCCGCGATGCACCCCTACTACGTGCTGCGCATGATGGGTGGCCTGCTCTACCTGACGGGCGCCCTGGTGATGGCCTTCAACATCTACAAGACGATCCGCGGCGACGTGCGTTCCGAGGTGCCGATGGGCGCCGAAGCGCTGCAGCCGGCGGAATAAGGAGCACATCCAATGTCGATAATGGAAAAACACCAGGTTCTCGAAAAGAACGTCACGCTCCTTTTCGTCGCCGCCTTCGCCGTGGTCACGGTCGGCGGCATCGTCGAGATCGCACCGCTGTTCTACCTCGAGAACACGATCGAGAAGGTGGAGGGGATGCGTCCCTATTCACCGCTCGAGCTGGCCGGCCGGGACATCTATGTGCGCGAGGGCTGCTACCTCTGCCACAGCCAGATGATCCGTCCGTTCCGCGACGAGGTCGAACGCTACGGCCACTACTCGCTGGCAGCGGAGTCGATGTACGACCATCCGTTCCAGTGGGGGTCGAAACGAACCGGGCCTGACCTGGCCCGGGTCGGCGGACGCTACTCGAATGCGTGGCATGTCGAACACCTGATCCACCCGCAGTCGGTGGTGCCGGAGTCGGTCATGCCGTCCTACGCGTTCCTCGCCAAGACCGAGCTCAAGATCGAGAACGTGTCGGGACACCTGATCGCCAACCGGCGCGTCGGGGTTCCCTACACCGACGACATGGTCGCGAACGCGGAAGCCGACCTGATGGCGCAGGCTGACCCGAACGCCGATACGTCGGGGGTCGAGGAGCGCTATCCGAAGGCCGTGCTCGGCGATTTCGATGGCGATCCGGCCAAGGTGACGGAGATGGACGCGCTCGTTTCCTATCTGCAGATGCTCGGTACGCTGGTCGACTTCTCGGTCTACCAGCCCGAACAGAATTACCGGTAGGAGGCAGCAATGAATCTCGAATACCAGGCCATGCGTGCCTTCGCCGACAGCTGGGGGCTGCTCATGATGTTCGCGTTCTTCGTCGCGACCGTCCTGTGGCTGTTTCGCCCCGGCGCAAAGAAATCCAGTGATGATGCGGCCCGCATCCCCTTCAAGGAGGACTGATCAATGGCCGACAAAAAGGAAATCGATGAAGTCTCCGGCGTCGAGACCACGGGTCACGAATGGGACGGCATCAAGGAACTGAACAACCCGTTGCCCCGCTGGTGGCTGTGGACCTTCTATGCCTGCATTATCTGGGCGCTGGCCTATACGGTCTTCTATCCGGCGTGGCCCGGCATCACCGGGGCGACGGCGGGCATTCTCGGCTGGTCCAGCCGCGGCGACCTGGCCAAGGAAGTCGAAACCGCCAAGGCCGCCCAGGCGGTCTATCTCGACAAGCTGGCGGCGACCGACATCACGCAGGTGAGCGCCGATCCGGAACTGGTCCAGTTCGCCTCGGCCGGCGGTGCGTCGATGTTCAAGGTCTACTGCGTGCAGTGCCACGGCTCGGGCGCGCAGGGTGGTCCGGGCTACCCGAACCTGAACGACGACTCCTGGATCTGGGGCGGCACCATCGAGGACATCTACACGACCCTCATGCATGGCGTGCGCTATGCGGCCGACGAGGATACCCGCATCAGCGACATGCCGGCCTTCGGCCGTGACGAGATCCTCACCCGCGAGGACATCAACAATGTCGCCTGGTATGTGCGCAAGCTCTCCGGCCAGGACTACGAGGAGACCAATGCGGCCGCCGGCGAGACGATCTTCGCCGACAACTGCGCGGCCTGCCACGGCGACAATGGCCAGGGCACGCCGGAACTCGGCGCGCCGCGCCTGAACGATGCGATCTGGCTCTATGGCGGCACCCATGCCGACATCGTCGCCCAGGTTACCAGCCCGCGGCAGGGCGTCATGCCCGCGTGGAGCGGCCGTCTCGGCGAGACGTCCGTCAAGCAGCTCGCGGTCTATGTCCACGGCCTCGGCGGCGGACAATAACTGAAAAGTGGCGGCGCGGGTCCTATCCCATCGAGCTCGATGCGGATCCGCGCTGCCGAAACTTCGCACTGTCGCTCGCGGCGCTCCACATGGCCATCGCCGCCCAGCTCGCGACATAGACGATGCCGATCCCGAGGACGGCCTCGCCGGGAACCGGGCCGATATCGGCCCGCCCGATGAACTCCTCCAGGGACGTGACCGCTGTCGGATGCACCATCAGTTTGCCGATATAGGCGACCGTCTGGATCAGCAGGATCCAGAGATAGTTGCGCCTGATGCGCCGGCCGATCGCGGTGGCGAGGCCGATATGGTATTCCGGCCGCGAATAGTCGTCGGCCAGCACCTCGTTCCATCCCGATTCCATGTCCAGGTCGCCGGTCGTCAGCATCGGCACGTAGAGATTGGTCTCGATCCAGCGCGCGCGGGCGCGCCAGACATTGAAATAGCGGTAGCGCCGGGCTTCCAGAAGCAGGAAGAACAGGATCAGGATGCCGACAAGGACCAGCGGCAGGGCCGCCGCGTTCGGCGAGGAAAAGGCGATCGACAGGGCGATCCCGAGCGTCACCACGGCCCAGTTCGTGGTCGTGTCGAGCCGGGTTCTCCAGATGGTCGAGCGGTAGATTTCGCCGCGATACAGATGGGCGATGGCGCCCATTTCAGAGGCGGTGAATTTGCGCCCAGCCCGCTGCTTCTTTACGGTGTCCATGGCGGTCTCCTCCCGACCAGGCAGTGTCTCACGCGTTCGGGTCGCGGTCAAAACGGTCAAACGCGGCGCGGTTCCACGGGAAGACCCGGCCGGCGCCGGTTCGAGACCGCTTCCGGCGCAAACGCCGCGCTGCGGCGAAAAGCTGCAGGGGACATGCATTTTTTAGCGGCGTGGGCATCTAAGCTTGATGCAGGTCAAGGAATGTCGCGCCTGCAAAACGGCAAGGTCGCCGAAAAACCGGGAAACCACCGATGAACGATCAATCCGTCGCAGCCAAGGTCAAGGACAAGGACGCCGATGTCGAAAGGCTTGACGTCGAAGCGGTCAATGTTGGCGCGAAACAGAAGACACAGCCGCTTTACGCGGCGCGTGAGGCGATCTTTCCGAAACGCGCCGAGGGGCGCTTTCGCCGGCTGAAATGGCTCATCATGCTGGTGACGCTCGGCATCTACTACGTGACGCCGTGGATCCGCTGGGACCGCGGCACGCACGCGCCTGACCAGGCCGTTCTCATCGACATGGCGCATCGCCGCTTCTACTTCTTCTTCGTCGAAATCTGGCCGCAGGAATTCTTCTACGTCGCCGGCCTCCTGGTGATGGCGGGCGTCGGGCTGTTTCTCGTCACCTCCATCGTCGGGCGCGCATGGTGCGGCTACACCTGTCCGCAGACCGTGTGGACCGACCTTTTCATCGCGGTGGAACGGTTCTGGCAGGGCGATCGCAATGCCCGCATGCGGCTGGCGAAGGCGCCGTGGTCGTTCGAGAAAATCCGCAAGATGGTGTCGACGCACGCGACCTTTCTGGTGATCTCGGTGCTGACCGGCGGCGCGTGGATCTTCTATTTCGCCGACGCGCCGACACTGTTGAAGAGCTTCGTCACCCTCCATGCGCCGTTCATTGCCTATGCGACGGTCGCGGTGCTGACGGCGACGACCTATGTCTTCGGCGGGCTGATGCGCGAGCAGGTCTGCATCTACATGTGTCCGTGGCCGCGCATCCAGGCGGCGATGCTGGACGAGGATTCGCTCGTCGTCACCTATAATGACTGGCGCGGCGAGCCGCGTTCGCGTCACGCCAAGAAGGCGGCTGCGGAAGGCAAGCCCGTCGGCGATTGCGTCGACTGCAACGCCTGCGTCGCGGTCTGTCCGACGGGTATCGACATCCGCGACGGCCAGCAGCTCGAATGCATCACCTGCGCGCTGTGCATCGACGCCTGCGACGCGATCATGGACAAGACGGGCAAGGAACGCGGCCTGATCGCCTATGCGACGCTGCGCGAATACAACCACAACATGGCCATCGCCCAGGATCCGGCGACCGGCACGATCATCCCGTCGCGGGTCCGCGACGCGGACGGGAAATTCGACGACAACATCAAGCATTTCGACTGGAAGATCATCTTCCGCATCCGCTCGCTGATCTACATGACCGCATGGGCCGCCATCGGCGTCGGCATGATGGTGGCGCTGCTCAGCCGCGACCGGCTGGAGATCAACGTCCAGAAGGACCGCAACCCGGTCTTCGTCACCTTGTCCGACGGCTCGATCCGCAACGGCTACACGGTCAAGCTCCTGAACATGATCCCCGAGCCGCGTGTCGTCTTCCTGTCGCTCGATGGCCTGCCGGGTGCTACGATGAGCATCAACGACGTCGACCAGCCCGATGGCGTGAGCTTCGCGATCCCGGTCGAGCCGGACAAGCTGCGCGCGCTGCGCGTCTTCGTCTCGCAGCCGAAGCAGTTCACGCATCCGGGGCAGGTGCACTTCAAGCTGACGGCCGAAGACAAGCAGTCGTTCGAAACCGATACCTATGACGCGATATTCGAGGCTCCGAAGAAATGACCATATTCGAGAAGATCCTGGGTACCCGCGAGTTCACCGGCTGGCACATGCTGGGCGTGCTGGTGCTGTTTTTCGGCACCATCATCAGCGTCAACCTGACGCTCGCCTACTACGCCAATTCGACATGGACCGGCCTCGTCGTCCCGAACTCCTATGTCGCGAGCCAGCACTTCAACGACGTCACGGCGGAAAAACGCCGCCAGGCGGCGCTCGGCTGGTCGGCGAAGATGGATTACGAGGACGGCGTTTTCTTCGTTGACCTGACGGACCCGGACGGCAACGCCATCCGCGACGCCGTCATCGCGGCCAAGATCGGCCACCCGGTGCAGGACCGCGACGACCAGACGGTGACGCTGCTCGCCGAGGGCGGCGCGCGCTACGCAGCGGAGGTCGCGCTGCGGCCGGGTGTCTGGAATGTTGATCTTTCGGTGACCGGCCCGAAGGGCGAAGTGTGGACCCGCGCGATCCGGTTCATGGTCAAGGGGTAGGTGGTTCAAGGGGTAGCATGAGATGGCAGGCAGCTGCTGCGGCGGAGACCTCGGCGTAGATAACGCCATGTGTTCGACCGGTGTGCGCGACTTCACGCGGGTGGAGGAATTGATGCGCGCCGGCCATCGCGAGGAAGACGGCACGGTGCGTTACGTGCTGTCGGTGCCGGACATCCATTGCGGCGCCTGCATCTCGGCGATCGAGCGCGGCCTGAACGGGCTGGAAGGCATCGTCTCGGCGCGGGTGAACCTGTCGCTGAAGCGCCTGACCGTTATCCTCGACAGCGCGGAACGCTCGCCCGGTTTCGTGATCGCGAAACTCGACGCGCTCGGCTATCCGGCCGCCGCCGTCGATCTCGGCGACCTCGGCAATGTCGAGCAGAAGCGCAAGTCCGACCGCCTGCTGAAATCGCTTGCCGTCGCCGGATTCGCCGCCGGCAACATCATGCTGCTGTCGGTCTCGGTGTGGTCCGGCGCAACGGGCGCGACGCGCGACCTGTTCCACCTGATCTCCGGCCTGATCGCCATTCCGGTCGTCGCCTATTCGGGCCAGGTGTTCTTCTCCTCGGCGCTCAACGCCTTGATGGCGCGGCGTCTCAACATGGACGTGCCGATTTCGCTCGCCGTGATCCTGGCGCTCGGCATGAGCACCTATGAAAGCCTGACCGGCGGCGCCGAAGCCTATTTCGACGCGGCGGTGACGCTGCTGTTCTTCCTGCTGATCGGGCGTTACCTCGACCAGGTGATGCGCGACCACGCGCGCAGCGCCGTGCTCGGGCTCGCCAGGATGACGGCGCGCGGCGGCACGGTGATCGGCGCCGACGGCAAGGCGGCCTATGTGCCGGTCGACGAGATCGTGCCGGGCATGGTGATGCGCGTCGCGCCGGGCGAGCGCATTCCCGCCGATGGCCGCATCGTCAAGGGCGCTTCCGATCTCGACCGGTCGCTGGTCACCGGCGAAAGCGCGCCGGTTTCGGTGTCGCCGAACACCGACGTGGAAGCCGGAACGCTGAACCTGACCGGGCCGATCGACATCTCGGTCACCCGCAAGGCCGACGAATCCTTCATCGCCGAGGTCATGCAGATGATGGAGGCGGCGGAAAACGGACGCGGACGCTATGTCCGCATCGCCGATCGCGCTGCGCGGATCTATGCGCCGGCCGTGCATCTCCTGTCGCTGTTCGCCTTCGTCGCCTGGATGATCGTCACCAAAGGCGACTGGCATGCCTCGCTCTATACGGCGATCTCCGTCCTGATCATCACCTGTCCCTGCGCGCTTGGCCTCGCCGTTCCGGTGGTCCATGTCATCGGCGCGGCGCGCCTATTCGGCCAGGGCATCCTGATGAAGGACGGCTCAGCGCTGGAGCGGCTCGCCGAGGCCGATTTCGCGATCTTCGACAAGACCGGCACGCTGACGACCGGCACGCCGCGTATCGCCGCGTCGAGCATCAGCGCCGACGACGCACCGGCGGCACGCGCCCTGGCGCTGCATTCGATCCACCCGGCGTCGCGCGCCATCGCGGCCTTCCTGTCCGACGCGGACAACGCCGACATCACCGATATTCATGAAGTGCCGGGCTATGGCGTGGAAGGCATGCTCGACGGCCGCAAGATACGGCTCGGCCGGGCGGAATGGGCCGGCCAGATCGCCGACGTGAAGGCGGATGAAGCGCTCGCCAGGGGCGGTCTGTCCTTTGCCTCCGAGGGCGGCGAGATCGCCGGCTTCACGCTGTCGGAAACCCTGCGGCCGGGCGCGGCGGAAGCCGTCGGCGCGCTTTCGGGGCAGGGCATGACCATCGAATTGCTGTCGGGCGACAGCGCGGCTTCGGTCAAGGCGATCGCCGGGACGCTCGGCATCGCGACCGTGCGGGCGCACGCGACCCCGGCCAGCAAGATCGCCCGCATCAAGGGGCTGCAGGCCGAGGGCCACCGCGTGCTGATGGTCGGCGACGGGCTCAACGACGCGCCGGCGCTCGCCACCGGCCATGTCTCGATGGCGCCGGCCTCGGCCTCCGACATCGGACGCATGGCGGCGGATTTCGTCTTCACCCGCGATACGATGATGTCGGTGCCGTTCGCGCGCGAGGTCGCGCTCAAGGCGGGCCGGCTGGTGCGGCAGAATTTCGGCCTCGCGATCCTTTACAACTGCATCGCGGTGCCGCTCGCCGTCGCCGGCTTCGTCACGCCGCTGATCGCCGCGCTGGCGATGTCCGGCTCGTCCATCGTCGTCGTCACCAACTCGATGCGGCTGGCGCGCGGCGGCAGGCTGCTGCCGGGCTTCAAGCGCAAGGAAAAGGCCGGGCAGTCGACGGAGGCGCTGGCGTGAATGTCCTGATCTTCCTGGTGCCGATCGCGCTCGGCCTCGGCGTGCTGGGCCTCGGCGCATTCCTGTGGTCGATCAGGACCGGCCAGTACAACGACCTCGACGGCGCCGCGGAGCGGATATTGGACGAGGACGCGGACGAGAAGCCGCTGGGTTAGGGTTTCGGTCTAAGGGTTTTTGGCCAAGACGTCGTCGATTGCAGCCGAAATCCACTGTGTGATTAGGGACCTGGCTTCCCATATTTCCATCGGCTTTTCGTGCGGTGGGAACTTTGGGCTCGGATGATGCCGCCCATCCGTATTTGCTGTTTGACGAAATCGCCTCTCTTCCTTTTCCGAAATACCAGAGTTGGGAAACTCTCGAATGGCTTCGTATGCTTTGTACAGCTCTATCCAACCTGGCTTTCCCTCCATGTATCGCAAGGCGCTTCCGATATCCGGTTTCAGATCCGTCGCGCGCATCCAAAGCTGCGCTCTTGATGGCGCGGGAGGCGGCTCGATTACGTTGCCATCAGAGTCCGAGACTGTAACCTCAACGATCCCGCCGCGGAGGCGCATCATACCGGCTTCAGCCTCAATTCGGATATGCTTACGCGGCTTCCCGTCGGGGACAAACTCGATCACGGCACTATTAACGATAGGATCGGCATCCGCGTTTTTCGCCATGACTACATTGAGGGTTCGGAATAACTGCTTACCGGCGTCATGCACCTCCTTACTTGTGGTGAGGCCGTCGAATCCCGATGATCTAAGGGCTAGGTAGTTTCCGTGCTCATGTTCGACTTCCTCGACAAAAGGATCAAAGGGCGGCTTGAGAAATACTCGCCATCTTTCCTTGTCGTCATCGTTGCCGATCAGTTCGATGCCCCACTGATTGGTTGCCCGGTTCATTTGCGCTCCCGGCGCTGGGTCTTTGGGTTAGCTCAACAGCAACATAGTGGCTTCGCCGCTCATTCCCAAGCGGCGGGGCGGCGCGGGCGGAACCTTATTGGTGCCGCCTCTGGCGCACCGCCAGCCGCTCCCGATGCAGCGTATAGATGCCCGAGGCCATGATGATCGCCGCGCCGACCAGCGTCCACCCGTCCGGCAGTTGCGAGAACACCAGCCAGCTCAGTCCCGTGCTCCAGACGATCATGGTGTATTGCAGCGGCGCCAGCGTCGCTGCCTCGGCAAGTTCGAGGGCGCGAATGATGAGGAGTTCGCCGGTCCCCGCGGCACAGGCAAGAAGCAGGATCAGCAGCACCTGCTGACCGCTCGCCGGCGTCTGCCAGACGAAGAGCATGGGCACGGTCAGAAGCGCGACGCTGCTGATCGCCGTGTAGGTAATGGTCGTCACCGTCCGGTCCACCGGCCCGAGGATGCGCGACAGGATCTGGCGCACCGCAAACAGCGAGGCGGCCGCGAGAACCACGAAGATCGCGGGATGCAAAAGGCCGAGCCCCGGCCGGATTATGATCAACGTGCCGATGAAGCCGATCGTCACGGCCGTCCAGCGGCGGATGCCGACCGTCTCGCGCAGGATGAGAGCGGCCAGTATCGTCACCGCGAAGGGCGCGACGAAACTGACGGCGACAGCATCGGCCAGCGGAACATAGCCGACAGCGAAGATGAAGGCGGACGCCGACATCGCGGCCGCGCAACCGCGCAGGATCTGCAAGCCGGGGCGCTTTGTTTTCAAAACGGGAAGGCCGCGCGTGGCGAGAAACCAGATACCGGCGCTCAGCAGCCCGAGCTGGCGGAACCAGGCGATCTGGAAGGGTTGAAAATCCCGGGTGAGATATTTTGCGGTCGCGTCGGCAACCGAAAAGAACATGAATCCCAGAATCATCAGGCCGATACCGAAGCCGGTTCGGTTGACGCGTGGCGGTTCGACTGCTGCGATGGGGGCGTTAGGGTAGGGCATTCGGTCTGCCCTTATCCTTTTCCGCCGCGCAAAGCCATCGGACAGTCAAGCGCTTGGGCGAGGCCTACTCGAAACTGAAGGGCACCGTGTCGCGCGCGGTCTCGTCCACGAACAGCTTGTGCTTGAGCGGCGGCACGGCGCGCTGGTGGCAGTCTTTCCTCTCGCAGATTCGGCAGGAGATGCCGATCGGCTCGAAGGCCTCGTTGCGGGCGATGTCGAGGTCGTCGGCATAGACGAGTTCGCCCGCGTGGCGCACCTCGCAGCCGAGCGCGAGCGCGTAGCGTTGCACCGGCCGGCGGAAGCCGCCGCCGGGTTTCGACACCGTCGTCGCAAGGCACAAATAGCGAATCCCGTCAGGGGTTTCTGCCAGTTGCCTGATGATCCGGTTCGGCGTCTCGAAGGCCGAATGGACGTTCCACAAGGGGCAGGCGGAGCCGAATCTCGCGAATTGCAGCTTGGTGGCGGAGTGGCGCTTGGTGATGTTGCCGGCCTGGTCGACGCGGGCGAAGAAGAACGGCACGCCCTTCAGCCCCGGCCGCTGCAATGTCGAGAGCCGGTGGGAGACCTGCTCCAGCGAGGCGCCGAAGCGGTCGCCGAGAAGCTCGATGTCGTGGCGCAATTCGCGCGCGGCGTCGAGGAAGGTCGCGTAGGGCAGGACGGTGGCGCCGGCAAAATAGTTGGCAAGCCCGATCCGGCAGATCGCGCCGGCGTCGCGCGAGCGGAATTCGGCCTTTTCGACGATCTGTTGAATCGCGTCGGAATGGGCGAGCAGGGCGAGCTGGTGGGCGATCTGGAAGGCGTGGGTGGCCGGCGACAGGCGCGGATTGAGCGCCAGCACGCGGCTTTCCGGCGCGTAGCGGCGCAACGCGCCCGGTTCCGCCGCATCGCCGCCGACGATGACGCGCACGCCGTGCTCGCGCTCGATGTGGTCGGCAAGGGTGCGGGCGCGGTTGGCGGTCTCGCCGCCGAGCCGGGCGGCGAGGCGCTCGGCCTCGCGGTCGAGCCCGTCGACATAGTTGTCCATGTAGTGGAAAAAGTCGCGCACCTCCTCATAGGGCGTCGGGTCGGACTGCGCGCCGGTGCGCTCCAGCGTGTCGTCGAGCTCGGCGAGGCGCTCGCCGGCGCGGCGCAGCGCCTGGTGCATCGAGAGGAAGGCATGCGCGACGGCGGGCGTGTTCTGGACGACGAGCTTCAGGTCCTGGGCCGGCGGCTGCTGGCCGCCGAACAGCGGGTCGGCCAGCGCCTCGGCGAGATCGGCGAGCAGCCGGTCATCCTCGTTGCCGGACAATTCCTTGATATCGACGGAGAATATGTCGGCGAGCGCGAGCAGCACCGGGGCGGTGATGTGGCGCTGGTTGTTTTCGAGCTGGTTGAGATAGCTGGTCGAAATGCCGAGCTGGGCGGCGAAGGCCGATTGCGTCAGCCCGTGGCCCTGGCGGATGGTGCGGATCTTGCGACCGGCAAAGACTTTCCGTGCGCGCATGTTTGCAACTTCGCTATTTGCTATTTGATTTTTTACTAAATCCGCTTGCTTGCTTTTTCAACCCTAGCTGCGCAGGTTCGAAACGATTACGAAACCCGTTCGGGAAACGCGCGGGAACCGATTGAAAGGGCTCAAATGCTGGAAATCATCGAACAGTTGGAGCAACGCCGCGGGGAAGCCCGTCTCGGCGGCGGGCAGAAGCGCATCGACGCGCAGCACGCCAAGGGCAAGCTGACGGCGCGCGAGCGGCTCGAAGTGCTGCTCGACGAGGGCTCCTTCGAGGAATACGACACCTACAAGGCGCATCGCTGCACCGATTTCGGGATGGACCAGACCAGGATTCCCGGCGACGGCGTGGTGACCGGCTGGGGCACGATCAACGGCCGTCCGGTCTATGTCTTCTCCCAGGATTTCACCGTCTTCGGCGGCTCGCTGTCGGAGACGCACGCCGAAAAGATCTGCAAGGTGATGGACCTCGCCATGCAGAACGGCGTGCCGATAATCGGCCTCAATGATAGCGGCGGCGCGCGCATCCAGGAGGGCGTCGCCTCTCTCGGCGGCTATGCCGAGGTGTTCTGGCGCAACGCGCAGGCCTCCGGCGTCATTCCGCAGATTTCCGTCATCATGGGCCCGTGCGCGGGCGGGGCGGTCTATTCGCCGGCGATGACCGACTTCATCTTCATGGTGAAGGACACCAGCTACATGTTCGTCACCGGCCCGGACGTGGTGAAGACCGTCACCAACGAGATCGTCACGGCGGAGGAACTCGGCGGCGCGTCGACGCATTCGAGGAAGAGTTCCGTCGCCGACGGCGCCTACGAGAACGACATCGAGACGCTTCTGGAAGTGCGCCGCGTGTTCGATTTCCTGCCGCTGTCGCACCGCGAAACCCCGCCGCTGATCCCGACGGCGGACCCCGGCGACCGGCTGGAGATGAGCCTCGACACGCTGGTGCCGACGGACGCGCACAAGCCCTACGACATGCACGAGGTCGTCACCAAGGTCGCCGACGAGGGCGCGTTCTTCGAGATCCAGAAGGACCACGCGAGGAACATCCTCACCGGCTTCATCCGCCTCAACGGCTCGACGGTCGGCGTCGTCGCCAATCAGCCGATGGTGCTGGCCGGCTGTCTCGACATCGACGCCTCGAAGAAGGCCGGGCGGTTCGTGCGGTTCTGCGACGCCTTCAACATCCCGATCCTGACCTTCGTCGACGTGCCGGGCTTCCTGCCGGGGACCGCGCAGGAATATGGCGGCATCATCAAGCACGGCGCCAAGCTGCTGTTCGCCTATGCGCAGGCGACCGTGCCGAAGGTCACCGTGATCACCCGCAAGGCCTATGGCGGCGCCTATGACGTGATGGCCTCGAAACACATCCGCGCCGACATGAACTATGCCTGGCCGACGGCGCAGATCGCGGTGATGGGCGCCAAGGGCGCGACCGAGATCCTCTACCGCTCGGAACTGGGCGACCCCGACAAGATCGCCGCACGCACCAGGGAATACGAGGACCGCTTCGCCAACCCGTTCATCGCCGCCGAGCGCGGCTTCGTCGACGAGGTGATCATGCCGCACTCGACGCGCAAGCGCGTGGCCCGCGCCTTCGAACTCTTGAAGGGCAAGCAGGCCAGCGCGCCGGCCAAGAAGCACGACAACATTCCGTTATGAGGGGAAGCCTGCGCATCGATGGCTGCAATCCTCCGCTTCTGCTCTATAAATCCTGGTGGAACCCAACCTCCAGGAAGGACTCGATTTGATGACTGACGACACCAAATTCCCGCCCGAGAAGAACCTGCCCGCCGGCTATGTGCCGCCGAAGGTCTGGACGTGGGACGAGGAGAATGGCGGCGAGTTCGCCTCGACCAACCGGCCGACCGCCGGCGCGCAGTTCGACAGGGACCTGCCGGTCGGCAAGCACCCGCTACAGCTCTATTCGCAGGGCACGCCGAACGGGGTGAAGGTCACGGTGATGCTGGAGGAACTGCTCGAAGCCGGGTATTCGGACGCCGAGTACGACGCCTGGCTGATCCGTATCGGCAGGGGCGACCAGTTCGGCTCCGGCTTCGTCGCGGTCAATCCGAATTCCAAGATCCCGGCGATGATGGATCACGCGCCGAAGGGCGGCGGCGAGCCGATCCGGCTGTTCGAATCCGGCTCGATCCTCGTCTATCTGGCCGAGAAATTCGGCGCTTTCCTGCCGACGGACGTCCGGACCCGCGCCGAGACGATGAACTGGCTGTTCTGGCAGATGGGGTCCGCGCCCTATCTCGGCGGCGGCTTCGGCCATTTCTATGCCTATGCGCCGATGAAGATCAAATACGCGATCGACCGCTACGCGATGGAGGTGAAGCGCCAGATGGACGTGCTCGACCGGCACCTCGCCGGCCACGAGTACATGGCCGGCAATGAATACACGATCGCCGACATGGCGATCTGGCCCTGGTACGGGCGCATGGCCGCCGGACAGTCCTATGGCGATTCCGGCAATTTCCTCGCCGTCGACGACTATCCGAATGTCCAGCGCTGGACGAAACAGATCGCGGAACGCCCGGCGGCAAAGCGCGGCACCATGGTCAATCGCACGGCCGGCAAGCCCGAAAGCCAACTGTGGGAGCGCCACGACGCCTCCGACTTCGACACGAAGACGCAGGACAAGATCGAGGACGCCGCCTGATGGCCAAGCTGCCGGACATGACCAAGCATCGCGGCTTTCCGTCGGGAATGCCCGGCACGGGATTCCAGTTCACCATCCGCCGCGCCAATCCGAAGGGCGTGTCGCCGATCGTCGAGCGCAAGCGCTATCCCGACCGCGACAAGACGGAAGCGCTCGCCGACGCCGCCTTCATGCACGCGCTGTGGCACCATTTCGGGACCGAGCCGTTCGAACGCGGCAATCTCGACGCCCGGCGGCTGTCCTTCCTGTTCAACCGCGAGGTCGTGCCGGCGGAAAAGCCCTTCGACCCGGCCTCCTACGAGGCGATGCTGCAAATCGACGAAGACGTGGCCCGGGCGAGTTTTCCCGAAGCCTTTGAGGATGTGATGGAGGTGTGACGCGATCCTTCTCCCCCCTTGGAGGGGGAGAAAGCAAAAGCTTGGGCTTGGCGGAGCCAAGTCCTTAGCTTTTGCAAGAGAGGGGGACGGATGTGGGAGACAAGAGGCTGCGGACCTTCGCCAAGGCGATGCGCAAGGAGCCGACGGATGCGGAATATGCGCTTTGGCAGATGCTGAGGTCCCGCAAGCTGAACGGAATGAAATTCAGGCGGCAGGAGCCGCTCGGGCCATACATATGCGATTTCGTCTGCCACGCGCGCAAACTGATCGTCGAAGCGGACGGGTCGCAACATGAGGGATCGAAGCGTGATGCGTGTCGTGACCGATATTTTGAAGACCAGGGTTACCGGACGATCAGGGTCCGGAACGAGGATATTTTGGAGGACGCGGATGCAGTCGCATTGCGGATCATCGATGAAGCGGGCGGGCGCTAATCCCCCTCTCTTGCCTTTTCCAGGGACTTACGCGGGCTACGCCCACGTAATTCCGGGAAAAGGCTTTCTCCCCCTCGAGGGGGGAGAAGGAGTGCGAGTATGACCACTGAACTCTTTTCCAAGATCCTCGTTGCCAATCGCGGTGAAATCGCCTGCCGCGTCTTCAAGACCGCCAAGCGTCTCGGCATCGGCACCGTTGCCGTCTATTCCGAGGCGGACAGGAATGCGCTGCATGTCGAGATGGCCGACGAGGCGGTGCTGATCGGCCCGCCGGCCGCCAACCAGAGCTATCTGGTGATCGACAAGATCATCGAAGCCTGCAAGGAGACCGGCGCGGACGCCGTGCATCCGGGCTATGGCTTCCTGTCGGAGCGCGCGGAATTCGCCGAGCGGCTGAAGGCCGAGGGCATCACCTTCATCGGCCCGCCGGTGGGCGCCATCGAGGCGATGGGCGACAAGATCACCTCCAAGAAGATCGCGGCCGAGGCGAACGTCTCCACGGTGCCCGGTTACATGGGGCTGATCGATGACGCCGAACACGCGGTCGAGATCGCCAACGGCATCGGCTATCCGGTGATGATCAAGGCGTCGGCCGGCGGCGGCGGCAAGGGCATGCGCATCGCCTGGAACGACGCCGAGGCGCGCGAGGGCTTTGACCGCTCCAAGTCGGAGGCGGCATCGTCGTTCGGCGACGACCGCATCTTCATCGAGAAATTCGTCACCGAGCCGCGCCATATAGAGATTCAGGTGCTGGCCGACAGCCACGGCAACGCGGTTTATCTCGGCGAGCGCGAATGCTCGATCCAGCGGCGCAACCAGAAGGTCATCGAGGAGGCGCCGTCGCCGTTCCTCGACGCGGAGACCCGTAAGGCGATGGGCGAGCAGGCCGTCGCGCTGGCGCAGGCCGTCGGCTACGCGTCCGCCGGCACGGTCGAGTTCATCGTCGACAAGGACCGCAATTTCTACTTCCTGGAAATGAACACCCGGCTGCAGGTCGAGCATCCGGTGACCGAGCTGATCACCGGCGTCGACCTCGTCGAGCAGATGATCCGCGTCGCCGCCGGCGAGCGGCTGACGCTGGCCCAGGACGACATCAAATTGAACGGTTGGGCGGTGGAGAGCCGGCTCTACGCCGAGGATCCGTATCGCAACTTCCTGCCGTCGATCGGCCGGTTGACGCGCTACCGCCCGCCGGCGGAGGGCGAGCGCTTCGACGGCGTGATCGTGCGCAACGACACCGGTGTCTTCGAGGGTGGCGAGATCTCGATGTTCTACGACCCGATGATCGCCAAGCTGTGCACCTGGGCGCCGAGCCGCGACGAGGCGGTCGAGGCGATGGCGGAATCGCTCGACGCCTTCGAGGTCGAGGGCATCGGCCACAATCTGCCGTTCCTGTCGGCCGTGATGGACCATCCGCGCTTCCGCAACGGACGCATCACTACGGCCTTCATCGCCGAGGAATATCCCGACGGTTTCGCCGGCGCAGAGCTTTCAACGGAAAACCTGCGCCTCGTCGCCGCAACGGCGGCGATGGCGCAGTGGATCGCCGACCGGCGCGCCTCGTTCATCTCCGGGCGGATGGAGAAGGGGGCGAAATACGGCCCGTCCGAGACGCCCTTCGTGGTACGTGCGGGCGGTGAGGAATTCGAGATCGCGATCGACGACGAAGCCACGCGCGGTTTCTATGACGTCGAGGATCTGACCGCGCCGCAGGACGGCGAATGGGGCAACCCGGTCTGGCTGTCGTTCGGCGACGAGGACGGCGCGCGCGCCTATCAGATCTCCTGGCGGCCGGGCGACCGGGTGGCCACCATTTTCGCCGAGGGCAACGAGGAGGGCCACTGGCACGAGATCGCGGCGATGAAGATCGCGCCGATCCCGGGCGGCTTCCGGGTGCGTTATCGCGGCGCCGACCTGAAGGTGCACGTGATGGCGCCGCATGTGGCGCGGCTCGCCAGCCTGATGCCGGAAAAGCAGCCGCCGGACACCTCCAACCTGCTGCTATGCCCGATGCCGGGCCTGGTCGTCGCCTTGAACGTGCAGGAGGGCGAGGAGGTGCAGGAAGGCCAGACGCTCGCCATCATCGAGGCGATGAAGATGGAAAACGTGCTGCGCGCCGAAAGGGCCGGCAAGGTCGCGAAGATCCCGGTCGAGGTCGGCGCGAGCCTGGCGGTGGACGCGGTGATCATGGAGTTCGAGAAGTAATGGGTTACACCATTTCTCTTCTGTATTTTCCCGGTGCCGCGAAGAAGCAGGCGCTTGCAGCCGCTGGCTACTCCGAAACCAGTGAAGAGGACGAGGTGAACGAGGAGCCGGTCAGTGGAGCTGAATTGAAGAATGGCGATTATCTGATCTGGCGGAACTGGGAGTGGGATCCGGTTGGGGAGGATTACTACCGCCGCATTTCGACGAGTTCCCCGCTTGTCGTTCTGGATCTGAGCGAAACGACGATGGCGTGCGGACTGTTTTTTTACCGGGACGGCTGGTCCGAGTGGTCGATATCGCACTTTGCCGAGAACGGTATCGACAACCTGACAGCAACTGGCACGCTACCGGGAGGCTTGGCGGGAAAGCTGGAAACGCTACGCCGCGATGCCGCGCGAAAGCAGGCCCAGGATGACGAGGTCGACTACTACTTTGACGTACCTGTCGAGATGTTCCGTCACCTTTCCGGATTCCGGTACGACATGGAGCACGACCGCGCATTCCATGTCTTGGAAGCGGCCAACGACTCCGCAGCGCCTCTCGGGAAACCTTGGAGATAGACCATGACCAAGAAAACCAAACGAGACTGGCTCGATCTCGCCGAAAAGGAGATCAAGCGCGATCCTTCCACCCTCGACTGGGCGACGCCGGAGGGCATCACCGTCCATCCGCTCTACACGGCCGACGACCTGCCCGAGGGCGCGGCCGACGAACTCCCCGGCTTCGCGCCGTTCACGCGCGGGGTGAAGGCGACCATGTATGCCGGACGGCCGTGGACGATCCGGCAATATGCGGGCTTTTCGACCGCGGAGGAGTCCAACGCCTTCTACCGGCGCAACCTCGCCGCCGGGCAGAAGGGCCTGTCGGTCGCCTTCGACCTCGCCACCCACCGCGGCTACGACTCGGACCACCCGCGCGTTTCCGGCGATGTCGGCAAGGCGGGTGTGGCGATCGACTCGGTCGAGGACATGAAGATCCTGTTCGACGGCATCCCGCTCGGTGAGATGTCCGTCTCGATGACCATGAACGGCGCGATCATCCCGGTGCTCGCCATGTTCATCGTCGCCGGCGAGGAGCAGGGCGTGAAGCGGGCCGATCTCACCGGCACGGTGCAGAACGACATCCTCAAGGAGTTCATGGTCCGCAACACCTATATCTACCCGCCGGAACCCTCGATGCGGATCGTCGCCGACATCATCGAGTACACGGCGAAGGAAATGCCGAAATTCAACTCCATCTCGATCTCCGGCTACCACATGCAGGAGGCCGGGGCGACGCTGGCGCAGGAACTCGCCTATACGCTCGCCGACGGGATGGAATATGTCCGCGCCGCCAAATCGCGCGGCCTCGACGTCGACGCCTTTGCCGGCCGGCTGTCCTTCTTCTTCGGCATCGGCATGAACTTCTTCATGGAGGCGGCGAAGCTGCGCGCCGCGCGGCAGATGTGGTCGCAGATCATGACGGATTTCGGCGCCAAATCCGATCGCTCGAAGATGCTGCGCACGCATTGCCAGACGTCGGGCGTCTCGCTCACCGAGCAGGACCCGTACAACAATGTCGTGCGCACCGCCTTCGAGGCGATGTCGGCCATTTTGGGCGGCACGCAGTCGCTGCACACCAATTCCTTCGACGAGGCGATGGCGCTGCCGACGGATTTCTCGGCCCGCATCGCCCGCAACACGCAGCTGATCCTCGAACACGAGACCGGCGTCGCCAATGTGGTCGACCCGCTCGGCGGCTCCTATTACGTGGAAGCCCTGACGAAGGACCTCGCCGACAAGGCGTGGGAGCTGATCAGGGAAGTGGAAGCCTTGGGCGGCATGACCAAGGCGGTCGAGGACGGGCTGCCGAAACTGCGCATCGAGGAGGCGGCGGCGCGCCGGCAGGCGCGCGTCGACAAGGGCGAGGAGGTGATCGTCGGCGTCAACCGCTTCAGGCCCGCCGACCCGGACAAGGTCGACATTCTCGCCATCGACATCACCAAGGTGCGCGCCTCGCAGATCGCCAAGCTGAAAAAGGTGCGCGAGACGCGCAGCAAGGCCGCGCTCGAGAGCGCGCTGCAAAATCTCGAAAAAGTCGCGGCGTCCGGCAAGGGCAATTTGCTGGAAGCCGCCGTCGAGGCCGCGCGGGCGCGGGCGACGCTGGGCGAGATTTCCGATGCCATGGAGCGCGCCTTCCAGCGCCACCACGCCATCACCCGCGTGATTTCCGGCGTCTATGGCGAGGCCTATGCGGGCGACCCGGAATATGCCGCGATCCAGACCCGCATCGCCGAGGTGACGAAGACGCTGGGCCGCAAGCCGCATATCCTCGTCGCCAAGATGGGCCAGGACGGCCACGACCGCGGCGCCAAGGTGATCGCCTCGGCGTTTGCCGACATGGGCTTCACCGTCGATCTGTCGGACATGTTCGAGACGCCGGAAGAGGTCGCGCAAAAGGCCAAGGCGATGGAGGTCGACGTCGTCGGCGTCTCGTCGCTCGCCGCCGGCCACAAGACGCTGGTGCCGGAACTGATCGACCGGCTGAAGGCGATCGGCGCGGGCGACATCAAGGTCGTTTGCGGCGGCGTCATCCCCGAGCAGGACTACGCGGATCTGCGCGCCGCCGGCGTCGCCGAAATCTTCGGCCCCGGCTCCAACGTGCTGGAGGCGGCCAACGCCGTGCTGGCGCAGGTGGAGGGGCTGCGGAGGAACCGCTAGCGCGCCGCTACTCGCCCGGGCGCGGCACGAGGCTGCGATAGAGGTGCCAGGTCGCGTGGCCGAGCAGCGGGATCACGATCACCAGGCCGATCAGCGCCGGCAGCGCGCCGATGACGAGACCGGCAGCGACGATCACGCCCCATGCCGCCATCGGTCCGGGGTTCTTCGTCGCCGCGCGGATCGAGGTGCGCACGGCCGTGACCGGCCCGACCGGCCGGTCGAGCATCAGCGGGAAGGAGATCGCTCCGACCGACAGCGCGGCGATCGCGAAGAGGAACCCGGTGCCGATCCCGGCAACGATCATCGTGCGGCCCGCTTCGGTCATGAAGACGTCGCGCACGAACGCGGCGGTCGTCTGCGGCGGCTGCTGGCCGAGCGTCGCGAGATAGATCCAGTATGCGGTGACGAGCCAGGCGATGAAGATCGCGAGCAAGAGCAGCCCGACAACGGGAATCGCGCCATAGGCCGGCGTCGTTCCGGTGTCCTTTTCGCCTGCGGCCTCGCGTTCGCGCCGCCGGCTCAACGCGTAGAACCCGATCCCCGCGACCGGGCCGATCAGCGCGAATCCGGAGGCGAGCGGGAATATCAGCGGAAGCAGGTTGTGCGTGGACGCCGCGACGGCGAGCACGATCCCGGCGACCGGATAGATGATCGCCAGCGAGAGCGCGTCGGAGCGGAACGCGCCGAGGTCGTCGATGCCGCGGGCGATCGCTTGGCGGACGTCGTCGAGGCCGATCCGGTTAACCGCCGGCAGTGCGTCCGTTTCTTCGGGCACGTGCATCGTGTCGGCGGCCCTGCCGATGGCATGGGTCATTTCGACGAGGCGGTGCGCGCCCCATTCGATCGGGTTCTTGATCTGCTTGTCGATGGCCATGGGTCTCGCTCCTCCCGAATTGGCGTTCGAGGTCGCGGTCGCCCGTGGCGTGCGCGTCGCCGGCCGCCCGCCACGCGGACCGTTGCGGCCTTGTCGAGGGAAATATAGCGCCGCGCGGCCGTCCGGCAATGCCGGGCACCGGCGAATGCCCGGAGCCATGGCGGAGAGCCGATATCCGGCCGATTGACTTGACCGGCCCGAACGGTTTCACCTTGTCCGGTCTGCGTGCCCGATCCGATTGCCGGGTGCATTCACATCCACGCGGGAGGACATCCATGCATTACGGCTTCATCGGTCTCGGCAATCTCGGCGGGCATCTGGCCGCCAGCCTCCTGCGGGCGGGGTTCGCGGTCTCCGTCCATGACAGGAACCGGCAGGTCGCCGACCGCCTCGTCGAGGCCGGTGCGCGATGGGCCGATACCCCGGAGGCGCTTGCCGAGGGCTGCGACGCGGTCATCACCTGCCTGCCGTCGCCGAAGGTCTCGGAACAGGTGCTCGGCCAGATCCTGGCCGTGATGAAGCCCGGCGCGACATGGATCGAGATGTCGACGCTGGGGCGCGACGAGATCCTGCGTCTCGGCGCGGTCGCCGCCGAAAAGGGCGTCGACACGATGGAACTGCCGGTCACCGGCGGCGTGCATCTGGCGGCCCAGGGCAAGATCACGATGCTCGCCGGCGGCGACAGGGCGCTGTTCGACCGGCATCTGCCGGCGCTCGAGGCGATGGGCGACAGGATCTTCCACATGGGTCCGCTCGGCAACGCCTCGATCATCAAGGTCATCACCAACATGCTGGCCTTCATCCACCTGAAGGCGACCGGCGAGGCGCTGATGCTGGCGAAGCGCGGCGGGCTCGATCTCGCCCAGGCCTGGGCGGCGATCCAGGCGTCGTCGGGCAATTCCTTCGTGCACGAGACCGAGGGCGCGCTGATCCTCAACGGTTCCTACGACATCGCGTTCAACATCGATCTGGCGCTGAAGGACCTCGATTTCGCGATGCAGTTCGGGCGCGAGTTCGGCGTGCCGCTGGAACTGGCCGCGCTCACCGAGCAGACCTATGTCGAGGCCAAGGCGGCCTATGGCGGCGCGGCGCAATCGCCGATGATCGCCAAACTGCTCGAAGACCGCCTCGCCACCGACCTGCGCGCGCCGGGCTTTCCCGCCAAGCTGGTCTAGGGGTGTCTACTGCCACAAGACACTGGTGCCGGAACTGATTGACCGGCTGAAGGCGATTGGCGCCGGCGACATCAAGGTCGGCTGCGGCGGCGTGGCGGAAATCTTCGGTCCCGGCTCCAACGTGCTGGAAGCGGCGAATGCGGTTCTGGCGCAGGTGGAGGGGGTGAGAAGGAACCGGTGAGGGGCTCTCTCCCCCTTGGTGGGGGAGAAAGCAAAAGCTTGGTCTTGGCGAAGCCAAGTCCTTAGCTTTTGCAAGAGAGGGGGCTTCGATGCGCGCGAGTGGTTTTGGCGGCTAATTAGAGGAGTTGTCCTTCGTATTCGCTGGATGTCTGCTCTGCGCCCCATGCACGAACCCGCTTCGCGGGAGAGTCGCGGGTGGCGAGATAGCGTCATAATTATTGGCTTCGGCCAAGACAGGCCTGATC
>NZ_JACZCS010000028.1 GCF_014904745.1 Oricola nitratireducens
CATGTCCCAGTTTTTGAAGTTGAAGCGCGCTGTCCGGGGTCATGGCGACACGCGCCTCGCCCGCAAACACTTCCTTTGGTGTACCGATCTTGGCCATTGCAATTCCTTCTGCTGAACAGATCCAACAGCAGGGTCTGCCGCCTCGTCCCCGTCATGTCCGGAAACGGCAGTTGAGGGGACCGCCGAAGCCCCCTCGGCATTCCTGCCTTTGGGTGGTCCTAACTGCGCTCGGCAAGTCTTTCGATGCCGCGGTCGATTGAGACGGCGAGGACCAGCAGTAGTCCCGTCACGACGAGACGGGCCTCGTTCGCTACGCCCATCAGGTTGAGTCCGTTCGACACTGTTGCGATGATCAGTGCGCCGAACAGCGCCCCAACGACCATACCGCGGCCACCGAACAGGCTAACTCCCCCGATCACGGCTGCCGCAATGCTCTCAAGAAGGAGTGCGCCGCCTCCAATGCCCCCACCGGAGGATACCGACACGCCGAGGAGGCGCGACGCCGCCAGAATGCCCCCGAAGGCAGCCATGCCGCCAGCGATGGCGAAGGCGGTAATTTTGATCCGGTCAACCTTGATGCCGGCCCGGCGCGCCGCCTCGGCATTGTTGCCGATTGCATAGAGACTGAGGCCAAAGCGCGTCTCGGATGCCACATAAGTCATCACGCCCAACAGGCCGACGAAAATGATAAGGGGCATGGGGAGGCCATGCAGGTTTTCGAGGAAAAGCAGAATGCCGACAAGGACCACCCCTACGAGCGCGACGGGCAGAATGACACCCCAAGTAAAGGAAGCATCGAGTTCGGCGCGCTGCCGCGCACGCAGTGTCGATAACCGCAGAAGCGCAAAGACCGCTATTGCCCCTATGACAAGTATCCATGCCCAGATACCGGAAATATTCGTCGCGGCGATCTTCTCTACACCGGTGTTGAGAAGATTGTAGCGGCCGGTACGCGGCAGCAGCATCAGCTGGACACCGTTCAGCAATAGGCCGACACCCAGCGTAACCACGAAGGATGGCACGCCGATCAGCGTAATCCACCGTCCGGATATTGCACCTATAACCATTCCGCACAGCACGCCCGCGGCGACTGCCAGCGGAATGGGTATCCCCGCTTCGACGACAAGTTGCGCCATCAGAACGGAGGCGACACCCGAAGTGGCAGCAACCGACAAGTCAATCTCGCCGACCAAGAGAACAAAGACCAGTCCGAGCGCGATAATGCCGGTAACGGTTGATTGCACCAGAAGGTTATTGAGATTGCGGCTGGTCAGGAAAACATCTGACTGAGTTGAAAAGAAGAGAAAGAGCGCTAACAATCCGACAGCTACCGGGACAAATCGGAGTTCGCTGCCGAGACGCTCAGACAAACCCCGTTTCGGCTGCGCAGTCGCGGTGATATTTTGTTTTTTGATATCTGAAACCGTCATGTTGCCGCCTCGTCTCAGCCGGCCATGTTGACGGCTTCGTTGCCGCCCACCATGGCGTTGACCACCTGTTCACCGGTGACTTCCTTGGAATTGAAACTCGCAGCATTGCGACCGAGCCTCAGCACTTCAATGCGATCTGTATTTTCCAGCACGAAATGATGGATGTCGTGACTGATCACCAACACGGCGAGGCCGTGCGACGCGAGTTCGCGTACGAGGGCACCGACTTGCTCGGCAGCGGAGTGACTCAGCGCCGCCGTCGGCTCATCCAAGAGCACGACTTTCGGCTCCCAGAGAATCGACCGGGCGATAGCAATGTTCTGGCGTTGACCGCCCGACATCGCCCCAACATTGCGCCTCAGGGAAATTGAATCCAGCCTCAGCCGCTTAAGGACATCCCGCGCCTTCCTTTCGGCCTCAGCTCGATTCAGTCGAAACCCCGTCCACCAGGGGCCGGTCATCTCGCGCCCGAGGAACAGGTTCTGAACGGCATCCAGATTGTTGCATAAAGCGAGATCCTGATAGACCGTCTGGACCCCCATATCCGCAATGGCGGCAGGATCTGAAACCTGGATTTCCCGTTCCTCAAAAATATACTTGCCGCTATCGGGCCGATGCACGCCTGACATCACTTTGACCAGCGTCGATTTGCCGGCACCGTTGTCTCCGACAAGAGCGACGACCTTGCCGCGTTCAAGCTCAAGCGAAACATCTGTCAGCGCCTTGACGCCGCCAAAATGCTTGGAGATACCGCGCAGGCTCAGGATCGCGTCTGTCATGTTCTCTTTTCCCGATTGGCGATGCGGCTGGCGGTCAAGACCGCCAGCCGCCGTCGAGGCTTTTCCAAGTCACATATTGCTCTTGCACAATTCGGTGTCTTCGGCGCCCTTGCAGATCTCATCCCACGTGTAGATGCCGGCGTCGACAACGTCGGACACATTGTCAATCGTGACGTTCTTTACCGGTAGGAAGGCAGCGGGGACATCCATGTACTGGTTGTTCACCTTGCCGTTGATCCATTTGTCCGAAAGCTTCTCGCCATTTAGAATTTCGACCGTCAGGTCGGCGGCGGCCTCGGCCATGACTCGAAGATCCTTGAAAACCGTGTTGTCTTGCCACCCTTGGACGATGAACTGAACGGCCTCGATTGTAGCATCCTGGCCACCGGTAACGATTACGTCGCCCTTCTTGTAGCCTTGAGAAATTAGCGCGGCGACAGCGCCGCCGGTTGTGCCGTCATTCATCCCGAGGAACATGTCGACGTCACCGCCGGTGCGGGTGAGGCAGTTCTCAGAGAAGGCCTGAGCCTTTACCGGGTCCCAGTTCGGCGTGAAGTCCTCACAGACGACTTCGATCCGCCCCGAATCCATGAGCGGCTGCAGGTATTCATTCTGGCCCAGTTCGTACTGCGTGGTACCATACTCCCCCTGATTGCCCTTCACACGCGCAATCTTGATCGTACCCTCGGGCATCGCCTCGATTAGCTCCGCGGCGCGCTTGCCTTGGGCCTGTCCCACCGCGCGCGCGTTG
This sequence comes from Oricola nitratireducens, assembly GCF_014904745.1. Classification (GTDB taxonomy): domain Bacteria; phylum Pseudomonadota; class Alphaproteobacteria; order Rhizobiales; family Rhizobiaceae; genus Oricola; species Oricola nitratireducens. The sequence continues at coordinate 2,961 of NZ_JACZCS010000028.1, forward strand.
AAAAGCACATGCGCCTGGGCCTTGCCGCCAATCGCGTCATGCTCATAGAGCAGTACAGGCACATTGGCATCATCCGCCGCCTTTAACGCACCGGCGGCTAGGTTGGCATCGGACGAAGTGTAGACAATGAGATCGGCGCCCTGGGCGATAGCATCCTCCACTAGGCGCTGTTGCCGGTCGGGATCGCCCTCCCCGTTCTGCACGGTCACGGTCGCATCCGGCATGCGCTCTTTCATCGCTTCCACGAAAAGCGGAGCGTCGCGGCGCTCAAACCGGATCGTTGTGCTGTTCGGCAGCATGAAGAAGATGTTTGCACCAGCGGCTGCTGCGGGCGAAGCGCCAACCCCCGCGGCCGCAACCGCCGCAAGAGTGCCGCTACACATCAGGATTTTCAAAGATTTCATCATGGTCTCCTCCTTTGGATAATCTCCGCCCGCTCATCGGGCGCATGATCGATTCACTCGCCTTCCCAAAGAGACGCGCCGCCAAGGTCCCGGCCCGGGTCCAGACCCAGCCTCCGTCGCCATACGATTGGTTTCTCCCAGAGGCACCCCACGGCGTTCCACTTTGGGATTGAGCGAAATCCTACTGTGGTATCGGGATTGCGTCGTTCGTTGTTCTGTCCAACTTGGAATTGTCCCGACCGCCGCTCGGCGTCAGCCCTTTTTCTCAGGCAACGGCGTGGCCTCGTAGCAACCGATCACTCCCTGGTCGAAGTCGATGATCGAGCCCGTCATGATCCCGGACTCCTCGCTGGCGAGATGCGCGATCCATCGCGCCACCTCGTTCATGCTCAGCAGCCTGCCTGCGGGCAAAGCCTTGCCGGCTTCCGCCTGCCAACCCTCTGGCATATCGTGAAATGTCTTTTGGGTTATGTCCTCTGCCGGCGTATCCATCCAGCCGATCGCCAAGGCATTTATCCGGATCCCGTCGCGCATTAGCGAAAACGCCGCATTTTTTGTCGTCGCGACGAGCGCAGCCTTCGACGCTGCATAGACGGTCAGCATCGGAACGCCGCCATGGGCCGTAATCGTTGCGACATTGACCACTGTCCCGGGCTTTCCCAACTCACGCCAATGGTTCGCGGCGTTTTGCATCAGAAAGAAAGGCGCACGGGCATTGATGGCGAATGTGCGCTCCCAGAGATCGGAATCGCCGTCCAGAATTCCCCCGCGGTCTGTCACGCCCGCCGAATTAACCAGGATGTCGTAGCTTCCGAATTCCTGGACAGCCCGATCATGGATCCCCTGGCAGTCTTCAAGGCGCGTGAGATCCGCGCGGTGATAGACGACCTTCTGTCGGTCATTGCTCAGACGGTCTGCCGCCGCCCGGCCCTCCGCCTCCTTTCGGCCGAGGATCAGCGCCCCCTTGAGCCCGCGCCGCAACATCAACTCGACAGCCGTCAGCCCCAGCCCCTGCGTTGAGCCGGTGACGACGGCAATCTTCCCCTCGAACTGGCGATCAAGCGGAATATCCCTTCCGGAGGCCGCGTGATCTGCGGCTGCGCCGTAAGGGCTGCTGTAGGTACTCATGAGTAGTCGACCTTTACTGGCTTGTTCGTTCGGTAGGATTCGAGAGCCGCGTCCGACAGGATCAGCGCACGTCGTCCGTCCTCGAAAGTAACGCGGGGCGGTGTTCGCGCCGTGACACTGTCGATGAAACTGCGGATCTCGCCTTCATAGGCGGCGCGATAACGCTCGATAAAGAAATAAAGCAGCGGATCGCGGGTCGCTGTTCCGCTGGCTCCATGACGGGACATCTCGGTGGGGCGATGGTTGTTCGACCGAACCATCCCACCGGCGCCGAATGCCTCTACGCGCTGATCGTAGCCGTAATTTGTGCGTCGGGAATTGTTTATGTGACAGAGTGCGCCGCTCTCGGCCCGCATGACGATCATAGCGGTATCTACATCGTTCAGTTCAGCGAAGACCGGATCGACCCGATTGGCCGCCATGGTAAAAACCTCAACCGGCTCTTCGCCCATCACGAAGCGGGCCATGTCCATGTCGTGGATCGTTGTGTCACGAAACAGGCCGCCACAGGCTTCGAGTATGGGCCGTGGCGGCGGCGGCCCCGGATCGCGACTGGTGATGACCAGCAACTCCAATGCGCCTACCTCCCCTGACGCCACAGCCGCCTGCACGGCGGCGTGACTCGGATCGAACCGACGATTGAAGCCGAGTTGAACCGGCACAGCGAATTTTTCCAGCGCTTGGCGGCAGGCTTCGACTTTCTCAATATCGACGTCGATCGGTTTTTCGCAAAGGATCGGCTTGCCGGCTTCGGCGGACCGTAAGATCATTTCGACATGCGTGTTGGTCGGGGTAGCGATCAGAACCGCATCGACATCGTCGGCCGCCAGAAGGGCATCGACATCCGTGGTTGCCCGCCCCCCGACAGCGGCCGCTGTAGCGGCAGCGTTGTCCTCCATGACGTCGAAGCACCAAGTCACCGACGCATCCGGCTGCATCGCAACGAGTCTTGCATGCATGTCACCGATACGGCCGGTGCCGACAATCCCAAATCGTAGCATCAATCGCCTCTCTGTAAGAATTCTCTGGCAGTCTTCAAGATGCCGGGATTGACCGCAACGCACTAAGTGTCCAGTTTGGAATTTTTAGTGCGTTGCTCGACAATAATCACCGCCCTACAGTGAGACCTTTCAGGAATATCAACGCCGGAGGCCGCCCGAGAAAATGTCCGATCCGGAACGAGGTATCGCGCAGGACAGTGTTTCCCGGCAATTCTTCTCCGAGATGTCCGGCCACGAACTGGATCGGTTTCTCGAGTTTGTCAGCCGGTTCATGCACGAAACGGAAGACACGCTCGGCCTGAATGCTACGCCTCGTGAACTCCCGGTGATGGTACAACTCATGCGTTCCCATTTGCGGGGCCGGCTGGAAACCCCGTCTTCGCTCATCGATGCTTCCGGACTTCCGCGCGGCACGGCCCACAGGATGATTGAGGGCATGATCGAGAAGGGATTGATCACTAAACGAACTCGAACTCGCAGCGGCAAGACGTTCTCGTTGCATCCTAGCCCAAGCGCGATCCGGCACTGGCTCGACTATGTGCGCAGAATGAAGTCGCTCCTGGGCACAGCCTTCGGTCTTGACGAGGAAACAGACTATTTCTTCGGTGCTTCGTATCTTTCCGCCGCCAGCATACCCCCGCTTCCGGTCATGCAGACCAAGCTGTCCCTTCCCGGCGGCCTGCGCATCCTGCTGCACGCGGATCCGGCCTTCATGGCCATGCAAAAGGTCAAGCGCCAGTTCGAGCTTCATTTCGGGACCGAGCTTGATGTGCGAGCGCTCAGCATCGACCGCTTGCACCAGGAGATCCTCGACAATGCGGATCGGCCGCAATCTCGCTACGATATCGTTACGTGCGATGTCTGCTGGATGCAGCAACTCATCGATCGCGAAACAGTTCAGCCAGTCGACACGCTCGATAAGCCCGATGCGCGCGAATTCATGGATTTTCATCCGGAAGCACTCTCGACGGCACGTCGCGGGAACACGCTGTACGGCATTCCCGTACAGACCACGCCCGAACTGCTCATCTACAGGACCGATATATTCGAGCGGAATGGAATTGAGCCACCCGAGACACTCGAAGACATGCTCGCCGCCGCCCGGCGATTGCATGGTTCGGCGCGGGAACTCAACGGAATATGCTGGAACGGTGCGCGCGGAACGCCGGTCGGGACAACTTTCATGATGCTCATGGCCGATTTCGGCCGGCCGGTGTTGAACCTGCCGCGTATGGGCAGCGGCTTTGTCGATACGGAGTTGGACGAGCAACACCTTGTCCCGATGCTGAACAGCCCCGAGGCGCGGGACGCCGCCGAGTTCCTGCTCGAACTTTCCGCGTATTCCCCGGTGAACGTGCTGCAGATGTCCTGGTATGAACGGGCCAAATGCTATGCCGAAGGCCATGCGGCCATGGCCTATTGCTACACTCAGATCCTTCCCATGGTGGAAAACCAACCAAATTCGCCGGCTCACGGTCGGACGGGCTATCTTCCCCATCCGTCCGCCCCCGGCGTTCCGCGTATCGCGCCATTGGGGGGATGGAATATCTGTATCCCTTCCAACCTGAAAGAATCACGGTTAGAGGCGGCGCGCCAAGCCGCGCGCACCCTCACCTCGGCAGCAGCGACCAAACTCTATATAGAGAATGGAAGCCTAGTCAGTTCGCGCTTCAGCGTCTGCAACGATCCTCTCGTCGCGCATGGACGAGCCGTCATCGCAACGGTCGACAAAATGGCGCGGATCGGCCAGTTGCAGACGTGGCCAAGACCGGCAGTGCCTCAGTTGACGCGCCTCGTTCACCTGCTTGGAGAAGAGATCCACATGATGCTGCTGCGAAACAAGAAACCGGCAGCGGCATTACGCGATGCGCAGGCGCGGTGCGAACAGGTGATGAAGCGGAAAGTCAACTGACACCCGGCACGGTCACCCAGGCTCCTGATCGCGCGGATTCCTGCATCGCCTCCACCGTCTCCTGAACGACAAGCGCTTCGCGGAAGTCGGGAAAGCCGGTTCCGCCGGACGCATGCGCATCAACCAGTTGAGCGACCTCGATCACTTTTAGATCGTTGAAACCGAGATGGTGACCGGGCGCCGGGCAGAACTGCCCGTAGGGCGGATGTTGCGAACCGGCTTCGATTCGCTTGAAGCCGGCACGTGCCCCGACCCCCGTGTAGAGTCGCAGTTCATTCATGAATTCCTGGGAAAACGCCACGGCTCCCTTGGTCCCGGTGATCTCGAAGGAAAGATCCATCGTGCGCCCGCTGGCGGCCCAGTTCGCCTCCAGGCTGCCCGCAACGCCGCTGTCGAACCGGACAAGCGCGTGGGTCATGTCATCGACCTCGACCGGAGCACGATGGGAGGAACCGGCACTCACGGGACGATCCCTGACAATCGTGTGCGAGTCTGCGCAGGTGTCAGCGATCGGACCGAGCAGGTAGCGCGCCATCGAAATGATATGGCTGCCGATGTCAGCAAGCGCCCCTCCGCCCTCTATCGCGGTCCGGAAGGAATGCGGCACGTCCGGACTGGACATGTAGTTCTCCGCATGGCGTCCCCGAAATCCCGTGATTTCGCCGATTTCGCCCGAGGTGATAATCTCGCGCGCCAGGCCGATCATCGGGTTGCGCAGGAAATTGAAACCGACCATCGTGACAACGCCCGCGGCCTCCGCAGCTTCGGTCATCTTGCGCGCTGAAGCGGCGGTAGTTGAAAGCGGCTTTTCACAGTAAACAGTCTTCCCGGCCGCGATGGCCGCCAGGGCCATCGGTTCGTGTAGGACGTTCGGTGCCGTGATCGCTACGATATCGACAGCCGGATCATCGACAAGCTTCTGCCAATCACTCGTCGATCTTTTGAATCCCAGTGCGGCGGCGCTCCTTTGCGCCACCTCGTCGGTCATGTCCGCCAGTATTTCAGCCACGGGCCGAACCGGCAGATCGAAGAGACCGCCCACCGACCGGAACGCATTTGCGTGACATTTCCCCATGAAACCGGAACCGATGAGACCGATACCGACGGCCGGTTTTGACGTCTCGATACCCATGACTTCTATCCGCTCCGCGATTTCAGGTTGTCGAGCCACACCGCGGCGATGATCACCATTCCGATAAGGACTTGCTGGTAGAAGGACGATATGCCGAGTATGTTCAGCCCGTTGGTAATCATCGCCATAATCAGCGCGCCCACCAATGCCGTCGCCACGATGCCTCGCCCGCCGGCGAAACTGACGCCGCCGATGATGACGGCCGCGATCGCCTGCAATTCGATGCCTTCGGCGACACTCGGCGGCGTCGCCGCAAGGCGCCCGACCAGCACGACGGCCGCCACTCCCGACAAGAAGCCGCACAGCATGTAAATCTTCACCTTCTGGCGATCGACCGGAATGCCTTCCAGGCGTGCGACTCTCTCGTCACCGCCGATCGCGTACACATGCCGCCCCAGAACCGTGAGGTGCATCATCACGCAGATCACGGCATAGACGCCGATCACGAAAAAAAGCGGAATTGGCAGTCCGGCCAACTTGCTGTTGCCGATGAACAGGAAGAGCGGATCAAGCACCTGGTAGGAAACGCCATTGGTGATAACCAGCGCCACGCCACGTGCGATGCCGAGCATGCCAAGTGTGGCTATGAACGGCGGGATTCGGCCCCTCGTGATGACCATTCCGTTGATCCAGCCGGCAAGAGTACCCACCGCCAACCCGCCGATTGTTGCCAGTCCGGAAGGGACACCCGCTTCGATCAGCCATCCGATCGTGACCGCACTGAGCGCCAGAACCGAACCTACCGACAAGTCGATCCCGCCGGAAATGATGACGATGCCTTGCCCGGCGGCAAGGATTGCCACGATCGAAACCTGCTTCATCAGGTTCGTCATGTTTCCCAATGTCATGAAATACGGCGATGCAAACGACAATGTCAGCATCAACGCCAGCGCTACGAGGATAATCCACGTCAGTGGTTGAGACTTGAGACGTTCGATGGACTTCATTGCGCCACTCCCCCCGCATCCCGTTCAATGGCTTTGCCGGAAATGATCATCGAAACGATCTCGTCCTGCGAAAACTCGCGGGTGCCGGCGGTTATGACATTCCGGCCTCCGTTGAGGATCGCGATACGGTCGGTGAAATTGTACACTTCGTGAATATCGTGGCTGATCCAGATGATGCCCAGGCCGCGCTTCTTGAGTTCGACGATCAGGTCCATGACCTTCTTGCTCTCTTCCATGCCAAGCGCCGCGGTGGGCTCGTCCATGATCAGTATTTTCGTGTCGAAATGGACCGCGCGGGCGATGGAGATCGACTGCCTCTGTCCGCCGGACATGCTTTGCACTTCCGCGTCGAGGGACTTGATTCGAATGTTCAGTCGGCTGAGCGCCTTGTCCGCTTCGTCGCGCATGGCCCGCTTGCGCAGAAAGCCCCATTTCTGCAGCTCTCGCCCCATGAACAGGTTGGCGGGAGCCGACAGGTTGCCGCACAGCGCGAGCTCCTGATAAATCGTCTCGATCCCCAGGTCGCGAGCATCATTGGGATTGCCTATATGTGCCTCGTGCCCGTTGACGAAGATCGAGCCTTCGTTCGGCATTTCGGCGCCGGCAAGGATCTTGATCAGTGTGGATTTGCCCGCGCCATTGTGGCCCAAGACGCCCAGGACTTCTCCGGGGTAGAGGTCGAGATGGACATCGGTCAGCGCCTGCAGTCCCCCGAAGTGTTTCGAGATATGATGCATCTCGACAAGAGGTATGATCTCGGTCATTTCGAAATTCCCGCCAAGGTCATGGCCGGGGTCGACCCGGCCATGGTTCGTCAATCGACCAATGTTAGTTGAGCTCTACGCCCCGGCGATCAAGGTACGCCTGGGTGACATCCTTGGCTGTCAGGATTGTCGAAGGAACGACGATCCAGTCGTCGAGTTCGGTTCCCTCGGTCACGTGCTTGTAGGCGGCCATCACGGCTTCATAGCCGACCTGATCGGTATTGCCGTCGATTGTCGCGTCGAGTTCGCCCGACTTCAGCGCGGTAAGGGCCGCGGGAATGGCGTCGTCGCCGACAATGATGACATCATCGAGCTTGCCCGCTCCCTTGACGGCTTGCACCGCGCCAAGCGCCATCAGATCGTTGGAGCCGATGATCGCGTTTACGTCCGGGTGCGCCTGAAGAATGTCTTCCGATGCCTTGAGCCCCTTTTCGGAATCCCAGTCGGCGGCGATGGACGCGACCACTTCGATTCCCTCATTGGCGTCAAAGACTTTCATCATGCCCTTGAGGCGCAATTCTGCCGTCGAGCTGCCGCGGAAGCCTTCGAGAATGGCGACTTTCCCTTTTCCGCCCAACTGGTCGACGACCCATTGGGCCATACCGGCGAATGACTGTTCCTCGTCCAGACCGACGAAGGTTTCGACCTTGGCCGGCCCCTTGTCCACGCGCGTATCGGCCGTAATGACCGGTATACCGGCGGAATTGGCTTCCATCACTTTGGGAATGAGCGCGGTACCGTTCATCGGGACGAGGACGATCGCATCCGGCTTCTTGACGATCTCGGTTTCGACGACGGCGATCTGGCCGGCGATGTCGCCATTGACCTTGGCGGACACGAAGTTGAGGTCGATCCCGAGTTCCTCGGCGGCGCGTTTTGCACCTTCGCCCATACGCCAGTAGTAGGGATTGGTCATATCCTTCACGATGAACGAAAGGCTGAAATCGGCGGCAGCCGCGCTTGCCGCCATCGCGCCTGAAATCAGCGCAGCACCGAGCGCGGTCTTGATGATCGAAGATAATCGCATGTTAGGTTCCTCCCTGATTGACTGCCGACCGACCGCTTTCCTAGAGAGGTCTGAACCCCGGCAGCCAGCGATATTCGGACGCCATCACTGTGCACGATGACTGTTCGTCGTCGCGAGGCTTCATATGTCCAAAATGAATCTTCTGGCGGGCCGCTTAGTAGTGGCCTCGTGAACGCATCACCGAATCGATGCGGTTCTGTGAATTCGAAAGAGCTGCGGCGACAGGCTGCCAACCCGCCAACATCGCATGCATCTCGTCGCCCAGTACGTTCAGAATTTCGTTGAATTCCGGGATTGGCGGACGCGGCCAGGTCTGAAACTCGCCGCGTCGCTCCATCGCGTCTATCTTGCCGATCAACGGACTGATCGCCTGAACTTCGGGATCAGCGCTTGTCGAAAAGCGCGGACTCGTCAGATTGCCGTGCTGGACGTACCATTTCAGCATTTCGGGCCGTGTAAGATACTCCATGACTTTCCAGGCCGACTGGATTCTGTCCTCGCTGAGGCCGGTGGGCATTGCCAGAGCAAATCCGCCAATCGGTGAAACCGTAGCCGCTCCCGGCCCGTGCGGATGGGGAATGAACTCCACGCGGCCGTGAGCCGGTGAATCCTCGTCGAGTTCGAATGCCGCTGCCCTCACCGACCAACCATAGGTCATCGCCGCCCGGCCGCCCGAGAAGATCGCGATACGCCGGTCCCAATCGCATTTCAGGCTCTCCGGGTGCGCATAATCGCGTAGTTCCATGAGATATTCGGCCGTTCGGCGTCCGACTTCCGTATCGATCATTGGGCGAAAATTCCCGCCTTTGATCTCGTCGACGGTAAATCCGTCGCCCTGCGGCGCCAAATTGATGACCGGCTGCCCGTGATCGGCCAACGTCTGGACGAATGTGTGCGCGACGGGAACCCCACGACCATAATTCATGACGATTCCCGACAAATCGAAATCGGAGCGATGCAGGGTCCGGGCTGCGGAAAGGACATCCTCCGTTGTCCGGGGGAAATCCAATCCGGCGTCGACAAACAGGTCCGAGCGGCAGAACATCAGCTCCACGGTCGGCTGAATTGGAAGGCCATACTGGTTGCGCTTGTAGGAGGACCCCTTCCATGCAGCCGTGTGGAAGTCCGATGAGTTGTAGCGTTCCTGCCTGATGATATCGTCGAGCGGCTGGATGATGCCTTCCTCTGCCAGTTGCCCGATCCAGGGCAGATCGACCGCGATCAGGTCGAAATTCGAATGCCTGCTTTTGGCATTCTTCACGATCCGTCCATACAGTTGATCGATAGGAAGATTGACGACTTCCAGATTGGTCCCGCACAACTCGTTCAGGTTGGAGGCGAACTTATGGATGGTCTTGAAGGTGGGGTCGATGGGAGCGAGAATCCGGATTGTCTTGTTGTATCCCGGCCCTTTTCGTATCGCGTTGGGATAAGAAAGTATCCTCGAAGCCATGTAATATCCGCCAAAATAGAAATCTTCGACGGCGTTGTCTCCTGTGTTGAACCCGAATGTTCTCCCGACCAGAGCCTTGAAGTGCATTGCAAATGACTCGAAATACTTGATCAGATTACGCGTTGGGTGAATGGAATAGGATTTCCCGGACTTCGAGCGCGGGCGGCGCATAAGCAGTCCTTCATCGATCAGTTCGTTTACACGCCGCATGGCCGTGCCATAGGGAACATTCGCGGCCATGGCCAAAGATGTGATCGTGAGCAGTTTGCCCTCCAAATGGCGGCGCATTGCATACGAGATGATGTTCCAACGTGGATCGATTGAAGACAGAGAAACATCTTGTTCGGAGATCGATCGCGTATCGTCGACGAAATTCAAGATTCGCAACAATTCCTCACGAGTCATGGCGTGACCATTTCAACACGATTGGTTCGACCGCCATTAGAAACAACCGTCGCAATGTTCGACAAGGTCACTTTGTCCAAATCTGACATTTTGGCAGTTTCCTCCCGCTGCCGGCCTTGTGAGAATCCACCGAAGAAGAATGACTGGGAGAAGAAATGGCTGGGCGCGCATACGATTACATCGTCATCGGTGCGGGC
>NZ_JACZCS010000029.1 GCF_014904745.1 Oricola nitratireducens
CCACGTCCCCCTCGGCTATTCCCGACTCTACGCCAATCCTGCGGTCAACTGGTGTTATACCAGCGAGCCGGAACCGCATCTGAACGGAAGGCGCCTGTTCCAGCCACGCGGCAAGGTGCTCGGCGGCACCGGCGCGATCAACGGCATGATCTACATGCGCGGCCAACCGGAGGATTTCGACGGCTGGGAGGCGCAGGGTTGCGCCGGCTGGGGTTGGCGGGATGTCCTGCCCTATTTCAAGTCATGCGAAGACCAGGAGCGGGGCGCGGATGAATTCCACGGCACCGGCGGGCCGGTGGCCGTTTCCGATCTCAGGACCCGTCACACCCTCGGCGAAGCCTTCCATGCAGCGTCCGAAGCGCTCGGCATCCCCCGCAACGACGATTTCAATGGGGCACGGCAACTCGGCACCGGCTATGTCCAGACCACGACTCGCAAGGGCTGGCGTTGGAGCACGGCATCCGGTTATCTGCGCGGGGCCGCGGTGGACAATATCGACCTGACGCTGAACGCGATGGTCGAAAGAATCCTTGTGGACGGAAAACGTGCCACAGGTGTCGCCTGGACTGACCGGTCGGGCCGCAAACAGGCGGACGCCCGCCGCGAAGTGATCTTGTGCGGCGGCACGTTCAACTCGCCGCAATTGCTGCAGATTTCCGGAATCGGCCCGGCGGAACGGCTGAAGCAACATGGCATCGAGGTCGTCCATGATCTGCCCGGCGTGGGCGAAAACCTGCAGGACCATTTCGGCATCGGGGCGGAATACCGTTCGACCAGTCACACCACCGTCAACGATCTCTACAACAATCCCCTTCGAGGCGGCCTGCAGCTGGCGCGATTCCTGCTGTTCCGCACCGGACCTTTCGCCGACAACGGCAATTATTCCAACACCTTCATCTGCAGCGGGCCCGAGATTGATCGTCCGGACATGATGGTCACGTTCATGGCCTGGTGCACCGACGAAAGCCTGAAACCGCGCCCGTTTTCGGGATTCACGATCCTGGCGGAACACATGCGTCCAAATTCGCGCGGCCATGTTCGCATCACCGGCCCCAATCCCACCGACCAGCCGGCGATCCGCTTCAACTTTCTGGCCGACGAGGCCGATATTGAAGCAGCGCTCGCCGGCCTGAAGTTCGGTCGCCAGATCGCCAGGACCGCGCCGATGTCGGACAACGTGGACCATGAAATCACGCCGGGTGACAAGGTCACGGACGACGCCGATCTGATCGACTATTGTCGTTCCGCCGGCCTTTCGCTTCTACACCCGGTCGGAACCTGCAAGATGGGAATCGAGGAAGACGCCGTGGTTGATCCACGACTCAGGGTGCATGGCATGACGGGCTTGCGTGTCATCGATGCCTCGATCATGCCACGGATCGTGACGGGCAACACCAATGCCGCCTCGATCATGATCGGCGAAAAGGGTGCGGCCATCGTGCTGGAAGACGCACGCGGTTAAAGGCCCGCGCCAACAGGGAGATTTGCCTTGCTCGGAATCGCATTGCTCGGCAGCGGCCGCATGGCCCATGTCTACGGTCCGAAGATCAACAACCATCCGGATCTGCGGCTGGTCTCCGTCTTCAATCCGAACGAGTCCTCCGCGGAGAAGGCAGTAGAACGCTATGGCGGAACCGCCTCGTCCGATCTCGGCGCGGTCCTTGCGGATCCCGCCGTCGACGCTGTCATTATCGCCACGCCGACTAACACGCATCTGGAATATGTCGAGGCGGCCGCGAAGGCCGGCAAGCCGATCTACTGCGAGAAACCGCTCGACCTGACGCTCGAACGAGTCGACCGGTGTCTTGCTGCCCTCAAGGCCAACCCTGTTCCATTCATGCTCGGCTTCAATCGCCGCTTCGACCCCGATGTCAGCGCGCTGCAAGCCGCCGTTCGACGCGGCGAAATCGGGCCACTCACCTTCCTGATGAGCTGGAGCCGCGAACCCTCGCCGCCGCCCATCGAGTACGTCAAACGGTCAGGCGGCTATTTCGTCGACGCGACCATCCACGACATCGACCTGATCTGCTGGATCGCGGGAGAACGGCCCGAGGAGGTCTATGCGACCGGCAGTTGTCTGTTCGACCCGGCGATCGGCGAAGCGGGCGACGCCGATGCCACAATGACCGTTCTGAAGATGCCGTCCGGCTGCATCGCGCATGTCAACAACAGCCGAAGCTGTGCCTACGGCTTCGATCAGCGCCTCGAAGCGTTCGGCCGGGACGGCATGATACAGACGACAAATCAGCGCGACGACAACCTAATCCGTTGGGACGGAACCAGGACGGAAGCGCGCGAACCGCTCAAGCACTTTTTCCTCGAGCGCTACGACGCCTCGTTCCATCACGCGCTGGACGAGTTCAGCCGGGCGATAGCCGAGGGACGGCCTCCATCGGCGGCGCAGGAAGACGGCCGGACCGCCCTCGCGATCGCGCTCGCCTGCGAACGCTCACGCCTGGAAGGCAAGGCAATCCGGCCGGACTACTGACGACTTGCCTGCCGGATGTCGCCTCCCAAGCATCGCCGGCAAAAAGGAAAGCCCCCGACGGTAGACAACCCATCGGGGGCTTTCTTGCAGAATTCGTGGCACCCTGGACACCAAAATAGCTTGCTGAGCATCCAGTTCAGAGTTCAGGTTTCGGCATGATGCGTGGCCCATCATAGCTGTCCGCCTTTATTCGCTGCGCGGACATGCGTGTGGACTGCAGCAAACGTCCGCTCCTTGTCCATTTCTGGCATCGGCATACAGTCGCGGTGTGGGCATTCCGAAAACTTTTCGCCCGGCTTGACGCCGTGCCCAGATCTGGATCACATGACTGGTGCACAATGCGGCCCATCAGGCGACTCAGGTCAGGCTGAAGATTGGCGCGGATACACTGGCTGAGAATCCAGGTTCGCCAGGCGGATATTTTCAGGCAATTCCAAGGAAATAACTCTACGCGACAGACTACGCGCCGATATCCAAATCGGACGGGTTTGCGTACCCGGCAGCAGGCTGGTGCATGCTGAAGCACAATATCCAGAGCTGCGAGGAGTTTTCCCGAGGCAAGGCGGGCATCACCGGTTAACATTTTGCGGGACGGCTTTCGGACCCTAAGCGGACATCTCGCGGTCAGCGACAGAGACTCCGATAATTGCCATTCGCAGCCATTGAAACTGGGCTGTTATGCGGCTCGTAATTGATATGCGCCTATTGCAGCCGACCATTATTACAGATGACCGGTGACTGTTTTCGGTTGCGACATAAATGGCCCAGCCGCCTCGGGCGGCGTGATCAACTCCTTAATAGCTCGTTTCGCGGAATCGACCTCTGCATCCCGCCTCGCGCGCAGTCCAGATCCCAATTTGCGTATGCTTAAGCGGCGATTCGTTGCTGAACCTCTTTGGCGCGGCGGCGCTTTTGCCCATCAGCCTCAGGACGTTCACGTTCAGAATTGAAGCGAAATGCGCCGTAGGCCAGCATGCCGCCCACGCTGAGACCGATGGCAAAGACAACAAACTTGATCACTTCCATGAGTTTTCCCTCGCTTGATTCCGGCGGTGCGCAGTCGAGATCGCGGGACTCGATCGTTTGGCGACGGGCCGGGCTTTCCCGGCCGGTCCAAGGTCGACGCGCACGGCTGACGATTGTCACGATACTGTTGGCGCTCGCGGCCATCTGCCTGATCCGGCCCTTGCCGATGTTGCCGTGGGCATTCCCCAGACAAGCGGCAGCCCTTGTCCGGCGTTAGATCCGTTGGCGGCCGATGCAGGGGAACGGGTTCCTGCATCAATTGAATGCAGGTTGTCTTCTGCGATCATCTGGTTGGCCGGAGGATATCTCGGAAAACAGGAGTCTTTCGATTCCTGCCATTTCGTCACGCAGCTTCAGCTTCATGCGCTTGAGTAGGCGTAATCGCAGATCATCCGGGCGTGGCCTGGACGTTTCTCCCTGAATCTTCGCTTCCAGAATGTCATGACGGACCTTCAGCGCGTTCAAGCGTGCATACATGGCATTTCTCCTTTCGCATTGGAGAAATGGAAATTCCTAGAAATAGTTCAAATCGATTGTTTCTATGCGATCAATAGCTTATGTCTATGAACAATATCGATCGGGTTAATCGTCCTCCTGTCATCGGGTGGATCCGAAACACACTCGTTTGGCCGACAAAGACCGAGGGGTTCCTGCAGCCATGCCTTTCAGGCCAACAAATCGCCAGTTGCAGTATTTCGTGTCTCTCGCGGACCTGGGTCACTTCGGAGCGGCCGCAAGAGCCTGCCATGTCTCCCAGCCGACCTTGTCTGCCCAATTGAAGTTGCTCGAAGAGCAACTCGGCGTTGCCTTGATTGAACGCGGGACCGGATCGGCCTGTCCGACACCCGCGGGAACGGTGATATTGCCCCTCGCTCGAACTGTCCTGGCCGGGTTGGATGAAATCGTCGCTACTGCAAGTCTCGGCGCCGGCAATCTCGGCGGCCTCATACGGCTGGGCGTTGCACCGACAATCGGCCCTTATGTAATGCCGCGAATGCTGCCGCATCTTCATGATCGGCATCCCAGGTTGGAGATCTATATCCGCGAAGACCGGCCGCTTACCCTCGAAAGCGGACTTGCCGACGGATCGCTCGACTGCGTCCTCACTCCTTTGCCGCTGACGGGCGAGAGGTTCGAATCAGTAGCGATTTGCGAAGAGACCGTGTTTCTCGGAATACCGACGGAACATCCCATCGCCCGCGAGAAGCGTATTTCTGTGAAGATGCTGTCCGGCGAGAGGTTGCTGACGCTCGGAAAAGGACACCGGCTCTTCGATCAGGTGCAAGATCTCTGCGACGCATCGGGCGCCCGCCTGCGCGAGGACTATGAAGGCACCAGCCTAGACGCACTGCGCCAGATGGTCTCGATCGGGATGGGTCTTTCGCTGTTTCCTGCGACCTATGTCGCTTTCGAGTTCGCGAAGGAAAGAAACGTTGTCCTGCGGGAGATTGGCGGCTGGCCGATCCGCAGAACTATCTGCCTTGCGTGGCGGCAAGACAGTGTCCGACGCGAACATTTCCAGTCGCTGGCAAGCGAGGCCAAGACCGCCTTCGCCACTCTGACGGACAGTGGCTCTATCCGTGTCATCGATGACTAGGGTTTCTAGTCTGTCGAGAGCACTTCCGCCCTGACGTCACGCTCGATGGTCGAAAAGCGGTTCATCAACTCCGCTTCTTCCAGACTGATCCCCGACTGTGCCAGGTCGCTTCTGACCTTGCGGATGACGTCCTGCGGGCCGGGCTCTTCAAAATCGGACAGCATGACCTCTTGGACATACCGGGTCAGTTCGCTGCTTTGCAGACCAAGCTGGTTTCCGGCCCAAAGCCCCATCAGGTAGTTGCGGCGTGCGTTCACTTGGCCGCGGGTCAGCTCATCGAAATCCACAGTCTCCATTTCCGTTTCTCCAAACATTGCGTTCATCCGGCAAATGGGCTGCTGTATTTGATTGCGCCAATTGAATGTTTGGATGCCTCCGATAGATTTCGTCTATCGGAATCCCATTTCTTGTCCGGCAATTATCCGTTTACAGCGAGACGCCTCGATCATGGCTGGCAAGCGCAAACAGCCGTGAATGCGCGCAAAAATCACGCGGTTCGTCATCATTGGAGTTGTCCGAGAGGATCGTCGCTCGAATGCAGGCTCTACAGATGTAGCCGGGAACGATCTTGCCAAAATGAAAGGTGGCCCCAATCTTGGTCTTCGCCGCGGATCTTCCATCGGTTGCAGGTCCGTCGGTCAGCTTTCAGACAGACGCCCTTGCGTTTCGTAGTCATGCGCGAAGCGCCGAAAACAAAACTGCGGAGATTGCAGGCCTTCAAATGCAGCGCCTCAGAGCCATCGTCGAATCTGAGCGTTTCGATCGTGTGATCGTAACGCTGATCATCATCAACGCGGTCAGCCTCGGGCTGGAAACCGTGCCGTCGGTCATGGCGGATTTCGGACATCTGATTGTCACGGTTGACCGAGCCATTCTCGCTGTTTTCGTTGTTGAGCTTCTCTCCAAATTCGCGGTTTACAGGCTCTCCTTCTTCAGCAGCCCCTGGAGGATTTTCGACTTGATCGTGGTCGGTATCGCGCTCATGCCGACGACCGGCGCATTCGCTGTGCTTCGTGCGCTACGCATCATGCGTGTGCTGCGGCTTGTCAGCGTGGTGCCTTCCTTGCGAAGGGTCATTGGCGGCCTGTTGAACGCACTCCCCGGCATGGGGTCAATCATGCTCTTGCTCGGATTGTTCTTTTACGTGTTTTCCGTCATGGCGACCAAGCTTTTCGGCGGCGATTTCCCGGAGTGGTTCGGCACCATTCCTGCGTCCGCCTATTCGCTATTCCAGATCATGACACTGGAAAGCTGGTCGATGGGCATCGTGCGGCCTGTGATGGCCGCCTATCCGTGGGCCTGGGCTTTCTTCATACCGTTCATTCTTTGCACAACCTTCACCGTCCTCAATCTCTTCATCGGCGTCGTAGTCTCGGCCATGCAGAAGGAACACGACGAAGAGGCGGCCAGCGACCGGGCGACGCTGCACGACGAGCAAGCCATCATACTCGACGAAATCCGCAAGCTCCGAGACGAAATCCACGCAATGAACGGCAGGGGCTGACCTGCCGCTTCTTCCGGCTCGTGCAACGGCCACTGTCGATGCGGGGCACAGACGCACTGCGCATGTCACCGGGGAAGACCGGATGCAGGACGCGGGGCGGACCTATGGGCCCCAAGTCTGTCACAGCCATGACCCGATATCGGTTCAGGCAAAGGCAGTCCTGCTTTTCTCTCGGCCAAGGAAGCGCGGGGCTTTCTTGCACCTCCTGATGCGTCAAGATGCCGTTATTTCCCACTCGATCCGTATGTCTGCAGCAACTCGCCGACGAGCGGATTGGGAAAACGCCGCTGCAGGGTGATTGCAAAGAAGCGCTCCGTGATGCCCTCGAACCGGGCGCGTTCCACCAGGATACCGGCGGCCAACTCGTCCCGGACGACGATGGGCGGAATGACAGCGAGGCCCGCCTTGGCGCGGGTCAGGAGGCGCAGCATTGCCATGTCATCAGCCTCAGCAGCTATCCTCGGCACCACTCCCAGTCGTTCGACAAGCGCGTCGAAGGATGCGCGCAATGCCGATTCCGGCGTTGGAAGGATCAAAGGCTCGGCGCCGAGAAGATCGGCTAGGGACTTGCGAGCAAGATCGGGTGGCGGCGGCGTGCCGATCAGGCTGACCGGCTGTTCGGAAAGATCATGTACCAGATACGGGCTCGATGAATCCCGCGCAGGAACGAGGTTCGTCAGGACGACATCCAGCGCCAGCGCCTCCAGTCCCCGTAGAAGCTCCGCCTGGGCTCCGGAGCGAAGAACCACCTCGACGTCCGCACGGCCGATCAGCGGCTCAAGAAACTCCATCTGGAAATTGCGCGAGAGCGTGGCCAGCGCCCCGACCCTGAGCGCCCGCCGCGCCGTCGCGGTGTGGCGCAGCGTGGCGGCCAGATCCTCGGCGGTACGAAAGATCGACTCTGCATGATCGAGCGCGATGCGTCCTGCCTCGGTCAGCACCAGGCCGCGCCCGCGCCGCTCGAAGAGGTCGTGGCCGAGCGCCGCTTCCAATGACTTGATCTGTGTCGAGAGCGCCGATTGCGAGAGGTTCAGCGCCCGCGCCGCGCCGGTCAGTGTGCCGTCCCGCGCGACGGCACGGAACAAGCGAAGGTGATGAAGGTTCAAGGCAGCCATTCTTCTACCAGATGGAATGATTTCAGATAAAATATGTAATTTTTTTAAGCAAGGCGAGGCGCTATCCGCATGGCGAGATCAGAACCGTCCAGAGGATTGCCATGTCGTCATTCACGCCGCTGACCGTATTCGCCCCGATCGTACTTTTGATTGCCGCGCCCGTCGCGCTCGCGCGTCCGGGGCGCCGCCCAGGCATCCTGCTATTGCTGTCCGAAGCCGCGACGCTGGTCGCGCTTGCGCTCGCGGTAGTGGGCGCCTTCCAGCTTGTCGTCTTTGGCACGTCACAGGTCTCGCTCATCGACGGTGCACTCACGCTCGTCCTCCGCCTGGATGCAATCAGCACAACCATGACGCTGCTTGTTGCCTTCATCGGCTGGATCGTCATGCGTTACTCCCGGACCTATCTTGACGGTGAGACACGCGAGGGGGCTTTCCACGGCCTCATGCTCGCGACACTGGCCGCTGTTCTGTTTTTGGTGCAGGCGGGCAGCCTGGTCATGCTGGTCCTTTCCTTCATCGGTGTCGGGATCGGACTTCGCAGGCTTTTACTGTTCTATTCGGAGCGCGCCGCGGCACGCCGGGCCGCCACAAAGTTTGCGCTTGTCTGGCACGCAGGCGACGTGTCGCTCGTAATCGCTGCTACGCTCCTCCTTGCGGCCTTCGGAACGAGTGAACTCGGCTCCATCATAGACGCCGCTGCATCCGGATTGCCCTTCGCCGCGCATCTGGCCGTGGCGCTTCTCGTGCTCGCTGCCGCGCTCAAGACGGCTGCCTTCCCGTTACATGGCTGGCTCACCGAGGCGATGGAGGCACCGACGCCGGTCTCCGCGCTCCTTCATGCCGGGATTGTCAACGCTGGCGGCTTCCTTCTGATCCGGACGGCGGAGCTGGTTCAGGCGAGCCCCGGCGCTATGGCCTCGCTCGTGATGATCGGCGGTCTTACGGCGCTGTTCGGCGCAATGGTGATGCTGACCCAGAGTGCGGTGAAGACGGCGCTGGCCTGGTCGACCATCTCGCAGATGGGCTTGATGCTGCTGCAATGCGGCCTCGGGCTATGGGCATTGGCGCTTCTGCACGTCGTCGCCCATTCGATGTACAAGGCACATGCCTTCCTGTCCTCCGGGGGTGCAGTTGCAGCCGTTGCCAGTCTGCGCCGTCCCGGACCGATCGCGGTGCCGGATCTCGGCGCAGTCATGAAGTCATTCGGCCTTGCGCTGGCGCTTTACGCGACCTTGGCGCTTGTCTTCTCGCTAGTCGCCGGACCGAAATCACCGCAGGCGCTGGCGCTCGGAACGATGCTGATCTTCGGGGTCGCCTACCTCGTGGCCCAAGGTCTCGCCGATGCGGCGCCGGCGGCGCTGACCCGCCGCACGGGACTAGCCGCGTTCGCCGCCGCGCTGGCCTATTTCGCCTTCCAGCGGCTTGCGGCCGCGCTCTGGGGCCCGTCGCTTCCTGCCGCTCCCATTCCCGGTCCGCTAGAATGGGCCTTAATCGTGCTGGCCGTGGTTTCCTTCGGCGCCGTCGCCGTCGCGCAGACCCTGTTTCCAAGGTGGGCGCATCACCCGTCTACAAGCGGCATGCGAGTCCATATCGCGAACGGCCTTTATCTCAACGCCCTCCTCGACCGCCTGATCGGCGGATTCCGGGTGGCAAGCTCCAAATGAAACGAGGGGAAAACCGATGTTCATAAAACACACCCAGATCTCGCCGGCCCGGGTGTCCGGGCTGTTGGGGGCCGCTGAAGCTGCGGCCCGCGCCATCCCGCCTGCCTTCCCACTGGAGTCGACCGTCGCGGTGAATCCCTTCCTCGGCCAAACGGGAGAAAACCTCGCCACTGCCTCGGCAAGGCTCGCCCGTGTCGCAGGCGTACAACTAGCCCGGGCACGTTCCGATTATGCCGCGGGCATAGCTGCAGGATGCATAACGGATGACGATCTTGCCGAGGCCCTGATCGCGAACGCCTCGCCGCTGAAGCCTCGCGACGTCGCCGCTCTGAAAGCGAAGGCATCGGAAATCAGTCCTGCGCCTGCCGCGTTTCCAACCGTGGCGGATATCGCGGCCGAGATCACGGGCATCGATTGGCCTGCGGTCTTTGAGAGGAGCTTCGGGCTCTGGGCCGCGGGCCAATTCGACCGCGGCCAGGCGCTCTGGTCGCCCGCGCCGGGTGCCCGCGCCTATGCCGCCTGGCAATCCTGGGCGAGTCGCGATTTGACCCCCGAGATCGCCGGTCTTTCAGGCTTCTGCGCTCACGTCGCATCCGCGCCTGACACGCCCGAACGCGCCATTCTGCGCGCCGCTGATTGCCTTGGCATCAGCGAGGCAGCGGCCGAGACCGCGTTTCACCGCCTTCTGGCGGATATCGGCGGCTGGGCCCAGCACGCGCGCTGGCTGCTCTGGCAAGCAGAGCTCGAAGGGGCCACCGACGGCACGATCGGCGATCTTCTGGCCATCCGACTGGTTTGGGAGGAAGCACTTCTCGCACATGTGCCTGAATGTGCAGAACGCTGGGCCGATATCATCGCCGCGCATGAGGCGCCGCTCGAACCTACGCCCGACCAGGTCGTTGACGCCATCCTGCAGGAGGCAGCGGAACGCGCCCACCAGCGTGAACTCGCTGACACACTTGGTAGCGTCACAATTGCTCAATCACGCCCGCTAGTGCAGGCCGCATTTTGTATCGATGTGCGCTCGGAAGTGTTCCGCCGCGCGCTCGAGAGCCAGGAACCAAACATCGAGACGATAGGCTTTGCCGGGTTCTTTGGCCTGCCCGTCGCACATGCCGTGCATGGATCCGACGTGGTCGAGAACCACCTTCCGGTGCTGCTGAAACCGGCCTTGCACGCGACAAGCCATGCCGAAGCCGATGCCGAACGGGCAACCCGGATCGCGGCGCGCGCCGTCAGGGCATGGGGCAGGTTCCGGCAGGCTGCCGTGTCATCCTTCGCCTTCGTCGAGGCCGCCGGTTTGTTCTACGGCTGGAAGCTCGTCAGGAACGCTTTGGGCCTGCCGGAAAAGACCGCGCCGGCCTCGCCCGCGCCGCGTCTTGACCCCGGATTGGACGCCGAGGCCAAGGCCGAGACCGCCGCCGCGGTCCTGAAGGCGATGAGCCTCACCCGCGGCCACGCACCCATCGTTCTGCTTATTGGGCACGGAGCGACGGTGACCAACAACCCGCATGAAAGCGCCTATCACTGCGGCGCCTGCGGCGGCTACACGGGTGAGGTATCAGCGCGGCTGCTCGCGAGCCTCCTTAACGACCCCGATACGCGAGAGGGATTGTCCAAACGGGGAATCGAGGTGCCAGCAGATACCGTCTTTGTCGCGGGTCTCCACGATACGACGACAGACGAGGTCACGATTTACGAAGATAGCATGCCCGAGGTCGACCTTGCTCAATTGCGGTCCTGGCTGAAGCAGGCGC
Source organism: Oricola nitratireducens (assembly GCF_014904745.1). Taxonomy (GTDB): domain Bacteria; phylum Pseudomonadota; class Alphaproteobacteria; order Rhizobiales; family Rhizobiaceae; genus Oricola; species Oricola nitratireducens. The sequence continues at coordinate 11,152 of NZ_JACZCS010000029.1, forward strand.
GCGCGCAGGCGCGAGCCGAACGAGCTTTGCGTCTTCCGCGCGCCAAACCTGAAACCGTCGCCAACCGCGCGTTCAACTGGGCCGAGGTACGTCCGGAATGGGGACTCGCGGGGTGCGCGGCCTTCATCGCTGCCCCGCGTTCCGTAACGTCGCGGGCAGATCTCGGCGGCCGGGCGTTCCTGCACAGCTACGATTGGAAGGCGGACAAGGGTTTCGCGACGCTCGAGCTGATCCTGACGGCACCCGTTGTCGTCGCCAGCTGGATCAGTCTCCAATACTACGGCTCGGCCGTTGCGCCCGGGCTCTTTGGCGGCGGAAACAAGCTAATCCACAACGTCGTGGGCGGCATCGGCGTGGTCGAGGGCAATGGAGGGCGGCTGCGCCCCGGCCTACCGTGGCAGTCGATCCACGACGGCGAACACCTTGCCCACGAGCCACTCAGGCTCTCGATCATGATCGAGGCGCCGCAATCGGCCATCGCCGATGTCCTCCAGCGTCACGCGGACGTCAGAGCGCTGTTCGACAATGGCTGGCTGCACCTCTTCGCCTTGAAGGAAGGCCGAATAGCGGCACGGTATCGACCCGGCCGTGGTTGGTCAGAGGAAGCAAAAACGGAATTGGCCGCGTGAGCGGGTTCTAGCGGAGGTTTGAAATGCCAACCCGGATTTACCTCGTGCGCCATGGCGCCACCGATTTGACTGCAGAAGATAGGTTTGCCGGATCGACCGATGTTCCCCTTTCGGAAGAAGGCCGACGGCAGGTAGCCGGATTGGCCGAACGATTGCGGAATGAGACGCTGGACGCGATCTATGCTAGTCCGCTCGATCGGACCATCGAAACCGCCAGGATCATCGAGCGGCCACATGGGCTCGAGCCTGTCCCGGATGCCGGATTGCGAGAGATCGATTATGGCCGCTGGGAAGGGCTTCGCCGCTCGGATGTCGAAACGCAGTTCAGCGACGAATATGCCATCTGGCAGGAAGACCCTTTCACGATCGCGCCCCAAGGCGGAGAATCTGGTGTCAACATTCTGAATCGCGCTCTGCCCTGCATCCGGCGGATCGTCGAACAGCACCGCCATAGGACAGTCCTCGTGGTATAGCACAAGGGCACAAACCGCTTGATCATCGGCAGCCTGATGGGCTTCGACGTGCGCGGCTACCGCGATCGGCTCGATCAAAGTCCGGCGGCGCTGAGTATCATCGATTTCATGAGCGAATCCCGGGCCCGGCTGCGGCCGCTGAACGACGTCTCCCACTATCAGGGCGTTCCGGAACGCATCCTGACCCAACGCCTCTCGAAGTGGTGGGGTCGTAGTGCGTCGTGAGAGTGCGTGATGTTGAGGATAAATTGTCTCTGCGGCTCCGCTCCCTCGAACGAAAGAACATCTTCGGTTTGCCAGCGACCTGATGTCAGCACACCAGGTAACTTCTTTGGCGGTATACCAATGAGAAGCAGTCGAAAAAGCGATGAAGGAGTGATTGCGACTGATGCATGCGGGCATGGACAGCCGTTTGAGGCTGTATCGTGAAGGCGTTGTCTCATCTCGATGCACTTGAAAGCGAGGCCATAAGGATTCTTCGCGACGGTGTGGCGGAAGCCGCGAAGCCGGTTCCGCTGTTTTCGGGGGGCAAGGGTTCCACCGTTCTGGCCCATCTGGCCATCAAGGCGTTTTTTCCAGCGCGGCCTGCCTTGCCATTGCTGCACGTGGATTCGACTTGGGAATTCCACGAAGTCCTTGAGTTTCGGTCTGAATTCGCGGCCGCGCATGGCTTCGAGCTTGTCGTTCATCACAATGAAGAAGGACGCCGAAGGGGTCTGAATCCGATCGAACACGGATCGCTCTACACCTCATCCATGCGAACCGAGGCACTGAAACAGGCGCTCGATAACGGCGGCTATGACGTCGTCTTTGGCGGAGCTCGGCGAGACGAGGAAGCAACCCGCGCCAAGGAGCGCGTTGTATCTGTCAGAAACCGGCATCATGGCTGGGATCCAAAAAAGCAGCGACCCGAACTCTGGTCCATATATAACTGGCGTCGAAACTCGGAAGAAACGCTCCGGGGCTTTCCCCTGTCGAACTGGACCGAGCACGACCTGTGGGCCTATATCCTGCGCGAACGCATCTCGCTCTGCCCCTCTATTTCGCTTCCCAGCGAGCGGTGGTGCAGATGGGCGACAAATTGATCGTCCTGGACGACCCCAACCGCGCCCGCTCTCTCGGCCTCGCATCCGCAAGGGCCGAGCGTGTGCGATTCCGCTCGCTTGGCTGCTGGCCCGTGACTGCCGCCCATCGTTCGAATGCGGACGATCTGTTGTCGGTTCTCAGTGAAACGCTTTTCTCGACGCGCTTCGAGCGAAGTGGGCGTGCGAGCGACGAAGGCTCACTCGAAGCGCAGAAACGGGAGGGCTATTTCTGATGATACAGAGCCCATCTTTTTCGGTTTCAAGCAAACGGGCTGTTCTCGCGACCATGCATCGCAAGGAGCAGGTCATCAAACCGCTTCTGGAGGCCGCTCTTGGGCTTAATGTCTGTGTGCCCGGTAACTTCGATACGGATCGTTTCGGAACCTTCAGCCGGGAGATAAAACGCTCCGGCTCGCAACTCGATGCCGCCCGCGCCAAGATCGCGGCCGCGTTCGAGCACGATCATGAAGCTGCTGTCGGCATCGCAAGCGAGGGCAGTTTCGGACCTCACCCGTACCTTCCATTCGCGCCTTTGGGTCGCGAAATCGTGGCCCTGATTGATCGCGAGACCGGTCTGGAAATAGTCGGCCACCACGCGGACTTGGCAACGAACTTTTACCACAAGACGGTACAGGGCACTGAAACTGCCGTCGAGTTTGCCAACCGCATTGGCTTTCCCGAACACGGCCTGATCGTGGTTGGTTGTGCCAATGGCGCGCCTGCGCCAGATCGCTTCCTCGAAAAGAATATCGAAACTCCTGCGGATCTGTCGGCGGCGGTTGCCGCTGCGATCGCAGTTTGCGGCGCCGCGCACATCGAGACCGACATGCGGGCCCACCGTAATCCCACGCGCATGCGGGCCATCAAGCGCGCGACAATCGATCTGGCAAGGCGCTACCGTAGTCATTGCCCCGAATGTGCCAGGCCAGGTTTTGCGATGACGGAAAGGCTTGCCGGTCTGCCGTGTTCCTGGTGCGGAGAGCCGACAATCGCCCTTCGGGCGGAGGTCCTGACCTGCGACGGCTGCGGGCACCGCCTCGAGAAACCGATGCGAGAGATCGCGGCTGATCCCGCTTACTGCACCAACTGCAACCCCTAGGCATCCTGCGGAACGAAAGGTGATGAGATGGATGGTGACAAGACTGCGACGGAAATATTGCGATCGGCAGAAGAGCGGATCGAATGGGTGCTTTCAAATCCGGACATTAGTGAATGGCTAAAGCATGCTCTTCACGGGGCAATGGATCGTGATCCGGTCGATCTATTGAATGAGCTGGAGATTCTCAACGCATTGCTGCGCCCAAAATGCCAATGTTTGATTGAAACATCGTATTCCTGGTCCATTGCAGGTCCACGGAATAGTCATTGAACTTTGTATCCAACCTCACGGATTGCGCAATTTTAGGGGAACTTTCGCGCGTGAGTATCCGTCTATCAGTAAGTGAAATGTTCTTACAGGCCAGATCGGCGATTAAGGCACCAGTAGTCGGCCATGGTCTCTGAATGCGCTATGACTTCGGTAACGAATTGCCTCGCACAGTCTTTTTATTATCACGGAATGCCGGAGTCCGTGCAATTGGACTGCGGGCTAGTGTTCATCGCTATAATCCCGAAGAAGCGGCGTTTCGGATAGAGGCGTTCCCAAAAAACGTCAATGTCCGCTCTAGGGTCATGAGCAGACATCTCCGGCGTCTACACGGACTTCCGGTTTCGACCCATTTCAAACATCGACATATTGTCGCGGTCTGGACATTCCGAAAACTTTTCGCGTCGCTTGACGCCGCACTCAGATCTGTATCACATGACTGGTGCACATTTGACGCGTTTGGTTTGGCTCTTCTGACCGCGAATTGTGAAACGAGGGAGATGAGGAGTCACCTGAACTCGAAGGTCTGCGAATTCCGCAGTAGGCGAGGGTATGTGCAGCTTCCATTGGTCCGCCTCGGGTCAGAAGCGGACATCTCGCGGTCGGCAGAAAAGAGTCAGCTTTGTGCCAAGAACGAGCGACAGCGACTTATGAGCTTTCGGCCCGTCGCGGTCACCCACCAGCATCTTATCAAAAGCCGAAACTCACCCAAACGGATACGAACGGAATAAGAAACTACACACTACGCGTCGATCCTCTCGGGGTGCCGATCAGGCAGCGGCCGCCGCGTTTGCTCCCGCCATAAAACCAAGCGCAATCGCGGTCAGCAAGCCGTTGCCGGAGAGATATCCGGAGACATCGGGCCCCGAAACGCCGCACGCCGCGCCGCCGCCGGCGAAAAGATTCGGAAACGGATTGCCGCGGACATCAACAGCTCTCGCCGTTCGGTCGATCAGCAGGCCGCCCTGGGTGTGGAACAGCGCACCGGTCACCTTGACCGCGAAGTAAGGCGGGGCGAATGCCGGTTTTCCGGCGAAGTCGCGCCCGAACGCGTCGCTCTCTTCGCCCCGTTGCAGAATCTGAACCCGCTGCAGGGTCTGCTCGAGCGCATTGCGGGCAATCCCGGTCGTATCCGCCAGCGCCGCAATGTCCGGAGCCTGCCGGATCGCGCCTGCCTGCAAGGCATCGCGATAATCGGGAAAGGAAAGCGCGAATTCGTGAATGCGCGCGTCATAGATATTCCAGGCGATCCCGCCGGGTTGCGCCAACACGTTGACGGCCTGCTCGGAATAGCCGCCATGTTCGTTGGAAAATCGTTTCCCTTCCGAATTGACCTGGATTGCGCCCTCCATCATCAACGCCCAGGAGATTAGGATGCCATGCGGATGCGCCAGCGATCCGTGCCCCTGATAGCCGGACAGGTCGCCAGTGTCGGCGCCGAGCGCCCTGCCCCAGATGATCGCATCGCCGGTATTGCCGGCATGACCGTAATAGAGGCCGCCGGCGATTTCGGGGACATATTCGCGCAGCAAGTCGGGATTGCCGCCATAGCCGTTGCATGCGAGCACTAAAGCCCCGCATGCCACGATCTCCCGCTTGCGGCCCGGACGCTCGATCTCGACGGCGCGTATTTTCTTTTCCTCGACATATAGGCCCACCGCACGCGCTTCCGTGACGACCGGTATTCCGGCGGCCTCGACGGCGGCCAGAAGCCGCGCTTCGAGCGCGGCGCCCGTCTTCTCCGGCACCGCGTGCATGCGGTGGCACGAATGGCCGGGATAGAGAAAATCGTCGAGAACGATCCACTCCACACCGGCATGATCGGCAAGCCATTCGACCGCCGGACCGATGTTTTCGGCCGCAAGCTTGGCGATGTCCCGGCGCGACGTCCCCTTGGATTTTGTCATGATGTCCGCGACGAACAACTCGGGCGTGTCGTCATCGATGCCGATTGCGTGCTGGAAGCGGGTCGCGGGCGCCGGCACGAAGCCCGAGGACATCGACGTCGAGCCCGAAGGAGATGCATCACGCTCGAGCACGATCACCTCTGCGCCGGCTGCCTTTGCGCGCAACGCCGTAACGAGGCCGCAGGCGCCTGCGCCGATGACAACGACCTCGGCTTCCGCGTCGATGCGCGGCGGAACATCGCGTGAGACCGTCGCTTCGCCCATCTCAAAGCCCGGAGAAGAGCGCCTGCGCCTCGCCGCAGGTCATGGTCTTCGCCACCGTGCCAAGATCGCCGATGGCGCGTTCGTGGGTTTCGCGCGAGAAAGCCGCACACCCGTCGGAAAGCACTACCGTGCGGAAATCGCGCACATGGGCGTCACGCACGGTCGAGGCGACGCCGCCATTCGTCACGATGCCGCAGACGAACAGCGTGTCGATGCCGGATTTGCGCAGCACCCACTCCAGCCGAGTCATGTAGAAGGCCGAATAGGCAACCTTCTCCACCATCAGGTCCGACGGCTGCAACGTATCGACCAGCGCGTGTCCCCAGTTCCCCGGCGCGAAATCGCCTTTGCCAAGAAACGGGCGCAGTTCCTTCAGATGCGGCGAGATGAAAGGCTCGCCACCCTTGCCGGGCACCAGCGTGAAATGTGTGGAGACGATCCAGCCCCCCTTGTCGCGAAGCGTGTTTGCCAGAGGCAGAACGCGCTCCGGCAGCGCCGCAATGTCGGTATTTTTCTGGCCGTCGCGTGCATAGGCGCCCTCCGGATGCAGGAAATCATTCTGCAGATCGACGATGAGCAATGCCGTGCGCGCCGGATCGATGCCGTTCATGTTCATAGCTCACCCCGTCGGCGTGATTACTAGATTTCCGAACCGGTCGACTCGCGCTTCCAGTCCGGGGTCGACAAAAATCGTCGTGTCCGCCTGTTCGAGCAGTGCCGGTCCGGCAATTATGGCGTCCACTTTTAGGTCGAGGCGTTCGTAGACGCCGGCCTCGTGCGCCTGGCCATCGACATAGACATTTCGCGTGCCGGTCCGGCATGCATCCGCGGGCTTGCCGCCGGACGGCGTGAATACCGCCATGTCGAGTTCCGGCCGCCGGCCGATCACCGCGACGCGATAGTTCATCACGCGCATCGGGATATTGCTGAGCAAGCGGCCGTAGGTTTCGCGATAGGCCACCTCGAAGGCCTCGCGGACCGCTTCGCACGTCAGACCGTTGCCCGGAATCGTGACGGGCACGTTCACCGTATGCGTCTGGCCGAGATAGAGCATGTCGAGTTCATAGACGCGGTCGATCCCGGCAAAACTGACGCCGGCCTTGGCGAGCAGCGCTTCCGTTTCGTCCGCGACCTCCTTCATCTCCCGGCCGAGCGCCTCGGCGTCGATCTGGTCGAGCAGGCGATTCACGGTTTGCACGCGGTCGTGGCGCATGTCGGACACGACGCACCCAAGTGCCGAGGTCACGCCGGGGAAGCGCGGCACAAGGGCGGAACCGAGGCCCACATCCTTGATCAGCGCGCCGGTGTGCAGCGCGCCGCCGCCGCCGAAGGGCATGGCCGCGAATTTCGCCGGATCGTGTCCTTTCTCGATGGAAACGAGGCGGATCGCGCCGGCCATTTTCGCGTTGGCGAGCTTCAGGATCGCTTCCGCCGCATCTTCGACGCCAAGTCCGAGCGGCTTGCCGATATGCGCCTCGATCGCCACCCGGGCCGCTTCGACATCGAGCCGGTCGAGCTTGCCGCCGATCGGCCGGTCGGGATTGATGCGGCCGAGCACGAGATTGGCGTCTGTGACCGTGGGTCGGTCGTTGCCGAGACCGTAGCAGACCGGTCCGGGATTGGAACCCGCCGATTCCGGTCCAACCTGCAGCAGTCCGGACTTGTCGACCCAGGCGATCGAGCCGCCGCCGGCGCCGATAGTGGTAATCTCGATCATCGGCGTGCGGACCACCATGCCGAAATCGATCGCGGTCTGAGCGGCGAGTGCTGCCTCGCCATCGGCGATCAGCGAGACGTCGAATGACGTCCCGCCCATGTCGCAGGTGATGATATTGGGAAAACCGGCAGCCTTGGCGATTGCCGTGGCGGCGATGACGCCGGCCGCCGGCCCGGACAACGCCGTGCGCACCGGGTATCGCTTCGCCGTGTCGACCGACATCACGCCGCCATTCGACTGCACGATCAGGATGTCGCCCCCGAAGCTCCTGTTCGCCAGCCCGGATTCCAGCCGGTCGAGATAGGAGGAGACGACCGGTTGCAGATAGGCGTTCAGCGTCGCCGTCGACAGCCGCTCGAACTCGCGGATTTCCGGCAGGATTTCGGTCGCCGCCGTGACATAGGCGTTGGGCCATACCGAGCGCACCGCCTCCACCGCGCGTATCTCGTTGTCATTGTTGGCATAACCGTTGATGAAGAAGACGCAGACCGCCTCGCAGCCATTTTCGGCGAGCGTTTTCGCGCGGGCCTTGACCTCGTCTTCCGCAACTGCGCGCAACACCGAGCCGTCGGCCAGCACACGTTCGCCGACCTCCAGGCGGTCCGGCCGCTCGACGACTGGCGTAAAAGAACCCTTCAGCCCCCAAGTCGTCGGCCGGTCGCGCCGGCGCATTTCCAGCACGTCACGAAAGCCTTCGGTGGTGATGATCCCGGTTCGCGCGCCCTTGCGCTCCAGCAGCGCATTCGTGCCGACCGTCGTGCCGTGAACGACGGTCCCGATTTCGCTGAAATCCCCGACAAGGCCGGAAATCCCCTCGATGAAACCCTTCGACTGGTCCCCGCGCGTCGACGGAACCTTGCCGGTCATGACCTGTCCGCTCTGCTCGTCGAGCACGAAGATGTCGGTGAACGTGCCGCCGACATCGACGCCAATGACATAGTACCCGCTCATTGGCGGCCCTCCGGCTCGTTGCCTTCGTAGCCGTATGTCGCCGCTGCAGCCTCCGCGCTGACATAGCCAAGTCGCACGTCGCGGGCAATTGCTTCCGGCGCGCGTCGGGCCGGGTCGCCGTGACCGCCGCCGCCCGGTGTCTCGAGCCGCACTTTCTGGCCCTTCTTCAGTTGAATGCCGATCATCTTGGACACCATCGGCGGTTCGTGCACGCCGTCATCCTGCTCGTAGATGAATCGATTGGTCGCGGCGTCGCCGCCGCCGGCCACGCCGCGCGGCGGGAACTTGCCGCGTTCGCCGAACAGGAACACGTCCGCCTTCTCCTCCAGCAGTTCGATCTCGTAAATCGCGCCCAAGCCGCCGCGGTATTCGCCAGGGCCGCCGGAATCCGGACGCAACGCCCATTGCGTGAAGCAGACCGGATAGGCGGCTTCCAGGATTTCAAGCGGCGGGATCGTGGCCGTGGAAATTGGCGCGTTACCGTGATTGAGGCCGTCGCCGTGGCCGTGTGCGCCGTGCCCGCCGCCAAAGAAGGAGAACATCACCCAGCGCTGGCCGTTGGCGCGGTGGCCGGCGAGCGACAATGCGTTGATGGTGCCATAGGCGCAGGCCATCGCCTCGTCCGGCGCGATCTTCGCGACCGCTTCAAAGACAACGTCGATTAGGCGCAGGATCGTCTCGGTGTAGCCGCCGACGGGTTTCGGCGCCTTCACCGACAGAAGCGAATCTCCGGCGATCCTGAATTCCACCGGCTCGAGCACGCCGGCATTGGCCGGCACGTCGCCGAAGATGTGTTTCAACGCCACGTAACAGGCGGCGATCGTGGTGGAACGCGAGATGTTGACCGGGCCGGCGCACGCCGGCGAGGAGCGTGAAAAATCCATGACCATGCGGTCGCCGTCGATCGTCAGATCCAGCGCGATCTTCAATGGCTCGTCGACGATGCCGTCATTATCGAGGAAATCCTCCGCCGATACCGTGCCCGACGGCAGGCTCGCTATCTGAGCCCGCATCATTTGCGCCGCGCGCGCCTTCAATTCCACAAGACAGTCGGCAACCGTGACATCCGAGTATTCGTCGATCAGCGCATGAATGCGCTTCTCGCCCAGCTCCAGCGCGTTGATCTGGCCGTTGAGATCGCCGTAGAGCGACAGCGGCAGCCGCGAGTTCGCGGAAAGGATGTCGACGATATCCTGGCGCCATTCGCCCTTGTCGTAGAGTTTCACCGGCGGGATGAGCATGCCTTCCTGGAAGCTCTCGGTGGCCACCGGATTGTAGTTACCCGGCACGTTGCCGCCGACGTCGTGCCAGTGGCCGACGGACGCGAGGAAGCAAAACACCCGGCCGTTTCGGAAAACCGGCTTGACCAGCCGGAAATCGGACAGGTGCGTGCCGCCATCGTAGGGATCGTTGAAGATCCAGACATCGCCTTCGTGCACACCGCCCGATTTCGCGGCCTTGTCGATCACCGCCTTGACCGCAAACGCCATGACACCGACGAAAATGGGCAGACCGGACTTGCCCTGCACCATGGTCTCGCCGGTGTCGGCATCGTAGATCCCGTGTGAGGCATCGTGGGCTTCCGCGATGATCGGATTGAAGGCGGAACGGAACAGCGTCGCGTCCATCTCGTCCGCAATCTGTTCGAGCCTTCCCTTCAGGATCGCCAGCGTTACGGCGTCGATGCTCATTTCTCGCTGCCTCCATCATAGCGTTGGCCGGCTGCGAGCAGATCCGGCGTTCCGATCAGGTCGTTCAGCCCGGCGAAATCGAACATGCGGTGCCGAAAGGCGGCATTTGAGCCCTCGGCCATCAGATTGGCGTAGTAGTCGCGCGCGGTTCGGGCGATGGCGCGAACCACGCCGCCGGGAAAGATCACGAAGCTGAAGCCAAAAGCTTCGAGGTCGTTTGCGCCGAGCGCCGGCGTCTTTCCCCCTTCCACCATGTTGGCCATCAGCGGCACGCGGCCGGTAAATCGCGAGACGACGCCCTTCAGCTGTTCCAGCGTCTGCGGCGCTTCCACGAAAAGCATGTCGGCGCCCGCCTCCAAATAGGCCTCGGCTCGGTCGAGAGCGGCATCGAAACCTTCCACGGCGATAGCGTCCGTGCGCCCGATGATCAGCATGTCGTCACTGGCCCGAGCATCGCAGGCGGCAGCGATCTTGCCGGCCATTTCGCCGGTGGACACCAGCGTCTTGCCAGCCAGGTGGCCGCATCGTTTCGGCAGCGTCTGGTCCTCAAGCTGGATTGCACTGGCGCCCACGCGCTCGAAAACCCGAACCGTTCGCTGAACATTCAGCGCATTGCCGAATCCATTGTCGCCGTCGACGACGATGGGCAGCGCGATGCGATCACGCAGGACGGCGATGGTATCGGCAACCTCGCTCATCGAAACCAGGCCGATGTCCGGGCGGCCGAAGCGCGTATAGGCGATCGAAGCGCCGGACAGGTAAACCGCTTCGGCGCCTGCCTGCTCCGCTATCAGGCCCGTCAGGGCATCGTAGACGCCGGGGGCAACCAGGATTCTCTTGTCGCCGAGCCGGTCCTTAAGGCGCGTGCTCATGCTTTTTTTCCCTTCCTTTCGGCCGCTAACCGTTTCTTGAGATGCGGCACGAGACCGCCATCGGCGAGCAGGATCTTCAAATTGTCCGGCAACGGATCAAGCCACACCGCGCGCACCTTGTCCGACAGGTCGAGCAGGTTGTTATCGATATCCAGCCAAACCGTATCGCCGTCCTCCACCGGGGACGGGTCGGCAGCGGTCAGCACCGGCAAGCCGAGATTGATCGCGTTACGATAGAAAATGCCGGCAAACGACTGGGCCACGACGCCCGCAATGCCGAGAAGCTTCAGGGCTTCGGCGGCCTGCTCGCGCGAAGAGCCGATGCCGAAATTGCGTCCGGCAACAATGACATCACCCGGCTTGACGGTCTCCGCGAAATCCGGCCGCACGCCCTCAAGACAATGGGAGGCCAGTTCGGCGATCCCGCCCGACATATACTGCCCCGGCGCCAGTTGGTCGGTATCGACATTGTCACCGAGGAGAAAGACGCGACCGGTCATGACACCGCCTCCGGGAGCATGTCGCGCGGATCGGCAAGCCGGCCGGTTACCGCGGATGCAGCGACCGTATAAGGCGAAGCGAGCCAGACCTTGGAGGACGCCGCGCCCATGCGGCCCTTGAAGTTGCGTGCCGTCGACGAGACGCAGGTGACATCCTCGCCGAGCCGGTGCGTGCCGTAGCCGGCGCATATTCCGCAGGCGTTCGGCAGGATCTTCGCGCCGGCTTCTTCCAGCGCACCAAGAATGCCCTCTGCGGCGGCACGGTCCTGGTCGCGTTTCGATGCCGGGGCGACAAGAAGCTCCACGCCAGGTGCGGCCTTGCGGCCTTTCAGGATTTCCGCCGCCGCCTTCAGGTCGACATACTTGGCGCCGGTGCAGGCACCGACATAGGCGACGTCGATCCGTACCTCCCCCGCCTCGCCAACAGAAGCGGAATTGGCCGGCGAGTGCGGCGCGGCTGCCTGCGGCTCGAGGCTCGAAGCGTCGAAGGCGTGGCGTTCCAGCAGCGCAGCATCCGGATCGGTGCAAAGGCCGGCATAGTCGCCCGGGTCGCCGCCAACATCGCGCAGCCATTCGGCAGTCGTTTCATCCGGCGCGATGAGGCCCGCCTGCGCGCCGAGTTCCGCCGCCATGTTCGATAGTGTCATGCGTTCCTGCATCGAAAGTGCGCGAACGGCGGAACCGGCATACTCGACGGCCTGGTATTGTCCACCATCCATGCCGAGCCGCGTGCAGGATTTCAGCATCATGTCTTTTGCGGTCACGCCGCGCGGCAACTGCCCCTCCCACTCGATCATGATGGTTTCCGGCACCTTGATCCAGATTTCGCCGGTCGCCAGGACGCCTGCCATTTCGGTTGCGCCGACTCCGAACATGTAGGCGCCAAACGCGCCGCCAGTGGGCGAATGGCTGTCGCCGCCGACCACGAACATTCCCGGCTTGAGATGGCCGCGTTCCGGAAGAACGACATGGCAGATGCCCTCACCGTCATGGAAGGGAACGCCGCGCCGCTTCGCCCATTGCCGGGTCAGTTCGAGAATACGGGCGCCTTCGTCGGTTTCGCCGGGCACGAAGTGATCGGAGATCAGGACGACCTTTTGCGCATCGAACAGGCCGACGCCGAGCTCCTGCAGGACCGGCTCGACCCGGCGCGGCCCGCCGGAATCATGGATCATGGCGAGATCCACCGTGGCAGTGACGATCTCGCCCGGTGTTACGCTCTTGCGGCCTGCGGCGCGGGCGATGATCTTTTGCGCTAGTGTCGTGCCCATCATGCCAGCCCCAGATAGGCGCGCTGCAAATCGGGATCGTCCATCAGAACGGACGGCTTTCCCGAAAGGCGGATGTGACCGTTTTCCATCACGAAGGCGCGGTCCGCGATTTCCATCGACTGCAGGACATTCTGCTCCACGAGCAGGATCGTCAGTCCTTCCGCCTTCAGTTTGGCGATGAGGTCGAACATCTCCTCGACAAGCAACGGCGACAGGCCGATCGACGGCTCGTCGAGGATCAGAAGTTCGGGTTCGGCCATCATTCCCCGACCGATCGCCAGCATCTGCTGTTCGCCACCCGAAAGCGTTCCCGCCTTTTGCGCGAAACGTTCCCTGAGGCGCGGAAACACAGTGGCGACATGATCGATGTTCTGACTGCGGCTGCCCTTGCCGCGTCGATAGGCGCCGAGTTCGAGGTTTTCGCGCACGGTCAGGTTGGGGAAAATGTGCCGGCCCTCGGGCACATGGATCAGCCCGCGATCGACGACGGCCTGCGCGCCGAGACCGGCGATGCTGGCTCCATTGAACACGATGCTTCCCGACCAGGCGGGCACGAGCCCCGAAAGAACGCCGGCGAACGTCGTCTTGCCGACGCCGTTGGAGCCGAGTAGCGCGACGATCTCGCCTTTCGAAATGTCGAGATCGACACCGCGCAGCACTTCCACGGCGCCGTACCCTGCCTTCAGTTCCCTGACCTCAAGCATGGATACCCTGCCTTTCGGCGATGCGCTTCGCCATGCCCTTGCCGAGATAGGCTTCGATCACCTTTTCGTCGGTCACGATTTCGGCGGGCGTTCCCTCGGCGATCACCTCGCCCTGGTTGAGCACCCAACTGTACTCCGACAGGCTCATCACCGCCTGCATCACGTGTTCGATCATGAAGATCGTGATGCCGGATTGTCGGATATCCCTGATGACCGGGATTACGTCGCGGATTTCGGACGGGTTGAGACCGGCGAGTACCTCGTCGAAAAGGATCAGCTTGGGATCGGTCGCGAGCGCGCGCGCAACTTCCAGCCGCTTGCGCCCGGCAACTGTCAGGGACGCGGCATCGAGATCGAGACGATCGCCAAGACCGACGCGATGCGCGACCTCTTCGGCACGGGCGAGTGCATCGGCGCGCGAGGCGCGATGTAGATGCGCGCCGACGGCGATGTTCTCGCGCACGGTCTGTCCGGTAAAAGGCTGCACGATCTGAAAGGTTCGCACCATTCCGCGCCGGGCAATGGCTTCGGGCGCCATTCCGGTGATATCCTCGCCGAGAAAATGCACGCTGCCCGCGTCCGGTTTCAGGAAACCCGTGATCTGGGCGAAAAGCGTTGTCTTGCCTGACCCGTTCGGCCCGATCAGCGATGTGATATGGCCTTCAGGCACCGTCAGGGTCACATCGCGCGAGGCTCGCACGCCGCCGAAAGACTTGCAGATGCCGCGGATCTCAAGCACGGGGCATCTCCCCGGATGCCGCGCGACGCCGAACGCCGAGACGCGCGAGCAATCCCGCCAGGCCACGCGGCATGAACATGACCATGACCACCAGCAGTGCCCCATACAGTGCCAGGCTGATACCCGGGACATCTCCGATCAGTTCGCGCGTAGCTTCCGAAACGACATGTAAGGCCGCCGCTCCGAGCAGCGGACCGAACAAAGTCCCCATGCCGCCAATGATCGGTACGAGCAGGCTTTCCACCGAGATCGCCGGCCCATAGGCGATATACGGATCGAGATAGAGAAAGTACTGAGCGTAGAAGATGCCAGCTAGACCGCTGAACAGCCCGGACAGCATGATCGCACCCATCTTGACGCGAAAGGCATTGACGCCGAGCGCCCGCGCGGCGTCCTCGTTATCGCGCACGGCGGCAAGCGAAGCGCCGAAGCGGGAGTGGCCGATCCACCAGACGACAAGGAAGCTCGAAAGGGTCAGTACCCAGATCAGGAAGAAGAAGCCTGTCTTGGTCTCGAACTGCATGTTGGCCGCGCCAGGCGCGAGCGGGATCAGGATGCCGACGCCGGCCCCGGTAAAACCCACCGAGTTCGAAAGGATGCGCAGCACTTCCGCGAAGGCCAGCGTCACCAGCGCGAAATAGGAACCGCGCAGGCCGTATCGGAACGTGGCGAAGCCGATGAAGGCCGCGACTGCCATCGAAAATAGCGCACCGATTACCAGGCCGATCCACGGATTAACGCCAAGCTGTACCTGCAGCACCGCAACCGTGTATGCGCCAGTACCGAAATAGGCCGCATGTCCGAAAGAGAACTGCCCGCCATAGCCGCCAAGGATATTCCAGGCCTGCCCGAGCAGAGCCGCGTAGAGCACCATGATGATCACGTTCTGAGTGAATTCCGAGGTGATGATGGCAGGCGCCGCGGCGATAAACGCAAAAACAACGGCGAGGATGACAAGCTGGCGCATCGGATCACACCTTGTGCCCGAGAAGGCCCTGCGGCCTGAACATCAGGACGAGGATGAAGATGACGAAGATGCCAATCTGGCCGAGGCTTTCGCCGAGGAACAGCCCGCCCAGAGCTTCCACGACACCGATGATGAGTCCGCCGATCAGCGCACCGACGAACGAACCCATGCCGCCGAGCACGACGATGGTGAAGGCGATCAGCACGAAACCGTGTCCGACGGACGGTGTCACGTAATAGCTCGGCAGGAGCAGGCAGGCCGCTACGCCGAGACAGGCAATGCCGAGCCCGAAGCTCATGGCGTAGACGTGATCCGCGTTGATGCCAACGAGTTGCGCGCCCTTGCGTTCCCTGGCAATCGCCCGGATGGCGCGGCCAAGGTCGGTCTTGGACATCACCAGCCACAATGCGGCGGCGCTGATCAACGCGCCGAAAAAGGCGATGACCTTCGGCAGCGGCAGGAAGGCGCCAAGGAACTCGACCGTCTCGAAGGAATAGGGCGTGTCGACGATCCGCGTGTCGGAGCGGAAGAAATAGAGCGCCAGATTCTCGATGACGATAGACAGACCCAGTGTGACCAAAAGGATGTTTTCGTCGCGGCCGTGGCTTGCCCGCCCGATTATGCCGCGCTGGAGACCATAACCCAGGACGAACATGGCCGGCGGCACGATCAGCAAGGCGACATAGGGATCGATCCCGAGCCGCGTATTGAGGAACCAGACGGCGTAGAGGCCGACCATCAGTAGCGCGCCGTGCGCGAAATTGATGATGTGAAGCACTCCATAGATCAGCGTCAGCCCGAGCGCGATCAGCGCGTAGAGCGCACCTGTCGTCAGCCCGTTCAGGAGAGACGGTACGATGATGGCTAGGTCCGGCATGGCTTGGTCCGGTTCGGGGTTTGCGGGATATGTGCCCGGGCGCGGCGTGGCGCCCGGGACCGTTGAGGACTGTCTTACATCGTCATCGGGAAGACAGGCTTCGCCGAAGCGAACTCTTCCGGATAGATCACTTCGATATCGCCGTTGAGCACCTGTGTATTGACCGGCTGGGCGCCCTCGTTCTGGCCGTCGACCATTTTGGTCGGACCGTAGGGCATGCCATGCCCGTCCCAGGTCGAAGCGGCCATGGCGGCGATGATGGCGTCCTTTTCAGTGGAGCCGGCGCGTTCGATCGCGTCGGCAAGGAAGGCTACGGCATTATAGGCCAGGAACACCTCGTAAGTGTAGAACAACCCCTTGTCCTCGGCCGCCTTTTTGCGGGCGAGTGCGACGTCAGATGTCGGATCGAACCAGTGATTGCAGTCCATGATCTGCTCGGCGGCTTCCGGGAATTCCTTGACGAACTTGTAGCTCGACGCGGCACCGCCCAGCACGGAGTATATTCCCTTCGCTTCGACCTTCTGCTGTCGCATGGTCCGTGCCAGAAGCACGTATTCGTTGTAGTAGTTGGCCGGGATGATCAGGTCAGGCTTCTTGGCCTTGATCTGGAGCACGATGTTGGTGAAGTCGCGCGTCGGATTGGCGTGCTTGATGACTTCTATGACTTCGATTCCCTTTTCGGGAAGCTTCTCGGACAGGAGTTTTGCTGTGCCCGTGCCAAACAGCGATTCCTCATGGATGATCATTGCGGTCTTGGCCGGCGATCCGGCAGACTGGTTGATCTTGTCGAGGTTGTCGACCGCGAACTGCGCGATCTTGCCGTAGCCCGGGCTGAAGCGGAACGTGTTGGCAAGACCGCGGCTGACGATCTGATCGGATACGCCGACGTCGACAACATGCGGCGTATTGGATTTGGCTGCCTCTTGCGACGTTGCGAGCGAGATCGACGAGGCATAACCGGCCACGATACCGTGAATGCCACCCTCAACCATTTTGGTCACCTCAGCGGCACCGATTTCCGGCTTGCCCTGGCTGTCGCCGAGAACGGCTTCCAGCTTAGCGCCGCCAAGAGACTTGATGCCACCCGCCGCATTGATGTCTGCGATCGCCATCTGCGCGCCTTCGCGGCACTGCGTACCGGAAAATGCGATGAAGCCGGATACCGGATGGATCAAGCCGATCTTTACCGGTGTGGCCTCGGCGCGCAGCACAGCCGGAAAGCCCGTAATCCCAAGGCCCAGCGCGGCCGCGCCGGTTGCAATGAATTGGCGGCGATCAACGCCGCGCCGTTTAGTTTCTCCGGTCATCTGAATCTCCCTTTCTAACCGTTTTCACTTTGATTGCCCCGATGTTCCCACCTTTCCCGCTCCATCGGGAAAGGGAGACGATGTCGTTGTCGTCCAGCGCGCGCCGTCCTTTTCCTGGACGCGGCGCATGGACATCTCGAAGCGGTAGAGATCCGGCCGGTAAAGGACGCGGATATATTCGATGGGGCGGTCGCGGACGTCGCGCACAATCCGCCTGACTTCGATCAGGGGTGCACCCGGATTGATGTCCAGCGCACTGGCCACGAAATCATCGGCTAGCGTCGCCGAGATCGTCTGGCGGGCGGAGGCGACGTCCACGCCCGCGCGTTCCAGGAGCTGCAGGAGGGGGCGCGTGTCGAGGTCTTCGCGGTCGTATTGGCGGCCGATATCTGCGGGGACATAAGTGACCAAGAAGGACATCGGTTCGCCATCGAGGACACGCACGCGCTCGGCGCGCTGCACTTCGGTGCCGGACTCGAGTTCCAGAGCCGCCGCAATCTCTCCGTTTGCGGCCACGTAAGAGAAGTCAAGTACGCGGGCTTCCGTCGCAATGCCCATCAGCGAGATGTTTTCCAGCCAGCCCTCAATCGAAGACGTGACCGCTGGCACGGGCGGGCGCGTTACGACCCGAGTGCCTCGCCCCCTTTCACGAACGACCAGGCCGGCGTCCGCCAGTTCGTTGAGTGCGCGTCTGGCGGTAATTCGCGAAACGCCGAAGTCGAGGCAGAGTTCCTGTTCTCCCGGCACGATATCGCCCGGCGCGATGGTCCCGCCGTAAATGCGGTTTCTGAGGATAAGGAATATCTGGTGATAGAGCGGGACGCGCGCATTCGGGTCGAGTTTCATCAGCGGCTGCGGCTTGCGCTCACCGCCTGCAAATTCCTCGTTGGACCGAGCCAGATCCATGCCGCCTCCCAAGTGGATTGCCGATAATGTTATGTCATTATAACATTATGTCAATCAGGTGAATCCAGAGGGAGCTGTTTCATGCCAGTGATCCGAACAACCCTGATCGAGGGATACGACGAAGCGACGAAAAGGCGTCTGGCTGAACGGCTGACCGATACGGTGCGCGCTACCATCGCCGCGCCGCTGGACGGGATCACCGTGATTCTGGAGGAAGTGAAACCCTCATCCTACATGCGCGGACGCACTTCGCGCACGCCCGGAAAGCCCATTGAATCTGGTGCTGTCGTAGTCCGCGAATTTCTGGCCGCCATGGAAGCCCGCAACCTCGATGCGGCGCGCGGCTTTCTTGCCGACGGATTCACCATGACCTTTCCCGGAGACGCCCGCTTCAGGCGCCTGGAAGAACTCGTCGAATGGGGCCGGAAGCGCTATAAATTCGTGAGCAAGACCTACGAAGCATTTGAGGAGGCCTTCGGCGAGACCGGCGTGATCGTTTATTGTCACGGCACCCTAACCGGCGAATGGCCAGACGGCACCGCCTTTTCAGGAATCCGCTTTATAGACCGGTTTGAAGTCATAGACGGGAAGCTCACGGACCAGCGCGTTTGGAACGACCTTGCCGAAATCCACAATGGCATGTCCTCGACTTAGGAAAGAGAATAGACCCCTCTTAGCGGTCACCAGTGAAGGGCGAGCTCCGCGCTTTTATGAAACCTGCTGGATCTGGCTGGATTTTGCCACGCGCGAGTAATGTCCCCAAGCGGACCTTGCGGTGGGTAAATACAATCTCAATCGCCGTTCATATCCGCGGCTACACACGTCTTGCCTACGCAAATTCGTGTGCGCTACGGGTGAATCGCTGCTAATGGCCAATGCCGCAGTGAGTGTCCGTAAAGGGTCAGAAACGGACAACTCCAGCGTCCACACGGACGGCCGTTTTCGGCGCAGTTGCGGTCATTTGAGCCACAAGAGCGGAAGTCCGCTTTCCGCCTAATCCGAACGCTCACCATTCATGGGGCATGGTCTTTGGACCGGCTCGGCGAAAAGCTTTCGCCCGGCTTGACGCCGTACCCAAATCTGGATCACATGACTGATGCACAAAGCGGTCTGCTCGAAACTCCGGACAGGCCGGGGTTTGGCTCGGATAAATACGATGTCGCACAACGCGTCCTACCGAACACTGCCTGGTTCGGCAGTGTCCAGCAGTGGTGCACCGTTGGAAGACGCCCTCCCGATCCCTGGAAAATAGGTGCAAAAATCCAGTTCCGAGTGGGCGGAACTTCAGGAAGCATGTCAAGATCGTCTGGAACCGAATTGGCCGCCCCGCCGGGAGTACAGGGCGCGGTACCGTCTTGAACTCAGGCTTCTGCGAGCTTGCCGAGAACCGCTTCCAGCCTGGATACCGTGCCGTCCACATCCGCGAGCTTGTCGAGCCCGAACAGGCCGATGCGGAAGGTGCGGAAGTCGGCGGGTTCGTCGCACATCAGGGGGACGCCGGCGGCGATCTGCATGCCTTCGGCCAGGAACTTCTTGCCCGTCTGGATGTCGGGATCCTTCGTGTAGCTGACGACGACGCCCGGCGCCTCGAAGCCAGGTGCTGCGACCGACTTGAAGCCGTTTTCCGCCAGCAGGGCGCGAACCTTGCGGCCGAGCTCCCACTGCCTTTCTCGGGCGAGATCGAACCCGAAATCTCGGGTTTCGATCATCCGGTTGCGAAGCACCAGCAGGGCATCGGTCGGCATTGTCGAGTGGTAGGCATGGCCGCCCGCGACATAGGCCTGCATGATGTCGTGCCATTTGCGCAGATCCATGGCGAAGCTCGTGCTCGTGGTCTCGCCGAGCCGGGCGAGCGCGCGGTCGCCCAGCATGACGAGGCCCGCCGCCGGCGAAGCGCTCCAGCCTTTTTGCGGCGCGGAGATCAAGACATCGACGCCGGTTGCCTTCATGTCGACCCAGATGCTCCCCGAGGCAACGCAATCAAGCACAAACAGGGCGCCAACATCGTGCGCCGCTTCGGCGACGGCCTTGAGATAATCATCGGGAAGGATGACGCCTGACGATGTCTCCACATGCGGCGCGAACACGACGCTCGGGCGCTGCTCGCGGATTTTGGCAGTGATCACATCAATGGATTGCGGCGCAAAAGCCGAGGTGCTTTCGTTGCCGACCTGCATCGCCTTGATCACGGTCGTCTCGGACGGAATGTCGCCCATTTCGAAGATCTGCGTCCAGCGATAGGAAAACCAGCCATTGCGGATGACCAGCACGTTGGCATCTGTTGCGAACTGGCGGGCAACCGCCTCCATGCCGAAGGTGCCGCCGCCGGGCACGATTACGACGGCTTCTGCTTGATAGACCTCCCGCAACAGGACGTTCAGATCGTTCATGACGCCTTGAAACGTCTTTGACATGTGATTGAGGGAGCGGTCGGTGAAGACCACCGAAAATTCCATGAGACCGTCAGGATCCACCGGTGACGCCGTTATGTTCATGCCCTCAACTCCTTATGCCAAATGCAATTTCATGCGCAGCTCGACCCACGCTATAGACCCGTTTCCAGAAACATTGAAGGCACTGCGCCGTTGACACCGAAGCTTGCTCCGGAGCCAGGATGTAGAGCCCGGTCACTGCCCAAGTGAACCGCACCGGGATTGCCGGAAACCGTGATGTCGATCAACCCGCACTCGCTCGAGCGCAGTCCAGGACCACGACCGTTCGCATGCAGCCTTTGATGGTCCGCTTCCACTAGCGTAGGCGCCGCGCAAGGTAGAGCGGGTCGGGGCATTGAATGAGAAAACTTTCACGATATACCGTCGCCGCGCTGAGAAGACATTCCCCTGGAGCCTCGGCGTCGTGATTCTGATTCAACCCACCGAAGACAATCAACTTTAAAACAGAATCGCAGGATTCTGTTTCACGGAAGAAGCATCCGCGTTAAAGCAATGTGGTGACGGTGCGAACGGCCTATTAGAGGCCGGCAGCCGAACGGCAGCTTGCTGCCGACGTCGACCGAAAGCTGCCAGTCCCCTTCCGGCCCCAAGACTGACGTTATGCCTGCAGATCGATGCTGTATCGCGGTACCAGATAGCTTCCATTTATCCCGAATGCCGCAAACCTTCGCCACTCGATGTGGGCCATGGCAGGCCATTAGCCGAGAACAGACCGTTCGGAAACAAATCCGGGTCACTCCAATGCGCGACCGGCCACTTTGCCCGCGCACAAGCACCGCTTTCCGGCAACGAGCCACAATTTATCCCCATCCAGAAACCGACTTGACAACCAGATATTCCTCCAGTCCAGGTACGCCACCTTCCCTGCCGCCGCCCGAGTGGCCCACGCCGCCGAAGGGAGAACCGGCACCACGCGGCTGACCGTTCATTTCGACCATGCCGGATCTGAGGCGCCTTGCCAGCCGGTTGCGCCTTTCGCCATCACCGCTCTGGACATAATTCGTCAGGCCGTATGGCGTATCGTTGGCGATCCGCACCGCGTCCTCCTCGTCCTCGAAGGGAATGATCGAAAGAACCGGCCCGAAAATCTCCTCGCGGGCGATCGTCATGTCGTTGGTGACGTCGGCGAAGACGGTCGGCTTTACGTAAAAGCCGCAGTTGAAATCCGAGGGCCGCCCCGGACCGCCGGCCACCAGCCTCGCGCCTTCCGCGATGCCTGTCTCGATCAGCGACTGGACGCGCTCATACTGGCGCGCCGAGACGACCGGACCGATATGCGGGCCTTCCTCGCCGGATGGACCGACGCAGACGGATCCGGCGACTTGGCGGGCCTTTTCCACCGCGTCCTCGTAAACCGTGCGCTCGACCAACATGCGCGTCGGCGCATTGCAGCTCTGGCCGCTGTTCATGAAGCACGCCCGCACGCCCCGCTCCACCGCGTCTTCGTCCGCGTCGGCAAAGACGAGATTCGCGCCCTTGCCGCCGAGTTCGAGCGCAACGCGCTTGAACGTTTCAGCCGAGCCCCTCAGCACACTTGCGCCGGCACGGGTCGAGCCGGTGAACGAAATCATCGCGATGTCCGGATGCTCGACAAGGCGCGCACCGGCCGTGGCACCATCGCCCTGGACGAGGTTGAAGACGCCCGCCGGCACACCTGCCTCGTCGATGATCTCGGCGAGCAGCGCCGAAGACAGGGGAGCGAATTCCGAGGGCTTGAGCACCATGGTGCAGCCGGTGAGCAAGGCCGGCACCACCTTGAGCGCGACCTGGCTCATCGGCCAGTTCCACGGCGTGATCATCCCGACGACGCCGATCGGCTGCATCAGGATCCGGTCATCGGGTGCGTGCGGCCCGAGCGGGCGGACGAACTCGAAATCCTCCATTGCCATGAGAAAGTTCTTCATGTGGCGCAACGCCGCCGGTGCCTGGCGCGTTCGCGCCAACTCGATCGGCGCACCCATTTCCGCGGAGATCGCCCGAGCCATGTCCTCGCCGCGCCGCGCATAGATCTCATGCATGCGCTCGATGACCGCGACCCGCTCGCCGGGATCGGTCGCCGACCAGACCGGAAAGGCCGCGGTCGCGGCAGCTACGGCCGCGTTCACGTCCCGCTCATCACCGAGTGCGACGACGCCCCACGGGTGCTCGGTCGAAGGATCGACCAGAACATTTTCGGCTTTCGAATTCGCGGCTATCCATCGACCGCCAATGTAAAATTCACGCAATTCGCGCACGCTTCCAAACTCCTGAAATTCGATTGTTCGACCGCCTGGATCAGGCGACGTCCTCCATTTTGGCCACTTCCGGCACAGGCGCCGGGTCGAAGAAGTGGAGGTGACCCTGGTCGAAAGCGAGATGAATTGTGTCACTAGGCCTGACCGATGTCCGCCCGCGGCTCAGGACCCGCACGACGTGGCCGGCAAAGCGGGCCGTGATCTGCGTTTCCGACCCGGTCGGCTCGACCACCGAGACTGTCGCGGGCCAGCCGGACGGAGCAACGGTGAAGTGCTCCGGGCGGATGCCTATGGTGACCCTGGACCGCTGCTTCCGATCGCCAACCGGAAGGTTCAGACGCGTTCCATCGTCGAGATGCAGGACCGTCCCGTTCTGAAGATTGCCTTCCAGAAAATTCATCGGCGGCGAGCCGATGAATGCTGCGACGAACAGGCTCGCCGGCTTGTCGTACAGTTCGAGCGGCGGTCCTTCCTGCTCGATCACGCCGCTATTCATCACCACGACGCGATCGGCAAGCGTCATCGCCTCGATCTGGTCGTGCGTGACATAGACCGTGGTGGTCTTCAGGCGCTGGTGCAACTCCTTGATCTCGGAACGCATCTGCACGCGCAACTTGGCATCGAGATTGGAAAGCGGCTCGTCGAACAAGAAAACGGTCGGGTTGCGCACGATCGCCCGGCCCATCGCGACGCGCTGGCGCTGGCCACCCGAGAGGGCGCGCGGCTTGCGCTCGAGCAGATGCTCGAGCCCCAGAATACGGGCTGCGTCGTTCACCCGCTCGTCGATCTCCGCTCGCGGAACGCGGCGCTGTCGCAGCGCGAATCCCATGTTCTCGCGGACATTCTTATGCGGATAGAGCGCATAGTTCTGGAACACCATTGCGATGTCGCGGTCCTTCGGCGCGATATTGTTGACCACGCGGTCTCCGATGCGGATGTCTCCTCCGGAGATATCTTCCAGGCCCGCGATCATCCGCAGAAGCGTGGATTTCCCGCAACCCGACGGGCCGACCAGCGCGACGAATTCGCCGTCCTCGATATTGATCGAGACCCCGTGCAAGACCTCGACCGGGCCATAGGATTTATGTACGTCGCGTATCTGAACGGTACCCATTCGGATATCCTCCCTTTTCCGTCGTCGGCCTTGCGGCAGGCAACCGGCAGCGCCTCAGGCCTGCCTTCGTTTTCCGGTTTCCGGCATCTCGCTGATCATCTGGATCAGGAAGTCTCCGGTATTTTTCTCATGCTGCATGACCATGTCGGCGGCGCCCGCGAAATCGCCCGCGCGCAGCATGTCGCGGATGCGCTTGTGCTCTTCCAGTGCTTCGCCTAGACGGTTGTGCTGCGGCGGAATGCCATGCCGCTGGGCCGACATCTGCCCATGCATGTTTTCGATGAGCTTGTGGCACCATGGCGATTGAGGATTGTCGCAAAGGAGTTCGTGAAACTCGTAATTTGTCTCCGCGACAAGATCGTAATCCTTCCGCTGCAGGGCTTTGGCATACGCCTTGATGTTGTCGTCAATCATCGCAAGACGCTCCGCATCGAAGTTCGGCGCGCCGAGTTCGATCGCGAGGCTGCAAACCCGGCCGCGCAGCGCGCTGATTTCCCTGATCTGTTCGGTCCTCAGCCCCTGAACGACTGCGCCGATATGGCTCTGGACTTCGAGCCATCCCTCGGAAGCCAGGCCACGGATGGCCTCGCGAATCGGGGTCTCGCTTATTCCCAAAGCGGTCGAAACCTCACGCGTGGTAATCCTGTCACCGGGGCCGACTGATCCGCTCAGGATCATCGACTGGATATGCCGCCGGGCCATCTCGGCCTTCGTCATGTAGGTATTGGGGTTTTCCATGGACTCGATCCAGTTCCGGTTAAGAAGGGAGCATCCGGCGGACTATCCCTTCGTCGCTCCTTCAGCCAAGCCCTTAATCAGCCACTTCTGGACCAAAAGCGCAAAGACAACGACCGGCACGACCGTGATGGTACCGACGGCGGTCAGGGCGGCCCAATTGGCGCCGTTGACCGTATCGCCGGCGATTCCGGCGATCGCCACGGGAATGGTCGACGCGTGCCTGTTCGTAAGAACCAGGGCAAACAACAGTTCCTCCCAAGCGAGGATCATGCTGAAGATCAGCGTCGACAGCAGTCCGGGCAGCGAAATCGGAACAATGATCTTGAAGAACGCTCCATAGCGCGAGCAGCCATCGATCATCGCCGATTCCTCCAGTTCACGCGGCAGCGACAGGAAGAAGCTGCGCATCAACCACATGACGTAGGGAACAAGGAACGTGCTGTAGGCGAGGATCAGCGTGATGTGCTTGTCAGTCAGGCCGAGCTTTCGGGCGACCAAAAACATCGGCACCGCGAGCGCGATCGGCGGAACACCGCGCGACAACAGGATCAGCAACCCGATAGTCGCCGCGCCGCGCAACCTGATACGGGCAAGCGCGTAGCCGGCCATGGTGCCGACGACGATCGACAAAAGGCCCGAACCCGACGCCACGATGATCGTGTTTATCAGCCGCGGCACGATATCGGCGCGCGTCATGTATTCCACGTAAGCCGCGATCGTAGGCGTGAAGAAAAATGTCGGCGGGTTCGTGAAGATGTCGACCTGGTCCTTGAAGGACGTCAGAACCATCCAGTAAATCGGGAATAGGAAGACGATGCTGACCACGATCCCGCCCGCGATGCGGAGTTTGTGACCGAGTGAGCGCCGCAAGCGTTGCGGTGCAGGAGTGACAACCGTGCTCAAAACATGTCCTCCAGCTTTCGGCTGCCGCGAAGGAACAACCCGGTCAGAACCATGGTGAGTATCAGCACTATCACCGCCATGGCAGCGGATTCCGCAAAGCGCAGCGAACGGAACGCCTCTTCGTAGATGAACAGGTTGACCACATTGGTTGCCTTGCCCGGCCCGCCATAGGTGGCAGCGAGAACAATATCGAACATCTTCACCGCGCCCAGCCACCGGATGACGAACGTTGCCGCAATGACGGGCATCAACAACGGAATGGCGACCGACCAGAGTGTCGACCACCAGTTCGCGCCGTCGATCCTCGCCGCCTCGAAGACATCTTTCGGAAGCGCCAGCAGCGCTGCCGTCGCGATGAGCACGATGAAAGGCGTCCACCGCCAGGTGTCGATAATGATGACGGCCGCCATGGCCAGGTTCGGATCGCCGAACCAGTCCAGGGGACCGATTCCCAGAAAACCCAGCCAATAGTTCATGACGCCCCAGAGAGGATCGAGGATCATGCGCCACATGCCGCCGGCCACAACCGGGGCGACAACCATCGGGATGATGAAAAGAGCTCTGATCATGCCTCTTCCCCGCCACTCGGCATTGATCAGGAAGGCGATCCCGAAACCGAGAACCACCTGCAGCGGCAGGGCAACGACCAGATAGATCAGGGTCACCTTCAGGGAATCCCAGAAGCGATAATCGCCCATCACTTCCCTGTAGTTCTCGAAGCCGACCCATTCATCGGCGCCGAAGCTGGCGATGTCGAAGTGCGAGAAGCTGATGTCGATCGTGTAGAAGATCGGATAGGCGAGCAAGGCCACGAGGAGCACGATCGAAGGCACCAAAAACGACCAGCGCACAAAAAGATCGCCGATCCGTCCGAGCCGACGCGTGCTTGCATCCCCGGTCACGGGTGCATTGTCGATAGTCATGCCTTTTCCTTCCTCCCTAGCCCGCATCGCGATAGATCCTGCCGCGCGCCCGAACTGGCTCGAGCAGGGACCAGTCGCCCTGCTCCACTTCATAGCCGTGCGGAAAAGGCGGCCGGACCTCCATGCCGATGGACGCCATCACCCTGTCGTCGCGATAGTAGCAACGTGCCGTGACCGACTCGATCACGGCCGCAAGATCCGGACTTGCAACCCTGAACGCCGCAAGACGGCGCGCCTGTTCCGGCTCCGGCAGATTGGCCAGGCGGCGGTCCGCGCTACCATCAATGGCGCGCAATGCCTTTCCCAGCGCCTCGCGGTCGCGATCGATCGACTGCAGTATGTCCGCGAGAATCCGCGGATCGTCAGCCCCGGGAACGCCGTATTCCGCGCTCGCCGGGATCATGTTGCGCACGACGCATTCAAGCGTCTCCCTTTCGGGAGCGGAAAGCGGCGGGGACGGATCGTTTTCAGCGGTCGTCATTTTGATTTCAATCGAACAGTTCGTAAATTCGGGACTTGATCTGGTCGGCGACGTAGAGCGCGACCGCCTGGATCGTGGACGTCGGGTTCACGCCTCCCGATGTGACGAACACGCTGCCATCGACAATGAACAGGTTCTTCACATCGTGGCTTCGGCCCCATTCGTTGACGACCGACCGTTCCGGATCCATGCCCATGCGCGCCGTGCCCATCAGGTGCCAGCCGGCATAGGGCAAAGGCGCCCTGGCGGTGATGTCGTGGGCGCCGGCCGCCTCCAGAATCTCGATACCGCGCGCCACGGAATGGTCGAGCATCTTCTGCGTGTTACCGGATATCCGGTAGGTGATTTTCGGCGCCGGAATTCCGTCTGCATCCTTGAGGTTCGGATCGAGCGTGACCCGGTTGGTTTCCTCCGGCAGATCCTCGCAAACCGAAACCATGCCGGCGCTGCGGTCGAACAGACGCCGAAACGCTGCATGATGTCCTTCACCCCACGGCAGCAGTCCGTCCGCCATGCCGTTGATCGCCGTCCTGACCGGACCAAGGCCGCGCGAGAACTGGTAGGAATAGCCGCGAACGAAGTCGCGTTCGGGGTCCGTCTCGTAAAACTCCATGCTCCAAATGCAGATCGGCGGACCGCGATAGCCATCGAGCGGTTCGTCGAAATGGCCGCGTATCTGCGCATAGGGATGGAGCATCAGGTTCTTGCCGACCAGCCCGCTGGAATTGGCAAGCCCGTTCGGAAACCGTCCCGAAGTGGAATTGAGCAGGATGCGCGGCGTCCCGATACCGTTACAGGCCATGATGACGATTTCTGCCGGCTGGAAGACTTCCCGGCCATCCCCGCCGAAATAGTGAACGCCTGTTGCCATATTTGCATCGTTGGTCTCGATGCGGCTGACGCGGCACCGCGTGCGCAACTCGATGCGCGAACGGATCGCCTCGGGCCAATAAGTGACGTCGGTGCTGGCCTTGGCGCCCTGCGCACAACCGGAACCGCACTGGCCGAGATTGATGCACGGCGCCCGACCCTCGTATTCCTCGGTCAGGATCGCGGCATCGGATGGCCACCAGTGCCATCCCAGACCGTTCATGGCGGCGCCGAGCTTTTCGCCAGTCCGACCCATGGGGATGGCGGGCATCACCGGTTCCTTTTGCGGATAGGCCGGATCGCCGGCCAGGCCCGATACGCCCATCATCTTGTCGTTGAGCCCGTAGAACGGCTCGAGCGTGCGATAGTCGACCGGCCAGTCATCCGCGACGCCGTCCAGGCTGCGGACACGGAAGTCCGAAGGGTGAAGCCGGGGAAAATGGGCCGCGTAAAATACCGTCCCGCCGCCAACCCCATTGTAGTTGGCGATCTTGATCGGCGAGTCATCATCATTGACGGGATAGTCGGCCGGCAACCCCCGCCGGTTCGGACTGATGGCATAGTCTTCCAGTGTCCTGGCTTCCCAGTCCCTGCCTGTGCTCGGAAAATCCGAAGACCTCGGCCAATCCCCCTGCTCCAGGCAGACGATACGCATCCGGGTCTCGGCAAGGCTCCAGGCTACCGCCGCGCCGGATGCGCCGGCTCCGATGATGATGACGTCGACAGGCTCGTTCATGATCTTGCGTACTTCGGGGCTCCGGGTGCGTCAGCCATCTTCACATGGACAGACGGGGGATCGAAACACGTTTCGGCATACCCACGGTCGACAGCGGCGGGTATTTCGCAAGCGCGGCCTCGATCGGTTCGGTGCCCCAACCGGGCCGGTCCGGAACGGTGAGATAGCCGTCCTTGATCTCGGGCATGTGGGAGAAGATCTCCGCGTCCCAGGCAATCCGGTCAATATCGGTTTCCATGATCCGCATGTTCGGGACGACCGCGCTGAAATGCGCGTTCATCATGGTGCAAAGGTGGCCATAGAAATTGTGACTCGCCACGTTGATCTCGTGCGCCTCCGCCGCCGAGGCGATCTTTAGCGACTGCCAGACACCGTTCCAGGGCGTGTCGATGATGGCGACATCCACTGCCTGTTCGCGGAAGAACGGAAGGAATTGCTGCAAGCCTATCAGCGTTTCGCAGGATGATATCGGATGGCGGCTATGGGCGCGGATATAGGCAAGCGCCTTGGGATCGAGCGTGTCGATCTCGACCCAGAAAAGGTCGAGATCCTCGACTTCCCGCAGCATGGAAAGAAAGCCCTCGGTCTTCCCGTTGAAGTTGAGATCGAGCAGGATGTCTATATCGGGACCGGCTTCCTCACGCATGATTTCGAGGTGCTTTCGCAAGTCCTTGCGGGTCTTGCGTTCGACATTGCGGCCGGGCTCGTGCGGACGGCTGAAGCCGGGAGACCAGCCCTCGATCCGCCCCTCGTCGTCATAGTGAAAGATATTCGTCTTGAGCGCCGTGAAGCCCTTCTCGCCAACCTCCCGGGCAATCTCGCGCACGCCGCTCTCATCGACGATGCCCGGCGGGAAGTGCTCGGTGCGCGTGCGATAGGAAACGCAATGCGACCAGTAAACCCTGATCTTGTCACGCACCTTGCCGCCGAGCAGGACGTGGCAGGGCACGTCCAGCGCCTTGGCCTTGACGTCGAGAAGCGCATTCTCGATCGCTCCGAGCGCCTGGCCAACCACCCCGCCCGAGCCGGGCCGTGTCACGTTGCGCAGATCTTCCCTGACATGCTCGTGATGCATCGCGCTCTGGCCGATCAGTCGGTGCGAGAGCTCGCCGATCACCGCCGAAACGCCCGGCGAACCGAAGTTCTCGTCGAATTCACTCCAGCCGACGATGCCATCCTCGGTGGCGATTTTCAGGAAATGGTAGTTGCGCCAGGAGTTGCTGCAAGAGAGTGTCTTGACTTCACTGACAATCGCTTTCGTCGACATCGAATTCCCCAGTAAAAAAATCGGGCACGGCCAACCCGGCCCGGATGTGCGATGCGGAAGAAATCAGCACCGTGGCGCCATGCCTGCACGACGCAGCCAAATTGAGTTGAAATGCAAAACCACCCGGCGCGCGCTTCGCCCGGATGAGGCATGGACGCGCGAGGCGCCCATGCCCAGATTCACGCCGCTGCTTATTTCAATGCTTTTTCGATTTTCGTCGCAGCAGTGTCCAGCGCCTCCTTGGCGCTGACCTGGCCGGCTAATCCGCGCGCGACTTCGTCAGCCAAAATCTGCTGAGCAGCATCGGACTTCGGGCTGCGGATGCGCCACATTTTGCCTTTTGCAGCCACCTCGTAGGCCTGCTGCAAGGTCTCGTAGACCGGGCCCAGCCAAGGCTCGGCCGGCTCTCCGTTCAGGGTGGACTTGCGAGCCGGGAACGAGCCGACCAGGGAGGCATTGACGCTCTCGCCCTGCTTGGAAGTCAGCCACTGCAGGAAGGCCCAAGAGGCTTCCAGCTTCTTGGTCTTGCTGCTGATGCCGGCGATCCAGATGCCGCGATGCGTGCCCGCCTGGGCACTTCCCACCGGTAAAACCTGGATTCCGACTTCGTCGACCGTCAGCGTCGTCGATTTCGGATCGACAGCGGTCGATTTATAGACGCTGCCCCAGTTGAACATGTTGGCGACGAGGCCCTGTCGAAATGCCTGCAGCGATTCCGAGAAGCCGTGCCCGAGAGCGCCGGGCGGCGCGTAGTCGAGCAAGCGCTTGTGGATTTCGAGCGAGGCGACACCCGTATCATTGGCGAACGCCGGCGCACCGGCATCGTCGAGCAGGCTGCCGCCATTGGCATTGAGGATCGACTGCCAGATCGTCGGCGTCAGCGACTCACGGACAAAATAGGTATCGATCGCCCAGCGGTCATCCTTGCCGTCACCACTGGAGTCGCGCACCAGTTTCCCGGCGTCGGCAAAGAACTCGTTCCAGGTTTGAGCCGGTGTCGGCTCGGGCAATCCCGCTTCCTTGTAAAGCGTACGATTATAGAATCGGAGCAACATGTTCGACCGGACGGGAACAGCATATTGCACCCCATTCCATTCGCCGGCCGCAAGCGGCGCCGCATTGAAATCGTCCCAGTCGTAGCCTTCTTCTGTCAGAGCGGCGACCTTATCGCCCTTCAGATCCATGAGGGCCCCGATTTCGGCCAATTGCGGAACCCACGGATCGTCGACGAGTAGAACGTCGTATTCGGGATCCGGGCTGGTTGAGTCCAGCATCATCTTGGCCAAAAGCTCGGTATAGGGCACGCCGTCGAAGACGACGCGCACATTCGGAAACGCCTTGTTGAACTCCGGAACAAGCAGTGTCTGCCATGTGTTGGCGAAGGCCTCGTTCGCGATGATCCTGATTTCCGTAGGATTGTCGGAGGTGCCCAGACCTTCCTGCGCCTGCGCGGAAACCAGCGGCATCGCCGCCATAACGAGGGATCCGGCCATTCCGGCCAGCAAGTCCCTGCGCCTCGTCATTTTCCCGATGTTTTTTCTTTTCACGATTTTTTCCTCCTTCGCCGTGATTCCGTCTTCTCTATATTCTATAGAATATGGAATGCGTGCGCTGTCAAGCGATCGCGTCGGATGTCCGCGATCACTTTTCTGAACGCCGAAAGGCGTCCGTCCGCTCCCGGCCCATTGCGGTCATTTGACCCACAAAGAACGGACGTCCACTTTCCACCCAATCCAACGCCCACCATTCATGAGGTGTGGTTTTTGGAGTGGCTCGGCGAAAACTTTTCGCGGCGCTTGACGCCGCGCCCGGATCCGGATCACATCGCTGGTACACAAAGCGGCCCGCCGGGCAGTTCCGATCAGACCGGGAAATGCCGCGGTTACGCTGGCTGAGAATCCGGGTTGCCCGGGCTGAACAACTTGTGCGGAGAAGAGCCACCAGCCGGCTGCGGCGGCGAGAACGGGCGATGCAGCGGTTTTGGCGGATGCGACGTCTTCATATGTTCGCGGTTATGCGCGGTTCGGTCCACGACCATTTCAACCGGGAACGCCATCTCAACAGCCTCAATGAGAACCAGGCCGCCCCACTTGCCTGGTGACAGCAGCTTTGTGCCGGCTAGACAAGGGCACTTAGGTCAAACGGAGACCGGTTCGAGTTTGCCTGACAGGACCCCGTAAGCTGCTACCCGGCACCTACTTGGTGCCGGACTTCTTGGTGGATTGCGGCGGATTCGTTGTATCCGCCTGGCTGTCTGCCTGAACATCCTGAGCATCCCCGGATCGGCGGCCCGGCAGGCTGCGGTCCCGCGGATCCTCCGATGCGTCTTCGCCCAGACCCGGGCCGGTTCCGGCCGTCGTCTCGCCGGTGGAACCGTCAAAATCGAAGCCGGGTCGGTCCACGGCGACCGCTTTCTTGGCCGTGTCGGGTTTTTTGGGAAGTTCGGGCCGAGGTTCAATTCTGATCACTTGATTTCTCCATGAATTTGGCGCCGTTGAAAACTCGCGGACCGATTCACCTAAATGATCGCCGATGCGTATGGTCTCGCGAGACTTGCTGTCATTGATCCGGCCGAGAGTGCTTTCCAGGGAATGTTTCAGTTTCGTTGTGGCGCCCTTGTATGCGCGTTCAAGCGTTGAAGCCTGATCGGTCACCACTTCCGGCTTCCGCCCTTCCAGCCGCGCTTCGATAACGCAGCGCTTGTCCGAATTGCCTGCCTTGCCCGCGTTCAAATCGCTGAGGTGCACTTCGATCCGTGTAATATGCTTGCCGAACCGCCCAATATGCGTGTTGACCTCCGCCTCGACGAGCTCGGTAAGCGCGCCTCCACCACTCGTGACGTCGTCCGTATTGATTTGGATTTGCATTCGCCGCTCCTTCACGAATTGATGGAATATTATTTACTATCTTGGATTATGTTATTTCTAATAATTCCAAGAGAAGATTAGGCTCGGATGCAATTCTGATTCGATAAATCCTATTTCCTTATTGTGTCAATATTTACCTCATTGGAAATAAATATCGGGCGGGCCTCGCGCAAAACAGGCGGATCACCCGCCCCTTCATCTAGGGTTCTGGCCAATCGCGCCCCGCTACGGCGTCGCCCCGAACGCCGGCCATAGCGCGTCTGCTCCGGAACTGGCATTGATGCGGGCGCCGGACAACAGAACATGGCGAAAGGCATCGGGTCAGGTTCAAAGCCGGCCCGTGAGCAGCAGCACGACGACGATGATCAAAATGACACCGAGAACACCGATTCCGGCATGGCCGAATCCGTAGCCATAACCTCTGAAGCGCCCGCTGAAGCCGCCGAGCAGGAAGATGATGAGAATTATGACCAGGATGGTTCCGAGCGACGTGGACTTGACTCCCATAACCGGCGTCGAGTTGGATAATTCTTCATCCCTGCCCGAGCGCAATTCATTTGATAGTCACGAATTGACGGACTGTGGATATTCCGGTCCGCTACCGGCTTTATGGCATATGCGGGTGTGGGAGTCTGTGTTGATTGCAACGAGCGAGCCCGAAATGCCGCAACGTAGGGATAACGTCAGAACGACCGCGACCCCCAGACTGCTCTTCTTGAACCAGGCCGACGGTGGAGCAATATACTACATCATTGCGCCGCTTTTCGCGACGAAAAGGCGATCCATGGCCCGGCACCGCAGCTGTTGGCAGGCCATGCAATAGGAGCGCGGGGAATGCTACTGACGCGGATTGGCTACTACAGTGATTTCTTCGTCTACCCGGTGCTGATCGCGGTTTTGGGTGCGGTGGGCGTCACGCACGCGGGCGCGAAAGAAGCCGTCGCCTACATCGCGATCTTTCTGGGCAGCCTGGCACTATGGACGCTGCTCGAATACATTCTGCATCGCTTCGTGCTGCATCACTTGCCCTACATCATGGAGATGCATGAACAGCACCACCGGGAAGTCCGTGCGCTGGTGGGAACGCCGATCTGGATCTCTGTCACATTGATTGTCTGTTTCGTGTTTCTTCCGGTCTTTTGGCTCGCCGGTTTCGCAACGGCGAGTGTCGCCACATCGGGTTTCATGGCCGGCTATCTCTGGTATGTGAGCGTGCATCACATGGCGCATCACTGGCATCCCGCACATAACGGCTACCTCTATTCCGTCAAACGCAACCACGCGATGCATCACACCGACGAGGCCAACAATTTCGGCGTCACGTCGCTTTTTTGGGACCGGGTTTTCCGGACGATGCGCCGGCTGCGGTAGGTTCCGAAAAGGGGCAATTCCCGGTTCCCGGTTTTGGCATGACGATATGATGCAACTCTCGTCCGCCCGATTCCCGGGATACTCTCGATAAACAAAAGCCGATCTATTCCTTGTAGAAAACGGCGGCAAGCGCCATAAATGGTTGTCGATAGACGGCAAGATTTCCGTGGCCAGCGCATTTTCACTGACATTGGCCAATTAATTCAAACCCGAAAATACGATTTCGACAGTCTGCATACGTGCGGATAAGCTATATACTTATGAAGTGGTCTATTATGACCACAGGAACAGTTAAATTCTTCAATCTTCAAAAGGGTTTTGGATTTATCGCGCCGGATGACGGCGGCAATGACGCATTCTGCACATCAGCGCCATCGAACGCGCCGGAATGAGCGATCTGCGCGAAGGCCAGAAGGTCGGATACGAACTCGTCGCCGACCGCAAGAGCGGCAAGATGTCGGCAGACAGCCTTTCCAACGCAAGCTAAGAACCGGTACCACTGCCGTCGCATAAATCCGACGGCAGTGGTACTCCCTCCAATCCCGGCCTGTATCCACGCTATCCGACCCGGCAAACGGACCGGGCGACAAAGACCATCTCCGAAATGGCCGTGCTCGAGTGACGAAGCCCTTACGCCGGGCTTGCATAACGGACGTGCGAAACAGCGGATCGAGAGATCCATTCGATAGACCCACGTCGACACGGCCATCGGTCACGACGCAATGGCCGGAAACACTATCATGAAACCCTTCTCGCACGCGCGCCCGCATTTCCCTGAGATAGTACCGCGCCCGTCCGCGAAGAATTGTTTGGCGTCGAGCGGCTCGAACTGCATGCGGAAACGCTTGCGGCGACGCAGCCGGTCACAAACGTCCCTCCGAAGGTCAAGCCGCTGCAAGCCCGGCTCAACGAAAATTCCACTGTTCTGCTGGCTGCCTATCGCGCGAGCGCGGCGGGTGACTTTTTTGGGCTCAGAAGCCAACATCGATTGGGAGACCGCTCAACTGCAACTGCGGGCCCAATACCGTTGAAATAACCGCTCCGATCTGCAATACATGTATACATCCGTGAAAATACGCGGCGATCAAGGGAGGAGCATGAAAATGACCAAACTCATAACCAAGCTGCCGGAGGAACCCTACGAGGAGACGATCCGGAAATTCGCCCGTGACGGCGCCCACATACCGGGCGACGACGCGGCCAATCCCTGGGTCCCGTTCGGCGATGCGGCGGCGATCAAGCATTTCTGTTTCGATGTGCGCACCAACTCGGTCGCCAACATTCTGTGGGTCAAGGGCGGCGGTCGCATCGGCACACACAAGCACCGCGGAGTCGTCTCAGCCGTTACTCTGGAAGGGTCCTGGGCCTATTACGAGTATGACTGGGTCGCCCGTCCCGGCGATTTCGTCTATGAATTGCCGGGCGCCGCCCACACGCTGTACTCCGACGATCCGAACGGGATGAAGGCGCTGTTCTGGATCAACGGCCCGATCGAATTCTACGATGACGACGCCAATTACGACTTCACCGCGGACGTGTTCTGGTTCATCGACCACTATACGAAATACTGCGAGGAGAAGGGCCTGCCGGTTAATCAGGACATGTTCATCTGACGCCGCCAGGAAACAGAAATCACGCGCCCGGACCGGTCACGGTTCGGGCGTTTTGTATACATGGCGACTTATGACCACCCGGTCAGGCGGCAGTCTCAATCAGAACCTTGCATTGCGTTGTGCGGTTGCGGAGCGCCTCGAATGTTTCGGGCACACCTCCGAGGCCGATCCTCTCGGTAATCAGCGCCTGCGGACGGTACTGCCCGTCCGTCGCAAGGACATCGATGGCGGTCTCGAACTCGTGCATGTTGAAGAAGGCCGACATGACGATCGTGAGTTCCTTCGACAGCACCGCGAACGGGTCCCATTCGTCGCCGCCGACGCAGAGACCGACGCCGACGACTGTCCCGTGAACACGGGCAAGCCCGCAGGCGAAATCGATCAGCCCCTTCTTGCCCACGCATTCGAAGACAATGTCGGGCGGCCCGCCGGCCTGGTCCGTAAAAGCGGCGGCGAGATCGGGGCCTGAGATGGCGAAGCCGGTCGCGCCCACGGCCCCTGCGCGCGCTTTCTGGCAATCGATGATATCGGCCACCACCACGTGGCTTGCTCCCATCCGGCGCGCCCAGAACGCGACCAGTAGACCGATCGGGCCGGCGCCGAGGATCAGCGCTTTGTCGCCGGGTTTCAGGCCCGACCGCATGACGCTGTGAAGGCCGATGGACGTGGGCTCTGCCAATGCGCCTTCGGCAAGCGGCAGGTCGTCCGGCAGTTTCCGGCACTGGCGGGCCGCCACGCTGGCGAATTCGGCATAGCCGCCACCAATCAGACGCATCTCGGGGCACCATGCGGGCTCGCCGGCCCGGCAGCTGTCGCAATGTCCGCAGCCCCACATCGGCGCGACGGCGACCCGATCACCTGTGGCGAAGCCGGTCACATCCGAACCAAGGGCCGCGACTTCCCCGGCGAATTCATGGCCGAGGACGACGCCCTGCCCGATGCCGAAGGTTTTCGGATCCTCGGTCATGTGGAGATCGCTGCCGCAAATGCCGCAGGCTGCGACCTTCAGCAAGATCTCGTCCCGTGCCGGCGACGGATCGCCGATCGTATCGACGCGCAGCGGGCGCCCGACGGTATCGAACAATGCAGCTTTCATTGTCCTCCTCCCGAAACAAGGACACGTCTGGTCGGGAACCACGGCGCATCCACCAACTTGTTGACAAGGCTCCAGACGCCGCCACGGGCAAACAACGCGACCAGCAAGGTCAGTACGCCCAGCACGACGAGATAGGTGGCCCCGTATTCGCCGAACCAACGGTCGGCGAAGAAATAGATGAACGAGCCGATCAGGACGCCTTCGATGCTGCCTATGCCACCGATCATCACGATGAATATCGCTACTGTCGCCCATTGCGGACCGTAAGCGGAGTCGGGCGTGATCCGAAGTTGCGCCATGAAGTAGATCGCCCCGGCGAGCCCGGTGCCAACCGCGCCGGCGACGAATAGCAGGAACCGCAGCCGCGACACGTTCACGCCCTGACTTGCCGCGGAAACCGGATTGTCCCGCATCGCCGTCAGCGCCAGTCCGTAGCGCGAC
The DNA here is from genome assembly GCF_014904745.1 of Oricola nitratireducens. Lineage (GTDB taxonomy): Bacteria > Pseudomonadota > Alphaproteobacteria > Rhizobiales > Rhizobiaceae > Oricola > Oricola nitratireducens. The sequence goes on from NZ_JACZCS010000029.1 coordinate 48,485, forward strand.
CGGAGCAGCCAGTAGGTCCCGCCCACTGTGACGAGCAGCATGAGAGCGCACAGGATGGTCACGCCGATGGCGCGTTCGTGCGCGCTGTACTGCGTCATAACCCGCAGGCTCATGCCCGCGCCGGCGTTCACATAGCTGAAATTGGTCGTCAGAAGCCGGACGACCTCGGCCACGACCCAGGTCCCGATGGCGAAATACGGGCCATCGAGGCGATGCAGCAGCGCGTAGGTCGGCACCGCGAGAATAGCCGGAGCGATGAGACAAAGCGGCACGGCAACAAAGGGATTGACGCCCATGTTCTGCGCCAGAGCAAACATCATGTACGCCGCGACGCCGCTGAAGGCCTGCTGTCCGACCGAGACGAGCCCGCCATAGCCCGCGAGCAGGTTCCACATCTGGGCGATGGCGATGTAACAGCACAGTTCGACCACCGAGCGTATCGTGCCCTGCCCCGCCCACCACGGCATCGCGACAAGCGCTGCAAGCAATCCGATCCCGATGATCATGGCCACGATGCCGGAAACAGTCTGGCTGCGAACCCTGGCGCGGGGCAGCCCGCCGGGAATATTGATCGACATTGTCATCTCACGACCTCCCGAAGATGCCCTGAGGGCGGAAGGCCAGCACGGCCAGGAACACGAGATGGCCGGCCAGGATGCCGAAACCGGGATTGATGCGGAAGCCGATGGCCTGGCTTACGCCCAGAACCATCGAGCCCAGAAACGCGCCCCAGATCGACCCCATGCCGCCGATGATCACCGCCTCGAATGCATAGATGAGCTGCGCCGGCCCGTCGGATGGCGCCACGGTGGATCGCAGGCCCTGGAAAACCGCCGCAAACCCGAGGATGCCGACAGCCAGGGCCGTCGCCCATGCGTAAACCGCCTGCGGATTGACACCGGTCAGCGCCGCCGCCTCGACATCCGCCGCGGATGCCCGCAGCGCGCGGCCGAATTTCGTGAACCGCAGCAGCGCGTCGATGCCGCCGGTCAACGCCGTCGCCACGATCAGCACGATCACCGGCAGCACACCGATGAAGATCGTGCCGATCTGCCACGAGGCCTGCTCGATGCCGCCGCCGGGGATCGACCGCGTGTCGGCCGACCAGATCTGCTGCATCGCATTCTGCAGGGCAATCGAAAGCCCGAATGTCGCGATGATCGAGGGCAACGGGTCCTGGCTGACCACGCGGTTCAATATTCCGCGCTGCAGTACGTAGCCGATGGCAGCCGCGATCGGGACGAGCACGAGAAGTAGAACGAAAGGCCCGAGGCCGAACGATACCGAGAGAGACACGCCGATCAGCGCGAGGAGGATCATCAGATCGCCATGCGAGATGTTGACGATCCGCATCACCCCGAACATCAGCGCCATGCCGAGGGCGTATTGCGCATAAAGCCCGCCCAGAAGGATGCCCTGGATAAATCCGTCAAGCCACTGCATGGCCGGCTCCGAAATAGGCTGCGGAAATGTCTTCTCGTGAAATGTCGGCTGACTTGCCCGTCAACGTCACTTTGCCCTCCAGCATGCAGTACAATCGGTCGGAAGCTTTCTTGGCGAGCCCGACGTCCTGCTCGACCAGAACGATGGCGGTGCCCGCCGCCGAGATCGACGGGATCGCGGCATAGATCTCGTTGATGACCTTCGGCGCGAGACCGAGCGAAATCTCGTCGCACAGAAGCACTCTCGGCTGGTTCAGCAGGGCCCGCCCGATGGAGACCATTTGCTGCTGTCCGCCCGAAAGGCTTTGCACCAGATCGCGGCGCTTCTCCTCCAGGATCGGAAACAGCTCGTATACCCGCCCGAGGCTCCATGTATCGTTGCCGCCGGCGGAATGGTCGATGGCGACGCGCAGATTGTCCTCCACCGACATGCCGGTGAAGAGCCGGCGTCCCTCGGGGACGATACCGACACCCTTGGCCACCATGTGGTGCGACGCAGCGCCACCCGTGGGCTGCCCGTCGAGCAGCACCATCTCCGGCGCGACACGGATCACACCCATGACCGACTTCAGAAAGGTGGACTTGCCGGCGCCGTTCGCACCGATGAGCGCCACAACCTCGCCCGGCGCGACCTCGAAATCGATCCCGAAGAGCGCCTGGAAGTCGCCATAAAACGCCTTGAGCCCGTGAGTGGAAAGCAGCGCGGCGCTCATGCCTCGATCCCCATATAGACACGTTTGACTTCCGGGTCCTCGATCACCTGCCGCGGCGGCCCCTCGATGATCTTTTCGCCGAAATCGAGCACCATCACCCGGTCGGCCACCGCCATCAGCGCGTGCAGCACGTGCTCGATCCATACGATGGTGACGCCCTGGTCGCGGATCCTGCGAACCAGGTTGACAAGGTCCTTGCCCTCTTCGTCCGTCAGCCCGCCCGCGATCTCGTCCAGCAAAAGGAGTTTGGGCCGGGACGCGAGCGCCCGTGCCAGTTCCAGCCGCTTGCGATCGAGCAGCGTCAGCGTGCCCGCCATCTTGTTCGCCTTGCCGCCGAGCTCGCACTGTTCCAGCACCGCGGCGCAGTAGTCATAGGCCGCGCGCTCGCTCTTTCGGCCGGCAAAGCTTGCCGACACGAGCAGGTTCTCGAAGGTCGTCATCCCGTCATAGGGCAGCGGAATCTGGTAAGTCCGCCCGATCCCGAGCTGCGCTCGGCGGAAGGGCGGCTCCTTGCCGAGCGGCGCGCCGTCAAACCAGATGGTGCCGGAATTCGGGCGAAGATCGCCCGAAATCAGGTTGAAAAGCGTGGTCTTGCCCGCCCCGTTCGGTCCCAGGATACCCAGGACCTCACCGGGACGGACATCGAAGCTCACGTCGTGAAGAACACGGTTGGCGCCGAATGACTTGCCAAGCCCGACGGCCTGCAACAATGCCGGCCGGCTGTCCGCGGTCTCGTTTGCCGATGCTTCCATGACCCCTAACGCCTCAAGCGGTTCAGCTTGCCCAAGGCAGGATCTTCATCTTCTGCTCGGGCTCGAACAGCTTGTTCACCGAGTTGTCGACGATCTTCAGATCATACATCCACTTGTCGCCCGGCACCCACTGACCGCCAAAGATCGGCGTGGTCGAAACGTTGGGATGCGGACCCGTGTTGAAGTTCACGGGGCCAACCAGCGTTTGCATATCCGTCGTCTTCAGGGCGTCGCGAACCGCTGCCTTGTCGAGCGGATTGCCGGAACGCTTCAACGCATCAATGGCGACTTCCCAGAGCGCGTGGCTATAGCCCAAAGGCTGGGTCCACTGGCGGTTGGTCTCCGCCTCCCAGTCGTCGGCGATGTCCCGGCTGACCTGACCAGTGAGAGAAGACTTGAACGGGAAGGCCGGGGTCCACCAGACCTCCGACGACATTCCGTTGCCCAGATCGCCCATGGCTTCGACAGCCGAGGGGAAGAGCAGCGCCGCGGCCATGGTCATGGCTTTCGGATGATAGCCCTGCTGGTTGCACTGGTTCACGAAGGTCTTGAAGTCGTCGACAAAGGCAATGCCGCCGACGATATCGCAGCCACCCTGCTTGAACGTGGAGATCTGTGCCGTGAAGTCGTTGGTGCGCGGCTGGAAGTAGCCGGGCTTGATCACTTCGAAGCCCGCTGCCCGCGTCGGTGACGGCAGGCCATAATCCTCGTTGCCCCAGGTTTCGCCGTCGATGTTCTGCGGGAACAGCATCCCGACCTTCTTGTTGGTCTCGATGGTATTCCAGAGACCGACGAAGGTGTTGAGTGCCTCGTCCAGCCCCCAGAAGAAGTGATAGGTCCAGTTGAAGGGCTTGTCCTGCCCGCCGCGGGGAAAAATGATCGCCTGCCATGGCGCGCCCGCAGAAATGCAAGGCGTTTCGAACAGCTCCGCCTGATCGGCCGCCGCGGTGATCGTCGGCGTGGTCGAAGCCGGCATGAGCAGATGAACCCCATCGTTGAGGATCAGGTCGCCCGCCACCTCGGCAGCCCGGTTGGAGTCCGACTGGCTGTCCTTCACGATGATTTCGACATCGTAGGTTTCGCCATTCACTTCCAGACCGTCGGCAAGCAGTTTCTTGATGCGGTCCACGGCAAAACCGTCCGTCTCTCCGAACAGCGCCATGGGGCCTGTGCCGGGCGTTATGAACCCGATCTTGATGATGCCGCCCTGGGCACGCGCGATATTCGGCATGGCCAGTGCCGCCGCGCCTGCGCCGATCCCCTTGAGAACTGAACGGCGAGATGCCGCCAAATGTTTGCTGGTCTTGGTAGTCATTCTGGTCTCCTCCCGATAACCAAGGTTTCAGTCACACTCCCGCGAACGGCTTGAAAGCAATCGGCGAGAGCCATGCACGTCACGCTATTCGCAGCATCGAGCCTCCATCGATCACGTACTGCGCACCCGTCACATAGGACGAAGCAGGCGAGGCCAGAAAAAGGGCGAGCCCCTTGATGTCTTCCGGATCGCCGATCCTGCCGAGCAGCGACTGCGCCTCGAAGGCCGCGCGATCGGCCGGATTCTTCAACCGTCCGCCGGCTATATTGGTCATGAAGGGGCCCGGCGAAATGCAGTTGACGTGAATGCCGAACATGCCGAGTTCCATCGCGGTGTTGCGCACCAGATGATCGACCCCGGCCTTGGCCGGCATATAGGGCAACCCGACAATAGCCTCGTTGATTTGCGCCGCCACCGACGAGGTGACGATGATGCGACCTCCTCCGGTCTTCTTCATGTGGCGGGCTGCGTTCTTGATCGTCGTGTAAACACTGGAAAGGTTGACTGCGATTACCTTGTCCCAGTGCTCGTCATCGAGATTGTCGATCGCGCCGTCGGGATTGCGCTCGCCTTCCGGCGTCAGGAATCCCGGTCCGGCATCGATGCCGGCATTGGCAAAAACGATATCGATGAGTCCATGCTCGCTGGCGACCTTGTCGAAGGCCTCGGCCATCGCCGGCCGGTCGGAAACATCGATCCGCTGGCTCCATGCATCGCCACCCGCCTCCCGGATCGCCGCCACGGTCTCGTCCAGTCCGGACTGATCGATATCGAAAATACAGACGCGAGCGGCGTGTTCGGCCATGATCTCGGCATAGGCGCGGCCGATGCCGCTGGCACCGCCGGTGACGATCACCGACTTGCCGCTGACGTCGAACATTTCCTGCAACGACGGCATTCATACTCCTCCCTGACGGACCGCCCCGTGGACGGGCCCGTATTCACGATCTCCCGCTATCGACGTGAAGTCCGGCCGTTAGCGGCATTGCAGCTGACGGCTGCAGTCCTGCTCCTGGGCCCGATCGTAACAGCAGCCCTCGGCATCGTCGTTGCGTCCCCGGACATATCGCGTGTCATATTCGGACATTTCCCGCGCCGTTGCGAACACGCAAAACCAGACGATTCCTTGCCTCCACCCCGTAGGCCTAAATGCTCATCCCGCCGTCAACCATATGCAGCGTTCCGGTCGAGAAACTACTCAGATCGCTTGCAAGAAACAGGGCAGAACTTGCGATTTCCGCTGGCGCCGCATGGCGGCCGAGCGGAATGATGCTGTTGAAATATTCGGTTCCGTCATGGCCCGTGGCCGCCGTGAAACCGTCTTCAACCCTCTGCTGAAAACTGTTGTCTACCGGCCCCGGATGCAGCGTGTTGACGCGGATCCGACGCGGCGCCAGTTCCTTGGCAAGGCAGCGCATCAGCCCTACCTGGGCGTGCTTGGCGGTGATATAGCCATGCACTCCCGCATCCCCGGTCACACCCGCGACGCTTGACGTGATGATGATGCTGCCGCCGTCACGCATTTTCGGGACGGCATGCTGGCAGGCCAGGAACGCGCCGCGCACATGGACAGCCAGGACGCTATCGAACACCTCGACCGGAAAGCTTTCGATCGGCGCCACGGTGCCAAAATTGCCGGCATTGCTCATCAGCACGTCGATCCCGCCGAAGCGCTCCGTCGCCGCTGCAACGTAAGCGGCAGTCGCCGCGGCATCGGAAACATCGGCGGCGACGCAGAGGACCCTGTCACGGAACTCGCTTAACCCGATCGCTTCAAGATCCGGCGCTTCGAGATCGACGAGCACAACCCGCGCGCCCTCTTCGAGAAACCTGCGCGCGGTTGCCGCGCCGACGCTTCCCGCGCCGCCGGTGATCACGCAATTCTTTTCGTTCAGCAATTGACCAGACATGCATCCTCCCTCGGCCCTTACGGCTCGTCGCTTCCGGTTTGACCCTTAGTATCTTCGCCTAATGCGGGAAACACCGAAACGCCGTCCGCATGCGCCAGGCTTCCGGAATGTCCGAAAACGGCAGGCGATATGTCCGGCGCGGTCGGGACAACGCCAATAATGCCGCCTAGGATTTTGTCCCGTATCGACAGGAAAACGCCGGAAACGGTGAATGGGAGGAATTATGGCAGAAGTTGCAGGGACCGAATTCTGGCGCGGCATCAAACCGATCGAAAAGGTTTTCCAGCCCAATGCACTACCGGAAGTGTACATGGAAAACGTCGCCACGGAGGACGAGCGCTACTACGTGCCGTTCAGCGAAACGGTATCTTCGCGCCCGTTGTGGATTTCGCCGTCGCAAAACAAGTGGTGCGACATCCTGATGGCCAAGGGCGCCGGGTTGGTGAACCGCCACTATCATCCGCACCAGGTGTTCGCCTACACGATCTCGGGCAAATGGGGATATCTGGAGCATGACTGGATCGCCACCGCGGGCGACTTTGTCTACGAGACGCCCGGCGAGGGTCACACGCTGATCGCCTATGAGCACGAGGATCCCATGAAGGTGTTCTTCCAGGTCGAGGGGCCGCTGATCTGGCTCGACGAGGAAGGCGAGGCAGACGGCTATTTCGACGTCCACATGTATATCGACATGTGTAAGCGTCACTATGAGAGTGTCGGCCTGGGCGCGGCCTATATCGAGAATCTTTTCCGCTGACCATCGAAGCCGGATGATTGATGTGGGGGCCGAAGGGCGCCCGCATCGCGATCATTCATCCGGCCGCGAGACCCTGTTTCCGCGCCACGAGGAGGCGAATGTCATGAGCTTTGCCGACTACCTGTTTTCCGGACAGGTGGTTGTCATCACCGGCGGCACATCCGGAATCGGTGCCGCAACCGCGCAAGTGTTCGCGAAGCTGGGCGCCAAGGTCTTTGCGTCCGGCCTCGACGCAGACGGGCCGCACGCGCCGCGCCATGACCGGATCGAGTGCGTCGAGCTCGACGTCCGCGACCGGAGCGCCGTCGAAGGTTTTTTTGCGGAGCGGGACCGCCTCGATGTGCTGGTCAATTGCGCCGGGATCAGCCGCGACCGCGACGAGTGGACCGTCAATGCCTTCGACACGGTGATGGACATCAATCTGGCGGCAGCTTTTCGCACCAGCCAGCTCGCCCGACCGCTGCTCGCTAGGTCGGGCGGTTCGATCGTCAACATCGCGTCCATGTATTCAACATTCGGGGCCGCCGACCGGCCGGCATACAGCGCCAGCAAGGGTGGCATGGTCCAGCTGACGAAGTCGCTTGCGATCGAATATGCCGGCGAGGCGATCAGGGTCAACGCGGTTGCGCCGGGCTGGATCGACACGCCCCTGGCGACCGGTCTCTTCGCTGACAAGGCGGTGTCAGACCCTATACAGGCACGGATTCCCCTTGCCCGCTGGGGCGACCCAACCGAGGTCGCCGACACGATCGCGTTCCTGGCATCGCCGCTCGCCCGCTACGTCACGGGCGTGTCCCTTCCGGTCGATGGCGGCTACCTGACCGTCTGAACTCGCCGGCGTGCCCGCTTCCCGCTTTTGGCAGGGAATTGAACGAACGGCCGGCTATGTATACAATATGCTAGGTATCTGTAACGAGAGTGGGAGGACGATCGTCAGATGGGCCATGCATTGAGGAATTCTTTCGACACGCGCAGCGTCGCAAAAGCTGACCGGCTGGATTTCTGGGAGGAGAGAACTTCGTCCGATATTGTTGGTCACATGTGTTCAACGATGGAAGAGGACGGATTTCAAGCCAAATTCGACCATTACGACTTCGGCAGCTTTTCCCTCTTCGACATCGTTGGCAAACAGCACGTCGTCAGCAGGTCCGCGGAATTCGTACGAAAGCGCGACAAGGATTCGGTTTTCCTGATGATCCTGATGAACGGATCGGCTTTCGTGAACCGAAACAACCAGTGCAAGCTTTTCAACCGCGGCGACCTTGCGCTTTACGACACCAACGCGTCGTACATGCACGGTTTTCCCGAAGCCATGCATCACGTGATCTTCGACCTTCCCGGGCAGGAGTTCCGGGCCAGGTTCCCCGGATGGAACCTTCACGACACGCTGCGGATCAGCGGCAGTACCGGAAGCGGCGTCTCAATCGCGAATTTCGTTCGCAAGACCTATTCGGACGTGCGTGCCCGCAAATATCTCGCGCCTGATCCGAATCTCGTCGACGAGGTGTGGACGGCGCTGGAACTGACGCGCGACCTCTATCTCGGCGGCAAGAACCTTTCCTCCTATCAGTTGGGCATAATGCAACGCGCCAAGAACTACGTGCATTCGCATCTCGGCGATCCAAACCTGAATACAGAAAAGGTCGCGGCCGAAATCGGCATGAGCTCCAGGCAACTCAACCGCATCCTCGCCTTGAACGATCTGACCGTGAAGAAGCTGATCCTCGAGGAACGGCTCTCGCAGGCACGGCGCTCGATAGAAGCCGGCGAGCTGAATGACGAGAGCGTCGCGGAACTCGCCTACCGGTTCGGCTTTTCCGCACCGTCCCAGTTCACGAGAGCGTTCCGGAAGCATTTCGGTGTCGGACCGAGCGAAGTCCGCTGCCGAGTTTCCTAGTCGTAGCCTTCGGGTAAGAGATGTGACGGAACGCGGAAGTCTCGATTGAGCGCGAGAGACCATTCTGGCGCAAGGCGTACCATGACTCGGGTCGTAAGGACGTCGTTCCCGGTATATGCCACCGCCAGATAGTGCGCAGATCGAATGCACAAACAATATCCACGTGAATGCGCGTCTGTGTTGAGTGGTGGGCTCAACGAGCGGACGTTCAAGAGCGACTTCGTGCCGCTTATCCATCACATGAATCAGGGGTTTCCGCGGTCCAAATTGACAGCACTTCATCAGCCCGTCTCCGAGGCAAATCTTTCGGGCTTCCGGCGAAACTGCCGATCGCGATGAAGCCCACGAGGTGCTCGGAACCCTTCAGCGCGAATGCCGAGCGCATCGCCTTGCTCGTTACACGCGTGCCGCTGACGATTTTCGTGCGGCAACCGAAGGACTCGGCTGCGAGCAGCACGTTCTGGATCGCCGAGCCGACGGAGATCCACTGCTCGTGCGGCGGAACGCGCGGATCGTCATCGGAGATGGTCGCGATCACCGCGAGCAGGCACGCTCCGTTGCGCGCGCGTTCGCGGGCGTCCTCCACGCGGGCGGCGTCGCTTTGCGGGTCGGCTTCCAGCGCAGCCCCGGCGAAAGCTTCGGCCAGCGCCTCCCGTTTCGAGTCCGGGATATGCACCAGGCGCATCGGTCCCCGGCGGCCATGGTCGGGCGCGGCGGCCGCGGCCCTCGCCATCTCTTTGAGCTCCTCAGGCGACGGTCCCGGATCGGAAAGATGTCTCGGCGATACCGATCGGCGGGCGCAGATGCGGTCGACCAAGTCGTTCATTCGCAGAACGGCTCGATGCGTAGCGGCATACCGGGTTCGATATTGGCCATGTCCGGCGGGAGCACCGCAGTTGCCATAGCAACAGCCATCGGGCTGAGGCTGGCCGAGGAACCTCGGCCAAGCATCTCGACGATGGGCCTGCCGTCCGTGTCCCGGCCGCCCCAGGCGACCGGGACATATTCGGTGCGGCCAGGCTTGCGGCGATAACTGAACCCGGAGACAGCCGGCATCCATGACGTATCGACGGATTTCATCCCCGCAGTCAGCTTGATCGCGGGCAGCGCGATCTGCGAGAAAGTCACCGCTGCGGCAAAAGGATTTCCCGGCAGGCCGAAGAACAGCGCACCGTCGATCTTGCCCACGGTCACCGGCTTGCCCGGCCGCATCGCGACCTTCAGAACCTCGAGTTCCGCGTTCTCGCGCCTGAGAACGTCCATCATGTGGTCTTCCTCGCCGGCGGAAACGCCTCCGGTCGTGATCACGACGTCGCAGGTCTCCGATGCTTCGCGAACAGCAACGCGGATCGTTTCCGGATCGTCAGGGACGATCCCGAAGTCGTATATTTCGCCCCAGGGGCGTTTCAGCGACGAGCGAAGGAAGTAACGGTTCGAGTTGTAAATCTGACCAGGGCCCAGCGGCTGGCCCGGTTCGCGCAATTCGGTTCCGGTCGAAATCAGGCCGACTTTGACCTTGCGCCGGACCTCGACGGCTTCCGTTCCAATGGCCGCGAGAAGCGCAATCCGGGCCGGCGTAAGCGACGTACCTGCGGGAACAGCCGCCGCCCCGTTTTCCAAATCCTCCCCGGCACGCCGGATATTCTGTCCCGTGCCCGGTTTGAGGGAAAAGGTTACGGTGTTGCCCGACCTTTTGCAGTTTTCCTGCATCACGACGGCGTCGAAACCTTTCGGAACAGGAGCGCCGGTGAAGATACGTACCGCGCTTGCTGGAGGAAACCGCCTTCCGGAGCCGTTACCTGCGGGAATCCGTCCCGATACGGGAATGCGCCAGGGACCGGATCCTGCGAAGTCCTTCGTCCGAACCGCATAGCCGTCCATGGCCGAATTGTCGAAGGCCGGGAGGCTGATGGTCGAGACGGTATCAGACGCCGAAATTCTTCCGACTGCCTCGATCAAGGGGACGCGCTCGATCCCGGTAACAGGGACTGCGGCAGCGATTGCCTTCGCGCCGGCGATATCGACAGGAAGGACATCTCCGGACTTTCCAGCGCAACAGGTTTCCGCGACCGGTTCGACGACATTCATCTCTGGGTGCATGGGACTCTTCGCAGAATTCAAAAGGACCCGCCGCGATAGCGCGGCGGGCCATCGGGGTGGGATCAGGCCGAAGTGTATTCCTTCGGCTTGAAGGACAGGTGTTTGACCGAGGCCGGGGCATCCGAGATCTTCCGGATGTTCGCCCAGGTCTGCTTGTAGTTCGGCAGGATCAACTCGTTCACGCCCGGATTGATGACGTTGCCCTGCGTGCCGCTCGGCGCGCCGAACAGCATGAAGGTTTCCTTCCGGCGTGCCGTCGGGGTCGGATATGCCATCGCCTGAGTCGCGCCGACGTCGTTGTAAACCTCGACCAGATCGCCTTCCTTCAGTCCCAGTTCCGCCATGTCCTCGGGATTGATCTCGATGAACGGGAATGGATAGCGGTCGGAAACGAAGTCGTTGTCCTTGTCGAGGAACCAGTTCTGCCAGTTGATGTTGGCGCGGCCATTGTTGATCAGGAAGGCGTAGCTGTCGCGCTGGGAGGCCTTGCCCGGAGCTTCGAGCCCGCGCCAGGCGCCGCCGCAGAACAGCGCCAGTTTGTCCTCGCGGCCGTGGCGGTCGAACTTGCCGTCCGCATATAGCCGCTTGGTGCCGACCAGCTTGCCGTCCTCGTATCCGGTGACCGGTTCCTGGACGCCGTTGTTGCCCATCGCGCGAAGGCGGTCATAGGTCACATCGGGATTTCCCGAGTTGTAGCCGTCCATAAAGGCGTCTTCCTCGGTTGCCCAGTCATAGCCCTTGAACTGATCGGCATAGTCGTCACGGCCCTCTTCGCGCAGGACACGCTCCAGGTTCTGCGCGAGTCCGGCGGCGATCAGGCAGTCGGGTTTTGCCGCGCCCGGGCCATCCATGAATTTCTCGACGAGCCGCAGGCGACGCTCCCCGTTCATGGAAGTCAGGTTCATCTCGCCGGACTCGACCGCCGGCAGGATGACATGCGCCGCCTGGCCGATCTGGCTGTGGATGATGTCCACATTGACCGAGAAGATGCCGCCGGCCTCGATGGCCCCGACGATGGCGTCGACCAGCTCTTCACGGGTCGCTCCCGCGCGCGCGTCCATGGCTTCCTTCACCATGTTGGTGCGCTTGTTGTAGACCCTCTTGAACTCCGAGGCGTTGAGCGTGGTCTTGTAGTGGTCGTTTGCCCAGATGTGGTGGACCTTGCCGTGCCCGGCGATGATCAGCTGATCGATATAGGGCGCGGGACGGCCGACATGGGCATCCGAGGGCCGGAAATAGCCTTCCTGGTGACCGCCGAGCCGGCACACGCCACCACCTTCGCGACCGATATTACCGGTCGCCAGCGCGATGTTCACCAGCGCGCCGATGGTTCGGTAATTGTCGTTGCCCCAGATGATGCCCTTCTCGTAGGCCGTCACGCATTTCCGGCGCGAGCCGTCATCCTTGGGCTTGGCGATCCATTCGGCCGCCTTGACGATGTCGGCTTCGGATATGCCGCAAGCCTCGGCGCCTTCCGCCAATGTCATCCTGCATTCATTGCGCGCCATTTCGAAGCTTCCGAGCGCGGCCGGAAAGGCCTCGTTCTGCTCCTGTGCGACGTCGCCCTGGAACGTCGATTTGGCGATGAAATCCTTGTCGACCCAGCCCTGATCCGCGATGTAGGTGAACAACGTGTTGAACAATGCCAGGTCCGTACCGGACTTGATCGCCAGTTGCAGAACATTGTCCTTGCCGGCTTCGGTTTCGCAGGCATTGACCGTGACGGTCCGGCGGGGATCGACGATCACCACCTTCGCGCCGTTGCGCAATCCGGGAACCATGTGGTTGAGGAACAGGTTCGACTGGGTCTCCAGCGGGTTGGCGCCGATCAGGAAGATCGTGTCGGTCAGCTCGTAATCCTCATAGGCGTAGTTCAGTTCGCCGATGCCCATGTCGCGGGTCGAATGGACTTCCGAGTTGTAGGCGGGGCGGTTGTGAATGCGGCAATGCTTCACCTTCATCGACTGGAAATAGAGCTTTCCGGTGCCCCAGGTGTTCTCGTAACCGCCGGCCGAGCCGCCATGGTCGAACATCGAGACGAACAGATCGTCTTCGTCGTCCTTGTCGATCACGCGGGCGGTGACTTGCGCGACCAGATCGAGCGCGTCCTCCCAGCTTGTCGGCTGCCAGGTGCCGTAGCGCCAAACCATCGGTTCCTCGAGACGCTGCTGCTGCGTACCCGTGATGTCCGACCGGCGGTTTTCGGCCATGCGCGCACCGCGAACCGATCCGAGGCCGGAATTGACCACGCAGTTCGGGTCCGGTTTGACGACCAGGTGGACATCCTTGCCGTCCTGTTTGACGACATTGTACATGGACGGCGCGTACCAGGCTTCCGTTTCGGCGGCCTGCTGCTCGGACAGGTCGACCCCGAATGCATTCTGGCCCGCGTCCGTTCCTCCCTGCTTATTAATCGGCCATGTGTAGGCATGATAGCCGCAGCCGACGATGCAGTAATGACAGGTAACATTGTGTTTCTTGGCGTCCGCCGGGATGATCGGCAGGCGGTCGATGTGTCTCTTGTAAGCCATGTGATCCTCCCTCAGAATACGTTGGACAGGCGCCCGTAAAGCAGTTCATCGACGCCTTCGGCATAGATGTCGCCCTTGTCGTCGACGCGCAGCATGAATTGCGGCAGGTTCTGGGTTGCGTGGCCCCAGGTTTGCTGGCCGCCGGCTTCGCAATCGAAGACCGAATAATGGCCCGGGCAATTCATGGTCCGGCGTTCGGCGTTGTAATTGAGCGGGAATCCCTTGTGGGGACAGACCGTCGAAAAACCGACGATGTCGCCATCCGGTCCAACGCCTCCCTCAACCGCCTTGCCAAGTTTCAACAGAACGCCCGGCGCTTCCTCATCCGGATAGGCGACGTCGAGCGGTTCGTTGAGTGCGAGATCGGCCACATTGGCAAGCCGGTTCGAAGGATATTCCAGCAGCGCCATTCCGGCGGCCCTGGCTTGTTCCACCGGCATGACGGACGCGGTGGCCGCGCCTGCGGCGGCAAGCGCGCCGCCCCTCAGAAACTGGCGACGGCCGACATCGACCATCTTGGTGCATCGTGACATGCTTTCCTCCCGAAAGTGTTATCTGCACTCCGGAAGCAGCAAGCCCTGTGCCAAGCCCTTTAATTCAGCAGTTTCAATGATGTATCTGGTTTCGAGCATTCGGGATCACCGATCATGTTCGGAAATCCGAACATGCTGCGCCGCCGAAGGTTCAGGATTCCGGACGGTCTGCCTTGATGCCAAGACGGGTCATCTTCTCCCAAAGCGTCGTCCGGGAGATGCCGAGCAGACGGGCTGCGTCCTGGATGTGTCCGGAGGTCTCCGTCAGGGCGCGTTCGATCTGGCGCCGCTCCGCCGCATCACGGATTTCGGACAACGGCCGGAAGCCGGCGGCGGTCGATCCCGTATCGGCCTTGTCGGGAAATAGGTCTCCGGGCATCAACCATTCGCCGCCTGCCAGCGCGACAGCCCGTTCGAGGCGATTGCGCAACTCGCGAATATTGCCCGGCCAATGATGCACCAAGGCGAATTCTTCGGCATGCGTGGACACGCCCCGGATGTCCTTGTCGTGACGCGCTGCGGCCTGCCCGAGAAGCAAGTCCGTCAGCCACGGAATATCCTCCGGCCGCTCGCGCAACGGTGGAATATCCGCCGTCAGCACGGCGATCCGGAAATAGAGGTCTTCCCGGAACGGCGGCGTGGCCGTCCGGTCCGACAGATTCCTGTGCGTCGCCGTCACAATCCGGGCGCGGAACGGGATCACCTCTTCCCCTCCGATGCGATGGAAGGTCCGATCCTCGATCAGCCGGAGTATCTTGGCTTGAAGCGCAGGCGGCATGTCTCCGATTTCGTCAAGGAAAAGCGTGCCCGTCGCTGCGCGCTCCGCGTATCCGAGATGCCGTTTCGCCGCTCCGGTGAAGGCGCCTTTCTCGTGTCCGAAGATTTCGCTTTCGAGGAGATCGGCGGGAATTGCGGCGCAGTTCACGGCCATGAACGGCTCGTCGTCTCTCTTTGACAGCGCGTGCAGGTGGCGCGCGGCCACCTCCTTGCCGACGCCGGTCTCGCCGGTGATCAGAACCGGCAGGTCGGTGCCGGAATAGCGCCGCAGCAAGGTTTCAAGCTCCTGCATCGCGGGCGATACGCCCAGCGCGTGGCCATCGGGCTCAGCCGGCGGGTGGATGCGCGCGTTATCGCGGATGCGCAACAGGAAGTCCTCGAAACGGAAAGGTTTCGTAACGTAGTCTGCTGCACCAAGGCGCATGAGCCGAACCGCCTGGTCAATTTCGCCGTATCCGGTAATGAAAATGAACGGCGGCACTGCCTTTTGACTCGTCAGGGTGCGGTAGATGTCCTCGCCGTTCATGTCCGGCAGCCTGATGTCGCACAGAACCAGATCGAGATCCCCGAACGTCTTGCCATGCGCCTGCAGTGCCTCCTGTCCAGTTTGCCACCAGCGAACGGCGCAACCTTCCAGTTCCAGCCGCTGAACGATCGAGCCACCCATGACGGGATCGTCCTCGATCAGGCCGATGTTCAGCGTTTCAGGCCGCATTGCTAATCTCCGAAATCCGCCGGGGGATCGACAGGCGGACAATCGTGTTCGATGCCGTTTCACTGGAAACCGAAATTGTGGCGCCGAGGTCGTCGGCGATCTTGCGCACGATCCAGAGGCCAAGCCCGCTTCCGTCGCGCGGGACTTCCCTGATCTTGCGGTCCGTCAGGATCGATTTAGCAGGTTCCGGCATGCCAACGCCCTGATCGGAAATCGCGATGTCCAGTCCGTGCGCGGTCACCGCGATCTGCATTCCAACGCGTCCACCCTCGGCCGTGACCGCCGCGGCATTGAGCAGAAGGTTCAACACCGCCTGACGAATTGGCCCGGCCGGCCAGTTCCGTTCGCCTTCGAGTGTTCCGTCGATCGAGCAGTCCAGCCGCTGTTTCCTCCGGCGCAATTCCGGACGGACCAACAGTTTCAGATCGGCGAAGTCTTGTTCTGCCAGCGGCCGGTTCAAGCGCTCGGGCCGGTAGGTCGCCAGCGCGGCTTCCACCACTTCGCGGATCCCATACAGGCCGCGCTGGATGAGCTCGATCGAGGATTCGCGCACGTTGCGCCGTTCACCGTGCAGACGCAGCGTGTCGACCGCATTCATCAGCCCGCCCAGCGGATTGTTGATTTCGTGCGCCATGCCGGAAGCCAACCGCCCCAGGCTCGCGAGCTTTTCCTCCTCCGCGAGTTGCCGGGCAAGCGCCTGCCGTTCCGTCTCGGAACGCACCAGCGCGTTGTAGGCCCGATAAACGCTCGCCGCTTCGCTGTTGGCGGCGGGAAACTCGCGTTCGCCGATCAGTGTCGCGGAGCCGGCCGCGGCATCGATCATATGGGTCTCGAGCACCTGCATCGGCCGGATCATCCGGCTGACCGTGACGAAGCCGACGAAACCGAGAAGCGCCGTAAACAGCGCATTGGTGGTGAGCAGAGTCACAAGAATTTGCCAGCGTTCGCGAAGCAGCGAGGAGACGTCGAAAACGGCATAGACGGCGCCGATCAACTGGTTCTGGTAAGCGATGTCGCGCCGCACATATCCGCTGCGGGTTTCAGGATCGATGGTCACTCCGGTTCCGTCAAACTTTCCTGCGAAGTCGGCATCAAGCGGACGGAGCGTCTCGCGCGCCACCGGATTGCTCGATGCCAGAACAAGACCGCTCTTGCCCGTCACGACCGTCTCCACGGGCAGGATGTCGTCGGCCGTGGGTTTCATGCGCTCGATACCGTCAAACACCTCCCAACTGTCTTCCCGCAGCACCGAAGGAGTGATCGAGGCAACGATTCCGTCGAGATAGGCCGAGGCGAGACCTTGAAGATAGGTCTCCTGGGTTTTCGACAGCCGGTCCAGGACCCTCTCGGAAATCACCGCCGAAATCGCCACCATCAGGATAACAACCATCGCCGGCACACGGATCGTCAGAGGCAGGCGCCTGACTCGCGCCAGCACGCTCACAGCACACCCCGCAGCATAGCGAACTTTGCCGCTATGCCATCGAACACGCTTGGATCGGCGACTTCGAAACCGGTCAGCCGCAGCATGTCCAGGACTCGCTGCCCGTCCGGCTTCTGCGCCATCGAAACAAGCGCATTCGTCAGCGCGTCGATCCGGTGGGAGTGCGCCAGGGTCTTGCTGGTTGCAATCGGCGGGAAGCCGAGCCACTCGGATTTTCGCAGCGGCTTCGTCCGGTTAACCAGTTCCGGTTCGATTTCCCGCATGACTTCCCACACGTAGCCATCGACGCTGCCCGATTGGGCCAGACCCGAGGCGACGGCGCGGATCACGTTGCGATGGCCGTAGGTGAACATGGTCTTCCGGAAAAAGACGTCCGGGTCGAGGCCGCGTTCATAGAGAAGTGTCCGCGTCACCAAGAAACCGGAATTGGAATCGGGGTCGGAAAAAGCGTGAATGTCGCCGGCGAGATCCTCCAGAGAATCCGCGTCGCGATCTGCCGCCACAATCAGGTAGGACCGATAGAAGGGCTTTCCGTTCCAGTCCGGAACCGCGACGAGTTCCAACTTGTCGCGATAATGGACATAGGGATAGCCGCAAATCCAGGCCGCATCCAGCTGACCCGATACGAGCAAGGCAGTGATTTCCTGATAGGTCCGCCGCGTGATCAGTTCGATCTGGTAGCCCGTTGCTTCGGAAAGATAGGCCTGCAGGGCGTCGAGAAGTTCGAGGTCATTCGTCAGAAAGACCGGCGTGAGGCCGAAACGGATTTTTTGCACTTCCTGACCGTATGCCCGCGAACCGGCCCAGGCGCAGACAGCCCCGATGCCCGCCAGCCGCATAGCGGCGCGGCGGGACCAATTCTTGCACGCAGCATTGAGAGGCGGCGCACCGCTCAATGAAGCTCCTCCCTTATTTCGGGTCACCGTAACCGAAAGATGCGGGCGATTCCATGTCCGCATGTAATTAACCGCGACGGCGCGGCGTAGTGCCCCCTGATAATGGAAGGGAAACAGCCAATGCCCGAGCACCCGGTCAAGGCTCGGCGCAACTGCCCACCTGGGAGGCGGAAAATACTCCCTCTCACTCCCCTGCTCCGGTCCAACGAAGCACGTCTAGGTGTTGAACCCCCTGAGTGTCTTGATCACCGCGTCGGTGACGTTGCGTGTGGTCGCCGAACCGCCCAGATCGGGCGTATGCAGATCCGGATTTGCCGTCACCTGTTCTATGGCCTTCAGCAGACGCTGCGCCGCGGCTGCCTCGCCGAGATAGTCGAGCATCATGCTGGCGGACCAGAACGCGCCGATCGGATTGGCGATGCCCTTTCCGGTGATGTCGAACGCCGAGCCATGGATCGGCTCGAACATGGACGGCGCACGCCGCGTCGGATCAAGATTGGCGGTCGGCGCGATACCGATCGAACCGGCCAGCGCCGCCGCCAGGTCGGACAGGATATCGGCGTGAAGGTTGGTCGCGACGATCGTGTCGAGCGAACGCGGATTGAGCGTCATGCGTACGGTCATCGCGTCGACAAGCACCTTGTCCCAGGTCACGTCGGGAAAATCCGCTGAAACCTCGCGGGCAACCTCGTCCCACAACACCATCCCGAACCGCTGCGCGTTCGATTTGGTAACGACCGTCAACAGTTTTCGCGGCCGCGACCGCGCCGTTTTGAATGCGAAACGCATGATCCGCTCAACGCCGGCACGGGTGAAAATCGCGACCTCGGTCGCAACCTCTCCGGGTAGTCCGCGATGGCTTCGCCCGCCCTGCCCGGCATATTCGCCTTCCGAATTCTCCCGGACGATGACCCAGTCGAGATCGCCCGGCTTCACGCCGTCAAGCGGCGCCTTGATGCCCGGCAGGATGCGCGTCGGTCGGACGTTTGCGTACTGGTCGAGTGGCTGGCAGATGGCGAGACGCAATCCCCAGAGGCTGACATGGTCCGGCACATCGGGGGCACCGACTGCACCGAAGAAAATCGCATCAAAAGCCCGGAGTCGTTCCGCGCCATCTTCTGGCATCAAACGGCCGGTTCGCCGGTAGCGGTCGGAACCCCAGTCGAACCGGTCGACGGCAAGCCGGATTTCTCCGTTCTGCCCGCACAGGGCATCGAGGACCTCGAGCCCCGCATCGATCACCTCGGCACCGATGCCATCTCCCGGAATCGCCGCGATTTTGTAAGTCGTTGTCATCGGCATTTCCTTTGCGACGGCGTCTCTGCGCGAAGGCTATTGCTTCAGCCAGGCCTTGAACGCATCGCCGAAATCCGGATGCCAGCGCGACAGGGGCGGGCGGTTTTCGGCGATGTCGCCGGCTGCCCAGATGATGCGCTTTTCATCGGTCGCGCGGTCCACCTCGTTGTCCGGGCACAGTATGTAGAAGTCGCCCCGGTCGACGGATTCGAACAGGAACGCCACGGTCTGCTCCGGCGTCCAGGCCCCGTCCGGCTTCTCGGTCCGACCATGCGCGGTCAGCGGCGTGAACACGAAACCGGGGATGAACAACCTTGCCTCTACCTGGCAATCGGGCATGTTGCGCAATTCGTGCTGCAGCGCTTCGGTGAACACCTTCACGCCGGCCTTGGAGACGTTGTAGGCGGGATCGCCCGGCGGGGTCGTGATCCCCTGTTTCGAGCCGGTATTGATGATCAGCCCGGGCTTGCCAGAGGCGATCATGCCCGGCGAAAAAATCTGCGAACCGCGGATGATCCCCCACATGTTCACGTCAATGATCCGGCGCCAGTTGTCTTCCATGTCGAAGATGGAGCTGCCGGGCTGCATGCCGGCATTGTTCATCAGAACGTTCACGGCGCCGAATTCCGCCGTGACCCGGACCTCCAGCGCGCGCAACTGGTCCGCGTCGCCGACATCGGCCGCAATCGCGACGACCTTGCTTGCCGGCACGCCGTCCGCCAGCAGCACGTCGCGCGCCTTTTCAAGCGCTTCGCCCGGCAGGTCAGCGATACAGACGGACAGCCCCTTCGACGCAAGATGACGCGCCGCGGCAAGGCCAATGCCCGATGCGCCTCCGGTAACGACCGCCACGTTTCCGTTCTGGATTGCATGGTGCATGTCTGAGCCTTTCTTGCTGATGATCGTGATGCGTTTCCTGTCAACCGGGCCGAACAGGCTCCCCGAACGGCTTCACGCCTTGTTTGCGCCCTTCAGCTTCTCCGGCGTCAGGTCGATGCCGTTGGCGCGGCCGACATATTCCGGCAGGTGCGGAACATAGTCCTCCGGCCCGTTACCGCCGGCCGCGACGGCCGCAGCGAAGGCATTCTTGGCGGCGTTGCCGACCGGATTCACCAGCCCGGCCGCATCGGCCATCGATTCCAGATATGTCAGGTCTTTCAGCGCGTTGGTCAGCGTGAACTTGTGCGCTTCCGGATTGCCGTCGATCGTGTAACCCATGAAGGTCTGGTAGAAGCCGCAATCCATCCGGCCGCCACGGATGACGCTATCGAAGCGTTCCGCCGAGATGCCGACCTTCTTCGACAATGCCAGCGCTTCGGCATAGAGCGCACCGTAGCCAAGCGAAAGGAAGTTGTTGAGCAGCTTCATGCGATGGCCGTCGCCGATACCGCCAATATGGACGACCTTGCCGGCCCAGGCATCAAGCACCGGGCGGATCCGACCAAAGACGTCGTCGTTCGCACCGACCATCGTGTCGAGTGTGCCTTCCCAGGCTTCCTTCGGTGTCCGGCCAAGCGGCGCATCCGCATAGTCGACGCCGATCGCAGCCAGTTCCCCGGCAAGCGCGATCGTCGAGTTCGGATCGGCGGTCGAGCAATCGACGACCACAGAACCCTTCTTCAATCCCTCTTTCAGCCCGGTTTTGCCGCGCACGATCGCCTCGACCTCGCGCGAACCGGTGACGCAGATGAAGACGACCGAGGAGCGCTCGGCAACTTCCTTCGCCGACGCGACCTCGACTGCGCCACGGCCGACGAGATCCTCGATCGGTTTGCGGTTGCGGTGACCGACAATCGTCAGGGAATAGCCCTTCTCGACGATGTTCTTGGCCATGCCGTGGCCCATCAACCCAAGGCCGATGAAGCCGATGGTTTCTTTTGTCTCAGCCATGGAAAATCCTTCTCCCAATTTTTTTGCGGCGGCAAATGATGATTGTTCACGGTCTTCGCGACGGGCCGTAACACTGCACACGCCGGACAATATTTCCTTATTTGAAGCCTTGTGTTAGCGCTGTCAATCGCCGATTCAGGCCATTTTCCAAACGGAACCGTAAATTCAGTGCAGATTGAACCGGCGTCGCAGGTCGTCGACCTGCACAGACGTCAGCGACCGTATTTTATGCTGTTTCAACATCAAAAACAGCTTGGCGGTTTCCTCCAGTTCCTCGGTGGCATATTGGGCATTGGCAAGGCTCGAGCCGGCGACCACCGGACCATGATTGGCCAGCAGGACGGCATGGTGACGCCCGGCAAGGGCCCCGACCGCCTTGGCCAGATCCTTGTCGCCGGGCGGGAAATAGGGAACCAATGGCAACCGCCCGACCCGCATGACGAAATATGCCGTCAATGGCGGCAGCACATCCTCCGGATCGACATCATCGAGAATGCTCACCGCCACCGAATGGGTCGAATGCAGGTGGACGACGGCGCCGGCATCGGAGCGCTGCCCATACATGGCGAAATGCAGGAAGGATTCCTTGGTCGGCGCGTCGCCGCCGATCAGGCGGCCCTCCTTGTCGAAATGCGAAAGGCGACCCGGATCGAGATCGCCAAGCGACGCATTGGTCGGCGTCATCAGCCAGCCGCCGTCGGAAAGGCGAACGGAAATATTGCCGGTCGAACCGAACGTCAGGCCCCGCTGGAACAGCGATGCGCCGACAGCACAGACTTCTTCCCGGATACGCGTTTCGTTACCCATTTACCCCGTCCTCGCACAGCAGGTCCCACGCCTTCACGAAAAAATCCCGCGACCCGAAATTCCCGGATTTCAGCGCAAGTGCGAGCCGCGCGCCGCCGCTGCTCCGCGTCCAGGGAACGCCGGGATCGATCTCGGGGCCGATTTCCAGCGCATTGACGCCGAGAGCGGAGACGACAGCGCCCGACGTTTCGCCACCAGCGATGAGGAACCGCGTAAATCCGTGCCCCAGAAGGCGCTTGCCGACCTCGGCCAGCATATCCTCGACCAATTGCCCCGCGCGTTCACGACCCAACTCCGCTTGCACGGAGCCAACCACATCCGGATCGGCGCTCGAATAGACCAGCGGAGGCCGGCCATCCGAGTTCGCGACGATCCAGTCAACGATCTCGGCGGCGCTGATCTTGCCATCCGCGATTTCGAGAGCGCCGACCTGCAATGCCGGGACACCGGCGGCAATTGCCGCCTCGATCTGTCCGCGAGTCGCGACTGAGCAGGAGCCCGCGATGATGACCGCCCTGCCCGCCGGGGCGGCCAGGGTCTGCGCCGGTTCGCGCAACTCGAGCTTGCCGGCGGCGCGGAAGTTCGCCGGCAGACCCATGGCGATGCCGGACCCTCCGGTGATCAGCGGCATGCCGTAACAAGCCTCGCCGATAGTCCGTAAATCGGCGTCACGAATGGCGTCGACAATAACGATCCGGATCCCGTCCGCCCTTGCCGCTGCAAAGGCATCGCGTACGGACTGCGCTCCGGCCTCAACGCTGACAAGATCGACCAGTCCGACCTTGCCTTTCGTCTGGCGCTGCAGGAACCGGACGAGATTTGCGTCGCGCATCGGGGTCAGCGGATGATCCTTCATCGGACTTTCGGACAGCAATTTGCCGCCGACGAAAAGATGCCCCTGATAGATCGACCTTCCCGCGGCCGGAAATGCCGGACAGGCGATCGTAAGGTCGGTGCCCACGAGTTCCATCAGCGCTTCAGCAACCGGGCCGATATTACCCTCGTCAGTTGAATCGAATGTCGAGCAATATTTGAACAAAAGCTGTTCGGCCCCCGCCGCCAGCAGCGCACGCGCCGATTGCAGCGACATGGACACCGCTTCATTCACCGGCACGGTCCGTGATTTGAGTGCGACGACCACCGCATCGGCGTCGCCGAAGTCGAATCCTTGCTGCGGCACATCAATCACCTGGATCGTCTTCATTCCCTCCCGCGACAGCATGAGAGAAAGATCGGTCGCACCGGTAAGATCGTCGGCAACAGCGCCAAGAAGCATCAGGAATTCCCCTACCCGTGTTGTTCGTCAGGCTGTGGCGCCAACGACGATTTCGTATCCCGTGTTGATCGTGGCCGGCGCACCATGCTGCACCGGCGTTTCGAGTATCTTCTCGACAGCGGTCCTGCCGATCTCGAAACGGTGAGAGCGGATCGTCGACAGAGGCTGCGGCAACGCGCCTCCGATCTCCAGACCGTTGAAGCCGAAGATGGCAAGATCGTCCTTGAGCGCGATGTTTTGCGCCAGGCAATGGAAAACGCCGCCGATGGCCATGTCGTCGTTGGAAAACACTACGGCATCGATCCCGGGCGTGCGGGTCAGAAGCGCCTGCAATGCCTGGCGTCCCGCCATGGTCGAACTCGGCCCCTGGAACAATTCCTGGTCGACCAGTGACAATCCGCTGCGGTTGAGTGCATCGCAAAGCCCGTCAAATCGCAGGCGCGCGCGGCGGTCGGACAACCAGTCGTGACCGACATAGCCGAACTTGCGGTATCCGCGTTCCAGGAGATGACGGCCGGTGTCATAGCCGGCGCCGCGATGTGACATCCCGACGGCGATATCGATCGCCTCGGAATCGATATCCATAAGTTCCGCGACACGCACGCCGGAATTTCTGAGCATCTGCCGGGTTGCATCCGTGTGGTCGAAGCCGACAATGAGCATTGCCTGCGGTTTCCAGGCGAGCAGCGAACGTACGAGTTGTTCCTCGATTTCCATATTGTAGTCGGTGATGCCGACGACCGGCTGGATGCCGGTCGGTCCCAGCGCCGAATGGATACCGCGCAACACCTCCGGAAAAACGATGTTGGACAGGGACGGGATCACGACACCCATCAGGTTGGAGTCCGCGGATGCGAGCGAACCGGCGAGGCGGTTCGGCACATATCCCGTCTGCTTCACAGCTTCCAGGACCTTTTCCCGGGTCTGTGTGGAAACCGGACCATTGTTCCTGAGCACACGCGAAACGGTGATCTCGCTGACGCCCGACATCTTGGCCACTTCGGTCAGCGTAACTTTTTGCTTTCGATCCGGCTGGCGGCGCCCGCTCTTCATTGGTCTACCATTTGTTGTCCGCCGGGACTTGACCGGCAGCACGTTTCAGACAGGGCGTCAGCAGGCTTATTTCGGAGAATGGCACTTGCCTATCGTTCCGATTTGGTCCTTAATGACAGCGCTAACACCGTTATCAAAACCGCAATCTACCGACAAGCCTTTTTGACCCATTTGCTACATGGTGCCAAGTGTCGAGGTCGGAGGAGAAACTTGCGCCGCGGGAAAGCGCGGTGAAGAAGGAGCCAAATGACGAACGTGGGAATTGGGCGCGCCGCAGTGATTGGCCTGGGATCGATGGGCCTTGGCATGGCACAATCGCTCTTGCGGTCAGGTATCGAGGTTGCAGGGTACGACATCAATCCCGACGCCGTCGCGAAATTCGCGAAAGACGGCGGCATTGTCGCGGAGAGCCCGGCTGATGCGGCGCGCGACGCGGATGCGGTCGCGGTGGTCGTCGTTAATGCACAGCAGACCGAAGCGGTCCTGTTCGGCGGCGATGGCGCGGCCCCGGCCATGAGGCGCGGCGGCGTTATCCTGTCATCGGCAACGATGGCCCCGGAAGCGGCGCGCCGACTGGCTGGAATGGCCGAAGCCGCGGGCCTGGAATATCTCGACGCGCCGATCAGCGGCGGCGCGATCAAGGCGGCCTCCGGCGAGCTGACCGTCATGGCCTCGGGGCGCCCCGAGGCGTTCTCGCGAGCCAAGCCCGTCCTCGATTCCGTGGCCGGCACGGTTTACGAACTGGGTGACGAAGCCGGGATCGGCGCGTCGTTCAAGATCGTGAACCAGCTTCTGGCCGGCGTTCATATCGCGGCGGCCTGCGAGGCGATCACCTTCGCCAAGCGGCTGGGCCTGGATATCGACATGGTCTACAAGGTGATCACGGCGTCGGCCGGCAATTCCTGGATGTTCGAGAACCGCGTTCCGCACATCCTCGATGGTGACTATTCCCCGCGCAGCGCAATCGAAATCTTCACCAAGGACCTGGGCATCGTCAGTGACATCGGACGCGAGACCAAGTTCCCGCTGACGATGGCCGCGACTGCCCTGCAGATGTACCTGATGACGGCCGCGGCAGGGATGGGAAAAGACGACGATTCCTCGATCGCGCGGATGATTGCAAAGATGACCGGCCTCGAACTGCCGGAAAAGAGCGCCTAGGGATCACATATCATGCCGAAATTCGCCGCCAACCTCTCGATGATGTTCAACGAGTGGGACTTTCTCGACCGCTTTGAAGCTGCCGCGCAGGCGGGTTTCGAGGCCGTCGAATATCTTTTCCCCTACGCCTTCGATCGGGACGACATTCGCGAACGGCTCGCCCGTCACGGCCTGACCCAGGCCCTGTTCAATCTTCCGCCCGGCGACTGGGACAACGGCGAACGCGGCATCGCGGCGCTTCCCAGGCGCCAGGACGAGTTCCGCGCCTCCGTCGCCACGGCTCTCGACTATGCCGCCGTGACCGGCGTCGGGCGGATGCATGTGATGAGCGGCAACGCCGAGCGCGGCGACGCGCAGGCCGACGCCGCCTACCGCGACGCGCTGCGTTTCGCCTGCGATGCCGCAAATACCCGCGGACTGGACATCCTGATCGAGCCGATCAATCCGCGCGACATGCCCGGCTATTATCTGAACGATTTCGATTTCGCCGCCGACCTGATCGCCGATCTCGGCCTGCCCAATCTCAAGCTGCAGTTCGATATCTATCACCGCCAGATCATCCACGGCGACGTGATGAAGGGCCTGGAGGCGCTAATGCCGGTCATCGGCCACGTGCAGATCGCGTCGGTTCCGCTGCGCAACGAGCCGGGCACCGGCGAACTCGATGACGCCCGCGTGCTGCGCCATCTCGACGCGCTCGGCTATGAGGGTTTCGTCGGCTGCGAATACCGGCCGGCGGGCGCAACGCTCGATGGCCTCGCCTGGCGCGCGGCCCTGGGTTTCTGAATCCCTCCCCATATCCATGAAATGAAAAAGCGCCGGCCCGAAAGCCGGCGCTTGTCGCTCGGGAGGAAGCGACTGCGGTCTCAGTAGCCGGGCACGTATTGGCGCCAGCGATGCTGTTCCTTGAAGCCGAGCACTTCGCGCGTCTTCTTGTTCGAAAGCAGCGACTCGAACTCCCCGAGTTCGCCGTTGACCGGCGTGCCGGGGAAGAAGCGTTCGATCAGTTCCTTGGTCGGCACATCGCAGGAAGTCTCGTTATTGGCCGCGTTGAAGACCTGGAAACCCAGCCCGTCCTTCTTGATGGCGAGATCGGCGATCTGGCCGAGGTCGCGGGCGTCGATGTAGCTCCAGGCGACGCGCTTGCGGAAGCCGGTGTCTTCGAACCATTTCGGGAACAGCGCATAGTCTTCCGGCGAGATGACGTTGCCAATCCTGAGGGCGTAGATGTCGGCACCGGTGCGCATCGCGAAACCGCGGGCGGTCACCTCGTTGATCACCTTGGACATGCCGTAGCTGTCCATGGGATCGGTGTCGTAATCCTCGTCGAGCGGGAAGTAGCGCGGGTTCTTGTGCTCGTTGGCGAAGACCACGCCGTAGGTCGTTTCCGACGAAGCGATGACGACCTTTTTGATCCCCAGCTTCACCGCGGCCTCGATGACATTGTAGGTGCCCATCGTATTGATGCGGAACGTCTCGTTGTCCGGGGTGATCATAATGCGCGGGATGGCGGCAAAGTGCACCACCGCGTCGACCGGCTTGGGGCGGAGATCCGGGTCGAACTCATGTAGCCCCATGTAGCTCGACAGCGCGTTGAACATCTGTCCGGAATCGGTGATGTCGGCGATCAGTGTCCGGACTTTCGGATTGTCGAGCGGCTTCGTGTCGATGTTGAGGACCTTATGGCCCTGCTCGACCAGATACTGCACGACGTGACGGCCAGCCTTGCCGCTGCCGCCGGTGAACATGATTTTCTTCGCTGTCATTGCGCAACTCCTTCTGTGCTTGATCGGATTTCTCGGGATTGACGGCAGAGAGAGAACATCGACCCGCGCTACCGCGAGATGCCGAAATCCGGCCTCTCCACCGGATTGGGATTAGCCGGTGGCTACCTGCATGATCTGCTCCTCGCCCGCCTCCTCGCGGGAGAGAATGCCGCCTATACGGCCTTCCTTGATCACGATGACACGGTCGCTGATAGCGATGATTTCAGGCAGATCGGAGGACACCACGATGATCGCCATGCCCTGGCTGGCGAGTTCTTCCAGTAGCGCATGGACTTCCGCCTTTGCGCCGACATCGATGCCGCGTGTGGGCTCGTCGACGATCAGGATTTGCGGGCGCCGTGCCACCCATTTGGCGATGGCGACCTTCTGCTGGTTCCCGCCACTGAGGTTGACCACTTTCTGCTCGATCGAGGGCGTCTTGATCCCAAGGGTTTTCACGAAGTCCTCGCAGCGCGCGCCTTCCTTCGCGGAATTGATGAACGTCGCCGAGCAGTATTGTTTCAGATGGGTGAGGCTGAAATTTTCGCGCACCGTCATGTCGAGCACCAGCCCCTGCCCTTTGCGGTCTTCGGTAACGAAGCCGATTCCGAGGCGTATGGCGGTTCCAGGGTCGCGTATATCGGCCGGGCGGTCGTTGATCCTGATATGGCCGGTATATTCCCGGATGCCGAAGATCATTTCCATGATCTCGGTGCGTCCTGACCCGATCAAGCCGAAAAATCCCAGGATCTCGCCCTTGTGCAGATCGAACTGGATATCCCTGACCCTGGCGCCATGAAGGCTCGGCCGTTTCAGCGTCAGGTTCCGGGTCGATAGCACGACGGTGTCGGTCGCGTGCGAATGATGGTCGCCATAGAGCTCGCTGAGTTCCCGATCCACCATCTTGCGCACCAGGATATCGCGCGTTACCGCCTCGATCTTCAGACTGTCGACCGAAACGCCGTCACGCAGGATTGTGACGTGATCCGCAATCTCGAAAATCTCTTCGAGGCGGTGGGAAATATAAACGATACCGATATTGCGCGCCCTGAGCGCGTGGATGAGATTGATGAGAGTTTCGGTTTCGTGCTGGCTGAGCGACGCCGTCGGCTCGTCCATGACGATAATGCGGGAGTCGTATGAAATCGCCTTTGCGATTTCGATCATCTGCTTCTGCCCGATACTGAGCTCACTCACCTTCGTCTTGGGATCGATGTCCAGATCGAGCTGGGCAAGAACCTGGCTCGCCTTCGCGTTCATGCGGCGGTAGTCGACGAAACCCGCACGGTTCAGCGGTTCATTACCGAGGAAGATGTTCTCGGCAATGTTCAGGTTCTCCACCATGGAGAGTTCCTGGTAGATGATGGAAATTCCAAGCGACCGTGCATGGATCGGGTCGCGGATCTCGACCGGCTCGCCCTCGATACTGATCGTACCGCCGGGATCGGCCTTGAAAACCCCGGTCATGATCTTCATCAGAGTCGATTTGCCGGCGCCGTTTTCCCCCGCGATCGCATGCACTTCCCCCGCATACAGCTTGAGATCGACGTGATTGAGGGCTTTCACCCCGGGAAACGTCTTCGAGATATTGTGCATTTCAAGAAAGGGAACCATCATGGTGCTCCGGCAAACGGAACTCCGGCCAGGCTATCGCCAAATGGACCTGACCGGAGCGCCAAGCAGTTGGCTTACTTCGTGTAGCTGTCGAGGTTCGACGCATCGACGACTGTGACGCCGGTGTCGATGTCTTTCGGGTTCGTTTCCTCACCCGTGATCTGGGCCACAAGGTGTTCAACCGCCAGGCGGCCCATGGTCACGGGACGCTGCACCATGATGCCTTGGATAAAGCCTTCCTTCACGCCCTTGATGGTGTCGGGCAGATCGTCGAACGCGAACACCTTGACCGCACCCTTGCGCGACTCGAACTCCTTGCTGGCTATGACCTTGGCAACGGCCGGGCCGCCGACCTGGCTCACGCCGAAGATGCCCTTGAGGTTCGGATGACCGCGGAACAGCGCCTCGACGACCGAGACCGCCTTGGCGAGATCGTCTTCGGTGCCTTCGACGGCGACGACCTTGATGCCCGGATAGTCGGCAAGGGCCTTCTTCACGCCATCAATGCGCTCGTTGAGGTTCGTAGCGCCGAGCTGGCCGGTCACGATCGCGACCTCGCCTTCACCGCCGAGCGCGTCTGCCATCGACTTACCCATGGTCTCGCCCGCGGCCTCGTTGATCGTGCCGATATACATTGAACGGCCGGAATTCGCGGAATCGGAGTCGAAGGTAAGAACCTTGATACCCTTGGCGACGGCTTCCTTGATCACGCGCTCGACCGATTTCGGCTCGTTCACGGAAATCGCGATACCGTCGACATGCTTGGCCATCAGGTCCTCGATGATGCGAACCTGGGTGGAGCCCTGCGTATCCTGCGGCACGACCCACTGGTAGTTCACGCCCAGCTTCTTGGCCGCTTCGGCCGCGCCGGTATTACAGTCGTCGAAGAACGGAACGGCGACTTTCGGCACCACCGCAACGGTGATGTCCTTGGCCTGGGCAATGGTGCCGGCCGCAGCAAGCACGGTCATGGCGACCAGGGCTTTCATGGATGCGCGTAAGAGTTTCATCGGATTTTCCTTCCTTGGTGACATTTCACTTCTCCGTATGGCGGGATGTCTCCATCCCGCTTTCGCAACGGTCCTGTGCACGACAAGTCTCCTCCCTTGTTCAGTCACAACTACCTGCGAAACTTTGTGCGCAGCACGTCCAGGCTGACGGCGATGATGATCACCGCGCCGGTAATGGCCTGCTGCGCGTAAGTATCGATGTTCATGAGCACCACGCCGTTGGCGATGATGCCGGCAAGCGCAGCGCCGATAACGGCACCCTCGACACTGCCGATTCCGCCCGCGAGGCTGGCGCCGCCGATGGCGGCTGCGGCGATCACATTGAGCTCGGCGCCGAAACCCGATGCGGGTTCCGCGGAGAGATAACGCGAAAAGCTGATAACGCCGGCGAATGCCGAGATGAGTCCGGACAGCATGTAGACATAAAGCTTGATCCGGTCGGTCTTCACGCCGCTCAGTCGCGCCGCATGTTCGTTGCCGCCGGTGGCATAGACATGCCGGCCGAAACGCGTCTGGCGCATGATGATCGAGAAGATCACAGTCAGCACGATCAGCAGCACAACGGGAATCGGGATCACGCCAAGATAGCCCTGCCCGATTTCAACGAAAGCGTCCGGTACATCCGGCGTCAGCGGCACGCCGTGGGTGATCATGTACATCATCCCGCGGCCGATGCTCAGCGTACCCAGCGTAGCGATGAAGGGCGGCAGCCCGATGACGGTGATCAAGACTCCGTTGAAACCCCCGAAGACCACGCCGACCCCGAGACCGGCGCTGATCGCAACCGGCATCGACATCCCCTGATCGAAGCAAAGAGCGGTAATCAGCGAAGCTAGCCCCATAACGGAACCGACCGAAAGATCGATACCGCCGGTGATGATGACCAGGACCATGCCGATCGCCATGATCGCCGTCAGCGAGAATGACCGCGAGACGCCCATCAGATTGTCGACCGTCAGGAAGTAGGGCGTGGCGAAACTGATCAACGCGCCGATCACGAGCAGCGCCGCGAGCACGTTGAGTTCGCGAATCTTGATGAAGGACGACCAGATCGTCCGGCCGCGCCGTGCTTTGGCGGGCATTGGATTGGCGCTGCTATCGGCCACTGACATGAACCTCCCTTTCTCCTCCGCCCGACCGCCAAGGCACCCTGCATTCAGGTTTGCGCCGCGGCAGTTTCCACTGCGGCTCCGCGCTTGGCTTGATCGGGAGCGCGATCACTGGCTGGACCTCAAAGCCCGCTTCGAATTCACCAGTGTTAGCGCTGTCATTAATGATTGTGAATAAATCGGAATGAGTCAATCCGTTTCGAAAAAAATATAACGGCGCTAATCCGGGAGGATCCGCTTGCCGCCCAACTCTGCCCTAAACGCAGCGCGCCAATGCCGGCATTGGCCAAAGCGGGCATCCCGAAAAGTTACCGGGCGACTTAACGCCGTACCCGGATCTGAGCCGCATAAGTGGTGCAGAATGCAGTCCGCCGGACAGTTCCGGCCAGGTCGCTAAATGGCTTGCCTGCACTGGCTGAGAATCCAGGTTCCACAGCCAATCCCTTCTCAAGTTTAAGGCCTCGTAAGTGCCGCACCCGTTTCGACGCGGAGAACCGCACCGCCATGCAAAGGCGGTGAGGAATTCGGACTGCCGCAGGACGCGCGTGAGTTTTCCGCTCGCGGCTCCGAATGGTTTCGCGCCTGATCCTTTCCCGTTGCACCAGGATGGTTTGGCCACGACCGGGACAGACGTCGGTCGGCGCAGTCCCGCCGGTCATGCCGGACTATTCAATTGAACACAACGGAATATGCTGCAGATTGGAAAACTCCGAATTATCATCGGTAAATAGCCACGCATATTTGCCTATTGACGGCAAAACGCTTTTCATTGTTATGTTTATTTGAATATATCGATAAAGCCGAATGAACCGCAAACTGCATGTTCGTCGACGAGACTCCGGAGTGGAACGATGCCGATAAAAACAGGTGCGATAG
The DNA here is from genome assembly GCF_014904745.1 of Oricola nitratireducens. Taxonomy (GTDB): domain Bacteria; phylum Pseudomonadota; class Alphaproteobacteria; order Rhizobiales; family Rhizobiaceae; genus Oricola; species Oricola nitratireducens. The sequence continues at coordinate 80,125 of NZ_JACZCS010000029.1, forward strand.
CGGCACTTGTCGTCGCGAACCTGCTGTCCGGTCCGGCCCTGGCCGACCAGACCAATGTCGCCGTGGCGGCGAACTTCACGCAGGCCGCAAAGGAGATCGCCGCGGCCTTCCAGGCCGAAACCGGTCACGAGGCGGTGCTGAGTTTCGGCTCCACCGGTCAGCTCTACACGCAGATCACCCAGGACGCACCGTTCGAGGTGTTTCTTGCCGCCGACACCAGGCGCCCTGCAAGGGCGCTGGCAGACGGCTTCGGCGTCGAGGGCTCGGACTTCACCTATGCGGTTGGCAAGATCGTGCTGTGGAGCGCCGACGCGGCACTGGTGAAAGGCGGGGAAACGCTTGATGCAGACGGCTTCGACAGGATCGCCATCGCCAATCCGGACACCGCGCCCTACGGCGCCGCCGCCGTCGAGGCGATGAAGGGTCTCGGCGTCTACGACATGCTCGAAGCAAAGATCGTGCAGGGCAACAACATCGCCCAGGCCTTCCAGTTCGTCGAGACCGGCAATGCGGAACTCGGTTTCGTCGCCAAGTCGCAGATCGCGGGCAACGATGCCGGCTCGCGCTGGGAAGTCCCCTCCGAACTCTATACGCCGATCCGGCAGGACGCCGTGATGCTGAAAAAGGGCGCGGACAACGCCGCGGCTGCCGCCTTTCTCGACTTCCTGAAAGGACCGGTGGCGGACACCGTCATCAAGAAGTACGGATACGGCATCGAATCTGGTAATTGAGGCTTGTGCAAGGTCTTTCACCTGAAATCTGGACCGCGGTCCGGCTGACGATCGAACTGGCGACGCTGACGACGGCGATCCTGCTTGTCGTCGGCACGCCGGTCGCGTGGTGGCTTGCGCGGTCGCATGCCTGGTGGAAGGAGGGCGTGGCGGCGATCGTCGCCCTGCCGCTGGTGCTGCCGCCGACCGTGCTCGGCTTCTACCTGCTGGTGGCGCTCGGGCCGAGCGGCCCGGGCGGCGTGCTGGCCGGGCTGTGGGGCGCGCGCACCCTCGCCTTCACCTTCGAGGGTTTGGTCATCGGCTCCGTCGTCTATTCGCTGCCCTTCGTGGTGCAGCCGATCCGAAACGCCTTCGAGGCAATGGGCGACCGGCCGCTGGAGGTCGCCGCGACGCTGCGCGCCTCGCCGATGCGCGCCTTCTGGACGGTCGCGGTGCCGCTCGCCCGGCCCGGATTCCTCACCGGCGCCGTGCTCGGCTTCGCGCATACGGTCGGCGAGTTCGGCGTCGTGTTGATGATCGGCGGCAACATTCCCGGCGAGACGAAGGTGCTCTCGGTCGCGATCTACGACTTCGTCGAGAGCCTGCGCTGGCGCGAGGCGAATATCCTCGCCGCAGGCATGGTCGTGTTTGCCTTCGCCGTCATCCTGGCAATGACGCTGATCGAGAAACGCATGCGGCGAGCCGGGCAATGACAGGCGCGGACAACATCGAGGTCGCGTTTGCCGGACGCCTCGGCGGCTTCGACCTGGACGTCGAATTCATTGCGCCGGGCCGGGGCATCACCGCGCTGTTCGGGCCGTCCGGCTGTGGCAAGACCAGCGTGCTGCGCTGCATCGCCGGCCTGCAGCGCCTCAACGGCAGCTGCCGGGTCGGCGGCGACACATGGCAGGACGAGCGGACTTTCCTGCCACCGCATCGGCGGCCGGTCGGCTACGTGTTCCAGGAGGCGAGCCTCTTCCCGCATTTGTCGGTGCGCGCCAACCTGCTCTATTCCTCGCGTGGCGAGGTTCCCGCCGACGGTCCCGGCCTGATCGGCTTCGACGAGGTGATCGACCTTCTGGGACTTTCTCCCCTGATGGAACGCGCGCCGCAGAACCTGTCGGGCGGCGAGCGGCAGCGCGTGGCAATAGGCCGGGCGCTGCTGTCGCAGCCGCAACTGCTGCTGATGGACGAGCCGCTGTCGGCGCTCGACCGCCAGACCCGTGATGAGATCCTGCCGTTCCTGGAAAGACTGCACGAGACGCTGGCGATCCCGGTTCTCTACGTGACGCACGACATCGCGGAAGTGGAGCGGCTGGCGGACCATCTGGTCCTGCTGCGTGCGGGCAAGGTGGTCGCCGCCGGCCCGCTCGGTGCCTTGCAGAGCGACATCAACCTGCCGCTGGCGCTGCAGCGCGAGGCGGCTGTCAGCCTCGAAGCGATCGTGGCCGGATTCGACGCGACCTACGGGTTGCTGGAGCTTGATGTCGCAGGCGGCCGGTTCCTCGTTCCGGGCCCTTCGGACCATGTGCCGGGAACCGGATTGCGGCTGCGCGTCGGCGCCGGCGATGTCTCGATCGCGCGCGAGGAGCCCCGTTCCACGTCGATCCTCAACGTTTTGCCCGCCCGTATCGTCTCGTCGCGCGCGGCAAGCGAGAAAGAGATGATCCTGGTGCTGGCTCTGGGACAAGACGGCAACGGCGCGCATCTGCTGGCGCGCGTGACCAAGCGCTCGTGGGACCTGCTGGACCTCGCCGACGGCGCGGACGTCTTCGCCCAAATCAAGAGCGCCGCCCTCGCCTCGCGCTGACGGGTTCCTTCCATTGCGGGCGCGTTTCGCATTGATATAGTGGGCGGGCTATAACGAAGACAAACCGGGAGCCCGCCGCAATGCCGTCGCTGAGCCTTCGCATCAATCTCGACCCGGACGGCCGGATCGGCCCCGGCAAGATCGAGCTGCTCGAACAGATCGCGGCGTTCGGATCGATCTCGGCCGGCGCGCGGCAGATGAAGATGTCCTACAAACATGCCTGGGGCCTCGTCGAGGATATGAACCGGGTGTTCGGAAAGCCGGTGGTCGCGACCAGCCACGGCGGCAAACGCGGCGGCGGCGCCGAACTGACGCCGGTCGGCCTCGCTGTCGTCAGCCGATTTCGCGCCATCGAACGCGCAGCAGCGGCGGCGGCCGAACCGCATATTTCGGCGCTGCAGGCCGACATCGAGGCAGCCTGAGGCTGCTTACACGCTGCGGGCAGCTTCGATGCCGGACGAAGCGAAACGCGGCACATAGGCGCCCATCTGCAGGCCGCGCTCTGGATCGGAGGCATTGCCGTCGAGCGCCCGCTTCTTGACGCCCTGCAGGATGCTCGCCATGCGGAAGAAGCAGAAGGCCAGGTAAAATCCGAAACGGTCGATCCTGCTGACGCTGGTGCGTCGGCAATAGGCCTCGATGAACTCGTCGTCCGACGGCAGGCCCTGCGCCGCGCGATCCACCCCGGCAAGCCCCCGCCCCTGCGGTCCGGTCGGAAGGCGCCATTGCATGATCACGGCGGCGAGATCGGCGAAAGGATGGCCGATGGTCGAAAGTTCCCAGTCGAGCACGGCCAGGCATTGCGGGCCATCGGGCGCGAACAGCATGTTGTCGAGCCGGTAGTCGCCATGCACCAATGTGCGTCGCCCGTCGTCGTCCGGCACGTTGGCGTCGAGCCAGGCCATCAGTTCTTCCATCTCCTGGATGTTCTCGGTCTCGCTCGCCCGGTACTGCTTCGACCAGCGGTCGATCTGGCGGCGATAGTAGTTGCCTGCCGCACCGTAGTCCGAGAGGCCGACCGCATCGATATCGACCCCATGTATGGCCGCCAGAACGCGGTTCATCTCGTCGAAGATGCGGCCCCGCATCTCCTGGTCGACTCCGTCAAGGCGCGGGTCGTCGAAATTGCGGCCGCGCACATCCTCCATCGCGTAGAAGGCCGATCCGATCACCGTATCGTCCTCGCAGAGCACATACATGTGCGCGACGGGAACATCGGTGCCGGCAAGCGCCTTCTGGACGCGGTACTCGCGATCGACCGCGTGGGCCGACTTGAGCAGAACGCCCGGCGGCTTGCGGCGCAGCACATAGGTGCCGCCGGGCGTCGACAGCCGGAATGTCGGGTTCGACTGTCCGCCGGGAAACTTTTCCGCCTCGACCGGTCCGCGAAATCCGGGAAGATGTTCCTCAAGCCAGTGGCCGACGGCGTTTGTGTCGAGTTGTGCGGAGGCGTGGGTCATCCTGTCCGGTCCTCTCAACTGTAGGTCAGAAGTCTTGGCGCGGTTTCGGCGTCGATATGCGGCGTCTCGTTGAAGCCGTGCAAATAGACGGTGGTTCGGCCCGCAATGAGGCGGGTCACCGCGCAGTTCTTCATCTGAAGCTGCATCCCGATCATCTGCGCGGGCGGTGTCTCAAGCGTGTCGGCCACCATCTGCGCGATCGCGCCGCCGGAACTGACCGCGAGGACCCGCGCCGCGCCGTGTCCGATCATGGCGTCGCGGGCCGCATGCACGCGTGCGGTGAACTCGGCCCAGCGCTCCGGCGGATCGGCGATCGCATCGCGCTGCCATTCGAGAACTGTCTCGCGCAGGACGCGGAAATGCGTCCGCCGGTCGGTGTCGGTTCCCTCGGGCCGGGCCGTGTCGGCAAACCGCGCGTCGAGCAGCGCCTTGAAATCGTACTCGTTCAGCCCTTCATGCACCGCCACCGGAGCGGGATCGAGGCCGAGCCCTTCGGCCAATCCCTCGAACGTCTCGCGGTGGCGGCGCTGGGCGCCGGTGAAAACCGCATCCGGCTCCACGCCCTGCCGTTTCAGCACCCGGCCGAGCGCGCGCGCCTGTTGGTGACCGAGCTCCGACAGCACATCGTAGTCCGCCGCGCCGAACGACGCCTGGGCGTGACGGATGAGGATGATCTCGACCAAGATCAGACCTTCTGGTTCGAGTACTTCTTCAGCTCCATGCGCGCCACCTGGCGGCGGTGTACCGCATCCGGCCCGTCGGCGAAGCGGAGCGTCCGAAGTTTCGTCCACATGCGTGCCAGTTCGAAATCCTGGCTGATTCCGGCAGCGCCATGGACCTGGATCGCCTCGTCGACGACCTTCAGCGCCATCAGCGGCGCGACGACCTTGATCTGGCTGATCCAGGGCTGCGCGGCGCGCGTGCCCTGAGTGTCCATCATCCAGGCCGCCTTGAGGCAGAGCAGGCGCGCCTGTTCGATCTCCATGCGGGCATTGGCAATGATGTCGTAATTGGCGCCGAGATCGACCAGCCGTTTGCCGAAAGCCTCGCGGCTCATCGCCCGGCGGCAGAGCAGTTCGAGTGCCTTTTCGGCCTGGCCGATGGCGCGCATGCAGTGGTGGATGCGGCCGGGTCCAAGCCGCCCCTGTGCCACCTCGAAGCCCCGCCCCTCGCCGAGGATCAGATCCTCTAGCGGGACGCGGACATCGGTGAAGCGGATATGCATGTGGCCGTGCGGCGCGTCGTCATGGTTGAAGACGTGCATGGGGCGCAGGACCTCGATGCCCTCGGTGCCCGCCGGCACCACGAACATCGAGTGGCGGGCATGCTTTTCGCCGCCGGGGTTCGTGCAGGTCATCACGATATAGACGGCGCAGCGCGGATCGCCGGCGCCGCTTGCCCACCATTTCTCGCCGTTGAGCACCCAGTGGTCGCCATCGCGTTTGGCTGACATCGATATCTGCGTCGCGTCGGAGGAGGCTTCGCCCGGTTCGGTCATCAGATAGGCCGAGCGGATCTCGCCCTCCAGCAACCGCGAAAGCCAGCGCTTCTTGTGCGCCTCGCTGCCGTAACGCTCCAGCACTTCCATGTTGCCGGTGTCCGGCGCCGAGCAGTTGAACACTTCCGCACCCAGCTCGACCTTGCCCATTTCCTCGGCCAAATAGGCGTATTCCACAGTGGTCAGGCCGTAACCTTTCTCGCTGTCGGTGAGCCAGAAGTTCCACAGCCCGCGCGCCTTGGCCTCCGACTTCAGTTCGTCGAGGATCTCCAGCTGCCGGCCGGTGAGCTTGAACCTGTCGCCGGAAGGGTGCTTGCCAACCTCGGCCTCATACTCCTCGCTGAGCGGCGCGATTTCCGTCGCGATCATGGCGCGCACCTGCTCCACCAGAGGCTTCACCCTCTCCGTTATTCCCAGGTCCATGCATTCCTCCCTTTCAACATGGCGCCGCTGTCATGGTCGCGTCAGGCAACCTTGACGAGCGTCTTTCCGAAATTCTTTCCGTCGAGCATCCGCAGAAACGCGTCGGGCGCGTTCTCGAGGCCCTCGGTGACATCCTCGCGGTAGGCGATCTTGCCGGCACGGACAAGCGGCCCGACCTCGGCGAGGAATTCGCCGAAGCGGTCGAAATGATCCGAAATGATGAAGCCACTCACGGTAAGCCGGTTGACGAGGATGGTTCGCCAGACTTTCGGCAGCCGGTCGGGCCCGTCACTCGCGCCGCCGCCGAGCGCGCCGGCATTGTACCAGGCGACCATGCCGCAGATCGGGATCCGCCCGCCGACATTCATCAGCGGCAGCACGGCCTCCAGCGTCTTGCCGGCAACGTTTTCGAAATAGATGTCGACTCCGTCCGGACAGGTGTCCGCCAGGGCGGCGCGCAGCGCGCGGGCATCGGCGGCTGCGCGGTGATCGATACAGGCATCGAAGCCGAGCTGCTCGACGGCGAAAGCGCATTTCTCGGCCCCGCCGGCGACGCCGATCGCGCGCAGCCCCTTGTGGCGCGCAAGCTGGCCGACCATCGATCCGACCGGGCCCGTCGCCGCGCCGACGACGAGCGTCTCACCCTGTTTGGGACGTCCGATTGTGTTGAATCCGTACCAGCCGGTGAAGCCGGGCATTCCGAGCACGCCCAGCGACGTGGTCACCGGCGCGATCGTCGGATCGACCTTCCTGAGTTCCGCCGCGCGAACGACGCCATGGCTCGCCCAGCCGAACATGCCCATCGCGATGTCGCCGGGCGCGAACCTGTCGGAGCGGCTTTCGATCACTTCACCGACCGCGCCGCCGCCCATCTGCTCGTCGACCTTGACGGGCGTCGCGTAGGATTTCGCATCGTCCATCCGGCCGCGCATATAGGGATCGAGCGACATCCAGAGGACGCGCAACAGCACCTCACCCTCGCCGGGGCGCGGCATCGCCACGCGCTCCAGGCGGAAGTTCTCCGGCCCGGGACGGCCCTCGGGACGCTTGGCAAGTACAATCCTCTGCATTTCATCGGGCATGAAGTTCCTCCGCTTTGCCAAGTGCTGTCCAGGCAAGAGTGTTACCCGCATTCTTCCCGCTAGGCGATGGTTACGCCACCGTCGGCGACGATTACCTGCCCGGTAATGAAGCTTGCCGCGGGCGAGGCAAGAAACGCGGCGACCGGGCCGATCTCTTCGGGTAGTCCGATGCGGCGCAAGGGCGTGTTTTTCGTCCGCTGGACGAGGTTGTTCTCGTCCTCCCAAAGCGCGCGGGCGAAATCGGTCTTCACGAGGCCCGGCGCGATGCAGTTCACGCGCACATTGGCCGGCCCGTGCTCGACCGCGAGATTGCGCGCCAGCGCGAAGTCGGCCGCCTTGGAAATCCCGTATCCGCCGATGACCGGATTGCCGCGCATGCCGGCAATCGAGGAGATGATGACGATCGCGCCGCCGCCCTTCTCCTTCATCGCCGGGATCACCCGGTTGCAGAGCCACAGATTGCTCTTGACGTTCGATCCCATGATCTTGTCGAAGGCTTCGTCGGTCAGGTCTCCGAGCGGTCCGTAGGCGGGATTGACCGCGGCATTGCAGACGAGGATATCCGGAGCACCGAAGACATTTTCCGTCCCGGCGATCAGGCCTTCGACCTCCGGCTTGTGCGAGATGTTGCAGGGGATGACGGCCGCTTCGCCGCCATTCTTGCGGACGGCCTCGGCGACCGGTTCGCAGGCTTCCGCCTTACGCGACGAGACGACGACCTTCGCCCCGAGCCCGGCCATCGTTTCGGCAATCGCCCGGCCGATGCCGCGGCTCGACCCGGTGATGACGGCGATCTTTCCGTCGAGTGAGAATGGCATTGCAGGCATCATCGTCTGTCCCTTTCTATTGCCGGTCCCGACCGCATGATTACCGCAAATTCGCCATGCTGTCGGCACCCTCTGTGGAGGAAGAATTACGAAGATCCAGTCCAGGAATTTACCGGCCTGCGACCCTGAAAATCCTTGCGCGAATTCCCATATTCGGGGCCGGACGAGATTCGCGCTGTGAGCCCTGAAGAAAACGGGTATCAGCCATGTGAAATACGCATAGGCGGCGACTTGGTTTTGTCTTGAATGTGCACAATATTTATGCGAATGGCGCGTAATTGACGGGCATCGCGAAACAAACCGCGATCCGTCGATTTCACCCAGGTGTCAGAAGTTCAAAAGGAGGCGACCATGAACCGCGACGATCTCATCCGCGAATACCGCATGCGTGGCGCTTCCTGGCCCGCATTGGTCGGCGTCTACGCAGTCATCGTTGGCACGATGGTCCTGTCGGCGATGTCGATGACCTGATGGGTCTGGACGCGCCAAACCGGCGCGTCCGTACATCTCATATCATCTTATGACGATGCCCTTCGCGCTCGTGCGAAGGGTGATCTCTAGACATCGGCCGCCTCTCCGACATTGTCGACGCCGCGCTCCTCGAGCAGCGTGGTCAGCCAGTTCGGATCCATCTCCGGCACCGATGACAACAACAGGTCGGTATAGGCGTGGTGCGGAGGCTGGAACATCTCCTCCTTCGGTCCCTGCTCGACAACCTTGCCCCTCTGCATGACCACGACTTCGTCGGCGATTGATCGCACCGTTGCCAGATCGTGGGTAATGAACATGTAGGCCAGGTTCAGTTCCTTCTGCAGGCGGTCGAGAAGCCGCAGGATACCCTCGGCGACCAGTTGGTCGAGCGCACTCGTGACCTCGTCGCATATGATGAAGGTCGGTTCGGCCGCGAGCGCGCGGGCGATGCCGATCCGCTGCTTCTGTCCGCCGGACAATTCGGGCGGGTAGCGGTTGTAGTATTTCGAGGGTTCGAGCTCGATGAGATCGAGCAATTCATCAACCCTGTTCTTCAGCGCCGCGCCATGCAATCCGCTGTAGAACCGCGCCGGCCGGCCGATAATCTCGCTGATCTTGACCTTGGGATTCAGCGCCGTGTCGGCCATTTGGTAGATCATCTGCGCCTGGCGCAACTGGTCCTTGGTGCGGTTCTTGTAACTCGGCGGAAGGGCCTCGCCCTTGAACAGGATCTGCCCCTTGGTGGGGGGCAGAAGTCCCGTGATGCAGCGTGCGGTGGTCGACTTGCCCGAACCCGATTCGCCCACAACCGCGACGGTCATCCCCTCATAAATATCGAACGAGACGTCTTCGAGCACCTTCGTGTCGCCATAGGCGGCGTCGATGTTCTGAACCGAGACGACCGGCACGGCATCTCCACCGGGGCGCAACTTCTGCGGGCGCTGGAAGCTGCGCACGGCCCAGAGGCTCTTGGTGTAGTCCTCCTTGGGATTCTCCAGCATCTCCACCGTCGAGGCTTCCTCGACTTCGTTGCCCTTCAGCAGCACCTTGATCGTATCGGCCATCTGGGCGACGACCGCCAGATCGTGCGTGATGTAGATCGCCGCCGTGTTGAACTGGTCAACAATGTCGCGGATTGCCGCGAGGACCTCGATCTGGGTCGTCACGTCGAGAGCCGTAGTCGGCTCGTCGAATATGATGAGATCCGGTCGGCAGGCCATCGCCATCGCCGTCATGGCGCGCTGCAACTGGCCGCCGGACACCTGGTGCGGATAGCGGAAGCCGATTTCGGTTGGATTGGGCAGCCGCAACCGCTCGTAGAGCTGCATCGCGTCTTCCTGCGCATCCAGACGCTTCGAGATCCGGTACTGGATCGGCGCCTCGGTGTGCTGGTCGATGATCTTGTGCGCCGGATTGAACGAGGCCGCGGCGGACTGGGCCACATACGCGATCCGCGAGCCGCGCAAGGCCCTCAGATCCGATTCCGGCGTCGTCGTCAGCTCCATTCCGTCGAACTCGATCGAGCCGCCGGAAATACGGCAACCGTCGCGGGCGAATCCCATCGCGGCAAGCCCGATGGTGGACTTGCCGGCGCCGGATTCGCCGATCAGGCCGAGGACCTCGCCCCGATGCAGCGTCAGGTCGATGCCGTGGACGATCTCGATCCATTTCTCGTCCGAATACCCCTCGATCCGCAGATCCTTGATGTTGAGGAGGATATCTTTCTTCTGTTTCGTCGTCGTCATCTGATTATTCCTTCAATCCGGAGGAACGATAGAGCATCCAGTCGACCACGAAGTTGACCGACACGGTCAGCAACGCGATCGCAGCCGCCGGGATCAATGGCGTCATGTCGCCGAACGAGATCAGGGTGGCGTTCTCGCGCACCATCGAGCCCCAGTCGGCCGTCGGCGGCTGAATGCCGAGCCCGAGGAAGGACAGCCCCGCGATCAGAAGGAACACGAAGCAGAACTCCAGGCCAAATTCGGCGATCAGCGGAGCGGTCGAGTTCGGCAGGATTTCGCGCCGGATCAGGTACCACGTCCCCTCGCCGCGCAGCTTTGCCGCCTCGATGTAATCCATCACGACCACATTGCCCGCCACCGCGCGGGAAAGACGAAACACTCTCGGCGAATAGATGACGGCGACAACGACCACGATCACGGCAAGATTGGTGCCGAAGATACTCAGGATCAGCAGCGCGAAGATCAGCGAAGGCACCGACATGATCACATCGGCGATACGCCCCAGGAGCTGGTCGAACCAGCCTCCCTTCGTTGCCGCGAAGAGACCGCCAATCGCCCCCATGAAGAACGCCAGCAGCGTGGCGATGAGCGCGAGGCCGACGGAGTTGCGCGCTCCGAAGATGATCCGGCTGAACATGTCGCGGCCCAGCTGGTCGGCGCCGAGCAGCATGGTTTCGTCCGGCGGCGCGAAGGCCGACGCGATTACCTGGGACTCGCCATGCGGAGCGATGATCGGCGCGAATATGCCGGCGATCGCATAGGTGAAAATGACGAACATCCCGAATGAGGCGGTCAGCGGCGCGGTCTTGATTTCCTTGGCCGTTTCCCTCGGCAGGATGATGACAAGGAATTCCCGGAACGCGTATGACGTGCCGGCCGCGAGCGCGAGGGCGCCGGCGGCAAGCGTGACCGTCCAAAGTGCCGATACGCCGCCGATGATCCCCATGATGAAGGACGCAAGCGTCAGCGAGAACAGCAACATGAAGGGCGTGCGCTGCTTGTAATAGGCGGCAAGGCAGGACAGGCCGATGAGAAGGGCGTAATAGCCAACGACAAAATAGCTCATGACCTGCCCCTCACTTCGGATGCCGCAGACGCGGGTTGGTCAGGATAGAACCGACATCGGCTGCCAGATTGAGCAGGATGAAGGTTGCCGCGAAAATCAGACAACAGGCCTGGACCACCGGGAAGTCACGCTTGCTGACCGCGTCGACAAGCAACTGGCCGACGCCCGGATAGACGAACACCACCTCGACCAAGACAACGCCGGTAATGAGGTATGCGAGGTTCAGCGCCACGACGTTGATGATCGGCGCCCAGGCATTGGGCAGCGCGTGACGCACGATCACCTTCCATGGCGGAACGCCCTTGAGCCTCGCCATCTCGATATAGGGAGAGGCAAGCAGGTTGATGATCGCGGCCCTCGTCATGCGCATCATGTGCGCCGTGACCACAAGAACCAGCGTCAGCGCGGGCAAGAACGATCGGTAAAGCAGGTCGCCGAAACTCATGCCGTGACTCAGACTGGCGATGGCCGGAAACATGCTCGTTTTCACCGAAAGATATAATATGAGGATATATCCGAGGAAGAATTCCGGTGATGATATCGATGTTAGCGTCAGCACGTTGGCGACCCGGTCGAACACCGTGTTGCGCAACAGTGCCACGATGATGCCGAGGATAATCGCCAACGGCACCGCGATCACTGCGGCGTAGGCGGCAAGGAACAGCGTATTCCTGAAGCGCGGCCCGATCGCCGCGCTGACGCGTTCGCCGGAAACCAGCGAAACGCCGAAATCACCCTGCACAGCGCCGCTAAGCCATTCGACGTAACGCACCGGCGCAGGCCGGTCGAGGCCGAGTTGCTCTCGCATCGCGGCAACGGTTTCCTGTGTGGCGCTCTGCCCCAGAACCGCTTCCGCAATATCTCCCGGTAGCAGCTCGACCGCGAAAAAGATCAGGATCGAAACCACAAAAAGTGTGACAACGCCCAACCCGAGCCGCCTTGCCACGAGTCTCAGGATATCCCCCATCATGTCCCTCCAGGTAGTTCACGCCGACGCGGACGAGTCGGCCGGAGTGCCAACGTGCTTCGGTTGCCGCCGGCCTGACCAGTCAGTCCTGACCGGTGGCGACCGTTGCCGAGGCTATCATGCAATTCCGGTATCGCGGAACCGCTCATGATTATTTCGTTCCCGGCGCACGATTTGTGCGCCGGGAACGGACCTGATGCGAAATCAGGAATTGAACCACCAACGGCTTGCCGCGCGAGCGCCGTCGCACTCCCAACTTGCCGCAAGCTGATCCGGCACACCGACATTCGACCGGTGCGCGTAGACGAAATTGTTGAAGAACGGGATGATGGTGCCGCCATCGTCACGCATCAGCATGCACATCTCGCGGTACATCTCGGCGCGCAGCGTGTCATCGAGTTCGCCCTTCGCCTGCAGGAGCAGTTCGTTGAAGCGCGGGTTCTTCCAGTGCGATTCGTTCCAGGCTGCGTCGTCCTTGTAGGCCAGGGTAAACATGACGTCCGGTGTCGGACGCGCGCCCCAGGACACGAGCGTGAACGGCTTCACGAGCCAGACATCCGAATAGTAGCCGTCATTGGGCTCGCGGACGACGTTGACCGTGATGCCAGCGGCCTTGGCGTGCTCGGCGTAGAGAACCGCCATGTCGACCGCGCCGGCATAGACGCTGTCGGCCGTGCTGAGGTTGACCTTCAGTCCTTCTGCGCCGGCCTTCTTGAGAAGCGACTTCGCCTGATCCGGATCGTATTCGCGTTGCGGAATATCGTCCGGCCAGTAGGGCTGCGCCGGCGACAGGTGGAAGTCGTTGGCCTTGGTTGCTGCGCCGAAGGTGATCTTTTCGATGATCTCGTCGCGGTTCATCGCCAGTTTCATGGCGTTGCGGACATCGACATTGTCGAACGGCGCCGTGTCGCAGAACATCGGCATGGTGATAGCCGCAGCCGACGGCACATTGTCGATGACGATGTTCTTGTCACGCTGCAGCAGCGCCATCGTCTTGAGTTCGACGAGCGACACGCTGTGCACGTCGCCGGTCACCAGCGCGGTCTGGCGGGCGTTCGGATCGTTCAGAACGAGAATTTCGACCGTGTCGAAATAAGCGCCTTCGCGGTGCCAGCCTTCATGCCTGGAAAGCTTCCACTGAACGCCGAACTCGCCGCTGTCGATCTTGTAGGGGCCCGTGCCGTCACCGGATTTCCAGTCGATCGTACCGTCGTCATTGGCCGGGCAGATCGCCATGTGGTAGTCGGTCATCAGCCACGGGAAGTCGGCATTGCCACCTTTCAACGCAACCTTGACCGTATAGTCACCATCCTTGGTGATGTCGGTCACGTCGGTCAGAAGCGCCTTGGCGGCCGACGTCGTCTTGTCGCCGCGATGGTGGTTGAGCGAGGCAATCACATCATCCGCCGTCAGCTTCTTGCCGCTGTGGAACGTCGCGTTTTTCGTCAGCTCGAACGTCCATTCCGAGGCGTCGTCACTTGCCGACCAGCTATCGGCGAGGTCCGGTCCAAGCGACCCGTCGCCATTGATCATCGTAAGATAGCTGCGATGAGTATGGGCGAGGAAGATCATCTGGCGGGTCACATAGGTGCCCGGATCGTGCGTGTCGGACGTGTTGCCGTCATGCAGGCCCCAGCGGAAATTGCCGCCTTTCTTGGGCTGCGCGGCAGCTTCCTTCGTCCAAAGGCCGGTCGCTGTTGTTGCCGTCACACCGGCAGCCATAGAGTAATGCATGAAGTCCCGGCGAGAAATTCTTCCGCGTCGAGCTTCCTCGGCAATCTTGTCCAACATATTCTGGTGATATTTCTTCGTCATATTGCTAATCCTCTGCTGTCCTGTTTCTCCCATCGAGCACAGTCAGTACTCTGACAAATGACCTCAAAAGGCTCCTCCCAGCCGCGAATTTCTGATGGTCAGAATGCGACAATTTCGCAACTAAACACGAACATCTTGCGAGTTCTACCCGTCGAGCAGGATTTTCCAATCAACCGGCTCGGCCCAAGCATTGGCGTTGCCGGTGCATTCGCGGCGAAATCCCCAGCAATAAAAGGGAGTTAGCGCACTCCGGAAATTCACGATCTCCAGTCGGGACGGAGCACGGTTCCGAGGAGTCATCCCGCATCGGCAGCGCTTGGAAGCGCAAATTCGAAGCGCTTTGGACCTTGTCGAAAGGCGACTGCGACTCCGCCATGACCGTATTCGCGGAGGGCTCCGACGAACCGGCCCGGGCTCGGGCCCGCCGCGCACCGCAAGTCAAATCAAAGCAAAAGGCCGGCAACCGCTATTTGACACTTGCGGTAGCTTCCGTAACGTCAAGATTCCGGGGACATTCTGTCGTTCGCATGTCTGGCCTCGAGGCGCGCCGGAAAGCTTGCCGACGACGGCGGGAGGATATCGATGGAGTTTTTTATGGTTGCAGATCGCCGCGACAAGGCGCGTAGCGTGCTCTTTCCGCTGATTATGCTGCTGATGCTTCTGTCGGGTTTCCCGGCCCAGCTGGCCCACGCCCAGGAGGACACGCCGCAGGCAAGTGACGAAGCGTCCTGGAATGCCACATTCAAACGCATCGAGGCGATCATCGACGAAGGCACCGCATCGACGGCAAATCCGGAGCAAATACGCGCCGAACTCGCCGAAGTGCGCCGGACCACGTCCGAAATCGTCCAGCGCGGCAGCATCGCGGTCAAGACGCTGCAGGCGCAGCTTGAAACGCTCGGTCCGCCGCCCGCCGAGGGCGAAACGGAACCAACAGAAATCTCCGTTCGCCGCGCGCAACTGACCGCGGAAATCGGGAAGGCAAACGCTCCGATCCTCGCCGCCCAGGAGGCGAACCGGCGGGCCGACGTCCTGATCCAGGAAATCGACCGCATCATCCGCGACCGCGATGCGGAGAAGCTTCTCAAACGTTACCCCTCCCCGCTCATGCCGACGAACTGGCTGGCGACCGGACGCGAAATCGGCTCCTATTACACGCGGATCTCGCAGCAGATCGCCGCCTCGATCGAGGAACCCGATACGGCCCGACAGTTGCGCGACGCGGGGTCCGCGATCGTCATTCTGCTCGTCTTCGGCGTGCTCGTGCTCGTGCTTGTCCAGCCGCTCGCCGTCAACCGGTTCGAAAGGGCAATCGACAAGGCAACCGGCCGCCGCCGGGCCGTTCTCGCCGTCATGGAAAGCTTCTCGCGCCTCTTTCTGCCAACGCTCGGCGTCGTGGCAATTCTCGCCGCCGTCAACACCGCCGGCATCATGCCTTTTTCAGCCAAGACCCTGATCATGCAGGCACCGGCCATCGCGAGCTTCATGATTATCGCGAACTGGCTCGGATACATACTCTTCAAGCCAAATATCGCGATGTTCCGGATGCTGCCGCTCGAGGTTTCCGAAGCCCGCCGGGGGCTGCGGCTGTGCCAGGGACTGGGACTGATCCTCGCGCTCCAACTGGTGCTGGAATCGGCCGAGGCGGATTTCCTGTTCACGCCGGCCTCGGTCGCGGTGATGTCGGCGCCCGTGATTTTCGCGGCCAGCTTCTTCCTTTGGCGCCTGGCAACGCTGTTTCAGAAAAAACGCGCCGACATGACGCGTGAAAACACGGCCGAACCGGGCGAACACCTGGACACCGGATTCCTGAACCTCCTGGCGTGGCTGATGAAAATCGCCGCGATCGCCGCGATCGCCCTGATCCTGATCGGTTATGTCAATCTCGCCCGGCAGGCGATGGTTCCAATGATCCTGACCATCGGCCTGCTCGGCTTCGGACTGTTTCTCTATCACCTCATCATGGGCGCCGCGGCGGCGATCGTCGGCCACGAGCGGGACGGATTCGAAGGCCTGATGTCGCTTCTGCCCATCGCGGTCGTGTTCATGCTGGCGCTTGCCCTATCTCCCCTTCTCGCGCTGACATGGGGCGCGCGCCCGACCGATATCGGCGAGGTCTGGCGCCTTCTGACCGAGGGCGTCGAAATCGGCGACATGCGCATCTCGCTCGACGTCGTCATCACGCTCGTCGTCGTCTTTGCGATCGGGATGCTGATCACACGCTGGCTGCAGCAACTCCTGCGCATTTCCGTGCTGCCGAGAACCCGTCTCGATCCTGGCGCGAAGAACGCGCTGGTGACCGGTTTCGGCTATGTCGGCATGACCGTCGCCGCGCTCGCCGCCGTGTCCGCCGCGGGACTGAATCTTTCGAGCCTCGCCGTCGTCGCCGGCGCGCTTTCGCTGGGTATTGGTTTCGGCCTGCAAACGATCGTGTCGAATTTCGTTTCCGGGATCATCCTGCTCATCGAACGGCCGATCAAGGAAGGCGACTGGATCGAGGTGTCGGGACAATCCGGACTCGTTCGCAAGATCTCGGTGCGTTCGACCCGTATCGAGACCTTCGACCGTCACGACGTTATCGTTCCCAATTCCGACCTGATCGCGGGAATCGTCAAGAACATGACGCTGACCAACAAGACCGGGCGCCTGATCCTGCCGGTCGGCGTCGCCTATGGCAGCGACCTGGAGAAAACGAAATCGATCCTTCACGAAGCCGCAAAGGCGCATCCCGCAATCGCGCGCGATCCAGAGCCGACGGTACTGTTCATGGGACTGGGAGAAAGTTCACTCGATTTCGAGCTGCGCTGCTTCCTCAAGGATATCGGCGACATTCTGAGCGCGCATTCCGACTTGCTTTTCGCTATCTATGTCGAACTGGGCGAGAACGGGATCGAGATCCCATTCCCGCAGCGCGATATCCATTTGCGCGACATCGACCGGCTGGTCACCGCCATCGAGGGACGCAGGAAAGCGGCGCCCGTAAAATAGCGGAGGCCGCGGGCGATCAGGCGGACGTTGATAGCCGAACAGCGCCGGTGTATCGTTTTCGTGAAGTTCCTTGTCTCTTGGTGGAGCCTGCCTTTGAACCTATCGGCCCGAGAAGCGGATATCGTGTTTCGCATCATGCGAGACCTTTCGGCCGGCCATGATGCGCGCGAATTGCGCCTGCGCGTCGGCCGGACGCTTCTCGACCTGCTCGATGCCGATCATTTCGCCTCTTATGTTTGGGACAGCGAAAACAGCACGTTCGCAGAACGGGTGTCGATCAACATGTCCGACGACAACCTCACTTCCTACGAGACCTACTACCGGTTCCGCGACCCGATCACCCCGGTGCTGCAAAGGCGCCGTTCCGCCACCGGCGTCAGCGAGATCATGGCGCGCCGCCGCTTCGAGAAGACCGAGTTCTTCAACGATTTCCTGGCGCGCGACGGCCTGCATTTCGGCGTCAACTATTATGCCTATGCCGGCGGCACCAATATCGGCGACCTGCGGATCTGGCGCGGGAAGAACAAGGAAGACTTCTCCCGCCGCGAAGTGGAAATCCTCGACGCGATCGGCCCGGCCTTCACCAATGCAATGCGGACGGCGCTGGCGCGGGAAGGTGCGGAACGCGGCAAGATGGATCTGCTCGCAGCCCTCGACCAGGCCGCCGACAGCGCCGTGCTGACCGCGCGCGAAAAGGAAATCTGCGCGGCCGTTCTCGCGGGTCTTTCCGACCAGAAAATTGCGGACAAATACGGCATATCGTTTACGACGGTGCGCTCACACCTGAAGCACATCTACGAGAAATTCGGTATCTCGGGACGCACTCAACTGCTGTCCAAGGTCGTCCACTGAACGCGAAAATCCTCAATACTGAGGATAGGAATTCCGTTTTAGCCACAGCCATCATTGTCCCCACGGTCCGACAGCATTTCCGGAGGGACACTTGCCGCATCAAGAGCTTTTCGACCTGACGATCACGCAAGCGCTGGACGGCCTTGCCGCGCGCCGCTTCTCCGCCCGCGAATACGCCCGGGCGCTGATCGCGCGCTGCGAGGACCAGGCGTCGCTGAACGCCCTGGTTTCAAGCGACTGGGGCAAGTTGCTGGACGCCGCCGACGTGGTCGATACATCCGGCAAGGCCGGCGAAGGCCTCGGCGGCATTCCGCTCTGTCTCAAGGACAATATCAATACCGGCATTCTGCCGACCGGCGCGGCTACCGGCGCGCTCGCAGACCATGTCGCCGCAGCGCCCGCCCCGGTGGCGAAGGCGCTGTTCGATGCCGGCGCGCTGCTCGGCGGCACCGGCAACATGCACGAGCTCGCCTTCGGCATCACGTCCAACAACGGCGTGACCGGCGCGGCGCGCAATCCCTGGAATCCGGCGATGATCCCGGGCGGATCGAGCGGCGGCGTCGCCGCGGCGGTTGCCGGGCGCATGTTTCCCGGCGGCGTCGGCACGGACACCGGTGCATCGGTGCGGCTTCCGGCTTCACTATGCGGCCTTGTCGGCTTCCGGCCGACCGTCGGACGCTATTCCGGCGACGGCATCGTCCCGATTAGCCATACCCGCGACACGGCCGGTCCAATCACGCGCTCGGTCGCCGATACGCGATTGCTCGACCGGGTCATGGCGGGCAGCGGCACCGAGGCGACCCCTATCTTCCTCGCGGGGCTGCGCCTCGGCGTACCGCTCGGCTATTTCTACGACAATCTCGATCCGGCAGTCGCCGCCAATGCGGACGCGTCGCTGAAGGCGCTCACCGATGCCGGGGTGACGCTCGTCGAAGCCGACATCGCCGATATCGGCGAAATCAACGCCGCCGTCAGCTTCCCCGTGGCACTCTACGAATTCATGCAGGACCTGCCGCGCTATCTGCGCGACAACGGCCTCGACCTGACGATGCAGGATATTCTCGACGGGATCGGCAGTCCGGACGTGAAAGGGCTGTTCGCCTCCCAGATGGGGCCCGAGGCAATGCCGGAAGCCGCCTATCGAAAGGCGATGGACGAGGACAGGCCGCGCCTGCAGGCCGCCTATGCCGGCTATTTCGAGACCCACAAGATCGACGCGATCATCTTTCCGACGGCGCCACTTCCGGCGCGTCCAATCGGCGACGACGAAACCGTGGAACTGAACGGCGAACGCCTGCCAACATTCCCGACCTTCATCCGAAACACCGATCCGGCCAGCAACGCCGGGATCCCGGGCATCAGCCTGCCAAGCGGCCTCGGCCCGGACGGCCTGCCGCTCGGCATGGAACTGGACGGACCCGTGCTGTCGGACGACCGCCTGCTCGCCATCGCCGCCGCCATCGAAGCCGTATTCGCATTCGACGCGAGGCCCGCGTCCGCTTGAAACAGAAAACCGGGAGAAAACCATGAAAAGACGCGATTTCATCAAGACGTCGCTCGGCGTCGCCGTTACGACCGCGCTGACGGCCAAGCCACTGACCTCCGCGCTCGCCGCAAGCCCGATCAAGGTCGGTATCCTGATCCCGCTGTCGGGACCGGCCGGCCTGTTCGGGCCGTCGTCGCAGAACTGCGCCCAGATGGCCGTCGACGAGATCAATGCCGCCGGCGGCATTCTCGGCCGTCCGATCGAGCCGCTCTTCGCCGATGTCGGCGGACCGCCCGCCGACGCGACCCAGGCCGCGCTGAAACTCTGGAAGGGCGAGAAGGCCGAAGCCTTCATCGGCATGCATGACAGCGCCGTGCGCGGCGCGCTGACCAATCTGTTCAAGGGCCAGGTGCCCTATATCTACACACCCGTCTACGAGGGCGGCGAATGCTCGCCCGGCACCTATGTCATCGGCGAGACGCCGGAACAGCAGTTGGCTCCGGTCATCCCGTGGCTGGCATCGGAAAAAGGCGCCTCGAAATGGTACCTGATCGGGAATGACTACAACTGGCCGCGCGACACCAATGCCGCCGCCAAGGGCTATATCGAAGCCTCTGGCGGAACAGTCGTCGGAGAGGAATACCTGCCGTTCACCGCGGACAATTTCGATTCCAACCTCGCCAAGATCAGGGATACCGGCGCTAATGCTGTCCTGATCACGCTGGTCGGGGGCGCGTCGGTCGGCTTCAACCGCGCCTTCGCGAGCTTTGGCCTCGCCGACAGCGCGATCCGGCTCGGCACGCTGATCGAGGAGAACACGCTGGCCGGCATCGGCGCGGAAAACTCCAAGGGCCTCTACTCGTCGGCCGGCTACTTCGCCAATATCGACACGCCGGCGGCCAAGGCCTTCGCCGAGAAATACGCGGCGAAATTCGGCGCCGACGCGGCCGCGCTCAATTCGCTTGGCGAATCCTGCTACGAAGGCGTGCTGCTGCTCAACGCGCTGGCCGAAAGGGCGAAATCGCTGTCGGCGGCTGACATGGATGCCATCGCCGACGGCACGTCCTATGACGGCCCGCGCGGCGCCGCGACGATGTCCGACCGCCACGTCGCCAAGGACATCTATCTCGCCGAGGCCGACGGCGCGTCCTTCCACGTCGTCAAGACGTTCGCCAACGTCGACCCCGGCAAGAACTGCGGCTGAGGAGACTGCCAGGCGATGGAGCTTGTCGCGACCTACGGCCTGAACTTCGCCTATTCCACCGCAACCCTGGGGCTGATCGTCCTGGGGCTCGCGGTGGTTTTCGGCCTGCTCGGCGTTATGAACATGGCGCATGGCGAATTCGTCATGCTCGGCGCCTATAGCGCGCTGATGGTGCAACAGGCCGGCCTGCCCTATGTGCTGGCGATCCCGCTCGCCCTCTTCGTCTGCGGTGCGTTCGGCTGGCTGATCGAGTGGTCAGTCATCCGCCATCTCTATCGCCGGCCCTTCGACACGTTTCTGGCGACATGGGGCATTGCGATCCTGATGCGCAAGGGCGTCGAGGTGACGTTCGGGCGCGAATACCAGAGCATCGACCAGTCGCTCCCCGGAACGGTCGAGTTTTTCGGCATCGACTACCCGGCCTACCGGCTGGTTCTGATGGCGCTGATCGTGGCGCTGTTTGCCGGCCTGTTCGTCTGGTACCAGCGCTCGAACACAGGCGCCCGCATCAAGGCGATGGTGGAGAACCCCGAACTCGCCGCAGCCGTCGGCATCGACACGGCGCGGCTGTCGCGCGCGACTTTCATCGCCGGTGTAGCAACCGCCGGACTGGCGGGTGTTCTTCTCGCGCCGCTGGTGCGGGTCGAGCCCTATATGGGCCTCGACTACCTGCTCAATTCGTTCTTCATCCTGGTCGTCGGCGGGCTCGGCACGCTCGAGGGCCTGCTGACCGGATCGGGCATCATCGGCGGCGCAGACGTCGTCATTTCCGCGATCTTCGACAAGACCGCCGGATATCTGGGCGTGCTGACGATCTCCATTCTTTTCCTGTGGTTGAGGCCCGATGGCATTTTCTCGCGCCGCTAGTCTCGCGCTCGCCGCCCTGCTGCTGGCGTTTCCGTTCCTGAGCGACAGTTTCACGGCCTACCAGCTCGGCCTCTACCTGCTCTACGGCATGGTCGCGCAGGGCATCGCGCTGTGCTGGGGCCGGGCCGGGTTCCTGCCGCTCGGACAGGCGCTGTTCTTCGGTATCGGCGCCTATCTGGCCGGCGCGGCGCTGAAGGCCGGGGTCGGCTGGGCGCTGCTCGTTCCCGCCTTTGCCGTCGCCTGTCTCGTCCCGGCGCTTCTGGCCGGGCTCGTCGGCGCGCTGGTGTTCAACCGGCAGATCGGCTCGGGGCCGTATTTCTCGCTGATCACGCTGGCGCTCTCGATGCTGGGTTTCCAGTTGGCCAATTCGCTGAACGGCGTCACCGGCGGGTTCAACGGCATGACCGGGATACCCGGGCTGCCCGGCATCGACACCTACGAGACGCTCTATTTCGTCATCGTCGGCGCCCTCATTGTCTCGACGCTTCTGCTTGCGCACGTGATGCGGGCGCCGTTCGGGCAGTTGCTGATCGCGGTGCGCGAGAACGAGGAACGGCTGCAGTTCTTCGGCTTCCGGACTTCGATGCTCAAGGCGGCAGCCTTCGCGATCAGCGGCGGCGTCGCCGGGCTCGCCGGCGCGCTCTATGCGCCGCACCAGGGCATCGTGACGCCGCAGGCCGTCGGCTTCCTGCTTTCGGCCGAACTCGTGATCTGGACGGCGGTCGGCGGGCGTTTCGGGCTGATCGGTCCCGTCGTCGGCGCGGTGCTGATCGGCTTCATGGCGGCCGGGCTGCGCGACACGTTCCGCTACTGGGAGGTCGCGGTCGCACTGGTGTTCATCGCCGTCGTGCTGCGGCTGCCGGGCGGCATCGGCGGGCTGTTTCCGTCGGTCCTGCGCCTGTTCGCCGGCGAGGCGGAGTTGGGCAAATCCGGTATCGCACCGCATCCGCTCGCCGAAAGGGGCCATCGCAGTGCGCCCGACCTCAGGTTTGATGCTGTCGGCGTCAGCATGGGGCCGGTCAATATCCTCAACGGGCTCGACTTCGCCATTTCGCGCACGGGGATCCACTGCATCATCGGCCCGAACGGTGCCGGCAAGACATCGGCGCTCAACGTGCTCACCGGCCGTCTGCCGCTGGCGACAGGCGACATCAGCTGGCGCGGCGCATCGCTCGCCAACACACGGCCCTATATCGCGGCACGGAGCGGCATCGGCCGCAAATTCCAGGTGCCGTCGATCTTCCCGGAACTGACCGTCAGCCAGAACATCGAAATCGCGGTATGGGCGAACCGGCTGAGCGCTCGGGAAATGTTCTCGATGCAGCCCTATGCCTGGACGACGGAGATGCTCACCGAATTGCGGCAGCGTTTTCCGTCTCTGACCGAGGGCGAAAAATCGGCCGGCTCGCTGTCGGTCGGTCAGCGGCAGATGCTCGATTTCTCGATGACGCTGCTCGCGGAACCCGACCTCGTCCTGCTGGACGAGCCCTGCGCCGGCCTTTCCGCCGAGGAGACCCGGCAGATGATCGAGGCCATCGCAGCGATCGCCGCCGAGACGCAAGCCACCTTCATCATCATCGAGCATGACATGCAGGTCGTCGAACGACTGTCGGACCATGTCCTCGTCATGCACCAGGGCGCGCTGCTGGCGAATGGCACCATGACGGAGATACGTGCCAATCCGGACGTGAAGCGCGTCTATGCCGGAGGCACGAAATGAGCGGCGCTCCCCTCCTCTCGGTCGAGAATCTTTCCGGTGGCTATGGCGAGATCGTCGTCGTCAACGGATTTTCGCTCGACCTCGCAGGCGGCGAAGTGGCCTGCGTCACCGGCCGCAACGGTGTCGGCAAATCCACCCTGGTGCGCCTCGTGACCGGATCGCTGAAACCGTCTTCCGGGCGGGTCGTGTTTCGCGGCCGGGACCTGACCGCCGCGCCGGCGCACGGCCGCGCCAGGCAGGGCATGGGATATGCGCCGCAGGAAGGCGTGGTGTTCGACAACCTGACCGTCGCCGAAAACCTCACGTTGCATCACAAAGACCGTTCCTTGGAGCGATACGGCGACCTTTTCACGGC
Organism: Oricola nitratireducens; assembly: GCF_014904745.1. Lineage (GTDB taxonomy): Bacteria > Pseudomonadota > Alphaproteobacteria > Rhizobiales > Rhizobiaceae > Oricola > Oricola nitratireducens. The sequence continues at coordinate 103,471 of NZ_JACZCS010000029.1, forward strand.
CTTCCCGCGCCTGTCCGAGCGGCTGACGCAAAGGGCCGGAACGCTGTCGGGCGGCGAAAAGAAGATCCTCTCCTTCTGCCGTGCGCTTGCCGAGGACACCGTGCTGGTGATCCTCGATGAACCGACCGAGGGCGTTCAGCCGGAAAACATCGCACTGATGGCCGAGGCGATCCGGCGCGGAAAAGAAACCGGCCGCGCTTTCCTGATCGTCGAGCAGAATCTGAGCCTCGTCGAGGCGGTGGCCGATGCGGCGTATCTGCTGGATCACGGCGAATGCGTCTATTCGACCACGGAACGGGACGGCCTGCGCGCCCGTCTGTCGGAACGGCTGCAACTCTGACCAGCCATTCAGGCCGGAACCTTTTCCGCGCCGGTGAATTTACACTCCGTTACAGGCATGCCGACGGAAGGCCGAGGACCGGCCGGCCGCCGGAAATTTCCCGCCCAAATTTGCAACCCGGGCAGGAATGGCCCAAAACGGGCCCTGGCCGATCCCATTGGCGACTTCACGATGAGCAACTGCCCCGCTCTCTCCCCGGACCAGAAAACAAGGAAAAACAACCGAATATGTGTGGAATTGCCGGAGAAATCCGATTCGATGGCGCGTTTGCCGACACCTCGGCCGTGGCACGGATGACCGAAACGCTTGCGCCGCGCGGCCCCGACAGCAGCGGCATCGTCGCGCAGGGGCGCGTCGCCTTCGGGCACAGGCGGCTGAAGATCATCGACCTGTCGGAAAAAGCCGGCCAGCCGATGATCGATCCGGCGCTCGGCCTGACCATCGTCTTCAACGGCTGCATCTACAACTATCCGGAACTGCGCGAAGAGCTGATCGCTGCCGGCTACGACTTCTTCTCGCATGGCGACACCGAAGTCGTGCTCAAGGCGTTCCACAAATGGGGCGAGGCCTGCGTCGAGCGATTCCACGGCATGTTCGCCTTCGCGATCCACGAGCGTGACACCGGCACGGTGACGCTGGCGCGCGACCGGTTCGGCATCAAGCCGCTCTACTATTCGGAGACCGACAAGCGCATCCGTTTCGCATCTTTCCTGCCGGCGCTGTTGAAGGCCGGCGATGTCGACACCGACATCGACCGCGAGGCGCTGCACAATTACATGACCTTCCATGCCGTCGTGCCGCCGCCGCGCACGATGCTGAAAGGCGTGCGCAAGCTGCCGCCGGCGACGACGCGGCGCATCGATGCCGATGGCTCGGTTACCGACCGGGTCTACTGGTCGCCGCCCTACGAACGGCGCCCGGAGGACACGGGCCTGACGCGCGACGACTGGCGCGACCGCGTGCTGGAAGCGCTGCGCGTTTCGGTGCGTCGCCGCATGGTCGCCGACGTTCCCGTCGGCGTGCTCTTGTCGGGCGGGGTGGATTCCAGCCTGATCGTCGGGTTGCTCGCCGAAGAGGGCCAGAAACACCTGATGACCTTCTCCATAGGGTTCGAGGAAGCCAATGGCGAAAAGGGCGACGAATTCGTTTATTCCGACCTGATCGCTGAGCGCTACGCGACGGATCACCACAAGATTTTCGTGCCGTCCGATCACCTGATCAGCCATTTGCCGGACACGATCGCTGCGATGTCGGAACCGATGGTCTCCTATGACAATATCGGCTTCTTCCTGCTCAGCCGCGAGGTGTCAAAACACATCAAGGTCGTGCAGTCCGGGCAAGGCGCCGACGAGGTGTTCGGCGGCTATCACTGGTACCCGCCGCTCGCCAATTCCAACGACGTCGTCGGCGACTACGCCAAGGTGTTCTTCGACCGCACGCACGAGACGCTCAAGAAACAGCTCGGCGACCGCTGGATCGCCGACAGCAACGTCAGCCGCTCCTTCGTCAGCGAACACCTGCTGCGCGGAGGCGCGGCGACGCCGGTTGACCGGGCGCTGCGGCTGGATTCGCATGTCATGCTGGTCGACGACCCGGTCAAGCGGGTGGACAACATGACGATGGCCTGGGGGCTGGAGGCACGGGTGCCGTTCCTCGACCACGAACTGGTCGAGCTGGCGGCGACGATCCCGCCGGAGTTCAAGCTGCACGACCACGGCAAGGGCGTCCTGAAAGATGCCGCGCGTCTCGTCGTTCCGCACGAGGTGATCGACCGCAAGAAGGGCTATTTCCCGGTGCCGCAGTTGAAATACATCCAGGGCGAGTATCTCGACATGGTCAAGGACGCGCTCGGATCGAAGCCGGCGCGCGAACGCGGCCTGTTCAGGCAGGATTATCTCGAAACGCTGTTCGCCGACCCGGCCAGCCACATCACGCCGCTGCGCGGCTCGGAACTGTGGCAGGTCGCGTTGCTGGAAATGTGGCTGCAGTCACACGGCATCTGAGGATTTCCGATGGCCAAGGGCAAAGACAGTTCGAAATCCGGCGCCGGCGCCCGCGAACGGCAGGGAAGCGACGCCTATGCGCACCGGCTGAAACGGATGCGCGAACAGGGGCTGAAGCCGCCGATCGCGCAACGCGGCGAAGAATCCGAACACATGACGCCGCGCGCCGTGCTCGATTGCGGCTGGGGACGTCTCGTCTTCGCCCAGACCTTCGACGATTCCGCCGCCATGATCGCGGCGCTGCGCGGCGAGCGGCCCGACCAGCGCGACATCGCCGTCTATGTGCGCAATCCGCATGTCCTGCTCGCCAATGCGCCGCAGGAACTCTTCCTGGACCCGTCGCACACCTATCGGCTCGACCTGTCCGGTTACCGGCCGTCGCGCCGGGGACCAAAAGGCTTCTTCATCCGCCGTCTGACCTCGCAGTCCGACGCCGAGGCGATCAACCGGATCTATGCATCGCGGTCGATGATCCCGGTCCCGCCGGAATTCTTCTGGTCGAAGCGCGATGCGCGCACGATCATCTATTTCGTCGCCGAGGACGAACAGACCGGCGAAGTGCTCGGCACGGTCACCGGCGTCGACCACATGCGCGCCTTCAAGGATCCCGAACGCGGCTCGTCGCTGTGGTGCCTCGCGGTCGATCCGGCGGCCCGCCATCCGGGTATCGGCGAGGCGCTGGTGCGCCGTCTGGCCGAATATTTCACGGTACGCGGCGCCGCATTCCTCGATCTCTCGGTGCTGCACGACAACGAGCAGGCGATCGCGCTGTACGAGAAACTCGGCTTCCAGCGCGTCTCCTTCTTCAACGTCAAGCGCAAGAATCCGATCAACGAGACGCTTTTCACCGGGCCAGACACCGACGACGCGCTCAATCCCTACGCCAAGATCATCGTCAACGAGGCGCGGCGGCGCGGCATCCATGTCCAGGTCGTCGATGCGGAGGCCGGCTATTTCCGGCTGACCCACGGCAGCCGCTCCATCCTGTGCCGCGAAAGCCTGTCCGAACTGACATCGGCGGTCGCGATGTCGATCTGCGACGACAAGGCGGTGACGCGCCGGATCGTGAGCGCCGCCGGCGTGCGTGTCCCCGAACAGCTCGCCGACGGCGCAAGCCCGGACGAGATCGCTGAATTCGTCAAGCGTTGCGGCAAGGTTGTCGTCAAACCGGCGCGCGGCGAACAGGGGCGTGGCATTGCCGTCGGGCTTTCCGATCCGGACGAAGTCGCGGCGGCCATCACGGCGGCACGCGCCGTTTCCGACACGGTCCTGCTGGAGGAATATGTCGAAGGCCAAGACCTTCGCCTCGTCGTCATCAACTTCAAGCTCGTGGCTGCCGCAATCCGGCGGCCGCCGGTGATCGTCGGCGACGGCGAACGCACCGTCCGCGAACTCATCGCCGCGCAGAGCCGGC
>NZ_JACZCS010000030.1 GCF_014904745.1 Oricola nitratireducens
GCGGCGACCGGCGGCGAATCCCGAATTCCACTCGACGGCGAAACCGAACGCACCGTGCGCGAGGCTGGTTACGGCCTCGACGACGTGTTGCCGGTGGAAACCGAATTGGCGGTGCGCAAGACGGCGAACCTGCATACCGGCGGGACCATCCATGACGTCACCGACATTATCGACCCGACTCTCGTCGACGCCGCGGTGTCAGCGGCGCGCGCGATCGACATCCCCGTCACCGGCATCGACTTCATGGTGAAATCGCCGCGGAGCCGGGACTATGCCTTCATCGAGGCCAACGAACGTCCGGGCCTCGCCAACCATGAACCGCAACCGACGGCGGAGCGGTTCGTCGATCTGCTTTTTCCGCTTTCCGTACCCGCCGCGGTGCGGCAGACTTTGCGTAAAGAAGGGGAGGGTAACCGCTAGTGTCACGCTTGGCCATCGATCACGAATACCTGCTGTCCACACTGGACGCGCTGCTGCAGATCCCGAGTCCGACGGGCTACACGGATCCGATCGTCCGCCATGTCTCGGCGGAGCTCGAACGGCTCGGACTGGGCATCGAACTGACACGGCGCGGCGCGATCCGGGCGATCCGCCCCGGCAAGCGGGAAAGCGGTGCCCGCGCAATCGTTTCGCATCTCGACACGCTGGGCGCGCAGGTCAAATATCTGAAGGACAACGGCCGGCTCGAAGTGGTTCCGATCGGCCACTGGTCGGCGCGTTTCGCGGAAGGAGCCCGGGCGACGGTATTCGCCGAAGAAGGCGGCTATCGTGGCACGATCCTGCCGCTGAAGGCGTCAGGTCACACCTTTAACGACGAGGTCGACAAGCTGCCGGTCGGATGGGAGCACGTCGAGTTCCGCATCGACGCCCTGGCGCGGAACAAGGAGGATATCGAGCGTCTCGGCATCGAGATCGGTGATATCATCGCCATCGATCCGCAGACGGAGTTCCTCGACAACGGTTTCATCGTGTCGCGCCATCTCGACAACAAGGCCGGCGTCGCGGTGATGCTGGCGGCGCTGAAAGCCATGCAGGACGAGGCCGTCGAAACGCCGGTCGATATCCATTGGCTGTTCACGATCGCCGAGGAAGTCGGCGTCGGCGCATCATCGGTCCTGACCCACAATGTCGCCTCGATGATCACGGTCGACAACGGGACCACGGCACCGGGACAGAACTCCGACGAATTCGGCGTGACCATCGGCATGGCGGACCAAACCGGCCCGTTCGACTACCATCTTGCCAAGAAGCTTGCGACGCTGTGCCAGGAAAACGAAATCCGCTACCAGAAGGATATCTTCCGCTATTACCGGTCGGACTCGGCGAGTGCGATCGAGGCGGGTGCCGACGTGCGTACCGCGCTGATCACCTTCGGCGTCGACGCCTCGCACGGCTACGAGCGTATCCATACGCATGCGCTGCGCTCGCTCGCGGAACTGATCACCGCCTATGCGGTCAGCCCGGTGATGATCAAGCGGGACTTCAAGGAAACCTCCGGCGTGAAGGGCTTCACGCGCCAACCGATAGACGAGGCGGCCCAGAAGCTGTCGCCGGCCGTCAAGGACGAGGCACTGAGCAAGTAATGGCGGTCGTCAGGCGCAGGACAGCCGCACAAGCGCGTTCAGCATCAACTGCGCGCCCTTTTCGATGTCGGCCCAGTCGCTCCACTCCTCGGGCGCGTGGCTGATGCCGTTGCGGCTCGGAATGAAGACCAGGCCGGACGGACAGAAAGACTGCATCGTCTGGGCATCGTGACCGGCGCCCGACGGCATGTCCAGCGCGTCGATGCCGAGTTTTTTCGCCTCCTCGGCGAGGACGGCATGGATGCCGGAATCGAGCGTGACCGGCGAAAGCCAACTCTTCTCCTCGATCGTGTGGCTCAGGCCATGCGCCCGCGCGGCGGCCTCGATATCGAGCATGATGCTGGCGCGCATGTGCCGCATGACATGTTCCGACGTGTCGCGAATGATGATCGAGAAGTCGGCCGCGCCGGGAATCGTGTGGGCGAAATTCGGATGGATATCGACCTTGCCGATAGTGATCCGGCTCTCGTCCGTGCCGAAGCGGTCAATCGTCGAGGGGATGGTGCAGGCGAATTCGGCGAGGCCGGCGAAGGCGTCGGACCGCATGTCCATCGGCGTGGTGCCGGAATGGTTGGCGACGCCCTCGAAACGCACCTGCAGATTGCACACGCCCGAGATGCCATTGACGATGCCGACCGCGATCGACGCCCGTTCGAGGACGGGTCCCTGCTCGATATGCAGTTCCAGGAAAGCCTCGATCGAGCCCGGCGTCCATGCGGCATCGAGCGCACCGAACGGATCGAGACCCTGCGCGCGCATGGCGTCGGTGAGCGCTACGCCGTCGCTGTCGGAGGCCAGTTCGATCCATTCGCGCGTGACGGCGCCGGCGATGGTCTGCGACCCCAGCATGCCACCGAAGCGGCCCTCCTCCTCGGCGGTTGCGGCGACGACGACCGCGGTTTTCGGTTCGACACCCGCGTCCTTCATGGCGCGCACGCATTCGAGCGCGATGCAGGCGCCGAGCGAGCCGTCGAAAGCGCCGCCTTCGGGAACCGTGTCCAGATGCGAGCCCGCCATGACGCAGGCGCCCTCGCCCGGACCGTAGCGCCCGAAGAGATTGTTTACAGGGTCGCGGCTCACCGTCAGCCCGTCCTTGCCCATTTGCTGGGCGAACCAGTCGCGTACGGCCATGTCGTCGTCCGAATATCCGACGCGGTTGTAGCCGCCGGTTACGGCATTGAATCCAAATGTATTTACGCCGTCGAGCAGGCGGCGGAGACGGTCTATGTCAATGGCGGGCGTCGGAAGAACCATGATCGAGCCGTGCTTTTTCCCAAGTCTTGTAACGGGGGCCGTCTCTAGGATGCACAAAAATTTATCATAATAAATGCTTGCATGAATTTTAATTTTCCTAATTAATTAACTCCCATCTGCAACGATGGAGACCGCCATGAAGAGACTTCTGGCTGCGGTGATCACGGCCGCATCGCTCGCATTCGCTTCACCTTCCCTCGCTCAAACGCCGCCGAACGTGCTCGTCGTCGGCCAGATCGCGGAGCCAAAATCGCTCGATCCGCATGCGGTCACGGCGGTCAACGATTTCCGCATCCTGATGAACATCTATGACGGGCTGGTGCGCTACAAGGACGGCACGCTGGAAGTCGAACCGGCACTGGCCAAGAGCTGGACGATCTCCGACGACGGAACGGTCTACACGTTCAAGCTGCGCGACGGCGTGAAGTTCCACGACGGGTCGCCGTTCAACGCCGAGGCGGTCAAGTTCAACTTCGACCGCATGCTCGACGAGAACCATCCGTATCACGATACCGGGCCGTTCCCGCTGTCGTTCTTCTTCTCCTCGGTCGACACCGTCACCGCGGTCGACGACCTGACCGTCGAGTTCAAGCTGAAGGAGCCCTATGCGCCGTTCCTGTCGAACCTCGCCTACCCGACCGGCCTGATCGTCTCTCCGGAAGCGGTGAAAAAGTATGGTTCGGAATTCGGCCGTCATCCGTCCGGCACCGGTGCCTACAAGTTCGCCGAATGGGAAGCCAATTCGAAGGTCGTCGTTACCCGCAACGACGATTACTGGGACGGCGCGCCGTCGCTCGAGGCGGTCATCTACCGGCCGATCACCGACGCCAACACGCGCATCGCCGAAATGCTGTCGGGCGGGCTCGACATCATGGTCGAGGTGCCGCCGGACAGCCTGCAGCAGTTCCGCACCGACGCGAACTTCACCGTCTACGAGCAGGCCGGACCGCATCTCTGGTTCCTGATCCTGAATGCCAAGGAAGGGCCTTTCGCCAACAAGGAAATCCGCCAGGCGGCCAACTACGCGATCAACAAGAAGGCGCTTGTCGACAACATCCTGCAGGGCACGGCCGAGGTCGCGGCCGGCCCGACGCCGCCGGCCTTCGCATGGGCCTATGACGACAAGCTGCAGCCCTATCCCTACGACCCCGAAAAGGCGAAGGCGATGCTGAAGGAGGCGGGCTACAATGGCGAGCCGGTGACCTTCTACGTCACCGAGGGCGGCTCCGGCATGCTCGATCCGATCGCCATGGGTACCGCCATCCAGGCCGACCTGCAGGCGGTGGGCATGAAGGTCAATATCGAGACCTACGAATGGAACACCTTCCTCGGCAAGGTGAACCCGGGCCTCGAAGGCAAGGCCGACATGGCCGAGATGGCCTGGATGACCAACGACCCGGACACGCTGCCGTTCCTGGCGCTGCGCACCGGAGCATGGCCGGACAAGGGCGGCTTCAACTCGGGCTACTATTCGAACCCGAAAGTGGACAAACTGCTCGAGGAGGCCCGTCGCGCCACCGACCAGTCAAAGCGCGCCGAACTTTACAAGCAGATGCAGGAAATCGTCCACGACGATGCGCCCTGGGTTTTCGTGGCGAACTGGAAGCAGAACGCCGTGACCAAGGCGAGCGTGGAGAACTTCAAGCTGCAGCCGTCCTTCTTCCTGATGCTGCAGAAAGTCGCCAAGCCGCAGTGAGCGGCGCCGATACCGGCGGAATTCTCCGCCGGTATCGCACCAACCGGGCAGATTGAATCGCAGTGACGGCCTATATCGCGAAACGTCTTCTGGCAGCGATCCCGGTTCTTTTCGGGCTGACGATCATCGTCTTTCTGATCATGGCGATGATCCCGGGCGATCCCGCGACGGCCATTCTCGGCTCCTATGCGACGCCGGAAAACGTCGAACGCCTGAACCGCCAGCTCGGCCTCGACAAGCCCCTGGTTCAGCAATATTTCATCTGGCTCGGAAACATGCTGCACGGCGATTTCGGCCGCTCCTACACGCTCAACCGGCCAGTGCTCGACGAGGTGCTGGAGCGGTTTTCCGCGACGCTGATCCTTGCGGGAACATCGCTTGTCCTGTGTTCCGTCCTCGGCCTGATCGCCGGCGTCATCTCGGCGGTGCGGCAGTTCTCCTGGGTCGACAAGATCATCACCTTTGTCGTCCTGATCGGCATCTCGGTGCCATCCTTCTGGCTCGGCCTGCTGCTGATCCTGGTCTTCGCCGTCGATCTGCGCTGGTTCCCGGCCAGCGGCATGTTCGCGATCTATGGCGGCGGTGACCTGCCCGATCTCCTGCATCACCTGTTCCTGCCGGCGCTGACGCTTGCCGTGGTCGCCACCGGCGTGATCGCGCGGCTGACGCGAACCGCGATGCTGGAGGTTCTGCGCCAGGACTATATCCGCACCGCGCGCGCCAAGGGCGTGACCGAGAACGCGGTGATTTACAAACATGCCTTCAAGGCGGCGCTCGTCACCGTCATTCCGGTCATCGGCATCCAGGCCGGCTTCGTGCTCGGCGGCGCGGTCTATATCGAGACCGTGTTCCAGTGGCCGGGCATCGGGTCGATGCTGGTCAAGGCGATCTCGACGCGCGACCTGCTGCTCGTCCAGGGTGGCGTGCTGGTGGTTGCAGCAGCCTATGTCCTGTTCAATCTCGCCGCCGACGTCGTGCAAACTATTCTCGATCCGAGGCTGCGCTGATGGCCGAAGCCGCTGCCGCTCCGGCAAAGCCCGCAAAGACCACGTCGGGGCGTCCCGACAGCCTGCACCTGCTGCTGAACAACAGCCTGGCGACGGCGGGGCTGGTGATCTTCGCCCTGATCGTGCTGGCCGCACTCGCCGCGCCGCTGCTGCCGCTGCCCGATCCCGATGCCACGGCGCCCGCCAACCGGCTTCTGCGGCCGCTCGCCGAAGGCCATCTCCTCGGTACCGATGCGCTCGGCCGCGACATCCTTTCGCGGCTGATCTGGGGCACCCGCGTCAGCCTCGCCGTCGGCATTTCGGCGACGCTGATCGCCGCCTTTTTCGGATCGCTGATCGGGCTTGTCGCGGGGTATGCCGGCGGCCGGGTCGACACGCTTCTGATGCGCGGCATCGACATGGTGATGGCGTTTCCCTACATCCTGCTGGCGCTCGCCATCGTCGCCGTGCTCGGGCCCGGCCTGCTGAACGCGCTCTACGCCATCGCCGTCGTCAACATCCCGTTCTTCGCGCGCAATATCCGCGGCATCGCGCTCGGCCTGTCGCGGCGGGAATTCGTCGACGCGGCGCGGCTTTCCGGCAAGTCGAACACGCAGATCCTGTTCGTCGAGGTTCTGCCGAACGTGCTGCCGGTGATCATCATCACCATGTCAACGACGATCGGCTGGATGATCCTCGAGACGGCGGGGCTGTCTTTCCTCGGCCTCGGCGCGCAGCCGCCGCAAGCCGATCTCGGCTCGATGCTCGGCGACGGCCGGAAGATCCTGTTCACCGCACCGCATGTCTCGATCATTCCGGGCACGATGATCTTCGCGCTGGTGATGAGCATCAACCTGCTCGGCGACGGCGTGCGCGACGTGCTCGATCCGCGGCTGAAATCGGGCGCGCTGACGCGGCCGGTGGCGCGCACCGCCGTGATGCGTCAGATCGTGCCCGAAGACATCCGGCCGGATCGCAACGCCGTCCTCGACGTGCGCGGCCTGAAGACGGAATTCCATTTCGGCGGCGAGGTCTACAAGGCGGTCGGCGGCGTCGACATGGCTATCGGCCAGGGCGAATGCCTCGGAATCGTCGGCGAATCCGGGTCCGGCAAATCCGTTTCCGCCATGTCGATCATGGGGCTGGTCCCGACGCCGCCCGGCCGGATCACCGGCGGCGTGGCGCTGCTGGATGGCGAAGACCTGTTCGCCGCCACCGACGAGCGCATCCGCCATTTGCGCGGCTCGGCGGTGAGCCACGTCTTCCAGGACCCGCTGTCGACGCTACATCCGCTGTTCACGGTCGGCGACCAGTTGATCGAGGCGATCCAGGCGCATCAGCCGCTGCCGAAAGCGCAAGCGCGCGAAAAAGCCGCCTCATTGCTGAAGGTGGTGCGCATCCCCAACCCGGCCGAGCGGCTGAAATCCTATCCGCACGAATTGTCGGGCGGCATGCGCCAGCGGGTCTGCATCGCCATGGCGCTCGCCAACGACGCCAAGATCATCATCGCCGACGAGCCGACCACGGCGCTCGATGTGACGGTGCAGGCGCAGGTGCTCTCGCTGCTCGACGCCCTGCGCAAGGAGCACAATGCCGGCATCCTGTTCATCACGCATGATTTCGGCGTCGTCTCGGCGATCTGCGACCGCGTCGCGGTGATGTATGCCGGCCAGTTCGTCGAGACCGGGACGACCGATGACATCCTGTCGTCGCCCGCGCATCCCTACACCGCCAAACTGATCGACTGCGTGCCGGTGCTCGGCCAGCCGGAACGGCGTCTCGACGCGATCGGCGGACGCCCGCCGGTGGTCAACCGGCTGCCGATCGGATGCGCCTTTGCGGAGCGCTGCCCGCGCGCGCAGGACGACTGCCGCGCCGCGCCGATCCCGGTGACCGAACTCGGCGAGGGACGCACCGTGCGCTGCGTCCATCCGCTGACCGGAGAGGCCGCCGATGCATGAGGGCGTATTGCTTCAGATCGAAAGGGCCGAACGCGTCTTCGGCGGCGGCCGGACGCTGTTCGGCCAGCCAAAGCCGGCTGTCCATGCGGTCCAGGACGTAACCATCGATGTGCGCAAGGGCGAAACGCTCGGCGTCGTCGGGGAATCGGGCTGCGGCAAGTCGACGCTTGCACGCATGATCGTCGGGCTCGACGCACCGACCGGCGGGCGCATCCTCTTCGACGGGCGTGACCTTGTCGCTGAAGCCGGCAGGGACCTGCGCCGCCTGGCGCGCGAAGTGCAATATGTCTTCCAGGACCCGGTCGCCTCGCTCAATCCGCGAAAGACGATCCGCACCATTCTCGAGGCCCCGCTGATCCACCTGTTGCACCTCGGTAAGGGGCAGCGAGAGGCGCGGCTCGAAGAACTGATGGACGCGGTCAACCTCGCGCCGGAATTCCTCGACCGCTATCCGCACGAGTTTTCCGGCGGCCAGGCGCAGCGCATCGGCGTCGCCCGCGCGCTCGCCGCCAATCCGAAACTGATCGTCCTTGACGAGCCGGTCTCGGCCCTCGACGTCTCGGTGCAGGCGCAGGTGCTCAACATTCTCGATGGTCTGAAGGACCGTTTCGGGCTGACCTATGTCTTCATCAGCCACGATCTTTCCGTGGTGGAGAGCGTCAGCGACCGTGTCGCGGTGATGTATTTCGGCCGCATCGTCGAGGTCGGACCGGGCCGCTCGGTGTTCCGCTCGCCGCGCCATCCCTATACCCACCTGCTGCTGAATTCGGCACCCGCTCCGGGGCGCAAGTCGCTGGTCTCGGAAGACGCCGACACGGAATTACCCGATCCCTACAATCCGCCGCCGGGCTGCGCCTTTTATGCCCGTTGCCCGCGCCGCACCGACATGTGTAATTCCAGAATGCCGTCACTCGAATCGGTGCCGGGCGAAGAGGGGCATGCGGCGGCGTGTTTTCATCCGCATGGGGGAACGTAGACGAAAATGGGAGACGTATCCGACAGGCCGGTGACGCCGTCCGTGACGCCACGGCTCGGAAAACGGCGCAAGCGGCCGGATATCATCGCGGACACGATCCGCGACCGGATCATGCAATCCGGTCTCTCGCCTGGTGACCGCATTCCCGCCGACTGGCTCGATCCGGAGACCTTGAAAGTGTCGCGCGGGACACTGCGCGAAGCGCTCAAGGTGCTGGAGTTCCAAGGGCTGACCGCCAGTAAAACCGGACCCGGCGGCGGCGTCTTCGTGGCATCGATCGCACCGGAAAACGCAATCCGGATGCTCGACAATCTGTTCCTGTTCGAACCGCCGTCGATTTCCGACATCTACGCGATCCGCAAACTGATCGAGCCGGAGCTCGCGGCCACCGCGGCCGCCGGGACTCTGCCGCCGGAGGCCTTCGAGGCATTGCGGGCGACGATCCGGCTCTACGAAGCTGAACCGGAATCGGTCGAGGAGGAATACCGGCAGCGTCTGGCCGAGCTGGATTTCCACGCCGAACTCGCCCGCAGCAATCCGAACCGGCTCCTGGGTTTTGTCGCAGTGTTCCTGCTCAGCCTGCTGCGCGACATGACGGTCTGCCGGGAGATCTATCAGGAACCCAATCCGGAACTGCGCGAGACTGGCCTCAACTACCAGGTCCGCCTGCTGCGGGCGATCAGGGCGGGTGATGCCGAGCGGGCGCGGGAAATCATGCGCCGGCACATGATCGAGGCTGAGAAATACATGCTCGAACGCGCCGCGGTGCGCGAACGGCCGCGACTGGCACAATGACGCGTTTCCCGGATGTAATCACGTCGCGACAGCCGGTCTAGCCGGATTCCCCGGCCAAGGCACAATCCGCAGCTTGCGGTTACCGTGGCGCCAGAATAGGCATATTCGAAATGCTGTTTTCGGAACCAATCAATGAAGCGCTTTCTCCCCGCGACCGTGTTTCTGGTCGTCGCCCTCCTCGGAGCAGGCATCACCTGGATCGTTTACCAGGCCATTCGTGACACCGCCGAAGCAGAGTTCGAATCCCTGGCCAACGAAGCCGTCGACCGCGTTACGTCGCGCGTCGACCAGCATCTTTCGCTGCTTACGGCGACGCATTCGTTCTTCGCGGCCAACGGGCGCGCGGTCGGCAGCGCCGCCTTCCAGACCTTTATTTCCGGACTAGATATCGAGGACCAGTATGACGGCATCCAGGGCATCGGCTACGCCGAGATGATCCGGACCGGCGACGAAGCCCGGGCGGAGGCAATGCTGAAACGCGAATATGGCCTCGACAGGACAATATGGCCGGAAACCGATCAGCAATACCGCACACCGATCGTGCTCCTCGAACCGCATGACCCGCGCAACGACAAGGCGCTCGGCTACGACATGTTCAACGAGGCGCAGCGCCGCGAAACGATGCAGCTCGCCGTGAAGAACCGGGCGGCGATCGCCTCTCCGCCTGTCGAACTCGTTCAGGAGATTACTACTGTCAAACAGGTGGGTTTTCTTGTCTACAAGCCGTTCTTCGCCGATGGCGCGAATGCCGGCGGCATGCCGGACGGTTTCGTCTACGCACCATTTCGGGCCGGCGACCTGCATGCGGCCGCGCTGGAAAATCCTCCGATCCTGCCCGTCGTGCTGAAGACCTACGACGTCACGGACGGCGAACCGCAGCTTCTCTACCAGTCGCCGGCCTTCGACCAACTGCGTGCGCCTAACGCCATGGTCGACACGGTCGAGGCCGACATCGCGGGCCGCAAATGGCGGTTCGTGGTGAGTTCGACCGGCAGCGCCGCTGCCTACGCGGATTTTTTACCCGTCTATGCATTGTGCGCCGTTCTGATCGTGCTCGCCGGATCGCTGGCCGCCGGGGCGCGCTGGCAGCACAAGGCGGTCGATTCGGCGGTCGCGTTGCACGAGGCAAGCCGGAGGAGCCTCGAGGAGAAGGAACTTCTCGTTCAGGAGATGCGGCACCGCATCAAGAACTCGATTTCGCGTATGATGGCAATTGCGCGGCAGACGGCGGCGACTTCGGACACGCTGGAGGCGTTCAGCACGTCTTTCTCATCGCGCATGAACGCGATGGCGAACGCGCAGGATCTGCTCGCGCGCTCGCATTGGGGCCGCGCCGACCTTGGCGATCTTCTGAAGACGGAACTCGGCCAGGTGTTCGGCGACCAACTGCAAAAATCCCAGGTCGAAGGGCCGCAGATCAACCTCAACGAACGCGCCACGCAAGCGCTCGGGCTTGTCTTTCACGAATTGGCGACAAATGCGCTCAAATATGGCGGCGTCGCCGACGAAAATGCCAAACTGGCGGTGCGCTGGACCTATGAAGGCAAGCGCGACAAGCGGGTGCTGAAGCTGGTCTGGGCGGAAAAGGGCAACATCGTCCCCGCGCCGCCGGAAACCAAGGGGTTCGGCACGCGGCTTGTCGAGGCGAGCGTTCGCGGTGAACTCGGCGGCGAGATCGAACGCCGCTTCGGCGATGACGGGATGAGCGTCATCTTCACAATCCCTGCAAAGTCGATCAACTGACTCATGCCGCGTGGCAACCGGGTCAGCGGCTGCGGCGCGCCGGCTTCACGAAGGCGGCGGTGACGGCATAGGCAATGATCGCAGCTACCGGCAGCAGTGCCGGCGTCGCGTTCTGGCCGTGGGCGACACCCGATTTCGTGGCTTCGGCGATTGCCGCCGAACGCAGCGCGGAGGCGCGGATTGCCATCCGCTCGTGACGGCGGCGCAGCAGCACGTTGATCGCCAGCACAGCCAGTCCGAGAACCGCCAGGATCCCGGCCGCGGCCGCCAGGCCTTCGACGAGGCCGAGCCAATCGACAAGCGCGACGATCGCGGCGACGGCGCCAAGCGACAAGGCGGCGACGAAGGCCAGTCCGGCGAGCGCATAGCAGATTACCGCAGAGGCGGCGCGCGCCTTGAGACGCGCCAAGTCCGCCTGCAGCGTGCCCGCCAGGACCTTGAATCCCGACAACATGGCGTTAACGGCGCGTGAGGAACGCAGCCAGAAAGCCGATGCCGGCGGCGATTCCGAGCGCATGGAGGGGATGTCGGCGGATCGATTCGGCGGCCTGATGCTCGAACTCGCTGGCGCGCGCGGAAATGTCGGCATAGACCGCCTCGCCCTTCTCGCGGGCTGCTGCCCTGGTTTCGCGCGAATAGTCGGCGGCGGTGCGGACACCAGCCTCGCCGAGATGGGCGAACCGTTCGGTCAGCGCGGAGAGATCCTTGCGCAGACCTTCGATCTCGGCGGCGAGCTCGGCTTCGCTGGCGAGGCTGCCGTTTTTGGCATTTCGTGCGGTTTTCGTTGCCGTGGTCATGAGTGACTCCTTTCTGGATAACAAACGCGGACGGGCGGCATAGGTTCCATCGCCTCACCGGGCGGACGGCGCGGCGTCAGGATGCGGCGAACGGCGGACAGCGATACCGACTTGTCGGCAACGGCTTTCAGCACGATCAGTGCGGGAACCGCGAAGATCATGCCGGCAAGACCCCATAACCAGCCCCAGAACAGCAACGACAATACGATCGCAAGCGGCGCTAAATTGAGGCGCTGGCCGAGGAAGTGCGGCGTAACGACATTAGCCTCGATGAAATTGATCGCCAGATAAGCCAGCGGCGGCGCGAATATCTGGAACGGCGTGTCGAAATTGATGATCGAGGCGGCCAGGAGCGCCATCGTGCCGATCGCCGGTCCGACGAACAGGATGTAGTTGAGAAGTGCGACGGCAATGCCCCAGACATGCGGCAACGGAACGCCCAGCGCCCACAGCGCCAGTCCGACGGCGGTTCCGAGCGCGGCATTGATGATGCTGGTGACGATGAAATAGTGGCTGACCTCGCGTTCGACGCCCTTCCAGATGCGTGCCGCGCGCAGTTTCGTGGCAGCGGTCGAAAACGGCATGGTCGCCAGCGTCAGGAACGGGCGGCGCATGACGAGAATGAAAGCCGAAATGGTCAGGGTGACGACGACGCCGGTGACAATATCGGCGAGCGAGGTCGCCGCGCGAGCGAGGAAATTCGGTTCGCGCACGACGACCTCCTGGACTTCTGGATCCTTGACGATGTTCTTGACGTCTTCGGCAACCTTGGAAATGGCGTCGCTTGCCTGTTCCGCGGCAGCGAATGTCTGGCGGAGGTGAAACAGTTTCACGCGCAGTTCGGTGACGATCCGCGGATAGGATTCGAAGGTGTCGCTAACCGGGCCCGCCGTCAGAACGAAAATCAACGTCAGGATTGTCGCGACCGCCGAAATGATGAACGCGACGGCGAGGATTTTCGGCATCCCGGCGCGATAGAGCGCCATGATCGGCAGGTGCAGCACAAGCGCGGTCAGGATCCCGAGCGTAATCGGAAGAAAGACAGCCCTGGCGAAAAATAGTGCCGCAACGATCGCGATCAGGAGCGATAGCGTAGCGAGCGAACGGAACAGAAGGCTGTCGAATGTGAGCATCGGGGCAAGTCCTGAAAAATGCCGCGCCCCGATGGGGCGCGGCTAAGCCGGTATTATTCGACCGGCGCGATCAGGATGACCGAACCCTTGTCGGACTTGTACTGATCTTCCGTATAGGCCTTCTGGTTCTCCAGGGCGTCCCTGGTCAGGCCGGTCTTGATTGTCGTCCAGTCTTTCGAGCCCTCGGCACGGGCGAACTGGAGCTTGTCGAAGGACACGGCGACCGGTTTCTCGTTCATGCCGAGAAAACCGCCGACATCAATGACAAAGGCTTCGACCTTGCCACCCTTGTCGATCAAAATGTCGGAAACCTCGCCGACCGTCTCGTTGTCGGCGCCTGTCACGGACATGCCGATGATCTTGTCGGCTTTCAGATCGGCCTGCGAAGCCGGAATCGTTTCCATGCGCGGCGTCGAAGCCGTCGTCATGGTGTCATCGGTTGCGGGTTCGGCATTCATGTGCTGTTCGGCATTGGCCATGTCGTCATTTGCGGTCATGGCGCCGTCCTGCGACGTACCAACCTGCGAATTGTCCATCGCCGTGGTCTGGTCGTCGTGCAGCGCGGAGCGGTCAAAGGCCGGAGCGCCTTCAAGCTGCTGTCTGGTCAGGTCGGCGACGAGAACCATGTCGCCATTATTGTCCGTGGTCCATGCCAGCATGTCCATCGACACAGCGACTTCCTTCTCGCCGATGCCGAGGAAACCGCCGACGCCGGCGATCACGGCCACCGCGCGGCCATCGGGCGTCATGATGATGTCGTTGACGTCGCCGATCGTTTCGGCGTCCTCGCCTGCGCCGCTGTGGATGTTGGCGCCGATGAAACGGGTCGCCAGAACCTGGTGCGGATCGGCGGCATAGAAACCGTCGACCGGCGCTATGTCCTTGTAAGTCTCGCTTGAGAAGACCGAAGAGTTCTGCATGGCGTCGGCGTTCGACGCATCCTGGGCGTAAGCCATCGGCGTGGCGAACAGGGCGACGGCTGCGGTGGTGGCCAAAAGACGCTTTTTCATAGTAAATTCCTTTTCGTGAGTGTTGCTACTCGCTCATCCGGTGGCCGCAAGCTTCCAACGACCGGTCACCGGGTGACCTGTTCCAAACGCGCCGTTCGGCCCGTGGTTCCCCAACAGACGGAAAAGAGTTTTCGCGACGCCGCGCGCGCATGCGGCTGTTCAGCCAAGGTTCATCCCCAGGAACGCAAAAGGATTTCAATCGTTAACCTTTGAAAGGAGCTGACGATGGAAAACCTTGTCTTCGCCATTCTTATGCTTGGCTGCGATCACGCGCTCGACGAGTGTGCCTATGTGCCCACGCCGGTGGAATATTACGCTTCGCGGGAAGAGTGCGAGGACATCCTCCCGCTCGCCTTCCACGAAGCAGAGACCTATCCGGTCGCGCTGGGTGACTGCATCGCCGTGCCGCAAAAATGGATCGAGAAAACTGTCGCCATCGAATGGTCGATCGATGACAGCGAACGGCTCAAGATCGCCGTGGTCGGCCCGAACAACGAAGCCTTCGGCGACGTCCCGTCGACTGCAGTCGCGGCCGGCCGTAACGGCCACACGCCGACCGGCTGACGCAAACGAACAGGTACCGAAGGAGAAAGCCATGCGAACGCTTTCGCCGGCAGAACACCAGCCTCGACAAGACGGCGCGTGAGTACGCCCCAATGTGCGCCTTGGCGGCACGAGCCCCAAAACCGCCAAGGCAAGCAGCGCCCGCCGGTAGTCCGGCGGGCGTATTCTTCCGGGGATTCAGATGAACGGTCTGGCGATATCCGGCAATCCGGTCCAACCGGCGATCTGCTTTAGCACCTCGATATCCTTGATCTCGAATCCGGAATCGAGCCAGTCGATCGCCTTTTGCGCATTCAGCTTGCGCAGTGTCTTGTTGGTATGAACCAGCGACAGGCCGAGCGTGTCGGCGACGTGCTGTTGGGTCAGCGGAGCGATGCGGGTGCCGCGCGGAAAGAGCGCGACGGCCCCGGCGCGCTCGTAGAGAAACGCCAGAAGATAGGCGGCGCGCTCGGCGGCGGATCTGCGTCCGACGCTCAGCAGGTGCTCGTCCAGCATCTGTTCCTCGCGGGCTGCGAGCCATGTGATGTCGAAACCCAATTCGGGATATTTCTCGTAGAGTTCGAACAGCCGGTTGCGCTCGAAGACGCACAGGATCATGTCCGAGAGCGCTTCGACCGAATGATGCATCTCGGACAGGACCGATCCCTGCAACCCGATGAAATCGCCGGGAAGGACATAGTTCAGGATCTGGCGGCGGCCGTCCTCGAGCGTCTTGTAACGAAATCCCCAGCCCGAGATCACCGTATAGAGATGCGGGCTGTGGGTGCCTTCCAGCAATATCGTCGATCCGGCGTCGCTTGCCAGTTCACCGCGCTTGAACGTATTGACGAACCGCAGTTCTGCTTCGGAAAAGGCGCGGAAATGCCCGCTGCACAAGAGCGGGCATTCGTCGCAGGGAATATTGCGTGTGGATTTCGGTGGTGACGTATCCATGACTGGGCCCGGTCTTGTCAAAACTTGTCATTCCCCTGGGTCATTATGTCTTTTATTAATGACCCGGGCAGAATTCTCCCACATACCTGATGCTTAACGCTCTTTTGGAGAAACAGCTGTGCTGTCCGGTAAAAGCATTCTCATCGTCGAGGATTCCGCGCTTATCGCGGTCGATATTGAATCGGTCCTCAGCGAGCTCGGCGCTGCGCGCTTCGTCACGGCGGGCGGCGGCGAGACCAGACTCCCATCCAGCATCACCGACGACCAGTTCGACCTTGCCATCCTCGACATCCGGACGGCTTCGGTCATCGACAACGATCTTTCGTCCATGCTCAAGAGCGGTGGCGTGCCGGTTGTTTTCCTGACGACGGATCCGCAAGATGACGGCGTCCCCTCCTTCGCGGGACGGTTCGAAACCGTCCAGAAGCCGTTCACATACGAAGATCTTTGCGGAGCAATCGCCCGGCTCATCACCTGATCAAGCGGCATTGCCGACCAATGGCCGGTTCATCACATGGGTCGCGACGTCGTCGGGGCCGAATTCGCTGCTGTCGCTGATACCCAGCAATTCGCCCAGCCGGGTTCGGGCGCGCGAAACGCGGCTCTTCACGGTTCCGACCGCACAGCCGCAAATCTCGGCGGCTTCCTCGTAGGACAGGCCGGACGCGCCGACCAGGATGATCGCCTCGCGCTGATCCTCGGGAAGCTGGGCCAGCGCCGTCTGGAAGTCTTGCATGTCGAGCTTGCCGGCCTGTTCCGGATGAGCGGCCATGGCGGCGGTCAACGCGCCGTCGGCGTCGGAGACCTCCCGGCCACGCTTGCGCATCTGACTGTAGAACTCGTTGCGCAGGATGGTGAAAAGCCACGCACGCAGGTTGGTGCCCGGCTGGAAGGAGGCCTGCTTGTCCCAGGCCCGCACGAGCGTTTCCTGGACGAGATCGTCCGCCTTGTCGGCCGCGCCGCAGAGCGACATGGCGAATGCGCGCAAGTTCGGGATGGCCGCAAGAAGGCCGTCCTTGAACGTCTGGCCCTCAGTCATCGGCATCATCCTTCGACTGTTTCTTTTCCGCGGCTTCCAGCTTGTTCAGCAGGTCGACAAACCGGTCGGGGACCGGCTCGCTCAATACCTCGTCGAACTTGGCACGCAGTTTCTTGCCGATTTGCGATGCGGCAAGATCGTCCAGTTTCGGTGGTTTTTTCTTGCCGTCCTGCATTTCGAATTGCGCCTGGTTTTCGGTTGCGGTCATGGCCCTCGTACCTCTTCAATCTAGGTCACAACGCGCAAGGGTGAAATTGGTTGCGAAAAAAATGGAACTTTTCTTTCGCGGCATCGTTTCTAGGTCAACGGAAGTGACAACCAGGAGGAATTCAATATGTCGCTTGCAGCCGAACTATCGGGCGAGATTCCTTATCTGAGGCGCTATGCCCGGTCGGTGATGGGTTCCCAGTCCAGCGCGGACAACTACGTGGCCGCACTGCTCGAAATGCTGATTTCCGATCCGACATCCCTGCCGGATGGCCGGGACATGCGGTCGGGTCTCTATAAAATGTTCGTTTCCCTCTGGTCGTCCATCGACATCAACCTGCGGGATCACCAGGCGGCCGGCATGGAAGGCGGCGCCGCGCGCAATCTGCAGGCGATATCGCCGCTTCCGCGCCAGGCATTCCTGCTCGTCGCCGTCGAAGGCTTCCCGCGCGACAAGGCCGCCTACATCCTCGGCGTCGACGAGACCGAACTCGACGAGTTGCTCGAGCAGGCGCACCGGGACATCGCCGCCCAGGTGGCGACGAAGGTTCTCATCATCGAGGACGAGCCGCTGATCGCGATGGACATCCAGGCGATGGTCGAGGATCTCGGCCACAGCGTCAACGGCATCGCGCGCACGCATGACGAGGCGGTGAAAATGGTGGCCGAGGAACGTCCCGGCATCGTCCTCGCCGACATCCAGCTCGCCGACGGAAGCTCGGGCCTCGATGCGGTCAACGAAATCCTGCAGCAATTGACGCTGCCGGTGATCTTCATCACCGCCTTCCCCGAACGCCTCCTGACCGGCGAACGGCCGGAGCCTGCCTTCCTCGTCACCAAGCCGTTCGAACCCGCGGCGGTCTCGGCGCTGATCAGCCAGGCGCTGTTTTTTCAGGAGGACGTGAAAAACGCGGCATAATCGCCGCCTTCAGGGGAACCGGAGGGGAGCATGCGCGTTACTACCTTGTGCAACAAGAAGGAGACACGCCATGCTTGGATGGGCACTTGCTTTTCTGGTTATCGCCCTTATCGCGGCTTTTCTCGGCTTCGGCGGCATCGCCGGCGCATCCGCAGGAATTGCGCAGATCCTGTTCTTCGTGTTCCTGATCCTTTTCGTGATCAGTCTCGTGGCAAGGGTCATGCGGAGAGTGTAATCATTCATGCGGGCGGACCCGAAACGGTCCGCCCGCCAAATTCCATGGCGTAGGGAATGCCGAACCGGAACATCATACTGAAATCCCTGGTTGGAACGCCTGTCACGATTTTCTTTCAGGATCTGGACGGCAATTTCCAATGGTACGTCAATCCCCAATCCATATGGTCGATCAGAGACCTGAGCGGCACCAACGAACGCGACATCTTCAACGACAGCGACCTGGCGAAACTGGCCACAGCGAAAGCCGAAGCCGCAAGCACTGGCGAACCGCGCACTGTCGAGGTGATTGCCCACGCCGCGGACGAGGAAAGCGGACGCGAGATCCGCTGGAACCTCAACCTGACGCTCAACAAGACCACCGACCAGCAAACCGGCATCGACGGTTTCATCTGCTCGTGCACCGACATCACCGAACAGCGGCAGCGCGAACAGACGCTGAAGAACCTGCTGCGCGAAGTCGCGCACCGGTCCAAGAACATGCTCGCCATGGTACTTAGCCTGTCGGCCCAGACCGCGCGCGTCGCGCCGACGAAGAGCGAATATATCCGCCGCTTCACCGGCCGGCTGCAATCGCTGGCGAAATCCCAGGACGTCATCACCGACCGCGACTGGCGCGGGTCCAACCTCGCCGACCTTGTGCGCCGGCAGGTGTTCGAGGACATTCCCTTCCAGGACGGCCAGATCACCTTCGAGGGCGACGATCTCGAACTCGGGCCGAACGGCACGCTGCATGTCGGTCTCGCGCTGCACGAGCTGGTGACCAACGCGCTGGTGCACGGAGCGCTGACGCTGGGCAACGGCAAGGTCGTCATACGATGCGAGCGCGCGCACAAACCCGAGGACGGCGCGACGCTCACCTGGACGGAGACGCCGCGCGTGCAGTCGGCCGCGACCCGTCCGAAGAGTTTCGGGCGTACCATGCTGGAGCGGATCGTTCCCGCCGCGGTCAACGGAACCGGCGTTCTCGAACTGACCGACGAGGCGGTCAACTACCGCCTGAAAATCGGCAAAACGGAAATCGTGTAACCTCTCGGACGCGGCGACGGGAGGCGCCGCCATAGATTCCGCGATAGGGTCGCGAAACCGTGTACAGGGGAGACAGATTGCGGCCGGCGTTGCCTCCGGTAACCGTGACGTTGAAAAAGGAGGGCAGCCGAGCTTGTTCCATTCCCTGCGCAGGCACTTCATCAACATCCGCGGCCTGATCACCGTGCCCGGCGCGATCGCGCTCGCCATCTGGGCATTCAGCGTCCCGCTTCTCTGGCTCGACCACCAATACGGCCCGCAGGTCGAAACCGCGTTCGGATCCCTGCTGGGGCTTTCCTACGAGACCGCGGCCGATGTCCTGTCGACCATCGCAACGGCCGCCATCACCACGCTCAGCCTCGTCTACTCACTCGTGCTCGTCGTCTTCACGCTGGCCGCCGGAAACATCGCACCGCGCCTGCTCAAGCTGTTCACGAGCGACCGGGTCAACCAGGTGACCGCCGGCCTTCTCGGCGGCACCTTCCTGTTCGCTCTTACGGTGCTCTACCGGGTCCGGCCGGATTTCGTACCGGTGTTGTCCGTCGCGATGGCCATTATGTTGGCCGCGCTGTTCGTGCTGCAGCTGATCTATTTCGTGCACACGGTATCGCGCAGCGTCACCATCGACGAGGAAATCGCGAGCATTTCCGCGCAACTGGAACGCCGGATCCTGAAAATGGTCCGCGAAGACGAGGAAGAGGCGTCCAATCCGCGCCCGCCGCTCGATTTCCCCTACCGCATCGCGACCAGGGAATCCGGCTACCTGAATGCCGTCGACGAGGACGCTCTCTACCGACTGGCCTGCGAACACGATCTGACGGTCCGGCTGCTGAGCAAGCAGGGCGAGTTCATCCTGGAGGGCCAGGCGGTCGCGAAAGTGTCGCGGAGGCCCGACGACCAGGACGGCGAATTCGACCGCGCGATCCGCGACACCCTTCTGATCCTGCCGTCCCGCACCACCGTCGGCGACATCGAGTATTCGATCAATCTCCTGCTTGAGATCGCCCTGCGCGCGCTTTCGCCCGGCGTCAACGACACATTCACGGCCATCGCCTCGCTCGACCGCATGACCGCCGCTTTTTCCGCCGCGGTCCGGCACGGGCTGCGGACCCGCGATGTCAGCGACGAGGATGCTGTCGTCAGGGTCGAGATACCCGGCCTAAGCCTCGACGACATGCTGAACACGGCCTTCCATCCGCTGCGGCAGGCGGCGGCGGGCAACATGCTGATGATGCAGCACATCGCCGATGCACTGACGCGGCTGCACGAAATCGGGAACCAAAGGGCACAAGCGCTCATTTCATCCCATGGAACGTTGCTGCTTGCGAGTTGCAAGGCATCGGGCCCGCTCGACGAGGACTACGCCTTTCTGGAGCAGCGACTTCCGTTCCTCAAACCGGGAGAATGACAATGCCGGAAGAAAGCACAGCCAATATCGACGCGCAGAACCGCCACATCGCGCAGGAGGCGCAGACCGATACCGATCTGGAAACCGTCGTGCCGCCGACATGGAGGACAAGTTCGCGGTGGCGTTTCGGCGCGGCCGCGGTGGGTGTCCTGATCATCATCCTGGCGCTGGCTCAGGCGTTCTGACACCGTCGCCGTAATAAAAAAGGCCGCCCCAATCGGGCGGCCTTTTTCTTTGATGCGGCGTTCGCTCAGAGCGAATTGATCCAGTCGTCGACCTCACGCATGGCTTCTTCCTTGGTCTTGCCATAGCGGTACTGGATCTTGCCGGCGAGTTCCTCTCGCTTGCCATTGACCTCGGCCAGGTCGTCGTCGGTCAATTCGCCCCAGGACTGGCGGGCCTTGCCCTTGTACTCGTTCCACTTGCCTTCAATCTGGTCCCAATTCATTTTCATTCTCCTTGTTCGATTTTGATGTGAGGCGACCTCCGGAACCCGGATCAGTTGGCGCCGGAATGCAGTTCCAGCTGGCTGACGGCGAGTGCGAAGTTCAGCCCTTTCTGGCTGGTTACGCTGATCGGCTGGAGCGCGATCGTCTCGCTCGATCCGCCGACAAGGGCGTTGGCGCCAATACCGGCACCAGCGGTCGCTTCGGCAGATATGCCGTAATAGTCACCGGCAAGTGCGCCGGGGCTGAACTCGACGGTGGTCGGCGCGAGGACGGCCCAGGTCATGTATGTGACATCGGTCTTGCCGATATCGACGCCATATTTCGAGATCACGCCGAAATAGGGTTCCTTGGCGCCGTCACCGGCGGGACGGTACGTGCAGCTGACGTCCTTGGTCGAACCGAAGACGAAGCCGGAGCCGCCCTTCACGACGCAATCGAGGACACCGACTTCAACGCGCTCGATATTCTTGGCCGGCTTGGTATTGGAAGGCGCGTTGTCGGATTCCTGCGCCAGTGCCGTGCCGGCCAGAAGGGCGGCGGTCAGCGCCAGGGCGCCGGTCGTCGTCGTTTTACCGAAATTCATCATTGTCTCCTTAGGGTCGTATTGGATCGAGCCGGCCTAAGCGCGGACAAGATCCTCCTGTTCCGAAACCGCGGTTTCGGAAGAGGCTGGTTTGTGTCGTTGCGTTCAGCTTTTCGGCGATCGCGGAATGCTCCGCGGTCGTGTGGTCAACGCATGACAACGATGTCGGTTCCTGACCGCTGTCGTTATTGCAGGGATGAAAAGCAGATTGCCCACCGCGAACCGCCGGCCCTATGCTTGCCGAAGTGAGGCCTTTGGACGCGAGTGGATCATACTGCAGGGTCCGGCGGCGCTTTGCGGGAATGTCGCCTGCCCGGCGACAGCCTGTCTTACATATGCAACGCTCAGGAACCTCGGATATCTGCGCGCCCTTGGCTCCCCGGACCCGGTGTGCATGGCACTTCGCGCATCATGTCCTGCACTTGTGAGCGCTATCAATATATCAACCGCCTATCCCGAAAATTTTGCCACGACTCCCGAAAAACTGGGATAACAGGTGAAATTTGTCGCTATTCGATCTATTGACAGCGCTGTCAAATCTCCACTACTGATTAGATGAGAGGTGTCAGCCGGCCGACGGTCGACCCGCTCGGTGATACGTCGGGAGGAGGACCCGGCAAGCCACGATCCGCCGCATCTGCGGCGGGCGCGAAGGCCGCATCTCCGGACGCCGCAAAACATCATCCTGGGAGGAATCAATGAAACATAGATACTTGTCGCATTCTGCGAGCGGACTGTGCGCAGCCCTTTTCCTGACTTTGTCAGCCGGAACCGCTTCCCTGGCCGAACCGGCCGTCGTCGCCGGACCGGCCGCCGACCCGGACTGTTACGTTCCGTGGTCTGACGCCACGAAATTCTTTCAGTACCCGGCCAAGGAAGGCCCTTATCGGGTCGCGCTGGCAAATGGTTATATCGCCAATACCTGGCGCATCCAGATGATCCAGACGGCCAAGGCCTACGCCGCGCAACCCGACGTCGCCGCCGACCTGAAGGAATTCAAGGTCGTCTCAACCGGCGAGGACGTCGCCGCGCAGATTTCCGCGATCAACAATTTCATCGATTCCGGCTATGACGCGATCGTCGTCAACGCGCAGAACCCGCAGGCCTTCGCGCCGGTCATCCGCCGCGCCAAGCAGGCCGGCGTGATCCTGGTCGCCTTCGACAACATTCTCGACACGCAAGACGCCATCAACGTCAACGTGGACCAGAAGGGCCTCGGCGTGTTGTGGGCCAACTGGCTCGACAGCCACCTGCCGAATGGCGGCAAGGTCCTCGAAGTGCGCGGCGTGGCCGGCACCTCGGTCGACACCGACCGCCACAACGGCATCCACGAGACGCTCGATGCGACCGGCAAGAACTGGGACGTGATCGAGGTTGTCGGCAAGTGGGATGACGGCACGGCGCAGAAGGCGACCGCCGACGCCATCGCCGTTCACGGCCACTTCGACGGAATCACCGCACAGGGCGGCGACACCGGCGTCGTGCAGGCCATGATCGATGCCGGCCATCCGTTCGTCCCGTTCGGCGGCGAGACGGAAAACGGCTTCCGCAAGTTCTGCGGCAAATACGCTTCCGAAGGCCTGGTCTGCTCGTCGGCGGGCACCGGTCCGGCCCAGGTCGCCGTGGCGATCAAGACCGCGATCGACGCGCTCAAGGGCAATGTCGTGCCGCAGGCGGTCAAGCTGCCGCTGGCGATCGTCGAGGACCCGGACTTCAAGGATGGCGTGAACTACTATTCCGACCAGTCCGACAACTTCTTCGTCGGTAACTCCTTCCCCACTTGCGGGATCAACTTCTCGGCTCAGGAGATCATGAGCCAGAGCGGACAGAACCAGTAAGCGCGTTCCAACAAAATCAGCTATAATGACCGCGGGACTTTGCAGTCCCGCGGCGCCCACCGGGAGGGGTATCGATGGCCGATGAAACGGCTTTGTTCCGCATGGAAGGGATTTCCAAGCGGTATGGCGGTGTTCACGCCCTCGAGAAAGCCGAACTGAACGTGCATGCCGGTCGGGTCCACGCCATTCTCGGCGAGAACGGCGCCGGCAAGTCGACGCTGATCAAGGTGATGTCGGGCGTCGTCGCCCCGGACGAGGGGCGCATGTTCCTCGACGGCCAGCCGATCAGTTTCGCCGATCCGGCCTCGGCCAACCGTGCCGGGATCGTCTGCATCTTCCAGGAACTTTCCCTCATCCCCGACCTCTCGGTCGCCGACAACATCATCGCGTCCAATCCGCCGACGCGTTTCGGCCTGATCGACCGCAAGGAACAGCGCCGGCTTGCCGAGGAAGCACTCGCCAAGGCCGGCGGCGAAGACATTCATCCGCGCGCCCGGGTCGGCGACCTGCCGCTGTCGCGTCAGCAGATCGTCGAAATCGCCAAGGCGCTGGCCCGCAAACCGCGCGTGCTCATCCTCGACGAGGCGACGTCGGCGCTGACCGCGTCCGACGTGACCAAGGTCATGGCCGTGCTGAAGCGCCTGCGCTCGGAGGGCATGGCGCTGCTCTACATTTCCCACCGCATGCACGAGATCGCGGAACTCGCCGACGAGTGCACGGTTTTCCGCAACGGCCGCAATGTCGAAAGCTACGAGCAGGGCACCAAGACCGACAACGAGGTCGTCGAAATGATGATTGGCCGCGAGTACCGGCACGTTTTCCCGGAAAAGACCCCGCTCCCGCCGAGCGACAAGCCTCCGGCGCTGGAGGTAAGGAACCTGTCCTGGTTCAACAAGCTCAATAACGTCTCGCTCGATGTACGCGCCGGCGAAGTCGTCGGCCTCGGCGGCCTCGACGGCCAGGGCCAGCGCGACCTGCTGCTGGCGCTGTTCGGCGTGCTGCGCGGCGTGACCGGCGAGATCCTGATCGACGGCCGGCCGGTCACTGTGAAGAACCCGCGCCACGCCAGATCCGGCGAGGTCGGCATGGCGCTCATTCCGGAGGACCGCAAGACCGAGGGCCTGATGCTGCCGATGTCGGTAATGCAGAACCTGTCCTTCGCGGCACTCGGACAATTGTCGACCTTCGGCGTGATCGACCGCGCCGCCGAAAAAAAGCGCATCGACGAGATGATCCGGCTGCTCGCCGTGCGCACCGCCAGCACGGACATTCCGGTCAGCGCGCTTTCGGGCGGCAACCAGCAGAAGGTCGTCATCGCCAAATGGCTGATGATCTCGCCCAAGATCATCCTGCTCAACGATCCGACGCGCGGCATCGATGTCGGCACCAAGCAGGAAATCTACCAGCTGCTGCGCAAGCTCAGCGACGAGGGCGCGGCGATCATCCTCTATTCGACGGATTACGACGAACTGATCGGCTGCTGCGACAGGGTGATGGTCATGTATGACGGCGAGATCAAGACGACGCTCGCCGGCAACGAAATCACCGAGCATGCCCTGGTGGGCAGCGCGCTCAATATCGGAACCGAAGAAAGGGAGGCCGGCGCCAAGCCGGGGGTCGGCGCATGAAGGAGTGGCGCTTCATAATGGCGGAACATCGCGGCACGCTGCTGGCGTTCACGCTGTTCATCGCGATGTTCGTGATCTACGTCTCCAACCATCCCGCGGGCTTCACGCCCAATGTCGTGCAGACCGCGGCGAACAAGGGCGTGATCCTGGCGCTTGTCGCCATGGCGCAGGCGTTCGTGGTGCTGACGGCGGGCATCGACCTGTCGGTCGGCATGATCTTCGTCCTGTGCAACTGCGTCGGTTCCTACGTTCTCGGCGGGGCGCCCGGGCAAGTCGGGCTTGGCGTGTGCGCCGTGCTCGCGACGGGTCTCGCCTGCGGCGCGCTCAACGGCCTGATCGTGATCTACGGACGGTTGCAGCCTATCGTCACGACGATCGCGACCGGCGCGATCTTTTTCGGCATCGCGCTGTGGCTGCGCCCCTATCCGGGCACGATACCCGATTTCGCCGCCGATCTCGCCGACACCTTCACCGGCAAGGTGTTCGGCGTCGTCCCGGCGAGCCTCGTGTTCCTCGCCGCGGTGGTGCTGCTGATCTGGGTGCCTGTGCGCCGTTCGGTGATCGGGCGGACGATCTATGCCGTCGGCTCCTCGGAGATGGCAGCCTACATGTCCGGCATGCCAGTGCGGCGCGCGCGGTTCACCGCCTTCGTGCTCGGCGGGCTGATGGCGGCGTTCGGCGGGCTGTTCCTGACCTTCTTCACCTATTCCGGCGAAGCCTCGCTCGCCAATGGCGACAACTACACGCTGTTCTCCATCGCCTCGGTGGTGCTCGGCGGCGTGTCGCTCTATGGCGGCCGCGGCAGCGCGATCGGCGCGATTTTCGGCGCGCTGGCTTTCCGGGCCATCGGCGACCTGCTGTTCGTGTTCGACCTCGATCCGCTGTGGCAGCCGCTGTTCCAGGGGTTGGTGCTCGGGCTCGCCGTGACATTCGGCGCGGCGCGGCTGTTCCAGATCCGCAACCGGCTGGAGATGTTCACGTGAGAGACGCGATGACGAACGACGCCCAGCCATCCTCCCGGCCGCCCCTGCACATGCGCATCAACCTGCCGATCGTGATCGCATTTGCCTGCATCATCCTGCTGCTGCTCATCGGCAGTCTCTATTCGAAAAGCTTCCTGTCGCCGGAATATCTGCTGCAGCAACTGAAGGTGGCATCGTTTCTCGGTGTCATCGCCACGGGCATGATGCTGATCATCCTGCTCGGGCAGATCGATCTTTCCGTTCCCTGGGTGCTGACGACCGGCGCCATGATGGCCTCGGCGGCGACCGCCTACGGACCGCTCGGCGAAGCGCTCGCGGTGCCTTTCGGGATCGCCTGCGGCGTCGCGATGGGCCTCGTCAGCGGTGCCGGCGTCGCCTATCTGCGCATCCCGGCGATGATCGTCACGCTCGCGATCAACGTGATCGCGCAAGGACTGATGGTCGCCTATACGGGCGGCTTTTCACCCGCCGATACCGCGTCGGACGCGATGCGCTACCTGGCCACCGGCAACCTGATCCTCGGCGTGCCGAACGCGATCCTCGTGTGGGCGGCGATCGGCGCGCTGGCGGTTTTCGCGCTCAACCGCACCACGTTCGGACGCGCCGTCTACGCGATCGGCAACCGCGAAAGCGCGGCCTTCCTCTCCGGCGCGGCGACGCAGCGCGTGGTGATGTTCTCCTTCGCGATTTCCGGCGGGCTGGCGGCGTTCGGCGGCGTTCTACTTGCCGGCTATGCCGGCAAGGCGGCGCAGTCGATGGGCGACGCCTATCTGTTGCCGGCCATCGCATCGGTCGTGCTCGGCGGCACGTCGATCCTTGGCGGGCGCGGCAACTATCTCGGCACCGTTGCCGGCGTAATCCTGGTGACGCTGCTGCAGTCGATCCTGTCGGTGATGCAGATCTCCGAATATGGACGTCAGATCATCTACGGCGCGGTGATCGTGTCGATGCTGCTGCTCTACGGGCGCGAGAAGGCGCTGCGCTGACCGGCTACGTGCCGGATCAGCCGGTGCGCGCCGTGCTTTCGCGCTCGATCAGCTCGAAACCGAGATTGACCGAGCGTTCGGCTGGCGGTTCGCCCGATATGGAGGCGATCAGCATTTCGATCGCCTTGCGGCCCATTTCGTAGCGATAGGTCTTCACGCTGGTCAGCGTCGGGTGCACGGTCGAGGCGATGTCGAAATCGTTGAAACCGGAAATCCCGAAATCCTCGGGAACGCGGATGCGCCGGCGCTGACATTCGAAAAGCGCGCCGAGCGCGATATCGTCATTGTTGGCCTGGATGGCATCGGCATCGGGAAAGCGGGCGATGAACTCGGAAAGAAGCTGCCCGCCCAGCAACACGTTCGACGTCTTGTGTGTCGTGACGATCATTCGCTCGTCGAACAGGCCCGCTTCCTGCATCGCCCTGGAATAGCCCTCGAGGCGCTGGCGCGTGCGCACGTCCATCTGCGCCGCAAGGAAACCGATCCGCTTGTAGGACCGGGCGATTAGGGCGCGCGTGGCGACCTCGGCCGCCTCGCGGTGGTCGAAGCCGACCGCCATGTCGACGGGATCTGGCGGCAGATCCATGATCTGGACGACCGGGCATTCGTTGGCCTTGAGAAGCCTGTGCGCCTCCTTGGACTGATCGAACCCGGTCACCAGAAGCGCGGCCGGGCGCTGGCCAATGAAGAGACGCAGCAGTTCCTCCTCCTTGATGGAGGAATAGTTCGTGGTGCCGAGCTGCGCCTGGAACGGCGTATCCTCGATCGTGTCGTAGATGCCGCGCAGCACGTCGGTGAAGACCGAGTTCGTTACCGACGGGATAATCACCCCAATGACGTTCGTGCCCGCCGAAGCGAGCGCCCGGGCGGCCGTGTTGGGAACATAGCCGATCTTGGCGACAGCGCGGTTGATGCGTTCGCGCAGAACCGGCGAAACAGAGGCGGGATTTCGCAGCGCCCGCGACGCGGTAATAGCGCTAACATCAGCGACTCGGGCCACATCGGCCAATGTCGGCTTTCCCGATTTTCTGCCGATTTTGGACAATTTCTCGCTCCGCCTCCCCTTCGATTACTATAGGCAGGCTTCACGTGTTTTGCTAGCGCTATCATGTGGTTTCACCGACAACGCGCGGAGGCGCGAATCGGTCCGGGAGCGTGCCGATACTGGCATGCCCGCCAGCAACTGCACAACGGCCCCGTGCCCGTGAACCTGACAACCGCAACCGCCTCGCAGGGAAAGCGCGTCACGTCTCCAGCGGGTAGTGGCCAAGAACCTCGGCGACAAGCGCCTCCGTGCCGCGTTCGAAATCGAGCGCCATGCCGGGCTCGTCGGAGCCGAGCGGCTCCAGCGTCGCCAACTGGCTGTCGAGCATGCTGGCCGGCATGAAATGGTCCCGGCGGCGGGCGATTCGCGCGCGCAGTTCGTCTTCGTCGCCGGTCAGGTAAAGGAAATACACGCGCCCGATTTCGGTACTCAATAGGGCGCGGTAGCGACGGCGAAGCGCCGAACAGGCGATCACCACGGGCATCCCGGTCGCCACGCGGCGTTGGCGGGCATCGGCCGAAATGGAAAGAAGCCAGGGCTCGCGCTCGGCATCGGTCAGCGGAATGCCCGCCGCCATCATGTCCTTGCTGCTTTGCGGATGGTGATCATCGGCTTCGACGAAGGCCGCGCAAAGACGGGCCGCAAGCGCACGCCCCAAGGTGGTCTTGCCGACGCCGCAGACACCCATCACGACGAAGGCGTCGATCCCCTCCCCGTCGTCGATACTCATCCTCTTGGCCCACGCATCGCCATCCAGCGCCCTCTCCGGCGGAAATACAGCTTTCAAGCTAGCAGTCTGGCGCGGCAAGCGCCATTGGCCGGGCCGGCGTCAGAGGTCGGTGCGCAGGTGCCAGAGTTCAGGGAAGAGTTCGGTCGACAGCATCCGTTTGAGATAGTCGACCCCGGCGGTGCCACCGGTTCCGCGCTTGAAGCCGATGACCCGCTCGACGGTCGTTACGTGGTTGAAGCGCCAGCGCCGGAAATAGTCCTCGAAATCGACCAGTTTCTCGGCGAGCTCGTACATTTCCCAGTGATGTTCCGGGTCGCGATAGACCACGGTCCAGGCGGCGGCGACGCCGTCATCGGCCGTATAGGGCTTCGACACGTCGCGGTCGAGTACTGCCTGCGGCACAGCGATGCCGCTTGCCGACAGACGCCGGAGCGCCACGTCATAGAGGCTCGGCCGTTTCAGTTCGGCTTCCAGCAAGGCGGCGATGTCCGTGCGGTGCGCATGCGGACGCAGCATCGCTGGATTGCGGTTGCCGACAGCGAATTCGATCAACCGGTACTGCCATGACTGGAAGCCGCTCGACTGGCCGAGCGCGTCGCGAAAGCGGGTGTAATCGCTCGGCGTCATGGTGCGCAGCACATCCCAGGCGTTGTTCAGCTGCTCGAAGATACGGGCGACACGCGCCAGCATCTTGAAAGCCTGCTGATGCCGGCCGTCCTCCAGCGCGGCACGCGCCGCGCCGATTTCGTGCAGGGCGAGACGCATCCACAGTTCCGACGTCTGGTGCTGGATGATGAACAGCATCTCGTCATGGGCGTCGGAGAGCGGATTCTGCGCGGTCAGTATCTGGTCGAGCGCGAGATAGTCGCCATAGGACATGCGGCCGTCGAAGCCCATTTGGGCGCCTTCGGCTGCGGGATCATAAGGCGTCTTCGTCATGTGACCGCGCTCCGTTTCATGAATTCCGGCTTGTCCCAGCCTCGGGTCGCGACAATTTCGGCCAGGACCGCGACCGCGCGGTCGACATCGGCCTCGTCGATATAGAGCGGCGTGAAACCGAAACGCATCACGTCGGGCGCACGGAAATCGCCGATCACCCCGCGCGCGATCAGCGCCTGCATGGCGGCGTAGCCATGCTCGAATGCGAAGGACACCTGGCTGCCGCGCACCGATGCGTCGCGCGGGCTGACGAGGCTGACATCCTCGCATTCGGCCTCGACGCCGGCGATGAAGCGTTCACACAGTTCGATCGAGCGGCGGCGCAGATCGGCCATGTCCAACCCGTCCCAGACGTCGAGGGCGGCGTCGAGAACGGCGAGCTGGATGACCGGCGGGGTGCCGACACGCATGCGGTCGATGCCGCGTCCGGGCCGGTAATCGGGATCGAAGGCGAAGGGCGCCTCGTGACCGAGCCAGCCGGAGAGCGCCGGCTGGATGTCTTCGGCAAGGTCAGGCCGGACATAGATGAAGGCCGGCGCGCCGGGGCCGCCATTGAGATATTTGTACGTGCAGCCGGTGGCGAAATCGGCACCCGCCGCCGCCAGGTCGACCGGTACCGCGCCTGCCGAGTGGGCGAGATCCCACAGCGCCAGGGCACCGGCGTCATGGGCCTTTTTCGTCAGGGCCGCCATGTCGTGCATGCGCCCGGTGCGGTAATCGACCTGGGTCAGCATCAGCGCGGCGACGTTTTCGTCGATCGCGTCTTCCACCTCTTCCGGCGCGACGACGCGCAGTTCGTGGCCCCGCCCAAGGCTGCGCAACAGGCCCTGCGCCATGTAGAGATCAGTCGGGAAATTGCCGCTGTCCGACAGGACGACCTTGCGGTCAGGGCGCAGGTCGAGCGCGGAGGCGAGCGCCTGGTAGACCTTGATCGACAACGTGTCGCCCATGACGACCGTTCCGGGCGCTGCGCCGATCAGACGGCCGATCCGGTCGCCGATGCGGCGCGGCAGGTCCATCCATTTCGCCCTGTTCCAGGCCGTGATCAGCATCTCGCCCCATTCGGCGGTGATCGTCTCGCGCGCCCGCGCCTCCGCCGCCTTCGGCAGGGCCCCGAGCGAATTGCCGTCGAGATAGGTGATGCCGTCGGGGATGTGGAACATCGCCTTGGTGGCAGCGAAGTCGGTCATGTTTTGTCGTTCCTCAACATGAAGCGCTGGATCTTGCCGGTCTGGGTCTTCGGCAGCGCCTCGGTGAAGACGATACGGCGCGGATATTTGTAGGGCGCGATCGTCGCCTTGACGTGATCCTGCAGCCGCAACACCATGACATCGGAGGGTTCGGCGCCCTCGATGAGTACGACATGCGCCTCGACGATCTGGCCGCGCGCCTCGTCGGGCGCGCCGACCACGGCGCATTCCAGCACGTCCGCATGGGCAAGAAGTGCCGCTTCCACGTCGGGGCCGGCGATGTTGTAGCCCGACGAGATGATCATGTCGTCATTGCGCGCGGCAAAGTGGAAGTAGCCGTCCTCGTCCTGCCAGAACGTGTCGCCGGTGATGTTCCAGCCGTCGCGCACATAGTCTTTCTGGCGGTCGTCGGCGAGATAGCGGCAACCGGTCGGACCACGCACCGCCAGCCGGCCGACCTCGCCGCGCGGCATCTCCTCCATGTCGGGCCCGACGATGCGGGCCTCGTAGCCGGTGACCGGCTTGCCGGTGCATGCCGGGTGGCTGTCACCGAACCGGTTGGAAATGAAGATATGCAGCATCTCGGTCGCGCCGATGCCGTCGAGCATCGGCTTGCCGGTCTTTTCCATCCATTCCTCGTAGACCGGCGCGGGCAGCGTCTCGCCGGCGGACACCGCCGCGCGCAGGCTCGAAAGATCGGCGCCCTCGTCCATGGCGCGCAGCATCACGCGGTAGGCGGTCGGCGCGGTGAAGCAGACGGTCGCCTTGTACTCCTGAATGATGTCGATCATGCTCGGTGGCGAAGCGTTTTCGAGAAGCGCGGCCGCGGCGCCGAAGCGCAGCGGAAAAATCGCCAGTCCACCGAGACCGAAGGTAAAGGCGAGCGGCGGGGAA
This sequence comes from Oricola nitratireducens, assembly GCF_014904745.1. Lineage (GTDB taxonomy): Bacteria > Pseudomonadota > Alphaproteobacteria > Rhizobiales > Rhizobiaceae > Oricola > Oricola nitratireducens. Next base: position 31,533 of record NZ_JACZCS010000030.1, read on the forward strand.
CCGACGAAGATGTCGTCCGGAGTAACGTTCAGAACTTCCTTCGCATAGCCGTCGGCAATGATCAGCAGATCGCGGTGGAAATGCATCGTCGCCTTGGGCGACCCGGTCGTGCCCGAGGTGAAGCCGAGCAGCGCGACATCGTCGCGGCCGGTTTTAACCGCATCGAAGCGGACCGACTTGTTCAGCGCGACGCGGTCCAGTTCGGCGTCATGATTGGCGGTCCCGTCGAAGCCGATCACGGTTTCGAGGAACTTCGAATCCTTGGCGCAGGCGATCATCTCGTCCATCAGCCGCGTATCGCAGAGCGCGAATGTGATCTCCGCCTTGTCGACCACCTTCGACAATTCGCCCGCGCGCAGCATCGGCATGGTGTTGACCACGACCGCGCCGGCTTTGGTCGCCGCCAGCCAGCAGGCAACCATCGCCGGATTGTTGGCCGAGCGGATCAGAACCCTGTTGCCGGGCCTGACGCCGTAATCCTCGACGAGGGCATGCGCGATGCGGTTGGTCCAGTCGGACAGTTCCTTGTAGGTCCGCCGGCGGCCGTTGCCGATCAGCGCCGTGTGGTCGCCGAAACCCTTCTCGACCATGGCGTCGGTCATTTCCACGGCGGCGTTGAGATAGTCCGGATAGTCGAACCCCTCCAGGTTCAGCACCGGCCACTGGTCCGCGGGCGGCAGGTTTCGCCTCGCGAAGTCGTCGACATGCCCGCTTGGTCCCAGCATTGCTTCCTCCGTTACATTGCCGACAATGCGTTTGCCCGCGGCGGGATGACCGCCGTCGCCTCGATCTCGACCTTCGCGCGATCCTCGACCAGCGCCACGACCTGCACAAGCGCCATGGCCGGGAAATGCTTGCCGATGATCTCGCGATAGACGCCGCCAAGGTCGCGCAGCCGCGAGAGGTATTCGTGCTTGTCGGTCACGTACCAGGTCAGGCGCACCAGGTGTTCCGGCCTTCCGCCCGCCTCGGCGAGCACCTCGACGATGTTGCGCAGCGTCTGGGCGACCTGGTCGATGAAATCGTCGCTCTCGAATACCTGATCGGCATTCCAGCCGATCAGCCCGCCGAGAAAGACCATCCGGCCGGACGCGGCGACGCCATTGGCGTAGCCCGCAGCCGGCTTCCATCCCTTCGGATGCAGGAACTCATGCGGCGACTGTGTCATCGGCCGTTACCTCTTCGAAACATCTTGGATTCCCTCTGCCAGCGCCGCACGCGCGATGACAATCTTCTGCACGTCGCTTGCGCCCTCATAGATGCGCAGCGCACGGATTTCGCGATACAGGCTCTCGACCGCCATGCCGTGGCGGACGCCGTCGCCGCCAAAAAGCTGGACCGCCTGGTCGATGACTCGCTGCGCGGCCTCGGTCGCATGCAGCTTGGCCATCGCCGCCTCGCGGCTGACGCGGGCCGCGCCCTGGTCCTTGGTCCAGGCGGAGCGGTAGATCAGCAGCGCGGAGGCATCGATGTCGAGCGCCATGTCGGCGATATGGCCCTGCACCATCTGCAGGTCGGCAAGCGGCGCGCCGAAAAGCTGGCGCGAGCGCACGCGGCCGAGCGCCTCGTCGAGCGCGCGACGGCCGAAACCGAGCGCCGCCGCGCCGACCGTGGCACGAAAGACGTCGAGGACCGACATCGCGATCTTGAAGCCTTCGCCCGGCCTGCCGATCATCGCACTCTGCGGCAGTTCCACCGCGTTGAACCGCAGATGCGCCAGCGGGTGCGGCGCAATCACATCGATGCGTTCGACGATCTCGAGACCCGGCGTGTCGGCCGGCACGAGAAAGGCGGAGAGGCCCTTGGCGCCCGGCGTCTCGCCGGTGCGCGCGAAAAGGACGTAGAGGTCGGCAATGCCGCCGTTGGAAATGTAGGTTTTCTCACCGTCGATAATGTAACGGTCGCCGTCCCGGCGCGCCGTCGTGGTCATGTTCGCGACGTCTGATCCGGAGGCCGGCTCGGTCAGGGCGAAAGCGGAAATCGCCTTGCCGGCGCGGGTCTTTTCCAGCCATTCGCGCTGTTCCGGCGTTCCGAACAGGCTGACGGCGCCCATGCCGAGCCCCTGCATGGCGAAGGCGAAATCGGCGAGCCCGTCGTGGCGCGCCAGCGTCTCGCGGATCAGGCAGAGCGTGCGCACGTCGAGCGTTTCGCCCTCGCCGGCGCCGGAGTGCTGCAGCCAGCCGCCCTCGCCCAGCTTCGCTACCAGAGCGCGGCAGGCCGCATCGACATCGCCATGATCGGCAGGCAGGTTCTGTGCGCACCAGCCATCAAGCGCCTCGGCGAGCGCGCGATGCCTGTCCTCGAAGAACGGCCAGCCGAGAAACGAACGGTCAGCCATGTCAGTTGCCCTCGAAAACCGGTTTCTCTTTGCCGACGAAAGCATGATAGGCGCGGGCGAAATCCTGCGTCTGCATGCAGATCGCCTGGGCCTGCGCTTCCGCTTCGATCGCCTGTTCGAGGCCCATGTTCCATTCCTGGTTCAGCTGCGTCTTGGTGATGCCGTGGGCGAAGGTCGGACCGGCGGCGAGCCGTTTGGCCAGCGCCATCGCCTCCTCTTCCAGTGCGTCGGCGGAATGCAACGCATTCCAGAAGCCCCAGTTGGCGCCTTCCTCGGCGCTCATCGTGCGGCCGGTATAGAGCAGTTCGGCGGCACGGCCCTGGCCGATAATGCGCGGCAGCATGGCGCAAGCGCCCATGTCGCAACCGGCAAGGCCGACGCGGGTAAACAGGAATGCGGTCTTGGCTTCCGGCGTCGCCAGCCGCAGATCGGAGGCCATGGCGATGATCGCGCCGGCACCGACGCAGACGCCGTCGGCGGCGGCGACGATCGGCTTGCCGCATCCGATCATCGCCTTGACGAGATCGCCGGTCATGCGCGTGAAGGCGAGAAGCTCCTTCATGTCCATCCTGACCAGCGGGCCGATGATGTCGTGGACATCACCGCCGGAACAGAAATTGCCGCCATTGGAGGCAAAGACCACGACGTCGACATCGCTGGCGTAGACGAGCGCGCGGAAGGTGTCGCGCAACTCGGCATAGCTGTCGAAGGTCAGCGGGTTCTTACGGTCTGGCCGGTTCAGCCGGATGACGGCGATGCGATCCTCGACGTCCCACAGGAAATGCTTCGGCTTCAGCGATGCGAGTTCGGTCATTGGTCTTCCTTTCGCATCCGTTTGAGAATGCCATTCAACGTGTCTAGGTCTTCCCCGGAAAGACCGCCGAAAAGCGCGTTCACCTCGCGCTCATGCTCGGCGGCCAGATGTTCGAAGTTGGTGCGGCCCTTGTCCGTCAGCGCGACATGCACTGTGCGCCGGTCGCTTTCCGAGGGGATGCGGCGCACGAGGCCGTCCGCCTCGAGCCGGTCGACGACGGCGGTGGCATTGCCGTTGGAGACGAGTAGCATGCGCGACAGTTCCGACATGGTCACCGGCTCGCGACTGCGAAACAGCGCCGCCATGACATCGAAGCGCGGCAGCGTCGTGTTGTGATTGACGCGCAGGAATTCGCGCAGATGGCTTTCGCTGGCGCGGGTAATGCCCAACAGCCTGATCCAGAGTTTCAGGCGGCGCTTCGACAGCGGATCGCTCACGACTCGCCCCCGGTGATCGCGATGGCCTGGCCGTTGACGCCTTCCGAGCCCGGGCCGCAGAGGTAGAGCGCGGCGGCCGTCACCTCGGCCGGCTGAATCAGCCGGCGCTGCGGATTGGTCGCGGTCACGGCGGCGATCGCATCCTCGCGGCTGCGTCCGGTCTTCTGCATGATGTTGGCGATTGTGCGCTCGGTCATCTCGGTCTCGATATAACCGGGACAGATCGCGTTCGCGGTCACTGGCTGGCGGGCGACCTCGTGGGCGACCGAACGGATCATTCCGACGACGCCATGCTTGGAGGCCGAATAGGCGGAAATGTAGCCGGCGCCCTTCAGCCCGGCGACCGAGGCGACCGCGATCAGCCGGCCCCATCCATGCATCTGGCGCAATCCCTCGCGCATCGTCAGGAAAGTGCCGGTCAGATTGACGGCGATCAGGGCGTTCCACTGGTCGAGGCTGGTCTTGGCCAGCGCCGAACTTTCGGCCGCGCCGGCATTGGCGATGACGATATCGACCGGTCCGGCTTCCTCGAACATCGCCTTGACACTCGCCTCGTCGGTGACGTCGGCGGTGACGCAGCGGATCGCCGCGTTGCCAGCGGCGACCTTTTCGAGCGGTTCGCGGCGCCTTCCGGCGATCACGATTTCGGCTCCCGCCTCGGCAAAGCCGCGCGCGAAGTCGGCGCCGGTGCCGGTGCCGCCTCCGGTGATCAGGACCCTCTTGCCGGCAATCGTCATGCGCGTATCGCCTCCTGCTGCGCGCGCTCTTCGAGGCGGAACGCCTGGTTGCGGCCGGCCAGATAGGGCAACGGCCAATGTGCGTCCCGGTCGCCGAGCATCACGGCCGCATGCAGCGTCCAGTAGGGGTCGGCGAGGTGTGGCCGGGCGAGACAGACGAGATCGGCGCGTCCGGCCATCAGGATCGAATTGACGTGATCGACCTCGAAGATGTTGCCGACCGCCATGGTGGCGATCCCGGTCTCGTTGCGGATGCGATCGGAGAACGGCGTCTGGAACATGCGCCCGTAGATCGGCTTCGCCTCGGTCGAGGTCTGGCCCGCCGACACGTCAATGATATCGGCTCCGGCTTCATGGAACATTTTCGCGATCTCGACGGCATCCTCAGGGGTGATGCCGTCGCTCCCCACCCAGTCATTTGCCGAGATGCGCACGGACATCGGCTTTTCCTCCGGCCAAGCCGCGCGCATGGCTGCGAAAACCTCGAGCGGATAGCGCATCCGGTTTTCAAGGCTGCCACCATATTCATCGGTGCGCAGGTTGGAAAGCGGCGAGATGAAGGAGGAAATCAGGTAGCCGTGCGCGGCATGCAGTTCGATCATGTCGAAGCCGGACCGCTCGGCCATCCCGGTCGCGGTGACGAACTCGGCCTTGACCGCATCCATATCGGCGCGGTCCATCGCCTTCGGCACCACGTGGTCGGGCGACCAGGCAATCGCCGAGGGCGAGATGATCGGCCAGCCGTCTTCGACGAGCGGCTTTTCGTCGTCTTCCCACGGGACCTGGACCGAGGCCTTGCGCCCGGCATGGCCGATCTGGCAGCAGATCTTCGCCTCGGTTTCCGCATGGACGAAATCGACCAGGCGCTTCCAGCCGGTCTCGTGTTCCGGCGCATAGAGGCCGGGACAGCCCGGCGTGATCCGCCCTTCCGGCGAAACGCAGGTCATCTCGGTATAGACAAGCCCCGCGCCGCCCTTGGCGCGCTCGGCGTAATGGATGAAATGCCAGTCGGTCGGACAGCCGTCGACAGCCTTGTATTGCGCCATCGGCGAGACGACGACGCGGTTGGCCAGTTCCATGTTGCGCAGCTTGTAGGGCGCAAACATCGGCGTGCGGCCCGGCTTGCCGCCGGCCTGCGCCTGGAACCAGTCCTCCGCCTTGCGCAGCCATTTCGGATCGCGCAGACGCAGGTTCTCGTGGCTGATGCGCTGCGAGCGGGTGAGCAGCGAATAGTTGAACTGGATCGGATCGAGATCGAGATAGCGCTCGACCTCCTCGAACCATTCAAGGCTGTTGCGCGCGGCCGACTGGAGCCGCAGCACTTCCACCCGCCGCTCTTCCTGGTAGCGCTCGAAGGCGGCTTCCATGGTCGGCTCGGAATGCAGGTAGTCGGCGAGCGCGATCGCGCTGTCGAAGGCAAGGCGCGAGCCCGAACCGATCGAGAAGTGACCGGTCGCCGCCGCGTCGCCCATCAGCACGACGTTGCCGTTGTACCATTTCTCGCAGATCACCCGCGGGAACTGCATCCAGACCGCCGAACCGCGCAGATGCGCGGCATTCGACATCAGCTCGTGGCCGCCGAGATGCTTCTCGAAGATCTTGCGGCAGGTCTCGACGGTTTCTTCCTTCGACATGTGCTCGAAGCCCCAGCGCTCCCATGTCGGCGGCAGGCATTCGACGATGAAGGTCGCGGTGTTGTCGTCGAACTGGTAGATATGGGCCCAAACCCAGCCGTGTTCCGTCTTCTCGAAGATGAAGGTGAAGGCGTCATTGAATTTCTGGTGGGTGCCTAGCCAGACGAACTTGCACTTGCGCATGTCGATGTCGGGCTTGAAGACATCCTCGTATTCACGCCGCACGAGGGAATTGATGCCGTCCGCGCCGACGACGAGATCGTAATCGCGCCGGTATTCCTCGGCCGACTTGAACTCCGTCTCGAACCGCATCTCGACGCCCAGTTCACGGGCGCGTTCCTGCAGGATGATCAGCATCTGCTTGCGGCCGATACCGGCAAAGCCGTGCCCGCCGGAGACGGTGCGCACACCCTTGTGGATCACCGCGATATCGTCCCAATAGGCGAAATGATCGCGGATCGCCTCCGTGCTCTTGGGATCGTTCTTCTGCATGCGCTCCAGCGCATCGTCGGACAGGACGACGCCCCAGCCGAAGGTGTCGTTGGCGCGGTTGCGCTCCAGCACGGTCACGTCATGCGACGGATCGCGCAGTTTCATCGAGATAGCGAAATAAAGCCCGGCGGGACCGCCGCCCAAACACAAAATCTTCATGGAATCTCCCCGGAGACACGCTCCTTTAGCCAGAGAATGCCATCAAGCAAAAATTATTTCAAGCTTGAAATTTTAACCTTGAAGCTTTTTGCCGCGAATACCGAACCGGCGGGCATCCGCACCGGACTTCTGATTTGGAGAGATGAAGAATACCGGCGGGTGGCTACCGGGCCACGGCCACCCGGTTACGGCCGCCGTTCTTGGCGTTGTAGAGGGCAGTATCGGCGCGGGCCACGAGCCGATCGAAGCTCGTTTCGCCGTCCGCCAGGGAGGCGACGCCGAGGGAAACCGTGAAGCGGAACGTTCCGGATTCGGCGCGCACGTCGATGGCGTTGGCCGCCTCGCGAAGCTTTTCACCCAGCGCCTCTGTCGCCTGCAGGCCGAAGCCGGGAAGCAGCAGCAGGAACTCCTCGCCGCCGATCCGCGCGAAAACGGCGTCCTCGCCACCTTCCGCGCGCACGATCTCGCTGGCCGCGCCGGCGAGCGAGATCAGCGCCTGATCGCCCACGCCATGGCCGTAACCGTCATTGATCTTCTTGAAATGGTCGACATCGAGCAGCGCAACGGAGAGATCGAAACCCTCTTCGGCCGCCTTCTGCATGTGGCGGGCGGCTTCGGTGAAGACGTGGCGGCGATTGTGGGCGCCGGTCAGTTCGTCGATGATGGAGAGTTGCTGGAGCTTGCGTTGCTTCTGCTTCAGATCGCTGACATCCTGCAGCAGAATCTGGACAACCGGCGTTCCCGCCCAGGGAAGCCGTACCGAGATCAGCTTGATGCAGATCGCCCGGCCGACTCGGTTGTGCAGCAGCGTTTCCTGATTGATCGGCTCGATGCCGTTGTCGAACGACCGGTCGATCTGCCGCATGACGCCGGGGATTTCGCTCTTGGCAACGAAATCGAGCAGATGCTGGCCGACAATCTCGCCACGCCGCACACCAAGCATCCGGTAGGCTTCCTGGTTGGCAAAGAGTATGCCCTGCCTTGTATGGATGAGAAGACCCATCGGCATGATGTCCAGCATCATGCCCATACGCTCCTGCGTATCGATCAATGCCTGCTGGGTGACCTTCGCGGCATCCAGGGAATCCTCCTCGTAGAAGAACTCCCGCGTGAGTGCTCGACCCATTACGCTCCCCCTTACCCCACGCAAGCCATGTATCAGGGATCGTAAACAATGGGTTTCCCAAACGGGAACATATGCCCGGATTCGGTCTCATCACACATTTTTGTAAGCGTTGACTTACCAGATCCTGCAAAATCTCAGGGGGATTTTTCGATGGTGCCGGCAAACTCCGCTTTGGAAAACGGGACAGCTTCTCCGGGCCGGCCGGCGCGGAACACCTCCGGTCGTATCGCGCGAACGAAGTCGCGCGCACGCGACAGGTGACCACGGATGGCCGCATCCGCCGCCGCCGCATCACCGGCAAGAATCGCCGAGGCGACGACGCGGTGCTCATGCAGGGACTCCATCATGACATCGCCCGTCAGTTCCGACGCGATCTGCGCCATGATAAGCGAAAGCTGAAGCTGACTGTTGAGCTTGACCAACTGACCGTTGCCCGCCGCCTCGAAAACCGCGGCGTGAAAGCGCCGGTTCTCGGCGAGATAATCGGAGGTTGAGAAGCGCGGCACCTCCTCCCATATCGGCGCGATCCGGCGCTCGAAGCGCTCGCGCGTGCCTGGATCGGCGATCTTTTCCGCGGCGAGCCGGGCGGCAAGCGCCTCCAGCTCCAAGCGGATTTCGAACAGCTCCATCGCCTCGGTCATGGTCAGCCGCCGCACCAGGGCGCCGCGATTGGGAACGATCTCAATCACGCCCTCTGCGGAGAGACGGCGGAACGCTTCGCGCAACAGGCTGCGGCTGACGCCGAGTTCGGCCGTCAGGTCGGCTTCGACGAGGCGCTGCCCCGGCACAAAGCGCCCGGCCTGGATCGCCTGCATGAGAAAGTCGACGACCGTGTCGCCCTTGGCGCCGTGGCGTGGTTCCATCCGTATCATTCTCCGCGCCGGCAGCCCGGCCATTCGGTTCCCCGTCAATCTAGAGACGGGGCGTCGTATTGACAACAGCAAAATTGTCCGACAATATTGCCCGACTTTTCGGGAGGTGTCGAACAATGATGATCGGAAAAAACGCGGGAGCGACCACGGCGATCAGCACCGCTGACGCACAGAGCGTCACCGTTCGCGGTCGCGATCTGTGCTCCGACCTGATGGGGCGCGTCGGCTTCACCGATTATTTCTGCCTGCTGCTCACAGGCAGGGAACCGACCGAAAACCAGCGTTTCTTTCTCGATTTGCTGCTCGTGGCGATCGCCGAACACGGCCTCGTGCCGACTAACCAGGTCGCGCGGATGACCTATGACGCCGACCCCTCCGCACTCCAGGCGGCCGTCGCGGCGGGTATATTGGGTTGCGGCTCGGTCGTTCTCGGTACCGCGCAGTCTTGCGGCGAATTCCTCATTCAAGCCAGGCGCATGACCGACGAAACCCGCGGCGATCCCGCAACGACAATCCGGGACCTGGTTGCGGAAATCCGCCGCGAAGGCGGTAAGGTTCCGGGTTTCGGTCATCCGCTGCACAAACCGGTCGATCCGCGCGCCCAACGCATCCTCGACCTCGCGGAAGAACGCACCGCCGGCAGCCCTTATGTCGCTCTCGCGCGGGTGGCCGCGACGGTGGTGCCGGAAGCCTGGGGCAAACCGTTGCCAATGAACGTCTCGATGGCAATCGCCGCGGTCCTGCTCGACCTGGAATTCCCCGCCGGCATGCTGAAAGCGATCCCGATCCTTGCCCGAACCGCGAGCCTGCTTGCGCATCTCGGCGAGGAGCAGAAAAATCCGATCGGCTTTCTCATGGCGCATCACGCCGAAAACGCCATTACCTACGAAGAGCGGGCGTCGTGATGCACAACGTCGCCGCCGAGACCCTTCCCTGGGACAAGCAGTCCAGCGCCGATGACCCTGCCTATCGCGAGCAGATTGCCTGGCTGTTCGAGCACTCGCCCTTCTATCGCGGCAAGCTCGAAAAGGCCGGATTCCGGGATGCCACAAGCGTCGGCGGACTGGCGGAAATCGCCGCCCTTCCCTTCACGGAAAAGGACGAATTGCGCCAAAGTCGCACGCCGGACAATCCGATCGGAACGCATCGCGCCGCGGCAATGGAAGACATCATCCGCATCTATTCGACAAGTGGCACGACCGGCACGCCGAGCTATATCCCGTTGACCGGGGAAGACCTGTCCAACTGGGTCGAGATCTCCTGTCGCTCCTATGGCGCGTCTGGCGTGCGGCGCGGCCACATGATCGTCTCCACCTACAATGCCGGGCCGTTCGTTGCCGGCGTCACGCTCGACGCCTTCGCGGCGCTTGGCCTGTGCCATGTGCCGGTCGGCGCGGGAAACACCGAGCGGCTGATGTCGGCAGTCCGTCTTCTGAGGCCCGACATTCTCGCCTGCACACCGTCCTACGCGCTGCATCTGGCCGAATGGGCCGCCGAGCGCGGTATCGACATCGCCAACTCGGCAATCGAACGCATTCTCGTCGCGGGCGAACCCGGCGGCGGCGAGCCGGCCATGCGCGCGCGCATCGAAGAGGCGTGGAACGCCAAGGTTACCGAGGCGATGGGCATTGGCGACATCTCGGTCTCGCTATGGGGCGAATGCGAAGCACAGCAAGGCATGCACTTCTCGGGCCGCGGCATCGTCCATTTCGAACTGATCGACCCCGACTCCGGCGCACCTATCCCGTTCGAGGACGGCGCGGAGGGGGAACTCGTCTACACGCATCTGAAGCATCGCGCCGCACCGCTGCTGCGCTTCCGCAGCCGTGACCATGTTCGCATCCAGGCCGGACCATGTTCCTGCGGGCGCACTGCGCCGCGCGTGCGCTGCATCGGACGGACGGACGACATGATGATCGTACGCGGCGTCAACGTCTTTCCCACCGCCGTGCGGGAGGTCATCAACGAATTCTCGCCCACGGTGAGCGGCGTCATCTCGATCCGGCCGCAGACAAAGGGCGTCAAGCAACAGCCGCCGCTGCACATTGCCGTTGAACTCGCCGAAGGCATCGCCGGTGATGGCGCGCTGGCGGAGAACATCCGGAAGCGCGTCCGCGACAAGCTGGTCTTCACCAGCGCCATCGATCTCGTGCCGTGGGGCACGCTACCGCGCACGGACTACAAGTCGAAATTGGTGGACTGGTCCGCCGCGCAATAAGTCGGACGACAAAACCAACCTCAATCAAACGGGAGGAAATGATGAGGAAACTTGGATTGATACTCGGGTCGCTGGCGGCCTTGGCGACGGGCGCAGCGAGCGCGAATGCCGCCGAATACGAACTGAAGATCTCGTCGATGTTCCCGTCGACGCATTTCATCCAGAAGCTCGCTCTGGAGCCGTGGGCGAACGAGATCGAGGAGAAAACCGGCGGTCGGGTTCACATCACTTTCTTCTCCGCCGGATCGTCGCTCGGGGACGCGACCAAACAATACGATCAGGTGCGGTCCGGCGTCGTTGACTTCGCCGTCGGCATTCCGGCCATTCCGCGCGGGCGCCATCCGCGTATCGTTCTGGTGGAACTGCCCTTCACCGTACCGAATTCCGCCGTCGGCACCTGCGCGCTGACCCGGATGAAGGACACGTTCCAGCCCGACTTCAAGGGCACCCGGATTCTCTCGTTGACGGTGACCGAGCCGAGCGCCGTTCACACGAAGGAAAAGGTCGAGACCCTCGATGATCTCAAGGGACTTCGCATCCGAACACCCACTCCGGCAATCACCGCCATGCTCGAGGAGATCGGCGCGACGCCTGTCGGCATGCCGCCCACGGAAATCTACGAAAGCGTGGAACGCGGCGTCGTTGACGGCAACATCATGCCGTGGGGACCTGTCGGCGCATTCAAGCTGTGGGAGGTGCTGCACTATCACATCGACGCGCGCATCAACCCGGTCAGCATGTACACCCTGATGAACCAGCGCAGCTACGACTCGCTGCCCAAAGACATCCAGAAGGTCATCGACGAGACCAGTGACGAGGTCTTTTCCAACTGGGGACACTGGTGGGCGGATACGGACAAGGAAGCGATCGACGCCGCCAAGGCTAACGGCAATGAAATAATCCCGATGTCCGACGAGGTCCGCAATCAATGGCGCGAGCGGCTGATGCCGGTCGTCGACAACTACATCAAGACCGAGTCGGGCATGGATCCCGATGCAGCCAGGGCGATCTATGCCGACATCGGCAAGGCTGTCGCAGCTTGTGAAGACTAGAACAGGCCGAACGGAGGCGCCGGAACATCCACTCCGGCGCCCGCCGCTCCGTGCCGGCAAGGAAGTCTCTCGTGAAAAAACTGACAACCGCAGTCGCCATTCTTGGCACCGTGCCTCTTCTGGTCGCTGTGGCGCTCACGGTAACCGACATCGTCTTGCGTTCCCTCAGCAGCCACACGGTCCACGGGCTGACCGACATTGTGACGCTGTGCACCATGATCGGGGCCATGTTCGCCATCCCCTTCGGCTTCTCGCATGATCAGCACGTCGCGATCGACGTGTTCACCACGCACATGCCCCGGAGCGTACAGCGCGTCCTGCTCGTTGTCGCGGCTCTGCTGGGCTTCTTCTTTCTCGGCGCCGTGTTCTGGTTCTCCATCCAGCAGATGATGACCGAATACGGATACGGTGACCGCAGCCAGTCGATCGGCATCCCTATGGTATGGTACTGGATCCCGCTCGTGGTCGGGATCGGCCTCGCCGCAATCGTCAATGCCTGGCTGATCGTGCGCCATGTGCGCGGTTGGCAAGAGGGCGACCGTTCATGACACCGCCCGTCATCGGAGTAATCGGTCTCTTCGTGCTGCTCGGCCTGATCGCCTTGCGTGTGCCGGTCGCGATCGCGATGGGCCTCGTCGGAATTTGCGGCGGTGTCATTCTCAACGGATGGCTGAGTCTCGGCTTCATCCTCGGCTCGCAACCGTTCGTGACATCGTCATCCTATTCGCTGTCGGTGATCCCGCTGTTTGTCATGATGGGCGCTTTCGCATCGCGGGCCGGCCTGTCGGCCGCTCTGTACCAGGCTCTGCACAACCTCATCGGCCACTGGCGCGGCGGCCTTGCGTCGGCCACGATCGGCGCCTGCGCAATCTTCGGATCGGTGTGCGGATCGAGCCTTGCCACGGCCGCCACGATGGCGCGCGTCGCGATCCCCGAAATGACCGAGATCGGCTATGACCGCCGCCTGACGTCCGGCGCCCTTGCCGCCGGGGGTACGCTTGGAATCCTGATTCCGCCCTCGATCATAATGGTCATCTACGCACTGCTGACGGAGCAGTCGATCGGTCGGATGTTCCTCGCCGGAATGATTCCCGGCATACTTGCCGCTGTCCTGTACATGACCGCGAACTATATCATCGTGCGGCTGAACCCGTCGCGCGCGCCCCGCATCCCGCGCGCCGGCCTTGGCGAGAGGTTGAACGCATTTCGCCAGATGGCCCCGATCCTCGGGCTGTTCCTCGTGGTGATGGGCGGCATCTATCTCGGCTTCTTTTCACCGACGGAGGCCGCGGGCGTTGGCGCGTTCGGCGCGATCGTACTTGCCGCACTGCGCAAGGAGCTCACCTGGGACGTCGCGCGCGACGCGTTGATCGAAACCGCCGGCACGACCGGGATGCTGTTCATGATCCTGATCGGAACCTCGGTCCTGCAGTTCTTCATCGAAACCTCGACGCTGCCGCGTGTTGTCGTCGACTGGATAAACCTGCTCGGCCTGCCGCCCATCGGCGTTATCGTGATGATCCTGGTGATCTACGTCATCCTCGGCTGCTTTCTCGACAGCCTTTCGATGATGCTGATCACACTGCCAATCGTCTTTCCCATGGTGACGGCACTGGGCTACGATCCGATCTGGTTCGGCGTCCTGGTCGTGTCGGTGGTGGAAATCGGCCTGATAACGCCCCCGCTCGGCATGAACCTGTTCGTAATCGCCGGCAGTGTCGACGATCTGCGGTTCGAAACGGTCGCACGCGGCGTGCTTCCTTTCCTTCTGGCGGATTTCGTTCGCGTCGCGCTTCTGGTGGCGGTCCCGGCGCTCTCACTCGCACTTCCGAAGCTGCTCATGTAGGCGGGCAAGAGTGATATGGTGCCAGTTCAACCAGGGAGGTGACCGTGAGAAAACTTCAGACACAGGGTGTCCACCACATCACGATCGTCGGGGCCGACCGCCAGACCTCGATCGACTTCTGGGAGGGCGTTCTCGGCATGCCGTTCGTCTTCGACCAGCCTAACCTCGACCGGGAAAGCGAAGGGCATATCTATTTCGACCCCGGCGACGGACGGCTGATCACGGTGTTCACCAACGAGGACCGCAAACCCGAGCCGAGCCGCACGCCGACGGATGTCGGCTGCGTGCACCACCTCGCCTTCGCCGTCTCGCAGGCGACATTCTGGCAGGCCGTCGAGCGGCTCGACGAGCGCGGCATCAAGCACAGCGGGCCGAAGGATCGCGGCTTCATGGATTCGATCTATTTCAACGATCCGCTCGGTTTGCTGATCGAACTCGCCTCCTACCGCTTCGAACCGCCATGGGGCGTCTCGCACGGCCAGGTGATGCTGGAAGCACACAAGATCCGCGTGGCGCGCGGTGACCACCATATCGACAGGATCCATCTTGCCGACGCGATCGAGAACCTGACGGCGAAAACCTTCGGCAGCCTGTCGGCGGACCGCGGTCCGAAAGACCCTTACAAGAACAAATAGACGGCGCAGCCGTCACTGGAGGAAGCCATGAAACTGCACATGCATCCCGCATCCATCACCAGCCGGCCTGTGCGCCTGCTGATCGCCGAAAAAGGCCTCGATGTCGAAGAGGAGGTCGTCGACCTGTTCACCGGCGCGCATCACCAGGAGCCCTATGTCTCGTTCAACCCGAACCGGCTCGTTCCGGTGCTCGAAGACGGCGACATGAAGCTGACGGAGAGCGCCTCGATCCTGCGCTATCTCGCCGACAAATACGACATGCCGGAATATCCGAAGGACCTGAAGCAGCGCGCCAAGGTCAACGAGATCATGGACTGGTTCAATTCCAACTTCTACCGCGACTGGGGCTACAATCTCTGCTACCCGCAGTTGTTCCCGCATCACAAGCGGCGGAGCGACGAGGGCCAGAAGGTCGCCATCGAATGGGGCAGCGAGAAGAGTGCCTTCTGGCTGCAGGTCCTCGACGATTACTGGCTCGGCGACGGTCGCCCGTATCTCACCGGCGACCGCATCACGATCGCCGACTATTTCGCTTCCTCGATCATGGCGCTCGGCGACATGATCCGGCTCGATTACGCGAAATATCCGAATGTCGAGCGCTGGCTGAAGAACGTGAAGAGCCTAGACAAGTGGGGCGAGGTCTCCGAAGCCCTCGACGGCTTCGCCGCTTCGCTGGAGGGGCAGCAATTCGTCACCGCCTGATCCGCTATCCGGAGGGTGGGGAGGAAGAGGCCCTAGAGCTTTTCAGGGACAGATAGAAACATTCTGTTTCTCGTCCGGTGCGGCGATCCGCGCGAAGGCGCGCGCGGCGCGTAGCGGGGCTACGGGCAAGC
>NZ_JACZCS010000031.1 GCF_014904745.1 Oricola nitratireducens
GCAAGCCTGCTCTGGCAGAATGCTTCTATCTATCCCTGAAAAGCTCTAGCTTCGTGCGGGGCCTCTTTCCTGTCCGCCGACTCACAACGGAATGCGCGGCGTCGACTTGATGGATTTCAGGACGAGGTTGGTGCGCACATGCGCAATGCCCGGCAGGCGGAACAGGAAGTCCTCCAGGAAGGCGTTGTAGGCGTCCTTGTCCTCGCACAGCACAAGCACATGGTAGTCGGCCTCGCCGGTTGTCGCGAAGACCTGCAGCACCTCCGGCCGGCGCGAGATCGCATCGATGAAATTGTCGACATGGTCGCGCTCGTGGCGCTCCAGCGTCAGTTGCACGATGGCGCTGAAGCGCTGGCCAACCCGCTCGGCATCGACGAGCGCGACGTAGCCGGAAATGACACCCTCTTCCTCCAACGCCCGAACACGGCGCCAGCAGGCCGACGCCGACATGCCCGCCGCATTGGCAAGCTCCTGGTTGGAGATCCGGCAATCTTCCTGCAATTGCGCGAGCAGGCGGCGGTCGGTTTCGGATAGCGGGGCGGTCTGCGTCATCTGAAAGGAATAACCGTTCTAATACCGGGTTTTGGATAATTCACCCACAAACTAGCTTTGAAACGGCCATTCTGGCAAGTTTTCTCGCCCGCATCTGGTAAAATCGGAATGAAAACCGCCCTTCGGGAGGATATCGCGATGAACCAGCACGTCACCGACATAGTCTCGCTCGCGCCCTATGCGCTTTCGGATCGCTACACAAAGGAAAACGGCCGTGTTTTCCTGACCGGCACGCAGGCACTTGTCCGCGCCGCGCTCGACCAGGCGCGCCGCGACCGCGCAGCCGGGCTGAAGACCGCCGGGTTCGTTTCCGGCTATCGCGGCTCGCCGCTCGGCGCGCTCGATCTGGAGATGTGGCGGGCCCGCGACCTGACATCGGATCTCGGCATCGAGTTCCTGCCGGCGATCAACGAGGACCTCGCCGCGACCGCCATTCTGGGATCGCAGCAGGTCGAGACCAATCCGGACCGCGAGGTCGAGGGCGTCTTCGGGCTCTGGTACGGCAAGGGGCCGGGCGTCGACCGTGCCGGCGACGCGCTCAAGCACGGCAATGCCTACGGCTCGTCGCCGCATGGCGGCGTCCTCGTCGTCGCCGGCGACGATCACGGCTGCGTCTCCTCCTCGATGCCGCACCAGTCGGACGTCGCGTTCATGGCCTGGTTCATGCCGACGCTGAACCCGGCCGGCGTCTCCGAATATCTGCAATTCGCCGAATACGGCTACGCCCTGTCGCGCTTTTCGGGCATGTGGGTCGGTTTCAAGGCGGTCTCGGAAACGGTGGAATCGGCGGCCTCGGTCGACCTTCCGACAGACCGAAACTTCCGGGCGCCCGATTTCACGCCGCCGCCGGGCGGGCTGCATTACCGCTGGCCGGACCTGCCCGGCCCGCAGATCGAGGAGCGGATGGAGGCGAAGAAGCACGCCGTCTTCGCCTTCGCCGAGGCCAATCCGATCGACCGCCACATCTACGACGTCAGGAACGCCCGCTTCGGCATCGTCACCACCGGCAAGGCGCATCTCGACCTGATGGAGGCGCTGCGCCTGCTCGGCATCGGCGAAAAGCAATGCCGCGAACTCGGCATCGACATCTACAAGGTCGGCATGGTGTGGCCGCTGGCGCGGCGCGACGCGCTGGATTTCGTCAAGGAGAAGCAGGAGGTCCTCGTCATCGAGGAAAAGCGCGGCATCATCGAGAGCCAGTTCAAGGAATATTTCTACGACTGGCCGGGCCACAAGCCGCACGCCATGGTCGGCAAGCGCGACGAGACCGGCGAACGGCTGGTGCCGTGGACCGGCGAATTGTCGCCGCGCCTGCTGTTGCCCATCGTCGCCAGGCGGCTGGACGGCGTCTTCCCCGGCCAGGGCTTTTCCGAGCGGGCAGAGAACATTCTTGCGCAGCCCTCCATCTCGCTGCAGGTGCAGGGCGCGACACGCACGCCGTATTTCTGCTCCGGCTGCCCGCACAATACCTCGACGCGCGTGCCGGAAGGCTCCAGGGCGCTTGCCGGGATCGGCTGCCATTTCATGGCGAGCTGGATGGACCGCGACACCTCCTCGCTGATCCAGATGGGCGGCGAAGGCGTGAACTGGGCGGCTTCGTCGATCTTCACCGGCAAGGGCCATATCTTCCAGAATCTCGGCGAAGGCACCTATTACCATTCCGGCTCGATGGCGATCCGCCAGGCGATCGCCGCAAAGGCCAACATCACCTACAAGATCCTGTTCAACGACGCCGTCGCGATGACCGGCGGCCAGCCGGTCGACGGGCCGATCAGCGTACAGGCGATCGCGCATTCGGTGCGCGCAGAGGGTGTCGAGCGCATCGCGCTGGTGTCGGACCATCCGGAAAAGTTTTCGCCCGGCGATTTTCCGCCGCGCGTCAGCTTCCACGACCGCAGCGATCTCGACGCCGTGCAGCGCGAATTGCGCGACATCCCCGGCGTGACCATCCTGATCTACGAACAGACCTGCGCGACCGAAAAGAGGCGGCGGCGCAAGCGCGGCACGATGGAAGACCCGAAGCGCTTCGCCTTCATCAACGACCTCGTCTGCGAGGGCTGCGGCGACTGTTCGGTGGAATCGAACTGCCTCAGCGTCGAGCCGGTGGAGACGCCGTTCGGCCGCAAGCGCAAGATCAACCTGTCGAACTGCAACAAGGATTTCTCCTGCCTGAACGGCTTCTGCCCGAGCTTCGTCACCGTCGAGGGCGCGACACGGCGCAGAAAGATGCCCGACACATCGGCGCTGGCCGCGAAGGCGGACGCCCTGCCGCTGCCGGACCTGCCAAGTCTCGACAAGCCGTTCGACCTCGTCGTCACCGGTGTCGGCGGCACCGGCGTCGTCACCATCGGGGCGGTGACGACGATGGCCGCGCATCTCGAGGGCAAGGGCGCCAGCGTGCTGGACTTCACCGGCTTCGCTCAGAAATTCGGACCGGTGATCTCCTATGTGCGCTTCGGCGCCGATCCGGCCGCGATCAACCAGGTGCGCGTCGATGCGGGCGCGGCCGACGCGCTGATCGGCGGCGACATCGTCGTTTCGTCGTCGTCGAAGGCGTCAGCCACCTACCGCGCCGGCATGCGCGCCGTCCTCAACACCGCCGAAATGCCGACCGGCGACATCGTCCTGCACCGCGACGCCAGCCTGAATGTCGACAAGCGCGTCGACGCCATTGCCGGTGTCACCGGAACCGGTAATCTGCGCATTACCGATGCCAGCCGGCTCGCCGAGGACCTTTGCGGCGACGCGATCTACGCCAACATGATCATGCTCGGCATGGCGTGGCAGGACGGCCTCGTGCCGGTCGGGCTGCCGGCGATGATGTGTGCCATAGAACTGAACGGCGTCCAGGTGGAGCGCAACAAGGCCGCCTTTTCGATCGGCCGGCTTGCCTGCGGCGATCCGGACGCGCTCGGCACGGAGGCGCCAGGCAGCGGCGAGGAAAGCCTCGACGACCTGATCGCGCGCCGCGCGGCGTTCCTCGCCAACTACCAGAACAACGCCTGGGCGGACCGCTACCGCGCCCGGATCGAACGCATGCGCAAGGCCGAAAGCGCCCATGACGGTGACGAGGCATTGACCCGCGCGGTCGCGAAGTCGCTGTTCAAGCTGATGTCCTACAAGGACGAATACGAGGTCGCCCGGCTGCACATGGAGACCGGTTTCATCGACCGGCTGCGGTCGGAATTCGAGGGCGACTTCAAGGTCCATTACCACATGGCGCCGCCGGTTCTGCCGCTCGGCGAGGACCATCGCGGACGCCCGCGCAAGGTCGAACTCGGCCAGTGGATGCAGGCGCCGATGCGGGTGCTGGCAAAGCTGAAATTCCTGCGCGGCACCGCGTTCGATCCTTTCGCCTACACGGCGGAGCGCCGGATGGAACGCGACCTGATCGGCTGGTACGAGGCGTTGATCACGCGGATGGAAGAGGCTCTGCCGCGAACCGGCGCAGACGCGCTGCTGCCGATAGCCGGAGCGGCGATGGACATTCGCGGCTACGGGCCGGTGAAGGAAAAGGCGATCGCCGAGGTCAAGGCACGTGTCGACGATCTTCTCGCGGGCCTCGACGCACCCGTCTCGGTCAGGCAGGCCGCCTGACGATGTGATTGTCCCAGGCGAGGCTGGTCTGGCGGCCGTCGAGCATGCCCTGCCCGGTCGACAGGAAGAAGCCGTCGCCCCTGGCCGCCGCGCCGCAGACATCGACAAGGTCGTGGCGGGCGCGCACCGCGCGGCTTTCCCGGTCGATCTCGTAGGCGACATTGCCCTGCGGCGAGGTGAAGACGACCGAGCCGGCGCGTTCGTTGACAACGACCGAGCCGATATAGCCATGCAACCGGCGCAGATCTTCCTCGGGAATATCGAGCAGGGCCAGTTCGCCCTGCGGCGAGACGGATCCGGCAAGCGGGAACAATTCGTGGATGTCGCCCTGGTCCTGGCAGGCGAACCAGACGGTCCCGTCGGCGGTCATCGAGAGATGGCGGATCGACAGCTTGTGCATTTCGTGCGGCAGTTCATGCGTCGCCATGATCGACCCGTCGCGCAGATCGACCAGCGCCAGATTGGGCTTCATCGTCGCGAGATTGAGGATCGTGCGGCCGTAATCCGGATGGGTCTCGAGGCCGCCATTGGCGATCAGCATCGTGCGCGCGCCGGGCAGGATCGTCATGTCATGCGGGCCGATCCCGCCGGAGGAGAATTCGCCGATGCGCCTGAATCCGTCGGTGGCGTCATAGATGCCGATCGCGCCACGGGCATTGTCGTAGTCGTTTTCGGTCACATAGAGCAGCCTGCCGTCGGCGGAGAACCGACCGTGGCCGTAGAAGTGCCGACCTTCCGGCGCGTGGAAGACGACCGGCGTAGCGGCGTTCGCGGTGTCGATGACGGCGGCGAACGTCCCCGGCCGGCGCGCGAAGACGACAAGGGTGCGGCCCGTCGGATCGAAGACGGCGTCGTGGCCGCGCTCGGGCAGAACGTAGCGGTGGACGATCTCGCCGCATTCGGTCAGGAGCGCGACGCCGTACTGGCCTTCGCGGTCGAAATAGGCGGAAGCGAAGACCGCGTCCGTCTCGGTAAGGGCCTCGGCCGCGCGCGGCGCCAGCCCGGCGAGAAAGGCGCCGCCCGCCGCGCGCAGGAGCGTCCGGCGTTCGATCAGTCCGGTCGGAGAAAACAGTTGCATCAGTCACCATCCAGCGAAGAGAACCCGACGGAAAGGCCGAGCGTTGCGGTTATCTGCTCGCCGAAAAGGCGCTGCAGGCTTTGCGACAGGATCATCAGATATTTCAGGTCGCTGACGCGATCCTCGTTGGCGAGCACATCCTCGATCGGCATCTGCAGGCGCGATAGGGCGTCGCCGGCATTGTTGAATTCGAACTCGATCGAGCGTGCCTGCCAGCGTTCGTCTTCCGGCAGGACGCCGGCCAGGCCGGACGCCTCGAAATAGGTGCGCAGCGCCTCGAAGCTGCTTTGCGTGAAAGCCATGGTCAGGCCGGAGCGCCAGAACAGCGCCAGTTTCGGCTTCGGCTTGCCATCGTCCGGCAGGATCGGCTTGAGACGCTGATCGCGGATGATCTCGAAGGCTTCGGAGGGCAGGGAGACGAGTTCGCCGACCGTTTCCTCGACGCTGCGGAAGGTTTCGTTGTCGGGACCGGGCGCGGACCAGACCGCCGCATAGCCGTTCTTGTCATGCCACTCGGCGTCCAGCGCCTTGGCGATCGCATGGATGTTTTCGGCGACGGCGGCGGCAAAGCCGCAGCGATGGCTGCTTCCCGCGCCGGCAAGCTTGTCGGAGCCGGTTCCGAACAGCAGATATTCGAGCGCCGTATAACCCTGCAGCGCAACGCTTTTTGCCGGCAGGTTGGCGGCGTCGGTGACGCTTTCGTCGCCGGTGGCGATCGCGGCCTGGACCTGGCGCAACGCGATGCCGCGCCGGTCGGGCCAGAACAGCAGCCGCTCGAGCCGGTTGTCCCTTGCCAGCGGTCCGGTACGCAGGAACTCGATGCGGGCGAAGGCCAGCGCGCTGTCGCGGAACGCTTGGCGCGCCGACTCCAGCGTCCGTTTCGCCGGCTCCTCGCACAGCGAGTTGACGGCAACGCCCGCCAGTTCCGCGCTTTCGTCGAAACGTTCGAAAGCGGGCTGGATGAAGCCGGCGACGACATTGCGGACCGGCTCGACCGCCGCCTCGTCGCTCACCGTGAGCGCATGGGCGGAATTGACGCCAAGCAGCGTGGCGGCGGCAAGGATAATCGCGAACGAACGCATCAAAGGGATTCCAGGAAACGGATCAGCGCATCGCGCTCGGATTTTTCCAGCGCCGCGAACCCGTCGCGCGCGGTCTGCGCCTCGCCGCCATGCCAGAGGATGGCTTCGGTCAGGTTGCGCGCGCGCCCGTCATGCAGAAACAGGGTATGGCCGTTGACCGTCTCGGTCAGGCCGATGCCCCAAAGCGGCTGCGTTCGCCATTCCCGGCCGTTCGCCACGCCGACCTGCTGGCCGTCGGCCAGCCCCTCACCCATGTCGTGCAGGAGGAAATCCGAGTAGGGCCAGATCAGCTGGAACTTGTGGGCCTTGTATTTCGCCTTGCGGCTGGTGACGTATTTCGGCTGGTGGCAGCTCGTGCAACCGAGGCCGTAGAACAGTTCCTTGCCGTGCAGGACCTGCGGATCCTCGACATCGCGGCGAGCCGGAACGGCGAGGTTCTCGGAGTAGAAGGTGACGAGATCCAGAACCGGGTCCGGCGCCTCGGTCTCGCCGAGACGTTTCTGGACGCCGTTCGGCATGGCGAGACAGGCCGCCTCGGCGGCGGTGCAGTCTCCGTAGCTTTTCGGGACGTCGGGCGTCGAGATGCCGATGTCGCCGGCAAAGGCGCCGGCCGCCTGCTTGCGGATAGTCGGATTTTGCGCCTTCCAGCCGAAACGGCCGATTTCCACCGGACCGCCGGCGGTCTCACGTGTCAGCTGCACGCGGCCGGAAATGCCGTCACCGTCGGCGTCGTCCGGATCGGCATGGGCAATAATATCGGCTGGTTCGATCGCCTGGACGAGGCCGAGACCGATCATCGGATTGGCGACGCGCGGGGACAGAGTCGTCGCCGGATCGAGCGGCCCGTAACCGAGATCGTCGATGCGGTATGCTGGCTTGCGCAGCGAAACCGTCTCGCCATCGCCGAGCGTGACCGGGATTTCCTCGTAGTCGATGCGCATCTTGCCTTCGGCCATCAGGCCCGGGACCGCGAAATCCTGCAGCTGCTCGCCATAGACGGGGTCGGGCATGTTGACGGCAAGGTAGTTCTCGATCGCGGCGCGCTCCTTGTCCGTCGCTGGCGGGCGGGCAAGCCGCAGGAACATCGACGATGCCTCCTCGTGTCCTTCCGGCGGATGGCCGCGGCCGTCCTTCAGATGACAGGTCTGGCAGCTGCGCGAATTGAAGAACGGACCGAGCCCGTCGGAGGCCTGCGTCGAGGACGGCGCCGAAACCCAGAGCTTGCGGAACAACGCATTGCCGAGCTTGAAATCGCGCTCCTGCTCGAAGGTCAGGTTTGCCGAGAACTGCGAAAACGCGTCGCGGTTTACCTTCTTGCGCGAGGTCGCCGCCCCGCCGGGCATCGCCTCGAAGGGCTCTGCCTTGGAGAAATCTGTCGCCGGCGCGGTCACGTTTTTGACGCGCGCGAGATCCTTCGGCGTCAGGTCGGCGCGTTCCTTCGGCAGATCGCCGCCCAGTGCGCTTCCCGCCAGCGCGGCGAGAAATGCGCAAGCCAGCGCGCCCGCGCCGGCAAACTTCCTGTTCATCATGGTCCCCTTCTTCAGTGACTTGTCCGATGGCGGATGGTCATAAGTCGCCGACCGGTCCGGCACGCGGTCACGCCGCGCTGCGCCGCATCCTTGCCTGGCCGGCGATCATGCGCGCGGTTTCGCAGCGCTCATGTTCCACCCTGATTTTCTGGATGAACGGGACGATCTGCTCGTCGGGGGTCCGGCGCTCGCGGTGATAGCGTTCGCTGGCCTCGATGATGATCGAGATCACGTTCGGAAAGCATCCGCAGCAGCGGCCGCGCATCTTCATGGCATGATAGACCACGCCCGGCGTGATCAGCCGCCATGCGTCTTCGTCGAGGAGGCGGTAGATCACCTCCTCGATCTCCTTCTTCATGATGACGTTGCAACTGCAAACGATCATGGATGCGCACTCTTACTGGAATACCGCGTTCGGATTATCGAGGCTGTCGGACTCCTCGAACTGAATTCCGTCGAGCTGGAGCAGCGCAACCGCCCTTTCGATGGACCGGGTCTGGTCGATCAGGCCGTCGATGGCGGTCTGGACGACGGCGTTTCCTTCCGCATTGCCCTCGCCGATCATCTGGTCGTAGGCCTCCACGGTCTCGGCGCGTTTCGCCATCGCCTGCATCGCATCGACGGTGGTTTGCAGCTTGGCCTTCAGCTCGGCATCGACGGCTTCGTCGCGCGCGGCGATCAGCTGCGAGATCGAGGGACCGGAAACCGTCGTGCCGTCGACGCGCCTGTAGGTGCCGAGATAGACGTTCTGGATACCGACGGCGTCGTAGAGATGGGAGTTGTAGGTGTTGTCGGAAAAGCAGTCCTGCTCCTCCTCGGGATCGTGCAGGATCAGCCCGAGTTTCATGCGCTCGCCGGCCAGCTCGCCGTAGGAGAGCGATCCCATGCCGGTGAGGATTACCGAAAGGGCGGCCTTCGGATCGGCGAGAAGCTGCTTGCGCGCCGCGCCGTCGTCCTGCCAGTCTCCGACCATTTCCTCGAGATCGGACACGAGGAGATCGGTCGCGGAATCGAGATATTGCGCGCGCCTGTCGCAATGACCGTTGGTGCATTGCGTGGTCGAATAGTCGGTCGCGGGACGGTCGCCGGCGCCCGGGCCGGTGCCGTTCAGGTCCTGCCCCCACAACAGGAACTCGATCGCGTGATAACCGGTCGCCACATTGGCCTCGATGTCCCCGGCCTCCTGCAGCGTTCCGGACAGGAATTCCGGCGAAAGGTCCGATGCATCGACGGTCCTGCCGTTGATGGTGATTTCGGATTTGGCGATGACATTGGCGGTGTAGAGGGTGTTCTCGTCGCTTTCCGTCCCGTAGGAGGCGTCGACATAGTCGATCAGGCCTTCGTCGAGCGGCCAGGAATTCACGCGGCCTTCCCAGTCGTCGACGATGGCGTTGCCAAAACGGTAGACCTCCGATTGCTGGTAGGGCACCCGCGCGGCGCGCCATGCGTCCCTTGCCGCCCGAAGCGTCTCCGGCGACGGATTGGCGATCAGCGCGTCGGTCGCCGCATCGAGCGCCCTGGCCGTCGTCAGCGCGTCGCCATATTTGGCGAGCGCGAGATCCGCATAGGTCTTGACCACGGCCTCTGCGGTCACATCCGCCGCGAATACCGGCGTCGCCAGCGTTCCGGCGAGCGTCAGCCCCGCCAACAGTTTTGCCGTTTGTCTGGCAATCATCGTCGTCTCCCGTATCTTTCTATCAATGCAAGGTGGTTGTGTGGCTCGCGCCGCCCCACGGCGCGCGCGATCTGTCGAGGATGTCCCGCACGACATGCACCGGAATGGGCAGAAGCGTCTTATCAAGCCCATGTAACAGCAGCGCGAAGGATCCGGCGGCAAGCGCGACCTCGTCGCAACGCGTCGGGCAGGTCAGTTCGTCGAGGCAGATCGTGGCTGCCGTTTCGTCATGATTCTGGATGCCCGCGATCAGACCGAGGACGAGCACCTCGTCGCGGCAGATGTGGCGCGATCCGCATTCGAAAATCTTCAGCGGACAGGTCGCGCAGCGTCCGAGCGTCGCGACGAATTCCGACAGCGCATGGACCGCCGCCGTGGCGCCGCCGTCGCCGAGAATGGTGCGATAGAGAGCGGCGGCCTCATGCCAGGGCTCGAGGCTTCCCGAAACCGCCCCGGATATCCAGCGGCGATAGCCTTCCAGCACAAGCCGTTCGGCCGGCCGCGCGAGATAGGCGGCGGCAGTCGAACTCTGGCAATCGAAACGGTTGGACACAATTGGACTCGCGGACGTTAAACTTGATATTTGCGATCAGGTTTATGCCGCAGCCGAAAACTTGTGTCAAATACTCTAGTTTTTAATTGTTCTAAACTTGGACGCCGGAAATCTCACGCGGCCACGCCGATGGCGGAGCCCTCGCAGCTGCCGTCCGCGGCGGAACGCAGCGGCAACGCCCGCGCATGAAAAAGCCCGCCGCGCCAATTGGGCGGGCGGGCAATTCCTGCCGGTTGGAAAACCGGTTCTAGGCGGCGTCGGGCTGCTTCGACGGGTGGGCGTCGGCGAAGGCCGGCAGTTGTTCGCAGGCTTCGTGCACCGCGCGCACCAGCGGCATCTCCGCCAGATCGACCTTGAAACGATGCGCGGAAAAGACCTGCGGCACCAGACAGATGTCGGCGAGTCCGGGCGTCTCGCCGAAACAGTAAGTCGTCTGCTTGTTCCGGCGCGCCAGCAATGCCTCGCAGGCGGCGAGCCCGTCGCCGATCCAGCGCTGACACCAGCGTTCGATGCCCTCCTGGTCCTCGCCATAGTTTTCGCGCAGATAGGCCAGGACCCGCAGGTTCTGCAGCGGATGGATGTCGCAGGCGATGATCTGCGAGAAGGCGCGAACCCGCGCCCGGTCATCCGCATTGTCCGGCAGGAATGCAGGCTCCGGATATTTTTCGTCCAGCCATTCGAGCATTGCCATCGACTGGCCGATGGTCAGGTCGCCCGCTTCCAGCGTCGGCACCAGCATCTGCGGATTGAGTGCCTTGTATTCCGGCTTCTTCTGCTGGCCGCCATCGTTGAGCAGATGCACGGGCACGAAGTCGTAGTCGACGCCTTTCAGATTGAAGGCAATGCGGCAGCGATAGGACGATGACGAGCGGAAATAGCCGTGAAAACGGATCATTGCCTGCATTCTCCCCTGGTTCGGTTAAAGACCCAGCCCGCCGATGCAGACATATTTGGTGTCGAGATATTCGAGGATGCCTTCCTTGCCGCCCTCGGAGCCGACACCGGATTCCTTGTGGCCGCCGAACGGCGCCTCGGGCGTCGTGATGACACCCTCGTTGATGCCGACGAGGCCGTAATCGAGCCCCTCCATGATGCGGAAAGCCTGGCCGAGATCCTGCGTGTAGAAATAGCAGGCAAGGCCGTATTCGGTGTCGTTGGCGAGCGCGATCGCCTCTTCCTCGGTCTCGAACCTGAAGACCGGCGAAACGGGACCGAAGATCTCCTCGCGCGAGAAACGCATCGCGGATGTCGCGCCCGAAATGACCGTCGGCTGGAAGAAGGACTGGCCGAGTTCATGCCGGTTGCCGCCGGCGAGCACCTTGCCGCCCTTGGAGACGGCGTCGGCGATCAGTTCCTCGACCTTTTCGACCGCTGCCATATCGATCAGCGGTCCCTGCTGGGTGCCTTCCTCGGTGCCCGGCCCGACCTTGAGGCTATCCGCCTTCTTCGCCAGTTTCTCCGCGAATTCGTCATAGACGCCGGCCTGGACATAGAAACGGTTGGTGCAAACGCAGGTCTGGCCTGAATTGCGGTATTTCGCGGCAACGGCGCCTTCCACGGCGCGGTCGACATCGGCCGAATCGAAGACCAGGAACGGCGCGTTGCCGCCGAGTTCCATCGACACCTTCTTGACGGTGTCGGCACACTGCTTGAGCAGCACCTTGCCGACCTCGGTGGAGCCGGTGAAGGTGATCTTCTTGACGGCCGGATTGGATGTCAGTTCCTTGCCGATCTCGGAAGCCGAACCGGTGACGATGTTCATGACGCCCGCCGGCAGCCCCGCCATTTCGGCGATCACGCCCCAGGCAAGACCCGAATAGGGCGTCTGCGACGCCGGCTTGATGACGGCGGTGCAGCCCGCGGCGATTGCAGGCCCGATCTTGCGCGCCAGCATCGAGGACGGGAAATTCCACGGCGTGATCGCGCCGACAACGCCGACCGGCTCCTTGCGCACGAGGATGCGGCGGTCCGCCCAGGGCGACGGCACGATGTCGCCATAGACGCGGCGGCCTTCCTCGGCGAACCAGAGGATGTAGTTGGCGCCGATGACGATCTCGCCCCTGGCTTCGGCGAGCGGCTTGCCCTGCTCCAGCGTCAGCAATTCGGCGAGCGCATCCGCGTTCTCGATCATCACGTCATGCATGCGGCGCAGGATCGCGGCGCGCTCGGCCGCGGTGGTCTTCGAAAAGCTCTTGAAGGCCTCGGCCGCGGCTTCGATGGCGCGCTCGGTTTCCGCCTGACCCGATTTCGGCACGGTGCCGAGCGTCGAGCCGTTGGCAGGATTGGTGACGGTCAGCGTCGCGCCGCTGTCGGCTGCAATCCACTTGCCGCCGATCAGATTGGCTTCCTTGAGAAAGGCACTGGTTTTCGTGAGCATTTTCACTCCCTTGGGGCAGCCGCACCGCCCGGTTTTCGTCCGGCCCTGATCTGCACCAGAGGGCGCTGCCGGTCAATGCGCGAGGAGTGCGGCGATTTCACGAACCCGCTCGGCATTGTCGGCGGCGAGCGAGCCGTCGGCGTTCCAGAGACTGTTCTCGAACCCGACGCGCGCCTTGCCACCGGCCGCAAAGGCTGCGGAGAGCCCTGCGGTCTCGTTGCGGCCGAAGGCGCAAACCGCCCAGTCGGCGGACAGGTCCGACATCTGCAAGGCGTCGAGGAAGGGCAGCAGGGCAAGCGGGTCGCTCTCCTGGTCCTTCACGTAACGGCCAAGGACGAAAAGGCATTGCAGATCGCCGCCGGGGATTGCGTCGTGTTCGACCAGTTCCTGGAGCCGGGAAAGTTCGTCCGGCGCATAGAGGATATGCTGGACCGATATCCCGGCCTCGTGCGCCCAGCCGTAGAAGCGGGAGGCTTCGGCGGTGTCGGCATCGGGAACCATCTCGCGCAGCGCAACCGACACCATCTTCGGCATGACCGCGCGGACCACGGCGCGTTGTTCCTCCGGCGTGTAGCGGCCAACCGCCTCGGTTGTGATCTGCACCGCCATCTCCGGCACGGCGCGCGCCAGTTCGGCGACCAGTTCCCGATACAGTCCGGCGTCGAGGACATGGTTCTGCTCGGCGTCGCGGACATGGGCGTGGATGCCGCCCGCGCCGGCGTCGAAACACGCGTTGGCGGCTTTCACGATTTCCGGGATCGTCACCGGCAGGGCCGGATGGTCCGACGTGGTGCGACGGGCGCCGTTCGGCGCGACCATGATCTTCGGCAGCGGCATGAATGCCATGGTCAAAAGACCGCCCTGATCGCGGTGTCGAGCTTGCCGACGACCTCGTCGATCTGCGCATCCTCGATGATGAAGGGCGGCGCGAGCAGGACGTGATCGCCCTTGGCGCCGTCGATCGTGCCGCTCATCGGATAGCAGATCAGGCCAGCCTCGAAGGCCTGTTTCTTCAGGTTTTTCGCCACGCCGCGTTTCGGATCGAATGGCGCCTTGGTCTCGCGGTCCTCGACGAATTCCAGACCGAGGAACAGGCCGCGCCCGCGAATGTCCCCGACATGGGGATGCTGGCCGAAGGCGTTTTCCAGTTCGGCCCTTAGCCTTGCGCCCTGGTCGCGCACCCTTGGCAGCAGGTTGCGGCCGAGGATGGCGTTGACGACGGCGCGCGAGGCGGCGGTCGCCACCGGATGGCCCATATAGGTGTGGCCGTGCTGGAAGAAGCCGGAGCCGGCGGCGATCGCGTCATAGATCCTGCCCGAACACAGCATCGCGCCGATCGGCTGGTAACCGGCGCCAAGGCCCTTGGCGATGGTGACGATGTCGGGTGCAATGCCTTCCTGCTCGCAGGCGAACAGCGTGCCGGTGCGGCCCATGCCGCACATCACCTCGTCGAGGATCAGCAGGATGCCGTATCTGTCGCAGATCTCGCGGATGCGCTTGAAATAGCCTTCCACCGGCGGCACCGCGCCCGCTGTCGCGCCGACGACCGGCTCGGCGATGAAGGCGAGTACCGTTTCCGGCCCGAGCCGCTCGATCTCGGTTTCCAGTTCGTTGGCGACGCGCTGGCCGTAGTCGAGGGCGCTCTCGCCGTCCTGCTTGCCGCGATATTCGTAACAGGGCGAAACATGCGAGGTCTCGACCAGCATCGGCGCGAACTGGCGGCGGCGCCACTCATTGCCGCCGGCGGCAAGCGCACCGAGCGTGTTGCCGTGATAGGACTGGCGGCGTGCGATGACGCGGTAGCGGTCCTGGCCGATCTCGAGGAAATACTGCCGTGCCAGCTTGATCGCCGCCTCGACCGCCTCGGATCCGCCGGACACCAGATAGACCCGGTCGATCCCTTCCGGCGCATGCGCGACCAGAAGGTCGGCGAGGTCCTCGGCCGGTTGCGAGGTGAAGAAGCCGGTATGGGCGAAGGCGATCGCGTCGACCTGATCCTTGATCGCCGCCGTCACCTCCGTGTCGGAATGGCCGAGGCAGGAGACCGCCGCGCCGCCCGATCCGTCGAAATAGCGTTTGCCCTGCGTGTCGATGATGTAGCAGCCGTCACCCTTGGCGGCCACGGGCAGTTGCCCCGCTGTGGAGCGGCCGAAAATATGCGATCCCACGATTTCACTCCTTCCGACCGGTTCCGGACCAGTCCCGCCCGATCGATTTCGCGGCGCCGCGTGATCCCCGATTGAGGCGGAATTGCGGGCGCCGGAAAGAACGTTACGAACGGACGATCATCACCGACGCCGTGGTATGGCGCGCGACGTGATCCGCGTTCGGGCCGATCAGCAGATCGGAGAGTTCCGGCCGGTGCGAGGCCATGACGATCAGGTCGCAGGCATTGTCTTCCGCGGCGCGGACGATCTCGCGATAGACCTGTCCGACGGCCACGTGTTCGGTCACGTCGGCATCGGGCATTTCCCGGGCCACGAGCGCGGAGAGCTTCTCTGCCGCGTGGCGCACCAGCTGTTCCTCGTAATCCTTCGGGAAATACTGCGAGACCACCGCGTTGCGGATATCCTGCGCTACTGTGACGACATGCAGCTTCGCGCCGAATGTCCCGGCCAGGGCGCGCGCCACCGGAATGGCTTTTTGCCATGAACTCTCGTGTTCGAGATCGATCGGCAGCATGATTGCCTTGTACATCTTTGCGTCCTCTCCCTAGACCGTGGCCTCTTGCGCCTTGCGCGGCGGCACACCCGTTCGGCGGCGTTGCGCCCAGAAGACGAGCGCGAGCAGTACCAGCGCCGGAATATACATCCAGTATTTCGATGGCGGGTTCGCCGGCTTGAGTACGCGCACGATTTCCTGATCCCAGTCAAGCCCGACCTTCTGGGCCGGCGAATCGAAGGCGACATCGTCGATGATCGTCTTGCCGTCGCGGTCGACCAGGGTCAGCCCCGCCGCCTCCAGCCTTTCCGCGCCGGTGGCGCCGTCAGGCAGTTGCAGCAGCACCACCCATTCGCGCGTGTCGCCGACGGCGTCCATGCCTGAAACCCGCATCCGCAGGCTCTCTCCCGCAGGCACGTCGCCCGCGGCGGCCGCGATCTCGGCGGGGGGCACTTCCTCGTAGGGCGGCGAGATCATGTCCATCCAGAAGCCCGGCCGGAAGAAGGTGAAGGCGAGCAGCAGCAATGCGACGGACTCCCAGATGCGGTTCTTCGCCAGGAACCAGCCCTGCGTCGCCGCCGCGAAGAGCAGCATCGCCACCGTCGCGACGATGAAGATGAAGATGCCATGGATCCAGTCGACATTGATCAGCAGCAGATCGGTGTTGAAAATGAACAAGAACGGCAGCGCCGCCGTTCTCAGCGAATAGAAGAAGGCAACGACACCGGTTCGGATCGGGTCGCCGCCGGAGACGGCGGCTGCGGCGAAGGACGCCAGCCCGACCGGCGGCGTCACGTCTGCCATGATGCCGAAATAGAAGACGAAGAGGTGGACGGCGATCAGCGGGACGAGCAGGCCGTTTTCCTGGCCGAGCGTGACGATGACCGGCGCGAGCAGCGCGGAGACGACGATGTAGTTGGCCGTCGTCGGCAGGCCCATGCCGAGGATCAGCGACAGGATCGCGGTGAGGAACAGGATCGCCAGCAGGTTGCCGCCGGACAGGACCTCGACGACGTCGGCGAGCGCCGATCCGACGCCGGTCTGGGAGACAGCGCCGACGATGATGCCGGCCGTCGCCGTGGCGATGCCGATACCGATCATATTGCGCGCACCGGCGATCAGCCCCTCGATCAGTTCGTCCCAGCCGCGCCTGATCGCCGCGCCCATCTCGCCCTCGCCGCGGAAGACGGCGAGGAGCGGACGCTGGGTGAGCAGGATGAAGATCATGAAGGCCGAGGCCCAGAAGGCCGACAGGCCGGGTGACAGCCGCTCGACCATCAGCGCCCACACCAGAACCACGACCGGCAGGATGAAATGCAGGCCGGACTTGATCGTCGGGCCGGGCAGCGGCAGAGAGGCCACCGGCTCGTTCGGATCATCCATCTTCGGCTCCGGATAGCGCGCGCCGAAGGCGAGCAGCGCCACATAGGCCGCGGTCAAAAGGACAAAGATAACGTAGGGCGACGCCGCGCCGAAGGTCGGGCGTATCCAGCCCATGCCGTAATAGACGGCAACGGACACCGCGCACAGCACGAGAACGCCGAAGACGAAGCCGACGAGGCGGCGCATGATCGGCCCCGGCTCATAGGCGCGCGGCAGGCCTTCCATGCCGGCCTTGGCGGCTTCCAGATGCACGATATAGACGAGCGCGATGTAGGAGATCACCGCCGGCAGGACCGCGTGCTTGACCACGTCGAAATAGGGAATGCCGACATATTCGACCATCAGGAAGGCGGCGGCGCCCATCACCGGCGGCATGATCTGGCCGTTGACCGAGGAAGCGACCTCGACCGCGCCGGCCTTTTCGGCGGAAAAGCCGACCTTCTTCATCAGCGGGATGGTGAAGGTGCCGGTCGTCACGACGTTGGCGATCGAGGAGCCGGAGATCAGCCCGGTCATGGCCGAGGAGACGACGGCCGCCTTGGCCGGCCCGCCCTTCATGTGACCCATCAGCGAGAAGGCGACCTGGATGAAGTAGTTGCCGGCACCGGCCTTGTCCAACAGCGCGCCGAACAGCACGAACAGGAAGACGAAGGAGGTCGAGACGCCGAGCGCGATGCCGAAGACGCCTTCGGTCGTGATCCAGTGGTGATTGACGATCTCGCGCAGATTGTTGCCCTTATGGGCGATGATCTCGGGCATCCAGGGGCCGAGCACCGTGTAGACGAGGAACAGCGACGCGACGATGACCAGCGCAGGCCCCAGAGCCCGGCGCGTCGCCTCGAGCAGCAGCAACAGACCGGCAATCGCCACGACATAGTCCAGGAAGATCGGCTGGCCGACGCGGTCGGCGATCGGTGAATAGAACAGGAACAGATAGGCGGCGCAAAAGCCGCCGACCGCGGCCATGATCCATTCATGGATGGCGACCCGGTCGTTGCGGGTCGGCAGCGCGCAGGCGCCGGCCACGACAATGGTGATCACGAGCACGATCCAGGCCGGGAAGACATCGCCGGCCGACAGGGCGAGCAGGCCGCCCAGCACCAGAGGCACGCCAACGCCGAGCACCGTCTGCACGGTCGAGCGTGCCGGCGGGAAGGCGAGATAGGCGAGCACCACGGCGAAGGCCAGGTGGATCGAGCGCGCCTCGGTGTCGTTGAAGACGCCGAAGCCGACGGCGAAGGGCAGCGGCGAGGCGAACCAGAGCTGGAACAGCGACCATAAAAGCGCGAGGCCGGCGATCAGCCGTCCGACGAAGCCGCCTGCGGAGCGTCCGCCGGTATCGGCCTGCGCGACCAGTTCATCGATTTCGGCCTGGGTCAGGCCCTCATGTTCCCTCGATTGCGCCGCGTCCGCCATGTCAGATATCCCCGATAGCGCCGCATCATGCGGCTGATTTCGCCCCGCCCCGGAACAGTCAGTATGAAGAGGCCCCGCGGACCGATGCCCGCGGGGCCGCGCAGGGGCCTACATCCAGCCCCGTTCCTTGTAGTACTTCACCGCGCCGGCATGCAGCGGCGCCGACAGGCCGTCCTTGATCATCTGTTCCTCGGTCAGGTTCTCGAAGGCGGGATGCAGTTTCTTGAAGCGGTCGAAATTGTCGAAAACCGCCTTGACGACCTGATAGATGACCTCTTCCGGCACGTCCTCGGAGGACACGAAGGTGGCCTTCACGCCGAAGGTCTTGATGTCGTCCGGGTTGCCCTTGTACATGCCGCCGGGGATAGTCGCCCAGGCGTAATACGGGTTGTCGTTGACGAGGCCCTCGATTGCCGGACCGTCGACATTGACGAGCACCGCATCGGTCGTGGTCGTGGCTTCCTGGATGGCGCCTGCCGGATGGCCGACGGTGTAGATCATGGCGTCGATCTTGTTGTCGCCGAGCGCACCGGCCTGCTCGGCGGCCTTCAGTTCGGACGCGAGGGCGAAGTCGTCGGTGGTCCAGCCCTTGGCCTTCAGGACGACGTCCATCGTGGCACGCTGGCCCGATCCGGGATTGCCGATATTGACGCGCTTGCCTTTCAGGTCGTCGAAATTCTTCACGCCGGAATCGGCGCGGGCGACAACCGTGAACGGTTCGGCATGCACCGAAAAGACCGCGCGCAGCTTGTCGAACTTGTCTCCCTCGAATTTCGACGTGCCGTTATAGGCGTGGTACTGCCAGTCCGACTGGGCGACGCCCATCTGGCGGTCGCCGTTCTTGATGGCGTTGATGTTGTCGATGGAGCCGCCCGTCGAGGGCGCCGTGCACTTGATGTTGTGTTCTGCGGTTCCGCGGTTGACGAGCCTGCAGATCGACTGGCCGACGACGTAATAGACACCGGTTTGTCCGCCGGTTCCGATCGTGATGAAGGTTTCCTCGGCCGCCGCGGTCTGTGCGCCCAGGATGAGCGCGCCCGCTGCAATCGTTCGCAGTAACATGTTCATGGCTTTCTCCCTTTACGTAAAGGGAGCAGGATCGCGCGATCATTTCGAGAAAGCAACGCCCCAACGGAAGGCGCCGCCGCCTTTTTCCTCAACCTGCTGAAATATCAGCGTTTTCTGGAAAACACCCCGATCAGCACCGGCAGGATCACAATCAGCAGGAGGATGCGAAACACATGGTGCGTTGCGACATAGACGGGGTCGTAACCGAGCGCCAGCGCCATCGAGGACATGCCTTCCACACCGCCCGGCGCGAAGGATACCCAGACCTGCCCGAATGGCAGATCGAGCATCCGGGATACCGCGAAGCCACCCAGCACGGAGATGGCGACGGCAACGCCCGTGGACGCCACGCCGGCGAGGCTCAGCCGTTTCAGTTCGGCCCGGGTGATGCCCGCGAAACGCGCACCGATCACCGCGCCGGTGACGCTGAAACCGAAGAAAGTCAGCGGATCGGCGAGCCGGCCGGAGACGAGGCCCGCCGCATGCGCGCCGCCGCTTATAAGCAAACCGGCGAGGATGAAGGGCGCCGGCGAACGCAGGCGCGCCATGACAGCGCCGAGCACGAAGGTGGCGGCGAGCAGAACGATCCCCTCGCCATAGGCGAGATGCGGCAGGTTCGCATGCGGCGCGGCGCCCTCGCCGCCGCCCGCGTAACCGATCAGAGGCGGCAGGAAGATCGTGATCAGCAGAAGCCGCAGGCTTTGCAGCACCATCACGAAACGCAGGTCGACGCCGCGGTCGCTCGCCAGCGACAAGGTGTAGGACAACGCGCCGGGCGAGGTCGCCAGCAGCGACGTCGGGGTGTCGGCGCCGAAAATCAGCCGCAGCACGAGGCCGCAGGACAACAGCACCGCAAGAACCGTGAGCGCGAGCATCGCGATGCTCAGCGGCCAGCGCGCGACGTCCGACCAGATGTCGGGCGTCACGCCCGACCCGAGGGAGACGCCAATCACGCAGAAGCCGACATCACGCAGGAGATCGGGAACGGCCGGGCGAAGCCGCAGGAACGAGACGAGCGTCACCGCCAAGGTGCTACCCAGAAGCGCCGCTGCCGGAAGGCCCAGTTGAAGCGCGATCAGCGCGCCGCCGAAACCGGCGCCGAGCGCAATCGCCACACCTCGCCACTCGATGTTGGTCACGTTTCCCGCCACTCCGATCCGACCCGGAACGGTTTTTCCCTAACAGGTAAATACGGGAACGCGCCATGGCGCATCGCCGTTTTCGCCCGGCAAATGCACGGGCTCGCGGTCAGGGACGCGAAAAGGCGTAAAGATGAGTCGAGCGGGCGCCCGAGCGGCAATAGGCGAAGACCAGGCCTTCCGCCTCGGAAAGCGCCTTCTGCATGGCGTCGACATTTTCGCGCGTGATGCCGGCGTGGACCACCGGGACGTAGTGGAAGGCGATACCGTGACGATCGGCTTCCGCCTTGATCGTGTCGGCCGGCGGCTGGCCGGGACCTTCATTGTCGGGACGGTTGCAGATGATCGTCGTGTAGCCCGCCTCGGCAAGCGCGGCGACATGTTGCGGCGCGATCTGGCCGGCAACGAAAAATCCGTTGCCGACCTGACGCATATCGGCCGGCAACCTTGCAGGGGTCGTATTCATTTTGGGCGAAACTCCGTTGTTGGGCCCGATTATCAATTTCTTCACCATTGCGGCAAGTCGCATACGCATGATTTCCATTTCTTAACGACGATCTGGAACGGTGGTCCGTACGGCAATTCAAGGCGGAATTCCATGCGCGACACCGTTGCACCGGATCTAGGCGACACGCTGGGCGTCGCTAAAAATATCCGCATATCGTACTGGCTTGCAGTGCTGCTTATCGCCGCACTCGCGACAGCGTCTTTCTGGATCATGGACCGCGAGATCCGCGGGCAGTCCGCCGACAAGGACCTGATCTTCCTGGCCGGGGAACAGACGATGCTGTCGCAGCGCATCGCGGCGCTGACGCAGACTGCGCACGAAACGGATCGCGTCTATGTCCATGCGGCGGCGCTCAACGAGTTGCGCCAGCGCATCTCGGAATTCGAAACCAATCACGGGAAGTTCCTCGCGACCGCCAAGGCGGGCGGCGGGCTCGCCGAGAGCGCGAAAAGCCGGCTGGCCGAACTCATGACCGGTCCGCCCTATGACGTGGATTTCTACGCCAGCGGCATCGTGAAGAACGCACGGCAGTTCGTTTCGCTTTCCGCCGACCCGGCCCGGCGCGCGCAAGCGGTTCCCGTTTC
Organism: Oricola nitratireducens; assembly: GCF_014904745.1. GTDB lineage: Bacteria > Pseudomonadota > Alphaproteobacteria > Rhizobiales > Rhizobiaceae > Oricola > Oricola nitratireducens. The sequence goes on from NZ_JACZCS010000031.1 coordinate 21,203, forward strand.
GATGGCGGCGGCGTCCGCCGCGCTTGCCGGCTACCAGCAGATTTCCGACGTGCTGACGCAAAATTCCCGCCGGTCCATCGCCAAGGCCGCCTCGGTCTACCGCCTCCTGTTCGCGGCGATGATGCTGGTGCTCGCGGCTTCGGTCCTGTTCATATTCCGGCCGATGATCCGCAATGTCGTGCAGCGGACCCGCGACCTGATGGCCGCGCGCAACGAGATGGCCTATCTCGCTGCGCATGACCGGCTGACGGGACTGCGCAACCGCATGTTCCTGACCGACCACTTCGAGCACATGATCGAGAACGCCCGGCGGCGCAAGGAACGGGTCGCGGTGCTGCATGTCGACCTCGACAACTTCAAGTCCGTCAACGACACCTATGGCCACATGGCCGGCGACCACGTTCTGCAAACGGTCGCGGCGCGCATCAAGTCCGTCGTACGCGCCGCCGACATTCCGTCGCGCATCGGCGGCGACGAATTCGTCATCCTGCTGAACGGTCCGGGCGACACCGACGACATCGCCCGCGTCGCCAACCGCGTCCTGTGGTCGGTCAACGAGCCGATCGAGTTCGAGAGCATGGTGTTCCGCAGCGGCGCGTCGATCGGCATCTCGATCTTCCCCGACGACGCGGAAAAACCCGAGGACCTGCTGATCGATTCCGATCTCGCGCTCTACCGGGCGAAGGACGCCGGGCGCGGCTGCATCCGGTTCTTCTCCAGCGACCTGCGCCAGCAGCACGAATACCGCCGCGAAATGGAGACGGACCTGCGCGAGAGTCTCAAACGCGGCGAGATCACCGTCAACTATCAGCCGCAGGTCTCGCTCGCCACGGCGCGCGTGACCGGGATCGAGGCGCTGGCGCGCTGGAACCGCAACGGGACCCGTTATGTCTCGCCCGACGTCTTCATTCCGATCGCCGAAAAGGCGGGCATCATGGAGGCGATCGGCCGCCAGGTGATTTCCAGCGCGATCGAACAAGCCGCAAGATGGCATAAGGCCGGCATTGAATTCGGGCGGATCGGCATCAATGCGTCACGCACGGAACTGGTCAAGGACGACTTCGTCGCCTTCGTTCTCGGCCAGGCGAAAACGCATGGCCTGCCCGCCAGCAAGCTTTCCGTCGAGGTCGTCGAGGGCGTGATCCTCGACGACGAGAGTCTCGACGTCGCGAGCAAGCTGCGTCAGCTTCGCAATGCCGGCGTCTATGTCGAACTCGACGATTTCGGCACCGGCTACGCCTCGCTCAGCCATATCAATTCCAACGAGATCGACCGGCTGAAAATCGACGAACAGTTCATCCAGGGCATCGATACCGACAAGAGCAAGCGCCGGATCGTGCGGGCGCTGATCGATCTCGCCAGGGGCCTCGGGATCGCCGTGGTCGCCGAGGGCGCCGAGACCATCGGCGAGTTGGAGACACTGCGCGAAATCGGCTGTCCGAACGTGCAGGGCTTCGGTGTCGCCTTTCCGATGGACGCGGACCTGCTGACCGAATGGCTGCAGATCCACGCCCCCGGCACACCGATCCCGCTTTACGACGAGGACAAGGCGTCCGCCTGATCCAATCGACCGGTTGATAGTCCCGCCCCGGCATTTCGCCGCCGCGCCCGCGCGCCTATATTGCGAGCAATGGAACAATCGCGAATCCACCGTCTCGACGACACGATCGTCAACCAGATCGCCGCCGGCGAAGTCATCGAGCGGCCGGCCAATGTCGTCAAGGAACTGGTCGAGAACGCGCTCGACGCGGGCGCCGACCGGATCGAGATCCTGACGGCGGCCGGCGGCAAGACGCTGATCCGCGTCACCGACAACGGGTCGGGCATGAACGCCGGTGAACTGCCGCTCGCCGTCTCGCGCCACTGCACCTCCAAGATCGAGCGAGATCTCGGCGCGATCGCGACACTCGGTTTCCGCGGCGAGGCGCTGCCCTCGATCGGATCGGTCTCCCGGCTCGTCATCCGGTCGCGGCCAAAGGCAGGTGGCGAAGGCACCGAAATCATCGTCGACGGCGGCGCGCTGACCGGACCGCGCCCGGCGCCGGGCAACCGCGGCACGATGGTCGAGGTCACCGGCCTTTTCCGCACGGTTCCGGCCCGGCTCAAGTTCCTGAAGTCCAACCGGGCCGAGGCTAACGCCATCACCGACATGGTCAAGCGCCTCGCCATGTCCTGGCCCGGCGTCGCCTTCACCTTGGCCGGATCCGACCGGACGACGCTCGAATTGCCGGCCACCGGCGACGGCGCCGACGCGCTGATCGCCCGCATCGCCCAGATCCTCGGCCGCGATTTCCGCGACAATTCCGTCGAGATCGCCGCCGAGAAGGAAGGCGTGCGGCTCGCCGGCTTTGCCGGTCTGCCCTCATTCAACCGCGCGTCGGCCACGCACCAGTTCGTGCATGTCAACGGCCGGCCGGTGCGCGACCGGCAATTGTCGGGAGCGCTGCGCGGCGCCTATTCCGACATGCTGGCGCGCGACCGGCACGCGGTCTGCGCCATCTTCATCGACATCGATCCGCGGCTCGTCGACGTCAATGTGCACCCGGCCAAGGCAGAGGTGCGCTTCCGTGATCCGGGCCTCGTGCGCGCGCTGATGATCTCCTCGATCCGCCGGGCGCTCGCCGGCGAAGGCGTGCGCGCCTCCACCGAGGCGGCAAGCGCCATGGCGGCCGCCTTCAGGCCGGGCCATGTCCCACAGCCATCCGCGCCATGGCGCAACGGCGCCAGCGGTATCGGCGCCACGGTTTCGCCGAACCGGCCGCTCGATTATCCGGGCGGCCTGCACGAACAGCGCCAGAGCGATCTCGGCGGCTTCACGCCATCGGCGGCGCAGGCCGAAATCCCGCAGGAAGAAGCCGCACGGGATCATCCGCTCGGCGCGGCGCGCGCCCAGATCCACGAGAACTACATCATCGCCCAAACGCCGGAGAGCCTGGTGATCGTCGACCAGCATGCGGCGCATGAGCGGCTCGTCTTCGAGGCCCTGAAGACCGCGCTCGCCGCGCGCACCCTGCCCTCGCAGATGCTGCTGGTGCCCGACATCGTCGATCTGCCCGTCGAGGACGCCGACCGGCTCGCCGCCGAAAGCGAGACGCTGGCCCGTTTCGGGCTGGAGATCGAGCGGTTCGGGCCCGGCGCGATCGCGGTACGCGCGACGCCGGCGATGCTCGGCGAGGTCGATGCGCACGGGCTGCTGCGCGATCTCGCCGACGACCTCGCCGAAGGCAACGGGGCGTTGCGCATCCGCGACAATATCGAGAAGGTTGCCTCGACCATGGCCTGCCACGGATCGGTGCGGTCCGGACGCAGGCTGCGCGCCGAGGAGATGAACGCGCTGTTGCGGCAGATGGAATCGACACCGGGTTCCGGCACCTGCAATCACGGCCGTCCGACCTTCATCGAGCTGAAATTGACGGATATCGAGCGGCTTTTCGGCCGCCGTTGAGCGGTCAGGCGTTGACGCGCGCGGGATTTTGTGGCGCTAAGAAACGATGAATATATTCGACATGGCCAACGCAGCAGAAGCCAAGATCCGGTATCTCGACGCGGACTATCAGGTCCTGTCGCCGGGCACCTTCGTGAAGTGTTCGGTGACCGGCAAGCCTATTCCCCTCGACGAGTTGAAATACTGGAGCGTCAAGCGCCAGGAACCCTATGTCGATGTCGAGGCTTCGCTGAAGCGCGAGATGGAATTCATGAAGCGCGGCTGATGCGCCGCTGCTGATAACGCTCCGCGACCTCGGCGATCAGTGCGTCGAGCGATGCCTTGTTCTCGAAAACCAGTTCCACGCCAAGCGCGCGGGTCAGTTCGCGCAATTCGCCGAGCGGCCCCTCGGTGTGGCTGAGGCGGACCGCGTCCTTTTCGGTCGTGACCAGAGACAGTCCGTCGGAGCGCGCCTTTTCAACGAGGTCGCGCGCGTCCTCCTCGGTGAAGAAATGGTGGTCGCCGAAGGCGCGCCGCGCCGCGATCTTGTATCCGGCCGATGTCAGCGTATCGAAGAACCTGGAGGGATCGCCGATCCCCGAATAGGCCAGCAACGGCTTTGTCTTCAGGCCGCGCAGCGCGCCTGGAACGATATCGGCGCGCATCAGCGGCTTGGCGGCGCGCGCCGCCGCGCGGATGACCGTCGCACCCGCTTCGCCGTCGCCGATCCGCAACACCGCGTCGGCATGGCGCATCTGGTCAATCATCGGCGCGCGCAGCGGCCCGGCCGGGATCACCGCGCCGTTGCCGATGCCGCGCCGCGCGTCGAGGGTGACGAGCGCGTAGTCGTAGTGGACGCTGCGGCTCTGGAAACCGTCATCCATGATGACGAAGTCCACGCCCTCGTCGATCAGGCGCTGCGCGCCGGTCGAGCGCTTGCGGGCGACGACCGTCGGCGCGATGCGGGCGAGCAGCAGCGGTTCGTCGCCGACCGAAAGCGCGGTGTCGTGCTCAAGGTCGACCATGTGCGGGCCGATATGGCTGCCGCCGTAACCGCGGGTGAGGAATCCGGGCCGGTAGCCGGCGGCCTCTGCGGCCTTGCCGACGGCAATCGCCGTCGGCGTCTTACCGGAGCCTCCAACGGTCAGGTTGCCGATGCACAGGACAGGCGCGAGCACTTGGGGCGGGCGCGCCGAATCCATCCGCATTCGCGCGATCGTGCCATAGGCCCAGCTCGCAGGCTTCAAACACCGGGCCTGCCAGCCGATCTTCTCATACCAGAAAGGCGGCGCCTCACTTCCAGCCAAGGGGGCTCCTCCGGCCGTGGAAACCTCCGTTGAGGGACTGCGCACGCTCGCCGTCCGGCGCTTCGCCGTGCAAGGCGGCCTCCACGCGCAACGGATGGATATAGGGGTCGAGCGCGGCCCAGGTGCGGTCGAGCGCACCGCCCATCTCTTCCACGACGCGCGCGCCGGCGCGCGCCATCGCATCGCAGACTTTCGGTTGCGACAACAGATGATGAACCATCTTGGCGAGCATCGCCTCGTCGGTGACGATGCGCGCACCGCGCGCCTCGGTCAGGCGCTCGTAGATCTCGACGAAGCTGGACACGTTCGGGCCGCTGAGCACGGCCGCGCCGAGCATTGCCGGCTCGAGCGGATTCTGCCCGCCTTTGCCGGTCAGCGACTTGCCGACAAAGGCGATGTTCGTCAGGCGCAGGTAAAGCCCCATCTCGCCGATCGTGTCGCCGAGAAAGACATCCGTATCGGCGGTTATCGCGTCGCCGGCGCTGCGGCAGGCGACCTTCAATCCGCGTTCCTCGAACATCTTCTTCAGCCCGGCCGCACGGTCGGGATGACGCGGGACGACGATGGTCAGAAGACCGGGGCGGTATTTGAGCAGCGCCTTGTGCACGCGCGCCGCAACCAGTTCCTCGCCGTCATGGGTGGAGATCGCGGCCCATCGGGGCCTTTCGCCGACAGCCTTGGAGAGGCGCTGAAGCTCCGTCTCGTCGACGGGCGGCATCGCGACGTCGGCCTTCAGGTTTCCGGTCACCGTAACCGGCCGCGCACCAAGCGCACGGAACCGCTCGCCGTCCAGGTCGCTCTGTGCGGCGACATGCGACAGGTTTTCGAACAACGATTCGGCGAGCGCCATGCGTTTCTGCCAGCGCTGGAAGGAGCGGTCGGACATGCGTCCGTTGATCAGCACCTGGGGGATGCGGCGCGCGCCCAGTTCGAGGATCGTCATCGGCCAGATTTCGGATTCGGCGAAAATCGCGAGATCCGGGCTCCAGTGGTCGAGAAAACGGCTGACGGCGGGTTTGATGTCGAGCGGGACATATTGGTGCAGAAGATCGGGGCCGAGGCGTTCGCGCGCGAAATTGGCCGACGTGACGGTTCCCGTCGTCAGGATCACCTCGATGCCGAGCGCGCGCATGCGCTGGATGAGAGCGGATACGGCGCCGGTTTCACCGACACTTGCGGCATGTATCCAGACCAGTGGACCCTCCGGGCGCGGCACCGAACTACGGCCGTAGCGCTCGCGCCGGCGGCTATGGTCTTCCTTGCCGCGCGAGGCGCGGATGGCAACATAGGTGCCCATCAGCGGAAACAGCGCCGCGCCGACCCAGCGATAGGTCTGCAACGCGGTTCTGGCCCACAACTCGCTCATACCGGCGCATCCACAATTGCATAGGCCTCGTCGAGCTTCTGATTGAGCGCGTCCTGCAATTCACCGCGCTTGGCTTCCATCGTCTTGTCGTCGGCGTCCCGCGGCACCTCGATCGGATCGCCGATGCAGAAGGCGGCCCGCCCGAAGGGCAGGTTGAGGACGGCCTTGTCCCAGGCCTTTTCGAAGACATGCCGCCGCGAGGAGGCGTAGGCGACCGGGATGATCGGCACGCCGGAGATGCGCGAGATCGAGATAACGCCGAGACCCGCCTCGCGCGGTGTCCCGTGCGGAATGTCGGCGACCATGAACACCGATTTGCCTTGTTTCAGGAAATTCCGCAGCGCGATCAGTCCGCGAATGGCGCCCTTGTCGTGCATGCGCAGCCGCTTGCGGCCGCCGGAGGCGCGCACCGTCTCGAAACCCATGCGCTCGATGATGCGCGCATTGAGTTCGGCATCCTTCGAGCGTGACACCATCGCGACGGAGGGATGGCCCCGGTAGGCGACGAACGGCAGCATGAAATGCTGGCCGTGCCAGCAGGTAATGATCGCCTTACCATATGTATCGAGGATCCGGTCCGCTTGTTCCGCATCGTAGCGAACGAGCCGGTTCGTCTTGTGGACCAGGCGGAAATAGGCCGTAAGCCCGAGAACGATCGCATCGGCCGCGAAACGCGATTCGGCAAGCGGTGCGCGGATCTTGCGCCACAAACGCTTTTTCCAGCCAACGCTTTTCTGCGGTGTTCTGCTGATTGCGATCTCGTTTTCCATCGTATGCTTGCCGGATACCGAATCTGTGCGAAGCGGCGTCCTGTCGTTTTCCGGTACGGCGAAGGGCCGGCGCGATTCACCGCTCGGCCGTATACTTCGCCAAACCAGCTTTATGTGTCTTTTTCGGGGTCCAGAAGTCGGTGCAGATGCACCACGTAGTAGCGCATATGCGCATTGTCGACCGTCTGCTGGGCCTTTGCCTTCCACGCCGTCTGCGCGCTCTTGTAGTCGGGGAAGATGCCGACAATGTCGAGGTCGTTCAGATCGCGAAAGCGCGTGCTGTCCAAAGATTCGAGTTCCCCGCCGAATACGAGGTGGAGAAGTTGTTTGTCCTCGCCGCTCTCTGGCATGGTCCGTTGTCCTTGAGTCTCATTTTCGATAGTTCGACGCGAGGCTTAGTGCGTTTCGCGTCCGGTTGAAAGCGCTCTAACCGAATGCGTCGGCGGTCACAACACCGAACATGGCGTCGAGGATCGCGTCCGATCCGGCCATCATCGCCGGTTTTATGACCGATTCCGCGTTGAGCCCGACCGTTGTGCCGTTGAATTCGGCAAGCCGCCCGCCCGCCTCCCGCAGGATCAGACCGGCTGCCGCGACATCCCAGTCGTGGGCGTTCGGCTTGATCAACGTCGCGTCGAGCGAGCCGTCGGCGACCATGGCGATGCGGTAGGCAAGCGACGGGATATGCGCATGCCGCTCGAAGCCGGCCGGAAACGCCCGTTCGAGTTGCGGTGCGAAGGATTTGGGCGCCGCCACGATCGGCCGCTCGCGCGGCGGCCGCACCGCCAGCCGATCGCCGTTCTTCCACGCCCCGCCACCGGTTGATGCATGATAGGTGAAGCCCAGAGCCGGGCATTCTAGGACGCCCGCGACCGCGGCGCCGTCCTCGACCACCGCGACCGAGACGCACCAGGTCTCGCGTCCGTCGATAAAGGCCCGCGTGCCGTCGATCGGATCGACGACGAAGCTGCGCGGCGCGGTCAGGCGCTTGGTGCGGGAAACATCGACGCTTTCCTCCGACAGCCAGCCATAGGCCGGGCGGGCGGTCATCAGAAACTCGCGCAGAAAGGTGTCGGCGGCCAGATCGCCGGCGCTGACGGGCGAGGTGCCGCCCTTCATCCGGACATCCATTTCCTCGTGGCCATGGAAATAGGTCAGCGCGATGCGGCCGGCCTGTTCCGCAGCTGCGCGGACCAGCGCCAGGTCGTGCTCGACCGGTGCTAGATCGCCGTCGCTTTTGACCTCTTGCGCCACGTGCCTACTGCCCCGCCAGCGTCATGCCCTCGATCACCAGCGTCGGCGCGGCAGTGCCGAAATCGCGGTCGAGGTCGTTGCCCGGAAGCATGCGCATGAACATTTCCTTCAGGTTCGAGGCGATCGTCACCTCGGACACCGGAAACGCGATCTCGCCGTTCTCGATCCAGAAGCCCGACGCACCGCGCGAATATTCGCCGGTCACCATGTTGACGCCCTGGCCGAACACTTCCGTCACGTAGAAGCCGGTGCCGAGCGCCTTCATCATCTCTTCGGGCGACTGGCTGCCCGGCTCGAGCGAGAGATTGGTCGAGGATGCGGAGACCGACGTGCCGCTGCGCGCGCCGCGGCCGTTGGTCTGGAGGCCGAGTTCCTTGGCGATCGACGTCGACAGGAACCAGTGGTTCAACACGCCCTCGCCGACCATGGTCAGCGTCGGTCCCTGCACGCCCTCGCCGTCGAAGGGCCGCGAGGCCTGGCCGCGCTGCTTCGCCGGTTCGTCGATCACGGTGACGGCGGCATTGGCGACCTGCTGGCCCATCCTGTCCTTCAGGAAAGAGGTCTTGCGCGCCACCGACGCGCCGTTGATCGCGCCGGCGAGGTGGCCGAGGATGCCGCGCGCGACCCGGGGATCGAACACCGCCGTGACGGTCTGGGTCGGAACCTTGCGTGGATTGACGCGGCGCACCGTGCGCTCGCCCGCCTCGCGGCCGATCTCCGCCGGCTCGCGCAGATCGGCGAAAAACAGCTTCGAGGAGAAATCATAGTCGCGTTCCATGCCCGTGCCCTCGCCGGCGATCACGCTCACCGAGCGCGAGAAGCGCGAACGCCGGTAGGCGCCGGAAAAGCCGTGCGAGGTGACCAGCACCAGTCCGCCGGACCCCGACGAGACACCGGCGCCCGACGAATTCGTGACGCCGTCCACCGCCCACGCCGCCTCTTCCATGGCCAGCGCGTCCTCGGTCATCTTCTCGGCGGGAACTTCCGTGCCGTCGAAAAGATCGAGATCGGGAAACTCCGTCGCCAGGCGATCCTCGGGGGCCAGCGTGTTGAACGTGTCCTCGGGCGAGACTTTCGCCATGGCTACGGCGCGTTCGGCGAGCCCGTCGACATCGCCGGTCACATTGGCGGAGATGCTGGCGACCTTGTTGCCAAGAAAGACCCGCAGCGCGAAATCGTCGCTTTCCGAAGCGTCGGTTCCCTCGACCTTGCCGAGGCGCACCGACACGCTCTTCGAGCGCGAGCGCACAACGACGGCATCGGCCGCATCCGCACCGGCGCGTTTCGCCGCCTCGACGAGCGATGCGGCGCGGTCGATCAGGCTCTGGGTATGGTCTTGCATTGTTTCTCCGATGGTATGCCGCTTTGCCGAACGGCGAAAAGCGCTTAGATAGTGCGCCAAAGCGGATGAGGTTCCGGCTGTCATGTATTGCCCGGGACGCCCGGCATCAAGACACGAACGCGACAACCGGGTACCAGTTAAGACTGACGGCAAGGGAGAACGTGCATGGCGGGCGGCGGCGCACCCGGTCTTTACACGGAAGCGGTGATGCTGCTGGGCGGCGCGGTCATCGCTGCGCCGCTGTTCAAGCGCATCGGCCTCGGCACCGTTCTCGGCTATCTCGCCGCCGGTATCGTGATCGGCCCGATCGGCCGGATGATCACCGAGGGCGAGGAAATCCTGTCGTTCGCGGAACTGGGCGTCGTCTTCCTTCTGTTCATCATCGGACTGGAACTGAAACCGTCGCGGCTGTGGACATTGCGCAGCGACATATTCGGTCTCGGGCTCGCCCAGGTCATCATCACCGGGGCCGTGCTGACGGCGCTCGCCAACACTCTCGCCGGTTTCGAGTTCAGGGCGGCAGTGGCGATCGGCTTCGGCCTGTCTCTGTCCTCGACGGCCTTCGCGCTGCAAGTGCTGGAGGAACGCGGCGAGATCAACCGCCGGCACGGCCGCAAGTCTTTCGCCATCCTGCTGTTCCAGGATCTCGCCATCGTGCCGCTGCTGGCGCTGTTGCCGTTTCTCGCGCCGGCGGTCGCCGATGACGGCGGCAATCACCTGCGCGACTTCCTCGTCGCCGTCGCCGCCGTGGCGGCACTGCTCTTTGCCGGGCGTTTCCTGCTCAACCCGCTGTTCCAGATCATCGGCAACACCGGCGCGCGCGAGGCGATGATCGCCGCCGCGCTGCTGGTCGTCATCGGGTCCGCGCTTATGATGCATGTCGCCGGCCTGTCGATGGCGATGGGCGCCTTCATCGCCGGCGTGATGCTGGCGGAATCGTCCTACCGGCACGAACTGGAAGCCGACATCGAGCCGTTCCGCGGACTGCTGCTCGGCCTGTTCTTCATGGCCATCGGCATGTCGCTGCAAATCGATGTCATCCTCGACAACTGGCTGGCAATCCTGCTCGCCGTTCCGGTTCTGATGGGCGTCAAGGCGGCGATCGTCTACGTGCTGTGCCGCCTGTTCGGCACCGAGCACGACGTCAGCGTGCGCACCGCGCTGATCCTGCCGCAGGGCGGCGAATTCGGATTCGTCCTGTTTTCGACTGCCGTCGCCATGGGCATCTTCCCGCTGGAGACCGCGTCGCAGCTCGTCTCCGTCGTCACGCTGTCGATGGCGCTGACGCCGCTCAGCGTCATGCTCGGGCGCTTCGTCGTGCGCGACGAAAAACCCGAGGAGATGGACGAGGACTTCAAGGACGCCGGCGCCGACGTGCTGATGGTCGGCTTCTCGCGCTTCGGCCAGATCGCCTCGCAGATCCTGCTTTCCGGCGGTTCGGACGTGACCATCATCGACCATTCGGCCGACCGGGTACGCTCGGCGCAGAAATTCGGCTTCCGGATCTATTTCGGCGACGGCACGCGCAAGGACGTGCTCGAGGCCGCCGGCATCAAGCGTGCAAAGATCGTCGCCGTCTGCACCCAGAAAAAGGAGATCACCGACAAGATCGTCGATCTCGTCCAATCGGAATATCCCGACGCCAAACTCTTCGTGCGCTCGTACGACCGTACCCACACGCTCGAACTGAGGGCGCGCGGCGTCGACTATGAAATGCGCGAGACCTTCAAGTCGGGTCTCGAATTCGGCAAGCGGACGCTGGCGGAACTCGGGACACCGGAGGACCTGACGCAGGCAATCGCCGAGGACGTCGAAAAACGCGACGCCGCGCGGCTGCTGATACAGCAGGCCGAAGGCATCCACGCCGGAGGCGACATGCTTCATACCCGCCCGGTCACGCCGGAACCGCTGGTCAAGCCGCGCCGCGAAGCGAAGGTCTATGTCACCGGAGACGGCGCCAACACCGCCGAACCGGCGTTCGAAGAGGAAACACAATGACCCTGACGCCGTTTCACCTTGCCTTTCCGGTCGACGACCTGGAGACGACGCGGCGGTTCTACTGCGACGTGCTCGGATGCAAGCCCGGACGGTCGTCCGGGACCTGGACCGATTTCAGCCTGTTCGGCCACCAGATGTCGGCGCATCTGCGCACCGGCGGCAGCGCCGGATCGAGCGGCGCCGTCGACGGCAAGGATGTGCCGATCCCGCATTTCGGCGTCGTGCTGCCCATGGACGACTGGAAGAAGCTGGCGGCGCGGCTGGAAGCGGCCGAGGGCATCGACTGGCTGCACCGGCCGATGATCCGCTTTGCCGGCGATCCCGGCGAACAGGCCACCCTTTTCATTCGCGATCCGTCCGGCAACGCGCTCGAATTCAAGGGCTTCGCCTCGCTCGACGCCGTCTTCGCAAGCTAGGGTCTTTCGATGGCGGGACCGGCGGCGGGCAACAAGGCCAAGTTCACGACCGGCTCGACCATGGGCCATGTCGTCACCATGACGCTGACCGGCTCGGTCGGCCTGATCTCGGTCTTCGCGGTCGACGCGCTGAACCTGTTCTACATCTCGCTGCTCGGTCAGGCCGAGCTCGCCGCCGCGATCGGCTATGCCGGCACGTTGATGTTCTTCACCGTCTCGATCGCGATCGGCTGCACCATCGCGACCGGTGCGCTGGTTTCGCGGGCGCTCGGCGCCGGGGACCGTGACGAAGCGGCGAAATCCGGCGGCGCGTCGCTGGTCTATCTCGGTATCACCATGACGGCGATCTCGGCGCTCGCCTGGATCTTCATTCCCGAATTGCTGTCGATGCTCGGCGCGCAGGGCGAGACGCATGCGCTTGCCGACGGCTTCCTGCGCATCGTCTTCCCTTCGACGCCGATCATGGCGATCGGCATGGGCGCGTCGGGTATCCTGCGTGGCATCGGCGACGCCAAGCGCGCCATGTATGTGACGCTGGCCGGCGGCATGGTGGCGGCGGTGATGGACCCGATCCTGATCTTCGGCCTCGATCTCGGGATCACCGGAGCGGCGCTGTCGACCCTGTTTTCGCGGCTCGCCCTGCTCGGCGTCGGCCTCTACGGCGCATCAGTGGTACACGGGCTGATCAGCCTCCCTGACCTCGCCGCGTTCCGGACGAAGCTGCGCCCGTTCCTCGGCATCGCCGGCCCGGCAGTCATGACCCAGCTCGCCACGCCGGTCGGCAATGCCTATGTCACCGCGCAGATCGCCTCCTTTGGCGACGGCGCGGTCGCCGGCTGGGCGATCATCGGCCGGGTCATTCCGGTCGCCTTCGGGGTGATCTTCTCGCTGTCCGGCGCCGTCGGGCCGATCCTCGGCCAGAATTACGGCGCGCGGCTCTATCCGCGGCTGTCCGACACGATGCGCGACGCGCTGATCTTCACGACGCTCTACGTGCTGGTCGTATGGGGCTTGCTTGCAATGTTCTCGCACGAGATCGCGGGCATCTTCCGGGCGACGGGCGAAGCGCATGCGCTGGTGGTGTTCTTCTGCCTCTTCGCGGCCGGCAGCTTTTTGTTCAACGGCGCACTCTTCGTCGCCAATGCCGCCTTCAACAATCTCGGCTTCGCGCTCTATTCGACCCTGCTCAACTGGGGCCGCTCGACGCTTGGCGTCATCCCCTTCGTGTGGCTCGGCGCACAATATTATGGTGCGACCGGCGTCATCGCGGGCTGGGCATTGGGCGCTGTGGTATTCGGGATCGCCGCGGTTTTCCTGTGCTTCCGCGTCATCGGCACCATCGAGCAGCGCGACAGGCCCGGTCACGACCGGACGCCCGGACCGCCGCCGACGGCCAATTCGCCGTTTTCGACCGGCAAGGCGGCAACGCTGGGTTAGCCCGAAACAGGCGCCTTCAACCGCGCTTCGATAGCCTGATCGAGCTTGCGCCTGACCTCGTCGTAGACCGGTTCCGTCATCGCGATGATCTGCTTGGCCTTGAGGAAATCCATCACCCGGAAATTGGAGACCGGCGGCTGGATGAACACGTCCGGCGGCTGCAGCTGCAATTTCAGCTTCAGGATCGAGCGCATCATCAATTGCGACGTGCCGTAGAGGCTGTCGATCGGTTTCGGGATACGGCGCGGATCGCCGCGCGGCGTGCCGACAACGTCGATGCCGAGCACGATGTCGGCCTTGTCGAGGATATGATTGTAGGGCACGGGATTGAATATCCCGCCATCGATGAAGATGCGGCCGTCGCGTCTCACCGGCCTGAACAGCGCCGGTATCGCCGCTGATGCTGCGAGTGCCGACCACAATTCCCCCTCGGAAAAGACCGTCTCGTGATGGCCGTAGAAATCCGTCGCGATGACGTGAAGCGGAATGCCGAGTTCGGAAAAATCATGCGGGATCGTGTCGGGCATGAAATTCTGGACGATGCGCTGCACGTCGAACTGGCCGATGCGGAAACCGCGATCGACCACTGCGGCGACGGAGGCGGGACGGCGAAACAGGCGCGCGACGATGTCGGCGCGGTTGCCGAGCATGCCAAGCACGTAGTCCTTGATCTCGTTGCCCGACATGCCGCTCGCCATCGCGGCGCCCATGATCGCGCCGATCGACGCGCCGCTGATCGCCACCGGCCGGATGCCCATTTCGTCGAGAGCGCGGATGACGTGGATATGCGAGAGACCGCGTGCGCCGCCGCCGCCGAAGGCCACCGCAACCGTCGGGCCGCCGGAGACGGCCGGCTGCTTTTCCTCGTCCTTCCTAACCAGTTCGGTCATCGCAACCGCCAATCATGAAATACATACGGGTGTCGCCGAATTCGCGCGAGTCGGCAAGCCTGAAGCCGGCAAGCGGTGAAAAACCCGCCGTCGCGGCCTCCTCGACCACGACCAGCGCGTCCGGTTTCAGCCATCCGCCGTCACGCAGCGCGGCAAGCGCCCGCTCGCCGAGCCCCTTGCCGTAAGGCGGATCGGCGAAAACGAAATCGAACGGCTCCATCGTGCCGACGTCACCCATGCGGGCCGCATCGCGCCGGAACAGCTTGGTGCGCCCCTGCAATCCGAACGCCTCGATATTGGCGCGGATAAGGCCGCGGCCTTCCGTCGACTGCTCGATGAACAGCGCCATGGCGGCGCCGCGCGACAGCGCCTCGATGCCGACAGCGCCCGTTCCGGCGAAAAGATCGAGCACGCGCGCGCGATCGAGCTTCTCGGGCCAGTTGTGGGCGAGTATGTTGAACAGGCTTTCGCGGGTGCGGTCCGTCGTCGGGCGGATGCCGGCGGCGCCGGGCTTCGGCGAGGCGAGCGTGCGCCCGCGAAACACTCCGCCGACGACGCGCACCGTTTAGCCCTTCCGTTTCGGCCCACCGGGCCGCGGGCCGCGCTTTTGGCCGGGTTTGCCGCCCTCGGGCCGCGGCTTCGGCTTCTTGCCCTGCGGACGCGCGCCGGGCGCCATCCAGACATTGGAAGACCGTCCATGACGCTGCTTGTCGGTATCGCCGCCCGCGGACGGGCCGGCGCGCTTGCCCGGTTTGCTGTCGCCACGTTCGGGTTTCCTGGTGTCGAGGCGCGACAGCGCGTCGTCGCGATCGAAACGCTTGCGCTCACCGCCCTTGCCGGTTTCCTGCCGGACCGGCGAGGCCGATACCCAGTCGCCGCTTTTCTTCACCTGCACCAGGCGGGTCTCGCCCTCCTCCGCCCGAACAGGCTTGTTGGAGAAGGCTTTGCGAACCGGAGCGTCGAAATTCGCGCCCGCCTCTTCGATCAGCCGATCGCCGAGCTGGTCGCGCAATGTCTTGCCCTTGATCTCGAGGACGGCGCCTTCCGGCAGTTCGCCGAGCTGGAACGGACCGAAGGAAATGCGGATCAGCCGGTTCACGTCGAGTCCGAGCGCGCCGAGGATGTTCTTGACCTCGCGGTTCTTGCCTTCGCGCAGACCGACTGTCAGCCAGATATTGGCGCCCTGCTCCCGCTCGATCTCGGCTTCGACCGCGCCATAGAAGACGCCGTCGACGACGATGCCGTTCTTCAGTTCATCGAGACGTTTCTGTTCGACCTTGCCGTGGGCGCGGACGCGGTAGCGGCGCAGCCAGCCGGTCTGCGGCAGTTCCAGCATGCGGGCCAGCCCGCCGTCATTAGTCAGCAGCAGAAGGCCTTCGGTATTGATGTCGAGGCGGCCGACGGACAATACGCGCGGCAGATCCTTCGGCAGTTTCTCGAAGACGGTCGGACGGCCTTCCGGGTCGCGATTGGTCGTCACGAGGCCCGCCGGCTTGTGGTAGAGCCACAGCCGC
Organism: Oricola nitratireducens; assembly: GCF_014904745.1. Classification (GTDB taxonomy): domain Bacteria; phylum Pseudomonadota; class Alphaproteobacteria; order Rhizobiales; family Rhizobiaceae; genus Oricola; species Oricola nitratireducens. Next base: position 36,921 of record NZ_JACZCS010000031.1, read on the forward strand.
GTGCGTTCGATCTCGGGGATCGGCTGACCGTCGACGAGGATGACGTCGCTCGGCGTGACGTTGATGGCCGGCGATTCCAGCTTCGCGCCGTTCAGCGTCACCCGCCCCATCTCGATCATGCGCTCCGCGTCGCGGCGCGATGCGACGCCGGCGCGGGCTAGATATTTGGCGATGCGTTCGGGTTCGGCCCGGGCAGCCGTATCCGTTTCCACGGCTGCGGCCTGCTGTTCGCGTGGCACCGTGCGCTCGGGCCCGTCACGTTCAGGCCTCTCTCTCGGGGTGCGCCTGTCGCCGCCGGGCCGGTCCCGGAACGGGCGGTCGCCGCCAGGACCGGATGATCTGTCCCTGAATGGCCGCGGCTTGTCGCCGCCCGCGCCGCCCTCCGGCCGATCCCTGAAGCCGCGCGATTTGCCGCCCGGCTTGCCGCCGCCGGGTGTGTCCTTGAACCCGCGCGAGCGCAATCCACCGCCGTCCTTGCCGCCGGGGCCCTGCTGCCGTGCGCCCTTTGCGCGATCCCTGCCGCCGGCTGCCGGCTTGCCGGGCCGCCCGCGGGGCTTGTCTTCATTCGCCATTTGCTGTTTGCCTTTTTCAACGGCTCCCTATCAGGCAGGGGCCGGTCTTGCGAGAGAAACTTTGTCCGAACACCCGAGCGCCGCACCGCCGAGCTTCATGGACCTCGCGATCCGCGAGGCCCGCCTGGCCGGCGAGCGCGACGAGGTGCCGATCGGCGCCGTCATCGTGCGCGGCAACCTGGTCGTGGCGTCCGCCGGCAACCGCACCCGCGAGTTCAACGATCCGACCGCTCATGCGGAGCTTTTGGCGATACGCGAAGCCTGCGGCAACCTGGAACAGGAGCGGCTCGAGGGCTGCGATCTCTATGTGACGCTCGAACCCTGCACGATGTGCGCGGCGGCGATTTCGTTTGCGCGCATCCGCCGGCTCTACTACGCCGCCGACGATCCGAAAGGCGGCGCGGTGGTTTCGGGCGTGAAGTTCTTCTCGAGCCTCACCTGCCACCATGTCCCCGACATCTATGCGGGGATCGGCGAAAGCGAGGCGTCGAGCCTGCTGAAATCCTTCTTTCAGGAAAAACGCGGTCTGTAGCTGCCGATCAGAGCCAGGGAACCAGCTTGCGCCAGCCGGTTTTCGGCTCGGCATTCGCCTTCTTGCGGGCGCGCTCCTTGACCGATTCCTTCTCGCCGAGATCACCGTAGGGCGCGGTTTCCGCGGGCTTGCGGTATTCGGCCGGCGGATCGGTCAGGTAGATGCGCTGTCCGGGCGCGGCGACCGGGCGGACATTGCTCTGCAACGGCTTGTCCACCTCCTGCTTGTTGTTGCTCCTCTGGGAATTGTCTGTCCTGGCCAGACCGGAGACGTATTTGCCCTCGTCGGCGTCCTTGCGGATGCGGGCGAGACGCTGTTCCGGCGATTCCGGCCAATCTCCCGATGCTTCGGCGATGTTCTTCTGCGGTTCGGGCAGGTTCGCCGTGTCGGCTGGCTGCACAAGGCCTGGCCGCGGCTTGTAGTCGATGGCTGCCTTCTTCCTCTTGCCGAGCCGCATCGTGCCGCCAAGATCGTCGAAAAACTGTGTCATCGCGGGCTTGTCGGTGCCGTAGGTCGGCCCCATGCATCCGGTAAGGGTCAGCACGCTGGCCCCGAGCGCGCCGAGGGCTGCGATCCGGGTAAGGCGGTATGCTTGCTTCATGACGGTTCTGCCATTCCTGTCGTCAAAGGCGTTGTGCCCGATATGCCTTGGCGCTGACCGGTAAATCCGGCGAATTGATGATGCTCTAGCGAAAAATCGTGCGATCGGCAATGCGCGGGCCAATCGGCCGCACGCATTGCCGCACCGGCATCAGATGCGTCCGAGCTTGCGCAACTCGTGTAAAGCCGCAGCGTCACGGGCCGAAACGTCCGGAAATTCGGGATCGGACCCGACATCCTCGGTGACCCGCCACGACCGCGCGCATTTACGGCCCTTCGCCAGCGCCGGAACCACCGCCACGCCGTTGACGTCGGGCAGGGTGAAGGCGCCGCCGGGTGCCGGCGTCGAGGAGACGGAAACACCCGAGGTGATGCAGATCTCGGCCATGTCGAGATCCTCGATCGCCTCGCGCAACGCGTCATCGGTGACGTGGACGAAGGGAGCCGCCTCGAGCGAGGAGCCGATTCGCTTTTCCCTGCGCTCGATCTCCAGCGCGCCGGTGACGACGCGGCGCACGGTGCGCACCTTCTTCCATTTCGCCGCCAGTTCGTCGTCGCGCCACTCGTCCGGGCACTTGCGGAACTGTTCCAGATGCACCGAAACCGCGTCGGGATGGCGGTCGAGCCAGGCTTCCTCCATCGTGAAGGGCAGCATCGGCGCGAGCCAGGTCACCACCCGGTCGAAGATATGATGGACGACCTGCAGCGCGGCCTTGCGGCGCGTGCTCGACGGCGCGTCGCAATAGAGCGTGTCCTTGCGGATGTCGAAGTAGAAGGCCGACAGTTCCAGCACCATGAAATCGAGCAGGTGGCGCGAAATGCGCTTGAAGTCGAAATCGTCGTAACCCTTGTTGACGACGGCATCGAGCTCCCACAGACGGTGCAGCATCAGCCTTTCGAGTTCCGGCATGTCGGCATAATCGACGCTCTCGCCCTTATCGTGGGCAAGGCTGCCAAGCATCCAGCGGACCGTGTTGCGCATCTTGCGATAGGCGTCGATGTTGGTCTGGATGATTGTCTGGCCGAGGCGCTGGTCTTCCCAGTAGTCGGTGTTCATCACCCACAGGCGCAGGATGTCGGCGCCGGACTTCGCCATCACGTCCTGAGGGAAGACCTGGTTGCCGAGTGACTTCGACATCTTCCTGCCGTCCTCGGCCATGGTGAAGCCGTGGGTGATGACGGTGTCGTAGGGGGCGCGGCCGCGGGTGCCGCAGCTTTCGAGCAGCGAGGAATGGAACCAGCCGCGATGCTGGTCCGAGCCTTCCAGATAGACGTCGGCCGGCCATTTCAGGTCCGGGCGATCCTCCAGCGTGAAGGCGTGGGTCGAACCGGAATCAAACCAGACATCGAGAATGTCGGTCACCTGGATCCACTTGGCCGGATCGTGATCGTTGCCGAGGAAGCGCTCCTTGGCGCCCTCGGCGAACCAGGCGTCCGCGCCTTCCGCCTCGAAGGCTTCCAGGATGCGCTTGTTGACCGCCTCGTCTTTCAGCACATTGCCGTCCTCGTCGGCGAATACGCAGATCGGCACGCCCCAGGCGCGCTGACGGGAAAGCACCCAGTCCGGGCGATCCTCGATCATGGCGCGCAGGCGGTTCTGGCCGGCCTTCGGCACGAAGCGGGTGTCGTCGATGGCGTTGAGCGCGCGGCTTCGTAGCGTCGTGCCGTCGCCGAGATCCATGTCCATATGGACAAACCATTGCGGCGTGTTGCGAAAGATGACCGGTTTCTTCGATCGCCACGAATGCGGATAGGTGTGCTTCAACCGGCCCCGCGCGAACAGCCTGTCCGCCTCGATCAGAGCGGTGATGACGGTTTGATTGGCGTTGCCCTTCTTGCCCTTGTCGTCGATCACGCGCGCAGGCCCGCCGTCGCGATCCGGGCCGAAACCCGGCGCGTCCCCGGTGAAGAAACCGGCATCGTCGACCGTGAACGGGATCGTCGTATGGAAATCCTTGCCGGCAGTAACGAAACACTCGCGCGCGGAATCGAAAGAGAAGTGCTGCGTCTTGCCGGAGCCTGACAAAACGGCCTGCCGCATCAGGTCGCCGGTGAAATCCATCCAGGCGTCGAAGTCCTCGCGGCCGTGACCGGGTGCGGTGTGGACGAAGCCGGTACCCGCGTCGTCGGTCACATGCTCGCCATTGATCAGAGGGACGGCGAACTGATAGCCGTCGGCCAGACCTTCCAGAGGATGGGCGCAGATGACGGTTGCGAGTTCGTCGGCCTTCACGTCGCGCAGACGCCTGTATTCGAGCTTGGCCTTGGCGAAGCACTCTTCGGCCAGCGCGTCGGCGAAGACCAGCTTCTCGCCCGGCTGCGGGCCGAAATCGTTCTCGGCCGCCGTGACCTCGTAAACGCCGTAAGCGATGCGGCCGGAATAGGCGATGGCGCGGTTGCCGGGGATCGTCCAGGGCGTGGTCGTCCAGATGACGACGAAGTTACCCTTCAGGTCGTCGGGCCCATTCACAACCGGGAATTTCACCCAGATCGTGTCGGACTCGTAGTCCTGGTACTCGACCTCGGCCTCGGCCAGCGCGGTGCGCTCGACGACCGACCACATCACCGGCTTGGAGCCGCGGTAGAGCTGGCCGGACATGGCGAATTTCAGCAGTTCGCCGGCGATGCGGGCTTCCGAATGGAAATCCATCGTCGTGTAAGGCGTTTCGAAATCGCCTTCGATGCCGAGACGCTGGAACTCCTCCGTCTGGACCTTGATCCAGTGGGCGGCAAAGTCGCGGCATTCCTTGCGGAACTCGTTGACCGGCACCTCGTCCTTGTTCTTGCCCTTGGCGCGGTACTGTTCCTCGATCTTCCACTCGATCGGCAGGCCGTGGCAGTCCCAGCCGGGCACGTAGTTGGAGTCGTAACCGCGCATCTGGAAGGAGCGGGTGATGACGTCCTTGAGGATCTTGTTGAGCGCGTGGCCGATATGGATGTTGCCGTTGGCGTAGGGCGGGCCGTCATGCAGCACGTAGCGCGGACGGTCCTTGGCGTCTTCGCGCAGCTTCTTGTAGAGGCCGAGGTCGAGCCAGCGGGCGACGATCTCGGGTTCCTTCTTGGGAAGCCCGGCGCGCATCGGGAAATCGGTTTGCGGCAAATAGAGCGTAGTGGAATAGTCCAGCGCGGAATTTTCAGCGGAATCGGTCATTCGTCTGCATTCGTTTAGGGCTCAGCGGAAAGGTTGAGCGGTCAATAACGGAAAATCGGATGGGGTGCGCGAAAAAATGCGCGTTTTCCCGGCCCTGCGGCGCTTTTTCAGCGGCAGGCCGGGCCAATAATTCGGAATATGGCGATCAGGGCCGTGGTCATGGCGCGGTATTTAGCAACGCAGTGCCTGCGTGAAAAGGGATAATGTCGCCGCAGGCCGGACGAACCGGCCCCTATTTGCTCGCGGACCGATGCGGCAGGCGCTCAAGCATCCGGATATGGCGTCGGATCCGGTCCGTGGTCAGAGTCGCGCCATGGCCGACATGGAACCGCTCGCCGCCGGCCGCGATCAGCGCATCGAGCTGCCGGGCGACCAGTCGCGGATCGTCCTCGAAAGGCGGGCGCTTCGGGCTGCCGAGCCGGATGATGCCGCCAAGGAGAATGCCGGAAGAAACGAGATCGCTCACCAGCATGTCCCTGCTTTCCAGATGCACCGAAAGCGACCCGCTCGTGTGTCCGGGCGTGTAGCGCACCGTACCGGCGACCCCGAAGCGATGCAGCGGAAAATGATCGTCGCCGGTCAGTTCGATATCCGCCTCGAAGCCGTCATAGGCGGCATTGGCGACGCCGGACGCCTTGAACAGCCGCCCGAACGGCCCGGTCGGGCAATAACGGACCGGCTCCGCCTGGGTATAGAAGGGCCGGTCGGCGCGATGTGCCAGGATCGCGGCGCCGGTCAGTTCGCGCAGGCGCGCCGCCGCCCCTGCGTGATCGACATGGGCATGCGTGACGACGATCAGCCGGACGTCGGCGAAGCGCTTGCCGTGACGGGCGAGCGCCTGTTCGAAACGCGGCGCCGATCCCGGCAGTCCCGCATCGACGATCACCACCCCGCCGTCGCCGATGACGAGATAGGCGTTGATCATGTGCATCGGGGCGATCGGAACCCGGACTACCTGCGCTTGCATGATGGCCTGCCTTCCTGTTTCATGCGGGACGCAGGATCCATATCCGATCTTTAAATTATTGAAAAGTATGCACTTTTATGTTCGAAACGCACCTGGAGGTAACCATGGATCTCGACACGTGGCACACGATTGAGCCGCTCAATTGCCCTGCCGTGCGGGCGCTGAATTCCATGAGCGGCAAGTGGAAGCCCGCCATTCTCTACTTCCTGAGCCTGAAAACCATGCGCTTCGGGGAACTGCAGCGCGCCATCCCCTCGATCAGCCACAAGACGCTGACCCAGCAGCTGCGCGAACTGGAGGAGGACGGCATCCTGCATCGCCGTGCCTTCGCGACCATCCCGCCAAGGACGGAATATTCGCTCACTGCGCGCGGCAGACGCCTCGGGCCGATTCTGGAAATGCTCTTTTCCTGGGGCGATGAGGAGGAAAACGAAGAGCCGGCAGCGGCAAGAGCCGGCTAGAAAGTCAGCTTGCGGTCGAGGTGGCCAAGTGGCTCCAGCGCGGAAAGGATCGCGCGGGCCTCGGCCTCGTCCTTCTTCATCTGGACGGTAAGCGCCTCCAGCGAGTCGAACTTCTCCTCGCCGCGCAGAAAGGCGCAGACCGCGACCGTGCAGGTCTCGCCGTAGATTTCCTGGTCGAGGCCGAAGACATAGGTCTCGAGCAGCGCGACGCCGTTCTCGTCTACCGTCGGGCGGCGGCCGAAAGAAGCGACGCCGTCATAAGACGCGCCGTCGGGGCGGAAAAACCGCACCGCATATATACCGTGCCGCAGCGCGGCGTTTTCGGGCAGGGCCATGTTGGCGGTCGGATAGCCGAGCGTGCGGCCAAGCTGCTTGCCGCGCACAATGTCCGCCTCGACGCGGTAACGATAGCCGAGCAGTTCGTTGGCGCCGGCGAGATCGCCGGCATGGAGCCTGTCGCGCACGCGGCTGGACGAGACCACCTCGGCCTCGCCGTCCCGGAAGGCGTCGACCAGGGTCACATGGAAACCGCGTGTTTCGCCCGCTTCCATCAGGAAGGCCGGGCCGCCCTGGCGGTTCTTGCCGAAATGGAAGTCGAACCCGGTGACGACCTGGCGCGCCGCGAGGCCGCCGACGAGGACGCGGTCGACGAATTCGTCCGCGGTGTGGCTGGCGAATTCGCGGGTGAACGGGATTTCGATGACGCCGTCGAAGCCGAGCGCGCGCAGGATGTCGGCCTTCATATGCGCCGGCGTGATGCGGAACAGCGGCACGTCCGGCTGGAACAACTGGCGCGGATGCGGTTCGAAGGTGAGCACCAGCGCCGGGCAATCGTGGTCACGCGCAAACCCGAGCGCCGTTTCCAGCACCGACTGGTGGCCGCGGTGCACGCCGTCGAAATTGCCGATCGCGACGACGGAGCCGCGCAAGGCGTCTGGAAGGTCCTGCAGGGATTTGAACCGGAACATCACAGCATTGCCCCGTTCAGGCGAGTTTCGTCATAGTGGCGACGGGACGGGCGCCGAAGCCGTCGAGATGGGCGGCCATTTTCTCGTAATCCGGATTGCCCGGCGTTCCGTATTCGCGCGCATGGATGCCATCGGAGACGAAGAGAAAGTCGAGACCGTAATCCATCGCTCCCTTCACATCCGTCGTCAGCCCGTCGCCGATGGCGAGCACGCGCGACCGGTCGAGATCGCGCCCGAGCGCCGCGGCGGCGCGTGCCATCGCATCGTGATAGATCGGCGCGTGCGGCTTGCCGGCGATCAGCGTGCGGCCGCCGAGCATGCCGAAATCCTTCGCCAGCGCGCCGGCGCAATAAATGAGCCGGTCGCCGCGCTCGACGACGATGTCCGGATTGGCGCAGATGAAGGGCAGGTCGCGCGCGCGCAGCCGCTGCAGCATCTCGCGGTAATCGGCGGGCGTCTCGTTATCGTCGTCAAAGAGCCCGGTACAGACAACCACCGACGCCTCGCGTTCCTCGACCAGTTCGACATCGAGACCGTCATAGAGCGACGTGTCGCGATCCGGGCCGATATGGAAGACCATGCGGGCATTCTGGCTGATCAGCGCGCGGGTCACGTCGCCCGAAGTGACGATGTCGTCGAAGGCTTCCGCCGGCACGCCGAGGCTCGCCAGTTGTTCGGCGACCGGTCCCTTCGGGCGCGGCGCGTTGGTGATCAGCACGACCGCCCTGCCCGCCTCGCGTTCGGCGGCAAGCGCTTTCCATGCCGCCGTCCATGAGCGCACGCCGTTGTGCAGGACGCCCCAGACGTCACAGAAAATGGCGTCGTAGCCGCCGGTGATTTCCGCCAGGGATGCGATTTGCCGAACGCCCAATTGCCTGTTCCCGGTTTGCGCCAATGACGGCGCCAGAGTTGCGTTGCGCCAGCCGGATTCCGGCCGGGCGGTCGGCGACCGATTAGAGTGTTTCCGGCGCAATTGGAAGCCGTCGGATTCAGCTTGCGCCCGGTAACAGCGCGACGCGTTCGTTAACAACGCGTGAAGACGCGAGCAAGAATGCCCGCCTCGGCGTGAACCCGACAAAAAGCAACGGCTGATAAAACCACGGACTCTAACGGATGCCGTGGCCGATGGAATTCATGCACCACAAACGCCTTTTGGGCGGTGCAAACGCCGTCCAGCTTGTCCGCCGCGCGATCGGCGGCTTCTGGGACAGCACATCCGCGACCACGGCCCTCGAATTCGGCATGATCGCGCCGGTCCTGCTGTTTCTCGTTTTCTCGACCGTCGAGACATCCGTCTACTATTACAAGCAGAGCCATCTTAAATTCGTGCTGTCTCAGGCCGGCCGCCATGTCCAGACCGGCGAGATCCAGAAGAGCGCGACCCCCAAGGCCGATTTCGACGCCAATGTCTGCGACGCGGCAAAAATCGTCTTCGATTGCTCGCAGGTCTATCTCGATGTCCGCAATTTCGCGACCGTCGCCGATGTCGTCTTTCCGACGGCGACCTTCGATTCCACGGGCAAGCCGACCAATTTCGTTTTCCAGCCGGGCGGCTCGGCCCAGATCACGGCGATGCGCGCCTCGGCGACGTTCGAGTTCGTCACGCCTTTCCTGAGGGACATTCTGCAACCGAACGGCGCGCCGGTCATCATGGTCGGGTTCTCCATTTTCAAGAACGAGCCATTCTAGGAGCCGCCATGCAGACTGTCGTTGCGCATCGCTGGCATTTATCGTTCCTCCGGGTCTTGATCCGGCGCTTTGCGCGCAACCGGCGCGGCGTGGCCGCGATGGAATTCGTCCTGCTGCTGCCGGTCATGATGCTTCTCGCTTTCGGGCTCGCCGAAGTCTATGTCGATCATGCGACCGAGGATCAGTTCCTGCGCTACGTGCACCAGTCCGGCGACATCCTCGCGCGCGAGCCGACCCTGACGACGGCTTCGATCACGTCGATCCTCAACACCGCTGACCAGATGATCAAGGGCTTCGACGCCAGCCGGACCGTCGACATCCAGGTCTCCAGCATCGGCTTCAAGGCCGACGGCACGCCGGTGCTTCTGTGGACGCGTGCGGCGGGCGCCACGGCCGTGACACCGGACGTCAGCGACGTCGCGGGCATGGGCCTTCCAACCGACACGGTGCTCCGGTTCGAGGCGCACCTGCACTATACGAGCCCGTTCAACTATGTATGGGCCTCGACGGCCCGCACCCTTTCATCCGTTGCCTATTTCCGTCCGCGCGAAACCCGCGCGATCGCCATGGACGGGGCAGTTTCCGAATACGACCCGAACTGGGATTACATCCCGCCGGCGTGACGAGAGCGACCCGGGAGGCGCCGCCATGATGACAAGAGACGAACAAGAAACGAAAGCGATCCTGCGGCGACACCTGCCGCGTTTGCTCGCCCGCCTGAAAGCGCTTGGCGGCGACCGCCGCGGCGCAACGGCGGTCAGTTTCGCAATTCTTCTGGTTCCGCTCCTCGCCGCGGTCGGCTTTTCCATCGACGGATCGCGGTTCCTCCTGACGCGCTATCATCTGCAATCGGCGGTCGACGCGTCGGCGCTGGCCGTCGCCACCGTCTATCAGGACCAGGCGACGCTTGACGCGCTCGCCGACAAGTTCGTCGCCAAGAACTTCTCGCTCGCCGACGCCAGCCTGACCTCCGTTTCGACCAGCGTCTCCGGCGACATCATCACCGTGAACGGCACGGCGACGATGAAGACGCTGTTCATGTCGATCCTGCAGGTCAGCGAGGTCCAGGTGGCCGCATCGACCCAGGTGAAACGCGCCGGCGGCGGCCTGCTCGTCAGTCTCGTGCTCGACAATACCGGTTCGATGTGGAGCGACAGCCCGTCGAAGATCGAATCGCTGCGCGGTGCATCCGATATCCTCGTCGACGCGATCTTCGACGGCGAGAGCACGCCGGAAGACCTGCGCGTCGCGATCGTTCCCTATGCGGCGACCGTCAATCCCGGCGCCGAGGCCGCGAGCATCGTCGGCACGCACAGCTACGGCCCGCTGGACCCGACCCAGAAGGACGCCTGGAAAGGTTGCGTGATGGAGCGCAGCGGCGCCAATTCCATCGCCGACACCGGACCCGATGTCGAAAAATGGAAGCCCTTCTTCTGGGAGCCGTCGGTCGACAACAACTATACACTGTCCGATCCGACAACGATCTATCCGGGCGGACTCTACAATTCCAACGGGATCACCGGACCGAATATCGGCTGCCCGACGCCGATCCTGCCGCTGACCAATTCCTACGACGACGTCACCGCGGCGGTCAGCGCCCTGTCGGCGTGGAACCGCGGCGGCACGCTCGGCGACATCGGCATGGCCTGGGGCATCCGCACGCTGTCGCCCGGCATTCCCTTCGACCAGAGCACGGAAATCGATCCGAAGACCGGGGCCACGCTTTGGGACAGCCCGCGCTGGCGCAAGGCGATCGTGATGATGACCGACGGCGACAACCTCTTCTACGACCTGCCGAGCAATGCCGGTCCGAATTCTCCGCATCCCGGCTATTCCGACTACACGGCCTATGGCCGGCTCGGCGAAAGTCAGGCCGACGCGATTTTCGGTACAACCAACAAGAACACCGCGAAGGGCATTGTCGACGACCGGCTGTTGTCGTTGTGCACGACGGCCAAGAACCAGGGCATCCTCATCTTCACGGTCACCTTCGGATCGAGCCCGAGTTCGAGCACCCAGCAACTGTTCCAGGATTGCGCATCGGATCCGGGCAAATACTATCACGCGCCCGGCAAGGCGACGCTGGAGAACGCATTCGGCGCCATCGGCGCGGAACTGTCGAAATTGCGCATCGTCAAGTAGGGCCCGGCACCGCCGCCGGGCCTCTCCCGGCGGCCGGACTACAAGATCTTGCATGATTAAAATTCTTCGCGCCGGCTTACTCGGCGGATAAGGATTGGGCGTTAACCTGTCACGGCCAACCATCGGTGTTGGAATGTCAGACAGGATGCCATGATGGCGATGCGCCCTTCCTCTTCGGGAAAAAGGTGCGGCGAATTCTGTTTCGCCGCGACCTTGCTATCGGTGCCTATCATCATGGGTGCCGGGCTTTCCCTGGATTACGAGCGTATCGCCCATGCGCGCAACGCCGCCGCATCGGCACTCGAAACGGCCGTCAGCGCGTCCTTCCATCCCGATGGCCGGATCGACACCGGCCGCGCCCGCGAGCTCTATGCCTCCAGCCTGGACCTGCCGCACGGCCAGTCATCCACCATGCCGGTCTTTTCACGCAGCGCCGACGGCGCCCTGAAAGTCGTCGTCACCACGGCGACCCGGCTGACGCTGGGCGGCATCATTCTTCCGAAAACCTTCTACAGCGCGGTCACCTACACCGTTGGCGAGGCGAACCCGTCCTGACGGGCCGCCAGCCGCCGCGGCCGTTTACCATCGATACGGGCAACAGGCCCGGGCGCGCAAAAGGTTGACCGGGTGTCCTTGACTCGTGCCGCAGGCATCACTATCTCCGGCGCGCTAGCACTCATGAGGAGTGAGTGCTAATCCAACCAAAGCCAACGTTTCAAAGGTTCAAAATCAATGGCAGAGATGAATTTCCGTCCGCTGCACGATCGCGTTGTCGTTCGTCGCGTCGAATCCGAGGAAAAAACCGCAGGCGGCATCATCATCCCCGATACCGCCAAGGAAAAGCCGTCCGAAGGCGAAGTCGTTTCCGTGGGCCCCGGCGCCCGTGACGAAAACGGCAAGGTCCAGCCGCTCGACGTCAAGGCCGGTGACCGCGTTCTGTTCGGTAAATGGTCCGGCACAGAAGTCAAGCTGAATGGCCAGGATCTCCTCATCATGAAGGAATCCGACATCATGGGAATCGTTGGCTAAGCCCACGTCCCCCTCACCCTCATTCTGATTATTGGCAATGGGCGATACGCCCGGGAGTTTGAATAATGTCAGCCAAAGAAGTCAAATTCGGCCGCACCGCGCGGGAGCGCATGCTGAACGGCGTGAACATCCTTGCGGATGCCGTCAAGGTCACGCTCGGCCCGAAAGGCCGCAACGTCGTCATCGACAAGTCGTTCGGCGCGCCGCGCATCACCAAGGACGGCGTCTCGGTCGCCAAGGAAATCGAACTGGAAGACAAGTTCGAGAACATGGGCGCGCAGATGCTGCGCGAGGTCGCCTCGAAGACCAACGACATCGCCGGTGACGGCACCACGACGGCAACCGTCCTGGCACAGTCGATCGTGCAGGAAGGCCACAAGGCCGTTGCCGCCGGCATGAACCCGATGGACCTGAAGCGCGGCATCGATCTCGCCGTTGCGGAAGTTGTCGGCGACCTTCAGAAGAAGGCCACCAAGATCAAGACCTCGGAAGAAGTCGCCCAGGTCGGCACCATCTCGGCCAACGGCGAATCCGAAATCGGCGCAATGATCGCGGAAGCGATGCAAAAGGTCGGCAACGAGGGTGTCATCACCGTCGAGGAAGCCAAGACCGCGGAAACCGAGCTGGAAGTCGTCGAAGGCATGCAGTTCGACCGTGGCTACCTGTCGCCCTACTTCGTGACCAACCCGGAAAAGATGATCGCCGATCTCGAAGATCCGTACATCCTGCTGCACGAGAAGAAACTCTCGAACCTGCAGGCGATGCTCCCGGTTCTCGAAGCCGTGGTACAGTCCTCGCGTCCGCTGCTGATCATCGCCGAAGACGTCGAAGGCGAAGCACTGGCCACCCTCGTGGTCAACAAGCTGCGCGGCGGCCTCAAGATCGCTGCCGTCAAGGCTCCGGGCTTCGGCGACCGCCGCAAGGCCATGCTCGAAGACATCGCCATCCTGACCGGCGGCCAGGTGATCTCCGAAGACATCGGCATCAAGCTCGAAAATGTCACCCTCGACATGCTCGGCACCGCCAAGAAGGTTTCGATCACCAAGGAAGAGACCACCATCGTCGACGGCGCCGGTGAGAAGTCCGACATCGAAGGCCGCGTCTCGCAGATCAAGGCCCAGATCGAGGAAACCTCGTCCGATTACGACCGCGAGAAGCTGCAGGAACGTCTTGCCAAGCTCGCTGGCGGCGTTGCCGTCATCCGCGTCGGCGGTGCGACCGAAGTCGAAGTGAAAGAGAAGAAGGACCGCGTCGACGACGCGCTCAACGCAACCCGCGCTGCCGTCGAAGAAGGCATCGTTCCGGGCGGCGGCACGGCCCTGCTGCTCGCTTCCAAGGCTCTCACCGTCAAGGGCGCCAATCCGGACCAGGAAGCCGGCATCAACATCGTGCGCCGCGCACTGCAGGCTCCGGCCCGTCAGATCGCGACGAACTCGGGCGAGGAAGCCTCCATCGTCGTCGGCAAGATCATGGACCAGAAGTCGAACACCTACGGCTTCAACGCCCAGACCGGCGAATATGGCGACATGATCAAGATGGGCATCGTCGACCCGGTCAAGGTCGTGCGCACCGCCCTGCAGGACGCAGCGTCGATTGCCGGCCTGCTGATCACCACCGAAGCCATGATCGCCGAAATTCCGAAGAAGGAATCCGCCGGCGGCGGCATGCCCGACATGGGCGGCATGGGCGGAATGGGCGGCATGATGTAAGCCACGCGCTTACTCGCCACGCTTGCGAAAGGCCGGGCTTTGTGCCCGGCCTTTTTTATTGCGCATCGCGCTGCGCCGCACCGATTGACAGGACCCCCGCAAATCCATATGTGCAGCGCTCGGTCAGAGGCACCGGCCGCCCGCTAGCGCAAGCTCTGGTGAAGCCTCCCTGGAAATCCCGATCCGACCCAAGCATCGGACCGATGGCAAAGCGGGCCCCATTCAAGACATCCGATGCGCATGGGAGACCTGGGATGACCCGACCTGTTGGCGATCCACGCAACAATTTCCTGACGCAGCCGCTGCCCGGGCTCTACGCCCGCACGGCCGCGCCGATCATCTTCATTATGGCCATGAACGGTCTCCTGACCGTCATCGACGCCTTTTTCCTCGGTACCTATGTCGGTCCCGACGCGCTGACCGCCGTCACGCTGATGTTCCCGGTCTACATGCTGCTCGTGGCGCTGGCGACGCTGGTCGCGGGCGGCATGGCAAGCCTGCTGGCCCGCCTGCTCGGCGCTGCGGAGCACGAGAAGGCGCGCGAGGCCTTTGTCGGCGCGCACGGGCTGTCGCTGGTGGTCTGCATGATCCTGGTCACCGGCTTCTTCGTCGGCGGCAAGGCGATGATCGGCCTTGCCGCCGGCTCGGACGATCTGTCCTTGATGGGATACGACTACATCTCCGTCCTGATTTTCTGCTCGCCGGTGATGTTCTTCCTGTCGGTCAATTCCGACGCGCTGCGCTGCGAAGGACGGATGGGGCTGATGGCCCTGATCGCGCTATCGACGTCGCTGGCGAATATCGGCTTCAACTATGTGCTGATCGCGGTCCTCGACTGGGGCGTTGCCGGCTCGGCCTGGGGAACGGTCTTCGCGCAGGGGTCCGCGCTTCTGGCGGTCGTCGCCTTCCGGCTTGCCGCCGACACGCCGCTGCATCTGCGCCGCATGCCAGGCCGCGGTCTCGTACGGCGCTGGCCCAAATTCCTGGCGCTCGGCGCGCCGCAAAGCCTCACCTTTCTCGGCATTTCGCTCGGCTCGGGCGCGATCATCGCGGCGATCCACCGGTGGGGCGGCGATCACTATGCGGTGACGGTTGCCGCCTACGGCATCATCACGCGCATCCTGACCTTCGTCTATCTGCCGCTGCTCGGCCTGAACATGGCCATGCAGACGATCACGGGCAACAATTTCGGGGCATCGCTTTGGCATCGCTCCGACGCGAGCCTGCGGCTGGCGATAACGATCGGCCTCGTCTACAACGGCGCCGCCCAGGCGATCCTGTTCGCGGCACGGCACCGGATCGGCTTTCTCTTCGTCGAGGACGCGGCGACAGCCGCCGAGGTCGCCCGGATCCTGCCGATCATCACCGTGATGCTGTTCGCCGCCGGCCCGCTCGCGGTCCTCTCGGCCTATTTCCAGGCCATCGGCGAAGCGGGACGCGCGGCGGTCCTGAGCCTGACGCGAACCTATGCCTACGCCCTGCCGCTGACCCTCCTGCTTCCCTTCGCCTTCGGCGAAACCGGGATCTGGATGGCGGGGCCGACGGCCGAGCTGCTGGCGATTGCTACGGCAATCGCGGTTCTCATGCGCGCCCGGTCGACAACCGGCAACCGTTTCGGCGTGTTCAGGCACGCGCCGTGACGGCGCGGCCGGCGATCCGGGCCCTCAGAAGCCCGGTATCGTCAGCCCGAACACGCCGGCCAGCAGCACGAAGTTGAGGCCCAGCACGATCGCCGTGCTCGCCACGGAGACGGCGACGATTTTCCGACTGTTGACGAATTCGCCCATGACGCGGCGGCTCGAGGTGAAGTGGAGCAGCGCGATCATCGGGATCGGCAGGGCGATCGAGAGCACGACCTGGCTCATCACCAGCGTTTCGGTGGCGTTGGTGTTCATCGCCACCACGATGAAGGCGGGCACCATGGTCACGGCGCGGCGCAACCAGATCGGAATGCGGAAATTGACGAAGCCCTGCATGATCATCTGGCCGGCCATGGTGCCTACGACGGAACTGGAGACACCCGACGCGATCAGCGAGACGAGAAAGACCGAGGCCGAAGCCGCGCCAAGCAGCGGCGCCAGCGTGTGGTAGGCGGTCTCGATTTCGGCGACTTCCGAGTGGCCGAGGTGAAAGGCCGCGGCGGCCATGATCACCATCGCCATGTTGACCATGCCGGCGACCGCCAGCGCGATGACGACCTCGCGGTTCGAGAACCGCACCAGCAGGCTGCGTTCGCGGTCGTCTTTCGCGACGGTGCGGTACTGGGTCAGGCCGGAATGCAGGAACACCGCATGCGGCATCACCGTCGCGCCGACGATGCCGACGGCGATCAGCAGAGCGCCCTGGTCGGGCAGGCTCGGCGTCACCAATCCGACGGCCGTGCTGCCCCAGTCGACGGGCGCCAGAAACAGTTCGACCAGATAACAAAGACCTATAATGGCAACCATGGAGCCGATGACCATTTCCATGAAGCGGAAGCCGCGGCCCTCGAACAGGAGAATGCCGTAGGTCACGATCGCGGTGATCGCCATGCCCTCGAGCAGCGGAATGCCGGCGAGCAGCGACAGGCCGATGGCGCCGCCGAGAAATTCGGCGAGATCGGTCGCCATGGCGGCGAGTTCGCTAACGGCCCACATCACCCAGACCAGCGGGCGCGGATAGGTCTCGCGGCACATCTCGGCAAGGTTGCGTCCGGTCACGATCCCGAGCTTGGCCGACATCGACTGGAACAGCATCGCGATCAGATTGGCCAGAAGCACCACCCAAAGCAGCGTATAGCCGTATTTCGCCCCGGCCTGGATGTTGGTGGCGAAATTGCCCGGGTCCATATAGGCGATCGACGCGATTACCGCCGGACCGAAGAAAGGCAATATTGCGCGGACTCCGCTGCGCCGGCCCGCCATCACTTCGCGGATCGCGAATTCGGTCCGCCCCGTCAGGCCTTCCTTCATTGCAATGTCAGCCACTTCGTTCCATCCAAGGTTCAGGATTCAAGATCAATATAGCATATGCTATATTTATTTCCATATGCTAAGTTTGCACTGCAAACAAGGGAGGCCACGTGAAAAAAAATGTCGCCATCAGGCCGCAAGAGCCGGACCTTTCCAATGACCCGGCCCTGCGCACCGAAGCGTTCCAGCAGGCGCGCGAGGCCCGGCGCAGCGAACTGGCCGAGGATTATGTCGAGCTTATCGACGACCTGATTCGCGAAGGCGGCGAGGCGCGCCAGGTCGATATCGCGGCGCGGCTCGGCGTCGCCCAGCCGACGGTTGCGCGCATGCTGCGCAAGCTGGTCGAGGAGGGTCTCGTCCAGCGCAAGGCCTATCGCGGCGTCTTCCTGACGGATAGCGGCCGGGAGCTCGCCCAGGCCTCGCGCGAACGGCATGAAATCGTGGAGCAGTTCCTCGTCGCGATCGGCGTTCCGCCGGAGACGGCGCAGCGCGACGCCGAGGGCATCGAACACCATGTCAGCGAGGAGACACTCGCGGCCTTCCGGCGCTTCACCGAGGCGCAGCGGCGCTAAGCGCAACGCGCTTGCATGCCCTGCCGGAACTTCATCCCCAGCAATCCTCCGCCTGTCACCGTATTTTCACCAAACGGTCAAGAAAGCTACACCGGACTCTCCTAGGCGCTTCCCAACGTCCCGTCGCGGGGCGTCAGTCAAGATTCCGATTCCGGGGTCTCACCACGAGGGAATTCCTATGATCCGCAACATCCTCGCAGCCTCTCTGCTGCTTTCCACCTCCGCAAACGCTTTCGCCGCGACCGACATCACCTGGTGGCACGGCATGAGCGGCCGCAATGGCGAAGTCATCAACGAGATCGCCAAGAAGTTCAACGCATCGCAGGACGCCTGCGCCCTGACCCCGGTCTCCAAGGGCACCTACGAGGAAGCATTGGCCGCGGGCATCGCGGCGTTCCGCTCCGGCGAACAGCCGAACATCCTGCAGGTGTTCGACGCCGGCGCCGCCACGATCATCAACGCGAAGGGCGCAGCCATTGCGGCCGAGGACCTGATCACCCAGGCCGGCTACACGTTCAACCGCGACGACTTCATCGACGGCGTCCGCTACTTCTATGCCGATTCCACCGGCAAGTTCGTTGGCATGCCGTTCAACTCCTCGGCGCCGATCATGTACACCAACACCGGCGCGTTCGAGAAAACCGGCGTTCAGCCGCCGAAAACCTGGGAAGAGTTCGAAGCCGTCGCGCCGAAGCTCAAGGAAGCCGGCTACATCCCGCTCGTCCAGTCGCAGCTGACCTGGGAGTTCACCGAAAACTTCTTCTCGCGCAACAACATCCAGTTCGCGACCAACAACAACGGCTATGACAGCGTCGAGGGCACGAAGATCCTCGTGACCAATCCCGAGCATGTCATGATGTATAAGAAGCTCAAGGAATGGTACGACGAGGGCTATTTCGGCTATTTCGGCGCCGGATGGTCCGACAACCAGAAGCCCTTCGAGGAAAACAAGGTGGCGATGTGGATCGGTTCGTCCGGTTCGTTCGGCGGCCTGCAGAAGACCGCGCAGATGCCTTTCTCGGCAACCTTCCTGCCCTACTGGAACGAGATCAAGGGTGCCGGCACGCACAGCTTCATCGGCGGCGCCGCCCTGTTCGCCATGTCGGGCAGGTCGGATGCCGAAAACAAGTGCACGGCCGACTTCTTCGAGTTCCTGACATCGGCGGAAATCCAGTATTTCTGGCACAAGAGCACCGGCTACGTTCCGATCACCAAGGCCGCCTATGAGCTCGCCAAGAAGGACGGCTACTACGACGAGCAGCCGGTCGCCGAAGTCGGCATCCAGCAGCTTTCGCTGCCGGGCGGCGAATGGGCCAAGGGCTACCGGATGGGCTTCTACCCGCAGATCCGCGAAGTCATGGAACGCGAGTACAACCGCATCTTCTCCGGCGAGACCTCCGTCGAAGACGCGATGAAAACCATCGAGACCGAAGGCAACGCGCTTCTGGCGCGTTTCGCGAAGACCTCCGGCTAAGGGCGTCTTGCGCGACAATTTCGATCCGGGGGCTTCCCGCCCCCGGATTTGCCTTGCCAGGAACCCTTGATGAAACGCACCCAGTTCTCCTCCCCCGTCCTGCCCTATCTGTTCCTGCTGCCGCAGATGACGGTGGTGTTCATCTTCTTCTACTGGCCCTCGGTCCAGGCCATCCAGTCGTCATTCTATCTGGAAGACCCCTTCGGCTTCGGCTCGACCTTCGTCGGGTTGAGCAATTACACCGACGCGCTCGGTTCGGGCGAATATCTCAAGATCGCCTGGTTCACCGCGGTCTTCACGATCGTGGTGACGTTCCTCTCGCTTTCCATCGGGCTGCTTCTGGCCGCCAAGGCCGACGGCGTCATCCGCGGATCGAGCAGCTACAAAACGCTGCTCATCTGCGTCTACGCCATCGCGCCTCCGGTCGCCGGCCTGATCGGCATGATGTTCTTCGACCAGCATATCGGCCCCTTCGTCAAACTGGCGGCCTGGGCCGGCTGGGACATGAAGGTCGGCATCAACTATTACGACACCGCCTTCGCGATGATCGTCGTCTCGGTCTGGAAACAGATCCCCTATAATTTCATTTTCTTCCTGTCGGGCCTGCAGGGCGTCCCCGTATCCATCCGCGAGGCGGCGGCGATCGATTGCCGGTCGCCCGCGCGGCGTTTCCGGACGGTGATGCTGCCGCTTCTGGCGCCGACTGCGTTCTTCCTGCTCGTCATCAACATGACCTACTCGCTGTTCGACACGTTCGGCATCATCGACGTGATCGTGAAGGACAAGGCGGCCAACAACCCGATCACCCTTGTCTACAAGGTCTACATGGACGGCTTTCGCGGCAACGACATCGGCGGGTCCTCGGCCCAGTCCGTCATCCTGATGATCGTCGTCTTCGTCCTCACCGTCTTCCAGTTCCGCTTCATCGAGCGGCGCGTTCACTACAATTGAGGGATGCGACGATGCACAGGACAAAATTTTTCGACCACGTCATCCTGCTTGCCGGCGTCTTCCTGATGATCGCGCCGGTCGTCGTCGCCTTCATGACCTCGACGCACGCGGCCGCCGAAATACACCGCGACGGACTGATGCTCACCTGGGGCGGGCATTTCGACGAGACCTACCGCGAAGTCCTGACGCGGCAGGGTGGTTTCACCGGCAAGGTGACGGGCGCGCGCATGGTGATGAACTCGTTCATTCTCGGCATCGGCTTCGCCGCCGGCAAGATCGTCCTTTCGATGCTCGCCGCCTATGCGATCGTCTATTTCCGCTTCCGTCTGGGCGTCGTGTTCTTCTGGATGATCTTCACCACCCTGCTGCTGCCCCTCGAGGTGCGGATCCTGCCGTCCTACGAGGTCATGACCAAGCTCGGGCTGGTCAACACCTATACCGGCCTGATCGTCCCGCTGCTCGCTTCGGCGACCGGCACATTCTTCTTCCGGCAGTTCTTCAAGTCGGTCCCCGACGAGCTGCTGGAGGCGGCGCGCATCGACGGCGCCGGGCCGTTCAAGTTCTTCATCGATATCCTGATCCCGCTGTCGCGCACCATGATCGCGGCGATCTTCATCATCATGTTCGTCTATGGCTGGAACCAGTATCTCTGGCCCATGCTGATGACCAATGACGAGAGCTTCTACACGCTGGTGCGCGGCATCAAGCAGATCCTGCTCGTTTGGATCGGCAGCCAGATCCCCGACTACAACGAGGCCTTCGCGATGGCGATCCTGGCCATGCTGCCGCCGGTGCTCGTCGTCGTGATCTTCCAGAGCTGGTTCATCAAGGGCCTGACCGAAAGCGACAAGTGAGAACCCAAACATGGCACATGTGACCATCGACCGCGTCAGCAAGGACTACCAGGCCGGCGTACGCGCCGTCGATTCGGTTTCGATCGACATCGCCGACAGCGAATTCATCGTGCTTGTCGGCCCGTCGGGCTGCGGCAAGTCCACGCTGTTGCGCATGGTGGCCGGGCTGGAGACCATCACCGAGGGCGAGATCGGCATCGGCGGACGCGTCATCAACCATGTCGATCCGGCCGACCGCGACATCGCGATGGTGTTCCAGAACTACGCGCTCTACCCGCACATGACCGTGCGCAACAACATGGCCTACGGGCTGAAGAACCGCGGCATGAACAGGGCCGACATCGAAAAGCGCGTCGCCGAGGCCGCCGCCATCCTTCGGCTGCAGGACTATCTGGAACGGCGGCCGCGGCAATTGTCCGGCGGCCAGCGCCAGCGCGTCGCCATGGGCCGCGCGATCGTGCGCGAGCCGGCGGCCTTCCTGTTCGACGAACCGCTGTCCAATCTCGACGCCAAGCTGCGCGTCGACATGCGCGGCGAGATCAAGCAGTTGCAGAAGCGTCTCGGCACGACCTCGATCTACGTCACCCACGACCAGCTCGAGGCGATGACCATGGCCGACCGGATCGTCGTCCTGAATGGCGGGCGCATCGAACAGATCGGCACGCCGCTCGACGTCTACCGCCAGCCGCAATCGGCCTTCGTCGCGAGCTTCATCGGATCGCCGGCGATGAACCTGATCACGGCGCGCGGCGAGAGCGGCAATCTCGTCATCGGCGACCAGACGGTCGTCATGGACGGAGCGATGACGGTGCCGGACGGGCCTGTCACGCTCGGCGTGCGCGCCGAGGACATGAAACCGGCGGACCATGGCGCAACGGCCCATCTGGAGCTTGCGATCGACTATGTCGAGGAACTGGGCGCGGGCCGCCTCGTCCACGGCCATGTCGGCGACGCCAGACTGGCGCTGTCGACGCCGTCCGGCGAACCGCTCTCCGATTTGCTACCGATCGTGTTCGACCGCCAGCGGCTGCACCTGTTCGACACGGCGACCGGCCGGCGGCTTTGACCTCCGCAAAGAAAAACGGCCGGTGAAAGCACCGGCCGCAATCCCTCGTCGAAGGGTCCGGATCAGGGCTTGATATAGGTGTATCCCATCATCTGCAGGCGGCTGAGTTCCGCCACGCCAGAGGGCACGATGTCGTCCTCGAACACCTCGAAGAGATCGTTCTGATAATCGATCTTGCGCCCCTTGAGCGTGTTGTTGCAGACGTTGAACGAGACATTCTGCGTCTTCAGGCTGGTCACGTCCATCTGAAGCTTCTGGTTGGTTTTCGCGTCCTTGAGCAGCCCGACGCCATTGCCGTGCAGGACGACCTTGATCTCCATGTTGTCCTTGCCGACCGCGTTGATGTGGTTCTGGATATTGCGCAGCGCGCCGCGATAGGCCTTGTCGTCCTCGCCGCCATTGTAATTGATATGATAGACGACCTTCTGCTTGCCGTAGCGCTCGTTTGCCGCGGACGTGCTTGTGAACGCACCGGCAAACAGCGCCACCGACGCGATGACGGCAACGAATTTCGCGAACAGTTTCATGAGTATCCTCCTCTGGTCAGCGCCGCGTCCTCCAACGCGGCATCGCCGAAACCTTCACCGGCCAAGGCGCGGAAGACTAGCTGGGCTGACCATCTGGAAGGCCTAGGGTATACCCTTGGATAAGCAGCGACCGGACCGTTTGCGCGTTACGCCGCCAGCGTGCCGCCGGCCTTGCGGACCAGTTCGGCCATGTTGTGCGCCTCGTATTTTCGCATCAAATGACTGCGGTGGAATTCCACCGTCTTCGGGCTGATGCCGAGGTCGCGGGCGATCTCCTTCGTCGTCTTTCCGGCGCCGACGAGCTGGAGGATTTCGCGTTCGCGCGGTGTCAGACGGACATCCGCGCCCTCGTCGGCCGCTTCCCTGTCCTGCGCAACGGGCCGGCCCATGCCGGATTGCCGGGCGCGCCAGTAGATCAGCATGGCGATCGCGATCGGCACGGCGCCGGCGATGACAGCGGCGAAACCGGACACAGCCGAGGACCGGGTGCCGTTGTCGGGCCGCGCCTGATCGACCGTTTCGAGGAGCTTGCGCACGCCCGCGTCGGAGGGAACCGTCGTCCAGCCGCCATAGCGCGCGGCCCGCGCGGCCGGGTGATCGGCATCGAGCGCGAGGAGCGCGATCGCCATCTGCCGGCGTTCCGGCTCTGGCACCGCGGCGGTGGAGGCCAATATCCATTCCGGCACGAGTTCGGTCGAAAGCGCGAGTTCGAAGCCGGGTACGCGCAGCGCGTTCAGGATGCGAAGCTCGTGCGCTTCCACCTTGCCGGCCATAACCGCGGCTTCGAGCATGCCGGTGCGCACGGTGCCGGCGTCGGCCTCGCCGTTCATCACCGCGTCGATGATGCCGTTCTGCGGAAATCCCAGGAACGCGACAGGCTCCAGGTCGCGCCACGGATTGATGCCGCTCCTGAGCAGCGTCGCGGCCGCAATCTCGAATCCGCCGAAGGCGTCGGGGGCGACGGCGGCGAGCCGCCTGCCCTTCAGGTCCGCCAGCGTCGTGACCTCGCGGTTGTCGGCACGCACGAAGATGACGGCGCCGAACCGGTTGCCCGTTTGCGGGCCGCCGGCGCGATCCGTCCT
Source organism: Oricola nitratireducens (assembly GCF_014904745.1). Classification (GTDB taxonomy): domain Bacteria; phylum Pseudomonadota; class Alphaproteobacteria; order Rhizobiales; family Rhizobiaceae; genus Oricola; species Oricola nitratireducens. The sequence continues at coordinate 60,218 of NZ_JACZCS010000031.1, forward strand.
GAGCGCGACCATCGGCGACAGGCGGTTGCCTTCGCTGAGCCGGAAGAGGTGTCCGGGATTGGTGAAGAGATAATCGATCTCGCCGCGCGACAGCGCCGAGCGCACCCCGTCCAGCGACAGCGGAACGACCTTCAGTTCGACGCCGGGCACCGCGGCCTCGATCGCGTCGAAGGTCGGCTGCCAGCGCGCCAGGGCGGCCTGGTCGCCACGATGCGCCAGCACGCCGACGGTGCGCAATGTGCTGTCCGGGCCCGTGTCTTCGGCGGACCAGACCTGCCCGGTCATCGCGAGCAGGATCAAGAGCGCCAGTCTGATCATTCGCGCCATTCCTCCCGCTGCGGATTTTGCGTGGCCGCGCCGCGCTTGTCCAGCGCGGCGCACGGCGCGGCCACATTACATGGCTCCCATGCGGCCTTTCGTATTGCATTGCAGCAATAAATCGGTTCAAAGAGGCCTACCTCAAACATGGACCGATTATTGATGCCACGCGCGACCCTCGCTGCGCTTGCCGGCCGCCTGCCTTTCACAGGCCGCGACGGCAACCTTTCCCCGTTCAACCCGCTGACGCTCAAGACGGAGCTTCTGTCAGGCCTGACCGTGGCGCTGGCGCTGGTGCCGGAAGCCGTCGCTTTCGCCTTCGTCGCGGGTGTGCATCCGCTTGTCGGCCTCTATGCGGCCTTCATGGTCGGGCTGATCACCTCGGTCTTCGGCGGACGCCCCGGCATGATTTCCGGCGCCACCGGCGCGCTCGCCGTGGTCATGGTCGCGCTGGTTGCCCAGCACGGTGTCGAATATCTCTTCGCGACCGTGGTGCTGATGGGCGTTTTCCAGATTCTCGCCGGCATCTTCCGGCTCGGCAAATTCATGCGTCTCGTCCCGCATCCCGTCATGCTCGGCTTCGTCAACGGGCTGGCGATCGTCATCTTCCTTGCCCAGCTGTCGCAGTTCAAGCATGCCGGCGCCGACGGCGCGACGGTGTGGATGACCGGATCGCCGCTGATCATGATGCTCGGCCTCGTCGTCGTCACCATGGCGATCATCTGGGTGATGCCGAGAATCACCGGCGCCATTCCGGCGCCGCTGGCAGGAATCGCGGTTGTCGCGGCGCTCGTCATCGGCTTCGGCATCGACGTGCCGCGGGTCGGCGACCTCGCCTCGATCGAGGGCGGCCTGCCGTCATTCCATCTGCCGATGATACCGCTGACGATGGAAACGCTGGAAATCATCGTTCCCTATGCGCTGATCCTCGCCGCCATCGGCCTGATCGAAAGCCTGCTTACGCTGAACCTCGTCGGCGAGATCACCGGCGAGCGCGGCGGGGCGTCGCGTGAATGCATGGCGCAGGGCGCGGCCAATGTCGTCACCGGCTTCTTCGGCGGCATGGGCGGCTGCGCGATGATCGGCCAGTCGATGATCAATGTGAAATCCGGCGGGCGCACGCGCCTTTCGGGTATCTCGGCGGCTTTGTTCCTGCTCGCCTTCATCCTCTTTGCGTCCTCGCTGATCGAGCAAATCCCGCTCGCCGCGCTGGTCGGCGTCATGTTCATGGTGGTGATCGGAACTTTCGCCTGGCAGACGCTGAAGATCATGCGCCGCATCCCGCTGACCGACGCAATGGTGATCGTGCTGGTGACGGTCGTGACCGTGTTCAGCGACCTAGCCGTCGCGGTTGTCGTCGGCGTCATCGTGTCGGCGCTGGCCTATGCCTGGAACAACGCGACCCGCATCCACGCGCGCGCGCATGTGACGCCGGAGGGCGCGCGCGTCCTGCAGATCGAGGGACCGCTGTTCTTCGGCTCGACGGACGGTTTCGCGGAATTGTTCAACCCCGCGGACGACCCGCAGACGGTGATCGTCGATTTCATGAACAGCCGCGTCGTCGACCAGTCGGCGCTGCAGGCAATCGAGGACATCGCCGCGAAATACGAGGCGCAGGGCAAGACGCTGGTGCTGCGGCACCTGTCGCATGACTGCCACCGGCTCTTGAACCGCGCCGGCCAGCTGATGGTGGATTCCGACGACGACCCGGATTACGGCATCGCCGTCGACTATTCGGTGAAGACGGGCGCCTTCGGCGGCGGGCACTGACGCGCCTGACGTCCCTGGCGGAAAGTCAGCCTATTTCACGACCACTTTCGTGCCGACGCCGACGCGTCCGTAGAGGTCCATGACGTCCTCGTTGCGCATGCGGATGCAGCCCGAGGAGACCGCGCGGCCGATCGTCCAGGGCGCGTTGGTGCCGTGGATGCGATACAGCGTCGAGCCGAGATAGAGAGCGCGCGCGCCGAGCGGATTGTTCGGGCCGCCCTCCATGTGGATCGGCAGGATACGGCCCTTGGCCTTCTCGCGCTCGATCATTTCCGACGGCGGCGTCCAGCCCGGCCATTCGGCCTTGCGGGTAACCTTGTGCGTGCCGGCCCATTCGAAGCCCGGCTTGCCGACGCCGACGCCGTAGCGCTTGGCGGTGCCGTTCGCTTGCACGAGATAGAGGAAGCGTTCGTTGGTATCGATGATGATCGTGCCGGGCGCCTCCGGGCCGTCATAGGCCACCGTCTGCGGCAGGAAGACCGGGTCCATCGTCCGCGGAGCGGGGTTGGCCGGACGCTGCGCGGAAACGGGCTGCGTCTGGCGCACCGGCGGCGCGGTGCGCACGGGCGGCAGCGTGCGGACGCGCGGCGTCGTGCGGAAAATCACCTTCCTCGCGTTGGAGCGCACCGAATTGCCGGTGATCGAACGGGTCGGGCGAAGCTGCAGGACCCAGGGCGCGGCCAGATCGGGGCTGAGAACGACCGGGGGCTTGGAAACGTAGCGATCCTGCGCGGCCGCTGGAAAGGCAAGAAGGGACACGGCGGCAAGCGCCGCCAGAAGGCGTGCTGGTTTCATCGGACATACTCTCTACACTTGCGTCGGCGCATTGCTGACATACCCTGTCAGCAGCGTTCGGTTGCAAACATGACCGATCGAGACCACTCAATTATGAATCGCAAATCGCTAAAAGTCGATTCCGGGCATCAATCTGTTGTCAAGGTTACCCGGCGGTTGCGACAGATGGTGAATCAAGAGTGAACGCCTGATCGAGGGAGACGAAGCCGTGGACGGATTGATCGAGGGACCGGACGGCAAGGTCCGTTGCGCGTGGCACGGCAACCTGGACGACTATCTCGCCTATCACGACCGCGAATGGGGCCGTCCCGTCGACAACGACATAAGGCTGTTCGAGAAGATCTGTCTGGAGGGCTTCCAGTCCGGCCTGTCCTGGCTGACGATCCTGCGCAAGCGCGACAATTTCCGCGCCGGCTTCGCCGGATTCGATTTTGAAAAGGTCGCCCGCTTCACCGGGGACGACGTCGAACGCCTCGTGCAGGACGCCGGCATCATCCGCCACCGCGGCAAGATCGTGTCGACCATCAACAACGCCAGGCGGGCGCTGGAATTGCGCGACGAGTTCGGTTCGCTCGCCGCCTATTTCTGGACGCATGAACCGCCGGCCGACGAACGCCCCGCCGTCCTCGACTGGGCAACGCTCAGGGCTATGCCGAAGACGGGAACCTCGACGGCGATCTCGAAGGACCTGAAGAAACGCGGCTGGAGCTTCGTCGGACCGACGACGGTCTATGCCTTCATGCAGGCGATGGGGCTCGTCAACGACCATATCGAGGGCTGCTATTGCCGCCCGGAGGTGGAAGCCGCGCGCGCCGCTTTCACGCGGCCGAAATGAGCGCCGGCCAAAAGGCCCTGCACGAGCGCCTACGCGCGCTGATCCACGAGACCGCGGCGGCGGCGGACGGCGTCGGCGCGATCGCGGAAAGCGTGAAATGGGGCGAGCCGAGTTTCGCGCCGGCAAAACCGCGCATCGGCAGTTCGGTGCGGCTGGCGGACCGGCCGGACGGATCGGTCGCCATGATGTTCATCTGCCATACCGGGCTCGTCGAACAATTTCGCGAGCTCTACCCGGACAGTTTTGCCTATGAAGGCAACCGGGCGCTGGTTTTCCGGCCCGCGGACACGATCGATACAGCCGCGCTTTCCCACTGCGTCGCCATGGCGCTCAGCTATCACCTGAACAGGCGCCGGAACCGGAAAAGCTGAGAAATCACTGTAAACGCGCCGCTTTTATGGTTTATACTTCGTTAACGAAGAACCCGGCCACAGGGAGGCTTGAATGGGATTTCCAAAGCTAATGAGCGCGGCGGCACTGACTTGCGCCCTCGCCATTCCGGTCCAGACCACGGTCGCATTCGCCGGTAACGGCGCGCTGATCCACAAGGTCGGCTATCGCCACGACTGGCACCAGCGCTATTATGGCGGCATCAGCTATGTCAGCGATTACGGGCTGCAATATGCGCCGACTTATCATTATCGCCACCACGGGTCGGACGTCTCGGTGAAGGTCTATATCGGGTCGCAGGAGAGCCCCCGGTATCGTCAGGAGGCACGGCCGCTGATCCTGGAACTGCCCAAATAGGCTCTTCGTCGCGGCCGGGGCAAATCGCCTAGCCACCCATGAGGTCGAGCAGGTCGGGGCCGATCGCGCCCTCGATCTTTAACAGGCGGCGCTTGGTGTCGGTGCCGCCCGGCGCGGAAAAGCCGGTCATGGTTCCGCCCGCGCCGACCACGCGGTGGCAGGGCACGATGATCGGAACCGGATTGTTTCCGAGCGCCTGACCGACCTGGCGCGACAGGGCGACGTCGCCGAGGTCCCGTGCCAGGTCTCCATAGGTGCGCGTCTCGCCCGGCGCGATCTTGCACGTCAGCGCATAGACACTGCGTTCGAACGGCGAAACGCCCTGCATATCGAGGCGGGCGTCGTCGAAACCCACGTCCTCGCCTTCGGCGAGCGCCCTTATGCCCGCAACCGCTTGCGCGATCTCGCCGGGCGCCTGGCTGGCGTCCGCGATTTCCCGCGCGTCCGGCGCGCGGCGGCGCAGGCGTTGAAGCGTTTTCGCGTCGTCGCTTTCGGGAAAGCTGACGGCGAGGATGCCGTTATCGCCCCAGGCGATCCCGCAGCGCCCGATGGCGGTGTCGAACAGCATGACAAAGGTCCGGCTCATGGCGTTTTCTAACACGGATTGCGCCGTGCCGGTATCGCCGGGTGCGGCGCCAGGCCGCAAAGTCTTGATTATGGAACCGGATGGCGCTGGTCTATATTTTTGAGGGAAGGGACAATTTTGTTCGGGAGAAAACCGATGAGACTGAAGACGTTCCTCACCGCCGCGGTGCTGTCGCTTTCGGGCGCCGTCGCCCTGCCCCAGGCCGGGCAAGCGCTGCCGGCCGCGCCGCTGTCCGTCGACCGCCCAGCGCCTCTGGTGACGCCGGTCCATGACGGCATCTACTGGCGTTACCGGAGACCTTATTACAGAGGCTATCCCGGCTATCCCCACAGGCGTCCGGGCTACCGCTACTATGGCGGCTACTGGTTCCCGCCGAGTGCGTTCATCATCATCGTCCCGCCGCCCTATCAGCGAACCTACCAGCTGACCGAGCGGCATTACCGATGGTGCGAACACCGTTACCGGAGCTACCGGCGCTGGGACAACACGTTCCAGCCCTATCACGGCCCGCGCAAGCAGTGCGTGTCGCCGTATCTGTACTGAGCGCGAACGGCGACGGGCAGGCCCCGTCGCTTCACGCCCGGCCGCCCCATCGCTCGGCGAAGACAAGTTCGTCGAGCGGCAGCCGCTGACGCCAGCCTTTGACGGCGAGTTCCGGCTCGCCATATAACCGGTCGACCAATCCGGCGCACAGATAGGCGACGATTTCGACATGCGCGGGAATGCCCAGCAGGTCGCGCAAGTCGCTGTCGCGGTAGATGCTGACCCAGCCGATGCCGACCCCTTCGGCCCGCGCGGCGAGCCACAGGTTCTGGACCGCGCAGACCGTGGAATAAAGGTCCATCTGCGGGTTGTGGGTGCGGCCCAGCACCACCGCGCCGCCGCGCGTGCGGTCGCATGTGACGCAGATATTGACCGGCGCCTTGAGAATGCCCTCGAGCTTCAGCGACCGGTAGGTGTCCCGGCGCTCGCCGGAGAACATTTCGGCGGCTTCCTCGTTGGCCGACCGGAACAGCCGCGAGACGCGCTCGCGCTGCCCGCGATCCCGGATGACGATGAAGTTCCAGGGCTGCATGAAGCCGACGGAGGGCGCGCGATGCGCGGCCTCCAGCAATCGCCGCAGCAGGTCTTCGGGCAGGTCGTCGGGCAGGAACTGGTCGCGCACGTCGCGCCTGGTCTCGATGGCGCGGTAGACCGCCCGGCGGTCGTTTTCGCAGAACGCGGCGGTCGCCGCCAGGTGACGGTCTTCGTCTTCAAGCATCGTTTGATCCCCAACAACGCCGATACGGCCGCACCGCCGTCCGCGCGGCGCGGTCTGTTTCGCCTGGCCGGTCTTCTGACTCGGGTTCGTCCGGTTCGCGCGGCCTTCCCGGCATTGCCAGTGGCCCGGACGCCGAAGTGTCCTTTTGCGCGTTCCGTCCCCCTTACAGCGTTGGGCACGTTCCCGGATCGCACGGGATTCCCGATTCTCCCGCGATGCGGGCACCAGGCCCGCGCAATACGACACAGGACAGGCAAGCCGGCAAGCAAAAATCCGCGGCACGCCGGACGACCGGCCGATCAGGGCAAAACGTCCCGGTTGCCGGCCGTCCCGGCCGGCACCACATAACGGTCATGGCCGAGACACACATCGCGAATTCACGATCCCCGATACGGACCCTTTGCCGGGCAGCGCTGCTGTCCGGCCTGTTCGCATGCGCCGTCTGCGCGCCTGCGGCGGCGGAAGACAAGGTGCGCGGCCTGATCGTCGATAACGGCCAGACCCGGTTCAACGGCATCGCGGTTGAAGGGAAAGATCCGCAGGTGCCGTTGCAAAACGGCGGCTATCCCCTCCACCAGCGTTCCTCCTCTGCAACGATCCTGCGCGGGCCGGGCGCAAAGCGGAAAGTCATCCAGGAACTGTCGAGCGAGTATGACCGGCCCGTCGTGCCCGTCCCGAGGCCGGCGCCGGTGGCCGTACCGCCGACGGAGCCGGACCTGCCGCCGCGCTGAGCGTTCGCCGGGCGTCTTCGTGCCGGTCAGTTGACCGGCGGCGGCAGGCGCCTGATGCGGTGATGGCCAAGCAACTGCCAGGCGAGATAGCCGGCCAGCGCCGCCAGCACCATCGAACCGCCGGCAACAGTCCTGAAGCTCGGCGTCTCACCGAGGAACAGCCACACCCAGACCGGGCCGAGGATCGTCTCCGCCGTCCCGAGCAGCGCCGCGAAGGCGGACGGGATCAGCCGCGCGCCCTGCGTGAACAGCGCCATGCCGAGCCCCATCGAGATCCCGAGCAGGGCGATATAGGGCGCGGACTGCCAGCCGACGGCGACGCCGCCCACAGTCAGGACGCTCATGATCCCGGCGATCGCCAGGCTGAACAGCGAACCGGTGCAGACGGCCGGCGTCATGCGGATATGCGAGAACCGGCGCGTGATCACGGTCGCAGCGGCGAAGGCCAGCGCGATGACGAGCGCCAGCCCGTCGCCGACGGGCGACACTTTCCCGGTCAGCGAGTCCGACACCATGACCGCCACGCCGGCGATCACGGCGGCGATCGCGATCCAGGTCGAGATCCGCAGCTTTTCGCGGAAAAGAACCCACGACAACAGCGCCGCCAGAAGCGGCACGCCGGCCTGCATGAGAAGAACGTTGGCGACCGTGGTGTGGTTCAGCGCGACGATGAACAGCGTCGACGCGGTCGCGAAACAGACGCCGACACCGATACCGGCCCAGCCCATGCCGCGAAACAGCGCGAGCGTGCCCGATCTGCCATCGCGCACAAGCATGAAGGCGAGCAGGAACAGCGACGCGGTGCCGGCGCGCCAGAAAATCGTGTTCCACGGGCTTTCGACATCGGCGAGACGCACCAGGATGCCGCCGGCGCTCCACACCAGCGCCGAGCCGAGCACCAGCCACGCGCCCGCGGTGCTGCCGTCGCGAATGTCTGTCGGTTGCGGCGGCAAGGCCGCGACCGGAACGGGCTGCATCGTCACGAATTTTCTCCTGTCCGGCGCATAATGCTGGCAAGGAAACCGCAAAGCGAGACCGGCCTGCGACACCGCCGCGTCGCTTACGGACACAACGCAGAGCGGCGCGGCGGCGCGCTCCGCTTGCGGCATCGGTGCCTGTCTTGTAGGAGAAGCGCGATCCAGCACCTCCCCGTCCGCAGGCCCTTTCCATGTCCGACAAGAAACAGAAGAAACAACACAAGCTGAAGGCGCGCCTCCCTCGTGGTTTCGTCGACCGTTCGCCGGCCGATATCCGCGCGACCGACGAGATGGTCGCCAAGATCAAGGCCGTGTACGAGCGCTACGGTTTCGACCCGGTCGAGACGCCGATCTTCGAATATACCGACTGCCTCGGCAAGTTCCTGCCCGATCAGGACCGCCCCAACGAGGGCGTGTTCTCGGTCGCCGACGACGACGAGCAGTGGATGAGCCTGCGCTACGACCTGACCGCGCCGCTCGCGCGCCACGTCGCCGAGAACATCAACGAGATCCAGCTGCCCTACCGCACCTATCGCGCCGGCTGGGTGTTCCGCAACGAGAAGCCGGGACCGGGCCGCTTCCGCCAGTTCATGCAGTTCGACGCCGACACGGTCGGCGCGCCGGGCGTCCAGGCGGATGCCGAAATGTGCATGATGATGGCCGACACGATGGAAGCGCTCGGCATCGCGCACGGCAACTACGTGATCCGGGTGAACAACCGGAAGGTGCTGGACAGCGTAATGCTGGCTACTGGGCTCGGTGGCGATGAGGAAGCATGGCGCCGCCTAGCGGTTATGCGTGCCCTAGACAAACGTGACCGTCTCGGGCTTCAGGGTGTTATACAACTTCTTTCTCCAAAAGGCCGGGTTGACGAGAGCGGAGATCATACCCCGGGCGCCGGACTCAGTGATGAGCAGATCACCCGACTCCTAAATACTTTCGGATGGGGAGAAGAAGGCAGCGGTTCCAAGAGTTCGGTTTCAAGCGGAATTACCATTGGCAATCTGATCGATAGGCTGGAACAGTACGAAGTATCCGCCGAGGGAGCCCGCGAACTCCAAACCATTAACGAGTTGGTGCGGTCGGCAGGCTACGGGGAAGATCAGATCGACATCGATCCTTCTGTCATCCGCGGCCTCGAATACTACACCGGCCCGGTCTACGAGGCCGAACTCCTCTTTCCCGTCACCAACGAAAAGGGCGAAACCGTCGTTTTCGGCTCGGTCGGCGGCGGCGGGCGCTATGACGGGCTCGTCAAGCGCTTCACCGGCCAGGACGTGCCGGCGACCGGCTTTTCCATCGGCGTCTCGCGCCTGATGACGGCGCTGAAAAATCTCGGCAAGCTCGGCCAGGAGGACGTCGTCGCGCCGGTGCTCGTCACCGTCATGGACGGCGACACGGCGTCGCTCGGAAAATACCAGAAATTCGTGCAGGACCTGCGGCAGGCAGGCATCCGCGCCGAGATGTACCAGGGAAACTGGAAGAAGTTCGGCAACCAGCTGAAATATGCCGACCGGCGCGGCTGCCCGCTGGCGATCATCCAGGGCTCCGACGAACGCGAACGCGGCGTCGTCCAGGTCAAGGACCTGATCGAGGGCAAGCGGCTGTCCGGCGAGATCGCCGACAACGTCACCTGGCGCGAAAGCCGCCCGGCGCAGGTCGAAATCGCCGAGGCCGACATCGTTTCCGAAATCACCCGCATGCTCGCCGAACACGCCGAGGACCGCGCGAAAAGTAGCTGATTTCGGTCAATGAGCCCTACGATTACCCCCACCCTTCATCCCTCCCCACAAGGGGGAGGGAGGTCACCAGCATCGCTGCTCGTGCTTGGCCCGACGGTGCAGGGGGAAGCGCCAGTGTCAACGTCCTCCCTCCCCCTTGTGGGGAGGGATACAGGGTGGGGGTAGCGATGTCACCGACGGGCAACGACCGGGCCGCCGTCAGGCGCGCACGTTCGCTTCGAAACAGCGCCACTGAAGGCGAAAAGAAGCTGTGGTCCGAACTGCGGCAGTTCAAGAAATACTATGGTCTGCATGTCCGGCGACAGGCGCCCGTCGGCCGTTATGTCGTGGATTTCGCGATCCAGTCCCGCAGGTTGGTGATCGAGGTCGACGGCGAATTTCACGCTCAGCCGGAACGGCAGGCGGCGGACGCGCGCCGCGACAAATGGCTGCAAAGCCAGGGATACCGGGTGATCAGAATCGCGACCGGGGAGCTATCGGAGAACTTCGATGGTTGCATTGAAACGATTCTTCGTGAATTGGGACTGGCATGAACGCGCTGCGCTCCTTTTCGGCACGGGCCGACATCGAGACGATCCTCTCCCAATTGGGGGCGGAGCGGCTTGACGTGCCGGTGCTGCAGCCGGCCGATCCGTTTCTCGACACCGCCGGCGAGGAATTGCGGCGGCGCATCTTCCTGTCGGAGAGCGAGACCGGCGAGACGCTGTGCCTCAGGCCCGAATTCACCATTCCCGTCTGCCTGCAGCATATCGGCGCGGGCGAGACCGGCCACCGCCGCTACGGCTATGTCGGCACGGTGTTCCGGCAGCGCCGCGCCGGTGGCAACGAGTTTTTGCAGGCGGGCATCGAGGATATCGGCGACGCCGACAGCGCGCGCGCCGATGCGCGCTCGCTCGGCGATGCGCTGGCCTTTTTGAAGGCGCTCGGCGTGACAGGAAAAACCGTCACCATGCTCGGCGACCAGGCGGTCTTCGCAGCGGTCGTCTCCGGGCTCGGCCTGCCGCAGTCCTGGACGGTGCGCCTCAGCCACGCCTTCGGCGACCGCCAGACGCTGGAAGCCGCGCTCGACGCGCTCGCCAGACCCGTCCCGGCTCCGGACGTGCCGGCCGATATCCGCGAACCGGCCGAGGCGCGCGACCGGGCGGCGCTGGTCAACGCGCTCTCCATGCGGCTGCGCATCGCGGGGCTGGAAAATTCCGGCGGGCGCGATGCCGGCGAAATCGCCGACCGGCTGCTGGCGCGTTTCGACGCCGCAGAGATCGCCCCGGACGAGACCGCGCTTGCGACATTGCGCGCGTTCCTCGCCATCACCGCGCCGCTTGCCGCCGCCGCCGATGCGCTCAAGGCGTTTGCTACCGGCAACGGCCTCGACATGGACGCAGCGATCGCCGGTTTCGCCGCGCGCGAGAACGAGATGGACAAGGCGGGCGTCGATACGTCTACGGTCAGCTATGACGCGGCCTTCGGGCGCGCGCTCGATTACTACACGGCGCTGGTCTACGAGATCACGACGCCGGACGGGCTGGTGCTCGCCGGCGGCGGCCGCTACGACCGGTTGCTGACGATGATCGGCGCCAAAAGCGCGGTGCCCGGCGTCGGCTTTTCCGTCTGGCTCGACCGCGTGGCGGCCTTTTCGGGAGGTGCGGTATGAGCGCCCCGATCACCATCGCGATCCCCTCCAAGGGCCGCCTGAAGGAAGAAACGCTGAAGCGCATGGAGGCCGCCGGCTATCCGGTCGAGCCGCCGAAGGACGCGCGCACCTACCGCACGGTCGTCGCCAACCATCCGAATGTCGAGGTGGCGTTCCTGTCGGCCTCGGAGATCGCGCGCGAACTCGGCAACGGCTCCATCGATCTCGGCGTCACCGGCGAGGACCTGGTGCGCGAGGGCCTGCCCGACAGCGAGAACCGGGTGACAAGGCTGGCGCAACTCGGCTTCGGCCATGCCGATGTCGTCGTCGCCGTGCCGGAAGCCTGGTTCGACGTCGCGACGATGGCCGATCTCGGCCTCGTTGCCGCCGACTTCCGCCACCGCCACGGGCGGCGGCTGCGCATCGCGACGAAATACTGGCGGCTGACGCAGACCCATTTCTCGCAGACGCACGGCATCCAGCTCTACCGGATTATCGAAAGCCTCGGCGCAACCGAGGGCGCGCCGGCGGCCGGCCAGGCCGATGTCATCGTCGACATCACCTCGACGGGATCGACGCTACGCGCCAACTTCCTCAAGGTGCTCGACGACGGCGTGATCCTGCAATCCCAGGCCTGCCTGTTCGCGCCGAAGCGCGACGGAGCCGACGCGGCGCGCAAACAGGCGATCGACGCTTTCGCCGCCGCGCTGACCCCGTAAACAAGAATGCCGCACTGCGGGATAATCCCGGCAGCGCGGCGGCATGAATGGCTGTCAGGAGGCCATTCAAACGGGACGAGATCCCTTCTTAATTAGCCATGGGCAGAGCGGTCAGGATTTCGCGGGCCGACTTGCCGGACGCCTCGGCGACCGCGTTGAGCGACTGGTCGGCGGAGGCGACGGTATAGCCCTTGGCGCGCAGCACGTCGGCGAGCCCCTCGCCGTCATGTCCGAACACCGGCGCGACCGCGGTCAGCGGCGCGGCCTGCAATGCCCGCGCGGCGGCCATCTCCGGCGGGCCGTTGCGCGTCGGCCCGGTCGCGGTCAGGGTCGGCACGACAAACGCGGCGGCGGCAACGAGCGAGGCGGCGAGCGCGACTTTCATCGCCGGGCGCTTGAAATAGGTCGAAAACGGCTTCCAGTTGCGCCACAGATGCAGGACGAACGGAACGACGAGCGCAGTGCCCAGCCATTCGTGCATCTCCTTCAGCTGCGCTTCTCCGAGGTGGAAGAACATCGCAATTCCGGAAATGAGCGAGACGACGAAAAGACCGGTGATCAGCGGCGTGGCATAGCGCGACAGGACGGGCGGCATCGGAACTTACCTCTTTGATAATACGGGCGGAAACTACACCTGCGCGTGCATCGGGTCCCGTTACAAATCGGAAAGGTTGCATATGTTGCATGGCAGCCATGCCCACGCCGCATGGCCTGGCTTTCGGGCAAAAAAAAACGCGGGGCCGAAGCCCCGCGTCCTGTGGTCGAACCGGCGCAACGCTCAGGCGGCGGCCGGCGTGAGAGCGCCGCGGCGCGCGTCGAGCGAGAGGGCGCCCGCGCCGGCATTGGCCAGGGCGAGGAAGCCGCCGGCCATGGCGAGGTTCTTCATGAACATGATCATCTGCATCTGGTCGGCCGGATGGAAATGGAAGGCGAAGCCGGTGAAGACGGAGAAGGCGGCGAGCGCCCAGGCGGTCTCGCGGGTGCGGAAACCGACCAGGATGGCGATGCCTCCGGCCAGTTCGAAGATCGCCGCCGCCCAGGCAAGCAGCGTCGCGGCCGGCAGTCCGACGGAGGCGATATAGCCGGCGGTGCCGTCGATCGCGAAGAACTTGCCCCAGCCGGACAGGATAAAGATGAAGGCGAGCAGAATGCGCGCGACGAGAAGGATGAGAGAGTTGGACATTGTCGTGAACCTCGGTTGTTGATGACCGGGAAAATAGCCATCCGGCAACGCACAACAATCCGGTGAAGCGGCGACAAACCGTTCACCAATTACGAACGATTTCTTATTCTCCGTTCATCAAACCATAGATCCGGGCCGGACGAACCGGTCGAAATCCTCGGCGCTGATATGGCCGCTGGCGAGCGCCTCCTCGCGCAGCGTGGTGCCGTTCTTATGCGCCGCCTTGGCGATCGCCGCCGCTTTGTCGTAGCCAATGGTCGGCGCCAGCGCGGTCACCAGCATCAGCGAGCGCTGCACGAGATCGGCGATCCGCTCGCGGTCGGCGTCTATGCCGGCGAGGCAGCGGTCGGTAAACGAGACCATCGCGTCGGCGAGCAGGCGCACCGACTGCAGCACAGCGTCGGCGATGACCGGCTTGAAGACATTCAGTTCGAAATGACCCTGGCTGGCGGCGAAGGTCACGGTCGTCTGGTTGCCCATGACGCGGGCGGCGACCATGGTCAGCGCCTCGGCCTGGGTCGGGTTGACCTTGCCCGGCATGATCGACGAGCCGGGCTCGTTTTCGGGCAGGATCAGTTCGCCGAGACCGGAGCGCGGGCCGGAGCCGAGAAAGCGGATGTCGTTGGCGATCTTGAACAGGTCGGCGGCGAGCGCGGTCAGCGCGCCGTGGAAATTGGCCAGCGCGCCGTGGCTCGCCAGCGCCTCGAACTTGTTGCGGGCGCTGCGGAACGGCTGGCCGGTGATGCGCGAGACATTGTCGGCGAATATTTCGGCGAAACCGGACGGCGCGTTCAGGCCGGTGCCGACGGCGGTGCCGCCCTGGGCGAGCGCATGGACGTCGACGAGGCTGTCGCCGAGGCGCCTCAGACCGAGTTCCAGCGCGGCGCGGTAACCGGAAAATTCCTGGCCGAGGGTCAGCGGCGTGGCGTCCTGGGTATGGGTGCGGCCGATCTTCACGATGTCGGCGAATTCGGCCTCCTTGGCGGCCAGTATCTCGATCATGTGGCGCAGCGCCGGGCACAGCCGTTCGGTCGCCTCCATCACGGTCGCGATGTGCATCGCCGTCGGGAAGGTGTCGTTGGAGGACTGGCTGGCGTTGACGTGGTCGTTCGGGTGAACCGGCGACTTCGAGCCGATCCTGCCGCCGAGAATCTCGATCGCGCGGTTGGCGATCACCTCGTTTGCGTTCATGTTCGACTGCGTGCCGGACCCCGTCTGCCAGACCGCAAGCGGGAAATGGTCGTCGAGCTTGCCGTCGATCACCTCCTGCGCGGCTTGCGCGATCGCGCCGGCGCGTTCCTTGTCGAGCTTGTCGAGTTCGACATTGGAAAGCGCCGCCGCCTTCTTGACGACGCCGAGCGCGCGAATGACCGGCACCGGCATCTTCTCCGTGCCGATCGGGAAATTGGCGAGCGAGCGTCCCGTCTGGGCGCCCCAATAGCGATCCGAGGGCACCTCGACCGGGCCCATCGTGTCGGTTTCCGTCCGCATCTTCCTGGCCATGGCACTACTCCTTCGCATCCTCGATATGGGAAGCGCCGGCTCAGTGTCCAGCAGTCACACTTTCCGGCGATCGGGTTGCATGCCCCCCCATGCAAGTTAAATAAGGAACAGGCCGGCGGTTCCGCCGGGTGCAATCCCGAACCATGCCCCAACCATGGCAACGCGCGAAGGATATTTTATGACCGGCAAGACAGTCCCGACGACGAAAAAGACACTCGCCGACTTTCCGATCTCGCAACGCTGGAAGCCGTGCGATCCGGACGTCATCCAGCTTTACGCCTTTCCGACGCCGAACGGCGTCAAGGCGTCGATCATGCTGGAGGAAACGGGCCTGCCCTACGACCCGCACACCGTGCTGCTCACCGAGACGACGACGCCGGAATTCCTTTCGCTCAATCCCAACAACAAGATCCCCGCGATCATAGACCCGCACGGGCCGGACGGCGAGGCCTTCGGGCTGTGGGAGTCGGGCGCGATCCTGATCTATCTCGCCGAAAAGACCGGCAGGTTCCTGCCGCAGGACCCGGCACGACGCTACGAGACGATCCAGTGGCTGATGTTCCAGATGGGCGGCATCGGCCCGCTTTTCGGCCAGTACGGCTATTTCGCGGTGATGAGCGGCAAGGAGATCGAGGATCCGCGCCCGCGCGAACGCTACCGCAAGGAAGCAGTCCGGCTGCTCAACGTGCTGGAAGGCCGGCTGAAGGACCGCAGCTTCATCATGGGCGACGAATACACCATCGCCGACATCGCCACCTTCCCGTGGATACGTACGGCGAAGATCCGCTACGAGGCCGAGGAAGCCTTCGAGATGCACAAGGTGCCGAGCGTGATGGCCTGGCTCGATCGCTGTCTCGCCAGGCCCCCCGTGCAGCGCGGCCTCGTCCAGCCGCCGCGCGAGTAGAACCTATTTGACGGTCAGCACCGCGCAGGGCGCAAGCTGGGCAACCTTGGTCGTCGTCGAGCCGACGAGCAGGCCGGTCAGCGAGCCGAGGCCGCGCCGTCCCATGACGATCAGGTCGGCCTTGCAGGCCTTTGCTTCCTCGACGATCGCATGCGCCGGATCGCCGGAAACGAGCTGGCTGGTGAAGTCGGACACGCCCGCTTCGCGGATCTCCGCTTCGGCGGCGCCGATCACCTCGCGGCCGGCCTTTTCGATCTCTTCCTTGGTCGGCGGAACCGGAACCGCCGTATAGCCGACGATCAGCGTGTCGCCGATCGCCTGCGGCGTGTGCACGATATGCAGCTTGGAGCCGTATTTCTTGGCCAGGTCGCAGGCCACCCTGATCGCCTCGCTGGCGTGGTCCGACCCGTCAGTGGCCACGATGATTTTCTCGAACATGCTTACCTCCGGTTGATGAACGCACAGCCTCGCACGGCGCGACGGGCGTCACATTGATTTCTGTCATCCTCCAAATCAAGGCGAAACAGCTGCGGCCTCAGCAATAGCGCTCCGGGCCGACGCTCTGTCCATCCGAATAGCGGTCGCCATAGGCGAAACCGACCGGCAGCAGCCTGTCGATCTCGGCCAGTTGCGCATCCGTCAGCACGGTATCGGCGGCTGCCGCGTTCTCGGCAAGGTGTTCCGGGGATCGGGTGCCGGGAATGGCGATGACATGCTCGCCCTGGCTCAGCACCCAGGCATTCGCCATCGTCGCCGGCGACATGCCCTGGCTGTTGGCATAGGCATTGAACCTCGAGACGATGGCCTTGTTGGCCGACCAGTTTGGCTCGATGAAGCGCGGATTGGAACGGCGGAAGTCCTTTTCCGAAAGCTTGTCGATCTCGGGCACAGCGTTGGTGAAGACGCCGCGTCCGACAGAGGAGAAGGCGACAAATGTCGCTCCGAGTTCGGCGCATGCCTGCAGCAGGCCCAGTTCCGGCAGGCGCGTCCACAGCGAATACTCGTTCTGGACCGCCATGACAGGATGGACGGCCGCGGCCCGGCGCAACGTGTAGGGCGCGATCTCGGACAGGCCGATGCCGCCGATCTTGCCCTCGTCCCTGAATTTCACCATCGTGCCCATGACGTCCTCGATCGGGATGTCCTGCTGTCGGCGGTGGATATAATAGAGGTCGACATGATCCACGCCGAGCCGCTTCAGGGAGCCTTCCAGCTGTTCGCGGAGATTGGCCTCGGTATTGTCGAAGCGCCGCGTCGGCTGGGTGACGATGCCGCCCTTGGTGGCGATGGTGAAGCGGTTCGGGTGATCCTTGATGAAGGAGCCGATAAAGCTCTCCGACACGCCGTTGCCGTAGATCAGCGCCGTGTCGAGATGGGTGACGCCGAGATCGAGCGCCGCGGCGAGCGTGCGATGCGCCTCGGCCTCCTCGATCTTGCCGTAGGCGCCGGCGAAACTCATGCAGCCAAGCCCGATCGCGCCGATCGACGGTCCATCCTGTCCGAGTTTGCGCTGCTGCATCGTCTCGATCTCTCCTGCCGATTGTACCGGCCTCGTTTAGGGGAAGGAGAGCCGATACGGCAAGGCCGGGCGCGAAAAATTCCGGCCGGTGAGATTTCGGTTGCCTATTCCGCCGCCAGCAGCGCGTCGAGCCGCGAGGGCCTGGCCTCGGGCACGCCGTCCGGCTTCGGGCCGCCATAGGCCCAGTCTAGCAGTTCGACCGTGTGCAGGATCGGAATATCGGTGCCCGAGGCAATCTGGGTGATGCAGCCGATATTGCCGGTGGCGATCACGTCCGGCTTCGTCGCCTCGATGTTCCTGACCTTGCGCGCCTTCAGCGTCGCCGAGATCTCCGGCTGCATGATGTTGTAGGTGCCGGCCGAGCCGCAGCACAGATGCCCTTCGGCCGAGTCCTTCACGCGAAAGCCCGCCGCCTTCAGCAGGTCCTTCGGCGCGGCGGTGATCTTCTGGCCGTGCTGCATCGAGCAGGCGGAATGATAGGTGACCGTCAGGTTCGGTTTCACCGCCGGGTCCGGCAGATCGATCGAGGCGAGATATTCGGTGACGTCCTTCGCCAGTTCCGAGACGCGCTTCGCCTTTTGCGCATAGGCCGGATCCCCGCGCAGCATCCAGCCATAATCCTTGACGGTGGTGCCGCAGCCGGACGCGGTGATGATGATCGCGTCGAGCCCGCCCCTGCCGATCTCGCGCATCCAGGCGTCGACATTGCGCCGCGCGTCATCGAGCGCCTGGTCCTCGCGGCCCATATGGTGGACGAGCGCGCCACAGCAGCCCTCGCCTTGCGGCACCACGACCTCGACGCCGATGCGGTTGAGGAGCCTGATCGCCGCCTCGTTGATGCCGGGTTTGAGCACCGGCTGGGCGCAGCCGGTCAGGATCGCGACGCGGCCGCGCTTTTCGATCGCCGGCGCATGCGTTCCGGGCATGGCGAATGGCGACGGGTTTTCGATTTTTCCGGGCGCCAGATCGAGCATCGCACCGAAGGCCTTGAGCGGCGGGATCGCCCTGAACAGGCTGGAAAACGGCCGGCCGAGCCTGGCGGCATAGAGAGATGCACGGAACCGCCCCGGATAGGGCAGCACCATCGCCAGAACGTTGCGCGTCAGCCGGTTGAAGAAGGGCCGCTTGTAGGTCTTTTCGATATGGGCGCGGGCATGATCGACCAGATGCATGTAGTGGACGCCCGACGGGCAGGTCGTCATACAGGCAAGGCAGGACAGGCAACGGTCGATATGGGTGACCACCTTCTCGTCGGCCGGCCGGTTATTCTCCAGCATGTCCTTGATCAGGTAGATGCGCCCGCGCGGGCTGTCGAGTTCGTTGCCGAGCGTGACATAGGTCGGACAGGTCGCCGTGCAGAAGCCGCAATGGACGCAAGAGCGCAGGATCTTCTCCGATGCCGCGACGCCGGGATCCTTGAGCTGTTCCGCGGTGAAATTGGTCTGCATGGCGACTTGTCTTCCCGAGTGTCAGATCCACCAGGTCATCGGATCGGGGATCGGTTCGTTTTTGTTGAGCGCCATCAGGCCCTTGACCAGGCGAATGACGGCCCAGACCATGACCGCGAACATCAGCACGAAGCCGATGGCGACAAAGGCGAGAACCACGGCGATGGCGCTGTAGAGCAGACCGATCCAGAAGGTGCGGATGAGCCAGGTGTAGTGGGTTTCGACGAATCCGCCGGCCTTGCCGCGATTGAGATAGGCCATGACGACACCGATGATCGCCGAGATGCCGATGACGAAGCCGACGAGATAGAGAATGTAGATGACAAGCGCGTTCTGCGAACCGGGCTCCAGCCACTTGTCGGTCTGGCGCGGCATGGGGGGCGGCGTGTTCTGGGGGTCCGTCATGGTGCTTTCTCCGAATGGATGGGTTCAGGCAGCCCTGCGGCCGCCATCGAACACCATTCTCCCCGGATTGAAAACTCCCGCCGGATCCAGCGAGGCGCGCACGCGCTCGGTCAGCGCCGCGACCGGCGCGGGCTGCGGCTGGAACACCGGAACGGATGCGCGGACCGCTTCGGAGGCGCGGACCAGCGTCGCATGGCCGCCGGCGTTCTTCGCGATCGTCTCGCGCACCAACTGCGCCTGGGCGTCGCCGTCCTCGGCAAGCTGCAGCCAGACGAGCCCGCCCTGCCAGTCATAGAAGACCTCGCCATGGACTTCGCGCAGGATCATGGCGGTGACGTCGTGCCCGGCCATCGGGGCGACGGAGATCTTCCACAGCGGCGACGAGCGGCCGGCAAAGGGCGCGACATCGCGGATATCCGCCCACAGCGCGACGGATTGCGCCTCGGCTGCAATGCTTGTCACATGGTGCGTGGCAAGCGCCGCGCGCAACCTCTCGAGGCGCACCTCGACGGACTCGGAAAATCCCTCGATACGAAACGTGGTTATCGCGCCGCCGCCGGAAAGATCGGCTGCGCTGCGCTCCGCGATCATCGCCGGAAGATGGGCCGCGCCGGAAACTTCCGCGCTGGTTCCCATGGCCGCCGCCATCAGGTTCGCCGCCTCGGCGTCATCGGCCCCGTGGACGAGAAGCGTCGCCTCGGTTTCCGGGCGCGGCAGGACCTTGAACGACACCTCGGTCAGAAGCCCGAGCGTGCCCCAGCTTCCGGCCATCAGCTTGACCAGGTCGAGGCCGGTGACGTTCTTCATCACGCGGCCGCCATTCCTGATGATCTCGCCCGCCCCGTTGACGAAGCGCACGCCGAGCAGCCCGTCGCGCGCCGCGCCGGCGATGATCCGCCGCGGGCCCGATATGTTGGCGGCCGCAATGGCGCCGATGGTCGGCACGCCATTGGCGCCGGTGAGGCCGTGCCAGTCACCCGGTTCGAAGGCGAGCATCTGGCCCGCTTCCGCCAGCGCCGCCTCGATCTCGGCGACCGGCGTGCCGGCGCGCGCCGTCAGCACCAGTTCGGCGGGATTGTATTCGGTGATGCCGGTCAGCCCCGACGTCGACAATGTTCGGTCCGCCGCAAATGGCTGGCCGATGCCGCGCTTGGTGCCGCCGCCGGCGATCTCCAGCGTTTCGCCCCTGCCCGCGGCTTCGCGGATGATGTCGGCGGCTTCCTGTTCGGTTGCCGGCTGTATCAGGTCCCTGCCAGCCATCGTCACCCCGCCTTGCGCATGGCGAGATCGAGCGGGAAGACCTTGGACGGATTGAGCATCCAGCCCGGGTCGAAGGCGGCGCGCACGCGCATCTGCTGGTTGAGGTCGGTCTCGGTGAACTGGTGCAGCATCAGGTCGCGCTTCTCGATGCCGACGCCGTGTTCGCCGGTCAGACAGCCGCCGACGTCGACGCAGAGCTTGAGGATTTCCATCCCCGCGGCTTCCGCCTTCTCGGCCTCGGCCGGATCGTTGACGTTGTAGAGGATCAGAGGATGCATATTGCCGTCGCCGGCATGAAAGACATTGGCGACGCGCAGGCCGTATTTCTCGACGATCTTTGAGGTCTCGGCCAGAACATGCGACAGCTGGCCGAGCGGCACGGTGCCGTCCATGCAGATATAGTCGGCGACGCGGCCGGTCGCGCCGAAGGCCGATTTGCGGCCCTTCCAGATGCTCGCCGCCTCCATCGCCGACTGGCTTTCCTTGACGCGCTTGACGTTGTGCGCCTTGGCGATGGCGATTATCTTCTTCAGCATCGCGTCCATCTCGTCGTCGGACCCTTCGACCTCGACGATCAGCAGCGCCTGGACGTCCATCGGATAGCCGGCATGGGCGAAGGCCTCGCAGATGTCGATGGCTTCCTTGTCCATGAACTCGATGGCGACGGGAATGATGCCGGCGGCGATGATGTCGGAGACGCAGGCACCCGCGACCTCGGAGGAATCGAAGCCGAAGAGAACCGGACGCGCCCCCTCGGGCTTCGCCAGCAGGCGGACGGTGGCCTCGGTGACGATGCCGAGCTGGCCTTCCGAGCCGCAGACGAGGCCGAGCAGATCGATACCGGACGCGTCGAGCGCCTTGCCGCCTATGTCGACGACGGTGCCGTCATGCAGCACCATTTTCACGCCGAGCAGATTGTTGGTGGTGACGCCGTATTTCAGGCAATGCGCGCCGCCGGAATTCATGCCGATATTGCCGGCGATGGTGCAGGCGAGCTGCGACGACGGGTCGGGCGCGTAGAAAAAGCCGTCGGCGGAGACCTCGTCGGAGATGCGCAGATTGGTGACGCCGGCCTGGACGCGGGCAGCGCGGTTCTCGAAATCGACCTCGAGGATGCGCGCCATCTTCGATACGCCGATGACGACGGCGTCCTCCTGCGGGATCGCCCCGCCGGCAAGCGACGTGCCCGCCCCGCGCGGCACGACCGGCACGCCGTTTTGCGAACAGTATTTCATCACCGCGGCGACCTGCTCGGTCGTTTCGGGCAGGACGACGGCGAGCGGAACGCGGCGATATGCGGTGAAGGCGTCGGTCTCGAAGGGAACCAGTTCGCGCTCCTCGGTCACGAGGCAATCGGCCGGAACCAGTTCGGCGAGTCCGGCTTGGATCTCGGCGCGGCGGGCGATGATACCGGCCTTCGGTTCGAGAAACTGTATCTGGTTCATGATCATCCCTTCCGGAAACGCAGCTTTTCGCGCAACTGGTAAATCTTTTTTACCACTCGGATTTGCCTCAGGCAATGCGCAGGCGTATCTCGCCGAAAAAAGCTTGCCGATCGTGATCCGAAACAGGCCCCCTAGCGTAGTACTTGTTCACGATGTGGAAAAAATCTCACTTGATTTATCTCATGGCCCGGCTACGAAGGTACTTGCCGTTACGTAACTTCGGGCCGGATCATTAAGGAAAACGCGAACGAATGAGCAACTTTGGCGACCTTGAAATCTTTGCCCGTGTCGTTTCCGCCGGCTCCATGTCGGCGGCCGGACGCGAGCTCGGCCTCTCTCCCGCAGTCGTTTCCAAACGGCTGCGCCGCCTCGAGGATCGCCTGGGGTCGCGGCTTCTGCAGCGTACCACGCGGCAAATCGCGCTGACCGAGGCCGGCCAGGGATTTTACGAACGCGTCATCGCCATTCTTGCCGGCGTCGAGGAAGCGGAAGCCTTCGTTTCGCGGCGCTCGGCCCTGGCGCGCGGAACCCTGAAGGTCACGGCACCGACCTCGTTCGGGCGCCTGCATATCGCGCCGCATCTCGGCGCCTTCATGGAGGCCAATCCCGACCTCGCCATCAACCTGATCCTGTCGGACGACTTCGTCGACATCGTCGGCGACGGCTACGACGTCGCCATACGCATCGCCGAACTCGCCGATTCGAGCCTGGTGGCGCGCAAGATCGCGCCGGTGCGCCGGATCCTTTGCGCGACACCCGCCTATATCGAGCGCAACGGATCGCCGCAGAGCTTCGACGACCTCAACGCCCACAATTGCCTGACGCATGTTTCAGGCGAGGCCTGGCGGCTGCAGGGTCCGGACGGGCTCGTCTCCTTCCGCCCCAACGGCGCGCTGATGACGAATTCCTCGGAAGTCGTGCGCGAGGCGGTGCTGGCCGGAATCGGTGTCGGCCTGCGCTCGACCTGGGACATCGGGCCGGCGCTGGCTTCCGGCAAGCTGGTCCAGGTGCTCCCCGACTACGAGGGGTCGCGCAACATCGCGGTGCACGCAATCTATCCGTCGCGCCAGTTCCTGCCGGTCAAGGTGCGCCTGTTCATCGATTTCCTCGCCGACCTCTACGGCAGCATACCCTATTGGGAAGAGGGCATCGAGGGGTCGCCGGCGCCCGACGGCGTCGTCCCCATCCGGCGCGCGTCGTCTGCCGTCAGATAGACCTGTCTCAGTGAGCGCTATCGCTGTGCGAACGGCGGATGCGCCGCACCACCAGCCAGATCGCCAGCACGACGATGGGCACCGCGACCGCGGTGACCACGCTGTCCGATATGCCGAAATGCTTGATGCCGCTGCCCTTGGCGACATAGCCGATCAGGCCGACCACGTAATAGGAGACGGCCGCCACCGACAGCCCCTCGACCGTTTGTTGCAGCCTGA
Source organism: Oricola nitratireducens (assembly GCF_014904745.1). GTDB lineage: Bacteria > Pseudomonadota > Alphaproteobacteria > Rhizobiales > Rhizobiaceae > Oricola > Oricola nitratireducens. The sequence goes on from NZ_JACZCS010000031.1 coordinate 83,429, forward strand.
GCTGCAGCTTGGCGCGGGTGTTCATCGAATGCAGCAGGTCGCGGTTCTGTTTTTCGACCGCGACGTCGACCTTGGTGCGCAGCAGCGTCGCCGCACGCGCCAGTTTGCGCGACAGGTTCGCCAGCCGGTCCTCGACCGAGCGGCAGGTCCGCATCGCCGGCGCGACGCGGCGTTCCAGGAAACTGCGCCAGGTGTCGTAGCCGGTGACCGGCTCCTCGGCGAGCGCGTCGAGCCGGTCGTTGACGATCTCGTCATAGGCGCGGCTGGCGCCGAAACGATAGAGGCTCGACGCGGCGTCGGCCTCGAGGTCGGCGGCGAGCGCTGTGATGTCGTCGAGCAGTTGTTCGGCGTCGCCGGTCTCGATCGACCGCATCCGGTTGGTGAGCGCGGCAAGCTGGTCCTCGGCCTTGCGCATGCGCGGCGACAGGCGCTGGGCGAGCGGCAGGCCGAGCATGGCGAGCGTGCGATAGATCTCGATGTCGAACAGGCGCTGCGCCAGCGCGCCAGTGCGCTGCGGGCTCATGCCCTTGTCGAGCACGAGGATCTGGGTCAGGCCGGAGGCATCCTGGCGAAAATCGGTGACGACGACGGCCAGCCCGCCTTCGACCGAGGAACAGCACAGCGTCGCCGGATCGAAACCGGAAATCAGCTTCATCGCCGCCGGCGAATGCTTGCGGATTTCCATGCGCGCGCCGGCGATCAGGGTTCCCGGTGCGGGAAATTCCTCGCCGAAGGGGTGGCCGGTCAGCGGCTCGCCGAAACGGCGCGGCAGCGGGCCTTCCCACAGATAGGTCGAGGCCTCGGTATGGCGCTCCCAGCGCAGCGTTCCCTTGCCGGTCGCGATGGTGTGGTGGCGGGCCTGCATTTCCGGCGGCGCCGAGCCGTGGCGCCGCGACAGTTCCGCCAGCACCGCGTGATCGACCTTCGAGCCGCCCTCGGTCATGAAGCAGAGCTTGATCAGCGCGCGCGGCGCGGAAATCGCCGGCGCGGGGCGGGCGTGAATCTCGCCGAGCGCGGCGGCGCGATTTGCATGCAGCGGAAAGCCGAACGCACCGCGGCGCGGCACATCGGCTGCGGCAGGTTCGGGTGAGGACGTTTTTTTCGGCTGGGTTTTGGGTGACTGATCGGCGATTTCGTTCATCAAATCCGTTCCGGCGTGGATTCGGATCAGACTATACCGCGACTTTCCACGAATGATATGCCATGCGCTGGCACAAATTGTCCCGCCAGACAGCCCGAAATTGGACAATAAAATTGACCAATCGCGGCCCCACCCGCTACTTTGGTCGTAACCGAGGGAGACATGAATGCCGGACGGCTATTTCACGCGGATCGACCATGTGCGCACGGCCAACGAAGTCTGCGCGCAGATCGAGACGCTGGTGCTCGAAGGCGTGCTGCGCGTCGGCGACAAGCTGCCCGGCGAACGCGAATTGTCACGCCAGTTCGACGTGTCCCGTCCGGTGCTGCGCGAGGCGATCAAGGATCTGGAAAACCGCGGCCTTGTGGTGACCCGCCACGGCGGCGGCACCTTCATCGCCGACGTGATCGGCGACGTCTTCTCGCCGATCATGCTGGAACTGATCGCCCGCCACCCGAAAGCGACATACGACTATCTCGAATACCGCCGCGACGTCGAGGGCATCGCGGCCGCCTATGCGGCGGAACGGGCGACCGAGCACGACAGGGCGCTCCTGACCGACATCATGACCCGCATGGAGACAGCACACACCAAGGAAAATCCGCAGGAAGAAGCGGAGATCGACATCGAGTTCCACAATGCGGTGTGCGAGAGCGCGCACAATCTCTTGCTGATGCACGCGCTGCGCTCCTGCTACCGGGTGCTTGCGAACGGCGTGTTCTTCAGCCGGGCGCTTGTCTACGGGCTGCCCGGCGCGCGCGACGAACTGCTGCAGCAGCATCGCGCGGTCTACGACGCGATCATGGCGGGCGATGCGGATGCGGCGCGGCGCGCGGCGCAGGCGCATATGGAGTTCGTTGAGAAATACAGCCGCGAAGCCGAACGCGCGCAGTCCCGCGAAGCGGTCTCGCGCCTGCGCCGCACGCAGCGGCTGGCGCCGGCGGACTGATCCGCCGGCAGCGACCCGGACAAAGCGGCCGGCTAGGCCTTGCTTGCCGGTTTGCGTTTTGCGGGCGTTGTACGCTTCGCTGCCGTTGTCCGCCTGGTCGCGGTCTTGGCCGCGGCCGCTTGCCGTTTTGCCGCCGGTTTCTGCTTCGTTGCGGTTTTGGCCGGCGCCTTTGCCTTCATCACCTTGCGTTCGGTCGCGGGCGGCGCGAGCAGGTTGTGGTGGCCGACATTGTTGATGTCGGTCTCGCCAGCCAGCGCCATGGTGACATCGAGTTCCTTGCGCAACAATTGCAGCGCCTTGGTGACACCCTGTTCGCCGGCGGCGCCGAGACCGTAGATGAAGGCGCGGCCGATATAGGTCGATTTGGCGCCGAGCGCGATCGCCTTGAAAATATCCTGGCCGGATCGGATGCCGGAATCGAGATGGACCTCGATCTTGTCGCCGACGGCGTCGACGATCGGCGCCAGCATGTCGATCGAGGCGGCGGCGCCGTCGAGCTGGCGGCCGCCATGGTTCGACACGATGATCGCGTCGGCGCCGGTTCCGGCGGCGATCTTCGCGTCCTCGACATCGTTGACGCCCTTGAGGATCAGCGGGCCGTCCCAGTGCTTCTTGATCCACTCGACCGATTCCCAGTCCAGCGTCTGGTCGAACTGGCTGTTGGTCCAGTCGCCGAGCGAGGACATGTCATCGACGCCCTTTACATGGCCGACGATGTTGCCGAAGGAGCGGTTCCTGGTGCCGGCCATGCCGAGGCACCAGGCCGGCTTGAAGGCCAGGTTGATCAGATTGGCGAGCGTCGGCTTGGGCGGCGCGGACAGGCCGTTCTTCACGTCCTTGTTGCGCTGGGCGAGGATCTGCAGGTCGAGGGTGAGCACCAGCGCCGAGCAGCCCGCCGCCTTGGCGCGCTCGATCAGCGACGCCGCGAAACCGCGGTCGCGCATGACGTAGAGCTGGAACCAGAACGGCTTGGTCGTCGCCGCCGCGACCGCCTCGATCGAGCAGATGCTCATGGTCGACAACGTGAACGGCACGCCGAATTTCTCCGCCGCCCGGGCGGCGTGGATCTCGCCGTCGGCATGCTGCATGCCGGTCATCCCGACAGGCGCAAGCGCCACCGGCATGGAGACGTCCTGACCGGCCATGGTGGTCGCCACGGACCGATTGTCGATGTTGCGGGCGACGCGCTGGCGCAGCAGGATTTCCGAAAAGGCGTCGGTGTTGGCGCGATAGGTCGATTCGGACCACGCGCCGGAATCGGCATAGTCGTAGAACATGCGCGGCACGCGGCGGCGCGCAATTTTCTGGAGATCGTGAATGTCGGTGATCTTGTCGAGATTCATGCCAGTTCGTTCCTCTCCCGATGCGTGGCACCGCTCATAGCGCCTGTATGGCGCGAGGGAAAGACGGCAAATGCCCGGTACGGGCGATACGCCGGCCGAATGCCGGCGCTCGGGTCACCTGTTGAGGGAGGTCAGGCCGGCGGAAATGCCGTAGCCGTCCTCGGACACTTTGCCCGCAAAGGCGCCTTCGGTGTAGACCGCAAGGCCCCAGAACGAGATGGCCAACAACATCGCCGCCGACAGAAAAGCCGTGCGCACGGTCATGATACGCTCCTGAAATTCCGGTTTCGGCGGCATGGAACCATGCGCGGCGAAGAGTTGATGTGCCAACGGTCACAAACCGCTTTGGCACGGCGGGCCGTATAGAGTTTACAAAGCATGAACGCCAGAGACATCTTCTGGTTCCACGGAAATTTCACGGAAGGATTTTCCAGGTGTTGCAAAACCGCGTCACCCCCTTCGGCGAGATCCTCGCCGATCCCGCGCACGGGGCGTTTACGGGCAATCGCGGCATCCTGCACGATCCGGAAACGCGGACGCTGCATCCCGTCAAACGCTGGACGAGCAAGGCATGGATCATCTGCGCGTGCGATTTCAGGGGCGTCAGGCGCGACGTCATGGGCCACAATGGCCGCAACGGGAAGGCAGGCTGGACGGAACTGTTCTTCCTCGACGAGGCGACGGCGCTATCCGCCGGGCACCGGCCCTGCTTCTATTGCCGCAACGCCGACGCGAAACGCTTCCAGGCCGCTTGGGCGGCCGGCAATGGCGGGAAACCGCCGAAGGCGTCCGAAATGGACGTCGTGCTGCATGCCGAGCGCCTCGACGGCCGCGCCAAGCGGCTGCACCCCCTGCCCTGTCCGGCCGAGGACCTGCCCGACGGAACGATCATCGCCCATGGCGGGGAGGCGATGCTGATGCGCGCCGGCCACGCCTGGCGCTGGTCGTTTGCGGGCTATTCGCCGGCCGCGACGCCGCCGTCCGGGCTGGCGCTGCTGACGCCGCCCTCGACGGTCAGGACCCTTCGCGCCGGCTACGCGCCGGCGATCCACTACACCGCGCCGGTCCATCCGGCCGAAGAGCCGGACGATTGACCTTTTTCGCCGTCCGGTCCATCCGTCTGCCATGCGCGCCAACTACAAGATGCAACGCCTGTTCATCGACGCCCCGCTCGCGGCGGGCGCGACGATTCATCCGGACAAGGCGCAGTCGAACTACCTGCTCAACGTGCTGCGAATGGGCGAAGGCGCGGAGCTGCTCGTCTTCAACGGGCGCGACGGCGAGTGGCGCGCGGTACTGCGCCAGCCGGGCAGGAAACAGGCCGCGCTCGATATCGCCGAACAGGTTCGCCCGCAGCCCGAGCCGTCCGATCTCGTCTATTGCTTCGCGCCGCTGAAGTCCGGGCGGCTCGACTACATGGTGCAGAAGGCGGTCGAGATGGGCGCCGGCGTCTTGCAGCCGGTGATGACGCATCACACGCAGATGCCGAAGGTCAATGTCGAGCGCATGGCGGCGAATGCCGTCGAGGCCGCCGAGCAATGCGGCATTTTGTCGATTCCCGCCTGCCGCGAACCGGTGAAGTTCGACCGGCTTCTCGCCGACTGGGACACCGGCCGGCGGCTGATCTTCTGCGACGAGGACGCGGCGACGAACAATCCGCTGGCGATCCTGCAAGCGCTGGAAAAGGCGCCGCTCGGCGTCATCATCGGCCCCGAAGGCGGCTTTTCCGACGCCGAACGCGCGCAGCTCCGCGCGCTCCCCTTCGTCACCGCCATCCCGCTCGGCCCCCGCATCCTGCGCGCCGACACGGCGGCCGTCGCCGCGCTCGCCGTCATCCAGGCGACGGTCGGGGATTGGGGCTAGTTCAATTTACCTTGACCGACCGTGTAGAAAATTGCGCTTGCCCTCACCGCGCCGCTCGTCCATCAAACGTCGCAAATAAAAGGACGGGACGGCCAGATGGCGCGCGACACCACAGACGAAACACCGATCGGCTCCGTCGAGGAGCTCGCCGCCTATCTGGCGTCCGGCTGCAAGCCGAAGGATGAATGGCGCATCGGCACCGAGCACGAGAAATTTCCCTTCTTCACCGAGGACAACAGCCCGGTGCCCTACGAAGGCGAGCGCTCGATCCGGGCGCTGCTCGAAGGCATGCGGGAGACGCTCGGCTGGGCGCCGATCATGGACGAGGGCCGCATCATCGGGCTCTTCGAGCCGACCGGCATGGGCGCGATCTCGCTGGAACCCGGCGGCCAGTTCGAATTGTCCGGCGCGCCGCTGGAATCGATCCACCAGACCTGCCGCGAATCGAACGCCCATCTGGCGCAGCTGCGCCAGATCGCCGACCCGCTCGGCATCAAGTTCCTCGGCCTCGGCGCCAGCCCGAAATGGACGCTGGCCGAAACGCCGCGGATGCCGAAATCGCGCTACGACATCATGCGCGCCTACATGCCGAAGGTCGGCACGCAGGGCCTCGACATGATGCACCGGACCTCGACCATCCAGGTCAATCTCGACTTCTCCTCGGAAGCCGACATGCGCAAGAAGATGCAGGTCTCCTACCGGCTGCAGCCGATCGCCACCGCGCTCTTCGCCAACTCGCCCTTCACCGAGGGCCGGCCGAACGGCCTCTTGTCCTGGCGCGCCGACATCTGGCGCGACACCGACAACAACCGCTCCGGCGTGCTGCCCTTCGTCTTCAACGACGATTTCGGCTTCATGGACTATGTCGAATGGGTGCTCGACGTGCCGATGTATTTCGTCTTGCGCGAGGGCAAGTACCGGGATTGCACCCATGTCACCTTCCGGCAGTTCATGAACGGCGCGCTGGAAGGCGAGATCCCGGACGCGCGGCCCAATCTCGGCGACTGGACCAACCATCTGTCGACGGTGTTCCCGGAAGTGCGGATGAAGAAGTTCCTGGAGATGCGCGGCGCCGATGGCGGGCCGTGGCGGCGTATCTGCGCCCTGCCGGCGCTGTGGGTCGGGCTGACCTATGACGAGGACGCGCTGGAGGCGGCCGACGCGCTGACGCGCGACTGGTCGTTCGAGGACGTCGTCGCGCTGCGCGACGCGGTGCCGGTGGAAGGCCTCAACGCCAAGATCCACAACCGCACGGTGCGCGAGATCGGCTACGACGTGCTCCGCATCGCGCGCAATGGCCTGCAATCGCGCGCCAAGCTCAATTCCGAAGGCTTCGACGAGGCCCATTTCTTGGCGCCGCTGGAAGAAATCGTCGCGCGCGGCACGACTGCGGCCGAGCAGATGGTCACCGAGTTCCATTCCGTCTGGGCGGAATCGATCGAGCCGGTCTTCATGGAATACGCCTACTAGGACGGGTTCGCGCGGACCGCGGGGGCGTGCCCCCGCGATCCTGGCCAATGGGCGATTACCAGCTCAGGGTTTTCACGTTCGGGTCGAACAGAAAACCGCTGACGACGTCCCAGCTTCCCATTTTCACCCCGTCGATATAGTCGTCAGGCGTCAGGCCGGCGGCTTTCGTGCAGGCCTGGCAGGCGATCACGACGCCGCCGTCGGCCATGAAGTCGCTCAACATGTCCTGAATCGACTTGTCGGCCTCGCGCATGAGGCCGGGCACATTGGAGGGACGCTTCTTGTCGGCCAGATAAACCGCGCGCACGTTCAACCAGATCGCGACAGGCTTGATGCCGTTCTTGAGCGCCTTTTCATGGGCAAAGTAGATCGCCTTCGCCGCCGACCAGGTGTCGTCCGTGGTCAGGTTCACGAACAATCCGGCGGGCGGCGCGTCCTGGGCGGCGGCGGGCGCCGCGGAAATCGCGAAGAACGCCAAAAGCGTGACAAGCATGTTCCTCAAATATTTCATTTCTTCTCTCCTTTGATCGAGTTGGGTGATGTCCGGCCAACCCCCGGCCGGAAGGGATTCGTCGTGGCGCTATTCCCCGCCGCCGGCGAGAAAATCGCCGGCGGTGAAGAAGACCAGGAATGCGAGATAGGCGAAGGCGATTGTGACGGCGGGGACGATCAGGGCCGGATAGCCAAACTGAAGAAACGCCATCGCCCAGAGCAAAAGCAGGTTGAGGATGAAAAACACCTTCTCCCTTGCATCGCCGTTCCAGGCGCTTCGCAGCAGCCAGCCGATGAGCGGCACCGAAAAAACGGCGGTTCTGAATAGTTTCATGTTCTGTATTCCTCTTGAGTGAACGGGGTTGCCGGCCGGGCCGGCCCGCGAAAAGCCGCACCCTGCCTCCGGCCGCACTCAGGGCGCAGCCGGGCTCGGTCCTGCCGTCGCAGGTCGATCAGATTTGGAAGAAGGGAGGTCCGCGCGGTGGCGCGTGCGCAAAAACAACCTGGCGGACGATATCGTCATCGTCCGGCAGCAGGAAACGGGCGCGAACCGAAACGGGGCAGCTCTCGAAGGATTCAGGCGGAGACGGAACGACAATCGAGGCGGCAATGCGACAGAACTCGCACGGGCCGGATCCAGCCTTGTGCCGGCCGTCGCTGTCGTCGCCATTCAGGCAGGTCACGGCGACGGATCCGTCCGGGAAGACATAGCCCGCCGCCGCGTCGGAACCGGAGGCGAGCCCCGGCCGGTGCGCGAAGGAGATCAGGACGAGCGACAGCACGCAAAGCGCGCGCACAACCCCTGCAAGAATATTTCGTCGACGAGATGACATGCCGGTCCGGTCTTTTCCGGCACCGATTTGCGCCAAAACGCGATACCAAGGCAATGCGACAATGAAGCCTGCGACACTTTGCGGCCCACAGAACGGCGCTGCCGCCGGGCGCCCGCCGGCACAGGCTCGCCGCATGTCTTGACCGACGTCAAGGACGACGGCGCGGGCATGCGGTCTCCTGCCCGCACCAGAGTGCGCGGTACGGGGGTTATTCATGCTGAACCGGCGAAATCTCATGATCGGCGCCGGCGCTGCCGCCGCGGCCGGAGCCGTGGCTTACGCGTTTGCGCCGCGCGCGCCCTATGACGAGATCGCGGCGGAGATCCGCAAGCCGCTGGCGCCCGGCGCGTCGCCGGACCTTTCCTATCTCGTCCATTACGCGACGCTTGCCGCAAACAGCCACAACACCCAGCCCTGGCTGTTCAGCCATGACGGCTCGCGCGGCGCGATCCGGCCCGACTTCCTGCGCGCGACGCCGGCGGCGGACGCCAATCACCACCACATCTTCGCCAGTCTCGGCTGCGCGGCGGAAAATCTCGCGCTTGCGGCGCAGGCGGCGGGATGGCCGGCGGATATCGCCTTCGTGCCCACCGGCGAAGGCCATGTCGAGGTCGATATCGGCGACGGCCAGGCCGGACACGACAAGCTGTTCGACGCGATCACCAGGCGCCAGTGCACCCGCTCGCCCTATGACGGACGCGCCGTCCCGGTCGACGAATTGAAACAGCTGGAAGCCGCCGCGCAAATTCCGGGCGCGCGCATGATCCTCGTCACCGAACCGGAACGCATCGAACAGGTGCTGGAGATGGTCGTCGCCGCCAACACCACGCAGGTCAACGATCCCGCCTTCCGCAAGGAACTGAAACACTGGCTGCGTTTCGGCGCGGCCACGGCGGTGCGCAGGCGCGACGGTCTCTACAGCCCCTGTTCCGGCAATCCGGCGCTGCCGGACTGGCTCGGGCGGGCGATCTTCGATTTCGTCTTCACCGCCGGTTCCGAGAACGACCGTTACGCGAAACAGATCCGGTCCTCTGCGGGCCTGGCGGTCTTCGTCTCCGATCACGACGACCGGGCCCACTGGGTGCAGGCGGGGCGCAGCTACCAGCGCTTCGCGCTCGCTTCGACGGCGCTCGGCATCCGCCACGCCTTCCTCAACCAGCCGATCGAGATCCCCGCCGCGCGCCGCGATTTCGCGCAATGGCTCGGCGGCGGCGTCTCGCCCGACCTGATCGTGCGTTTCGGCTATGGCGACCCGATGCCGTATTCGCTCAGGCGGCCGATCGAGGACGTGATCGTGGGGATGGCTTGAGCGGCGCGACAAGGCGCGCCTCACACCGTGTCCCGGATTTGCGTCACCGACCGGTAGCGTTGCCGGTAGCGGCCGGGCGTGATGCCGGTGCGCTTCTTGAACAGACGGCGGAAATAGGTCGGGTCGTCGTAGCCGAGCGAATAGGCGATCTCGTCGGTCGCCGTGTCGCTGGTTTCCAGCGTCTGTTTCGCCTCCTCGATGCGCAACGTCTGGACATAGTCCATCGGCGAGTGGCCCGTCGCGGCGCGGAACCGGCGCTTGAAAGTGCGCTCGTTCAGTCCGGAGCGCTCCACCATCCTGGCGACCGGATTGGTGTCGTCGTAATGCATGCCGACCCATTCCTGGCAGGCGCGGATCACCCCGTCGGCGTGACTGCGCGGCCGGACCAGCGCCGCATAGGGCAATTGGCCCTCGCTGCGATCGCCAAGCAGGAAAATCTTCGCGGTGTGGATCGCCTCGGCGGGACTGCAAAGCCGCCCGATCAGATAGAGCACGAGATCCTCCCAGGACGACGCGCCGCCGCTGGTGATCACGCGGTGGCCCTCGCCGGCCGGCAGGACGATCCGCTCCGGGCACAGCGCGACGCGCGGGAAATGCCTGGCGAAAAGATCGCAGGCCGACCAGTGCGTCGTCGCGTGCTCGCCGTCGAGCAGGCCAGCGGTCGCCAGCAGCACCGAGCCGGTGCAAACCGAGCAGACGATCGCGCCTTCGGCATGGCGGGCGCGCAGCCATTCGGCCATTTCCGGCCAATGGCCTTGCGGCTCGAAATCGTGCGACAGCGCCAGGTCGGTGGCGATAATGACGTCGGTCGCGGTGACGTCGGCCAGCGCAGCGTTCGGCGCAATCGTTATGCCGATCGGGCAGGCATAGGGTGCCCCGTCCAGCGAGACGATCTCCACCCTGAAGCGCGGCCTGGCTTCGCCTTCGCCGGTCAGTTCCGGCCAGATGACGCCGACCGAGGAAAACATTTCGTAGAGTCCGTAGATCGCCGCCGGCGTGCTCTCCGGAAGCGCCAGGATGGAAATGCGGATCGGCTGTGTGTCTGTCTGGACGGTCATCGCGGCAGTATGTCCTAAATGCCCCGTTTCTGTCCATTGCGCCACTAATGACCCGATCCCGTCTCGCATATGTCTCCGGCCATCCAATCGAAGGAGACGAACATGCAACCCATGACAGATGTGGCGATCGTCGGCGCGGGCGCCGCCGGTCTCGCTACCGCATTTTGCCTGAGACAGGCCGGTATTTCGGTCCGGCTTCTGGAGAAATCGCACGAGATCGCCGGCCCGTGGCGCAAGCGGCATCCGCAACTGCGCCTCAACACCCATCGCGACCTGTCGCAACTGCCGGGCCTGAAAATGCCGAAAGACGCCGGCACCTTTCCGAGCCGGGACACGCTGATCCGCTATCTGGAGGATTACGCCCGCAACCTCGACCTGCCGGTCGAGTTTGGCGTCGAGGTGACGGCGCTGGAAAGGGCTGGCGAGGGCTGGCGGCTCGAGACCGGCTCCGGGCCGGTCGCGGCGAAACACGTGGTCATCGCCACGGGCCGTGAAGCCACGCCTTTCATCCCGGATTGGCCGGGGCGCGGCGACTACGAGGGCCGGCTGATCCACGCCGCCGATTTCGGCGACGCTGATCAATATGCAGGAAAAAACGTCCTCGTCGTCGGTGCGGGAAACTCGGGATCGGACATCCTCAACCATCTCAGCCGCGTCGACACGCAGTCGGTGCTGATCTCGATCCGGAAGGGTTCGGTGGTCTTCCCGGCGTTCATGTTCGGCGTGCCGATGCAGCGCCTGGCTCCGCTGCTGGAACTGCTGCCGCTGCGGGCAATCGACTGGATGCTCAGGGACACCGAGCGCATGGCGTTCGGCAATCTCAGGCAATACGGCTTTCCCGTCCATCCCGATGGCGGGGCTACCCGCATGGCGACCGATGGCGTCTCGCCGGCGATCGACAACGGCTTCGTCGCCGCGGTCAAGGCGGGCCGGATGCGCATCGTGCCGGAAGTGGGACGCTTCCGGGAACGCATGGTCGTTCTCGCGGACGGCACCCGCATCGCCCCCGACGTGGTGATCGCCGCCACCGGCTACCGCACCGGGCTGGAGCCCCTGCTCGGACATCTCGACGTGCTGAACAGCCGCGGCGTGCCGCGGATCGACGGCGCGCAGACCCTGCCGCACGCGCCGGGCCTGTGGTGCATCGGCATGCGCCCGACAATGAGCGGCTATTTCCGTGCCGCCAGCCGCAACGGCCGGGCAATCGCCTCGACAATCTCTGCCGACCTTGCCCGCCGGCCGGCTCACAAGCCGGTTGCCGCCGCCGCGGTCGCCGGCGCCCACGCCTGACATTCCCAAAACAGATCGAAAAAGGAAAACGAACAATGACACACGCACTCGCAGAAACCACCGCGCTCGATTTCCACGCCGCCGAAGCCTTCGCCGGCCGGATCGGGGAAATTATCAATTCCGGCGCCATCGCCGTCATGATCTCGGTCGGCCACAAGACCGGCCTGTTCGACCTGATGGCGACGCTGCCGGCTTCGACATCGCAGGAGATCGCCGACGCGGCGGGATTCGCCGAACGCTATGTCCGCGAATGGCTCGCGGTCATGGTGACCGGCGGGATCGTCGCCTACGACGCCGACGCGCGGACCTATCGCCTGCCGGAGGAACACGCCGCATGCCTGACGCGCGGCGCGGCGCTCGGCAATTTCGCGGTCTATGCGCAATTCGTGCCGATGGTCGGGGCGACGCAGGACCGCATCATCGAGTGCTTCAGGACTGGCGAAGGCACGCATTACGCGGACTACCCCTGTTTCCACGCCATCATGGCCGAGGACAGCGAGCAGACCGTCGTCGCGCAGATGTTCGACACAATCCTGCCGCTGGTTGCCGGCATGCGCGAGCGGCTGGAACAAGGCGTCGACGTCCTCGACGCCGGCTGCGGTTCGGGCGGCGCGCTGGTTGCGCTGGCGGCGGCGTTTCCGAACAGCCGGTTCACCGGCTACGACCTGTGCGGGGACGCCATCGCGACGGCGAAAAAGCACGCCGCCGCCGCCTGCGTCAGCAATGTCAATTTCGAGGTCCGCGACCTGACCGGCTTCGACGAACGGGAACGCTACGACTTCATCACCTCGTTCGACGCCATTCACGACCAGAAGGACCCGCAGGGACTGCTGAACGGCCTTCGCGGCGCGCTGCGAAAAGGTGGCGCCTATCTCGTGCAGGATATCGGCGGGTCGGCGGCGCTGGAAAACAATATCGATTTCCCGTTCGCCGCCTTCCTCTACACCGCGTCCTGCACGCATTGCACACCGATCTCGCTCGGCCAGGGCGGTCCGGGTCTCGGCACGATGTGGGGCTGGGAGACGGCGGAGACGATGCTGCGGCAGGCCGGTTTCGGCGACGTCGAACGGCATGTGCTGGAGCACGACCCGATGAATGTCTGGTTCGTCTGCCGGCCGGGCGAGTAAGCCCGGCAATCCCGCGTCACGCCGCGCGGTCGCGGTCGAGGGTCCTTTCGACCTCCTCGTATGTGCGTCCGCAATGTTTCGCGTAGAGGCGGATGATCTGGTCCTTCGTCCGCCTCGTTTCCTCGGCATGGATCAATATGTCGGAGACCTTGCCCTGATAGCCGCCGAGCGCCTCGCGCAGCGCCGTCGCATGTCTTCGACACAGTCAGGCGGCGCCTGTTGTCAACACGCGCGAAGGAAATCCGGTTTTCGAAGCTCGCCTAACGCGATGCGACCGCCGCCTCGAGGGCGAGCCTCGCCATGCAAAGCTTGTAACAGTGTTCGAACTCCGGACATGCGAGACAATCATCCCATTCCGCGATGTCCGTTTTGACGAGACGGCCAGAAACCCCCAATCCCTTCGAGTCGACCTCGAAACTGAACACTTTACCCTTCATCGCGTGGTTGGTGTCGATGTGCAGCGTGTCGTGGAACATCGTTCCATAGCAGGCCTTGTGTTCCTGTTTCATGTCATAATCCTCTGCATTCCTTGTCGAATTTCATTCCGTGGCCGGAAACATGTGACGCGTCCGGTTTGCAAACGCGACAAGCGACAACATTACAGGAACCTCGACAAGCACGCCGACGACAGTCGTCAATGCGGCGCCGGAATTCAGGCCAAAGAGGCTGATGGCAACCGCCACGGCCAGTTCAAAGAAGTTCGAGGTTCCGATCAGGGCGCATGGCGCTGCGACATTGAACGGCACGCGCCACAAATAGGCCGCGCCATAGGCAAGCGCGAAAATGCCATAAGACTGCACCAGCAGCGGAACGGCAAGCAACGCTATGAGCAGAGGACGATCGAGGATGACGTGCCCCTGGAAACCGAACAGCAAAACAACCGTGGCAAGCAGCGCAAGAACCGAAAACGGTTTGATACCGCCGGTGAACCGGGCAATCGAGGTCTCAGGGGATTCTCCGCGTCCGGCGTGGTTCACCAACCAGCTTCTGGTCATGGCTCCGGCAACGAGCGGGATCACGACATAAAGACCGACAGACAAGATCAGCGTCTGCCACGGAACCGCGATGTCGGTGACGCCGAGCAGCAAGGCTACGATCGGCGCGAAGGCAAAGACCATGATGAGGTCATTCAGCGATACCTGGACCAGGGTGTAGGTTGCGTCACCCCGGGTGAGCTGTGACCAGACGAAAACCATCGCGGTGCACGGCGCGGCGCCAAGCAGAATGAGGCCGGCGATGTATTGCTGCGCGTCGGCAGGGGCGATGATGTCGGCGAAGACGACCTCGAAAAAGAGTATGCCGAGCGCCACCATCGTGAACGGCTTGATCAGCCAATTGACGACAATGGTGATCACCAGTCCCTTCGGTCGATCGCCGATATGACGCAGGCTGGCGAAATCGACATTCACCATCATCGGATAGACCATGCCCCAGATGAGGACGGCCACCACCAGGTTGACGGATGCATATTCCAGGCTGGCGAGAAACCGGAACAGGCCGGGAAAGGCCGAGCCGAGGCCGATGCCCGCGGCGATGCATAACACAACCCATACGGACAGCCATTTTTCGAAGAAGCCTATGCCGCCGGGCGACGCGGCATCCTGCGCGGAGATGTCACTGTTCAAGTCTTTTCCACCTTCGACCAATTCCCGGACCAGTTGCCCAACCTGACAACAGGCTCGGCCGCCGGCTTCATGTACGCCGCAGACGAGGTCCCGCCCCGATCGGCGTCGATCGATCTCCGGACCGCCCGAAAAAACGCAATGCCGGCGATGCGCGATGTTTCCACCAAATCCGTTTTCGAAACAATGCGAACTTGCAATTCGCCGCGACGGCGCCGCGTAAGGGATCCCGACACAGGAAGGGATACACCCATGCTCGAGCACTCCGTCAAGGCACGGCAGCGTCGGGACACGAAAGATGCGGAGATCACGCTCGATACAGACGTGAACGGCCGCGACGATGCCTTTAATCCGGCCGAACTGCTGCTTGCGGCAGTGGCGGCCTGCATGATCAAGGGCATCGAGCGGATCGCCCCGACAAACAATTTCGACTATCGCGGCGTCGAGGTGGAATTGCTCGGCAAGCGGCAGGACAGCCCGCCCTTCATGGCGGAAATCACCTGTGAACTGGTCATCGACAGCGACGAAGAGGGCCGGCGGCTGGACCTCATGCATCCCAACGTCCGCAAATACGGCACGATCTTCAACACCGTCGCCGCCGCGACAAGGCTCGAAGGAACGGTCTCCCGGAAAACCCGGCAAGAGAGCTGATCCGGATTTGTTTTCCCGCGTTTCCGGTCCGGCAGCCAGCGCGCGCAAGTCCGGTTCGGTGACGGCGCCAGACTTTTTTGCCGGCGGCGCGGGTCGACGCATCCCGACTTCGGCTATCCGCCCTTTGCCGACGTTCGATCTTTACATAGAAGCAGAGCTTCTGAAGCATAAATAGCTTTTAGCCCCAGACCTTCGCCGAGGCCGCGTCAAAATAGTCGACCTTCAGTGCAGGAAAAGCCTGCGGTCGCAGCCCGACGATGCGATCAACGTTGGAGTGGATTGCCTGGTTCGCCTTGCTGGACGGGTCGCCGTAAAGGCTGACAAACAGGTGAGCGATCTTCCCATTTCCAATCATGTTCAGAACATGAGCGTCATTCTTCGCGAATGAGTGGCCATAGACGAAGAGAGCCGTGCCATCCCTCGATTTCGTCTGGCACACCCCGGCGAAGCTCTTAAAATTGTGGTGCAAATACGCGCTGTGCTGAATTTTGGTCAGCTTTCTCTTGCTATCGCCTTCGGCCACGAAGACGGGGAACAAGTTCTTCTTGAGCGCTTCATTCGCTTGATCGACCAGCGCCTTGCCGGTGTTCACCCACGTGTATTTCTGAAGCTGGTAACCGGCATCAAACAGGTGAAGCGCGCCGTGCAGATAATGAATGTTCTGATCACGCGCGGCTCCTTCACCCTGCCATTCCACGTAAGGCGCGTCATAGTCCTCTTGATCTTTGCGGAAGCCATCATCGTGGTTCAGCGCAATGCGTGCCAGTACGTCTTCCTCTTCATGCATCAACGCCCAATAGAGCAGCAGGTCGTAGTTCATGGTGTAGATTTTGCCGTTCGCTCCTTCGCCCACAAAGTTTGAAAGGAAGGTGCGGCAGGCGGTATAGCGCTCATCGGCGATATCATTTGGTCGCGCCGGATGGCGGCCGGCAACGGCTTGGATTAGGTCGGTTTTGAGCTTTTCGGCATCGTCCAAAAGCAACTTCTTGGTCGTCACGAATTTAGGCCGATAGACGCTGACAATTGCAGCGGCGTGTTGCAGCGCACGAATGACCTCCTCGAAGTCCTGCGTGCCCATCGCCGCGAATATTGCAGCCAACTCCTTGGACATGGTCTTCTTCGCCTCTTCGAAGAGAGACCCATAGTCAAAGATGTCCGGCTTGCAGGCAATGCTGAAACCGTTGCCAAGCAGAAGGTGCTTCTTGCCGTAGGCGTCGGCTTTTGTGAGTGCCTGACTGAAGTCGAGAAGTTTGACGGTCATGGCACTTTTCCCTCCACGACAGCCTTGAGAAAGCTGACAATGAGCTTGTTGGCCTCGGCATTGCTGAGGTTCTTACTGCTGAATTGGGAAATGCGAGTTTCGCGACCTGAAGTCCTGTTTGTCTTAAACGCTGCGACGCAAGCGTTCGCTCCGCCCGCGGGCGTGTGTTCGAACCTATAAGTGTGCCGGACATCTTCACCGCTGAGCATGCCGGTCGCATCAATCGTCCAGTGCCCCGCAAATGACAGTTTTTCGAGCGCCCGTCGCATCTCCAAAGCAGACTGAAACCGCTTGGCGGGATCGGGATCGATGGCCTTCATGACGGCGCGGCAAACCGCGTTTGGGATGAATGGCGGAAATTCTGCACGGTTTATCAGCGAGCCCCGGGCAAGGGCATTGGTATAGGCTGCGCCCCCAAGCGAGTTGAACTTCGCTTCAAGTGCGCCTAGGCCTACCAGCAAACGGAAGAGCGTCAGGCCGGTCTGAAAGATATCGGTGCGGGCCTCAATCCCATTGCCTGCGACCGTCTCGGGTGCGGCATGAAGCACATACCAACTGGATGGCTGAACAGCTGCACCGTTGGTGGAAATCCCGACGATCCCATAGTCGGCGAGTTTTGCCTGACCCTGCGGACCACGCAGAATGTTCTGCGGTTTCACATCGTTGTGGAAAAAGTTGTGCAGATGCAGATGCTCCAGCCCCTGAAGCATATCGATAACGGTGCGCAGTGCTGTGGGTAAAGTTAGGAAATTCCCGGGATTTGCGAGAGTCGTAATCGACCCGTCCGGGAAATAATCCATCGCTATGACGACTTTGTCGTCAGTCGCCACATCCGCCTGATGCACGCGAACAAGATTGTTGTGCGTGAAAGCGTGCCCGACTTGCGCCTCTTGCAAACGCTGATCGATGCCGATACCGGCATTTAGAACCTTGATCGCGTATTCGTGGTTCACCGCTTGGTCCTGCGCCAGCCAAACCTCACCGAAAGAACCGCGCCCAATGGGCCGCACCAGCCGGTACTTATTGTAAAAGGTAGTGCCATTCGTGATTGGCATGGCTACAGGTGCGAGACTCATGGGTTTGTCGCTCCCCACCATGCGGCAATGACCGCGTCAGCCATCTTGCTGTCCCAGTAGCGTGTCGTCTGACCGACACGCGCAATGGCATGGTCGCGAACCTGAGCGCTTCTTGTGCCGAGAGACGTGTAAATCTTCGTAACGACCGGCTTGTTGTGTAGGCCGCAATAGAGAAGCAGTGCGGCTTCCTGATAGGACGCGACACGTTTCGCGTTGTTATCACCCTGTGTGAATTCGCCCTTCTTGATCACAACACGATCGATATTCGGATGTGTGTGAAAAATTCGCTCAAACTCACGATAAAGCCAAGTCACCTTTGCGGCTTCCTCGGAACAGTCAGCAGGGAAGCGCAGGCGACTTTCCGCGTCTGCATTGAGGAGCACGAACGGTGCCGCAGCGCCATTGACAATTGCATAGCGCGGTGTCGTCGGATCGCTCCGGAAGCCTAAGACTATCAATAAATACACCTCTCTAGACTTTAGCTTAGCGCTACAGAGAGGTGAATAATATATTCTTATTAGAATAAACCGGTAATAAGCTAAATTTTACACCAGTCAACTATTTGGCACCTAAACCGACATTGGTCGATTGGTACACGAACGGTAGCTATCCGCCCGTTTCGGTCATCGGCAGGCATGGCGAAAACCTCAACGCGCCCGGACCGGCGGAAACGCCACGAAAGATTTTTCTTCGGCCATCTTATCCACCGCCCCCCGCCTCCGCTTACCCTTGCCGAATGACGAACGCGCAAGGAAGCACGATCAACTGGGACAGGGCGATTGCCCGCAACCGCGATGCGCTTCTGCGCATTCTCGCGGCGTTGTTCGTCATGACCGATCTCGCCGAAGGAGCGACGGCAGCGACTATGTCGCGCTATCTCCACAACCACATCCTGCGCATTCTCCGTGCGGCCGAATCCGCCGTCCGCCGCCTGATCGTGATCGCCGCGCGCGACCTTGTTGTAGTGGTGGCGCCCCGCAAACAACCCACCACACCATCCACAACAACAACAACAACAACAACAACATCCGTCCCTGCCTTCACGGGCCTTCCCCTGCTCGATCCGCGCAAGCGCTTCGATTTCCGCCCGCGTCGCCGCTGCGCGAAATCCTTTCCGCGCATCACCTTCATCGGCCTGACCGAGCCGACGCCGATCCCCGAGGACTGGATTCCCTCGCCCGACGACGCGATCGACGCCACCCGCCTCCGCCGCCGGCTCGCCGGGCTGAAACGCGCCCTGGACGACATTCCCGGACAGGCCAAACGTCTCGCCCGCTGGAAAGCGAAGCGCGATCTCGGGTTGAACCGCAGCAAGTACTTCTCGCCGATGCGCCCCGGCTGGCCGCCCGGCCGCCGCAAGCGGGCCTTTCACGAAGTCGACGACGTGCTCGCCGAGTGCCACGCGCTGGCGTTGTCGCTGGAACGGGAAGACACGTCGTGAGCGGCATGATCCAGAACACGTCCATAATATCCGGCTTGGCGATCAGGCGCGGCGCTGATGCCGCGCGCCCACTCTCCCCCCTTGTGGGGGAGATGCCCGAAGGGCAGAGGGGGGCCTCCGATATCGGCGCCAGCCCCCCCTCTGTCCGCTTGCGCGGACATCTCCCCCCGCGAGGGGGTGATTGGAGCCGCATTGCCGACCCCGCATCCCATGTTATGGTCGCGGTAACGCCACGGGAGAAGAAACCATGCTGCCGCTGTTCGACATGTTCACCAACGCCCAGAACGGCGACGCGATCGCCCAGATGGCACGCCAGTTCGGCCTGACGCAGAAGCAGACCGAGGAGGCGCTGGCGGCGCTGATGCCGGCGTTTTCGACCGGGCTGAAGCGCAACGCGTCCGATCCGATGGGCGTCGGCGCCTTTCTGCAGGCGCTCGCCGGCGGCAACCACGCCAAATATTTCGAGGACATGAGCAGGGCCTTCACGCCGTCCGGTGTCGAGGAAGGCAACGGCATTCTCGGCCATCTGTTCGGCTCCAAGGATGTGTCGCGCGCGGTGGCGGCGCAGGCGGCGCAGGCGACCGGGATCGGCCAGGAGATCCTCAAGCAGATGCTTCCCGTGATCGCCTCGACCATGATGGGCGGGCTCTACAAGCAGTCGACCGGGCAGATGAACGCGATGCCGGGCTTCGGCGCGGCGCAGGGCAACGTTATCGGGCAGGTGATCGAGCAGATGATGCGCCAGCAGGCGGAGATGGCGAAGCGGATGCAGCCGCGCGCAGCCGAGCCGGAACCGGCGCCCAACCCGTTCGACAATCCGTTCGGCAAGGCGCTGGAGCAAATGTTCGGCGGGGCGGCGCGCGAACCGGAACCGAAAAAGCAGCCGGAGGCCGGCTTCAATCCGATGAACCCGATGGACAATCCGCTCGGCCGGATCTTCGAAGACATGATGAAGACGAGCTTCGGCCAGCAGGCGCGCGCGCCCGAGCCGGAACCCGAGCCCGAGCCGGAACCGCAGAAAAAGGATCCCTACGGGGAACTGTTCGGCGAGATGTTCGAGACCGGGCGGCGCACGCAGGAAAACTACCAGCGCTCGATGGAATCGATCTTCGACACCTATTTGAAGGGGATGCAGCGGCAGCGCTGAAACCGCCGCTGCGCCGGGAAATCAGGGCTGGCGCAGTTCCGGCGCGCCGGTCGCCATGTTGGTGCCGACATAGGGCAGGTTGTTGGCCTTCCAGGCGCCGAAGCCGCCTTCCATGTGGGCGATCCTGTCGAAGCCGCCTTCGAGGCACATCATCGCGATGCGCCTGGAGCGGACGCCGGAGCCGCAATAGAAGACCACCGGGCGGGTTTCGTTGCCGGGGATGTTCTTGACCTTGAGAAAGGACATCGGCGCCAGCATCGCGCCGTCGACATGCTCGAACATGTACTCGGCGGGCGTGCGCACGTCGATCAGCACGATTTCGCCTTTTTCATAAGCGGCGGCGACTTCCTTCGGCGTCCAGGTGTCGAGCGTGCCGCTGGCCAGGTTTTCGGTCTGCATGATGATTGATCCTCGGTTGGGGGTCTTTCTTGCTGGGCTTTTGATATATTCCGAATTCGGTATGTAATTGGGACGCGTCTGTCAAACATCCAGTGCGCAGCCAGTATTTTTCCGCCGACGCCCGCGCCTTGACCGGCGCAACCGGTTCGGCGTTACTGGCGCCATGGCAGATGCAGAACAAGGCGCCGATTCCCCGCGCTCGAACATCACCGAATATTCGGTCTCGGAAATCTCGTTTGCGGTCAAGCGCACCATCGAGGACCGGTTCGACCGGGTGCGCATCCGTGGCGAGGTCTCCGGCTATCGCGGGCCGCATTCCTCGGGCCACGCCTATTTCACGCTGAAGGACGAGAAGGCCCGCATCGACGCGGTGATCTGGCGCGGCGCGTTCTCGAAGCTCGCCTTCATGCCGGAGGAAGGGCTGGAGGTGATCGCCACCGGCAAGCTGACGACCTATCCCGGCTCGTCGAAATACCAGATCGTCATCGACAATATCGAGCCCGCCGGCGCCGGCGCGCTGATGGCGCTGCTCGAAGAGCGCCGCAAGAAGCTCGCCGCCGAGGGCCTGTTCGACGAGGCGCGCAAGCAGCTCCTGCCCTACATGCCGCGCGTCATCGGAGTCGTCACCTCGCCGACCGGCGCGGTCATCCGCGACATCCTGCACAGGGTCAACGACCGCTATCCGCTGCACGTCATCGTCTGGCCGGTGCGGGTGCAGGGCGAGACTTGCGGTGCCGAGGTCGCCAACGCCATCCGCGGTTTCAACGCGCTTGACGGCTCGGGCGGCATCCCGCGCCCGGACGTGCTGATCGTCGCGCGCGGCGGCGGAAGCCTGGAAGATCTCTGGGGCTTCAACGAGGAGGCGGTCGTGCGCGCGGCGGCGGACTCGATGATCCCGCTGATCTCGGCGGTCGGCCACGAGACCGACTGGACGCTGATCGACCACGCGGCCGACATGCGCGCGCCGACGCCGACGGGCGCCGCCGAAATCGCGGTGCCGGTCAAGGCGGAACTGGAAGCGACGCTGGCGCAACTCTGGGCGCGGCTGCGAAGCGGCATCGGACGGCTTTCCGACCGCAAGCGGGAGAGCCTTCGCGCCGCGGCGCGCGCCCTGCCCGCGCCCGACGGGCTTCTGGCGATGCCGCGGCAGCGCTTCGACGCGGCCGAGTTCAGGCTCGGCCAAGGGCTGAAGGCGAATGTCACCGCCAAGCGCAGCGCCTATGCGCTCGCCGCCGGCAAGCTCAGCCCGAACCGGCTCGCCGCCGTGCTCGACCGCGACCGGCGCTCGCTCGAACGGTTCGAGCGCGACCTGCCGCGCGCCCTGCTGCGTGTCGCCGACCGCAAGCGCGAGGCGCTGAATTTGCGCGCGTCGCGGCTGAGCGTTTCCGGCATCGACCGGCAGCGCCGCCAGGGCGCCGACCAGATCCGGCTGTTGTCGTCGCGGCTCACCCGCGCCCTCGATCTCACCCTGTCCGACGCGCGCACGATGCTGGAGCAAAAGGGCCGGCTTCTGAAAAGCCTCTCCTACGAGGCGGTGCTGGAACGCGGCTTCGCGCTGGTGCGCGACGACAACGACAGGCCGGTCAAGCGCGCGGCGCAGGTGAAGAAGGGCGCATTGCTGACGATCGAGTTCGCCGGCCGCGAAAAGGTCGGCGCGATCGCGACGGACCCGGCGACACCGGGCGGATCCAAACCGGCGCCGGCGAAAAAGCCGACGCAGCAGGGCGACCTGTTCTAGGGAATTTCGGAAAATATCGTGGATGGTACGAGCGGGTGGATTTGAACCACCGACCTCTGGAGCCACAATCCAGCGCTCTAACCAACTGAGCTACGCCCGCACAAAGGTATGGTGCAGGCGCACGCATACCGGTCATCAAATCAATTTGCAAGACCGTTTCGGCGCGGTCTGGCGGGCAATATTCAAAAGAAAAAGGCCGGACGAATCCGGCCTTTCCTTGAAGCGTCCGACCACAGGGAGGAGGAAGTGGCGGAGCTGAATGCCTTAGGCGGCCTTGATGGAAGCCATTGCCTTTTCGGTGGCAGCCTTGACCGGAGCGGACAGCGCATCGACAGCTTCCTTGGAAACGGTCTGCATTTCCTTGGCCTGGTCGACGGCCATCTCGGCCTGCTTGCGCACGAAGGCGCTCTGGATTTCGAAAGCTTCGGCAAGCGACTTCACGCCGATCAGCTTTTCGAGGTGAGCAAAGCCGGCTTCGGTGTTGGCGCGCATCGCGTTGATGGCGGCCAGCGACAGCTTCGAGCTATGGGCCTGAGCGGTTTCCATCGTGGTTTCGACGGTCTTCTGGGCGTCTTCCACCGACGTTTTCATCGTTTCGTAGGCTTCCTTCGACTTCGCGAGACCCTGCTCGGCAAAGGTGCGGAACTGGTCGGCGAACGGAGCGGCGTCCATGGCCGGGAAGGCAAAGACGTCGGCGGTTTCAGTGGTCTGGTTAGCAGCTTTGGCCATGTCACAATTCCTTCGGGTTTGTGTGTTGTTCAAGTCTGTGTGATGAGTTCAGCTGCAATCAATATAGCACGTTTTTTGTGCATTGCAACATAATGCTGCACTGCACAAAACGCATGGCACCATTGCGTTCTGTTATTAACTACATATGAAACTTGAACCGGCTTCGGACCCCGCTACGCTGGACGCCCGCAAGGCGAAATGGCAATTAATCTTTTGTTAACCGCCCCGGGGCACCCGTATTGAGTATCCGCAATGGCTGAAGCCGGCACATCCTATTCGTTCATCGACATCGCCGCGTGGGACGGCGTGCGCGAGAATTTCCTGTCCGGCAAACCGATTGCCGTCTTCACGCAGGATCTCGGCACGCTGCTGTGGGCGAACGGGCGCGCGGCGACACTGTTCGGCTTTTCCTCGATCGGCGAGTTCGAGGCTGAGGGTCCCGACGGCATGCGCATCGCGCTGCGGCAGGTCCAGTCGGCCGCGTCACGCGCCGCCGAAGGCGAGGAAGTCCGCACGCTTCTGCGGATCACTTCGGGCATGAGCAGCAAGTTGCTGCCGGCGCATATCCGGCGCATCCGCGGCCGCGACGGCACGCCCTGCATCATGGTCATGATCGATTCCGGCGAAACGGACAACGCCGAACACGATGCCGCGCTCGCCGCGATTTCCGGCCTTGCAGCCGAAGGCGCCGGTGCGGCCATCGTCGACGCCGAGGGCGCGCTTGTCGCCGCCGACGCGCTGTTTTCGGGCCTGTCGTTTCCGGCCGAAGCCATCCACAAGCTTGTGCGCGACGTGCGCGGCGAGGAAGACCGGCTGGTCAAGCGCCTGGTTTCGCCGAAGCCGGCCACACCGGTCGCGGTCGCAATCGTACGGCTGACGGATTCGCCCGCCCGGCACCTGATCATGGCGATCAGGGCGGCCGAGACCGAGGAGGAGCACGAGCCCGCCCCGGCAGCGGTCGACACCCCGGCCGAAGAGGTTTCCGGCGTTACTGCGTGGGAGGAACTGGTCGAGGAAGCCCCTGCCGCCATCGTGGAGGAAACCGTTCCGGACATGATCGAACCGGCACCGGAGACAATCGAACCGGCGCCCGAGACAAAGGCCAACCCCGCGGAACCGGCGTCTCCCTTCGTTCCGGATTTCGAAAATCTGCGCGGCCCGGTCCGCTTCGTCTGGAAGACGAACCGCGATGGCCGCTTCACCGACATCTCGCCGGAATTCGCCTCGGCTATCGGGCCGAACGCCGCCGACATCGCCGGACGCACTTTCGAGGAAGTCTCACGCGTCTTCGATCTTGATCCTTCGGGAGAAATCAGCGCGTCCCTGAAACGGCACGACACATGGTCGGGTAAAAGCGTCATGTGGCCGGTCCAGGGAACCGCGTTTCGCGTTCCCGTCGATCTCGCCGCGCTTCCCTCCTACAACCGCGAACGCGAATTCGAGGGCTATCGCGGCTTCGGCATCGTGCGCATGGGCGAGCGCAATGCCGATCCCGAGGGACTTGGCCTGTCGCTGACGACATCCGGTTTCGACATGAAGCCGGTTGAAACGCCGGCCCCGGAAATGCCCGAAGCGGCGGCGCCCGAACCTGCCACCCAAGAATTACCTGCCACCCAGGAATTACAGGAAGCCGAGACCGCGCCGTCCGATCCGTTCGAGGGCGAAACGCCGGCGCTTACCTCGATCGCGCCGCAGCCGATGCGCCGCGAGAGCGACAAGATCATCGACCTCAATTCCAAGCGCCGCAGCCAGCCGCCGGGGGAAGCGCTCAATCCGAGCGAACAGGCCGCATTCCGCCAGATCGGCGACGTGCTCGGCTGGGCGCGCGTGAAAAAGGAAGAAAGCGAGAGCGCCAGGCCGGGGGAACCCGAAGTCCCGCAGGACACCGCCTCGCCGAAAGAGCCTGCCGAAGAGACAGAGGCACCGGCGGAGGGCGATGACTATATCGCGGCTTTCGAAGACGATGCACTGCCGGCCGCGGCCCCCGAGACCGCCAGGAGCGAAGAAACCGCTGCCCTGGAAGACGCTTCCCCGGAAGAAGAGAAAGCAGCGGCGATCGAGGCGCCATCCGCGCAGGCAGTAGAGCAACCGCCCCATGAAGAGCCGCACGACTACCTCCCCTCGGCTTTCGCCACCGGGCATCCGGGGCATGGCGAGGAAACCGACGGCCTGACACCGTCCTTCCTCGACGGCCTGCCGTTGCCGGTGCTGATCCACCGGGACGACGAGGCGCTCTACGCCAACGATATCTTCCGCGAAATGAGCGGATACGCGACACCGGAAGCGCTGAACGCGGCGGGCGGGATCGACGCGCTGTTCGCGGGCGAAACGGCCGGCGACGGCGTGCTGACGCTTGTCACCGCCAGCGGCAAGACCGTCCCGGCGCGCGCGCATATGCAGGCGGTGCCCTGGCACGGGCGCACGGCGCTGATGTTCGCCTTCGAGCCGCAGGAACAGGCCGGCGACACCGCCGCCGACACTGCCGGCGAGGCCGCGGAACGGCAGGCGTCGGAAGCCGCCGAGCTGCGCGCGATCCTCGATACCGCGACCGACGGCGTCGTCGTGCTTTCCGGCGATGGCGTCATCCGGTCGATCAACGGATCGGCCGCCGCGCTGTTCGGCTATTCGAACGCGGAAGTCGAAGGCAACAGCTTCAGCATGCTGTTCGCGCATGAAAGCCAGTCGGCCGCGCTCGACTATCTGAACGGGCTTGCCCACAACGGCGTTGCGAGCGTCCTCAACGAAGGCCTTGAAGTGCTCGGGCGCGAGAAGAATGGCGGCTTCCTGCCGCTGTTCATGACGATCGGCCGGCTGGAAACCTCGAACGGCTTCTGCGCGGTCGTCCGCGACATCACGGCATGGAAGCAGACCGAGCAGGCGCTGCGCGACGCGCAACGCAACGCCGAGGACGCTTCGAGCCACAAGACGGAATTCCTGGCCAAGATCAGCCACGAGATCCGCACACCGCTCAATGCCATAATCGGCTTTTCCGAACTGATGGCCGAGGAGCGCTTCGGCCCGATCGGCAACGAGCGCTACAAGAGCTATCTCGCCGACATCAACAAGAGCGGCAAATACGTTCTCGATCTCGTCAACGACCTGCTCGACATCTCCAAGATCGAGGCCGGCAAGCAGGAACTGGAATTCGAAAGCGTCTCGCTTAACGAGGCGGTGGCCGAGGCGGTCGTGATGATCCAGCCGCAGGCAAACCGCAACCGCATCATCATCCGTTCCTCGCTTGACGAGGACCTGCCCGATGTCGTTGCCGACGCGCGCAGCCTGAAGCAGATCGTGCTGAACATCTTGTCGAATTCGGTGCGGTTCACCCATTCCGGCGGTCAGGTGATCATCAACACGAGCTACAATGCCCGCGGCGAGGTTGTCCTGCGCATCAAGGACACCGGCATCGGCATGTCGGCAAAAGAGATCGAAACCGCGCTGCAACCGTTCCAGCAAGTGGCTTCGCTCGGCCGGGCGCGCGGCGACGGCACCGGTCTCGGCCTGCCGCTCACCAAGGCGCTGGTGGAAGCCAACCGCGCCGAATTCGCGATCCAGTCGGAACCCGGACGCGGCACCGCCGTCGAGATCGTGTTCCCGCCGTCACGCGTGCTCGCAAGCTGAACCGAAACAAGCTTCACGCAAAAAAGAAAGGCGCCGAAAGGCGCCTGAATGTTTGACTGCTGGAGTTACGAGCGGCTCAGTCATAAACGAATGAACAACTTAAAACCTGTTACGAGACAATTAACGAACGCTCCTTAACAGGCAGTTAACGCGACCCGCCAAGTGTATGAAAGCGACACGAAACCGGGCACTCGTGGTTAATTTATGCGCGCTCCGGCCGCAGGGATATCACCCCTGCAACGCGGGCAGGTCGCGGTAAAGATCGAGCGCCTCGGGATTGGCGAGCGCCTCCCTGTTCTTGACCGCGCGGCCATGGACGACCTCGCGCACGGCCAGCTCCACGATTTTTCCCGACTTGGTCCGCGGAATGTCGCTCACCGCCACGATGCGCGCCGGCACATGGCGCGGCGACGCGCCGGTGCGGATCTTGGTGCGGATCGCCTTCTCCAGTCCCTCGTCGAGCGTGACATCGGGAGCGAGGCGCACGAACAGCACGACGCGCACGTCGTTGTCCCACTCCTGGCCGATGCACAGCGCCTCGAGGACCTCCGGCATCTGCTCGACCTGGTTGTAGATCTCGGCCGTGCCGATGCGCACGCCGCCGGGATTGAGCGTCGCGTCGGAGCGGCCATGGATGATCATGCCGCCATGCTCGGTCCATTCGGCGAAATCGCCATGGCACCAGACGTTGTCGAACCGATCGAAATAGGCGGCCTTGTATTTCGCGCCGTCGGGATCGTTCCAGAAGCCGACCGGCATCGACGGGAACGCCTTTGTACAGACGAGTTCGCCCTTCCCTCCGGTGACCGGCTTGCCGTCGTCGTCCCAGACCTCGACCGCCATGCCGAGGCCCGGCCCCTGGATCTCGCCGACATAGACCGGCAGGATCGGCACGCCAAGCACGAAGCAGGAGACGATATCCGTGCCGCCCGAAATCGACGCCAGATGGACGTCTTTCTTGAAGGCTTCATAGACATAGGAAAAACATTCCGGCGACAGCGGCGAACCGGTCGAGGAAATGACGCGCACCGCCGACAGGTCATGCGTTTCCATCGGGCGCAGCCCTTCCTTGCGCACGGCGTCGATATATTTCGCCGAGGTGCCGAAATAGGTCATGCGCTCCTGTTCGGCGAAGTCGAACAGCACGTTGCCGTCGGGCGCAAACGGCGACCCGTCATAGAGCAGCAGGGTAGCGCCGCAGGCGAGTACGGAAACGAGCCAGTTCCACATCATCCAGCCGCAGGTCGTGAAGTAGAATACGCGGTCGCCGGCCTTGTTGCCGGCGTGATAGCGATGTTCCTTCAGGTGCTGCAGCAGCGTGCTGCCGGCCGAATGCACGATGCATTTGGGAATGCCCGTCGTGCCGGACGAAAACAGGATGTAGAGCGGGTGCGCAAACGGCAGCCGCTCGAAATGCAGCGGCTTTTCCTCGTGACGGCCGAGCACATCGGCGAGCGGCTCGGCATTCGGCAAATTGGCCGCCGTCGTCCCGGCGCGTCCGAGATAGTCGACGATGACGGTGTTCTTCACCGTCGGCAGACCGGGCAGAATCTCGCCGAGCTTGCCGGCGATGTCCTGCTCCTTGCCGTTATACCAGTAGCCGTCGCAGGCGATGAACAGCACCGGTTCGATCTGCGAGAAGCGGTCGAGCACGCCCTTCGGGCCGAAATCGGGAGAACACGACGACCAGACCGCGCCGATCGAGGTCGCCGCGAGCATGGCGGCGACGGTTTCCGGCATGTTCGGCATCATCGCCGCGATACGGTCGCCCCTGCCGATCCCGAGCGCGCGGAAATGCTGCTGCAGCCGGGAGACCATGGCGCGCAGTTCCTGCCAGGACAGCCGCCGTTCGACCTTGTCCTCGCCGCGAAAGACGATGGCGTCGCCCTCGCCGGCTTTCGCCAGCAGGTTCTCGGCGAAATTCAGCTTCGCATCGGGGAAGAATTGCGCGCCGGGCATCTTGTCGCCATCGACAAGGATGCGCTCGCCCTTCTCGCCAACGACGCCGCTATCGTCCCAGACAAGCGACCAGAAATCCTCCCGGTTTCCGACACTCCAGGCGTGAAACTGCGCGAAATCACCGGCCGGCGCCCCGAAACGAGTCCGCGCGGCCTGCATCAGTTTCGTCATGGCCGCATCGCGGACCGAGGCTTCGCTGGGCGTCCAGAGCGGCGTCGGCATCGTCATGTTCTTCTCCCGTATATTGCGTTGTGCACAATCTGGTAATGTGCCGTGTCACCAGCAGCAAGCCTTGAATTGACCGCGCTTCCGTATAGGCTCCGGCCAAAAGGCGGGAAGGCCGGAGGCACGGCATCCGGCACAACAAACGGAACGGGCATGACTACACGGGCGGCACGCATCGGTCTTTGGCTTGCTGCCGCGTTCGTGATTCTGGTTCTCGGCGGCTGGATGCTCCTGCCGCTGTTCGTGTCGAGCGAATTCGTACGCACGGCGATCGAACGCGAACTCGCCGACATCACGGGACAGCAGATCCGTGTCGGCGGAAATGTGGATCTCGATCTTTTCCCGAGCCCGATCGCCCGTGTCTATGATCTGCATGTCCCGCGGGACCCCGACAGCGCCGGCAATCAGCGGCCGGATTTCCTGGTCGTCGACGAGGTCGAGGTCGCCATTCCGATATCCAGCCTGCTGGTACGCGAACCTGCATTTTCACAATTCCGGCTGATCCGGCCGACCATGCGCATCGTCATGGACCGCGACAACCAGATCGATGCCAGCGACATGGGCGGGCGGCTCGGGCGCGCGATTTCTAAACTGCAAGCGAATACTGGCGAAACACAGGCCGGCGAGAACGGGACGTTCAACGACGATGCGGCGTTGCGCCACCTGAGGTTCGGGACCGTGACCGTCGAGAACGGCACGGTCGAATTCGTCGGAACGTCCGAGGATACGCCGGAAACGATTACTGCGGTCAACGGCAGCGTGTCGTGGCCGCGGCTGACAGAACGGCTCAGCGCATCGGTAAAGGGCATCTGGCGCGGCACCGCCTTCGAGCAGAAGATCGATATCGACAATGCCATCCATTTCTTCGCCGGCCAGATCACCGATGCCCGACTCGGCCTGACAAGCGACACGCTGACCTACGCGTTTGACGGCAAAATGAGCGCGGGGCCGACGCCTTTCGTGGAAGGCGCCGTGACGATGAGCACGCCGTCGCTGCGCCAGGCGCTTGAATGGC
Source organism: Oricola nitratireducens (assembly GCF_014904745.1). Classification (GTDB taxonomy): domain Bacteria; phylum Pseudomonadota; class Alphaproteobacteria; order Rhizobiales; family Rhizobiaceae; genus Oricola; species Oricola nitratireducens. The sequence goes on from NZ_JACZCS010000031.1 coordinate 113,188, forward strand.
TGCAGGCCGGCATTCAGCCCGGCTCCGCCGTCGGCAATGTCGGCCTGAAGGCGACGATCCGGGGCGACGCCAGGAAGATCCGGTTCGAAAATCTGGAGCTGGCGTTCCAGGGCGGCTCCGGCATGGGCGTGCTCGAACTCGCCTTCAAGGACAACGCCAAACCGGCGATGACGGCAACGCTCGATTTCGAGCAGGTGGACATCCTGTCGTTCCTGTCGGCATTCGCCGGATTTCCGGGCGTGACGGACGATTTCGATGTGCCGGTCTCGCCGTCCTTCCTCGACCAGCTCGATGTCGACCTGCGGCTGTCGGCGGCGAGCGCGAAGGCCGGCAAGCTGCAATTCACCAACATCGCCGCCGTCACGCAGATCAGGAACGACAGCGCCGTTTTCGAAATGCCGGACGCCACCGCCTATGGTGGCAAGGTGCAGGCGCAACTGAAGATCGCGCGCGACAAGGGAGCGCTGACCGCCTCTTTCGGCGTGACATGCACCGACGTCAACAGCGCCGCCGTCGCAGACGCGCTGTCGCTTGGCGGGCTTTTCCCGCGTGGCCCGACGTCGGGCAATCTGAACGTCACCGCGCCGCTGGAAAACTGGAGCGATCTCTTCAAGCGCGCGACCGGAAAAACCGAGATCAGGATCGCCAACGGATTGATCAACGGCGTCGGCTTCGAGACGCTCGGCGGCAACAGCGAACCGCAGACCTTTTTCCGCCTGCAGGACAACGCCCAGACCAGCGATGTCTTCTCGACGATGAACATCGACGCGATCATCAAGGACGGGGTGATCATCATCGACGGCGGCACCATCGAGTATCCGGACGGCACGGTCCAGCTCAACGGCGTCATCCCCTACGGAACCGCCAGTATCGCCCTGACGACCATCGCCGAGCCGCGCGCGGGCGACGGCGATGCCCCGGTGATCCAGCATTTCATCGGCGGGTCGTGGAGCAATCCCTACGCTACGCCGGTGCTGCTGCCGCATAACGCCCAGTAAGCGGAAGTTAACAGACCCTGAATGCCATCGTGGCGATTTTAAAGAGTTTTTAGCCCTTTCGGCGATAATTGAACCGGTTTCACCGGGGGCACGGGTCTCGTTGTTTCAATTGCTGTCGATGGTCGTGAAGATTGCGCTCGCGTCGCTTTTATGCGGCGCGCTGCTGTCGGCCTTTGACCTGTCGGCGGCCGAAATGCTGCAAAAGGTCGGGATGACGCCGGAGAGGATCCTCGAAATCGTCCGGACCGCTGCCGGCTGGGCCCTGCCCAACATGGTGCTCGGATCGATGATCATCGTTCCGCTGTGGTGCATCGCCTACATGCTGCGGCCGCCCCGCGGCTAGGTCAGGACCTAGCTCATTTCCCGCGCGGCCCGGGCGTCGAGCATCGCGCGCCGCTTGTTCATGATGCTGGCGATCAGGACGCCGGTCGTGACCAGGGCGATAAGGATCGTGCAAACGGCATTGATTTTCGGGGTCACGCCAAGCCGGACCTGACTGTAGATCTTCATCGGCAATGTCGTCGCGCCCGGGCCGGAGGTGAAGCTGGCGATCACGAGATCGTCGAGCGACAGCGTGAAGGCGAGCATCCAGCCCGAAACGACCGCCGGCAGGATCACCGGCAGGGTGACCTTCATGAAGGCCTGGAATGGCGTGCAGCCCAGATCCTGGGCGGCCTCTTCCAGCGAGAGGTCGAAGGTGACGAGGCGGGACTGCACGACGACGGCGACGAAGCACAACGAGAAGGTGATGTGGGCAAGCGTGACGGTCCAGAAGCCGCGGTCGAAATTGATGGACACGAACAGCAGCAGCAGCGACAGGCCGGTGATCACGTCGGGCATGACCAGCGGCGCGTAGACCATTCCGGTAAAGAGCGTGCGGCCGCGGAAGCGCGAAATCCGCACCAGGGAAACCGCGGCGAGCGTGCCGAGAACGGTCGCCACCGTCGCCGACAACAGGCCGACGCGCAGCGTCACCCAGGCGGCGTTGAGCATACTCTGGTCACGGAAGAGTTCGCCGTACCACTTGGTCGAAAAACCGGCCCAGACCGTCACCAGGCGCGACTCGTTGAACGAATAGATGACGAGCAGAACGATCGGCAGATACAGGAACGCGAATCCGAAAACGACCGAGGAGATGTTGAACCACGACCAGCGTCCCGTCATTTGCCTGTCTCCGTCGCGCGGGCCTGCGCGTTCTGGAACCAGACGATCGGTACGACGAGGACGACCAGCAGGACCGTCGCGATCGCCGAGGCCACGGTCCAGTCGCTGTTGTTGAAGAACTCGATCCACAGCGTCTTGCCGATCATCAGCGTGCCCGATCCGCCCAGAAGATCGGGGATGACGAACTCGCCGACGGCAGGAATGAACACGAGCAGGCAACCGGCCAGAATACCCGGCACCGCAAGCCGGGCGGTGATCTTCCAGAAGGCGGCGATCTGCGTGCAGCCGAGGTCGCGGGCGGCCTCGACGAGCGATTCATCCATCTTTTCCAGCGTCGAATAGATCGGCAGCACCATGAAGGGCAGATAGGAATAGACGATGCCGATATAGACCGCCTTGTTGGTGGAGAGGATTTCCAGCGGCGTGTCGATGACGCCGAGCCAGAGCAGCAGCTGGTTGAGCAACCCCTCCTGTTTCAGGATGCCGATCCAGGCATAGACGCGGATCAGGAAAGAGGTCCAGAACGGCAGGATGACCAGCATGAGCAGGGTCGGACGCAATCCCAGCGGCGCGCGCGCCATGCCGTAGGCGAGCGGAAAGCCGATCAACAGCGTCAGGATCATCGAGACGAATGCGATCTGCAGGCTGGAGAGATAGGAATTGATGTAGAGCGAATCGCTGAAGAGAAAGGTGAAATTCTCGAAGTCGAACTGCGAGAGCTTGTCCCAGATCACCGCCCAGCTGTCGGTGTAGCTGAACTGCGGCGTGTAGGGCGGCGCGCCGTATTCGAGATCGGACAGCGCGATGCGCAAAACGATCAGGAACGGCAGCAGGAAGAAGAACAGCAGCCAGACATAGGGAATGAGGATGACCAGCCGGTTGGATATGGCGCGCAGCATGATCGTCACCGGTCCAGAACAACGCCGGCGTCAGCGCTGAACGAAAGCCAGATGTGCTCGTCATATCCGATCGGATCGTCGACTATGCGCGACTGGTTGATCATCGCCGCCTGGACGACCTTGCCGGACTCGAGGCGTATGTTGACGATCGTCATGTCGCCAAGATAGCCGATATCCCAGACTTCGCCCTTTATCGCATTGTCGACTCCGTCCGGCTTCTCGCGGCTGACCCGCATCTTCTCCGGCCGGATCGCGAACCAGGCCGTCGCGCCATCCGCAGGGGCGTGGGAGCGGACCGCACCGACGAATTTTCCGTCAGGACCGTCAATCTCCACATGCCCGTCGCCGGAGGAGACGACCTTGCCTTCCAGGATATTCACGGAGCCGATGAAATCGGCAACATAGCGCGAGTTCGGCGCCTCGTAGATCTCCGCGGGCGTGCCGGTCTGCGCGATGATGCCCTTGTCCATGACGGCGATACGATCCGACATGGTCATCGCTTCCTCCTGATCGTGGGTAACGATCATGAAGGTAAGACCCAGTTGCTGCTGAAGATCCATCAATTCGAACTGCGTTTCCTCGCGCAGCTTCTTGTCGAGCGCGCCGAGCGGTTCGTCGAGGATCAGCAGTTTGGGCCGCTTGGCGACGGAGCGGGCAAGGGCCACGCGCTGGCGCTGGCCGCCGGACAGCTGGTGCGGCTTGCGGCGCGCGAACTCCTCCAGCTTCACCAGCTTGAGCATCTGCGCCACGCGTTCCTCGCGCGCGCTCTTCTCCATGCCGTCCTGACGAAGGCCGAAGGCGATGTTGTCGGCAACGTTCATGTGCGGGAAAAGCGCGTAGGACTGGAACATCATGTTGACCGGGCGCTTGTGCGGCGGCACGCCCTTCAGCGGCTGGCCGTCGAGATAGAGTTCGCCCTCCGTCGGCTCTTCGAAGCCGGCGAGCATGCGCAACAGGGTCGTCTTGCCACAGCCGGACGGTCCGAGCAGCGAGAAGAATTCGCGCTCGTAGACATCGAGCGAAAGATTGTCGACGGCGGTGAAATCGCCGAACCGCTTGGTGACGTTCTTGAAGGAAATGTAAGGCTTGGCGCCGGCGTCTTCCCAAGGCGTGAATGAACGCCGAATGCTCCCGAGCGATGGCATGATGGATCCTACCCTGTCGCAAACATGAAAAACCCCGGCGCGGGAGGCGCCGGGGTCGGTTCGATTACTGGCCCGATTTGACCTCGGTCCATGCGCGGTTGAGAATCCGTTTCTCTTTGGCGTTGTCCGGCGAGACGGTGTAAAGCCGGGAAATCGTTTCCTCGTTCGGGTAGATCGCCTGATCGCCGATCACGTCCTCGTTGAGGAACGGTTTGGAAGCGGCGTTGCCGTTAGCGTAGTAGACGTAGTTCGACGCCTTGGCGATCACTTCCGGCTTCATGATGTAGTTCAGGAACTCAAGCGCCTCGTCGACGTTCTTGGCGTCGGACGGGATGGCCATGTTGTCGAACCACATCAGGGCGCCCTCCTTCGGGATGATGTACTCGACATTGACGCCGGCATCGGCCTCGGCAGCGCGGTCACGCGCCTGCAGGACGTCGCCCGACCAGCCGACGGCAACGCAGATATCGCCGTTCGCGAGAGCGTTGATGTATTCCGACGAGTGATATTTGCGCACATAGGGACGGATCTTGAGGAGCAGTTCCTTGGCCTTGTCGATCGATTCCTGATCCTTGAGATCGGGGTCCATGCCCATGTAGTTGAGCGCGGCCGGGATCATTTCCGTCGGCGCATCCAGCTCGAAAATGCCGCAATCCGCGAGCTTGGCCGCGATCTCGGGGTTGAACACAAGGTCCCAGGTGTTCAGTTTGGCATCGTCGCCGAGCCGTTCCTTGACCATGTCGACATTGATGCCGATGCCGGTCGTGCCCCACATGTAGTTGATGGCGTATTCGTTACCCGGATCGTATTTCGCCAGCCGCGCCGAGATCTCCGGGTCCATGTTGGCGAGGTTCGGCAGCTTCGACTTGTCGAGCTTCTGGAAGACGCCGGCCTTGATCTGGTTGGCGAGGAACGTGCCGGTCGGCACCACGATATCGTAGCCGGTCGAACCTGCGAGAAGCTTGGTTTCCAGCACTTCGTTGGAATCGAACACATCGTAGACGACCTTGATGCCCGTCTCGGCGGTGAAATCCGTGAGGATGGAGTCGTCGATGTAGTCGGACCAGTTGTAAATGTTGACGACGCGGTCCTGCGCGCCGGCCGCGACGGTCAGCGCCGCAAAGGCAGCGACGGTGGTGAAAAGCAGTTTCGAACGGATCATCTGATACTCCCTGATGTTCGAGATGTTCGATACGAAGCGGCGTACGGATTGTTCCCTGACAAGCCCCGCCGAAAGACTATTGGGGATTTCGCGACCGCACAAGGATTTTCCACCCTTTCAGACTGCCGCAAAAATAGGCACTCCGCCGCCCGACTCACAGATAGGTCGTGCGTTCGAGCGGCGTGATTTCGGCCCAGAAGGCGAGGATTTCCGCGCGTTTCAGGTCCTTGTAAATCTTGGACAATTCAGGCCCGAGCGCGCGGTTGCAGAACTCGCCGGCCTGGGTCAGCTGCAGCGCTTCGTCCATGTCGTCGGGCAGCTGTTCGCCACCGGCGTGTTCGTAGGCATTGCCTATGACCGGAGGCGGCGGCGTTTCCAGCTTCTCGAGCCCGTCCATCATCGCCTGCAGGATTGCGCACAGAACGATATAGGGATTGGCGTCGGCGCCGGCGATACGGTGTTCGACGCGCCGGTTGGTCTCCGTCGAGGCCGGAATGCGCAGCGCGACGGAGCGGTTGTTTTCCGCCCAGACGGCGCGCGTCGGCGCGTAGGAGCCCGGCTGGATGCGGCGGAAACCGTTCCAGGAATTGATGAAGAGAAGCAGCGCCTGCGGCATGGTGCGGATCAGTTCCGCGATGACCCCGCCGAGGTTTTTCTCTCCCTTCTCGCCCGAAAAGACATTGTCGCCGTTCTCGTCGAGCATGGACGCGTGAACATGCATGCCGTTGCCGGCATATTCGATGAAGGGCTTGGCCATGAAGGTGGCCTGCAGCCCGTGCTTGCGGGCGCAGCCGAAAACGATCCGGCGCAGCATGATGACATCGTCGGCGGCGCGCAGCGGATCGCCGCGATGCTTCAAATTGACCTCGAACTGGCCAGGCGCGGCTTCCTTGATGATCGTGTCGATGGGCAGGCTCTGCGCCTCGGCGGCGACACGGATATCGTTGAAGAGCACGCCGTATTCGTCGAGGTCGTCAAGGCCGTACATGCGCTGACGGTCCGGGCCCGAGGATGCGCCGACCGGCGCCGGCATGCCGTCGTCCCAGTCGGTACCCGGCTCGAGAAGATAGAATTCCAGCTCGAAGGCGACGACCGGGTAGAAACCGCGCTTGGCGAGCGCCTTGGTGATGCGCGCGAGCGCGTTGCGGCAGTCGAAGCGAAGCAGCTCGCCTTCCGGCGTGAAGCCCTGCAACAGGATCTGCGCGGTCGGCCGGTTGGCCCACGGCACGCGGCTCAGGGTGCCGGGCACGGCGCGGAAATAGCCGTCCTGATCGCCGGTCTCGATATGCAGCCCGGTTGCGGCGACCTCGCGCCCCCAGATGTCGAGGCCATGGATCGACATCGGGAAATTGACGCCTTCCTCGAAGGCCTTCTTCAGGCTGTCGGCCGGCGCCCATTTGCCGCGCATGACGCCGTTGGGATCGACGAGCAGGAACTCCACGGCCTGCAAATCGGGATTTGCGGCCATGAAGGTTTTGTATTCTTCGATGTCGGGGGTTTTGTCGAAAGAAGTGAGTTCAGCTGGTTTGACAGACGGCAATTTCGCACCGGGTGCTATTTACGATGTCCCAAAAGGATGCGTTCGGAGCGAATTTGTCAATCCGGGCAAACGGTCGCGGGTCTCTAACGGAAGCCGGAAAATGCGTTTCGCAGCCGGCCGAACAACCGCCGGCAGAAGACGACGTAGCGGAACTCTACCCAAAATCGAAGGCGCTAAGGCCCGTTACCATTTCGTCCAGTCCGAGCGGCTTGGTGATCGGAGGCTCGGCGCGCGCAAGGCAGCCGGCCCGCTCGCATACGCGGCAGGCCGGGCCGACCGGTATCGTCACCGGCTGATCCTTCTGTCCGGGCAGCGCCGACGCGTAGATGACCTGGTCGCGGTGGGAAAGATCGCATCCGAGCAGCAAGGCGGTGCGGCGCGGCTGTTCGTGAAACGCGCCCTGCGGCCCTTCGAGCGTGCGCGCGAACACCAGGAATTGCGCGCCATCGGGCATCTCCACCGCAGCGACGGCGATGTGGCCGGGCTGTGAAAAGACCGAATGGACCGGAAGCTTGGGACAGCTTCCGCCGAAGCGCGCCTGCGGATAGCCAGCCGCGCCGGCGCGGCGGAACCGATTGCCGGCGTGATCGACCTCGAGCATGAAGAACGGAATACCGGAGGCGCCAGGCCTCTGCAGCATGGTCAGCCGGTTCGCCGCCTGCTCGAAGGAGACGTTGAAGCGCGAGCGCAGCACATCGACATCGTATTTCGTGCGCTCGCAGGCGGCGAGAAACGGCTGATACGGCATCATCAGCGCGTGGGCGGCGTAGCGCGCCAGTTCGAAACGGGCGATGCGGCGCGCCTCGTCGCTCGACAGCTTCAGCGCCGCCACTTCGGCGTCGATGGCGACGCGCATGCGCAACAGCGCGGCTTCCATCGCCACCTCGCGCAACTGGTCGTGCGAAGACAGGCGTTCCGAGATGAACAGCCGGTTGGAGTGGCGGTCGTAGCGGCGGCGCCACTGCGGCATGGTGGCGACCGGCAGAACCTTGACGGCGATGCCGTGCTCGTTGCGCAGCCAGGCCTTGAGCGCGCCGAGCAGGTCGTCGCCGGGCGCCAGCAGCTTGACGAAGCTTTCCGCCTCCTCCTCGATCGCGGCATGATGGTTGGGGCGCTTCTCGAACGCGTCGCGCGCCTCGTCGACGGGAAGCCGGGCGCCCGACAGGCGCGTCTCGTGTCCCTCCCGCGCCAGCAGGTCGGAGAGGTCGGTCAAGCGGTCCTGCCCCTCGCGGTAGGCGCGGTACAGTTTCAGCATGGCGGTGGCGACATTCGGCGCGGCGTCGGAAACCTCGATCAACTCCTGGTCGCCGGGCAGCTCACCGACCAGCAGCGGATCGGCGAACATCTCCTTCAGTTGCGGCAGCAGCGAATCCCCGCCGGCCTGCAGTTCCTCCAGATCGATCTTGTAGACGGAGGCGAGCTTGAGCAGCAGTTGCACCGTCAAAGGCCGCTGGTTGCGTTCGATCAGGTTGAGATAGGACGGCGAGATGCCGAGATCGGCGGCCATCGCGGTCTGGGTCAGTCCCGCGGCATTGCGAATCCGGCGCACGCGCGGGCCGGCGAAAATCTTTTGTTCACTCATCGGTTCTGTCGGAATCTTCACAGTCGGGGCATGGCGTGCCCGGCGTAATTATTTTACAATTTTTACAAATTCACAAGATGCTATTGTCGCCTGCGTGACAAGCGGACCCGAATTTTTCCGCCTGAAAACCGGTTTTGCGTGCGTATCCGGTTAGACGATGTCAAAAAAGTCACAATTGAGGCCCGTAATATTTACGTGGCGTGACAGCCGGACGAAGCCATGCGCAGCGATTTTAATGCGACAATGACAGGAATTTACAAACCGGCGCGTCAGGCGTTCGGGAAGAATGTCGCCGCTGCCGAATCTGCCCTGTTTAAACCGGCAGCCGACTAGTCTATGTAAGCAACAAGCGGCGGCGCGCCCGCCAGAACCAGAAGACCGGAGACCATCATGACCGCGCATGAGAGACCCAAAACCCACGTCAAGGAACGGGCAGAAGAACAATCCTCTGCCATGAGCACCGACCAGCAGGCGGCGATCCGCATGCTTGCCAACGACCTGCACCGGCTGAACCAGTCCGTGATGCGTGCGGTCGAGGCCGGCGTCTCGGTGGAACTGATCCGTTCGGCGCGCCACCACGGCGGCGACGGCACCTGGGGCGACCTGCTCATCCCCGTGATCGTCACCAAGGGCGACTGAAACACATCCCATCGCGGCACAACCTGCCATTTTTACGAATTACGGTCCTTCCCGCCATACGGGAAGGACTTTTTCGTGTTGCCGTAACCGTTTCGCTGCAGTTTCGCGATGTCCGGAAAAGACTAAAAATTAAGGGAAATTGCGGCGAGGACACAAACCCGAAGCGCACCATTTCCGCGCGAAAAGCCATGTGCGCGGGCTTTGGGCTTCCATTAATCGGGGCAAACGTTACAATCCCCCCATATGAGGGGGTTGAACTGAAATCGCCCGACCGCGGATGACGTTCGACATCGGCGCCCAAGCAAAAAATAAGAACCAAGTGGCTTTCGATGGTAAATAAACGCGACTTGTTGGAAGCTGCTTACGGCATCGTGGACTCCACGGATGACGTACAGAGCATCCTTGACCAGATCCGCGATCTCTACGGCCTTCATCATTGCGTATTCCATCTCGGACAAACCAAGGTGGACGCGCTCGACCGCCCCTATGTGAAGACGACCTATCCCGACACCTGGATCTCGCGCTACCTCCTGAAGGGTTACGTCAATGTCGATCCGGTCGCGCGCGAAGGGTTTCTGCGCATGCTGCCGTTCGACTGGCGCGATCTCGAAATCGACGAGACGGCGATGGAAATGATGATGGACGCCGCACAATACGATATCGGCGCAAACGGCTATTCCGTCCCGGTCATCGACCGGTCGGCGCGCCGGTCGCTGTTCTCCGTCACGTCGCAACTGACGGACACGGCATGGGACGAGTTCCTTGCCGCCCATGCCGGCGACTTTCAGGAAATCGCCCACCGCATCCACCGCAAGGCGCTGGCGGACCTGCACGGCGACATCGATCCGATGCCGCCGCTCGGTCCGCGCGAGATCGAATGCCTGATGTGGACGGCGCGCGGCAAGGACTATGCCGCGATCGCCGAGATACTCGGCCTGTCCGGCCATACCGTGCGCGGCTATCTGAAAAGCGCGCGGTTCAAGCTCGAGTGCGCGACCCTGGCGCAAGCCGTCGCAAAGGCAGTCTCGCTGAAAATCATTTCCGGCTGACAGCCGGGCGATCATTACCGCTTGTCTTTATGCAATCCCCCCAAATGGGTCGGCCCATCTGGCGGAATTGCCCGAAATGCCCTGCGCTTCATACTGGCGACCATTCCGCAACGAACATGGGGCCAAAACGATGTTCTTTCTCGTGCAGGCGACAGACTACAACAAGCACCGCACCCTCCTCGACCAGATGTTCAGGCTGAGAAAACGCGTGTTCTTCGACGAACTCGGCTGGGACGTGCCGGTTGACGGCGATGTCGAGCGCGACGGCTATGACGATCTCAAGCCGGCCTATCTGCTGTGGACCGACGAGGACCAGACGACGCTCTACGGTTCGCTGCGGCTGCTGCCGACGACCGGGCCGACGCTGCTCAACGACGTCTTCCGCTCCACCTATCCGACCGACATCGATCTGTGTCATCCGGTTATCTGGGAAGGCACGCGCATGTGCGTCGACACCGACGAGATCGCACACGGCCTTCCGGACGTGGCGCCGCAGGACGCCATGGCGATGATGCTGGTGGCGCTCGGCGAATGCGCGCTGGAGCACGGCATCCATACGCTGGTTTCCAATTACGAGCCGCACATGAAGCGAATCTACAACCGGGCCGGCGCGCCGCTGATCGAGATCGGCAAAGCCGACGGCTACGGACGCAGGCCGGTATGCTGCGGTCTGTTCGAAGTCAGCCGCACGACCATCGACGGCATGCGCGACAAGACCGGCATGGCGCAACTCTATGTCAAGAACTCCGCCAGACGTTCACGCCAGCCGGTGAAAGGCGGGGCCTGGATGATCGGTTCGCCCGCCCCCGCCGGCACGGCGTGGACGAATGCGATATGACTGTCGCGGTCCGTCCAATGTCCACACCACTCACAATGCGGGAAATCGCCTCGAATTGGCAGATTCCCTGCGCGGGGGGCGACACGCTCTCCGCCTCCCTGGAAACGCTCTGCCGGCAATATGGCGGCGACGGCGCGATCCTTTTCAAGATCCGCGCCAGCGAAATGAAGCCGGAAGGCGAGGCGCTGGCCGCCCACAGCATCGATCCCGTCCTCGCCGATGCCGTTATCGACCGGGCGACACAGGCTGTGGCGGGCAAGGGCCACACGGAAACCCTGCCGATGATGATCCCGGCATGGCGGATCGGCGGGGCCTCAGCCTTCATCTACGCCTTTCCCGCCTGCCCCAAGGCGCATGGCCAGCTGGTCATCGCCTGTCTTTCGGTTGAACAGAAACCATTCGCCGCGATCGCGGAGATGTATCTGGCGAGCCGTTGCATCATGGAGGGCGCGGATGCCCTGCCGGGCGTCAAGAATGGCGGCGACCAGCCGCGTATCTCGACCCGCGAGCAGTCCTGCCTCGCCTGGACGGCGGAAGGCAAGACGTCGGAGGAGATCGGGATCATTCTCGACCTGTCGCCGCATACGGTGAACCACTATCTGGGCAGCGCAGCGCGCAAGCTCGGCGCCAGCAACCGCATGCACGCGGTCGCCAAGGCATTGCGGCTCGGCCTGATCGAACGGCCGGTGTAAGGCCGGCCGCCCATCTGTCCGAGGGGCACGGCGCTCGCCAGAGCCCTGCCGGAGTGGATCGCGCCAAAGGGGTCGCGGGGCTCCTCTGTCCCGCCCTTAAGCGGCAAGCCGCTGGCGGGCCCCTGCTATCCCGCCCTTAAGCGGCAAGCCGCTGGCGGGCCCCTGCTATCCCGCCCTCAAGCGGCAAGCCGCTGGCGGCCCCTGCTATCCCGCCTTCAAGCGGCGAGCCGGCGCTTGCCCGATTCGTGCGCCTTACCTTACGGCTTGTGGCAGAAGACCGCGCCCCCCTTCCCAGCCCACCATCGCCCGGCGTATAAGCTGTCAACCGCAACAAACTGGTGATTGATGGCCAAGGATATAAGCAAGACCGGCGGAGCCAAGCGCTCCGCCTCCTCGAAACCGAGGGCAAAGAAGCCCGCGTTTCTGGAAAACAAATACGGCGTCGCCGACTGGAAGCAGGCCGAGCAATGGCTGGCATGGCGCGGCATCGAGGATATCGAGTGCATCACGCCTGACCTCGCCGGCGTGCCGCGCGGCAAGATGATGCCGTCGAAGAAATTCACCTCCGAAACCTCGCTGGCGCTGCCCTCGGCTCTGTTCCGCAAGACGATTTCCGGCGAATACCCGGAAGAAACAGGCGATTTTCGCTACGATCCGCATGACGGCGACCTGAAGCTGATGCCGGATCTCTCCACGCTTTCGGTGGTGCCGTGGGAAAGCGACCCGACGGCGCAGGTGATCTGCGACATTGTCGACGCCGACGGCAAGGACGTGATCTACACGCCGCGCAACGTGCTCAAACGCGTGGTCAAGGCCTATGCCGACAAGGGCTGGAAGGCCATCGTCGCGCCGGAGGTGGAATTCTATCTCGTCGCGCGCAACACCGATCCGGACTACCAGCTGCAACCGCCGGTCGGGCGCTCGGGCCGGCCGATTTCGGGCGGTCACGCCTATTCCATCGCCGGCGTCAACGAATTCGACGAACTGATCGACGACATCTACCATTTCTGCGAGGCACAGGGCCTCGAGATCGACACGATGATCCACGAGGAAGGCCCGTCGCAGCTGGAAATCAATTTGCGCCACGGCGATCCGGTGGCGCTCGCCGACCAGGTGTTCCTGATGAAGCGCGCGATCCGCGAGGCGGCGCTGAAACACGACATGTACGCCACCTTCATGGCCAAGCCGATGCAGGGCGAGGCCGGCAATGCGATGCACATCCACCAGTCGGTGGTCGACATCAAGACCGGCAAGAACATCTTCTCCGCCGAGGATGGCTCGGAGACGGAACTGTTCCGCTCGTTCATCGGCGGCATGCAGCACTATATCCCGAAAGCGCTGGTGATGATGGCGCCCTATGTGAACTCCTACCGGCGGCTGACGCCGGAAATGGCCGCGCCGGTCAACACCGCCTGGGGCTACGACAACCGCACGACCGCGTTCCGGGTGCCGACCTCGGGACCTGTGGCGCGGCGCCTGGAAAACCGGCTGCCATCCTCGGACGCCAACCCTTACCTGGCGCTCGCGGCGTCGCTCGCCTGCGGCTATCTCGGCATGGTCAAGGGCATCGTGCCGACCAGCCCGACGGCGGAGAGTGCGAACGAGGGCAAGATATCGCTGCCGCGCGGCCTGCTGGAGGCAGTTTCGCTTCTCGACGAGGAGCGCGACTTCGACGACATTCTCGGCCGCGAGTTCACCGCGACGCTTGCCGGCGTCAAGCGCGGCGAGTTCGAAACCTTCATGCGGGTGATCAGCCCGTGGGAACGGGAATACCTGCTCCTCAACGTGTGAGTTCCAGACCATGACCTATCAGAGCCCGATCTCGCCAGGCTTTTCCTGGTACGAGGCAACAGTCGGCGAGCGTCCGGAATATCCGGCGCTCGACGGCGACCGGACCTGCGACGTCGCCGTCATCGGCGGCGGCTTCACCGGATTGTCGGCCGCGGCGCAACTCGCCAAGGCCGGCGTCAATGTCGTGCTGATCGAGGCGTACCGCTTCGGCGACGGCGCCTCGGGGCGCAATGGCGGCCAGTTCGGCACCGGCCAGCGCGCCTGGGCGGAGGAACTGGAAGCCTCGCTCGGTTTCGAGCGCGCCAAGGCGCTGTTCGATCTCGCCGAGGGCGCCAAGCACCACGTCAAGGATTTCGCCGCCGAGAACGGCATCGACATCGGCTTCCAGCCGGGCCAGCTCTCGGTGATCCACAAACGCCGCTACATCGACGATTACCGCCGCCACGCCGAGATCATGGCGGAACGGTTCGACTATCCGCACATCACCTTCATGGAGCGCGCGGAGACCGCCGAACGGCTGGGCAGCGACTATTACCACGGCGGCATCCGCGATACCGAGACCGGCCACATCCATCCGCTGCGCCTCGTTGTCGGGACGGCGCAGGTGGCGGCGAAGAACGGTGCGCATCTGTTCGAGAACACCAAGGCGACCGCCTTTGCACAGGCAGGCGGCAAGGTGAAGGTGACGACCGACAGGGGCGTCATCACGGCGGATCGCGCCTTCCTTGCCGTCAACGCCTATGGTTCGGAAAAGCTCGAGCCCGTATCAGCGGCGCATGTCATGCCGATCCGGTCCTTCATCGGCGCGACGGCGCCGCTTTCGCCGGACTTGTCGGCCAGGATCATTCCGGGCGGGGAATCGGTCGACGATTCCCGTTTCGTGGTGCGCTATTTCCGCAAATACGGCGACAACCAGTTGCTGTTCGGCGGCCGCGAGGCTTATACGGCCGACAATCCCCTCGACATCTCCACCCATATCCGCAAGCAGATCGCCGAACTCTATCCGGAACTGGCGGATGTGGAGATCACGCATGCCTGGGGCGGGTCCGTCGGCATCACGCTGCCGCGCCAGCCTTTCGTGCGCGAGGTCATGCCGGGCGTGACGGCGGCGGGCGGCTTTTCCGGCCATGGCGTAATGCTGTCGAACTATACCGGCAAGCTCTATGCGGACGCCGTGACGGGCAACCGCGACACGCTGCAGATCCTGCGCGAGCTAAAGGTCCCGGCCTTCCCCGGCGGCCGCCGCTTCCGCAAGCCGATGCTGACGCTGGCGCTGACCTGGTACGCGATGCTCGACCGCATCTGAGCCGGATTCAATTCCACCGGGCGTGATCACGCCCGGTGTCTACCCATCGATGTTTGTGACCTCGCGGCGGAACATTTGCCGCAGTGGCACGTTCTTATCTGACGTCGTCGCCGTCCCTAAGGGCGCGGACCAGAAGGGGCATGCCAAAAAGAGGCCATGAATCATGGGAAAACCCACAATCCTGAAGAATTCCACCGCGCTCGCGCTGGTGCTCGCCCTTGGCGTCACCTCGCCTGCGAACCTCGCCCTTGCCCAGCAGGGTAACGGCGAGACGGTCAATTGCGAGACCGACCCGGACGACCCCGCCTGCGCCGAGGCTACGCCCGCTGAAGAAGCCCCGGCCGAAGCCGAACAGCCCGCGACCGAACGACCACCTGCAGAAGAACCCGCCGCGGAGCAACCGGTACCGGAACAACCAACCATGGAGGAACCCGCGCCGGAGCAGCCTGCAGCACAGGAAGCGCCGGCCGAGCAACCGGCGGCGGAACAGCCGCCGGCGCAGGAAACAACCGAACAGCCCGCCACTGAGGAAGCTGCGCCGGCTGAACAACCGGCCGCCGGGGAAAGTCAACCCGTGGAAGAGCAGCCCGCCGCCGAAGAGCCTGCGACGGAACAGCCAGCGGACGAACAGGCTCCCGCCGAGCAGCCAGCGCCGGACGAGCAGTCCGGCGAACAGATGCAGACCGAGCAGCCGGCGGCCGAGACCGCCAGCCCGGAAACCGCCGCGCCCGCCGGCGAACCGGTCGAGGTGAGCGAGCCCGAGAAGCCGACCCTCGTGGTACCCGACGAGGTGACGGACAAGCAGCGGGCCAAGATCCAGACCGAGGAAACCAAACGGCGCGAAGACGCGCGCCAGCGCCGCGGCGAACTGCTCGGCGCGGCGGCGGTCGGTGCGGTCATCGGCGCGCTCATTCCGGCGCTCGGCGGCAAGGTCGTCGGGGACGAGGGCGATCGCATCATCGTCGAGCGCGACGGCCAATATTACGTGCGCAAGGACGAGAGCAGCCTGCTGCGCGAGGGCGACGCCGAGGTGACCGTGCAGCGGCTGCGCGGCGGCCGGACCCTCGAAACCGTCACGCGCCGCAACGGCGTGCGCATCGAGACGGTGCGCGACGAGGGCGGCTACATCCTGCGCAGGTCGCGCATCCTGCCCGACGGGCGCGAAATCGTGCTGATCGACAATCGCGGCCGCGACGACAGCCGCCGCGTCGATTACGGCAACCGGCTGCCGCCGCTTCATGTCGACATTCCGCGCGATCGCTACATCGTGCAGGCACGGCGCGCCGACCGGCAGGCGATTTACGACACATTCGCCGCGCCGCCGGTCGACGCGGTCGAAAATGCCTATACGCTGCGCGAGGTGCGCGAAAACGAGCGTCTTCGCGCCAAGGTGCGCCGCGTCGATCTCGACACGATCACCTTCGAGACCGGGTCCGCGATCGTGCGCGAGAGCCAGGTGCCCCTGCTCGAGGATATCGCGCGCGCCACGCTGGCGCTGATCGACGAGGATCCGTCCACAGTGCTGCTGGTCGAGGGCCATACGGACGCCGTCGGTTCGGACGTCTACAACTTGGCGCTGTCGGACCGTCGGGCCGAAACCGTGGCCTGGATCCTGTCGTCGCGCTACGGCGTGCCGCCGGAGAACCTGGTCGTTCAGGGTTACGGTGAGCAATTCCTGAAAGTGGACACGCAACAGGCCGAGCAGCAGAACCGGCGCGTGACCCTCCGCAACATCACGCCGTTGCTGTCGGCGCACAGATAAAAGCGGGTTCCGGGAAGCAAAACGCGAAAAAGGCGGGGCGATGGCCCCGCCTTTTGCATCGCGAGACATGGGGAGAGAAGCAAACAGGGGGCTTCTGAGCCAAATGTGTTCTACTTTGGAACAATTTCCCACGCGTCACTCAATTGACCGCGAATAGATATATGTTACATGCATATTTTGGAATCTGTTTCCGGGGGAGGAAAGTCCGGCGTCATGAAATTGCCGTCACTCATCAGTGAATACCGGGTGTGCGAAAGAGCGCTGCACGAAGCCATCAAGGCAGAACGTGTGGCGAGCATCCGCGAGTACGACATCCGGATGAACTGGCTTCGCAATATCATCCGGGAGCACGTCGCTACCTCGCCTTCCGACAAGCTCATGCAGATCGAGTTCTTCATGGAGTCGATTTCGCTGGCTTCGGATATCGCCCCGGTCGATACGCTTTTTTCGGACCTGCGGGCGATCGTCACGCGGTACATCGCCAAGACACCGGCGGCGCACAACCAGGTCGAGATACCGGTCGGCCCGGGCGGCCAGCTGATCAAGAAACCGGAAAAAACGACCGACTTCACCGCGATGATCGAAAAGACCGATCTCCGCATCGCGGCCTTTGGCAAGGACCTGCGTTATACCTACGTGTCGCCGGCTAACGGGCGGTACCACGACATGCCGGCACGGGAAATTTGCGGCAGGCATGTCTCGGAGCTGATCGGCAACGCACGTTACGAAAAGCGCGCCAAGCGCTATTTCGACAAATGCTTCGGCGGCGAGGACCAGTGCTATTACTACTACCTCGACAGCAAGCGCCACGGGCGCCAGCTCATGGAGTGCCGGATGCTGGCGCAGCGCGACGCCGACAATGACGTGCTCGGCGCGGTGGTGCTCATGCGCGACCTCACCAACGGTTTCGACGATCCCGTCCGCTCGGCGGAAGAAAACCGGGTCTGACCGCGCAAGGGTCAATTGGAGGCGTTCATCGTTTCACGGAATCGATGAACCTCTCCAACTGTCTGTTTTCACGCAATTCCTGACGGAAAACCGGTTTCCGCTTTTCCCGGAATTGCTCAGAGCCAGCCGCGACGCTTGAAATAGAGGAAGGGCAGGATCGCCGAGAGGATCATCAGCCCGATCGCGAAGGGGTATCCGAACGGCCAGCTCAGCTCGGGCATGAAATGGAAATTCATGCCGTAGATCGACGCGACGAGGGTCGGCGGCAGGAACACCACGGCGGCGACGGAGAAGATCTTGATGATGGCGTTCTGCTCGATGCTGATCATGCCGAGCGTGGCGTCGAGCAGGAAGGTGATCTTCTGCGACAGGAAGCCGACATGATCGGCCAGGGAGCGGATATCGCGGTAGAGCGTCTTGACGCGGTCGCGCATGTCCTTTGAACTCTTGCGCTGAATTGCCACCTGGCCAAGAAAGCCCGCCAGCCGCTCGAGCGTCACGAGGCTGTCCCGGATATTGGAGGTGAGATCCCCCTTGCGGCCGAGATTTTCCAGAACCGTCTGGAAATCCCTGGTCTTGGTCGGCTTGCCGCCGGTCCGCTTGAACACGCCGCGCGAGATGCCGTCGATATCGCGCCCCGCCCGCTCCAGAATGTCGGCCAGCCGGTCGACGATCGCCTCCAGCAGCGCCATCAGCACGCCCTCTCCACTCTCGCAGCCGAGGCGAACCTTGCCGGCGCGGGCGGGAAAGGTCTGGAAGGCGCGCGGCTCGTGATAGCGCACGGTGATCAGCCGGTCTCCGGCCAGGACGAAGCTGACCGGCGCCATCTCCGGATAGTCGCCATCGGCGCGCGCCGGCAATATCGCCGTCATGAAGGACGCGCCGTCATGCGAGTACAACCGCGACGAAATCTCGATCTCCTCCATTTCCTCCATGGTAGGGACGTCGATGCCGAGGCGATCCTCCAGCAGCTTTTCCTCCTCGGCGCTCGGATCGACGACATCGATCCAGACAACGGCCTCGAAGGGCTCCAGAGTGTCGTCCACCGGGTGCAGGCGTCCCGCCTCGTTCATGTATCCACGGATCATCGGCGCGTACCGTCCATCGTCGCGAGTTCACAGGCGAATCCAGCCATAACGCATTCTCGCGAATTGCGCATGACCCCAAACGGACAGGAAAACAATCCGGCTCAGGCCGCCTTGCGGACGATGACGCTGCCGGCCGAATAGCCGGCGCCGAAGGAGCAGATGACGCCAACATCGCCCGGTTTCAGATCGTCGGAGTATTTCGAGAAGGCGATGATCGACCCTGCCGAGGAGGTGTTGGCATAGTCCTGCAGGATGTTGGGCTGTTCGCCCGGCTCCGGCGTGCGGCCGAGAACGCGGGCGCCGATCAGGTCGTTCATGCCCTTGTTGGCCTGGTGCAGCCACAGGCGCGACAGGTCCTGCGGCTTCAGGTCCTGGTCCGCCAGATGGCCGAGGATCAGCTCGGAGACGATCGGCACGACCTGCTTGAAGACCTTGCGGCCCTCCTGGCGAAACAGCATGTCGCGGCGGTCTTGCATGTGGCCCTCGCGGGTGCGGCGCAGGAAGCCATTGTTGTTGCGGATATTGTTGGAGAACTGCGTCAGGCAACGCGTCGAGACGATGTCGTAGCGGCCAGGCGCGGTGGCGAGATCGGCGCGCTCCAGGACCACGGCGGTACAGACGTCGCCGAAAATGAAGTGGCAGTCGCGGTCGCGCCATTCGAGATGCGCCGAACAGATCTCGGGATTGACCATCAGGATCGCGCGGGCGGAACCGCAGCGGATCATGTCGGCTGCGGCCTGAATGCCGAAGGTGGCCGACGAGCAGGCGACATTCATGTCGAAGGCGAAGCCTTCAATGCCGAGCGCATTCTGGATCTCGATGGCGATCGCCGGATAGGCGCGCTCATGATTGGAGGCGGCGCAGATTACCGCGTCGATGTCGGCGACGGTGCGTCCGGCCCGTTCAAGCGCGATCGTCGCCGCCTTCAGAGCCATTTCCGCCATCACCGAGAGCTCCTCGTCGGAGCGCTCGCGCAGCACGGGATGCATGATCTCAGGATCGAGGGTGCCGGTCTTGTCGAGGACGTAACGGCTCTCGATGCCGGACGCCTTGACGATGAAATCCTCGTTCGAATGCGGCACGGGCTCCATCTCGCCGCGCGCGATGGCCTCGGCATGGAGCGCGTTCTGCCGGTCCGCATAGGCGTTGAACGCCAAGACCAGTTCCGCGTTGGAAATCTTTTCTTCCGGCGTGAAAACGCCGGTCCCGGAAATCGACACTGTGTGCATGAAAGCCCGCGCCTCCCAAAATGGTTGCGGCGGCATAGGCCCTTCGGCGCGTCAATTCAATGGCAAGCTGGACAGGCTTGAACGATCAGAACGGATTGACCGCGCCGGCGACGCGCTTGACGCCGACGATGAGGGCGTCGCCGACCCGGACGACGCCGTCCGCGGCCGCGCCGATCGGCTTTTCGATGGTTTCGCGCGTCGGCGTCACGTCGGCGATCGCCGTGGCGACGCGTTTCAGAAATCCCGGCTCGTTGAGTTCGGCGGCGGGTTCGACCGGCGTTCCTTCCTGCGGCGCTTCCGGCGGGACGGGCCGTCCCGCCGTTTTCAGCGCGGGCGCGCAGATCGCGACCACGGCCGGATAGTCCTCGTCCTGGCTCGCCGCGAGAAAGGCATCGGACGCCGCGCTGCAGGCCTCGACGGTCTCGAAACGGGTGTCGGAGGTCTGAAGATATTCGCACTGCGTCCCGCTGTCGTCGCAGCCGAGCAGGCTCAGCACGATCATCGCTTCCTGTATGGCCATGTCCCGATTCCTTTCCCAGATCGCGTTATTCGTCAATTCCAGCAGCCTCGCGGCGGCAATCGGGCGATCTTGCGGCAGGATGCCCCGTTACAGCGGCCAGACGAGGAGAATGACCGGGATGGCGATCACGAGGACGATCAGTTCCAGGAAAATGCCCATGCGCCAGTAATCGCCGAAGCGATAGCCGCCCGGCCCCATGATGATTGTGTTGTTCTTGTGCCCGATCGGCGTCAGGAACGCGCATGACGCCGCGACCGCGACGCCGATCAGGAAGGGATCCGGATTGACGCCGAAGGCATTGGCGACACCGACGCCGATCGGCGCCGCGATCAGCGTGGTCGCGACATTGTTGAGGAAATCCGACAGCGTCATGGTGATGACCATCAGCACGGCGAGGACGACCCAGGCTGGCGCGCCATATGTGTTGGCGACGATGGTCTCGGCGATCAGTTTGGTGCCGCCGGAATCCTCGAGCGCGAAGCCCAGCGGGATGAGCGAGCCGAGCAGCACGATCACCCGCCAGTCGACGGCCTCGTAGACTTCGGTCCCGTTCAGCAATCCCATCAGGACATAGGAAACGACGACGAGGCCGAGCGCGATGTCGAGCGAGACGAAACCCAGGACCGCGGCCGCGATGGCGGCGGCGAAGGCGGCGATGGCCATGGTCGCCTTGCCGCGCTGGAGCAATTGCGTCCTGCCCTCGGCGAGCGGCAGGACGTTGAGCCACTGGGCGATGTCGCCGATGCGTTCCTCCGGCCCGAGCAGCAGCAGGACGTCGCCCGGCTGGATCGTCAGGTTGCGCACGCGGTCGCGGAACCGCCGGCCGCTACGCGAAACGCCAAGCAGCGTGATCCCGTGGCGGTATTGCAGGCGCATGTCCATGGCGGAACGCCCGACGATGCGCGAATTGTCGGGAACGATCGCCTCGACCAGTATCAGCGACGGGCCGGCGACGCCGCCGGCATGTTTCTCGGACCCGGAAAAATCGAGATCTGCGGCGCCCATGAAGGCCTCGATCGATTTCGGATCGCCCTCCAATACGAGGAAATCGCCCTTGGCGAGCGTCTCGTTACGCGAAAAGCCAGGCCGCCGCTTGCCGCGCCGGATCAGCCCGATGATCGCGATGTCGTTGTCATTGGCGAGCGGATAGAGCTCGTGCACCTTCTTGCCGGACGATTTCGAGCCGTCCTTGACGCGGGCCTCGGCGACATAGAGGCCGGCATCCTCGTCGGCCTTGACCGGGACCGCGCGCTCATGCGCCGGGATCAGGCGCCAGCCGGCAAGCGCGACAAAGGCGATGCCGACGACCGACACCGCCAGGCCGACCGGGGCGAAGTCGAACATGGAGAACGGTTCGCCCAGCGCGCGCTCGCGATATTGCGCGATGACGATATTGGGCGGCGTGCCGATCAGCGTGATCATGCCGCCGAGGATGGTGGCAAAGGACAGCGGCATCAGCGTCAGCGAAGCGGACCGCTTCGCCTTGGCGGCGGCCTCGAGGTCGAGCGGCATCAGGAGCGCAAGCGCCGCGACATTGTTGATGACGGCGGAGAGCGCGGCGCCGACAAAGGCCATGACCGCAATATGGACGGGCATCGGGCGTTCGGCATCGACCACGATGCGGGCGATCCGCTCGACCGCGCCGGAATTGACGAGACCGCGCGAGACGATCAGCACCAGCGCGATAATGACGACGGCCGGATGACCGAAGCCCGCGAAAGCGGCTTCCGGCGCGACATGGCCGGCGACGACGGCGACGAGCAGCGCGGTGAAGGCGACGAGGTCGTAGCGAATGCGCCCCCAGACGAAGAAGACGAAGGCGATCCCGAAAAGGGCGAAGAGGAAGATCTGATCGCCGGTCATGGCGCTCCCGTATGGTTTTCCGGCGTTTCGACGCGACAACGGCCCGCGCGGATGTTCGTTCCGCCCGACACGGCCCCGCGCTCAGATGCAGCGGCCGCCATCGACCTCCAGCGCCACACCGGTGATGAATTCGGCCTCGTCGGAGGCGAGCCACAGCGCGGCGTTGGCGATGTCGAGCGGCGTCGACAGGCGGCCGAGCGGGATCGAGGCGCGGAACTGGTCACGTTTCTCCGGCGTGTCCTCGCCCATGAACTGCGCCAGCATGCCGGTCTCGCCGGCGACGGGGCAGAGGCAGTTGACGCGGATGTTCTTCGGCGCCAGTTCGACTGCCATCGACTTGGTGGCGGTGATCGCCCAGCCCTTCGAGGCATTGTACCAGGTCAGGCCCGGCCGCGGGCGCAGGCCGGCCGTGGAAGCAGTGGTGATGATCGAGCCACCGCCCTGCGTCTCCATCACCGGCACGACGGCGAGCGCCGCGTAGTAGATCGCCTTCATGTTGACGGCGAAGATGCGATCGAAGGTGTCCTCGCCAACGCCGAGCATGTCGCCATTGCGATGGGTATAGCCGGCATTGTTGACCATGATGTCGATGCGGCCGAAGCGGTCGAGCGCGGTCGCGGCCATGCGGTCGACATCGGCTTTGACCGACACGTCGCAGGTGAGCGCCACGGCACTGTCGCCGATTTCGGAGGCGACGACGTCGGCGCGGTCGCCATCGAGATCGGCGACGATCACATTCGCGCCCTCCTCGGCGAAACGCCGCACCATCCCCTCGCCGAAACCCGATGCGGCGCCCGTCACGACCGCCGTTTTGCCTGCAAGCCTTGCCAATTCGCCTCTCCCCGGTTCCACCAAACGAGTCTACTTCTTCGCGCCGGCTACAGGCTCTCCGATATGCTCGTGATCGACAAGGTTCCATTTCATCCCGGCATTGCGATAGATGCGTTTTTTCAGCCGGGGATAATCGCCGACGTCGTGCGCCAGACGTTCGCCGACCACGATGCAGCGGAAGGTTTCGGAGCCGGTGTTGGTGATCGAATGGGCGAGACCGCCCTTGCGATAGCCAATGAAATCACCGGCCTTCACGGGGAATGACTCCTCGCCGATATGGGCCGTCGCTTCGCCGGACAGGACATAGACGCACTCGTCCTCGTAATGATGGACATGGTGCTCAGTCGTGTCGTGGCCCGGCCCGACCTCGATGATGTGAAATCCGAGGCCGGTCAGTCCCGTTTCATCACCCAGCGACTTGTTTATCCGCACCGCATCGGGATTGAGGAAATGGGTCTTTTTCAACCCCGGCATGTCCTCGATCTCCTCGCGGGCCACCAGATATTTCTCGTCCGACATCGATACCTCTCCGGAATGACTTGTCAGGCCGATACGGATCAGCCGTGATTGAAGATCGTGGTCTTGGTCGCCGACATGTCCATCAGCGCCTCGAAACCCTTTTCGCGGCCGTGGCCGGATTTGCCGAAACCGCCGAATGGCAGTTCGATGCCGCCGCCGGCGCCGTAGCCGTTGACATAGACCTGGCCGGCGCGAATGCGTTTCGCCACCCGGTGCTGGCGGCCGCCGTCGCGGGTCCAGACGCCGGCGACGAGGCCATAATCGGTGCCATTGGCAAGCCGAACCGCCTCCTCCTCGCCCTGGAAGGGAAAGGCGGCCAGGACCGGTCCGAAAACCTCTTCTTGCGCCAATACGGCGGCCGGATCGACCGGACCGA
The DNA here is from genome assembly GCF_014904745.1 of Oricola nitratireducens. Classification (GTDB taxonomy): domain Bacteria; phylum Pseudomonadota; class Alphaproteobacteria; order Rhizobiales; family Rhizobiaceae; genus Oricola; species Oricola nitratireducens. The sequence continues at coordinate 137,129 of NZ_JACZCS010000031.1, forward strand.
ACAGGACGGGCGCCTGGTAGTAGCCGCCGTCGGGCGCGTCGTCGGCGACGCCACCTTTCGCGAGAACGGGAATGCCGGCGGCCTGCGCGTCGGCGATCATCGCGGCGACGCGCTGTGCCTGCCGGACGTTTATCAGCGGCCCGAGATCGCCGTCCGCACAATGCGGCTCGGCGACGAGGGCGGCGAAACGCCGGGAAAGTTCGGCGGTGAATTCGGCGAAGACCGGCCTTTCGACCAGCACGCGGCTGCCCGCCGAGCAGGTCTGGCCGCCATTCTGGATGATCGCGTTGACGACGACGGGAAGCGCGGCGTCCAGATCGGCGTCGGCGAAGATCACCTGCGGCGATTTTCCGCCGAGTTCCATCGTCACGCCGCGGTTGTTTTGCGCGGCGGCGGACTGGATCGCCGTGCCGGTAGCGGGCGAGCCGGTGAAGGTGACGTAATCGACGCCGGGATGACCGGCCAGCGCCGCACCCGCCTCGCCGCCATAGCCGGTCACGACGTTGAAGACGCCGGGCGGACAGCCGGCCTCGAGCGCCAGTTCGGCGATACGGATCGTCGTCAGCGAGGCGTCCTCGGCCGGCTTGATCACCAGTGTATTGCCCATCGCGAGCGCCGCGCCGGCGACGCGGGCGAGGATCTGCAGCGGATAGTTCCACGGAATGATGCCGGCGACGACGCCGTGCGGTTCGCGGGTGGTGAAGACCGTGTAGCCGTCGAGGAACGGAATCTGCGACCCGTGCACCTTGTCGGCGGCGCCGCCGTAATATTCGTAATAGCGAATCGTTGCCGCCACGTCGGCTGCGCCCTGGCGGGCCGGCTTGCCGGTGTCGCGGGATTCGAGCGCGGCGAGTTCGTCGCGGTTTTCGGCGACCAGTTCGCCGAGCCTGGTCAGGATGCGGCCGCGCTCCGTCGCGGTCATGCGGCTCCACGGTCCGGCGTCGAAGGCCTGCCGGGCGGCGCGGACCGCCGCATCGACGTCGCTTTGCCCGCTGCGCGGAATCGATGCGAATACCCTGCCGTCAGACGGACAGGCAATCTCGATTCGCGCTCCGGATTGCGCGCCGACCATTTTTCCGGCGATGATATTGAGGGCGGCGCGGTCCTGGGCGACGGTACGCAGCAGTTTCGTGTCCGGTGTCTTGAGCATGTCGTGTTTCCCTGCAAACTCACGGCCGTGGCGGATGTTCGTCATCGCAGATTTACCACAGACAGCAGCAGCCGCTAGAAATTTCCGGATTCGATCTGGAACTTTTAAATCGATTAGATTATAGTCCGACCGACTCCTCTCGACTGACAGGAAACTCCATGTCCGCACAGATCATCCCCGTCGATCCCTTCGACTATGTCGTCTTTGGGGGAACCGGCGATCTCGCCGAGCGCAAGCTCCTGCCGGCGCTCTATCACCGCCAGGTCGACGGCCAGATCGTCGATCCGACCTGCATCTACGGCGTCTCGCGCGCCGAGATGAGCGACGACGACTACCGCAATTTCGCGCATGAGGCGCTGAAGCAATACATCAAGGAGCCGCTCGACGACGGGGAGGTCGCGCGGTTTCTGTCCAAGCTGCATTATGTCTCCATCGACGCGAAATCGGATCGCGGATGGGACGTGCTGAAGGGCCTTCTCGACGCCGATTCGCGCAAGCAGCGCGCCTATTACCTCGCCGTCGGGCCGTCGCTGTTCGGCGACATCGCCACCGGGCTGCAGGCGCATGGCCTGATCACGCCGGAAACGCGCATCGTGGTGGAGAAGCCGATCGGCAGGGACCTCGATTCCGCCCACGCGCTCAACGACACGCTGGGCGAGGTGTTCGCGGAAAACCAGATTTTCCGCATCGACCACTATCTCGGCAAGGAGACGGTGCAGAACCTGATGGCGCTGCGCTTCGCCAATGCCCTCTACGAACCGCTGTGGAACTCCGCCCATATCGACCACGTGCAGATCACGGTGGCGGAATCGGTCGGGCTGGAAAACCGCGCCGATTATTACGACAAGGCCGGTGCGCTGCGCGACATGGTACAGAACCACATGCTGCAGCTGCTCTGCCTCGTCGCGATGGAGCCGCCTTCCTCGATGGATGCCGACGCGGTGCGCGACGAGAAACTGAAAGTCCTGCGCTCGCTGGAGCCGATCCGCGAGGGCAATGTCGAACGGATGACCGTGCGCGGCCAGTACTCGTCGGGCGCCTCAAATGGCGGCCCGGTGAAAGGCTATCTGGAGGAACTGGAAGGCGGCGAGAGCAACACGGAAACCTTCGTTGCCATCAAGGCGGAGATCGCCAACTGGCGCTGGGCCGGCGTGCCGTTCTACCTGCGCACCGGCAAGCGGCTGGCCAAGCGCGTCTCGGAAATCGTCGTCTCGTTCAAGCCGGTGCCGCACTCGATCTTCGGCCCGGCGGCGGGGCGGATGATCGCCAACCAGCTGGTGATGCGCCTGCAGCCGGACGAGGGCGTGAAACAGTGGATCATGATCAAGGATCCTGGCCCCGGCGGCATGCGGCTGCGCCACGTCCCGCTCGACATGAGCTTCGCCGAGGCTTTCGACGTGCGCAATCCGGACGCCTATGAGCGGCTGATCCTCGACGTGATCCGCGGCAACCAGACGCTGTTCATGCGCCGCGACGAGGTGGAAGCCGCCTGGACGTGGGTCGACCCGATCCTGAAGGCCTGGGAAACGACCGAGCAGCCGGTGCAGCAATATACCGCAGGAACCTGGGGCCCGTCCGCCTCCATCGCCCTGATCGAACGCGACGGGCGCACGTGGCACGAGGGCTGACCGGCATGCGTGACGAGAAAGCCGGTGTTCACCGCCACACCTATCCCGACCGCGAGGCGCTGGCCATCGCGCTGGCGGCGGGCGTCGCCGCGGTGCTCGCCGGCGCGATCGCCGAAGGCGGCGAGGCTTCGCTCGCCGTTTCCGGCGGCTCGACGCCGAAACGGCTTTTCGAGATATTGTCCGACACCAACATCGCCTGGGACCGGGTGACGGTGATCCTCGTCGACGAACGCATCGCCCCGCCCAATTCGGAGCGCGCCAACCAGCGGCTCGTGCGCGAAAAGCTGCTCACGGGACATGCGGCAAAGGCGCATTTCGTCGCCTTCGAGACCGGCTTTGCGACGCCGGTCGAGAATGCCGAAAAGAGCGCGGCGCAATTCGCCGCCGTGCCGTGGCCGCTCGACGCGGCGATCCTCGGCATGGGAACGGACGGGCACACCGCCTCGTTCTTTCCGAACGGCGACCGGCTGGCCGACGCGCTCGATACGGACCGCGAAGACCGGGTGCTGCCGATGCAGGCGGCGGGCGCGGGCGAACCGCGGCTGACGCTGACGCTGCCGGCGCTGCTGGACGCGCGGTTCCTTGCGCTCCATATCGAGGGTGAGGAAAAGCTCGACGTGTTCGAGACGGCGCTCGACGGGGTCGACGCCGCTTCCATGCCGGTGCGCGCCGTGCTGCACCAGGACAAGACGCCGGTGCATGTCTTCTGGGCGCCGTGACGCGCCCGCATACGAAAAGCGAATTCGCCAGGGAGCCGGAAGCATGAGCATCCATGACGTGCAGAAAACCGTGGCCGAGGTCACCGAACGCATCCGCGAACGCTCCAGGCCGACGCGCGAACCCTATCTGGAGCGGCTGCATGCGCGCGCGGCGCAGGGGCCGAAACGCTCGAAACTCTCCTGCGGCAACCTCGCGCACGGGTTTGCGGCCTGCGGCCCGTACGACAAGGACGCGCTGAAGGGCGACGTGGTGCCGAATATCGGCATCATCACCGCCTATAACGACATGCTGTCGGCGCACCAGCCGTTCGAGAATTTCCCGGCGCTGATCAAGCAGGCGGCGCGCGACGCCGGCGGCGTTGCGCAGGTGGCTGGCGGCGTGCCGGCGATGTGCGACGGCGTCACCCAGGGTCAGGACGGCATGGAACTGTCGCTGTTCTCGCGCGACGTGATCGCCATGGCCGCGGCCGTCGGGCTGTCGCACGACATGTTCGACGCCGCCGTCTATCTCGGCGTCTGCGACAAGATCGTGCCGGGCCTCGTCATCGCGGCGCTGACCTTCGGCCATCTGCCGGCGGTGTTCATCCCGGCGGGGCCGATGACGACCGGCATTCCGAACGACGAGAAGGCGAAGACCCGCCAGCTCTACGCCGAAGGCAAGGTCGGCCGGGCGGAACTGCTGGAATCCGAAAGCGCCTCCTATCACGGGCCGGGCACCTGCACCTTCTACGGCACGGCGAACTCCAACCAGATGCTGATGGAGATCATGGGCCTGCACATGCCGGGCGCCTCGTTCGTCAACCCGAACACGCCGCTGCGCGACGCGCTGACCAGGGAAGCCGCGAAACGCGCGCTCGCCATCACCGCGCTCGGCAACGAGTTCACGCCCGTCGGCGAGATGATCGACGAGCGCTCGATCGTCAACGGCGTCGTCGGCCTGCACGCGACCGGCGGCTCGACCAACCACACGATCCATCTGATCGCGATGGCGGCGGCGGCCGGCATCAAGCTCACATGGCAGGACATTTCCGACCTGTCGGACACGACGCCGCTATTGGCGCGCGTCTATCCGAACGGGCTTGCCGACGTGAACCACTTCCATGCCGCGGGCGGGCTCGGCTTCATGATCCGCGAACTGGCGAACGGCGGCTATCTGCATCGCGACGTGCGCACGGTCTTCGGCAAGGGGCTGGAGCCCTACATGATCGAGGCGAAACTGGACGGCGAGGCGGTGGTGCGCGAACCGGCGCCGGAGAAATCCGGCGACGAGAAGGTCCTGGCGCCGATTTCCGCGCCGTTCCAGACCAATGGCGGGCTGAAGATGCTGACCGGCAATCTCGGCAAGGCGGTGATCAAGATCTCCGCCGTCAAGCCGGAGCGCCACGTCATCGAGGCGCCGGCGGTGATCTTCCACACCCAGGAGGCGCTGCAGGAAGCCTTCCGCAAGGGCGAACTGGAAAAGGATTTCGTCGCCGTCATCCGCTTCCAGGGCCCGAAGGCGAACGGCATGCCGGAACTGCACAAGCTGACGCCGGCGCTGGGCGTGTTGCAGGATCGCGGCTACAAGGTGGCGCTGGTGACCGACGGGCGGATGTCGGGCGCGTCGGGCAAGGTGCCGGCGGCGATCCACGTGACGCCGGAGGCGCTCGACAACGGGCCGATCGCCAGGGTGCGGAACGGCGACATGGTGCGCGTCGACGCCGTCGCCGGCACGCTGGAAGTGCTGGTTCCGGCAGATGAGTTCACGGCGCGCGATGCCGCAAGCGAGGACCTCACCGGCAATTCCTTCGGCACGGGCCGGGAACTGTTCGAGACCTTCCGCCGCGTGGCGGGCCACGCCGACCAGGGCGCAAGCGTGTTTTAACCAAGCGACAGGCCGCGCCGCTCAGGCGCGCTTCAGCCACTGCACCGTGATCGTGCGCTGATAACGAAAGCCGAGTTGCTCGTAGAGCCGGATCGCGGCCGCGTTGGTCGTGTAGGCATGCAGGAACGGCGTTTCGCCATCACGCACGATGCGGTCCGCGACGATGCGCGACAACAGGCCGGCAAGGCCGCGACCGCGGAAATCGGGATGGGTGCAGACGGCGCTGACCTCCCGGTAGCCGTCGGCATGCAGGCGTTCTCCCGCCATGGCGGCCAGACGCCCTTCGCGGCGGATACCGATGAAACGGCCGAGCCGGTGGGTGTTCAGCAGAAACGGGCCGGGCCTTGTCATCGTCGCCAGTTCCAGCATCTCCGGCGCGTCGGCGTCGCCAAGCGGGATCACCTCGTGCGAAGGATCGGGCGCGACGAGTTCGACGGCGTGCATCTGGACGATCTCGGCCTCGACCTCGATGACCAGCCCGGGCGGAATCGGGCCGCCTCCTCGCCTTGCCAGAAGGATGCCGCCCCCTTCCGGCGTCAACGCGGCCAGTTTGGCGAGATTTTCCGGACTGTCATCGCGGGACGCGGCGAAGGGCGACACGTCGGACGGAAATCGCAGGGCGTCCGGACCGCCCTCGGCCCAATGCGCCTGACGGGATGTCAATGCGGCCCATGCCGGCCGGTCGAGCGGATGGTCAGCCATGATCTCCTCCCTGTTCCTTTTTCTCCGCGGCGCGGCGGTCCAGCGGGAGCCGGTCCAGTTCCTCCTCGATCCTGTCGAGCTGGCGAAGGATCGGTCCGTCGAGCGGCAGGCACATCTCGCGCACGGCGTTTTCGACATGCGGCCATAAATCGTTCTGCGCCTTCGCCAGAACCGCCGCGCCCTTTTTAGTGATCGCCACGGGTTTGCGGCGTTGATCGCCGTCCTCGCGGACCGCCTCGACAATGCCGGCCGCCTCGAGCTGGCGGATGCTGCGGGTCACGCCCGGCTGCGACACGCCGAGCGCCGAGGCCAGGCTTCCGACGGTCAGCGGCCCTTCCTGATCCAGCGTCACCAGCAACGGCCAGACGCCTTGCGGCACGTCGATGCCGGCCTGTTGCATGAAACGCGCGGTTTCGGCCTGCATGCGTTCGCCTATGCGCTTCAAACGGCTGCCGAGCGGCAGGTAGCCGAGCTCCCTCGTGACATCCCTGATCATCCTCATGCCCCGCCATTAATATAACACGTTATATAACGTGATATGTTTATACGGATTTGTCAACGGGTGACGGCACCGGCAACGCGGCTCGCCCAGCCTTGTTTCGACCCTTCGCGGAGACGGAATGGCGCAATGCCGCCCGACATTTTTCTGATTTCGCCGCGCATCTCGGATACAACATCGTCGGCGGACAACGCCCCAACCGCGAGGAAGCGCATGATGCCCCCTGTTGCCGATCCATTCGCGCATCATCCCGAACTGCGCGGAAAGATCGTCGATCCGCTGCAGTCGTCTTTCCGGACATTCACGACCGCGAGACTGGCAAAAATAATCGAAGAGCAGGGCTTGCCGGGTGGATGGTGGTATTCGGACGAGGAACGGGAGGCCTCACGGGCCGAGGCGCTTGCCGGCAACCGGGACCGCGACCTGTGGGTCTTCGCCTACGGATCACTGATGTGGGACCCGGCGTTCCGCTTTGCCGAGGTGCGGCGTGCGCATGTGCCAGGCTACGCGCGGCGCTTCATCCTGAAGGACATCCTTGGCGGACGCGGGACGCGCGACGCGCCCGGCCTGATGGCCGCGCTCGACAAGGGACCGGGCTGCGAGGGGCTCCTTTTCAGGATTGTCCACGACCATGTCGAGGAGGAAACGGAAGTCCTATGGCGGCGCGAGAAGGTCGGCCCCGCCTACATACCGACCTTCGTCGACGCCGTCGTCTCGGGCGAGCGCGTCCCGGCGCTCGCATTCGTGGCGGACCACGAGGCCGAACTCATCGACGCCAGCCTGACCCGCGACGAACAGATCCACTATCTTGCGACCGGAACCGGATTCCTCGGGACTAGCCTGGAGTATCTTGAAAACATCGCGAGCCATTTCGCGGCGCTGGGCATCGAGGACGAGGACGTCTCGGCGTTGCTCCGTGACACCGAATCCTACATGAAATCGCTCCAGGCTCCCTGAAAACGCGCCGGCCGGCACACCGCATTCCAAGGACATCCGATGACAGACCGCATACCGTTCTTCGACGGACACAATGATTTCCTGCTGCGCCTGATGATGGCGAAGGAACCGCGCGACGAGGTCTGGTTCGGCCCGCGCGAAAAGGGGCATCTCGACCTCGCGCGAATGAAGGAGGGCGGCTTTGCCGGCGGCCTTTTCGCGATCTTCGTGCCGCCGGCCTCGAAAGGTCCGCCGCCCGATCCGGGCGCGGCGATGTCCAGCCCGCCCTATGACGTTCCGCTTCCCGACCTGATGCCGCACGAGACCGCACAACCCGTCGCGCTGACGATGGCGGGGCTGCTGCACTGGATGGAACGCTCGGCGCCGGACGACTTCAAGGTCTGCCGCACGGCCGCCGAGATCCGCTCGGCCATGGAAAGAAACATCATCGCCGGCGTGATGCACATGGAAGGCGCCGAGGCGATCGGGCCGGACCTCGACGCCCTGTATCTCTTCCACGAGATGGGGCTTCGCTCGCTCGGGCCGGTGTGGAGCCGGCCGACGATTTTCGGGCATGGCGTTCCGATGAAGTTTCCCGGCACCCCGGACACCGGTCCCGGCCTGACCGATGCCGGCAAGGATCTTGTCCGGCTGTGCAACGAACTCGGCATCCTGATCGATCTGTCGCACATGAACCAGGCCGGGTTCGATGACGTGGCCGCGCTTTCCGACGCGCCACTGGTCGCGACACATTCCAACGCGCATGCGCTCAGCGCCTCGCCGCGCAACCTGACCGACCGGCAATTGGCGCAGATCCGCGAAACCGGCGGCCTCGTCGGGCTGAATTTCGCGACCTTCTATCTGCGCGCGGACGGGCGGGCTTCGCCGGAGATGGGCTGGGACGAGTTGCTGCGGCACACGGACCATCTGATCGAGCATCTGGGCGAAGACCATGTCGGTCTGGGCTCGGATTTCGACGGCTGCATCGTGCCGAAACCGATCGGCGACGTGACCGGCGTGCAGAAGCTGTTCGAGGTGTTCCGGGAACATGGCTACGACGACGCGCTGCTCGCGAAGCTGGCGCGCGACAACTGGCTTGCCTGCCTGGAGCGCACGCTGCGCGGATAGGATTACGAGGCGCGCGCGACATCCGTGCGGTAGCGCCCCGGCGTCGTTCCGAAGATCTGCCGGAAGGCCTTGGTGAAATGCGGCTGGTCGGCGAAACCCGTCGCCAGCGCGATTTCGGCGAGCGGCATGCCGTCCAGGAGAAGTGCGCGGGCGTGCTCGATGCGGACCTGGCGCAGATAGGCATGCGGCGGCATGCCGGTCGCCTTGCGGAAGGAGCGGATCATGTGGCGCGGCGTGATGCCGGCGAGGCCCGCCAGATCCTCGATGGTGAAGGCCTCGGCGTAATGGGCGTGCACATAGTCGACGGCGCGGGCGGCGGAGGCGGAACAGGCGCGATCCTGGCGCGGCGGCCGGCGGTCGCCGTGACGGCCGAGGCGGGAGAGCCCTTCCAGAATGTCTTCCTGGGCGGCCAGCGGATCGGCCGCCGGCGCCGTCGCGCGCAGGAGAAGCCGCCAGCATTCGGGGTCGATCACGACGCCCCTGGCAAATGACAGGCCGCCGCCGAGATCGGCCTTGGCGAGGACGGGATCGGGAGCATAGATGCCGGTATAAACGAGCCTCTCGCCGGCGCAGCGGCCGCCGGTGTGGACATCTCCGGGATTGATGACGGTGATGCCACCCGGTCCGATCGTTTCCATCACGCCTTCCCGCATAAAGCGCATGGCGCCCTCTCGCATGATGCCGAGCATCAGCACGTCATGGGTGTGGGGCGCGAAATGGTGATCGCGAAATGACGCGTCCATCAGGTCGACGGCCGAAAATCCGGGCATGCGGCGGAAGCGGGCGCGATCGTTCGGCGACTCGAAGGCCGGGTCGGACGGTATCGTCACCATGTCACTTTTCGACAAGATCGGAGGTCCCTTCCCCAGCAAGATAGAAGCTCAAACGGACATGCGCGATGAACGGCCACGACCTGCTTTTATCCTATACAGTGTTCTGCCTGATCATGGCCACAACACCCGGCCCGAACAACATGATGATGCTCGCATCCGGCGTACGCTTCGGCACGCGGCGCTCGCTGCCGCTTGCCGCGGGCGTCGCCGTCGGCATGGCGGTGCTGTTCGCCGCGACCGGGCTCGGACTCGGCGCGGCTTTCGCCGCCCTGCCCGCGCTGGCACTGGCGCTGCGCGTGCTGTCGGCGGCGTTCCTGCTATGGCTCGCCTGGAAGATCGCCACGGCCGGGCCGCTGAAGCGCGACCACGACGATCTCACCATTCTCGGTTTCGGCACCGGGGTCACCTTCCAGTGGGTCAATCCGAAATCCTGGGCGGCGGCGATGAGCGCGGCGGCGACCTACATGCCCGAAAGCGCCGGCTTTCCGACCGTCGCCGCCGGCGCGGCGATCATGGCCGGCGTGGCGCTTTTCGCCACCACGCTGTGGATCATCTTCGGCACCTGGCTCAGCCGCTTCCTGCACGCGCCGCGCCGCGCGCACGCGTTCAATATCGCGATGGCCGTGCTGCTGCTCGCCTCGACGCTGCCGATCCTGTTCGGAAAACTGGCCGTTTGAAGGCTCAGTGCTCGCTCTCGCACAGGGCGTGGTCGGCGAGAACCTGGATGATGTTGCAGTCGCCGACGTGGTCGGCGTGGCAGGCCGCCTCGATGCGGGTCAGTTCCTTCTCCAGCCGCTTGAGCCGGGCGATGCGCTCGCGGATCGCGGCGAGATGCGCGGTGGCGATGACATGGGCCTCGGCGCAGGGCATGTCTGGATGTTCACTGAGGCGGACGAGTTCGCGGATCGCCTCGAGCGAGAGACCGAGATCGCGCGCATGGCGGATGAAGGTCAGCCGGTCGAGTTCCTTTCTGGTATAGCGGCGCTGGTTGCCGGCCGAGCGCTCGGGCGCATCGATCAGGCCCATCTGCTCGTAATAGCGGATGGTCGGCACCTTGACGCCGGAACGGCGCGACATTTCGCCGATGGACAGCATGGAGATCTCCCCTTGAAGCTATAGCGGCTATAGATGTTACATTGACAAAAAGGCAAAACAAGGAGCCCGGCAGGGAGCCCGCGATGAGTTGCGGTTGCACAGAGAACAAGACATTCGACGGCATGTCGGCGGACTACAAGCGCCGGCTGTGGATGGTCATCGCGATCAATGCGGCGATGTTCGCCGTCGAGATGGTTGCAGGCCAGCTTGCCGGCTCGCAGGCCCTGAAAGCCGACGCGCTCGACTTCCTCGGCGATGCGACGACCTATGGCATTTCGCTGGCGGTGATCGGAGCGGCGGCATCGACGCGCGCGAATGCCGCGCTGGTCAAGGGCGCGAGCCTGCTCGCCATGGGCCTGTGGGTGCTCGGCTCGACGGCGTGGCGGGTTTTCGTCCATGGCGTTCCGGAAGCCGAGGTGATGGGCATCGTCGCCTTCATGGCGCTTGCGGCCAATGTCACCAGCGTGCTGCTGCTGATGGCCTACAAGGACGGCGACGCCAATGTGCGTTCGGTGTGGCTGTGTTCGCGCAACGACGCGATCGGCAATGTCGCGGTGATGGCCGCCGCGCTCGGCGTCTGGGGCACCGCGACCGGCTGGCCGGACCTGATCGTCGCCGCCGTCATGGCCTCGCTGTTCCTGTCGTCGTCGTGGCAGATCATCACGCACGCGCTGGCCGAAAAACGCGAAACGGGCGTAACCGTTACGCAACGGCCCTGACGGACATCCGGAATGCCCCGAATCCGGCCAGGCCGGTCCGCGCACGGTTAAGCGGAATTAACCATCCGCCTTAAGCTGGTTTTATAGAAAATCGCCTATTGCGTTCCCCAAGGACAACAAGCGTGCCGGGCCAACGGCGCGTATCAAAACGGGGAAATAAAGGCATGAACTCCACCATTCGGGAATTGCTTTCCAAACACGGCGGCCTGCCGGTATCCGTCGAAACCCTTGCCGACGATGCCGATCTCTACGAGGCAGGCCTGTCGTCCTTCGCCTCGGTCCAGCTGATGCTGGCGCTCGAGGACGAGTTCGATGTCGAATTCCCCGAGAACCTCCTGAACCGGAAATCGTTCCAGTCGATCGCGGCCATCACCGCCGCCATCTCGTCGATCGCCCCCGACAGCCAGGTGGCGTGATGAACAAGATCTCCGAAATCAAGGCCATGAGCCTTGTCGAGCGCGCGCGCCGCGTGGCGGCCGTCGCCTCGAAACATGCCGATGACGTCGACGCCAAGGGGAGATTCCCCCAAGAATCCATCGACGCGATGAAGGCGGAACGCCTGCTCGGCATCCAGATCCCGGCCGCTTTCGGCGGCGAGAGCGCCTCGACCGCGGAGATCGCCGAAATCTGCTCGATCCTCGGCCAGGCCTGCGCGGCCGCGGCGATGACGTTCTCGATGCACCAGATCAAGGCGTCGAGCGTCGTGTCGCACGGCGTCGACGCATCCTGGCACCAGGACTTCATGAAGCGGATCGCCGCGGAACAGCTTCTGCTCGGCTCGGCGACCACGGAAGGCGGCATCGGCGGCAATCTGCGCAACTCGATCTGCGCGATCGAGGTCGACGGCGACACCTGCCGGCTGGAGAAGGACGCCACCGTCATCTCCTACGGCGAGCAGGCCGACGCCATCCTGGTAACCTCGCGCGCCCATGCGGACGCTGCGGGGTCCGACCAGGTGATGACCGTGTTCCTGAAGGGCCAGTACACGCTGGAAAAGACCCATGTCTGGGACACGCTCGGCATGCGCGGCACCTGCTCCGACGGCTTCCTGTTCAAGGCGGAAGCGCCGGCCGAACAGATCCTGCCGAAACCGTTCGCCGAAATCGCGGCCCAGTCGATGCTTGCCAATTCGCATATCCTGTGGAGCGCCGTCTGGTACGGCATCGCCGCCGACGCGGTGAACCGCGCCCAGGCCTTCGTGCGCGGCGCCGCCCGCAAGCAGCCGGGCACGGTTCCGCCGGGCGCGCTGCGCCTCGCCGAAGTGTCGAGCCTGCTGCAGCTCGTCAAATCGAACGTCCAGGCCGCGCTCGAAAAGTTCGAGGCGGCCCAGGCTGACGAGGAAAAGCTGTCGTCGATGGCCTTCGCGGTCGCGATGAACAACGTCAAGATCGCCTCCTCGCAGACGATCCTCACGATCATCAACCACTGCATGCTGATCTGCGGCATCCTCGGCTACAAGAACGGCACGCCCTTCAGCCTCGGCCGGCATCTGCGCGATGCCCATTCGGCGCAATTGATGATCTCGAACGACCGCATCCTCGGCAACACGTCGAATATGCTGCTCGTGCATAAACAAGACACCAGCCTTTTGGGGTGATCCGATGGACATGCAGACTTCCCTTCTCGACCGGCTCTTCGACGCCGGCCTGCTGATCGAAACCGGCGTCGACGGCCTCTATGGCCGGTCGGGCGTCTTCGAGGACGTGATTTCCCGTTTCGAGGGGCTGATCAGCGCCTATGGCGGCGCGGAAGGCGCGGAAATGATCCGCTTTCCGCCCGGCATGAACCGCGCCCATTTCGAGACAAGCGGCTACATGAAGAGCTTCCCGCAGCTCGCCGGCACGGTGCACTCGTTCTGCGGCTGCGAACTCGACCACATGAACCTGCTCAAATGCATCGACGAGGGCGGCGACTGGACCAAAACCCAGGAAGCGACCGACATCGCGCTGACGCCGGCGGCCTGCTACCCGCTCTATCCGACCATCGCCAAACGCGGACCGCTGCCGCCGGAAGGCGGGCTCTACGACCTGCAGTCCTACTGCTTCCGCCACGAGCCCTCGACCGATCCGGACCGCCAGCAGATGTTCCGCATGCGTGAATATGTCCGCATCGGCACGCAGGAGGCCGTCACCGAGTTCCGCCAAACCTGGATGGACCGGGGCGTGAAGATGATGGAGTCGGTCGGCCTCGACGTCGAGATCGATGTCGCCAACGATCCGTTCTTCGGCCGCGCCGGCAAGATGCTCGCCAACAACCAGCGCGACCAGAACCTGAAATTCGAATTGCTGATTCCGGTCAACTCGGCGGCCAAGCCGACGGCCTGCATGAGCTTCAACTACCATCAGGACGCGTTCGGCGCGAAATGGGGCCTTGCTTTCGCCGGCGGCGAAACCTGCCACACCGCCTGCGTCGGCTGGGGGCTCGAGCGCATCGCGCTGGCGCTGTTCGTGCGCCACGGCCTCGACCCGAAGGCCTGGCCGGCGAACGTCCGCAAGACGCTGTGGGGCTGAGCATGGCAGAACGCGCCGACATTCCGGCCGTCTTTCCGGGACTCGATCCCGAAAATTACGCGCGCCATCCGCTGCATGCGATGACGCGCGACTGGCCGGAGACCAACTGTTATCTCGACATCTGGATCGAGGTGCTGGCAAGCCTCGGCCTGCCGCCGGAAGCCTGCCTCGCCTATGCTGTGACGCAGGATTTCGAGGGCGACCAGTTCACCTTCTTCAAGGTGCCGCTGGAGGATCTGGAAAGCCTGTACGGCATCCGGGTCACGGAACTGGCGATCTACGACCGCGTCGAGAATCACGTTCGCGAGCAGATCCGGCGCGGCCGGCTGACGCTGGTCGAGATGGACTCGTTCTACCTGCCGGACACGCAGGGCACGGCCTACCGCAAGGAACACGGCAAGACGACGGTGGCCATCAACCGGCTCGACGTCGAGAACCGGGTGATGGACTATTTCCACAATCTCGGCCTGCACAGGCTGGAGGGCGAGGATTTCGACGGCATCTTCCACATGAAAGCGGCCGAAGGCGCGCTGCCGTTCCTGCCCTATACCGAGTTCGTGAAGTTCCCCGAAAAACTGCCGTCGGCGAAGCAACTGGCGACGGGCGCGGAGGAATTGCTGCGCCATCACCTCGCGCGTCGGCCGGTGAAAAATCCGGTGCGCGCCTTCGCCGAGGTGTTTCCGCGACAGGTCGAGGCGATCGCCGAACGCCCCTTCGGGTTCTTCCATCTCTACGCGTTCAACACGCTGCGCCAGCTCGGAGCGAATTTCGAACTGTTTTCCAGCCATCTGGAATGGATGGCCGGAAACGGTTTTTCCGATCTCGCCGCGCGAGTCCAGGACGCGAAGACGATCTCGGAGACCTGCAAGGTCGTGCAGTTCCAGCTGGCGCGCGCCGTCATGCGCAAGAAATTCGACAAGCTGGGGCCCGCGCTGGAACCCGCCGTCGATGCGTGGGACACGCTGGTGACCGGGCTGGACAAGAGTTTCGGCAAGGCCGCATCGAAGGCGGCCTGACCGCGCGAATTTCCGGACAGGACGGGCCATGACACGTCGAATAACGCCATCCGACGCGACCGTCTTGCGGCTCGACACCGGCTGGCGAATGGCGCTGGGCGATCCCGGCGCCGTCGCCGTCCCAGCCGATCTCGCGTCCCTTTCCGACTGGATAGCCGCGCCCGTTCCGGGCACGGCGGCCGGCGCGCTCGCCGACGCTGGCCGGTTCAGCGCCGAAGCGCCCGCGCCGCTGCACGACCGGGACGTCTGGTACGTCGCGGATATCCGCGTCGACGAGCCCGGCGATTATCTGCTCGTCCTGGAGGGACTCGCGACGATCGCCGAGGTGTTCTGGGGCGGCGAAAAGGTCCTCGACAGCGACAGCATGTTTCTGCGCCACGAAGTGGCGGTGAAGGCCGGGACCGGCAACACACTCGCGATCTGCTTCCGCGCGCTCGCGCCGCATCTGGAAAAGAAGGGTCCGCGCGCCCGCTGGCGGCCGCAACTGGCGGTGTCGCAAGGGCTCCGGCTGGTGCGCACGACGCTGCTCGGCCACATGCCGGGCTGGTGTCCGGAGGTTCACGCGGTCGGCCCGTGGCGGCCGGTCTCGCTGGTGAAGCAGGATGCATTCGGGCTTGCCGTCGAGACGATGGCGGCGGCGCTCGATACGAATGGTAATGGCATTCTTACGGTTACGTTTTCGGTGACGGGAACGGCCGGAGTTCCCGTGCTGCATTGCGCCGGCGAAACGGCGAAGGCGACCGGGCAGGAAGACGGCACCTGGACGGCGGAATTGCGCATTCCCGGCGTCGCGCCGTGGTGGCCGCACACGCATGGCGAACCGGTGCTGTACGACGTCCGTCTCGACATCGGCGGAAAGCGTTTCGATCTCGGAAAGACGGGGTTCCGCCGTATCGAGATCGACCGGAGCGCGGACGGCAAGGGCTTCGGGCTGAAGGTCAACGGCACCGAGGTGTTCTGCCGCGGCGCGGTCTGGACGAACGCGGATATCGTCCGGCTGCCCGGCGACAAAGAGAGCTACCGGCCATGGCTTGAGCTCGCCGCCGAAGCCGGCATGAACATGCTGCGCGTCGCCGGCATCACGGTCTATGAAAGCCCGGCCTTCTTCGAACTGTGCGACGAGTTCGGTGTGATGGTCTGGCAGGACTTCCAGTTCGCCAATTACGACTATCCGGTCGCCGACGAGGCCTTCGCCGCCTCGGTGCGCGAAGAGGCAAGACAATTCCTCGAAGGCAGCGCGGCCAGCCCGTCGCTCGCCGTTCTGTGCGGCGGCAGCGAGATCTACCAGCAGGGCGCGATGCTCGGCCTGCCGGAAGACCGCTGGAAAGGGCCGCTGACGGAAGACATCCTGCCGGAGATCTGCGCGGCGCTGCGCCCGGATGTTCCCTATGTCGCCAATTCGCCCTGCGACGGCGCGCAGCCGTTCTCGCCGAACGAGGGCATCGCGCATTATTACGGCGTCGGCGCCTATCGCCGCCCGCTGGAGGATGCGCGCCGCGCCCATGTGCGTTTCGCCGGCGAATGCCTCGCGTTTTCCAACGTGCCGCAGCAGCGCACGCTCGACGCGCATCTGCCGGTGATGCCCGTCCACGATCCGCGCTGGAAGGACAGGGTTCCAAGAGACAGGGGCGTCGGCTGGGATTTCGAGGATGTGCGCGACCATTATTTCAAGCTGCTGCACGATGTCGACCCGATCGACATGCGCTACGGCGACCCGGCGCGTTATCTCGACCTGTCGCGCGCCGTATCCGGGGAGGTGATGGAGGCGACCTATGCCGAATGGCGCCGCGCCGCCTCGCCCTGCAAGGGCGCGCTGGTCTTCACTTTTCAGGACCTGCTGCCCGGAGCCGGCTGGGGCGTGATCGACTCGACCGGCGAACCGAAACCGGCCTGGTACGGGCTGAAACGCGCCTTCCGGCCGCTGCAGGTGATGCTCACCGACGAGGGCAACAACGGGCTTTCGGTCCACGTGATCAACGAGACCGAAGCGCAAAGGGACGTCGTGGCGACGCTTTCCTGCCTGCGCGACGGCGCGACGCCGGTCGTCTCCGGGCGCCGGGAGCTTTCGTTGGCGCCGCGGGCAAATGAAGAGATCGCCGCGACAGATCTTTTCGGTGCGTTTTTCGATACGACTTATGCCTACCGGTTCGGCCCGCCCGCCCACGACGTCACGGTGGCGCGGTTGCTCGACGCGGAAACGGGCGCCGTTCTGGCGGACGCCTATCACTTCCCGCTCGGTTATCCGAAGGGACGCGCGCCGCTGGCGCTCGAAGTGGAGATCGGGCAGGACAGCGAAGGCGACTGGCGGCTGAAACTGACCGCAGACCGCTTTGCCCAGTCGATCCATATCGAAGACGACAATTTCCGCGCCGGGGACGACTGGTTCCATCTGGCGCCGGGCGCGGAGAAGATCGTGCGGATGATCCGGCGGGATGGCGCAGATCAACAGGTCGCGCCGAACGGCACGGTCATGGCGCTTAATGCAACGGGCCGGATCGCGTACAAGAATGACTGACAGCGAAACACGGGAACACATGATGACGGCTCGTTCGGGCAAGGTGCAGCATCCGGTCACGATGCAGATCAATACCTATCCGCTCGACCTGCCGCACCTGCCGCACAGCCTCGCGCACCAGATGCGCACATTCGGCGGCCAGGTGGACCGGACGATCGTCACCGTCGACGTGCGCGCGCCGCAATCGGGACGCTACAAGGGCGATACGAAGGGCGACCGGTATGCCGAGAGCCTGAAAAAGGTCCGCCAGCTCTATCGCGAATTCGAGGCCAAATACGACAATCTGTCGTTCGAGGAAGTCGATTACGGCGCGGACGCCAAGTCGGCGGTATCCCGATACTTTTTCGGTCGCGATTCCATTCCCGACAAGGCCTGGGACGGCGGCCCGTTCTATTGCTATTTCCAGGGCCTGAAATCCGCCGGCGACGGCTATGTCCTGCACATGGACGCCGACATGCTCTATGGCGGGCAGAGCCAGACATGGATCGCGGAAGGGATCGACCTGCTGCAGCGCCGCGAAGACCTGCTGTTCGTCAGCCCGCTCGCCGGGCCGCCACATCCCGACGGGCTGAAAGGCGCGCATGTGAACGCGTCGCACGCCTTCAGAGCGGAGACGATCGGCGATCGCCCGGCCTACCGGTTCAGGACGGTGAGCACGCGGATTTTCCTGATGGACATGGCGCGGTTCAAGGCCAGGATCGGCTCCCTCCCCCTCGACCCGCCGGCTTTCAGCCAGCGGCTGCGCGGCTTCCTGCTCGGCAATCCGATCGAGGCGCTGAGCGCGGAATGGGTGCTCAGCAATGCACTGGAGGCCAACGGACTGGGGAACATGCATTTCCGGGGGTCGGGCGCCGGCATGTATTCGCTGCATCCGCCGCTCCATTTCCCGGCGTTCCACGACGCGCTGCCGGACATCATCGCCCGGATCGAGCGCGACGACATTCCGGACGAGCAACGCGGCGACTACGACATCAACAATTCGATGTTCGACCTGTCGTCCGCCCGGCAGCAGCATGTCTGGCACCGGCGCGCGCGGCGGCGACTGAAGGACGCCGTGGCCTACTGGACGGGCCGCGTCCACGCCTGAGGCGATTACGGGTTCTTTTTCCTGCGGCCGATGATCGCCCAGGTCGTGAACACGATGGCGATCTGCAGCCCCATCCGCGAGGCGACGGCGCCTTCGAGCCCGCCATAGACGCAACCGGCCCAGACCACGCCGACAATCGCGAAGTTGGACAGGAAAATCAGCACAACGCGGGTTCCCTGCATGCCGATCGAACGCATGATGTCGGCGCCGATGCCGGCAGCACCGAGCAGCAGCGGGTAGATCGCGAGCATCCGGATCAGTCCGACGGATTCTTGGTACTCGCTGCCGATCAGCAGCGGCACGTAGCCGGCGACGAAAAAGACGAAAACGCCGACGAGAACACCGATGCCGAGGATGAACGGCATGACGCGGATACCGAAGGCGATGCCGTGTTCGGCGCCCTTGTCGGCGTGGCGAAAGTAACGGGTGTAGGTCGCGTAGAGCACCGCCCTGACCGGGGCCGTGGCGGCGTCGATGATGCGAAAGGCGGCGGTATAAAGACCGGCATGCTCGGCGCCAAGCGCCTGTACGATCACCGGCTTGTCCATGTCGCGCAAGCCGGAAACCGACGCGAATTCGAGGCTGAAGAGAAGGCCCAGCTTGAAGTCGAAGCCGGTGAAGACGAATTTGGGCCGTCCGAAATCCCTGAGCACCATGGTCATGGTAACGAGTGCCGCGAACGCGCTGGCGGTCAGATACGCCATGGCCCACATGTCTATAGTGACGATGTCGAACGACAGGAACAGCGCCAATATCGCCACCAGTCGCAGGATCAGGCTGCCATTGTCGATCAGGAACTGCTTCCCCGCCCGGTCGTGCGCCATGTAGGACGCCGAGCCCAGGAAGGTGATCTTGCGAAAAGCGCATTCGGCGACGATCAGGGCCAGGATGCCCCACGCGCTGAGATTCGTCGTTTCGAGAAAATACAGGACGAAGAACGCGAAGGCGATCGCCGGAAGCAGCGTGGCGCCGATGAGCACCAGCGCCCGGCCGAAATATTCGGCGAACTGGTCGCGGTTGACCGCCACGCGCTGGATGAGCAGGTGATCGCTGCCCCAGCCGACGAACACGCTGACCATGAGCGCGACGGCGGAAACGCTTGCGAAAATGCCGTAGCCGCCCGGGCCGAGCGCGCGGCTGATCAGCGCGAAGAAGCCGAACTGGGTGAAAATCTGCAGCGAGAAATTCATCCCGTAATAGATGGTATTGCGCACCAGCGGCGAGCGGTGGAGGCGTTTCGCGTTGCCTGCGAGATCCGCAAGAACGGTGCCGCGCTTCCCCTCGTCGTTGCCCATTTGCCGTACCGCGTCTTGCGGGCATCGCCGGTCCGCCGGAATGCGGAGAAAGCCAGCCCGATTGAGAGAGTGTCCATCCGGGCCGCATCGGCGTTGACGAACGCAATCGATACGGCCAGCCCGCGGCCATCATTAGGGAGCAGCGGTTAATATTCCGAATCCGCCGTATTCGCGCTTGCGGCTAACCCGCTGTTGATTTTCCCGTGCCATGATCGCCGCAACTTTTTCTCGGAATAGGCGGACCATGCTGGCCCGGACCCTCGTTCTCACCTTCCACGGCATCGGCGACCCGATCGTGCCGCTCGCGCCCGGGGAAGGCCGCTATTTCATCACGGCGGAGACCTGGCGGCGGACGATTGGCGCGCTTGCCGGCCTCGAAGCCGCGCACAATGTGCGCATCCGCGTCACCTTCGACGACGGCAACCTGTCCGATTACGCCGCCGGCCTGCCGGCGCTGGCCGAAGCCGGGCGCGACGCGAGTTTCTTCGTGCTTGCCGGCCGGATCGGCAAAAAGGGCTATCTCTCCGGGGAACAGATCCGCGCCATGATCGCCGCCGGCATGCGTATCGGAAGCCATGGCTGGGACCATGTCGACTGGCGCAAGCTGGATGAAGCCGGGCGAAAGCGCGAACTGCATGACGCGCGTCGGCGGATCGAGGACGAGGCGGGCGTGCCGGTCACCGAAGCGGCGATCCCTTTCGGGGCCTTCGACAAGGACGTTCTGCGCCACCTGAAGGAGGCCGGTTACAGCCGCGTCTACACCAGCACCATGGGCATGTCCTATGACAGCGCCTGGTTTTGTCCGCGCTGGTCAGTCACCGAAAGCTTCGATCCCGACCGCGATATCGCGCCGCGATTGGGTTTGCGGCAGATCCTGCGCGGCACCGCCTATGCGCCCTTGCGGCGTCTGCGCTACCGGATCTAGTCAGCCCGCCGGTAGAGTTCCGCCAGCGGCAGGCCGAAGACGGCGCGCAGCTTGCCGTAGTTCAGCGCGAGCTTGTGCCGCATGCGGAAATGGGCGGCGCGGTCAAACGGCATGAAGACCAGCGCCAGAAAGGCCGCGGCCGCGCATTTCGCCGCGGCGTCGAGCGCGAACAGACCCCGCCAGGCGAAGCCCGGATTGTCGGCCCTGCGCGCGATCGCATAGGACTGCCCCGACCTGACCGCCCGGCGAAGTATGTAGGACGGTTTCAGGCGCTCGGGCGGAACATGTTCATGCGCCATCGCGTCGTCGCAGACGACGATGACCGCGCCGTTGGAGGCCGCTTGCGCGAAGAAGGCAGTGTCCTCGCCGCCCGTGACGCCGAGTGCGGGATCGAAGCGCAGACCGAGTCCGCGGATCAGATCCATCCTAGCCAGCGTGTTGCCCCCGCGTCCCGTCATGAGGCGTTTTCCGCGATGACCCCAATCGTGGTGCAGCAAATTGGCCCTGACGAGCCATTCCGGCGCATCGTCCGGATAGGCGGGATGAACCGGCCCGATCACGACATCGGCGGCATATTCGCGCTGGCAGACGAACAGACGCTCGAGCCAGTCCGGCTCGACCCATTCGTCGTCATCCACGAAGACGATCCAGTCGCCCGCCACCGCGTCGAGAAGCGCGTTGCGCGCGGTGGAGATATTGCCCGACGCGACGGCCAGGCAGGTGACCGGCAAGCCGTCGAGGTCGAGGCTTTCGACGAGCCTCGTCGCGGCGCCGTCGGGAGAATCGTCGGCGACCACGACCGAAACGGCGGCCGCTTGCGACGTCGTCACTTTCGCAAGCGAGCGCAGCGTGTCGGCGAGCGACGGGCGGCCGATGCTGGCGATCGCAATCGAAACGGCATCCATCTTCGCCAGCTTCTCCATGCAGTTTCTCTCCGGGTTCCGGGGCGGTCGAACCGGGCCGCACTATGCCCGAACGATCTTTGAAGCATCGTTAAAGGACGGCTAGGAAGTTTGTGTTGAGATGGTCCCTTGCACGGGCGCCCGCGTGGCCGTGCCTATCGCGCTGCCTTGAGAGATCACCGCCGAACAGATGGAACTTTCCCACGCCTCCTTTTCGAACGCGCAAGCTTCGCCGGACGCCGTTGCCGTACAGCCCGCCGCGCCGGTAACCTTCGAGGGGCTGGCCGGCTATTTCCATGCCGCGGCGGGAAAGACGGCCGTGCTGTTGCTGAGCCCGTGGGGCTACGAGGAACTCTGCTCGCGCAAGACCTTCCGCATCCTGGGCGAGACCCTCGCCGCGGCCGGCTTTCCGTGCCTGCGGTTCGATTATCCGGGGACCGGGCATTCGTTTGGCGACAGCGCCGCTATTGACGATGACCATGCGTGGCGGAACGGCATTCGCCGCGCACTGGCCGAACTCCGCGCCCTTTGCAATCCGGCCCGCATCGTCGTCATGGGCCAGGGGATCGGCGGCGCGTTTGCCGGCGACCTCGCGCGGGACAACGAAATCGACGGCCTCGTCCTTCTGGCGCCCGTCGCCCAGGGCCGCGCCTATCTGCGCGAACTGGCCGCATGGACGGCGATGACGAAGCCGACCTTTCTCGTCGATGCGTCGGACGGCCCGGAAGGCGGCCTGATGGCCGGGGGCTTCGTCCTCTCGGCGGCGACCGCGAACGAATTCCGGGCATTGAACCTGGTGAAGGACTGGAAGCCCCGCACGGACAAGATCCTGCTGGTCGAGCGCCCCGATCACCCGAGCGACGCCAAACTGGCGGACGGGCTATCCGCAAACGGTCTCACGCCGGACCGGATCCCGTTTGCGGGCTATCTCGATTACATTTCCGATCCGACGCTTTCGATCGTTCCGGCCGGGACGGTCGACAGGATCGTGTCGTGGACCGCCGCCAATTTCGGGCCGCCGCAAGGCGCCAGACCGGCTGCCGCCGTCTCCGATCTGCCGTCCGCGCTGAAAGGCGAAAACTACGAACAGACCCTGTTGCGGTTCGGGCCGGAGCGGATGTTTTTCGGCGCACTAACGACCCCGGCAGGCAAGCGGGAAAAGACCGCTGTGCTGTTCGTGAATTCGGGCCAGGATCATTCGGCCGGCTGGGGCCGGATGACCGTGGACTTCGCGCGCGCGCTTGCCGGCGACGGCTTCGCTTCGCTGCGCATGGACATGGCCGGCATCGGCGAAAGCCTCCATTGGCCGGGCCAGACCGGCCAGGTTCTGTATTCGGACCGGCAACTGGAAGATGTCAAAGCCGCCATCGACTGGCTGGCCGGAGAAGGCGGCGCGCAAAAGATCATGCTGTTCGGGCGATGCAGCGGCGCCTATCTCGCATTCGTGGCCGCCGTCGCCGATCCGCGGATCGCCGGAGCGTTCATCCTCAATCCGCGCCGGCTGGTCTGGGATCCGGACGAGGACGTCGACAAGGCAATCCGGGAACCGATCCAGACGCTGGACACCTATCGCCGGAAAATGGTCGACCGGAAGCAGTTTGCGCGCGTCCTGTCCGGCGAACTGTCACCCGCCGTCGCGGCGTCGAAGGTTCTCCGGGCGGCAACACGCGTGGCGGACAGGAAGCTGGCGCCGGTGCTGCGCGGGTTCTCGAAACACCACCGGCTCGCCAGCGTGGTGCATCAGCGCTTGCGGACCCTGCGGGATCGCGGCGTGCCGCTGACGATGGTCTTCAGCGAAGGCGATCGCGGCGTACTGGAACTCAAGACCTGGTTCGGTGACGATTTCGGCGGGCTTTCACCGTATCGAAATACGGAGCTCTTCTTCATCGCGGACGCCGATCACAATCTGACACCTCCGGCCGCGCGGGCGGAACTGCTCGGCCGTCTGCGCACCTTCGCGGCACGCTTGGCATAGCCCGATCGGAAAAAGGGATTATTCCGCGGCCGGCGGGACGTTGAGCAGCGAATAGCCACCGGCGCGATGGGGGCGAAAGGGTTTGCGCGGCGCCTGGTCGAGGTCGACGGTGTTGTCAAACACGTCCGGTTCTCCGACCGCCACGACCGGCTCCATTTCGGTTTCCCTGACCGGACCGGGCACGTCTTCGTCCGCGAACGTGTCGGCTTCACCAGCCGCCTGCCGGAATTGCGCGGAGAGCTGCCGTATCGCCTCGCCGCCAATGGCGATGGCGGTTCCCAGCAACAGTCCGAGAAAACCGGCGAGCGCCACCAGCAGCTTCTTCTTAGGCCAGACCGCGCTGTCCCAGGCAAGGCCGGGCGCGATGATGCGGGCGCCGGGAACCACGACCTGGTCAAGCTCCGAGATTTCCTTGGTGCGGGCCAGCGCGTTCTCGTAGAGGGCGCGCGTCGTCTCGGCTTCCGTTTCCAGTTCGCGCAGCCGGATCGACGCGGTATTGCCGACATTGGTCTGCGAGCGGGACGTGTCGACGGCGCGCTCGAGATTGGCCACGCGCTCCCGGGCAACGCCGAGCTCGACCTTTGCGGCGCTTGCCGCATCCTGCGCCTCTGCCCGCAGCAGGCCTTCGAGCCGCCTGACCTCGGACTTGGCCCGGATCAGCCGCGGGTGCTGCGGCAACAGTTCGGCCTCCAGATTGGCGACGGCCCGGGAAGCGAGCGTGAACTGATCGCGCAGATTGGAGACATTCGGCAATACGGAAATCTCGTTGATCGAGTTCGGGCTGATCCCTTTCTTGAGAAAGGCGGTGATCTCGTCGTAGCGCGCCTGCTTCTCGGCCAGCGCGGCTCGCGCCTCGGTCAGCTGCGTGTTGAGGCCACCGAGTTCCTGGTTCGACAGCAGGCCGGCGTCGCCGGTGCTCTGCAGGCGGTTCTCCGCCTTGAAGCGCTCCACCGCCGATTCCGCGTCACGCAGCCGCGTGCGCAGCCCGACGAGACGCTGCTCGATCTGCTTGTTGACGTCCATGGACGAGGTGGCCTGATGGCGCTTGCGGTCGGCGAGGTAGCTATCGGCGACGGCCTGGGCAAGTTTCGCCGCCTTGTCCGGGTTCACCGAATCCACGGTGACGCTGACGACGTAGGTCAGGCCTTCGCGCTTCGCCGCAACGGCCTTGCCGAAGGCCCTGACCGCCTCGTTCTCGCGCCGCGCCTCGCCCGCCGGCGTGCCCGCGTCTCCCGGCCCGCGCAACAGCGCCAGAACCGACGAGAGCAGGCCCGGTTCGGCATCGGCGCCGAATTCGGCATCGTTCTTGAGATCGAATTGACGCGCCACCGGCCGCAACACGGTATCCGAGGCGATTACCGCCACCTGGCTGTCAACGAAGAGGCTGTCGTCGCCACCGCGCGTCGGCACATTCGGGTTATCGAAAGGCTGGCGGACGGACGGCTCGATCAGCAGGCGCGCGCTTGCGCGGTAGACGGGCTGCACGCTCAGCGTATACGCCGCCGTCGCGCCGGCCAGCACGAACGCCGTCAGCGCCACGACCCACAGCCGCCGGCGCAAAATTCTCACAATCGCCCAGATATCGAACTGAACCGGGCCGGGAGATGTTTGGTGACGAGCGTGCAAGGCCGCGTCCTTAATGACTACGAAACATTCCTAACGATCGGTAGATGGTTTTGGTTAGGACTTCGCTAACGCGATTGTTTCGCCAGGGCGGGAATCAGCGGCGCGGGGCAGCAAGACGGCGAACAGGAACACCATCCAGATCAGTGAATAACCGCGGAACCAGCTGCTCTCCAGCATGTTGTGGCTGACGGCGGTCAGGACCACCGTCATCGACAGCCAGCACAGGGCCGGCTGCCTGACGGCGGCGCGCGCGGCCGAAAACAGCGCGGCGGCGACCAGCGCCAGCAGGATCGAAAGGCCGATGGCACCGGTCTCCACCAGGGTATCGAGATAACCGTTATGCGCCTGCAGAAGCCCGACGACAAAGCCGGGCGCCTCGCGCTCGACGATCGATCCGGCGCCGATGCCCCAGAACGATGCGTAACCCTGGCCAAAAACCGGATTGCGGGAGATCACGTCGGTGACGAAGGCCCAGATCGTGGTACGCCCGGTGAAGGTCTCGTCGTTGAACAGCAGCATGGACAGGTCCGCGAAATCGAAACCGGTCAACGCCGAAAAATAGAACCAGCCGACCAGCCCCGTCGCGACGGCGAACAGAACGAACAGGGCGGCATTCATGCGCAATGGCCGGGTGATCACGATCGTCAGAAAGACGAGTACCGGCAGCAGGACGGCGAGGCCGAGCGAGGTCTTGGACTTGCTCATCACCAGGGCGTAGAAGGCGGCGAGCATCAACGCGATGAAGAACAGGCGAAGCCGGCCGCGTTTGATAGCCGCGCCATAGATGCAGAACAGCACGCTGAACGCCATGGCGGCGCCGAGGCCGTTCTTCTGCGAATAGATGCCCTCGTGCCCGATCGGACCGGGCGGCGTCAGAAGGACGGACAGCAAGTTCACGACGACGGTCACGGCGAATATCGCCAGCACGCGATCGAGCATGGCGTCGCGGTCATCGGCGAGCGCGGTGGATATGCCGAGAGCCAGAACGACGACGCCTTGCAAGGCGAGGCGCCGGAAGGCGATTGCCGGCACCGGCGACCAGAGCACGCTGAGCGCCGCGAAGCCGAGATAGCAAAACACCAGCAGGATAACCGGTTCGGACAGAAGCCGGCCGATCTCGCGAAAATTGCGCCAGGCCGACAGCACCGCGGCGGCGAGCATACCGATCCAGAACAGCTGATTGAGCGGATTGGATTGCGCGGCGGCGACGTTGATGTCGGTGACCGCGCCGGAGGATCGCCATTGCATCAGGACCGGCGAAATCATCAGCGCATAGGCGATGATAATCGCCGGTATCCAGCGCAGCACGAAACGGGCAAGCGCGTGTTCGCCTTCGCCCGTCGCGAGACCCGCTTGCTGGTATGGTTCGTCCGTCATGAGCGCTGCCTGAATATCCCGCCTGTGCCCACTGTATGCGATTCGCCGCGGGGTCCGTAACAATCCGGCGCGGGCATCATTGCCTGAGGGCGTCGACGTCCAGGCCGAGGGCCGATGCGGTGCCGCTGTCGACGGTGCGGCTGGCGTTGTCGGCGAGCAGGCCGAAGCCTTCGTAGTAGTCCCACAAGGCCCAGCCGAACCCGTGATCTTCCGCCGCCGCGCGGGCATCGGCGATCCAGCGCAAGCGGCTGCCGTCGTCCTCGACGCCGTCCGGCCAGCGGATGGCGCTGAACTCGCCGACGACGATGCGGCCCGGCGCGACGCCGTTCGCCTTCGCCCAGGCGGTTATCTCGTCGAAGCGCGCGGCGATGGTTTTCGGCCCGGCTTCCCCGCGGCCGTAATAGGACGAGGCATATTTCCTGGCGGACGCGAAAGCGTCGGCCGGTTGAGGCGTTCCGTCCTTCTCCATCCTGGCGATATGGGCTTTCGTCTTGTTCAGCGTCACCTCCAGGCTGCCGGTCGCCGCCGGATAGGTCAGGCCGGCAAGATAGCGGCCGGGCGGCGAGGCCCAGGGAATTGACTGATGCGTGAAGTAATAGGGCTCATAGAAATGAAAGTCGTAGAGCGTCGCGGCGTCGTAGCCGACGGGATCAAGCCGCATCAGGCCATCCGCGGACGCCCAGCAACCGCCGGTCAGAACGACCGGCATTTCGGGTGCAACGGCGCGCACCGCGTCGAACAGGCGTTTCTGCGATATCGTCCAGTCCTCGCCGTCCTTGCGGTCGCAGGCGGGCTGCGGCTCGTTCATCAGTTCCAGAGCGAAACCATCTGCGGGCTGATCCCCGAAGAGTCCGGCCACCTGCTCGAGGAATTTCCCGTAGCGTTCGAACTTCGCGCCCCGGGGATCGGCCAGAATGTCCTCCGGACGCCAGTTCGACCGGTAGGTGGAGGGATGCATGTCGAGCAGGACCGTCAGGCCGTGACGGCGCAGCCGCATGACCGATTGGCGCATCATGTCGAACAGCGAACCAAGCTCGTCCTCGCCGGCTTCCAGGAACGGGCCGACATCGACCGGCAGGCGGACAAAGTCGAAACCGAGGCCGCGCAGGCGATCCAGTTCGGCATCGGTCACGACGGCGAGATCGCCCTGAAACGGCGGCGAGAGGTATTTGCCCGGCCGGGCGGGGTCGCGGCTGGAAAAACTCAGCAGGCGTGACAGGTTGACACCGCGCCGGAAGGCCGGAACCTGCTCCGCTTCGCGAACCGGCGCGGCCGGAACGGATTGTGCCCCGGAGGCCGCCGACGCGGCGCCGTCCCGGACCGCGGCCGGCGGTGTCCAGACGGGAGGTGCGGGACTCGGCGCGAAAACCGCAAGAGCGACCGCACCCAGCGACGCGGCCGCCGCCATGCCGATCAGAACGTTGCGCAGGAGCCTGTGCGAACGCGCGGCGCTCACGGCCGCCTCATTCCGCCGCACTGCGCAGTATCGTTTCCGGACAGAACCGATCGATATCCGAGCGGTAGCCTGCGGCGATGGCGCCCGGGTCGAACCGTTCGTGCAAGGCCTTGCCTGCCTGCCGTATGGCTTCCCTGTAGGACGAATTGTTCCGGTAAAGCTCCGTCAGGGCCTGCGAGATTTCGGCGACATTTCCCGCCTCGACCGGAACGCCCGCCTGAATGCCGTCCAGATAGCCGTCGATGCCCGTGCCGCGGCTGTACAGGATTGGAATCCCGGCGAACAGGCCCTCCAGATAGACCATTCCGAAGGTCTCCTGGTGGCTGGGCAATGCCAGCGCCAGATAGTGAGGCAAGTGGGTGAAAAGCGTCTTTCCGTCCATGCCGCCTCGGAGGCGGACGCTGTCGGAAAGTCCCAACTGCCTGATCTCGCCGGTCACCGCCTCGATATTTGCCGCGTCACCGGGCCCGATGACGTCCAGACCGATGCCCGGGTTCGACTTGAGGAAGTCCGCGAAGCCGCGCAGAAGGTCCGACAGGCCCTTTCGCTTGCGCAAATCCAGATGCAGGACAGTGGCGAAACGCGGCTCGGCGGCGACCGAAGGAAGGTCCGGCACCGTATTGCCGACGATGTTGGGCAAAAGCCGCTCCTTGGCGGGCTGATCGGGCACATACCGGTGATAGGTGGACAGGAACCAGGCGGAAACATGATAGATCATGTCCGCGCGTTCCGCGATCCGCCGCATCAGGGCCCGGTAGCCGGGTTTGCGCAGGAAGACATTGCGTTCGGACTCGCCCCGCACCGAGACGAAAAACCGTGTCCCGGGCCCGAAATACTCGACCAGCCATAGTCCGGCTATGCCTTCGAAGGCGAATTTGTGCGCGTGAACCAGGTCCGGACGCCAATCCTCCGCCTCGAGCACCCGCGCAATCTTCCGGGCGACGCGGCGCATGGCTGCCGCCAGGCCCAGTCCCATCGGCAATCCGAAATAGCGATAGGCGAAAAGGCGAATGCCATCCGTTTCGCCGCAGTCGATGAGATAGGTCTTCCACGGCAGGCTGGTCCGGTTCAGGGACACCACCACATGGTCGCCGATACCCGCGCTTTTCACCAGACGTTCAATCGCGGTGGTCGTCCGGCCCCGATGCGGGTTCGGATAATCGGCGCTCACATGCAAAATGCGAGGCCCGGCATGTCTCGTTTCCTTAGCGGGCAACCTCATCGACTCCTTTTTGCGGGAATGCGCCACAACAGCACCCGGCGACGCGTCCGAACCCGGCAAGCTTCCCTTCCCGGGGATGTGGGGAAACCGGCCCGCAAGTCCCCCTGCGGCCTCGATCATCGGAAAGGACGGCGGGCTCATTCCTTAAGTCAAAATCTACTATTGAGCCTTAAAGAAAGCGTGAAAGCTCTCCTTCCCGGCATGTGCCGGGCACAGGGAGACAACGCCGGAGCGCCGTTTGAACGGCTCTGCCGCGGAGGCCGAAATGGGGATCAAGCCAGCATCTCTCGACACCGGGGAAACGATGGTCGCCGACGAAGAACCGAGATTCGGGTTGCGGCACAGGCTGTTGCGTCTGGCCTGGGGCGTTACCTGGGTGCTTCTCGCGTCATGGACGCAGCCGTTTTATGGCTGGCGCCGGTTCCTTCTGAGAGCCTTTGGCGCAAAGGTCGGTCAGGGGGTCTATGTGGCGCCCTCGGCGCGGATCTGGTATCCGGCCAACCTCGTTCTCGAGGATTTCGCCGCCATCGCCGATCACGCCGACATCTACTGCATGGCGCCGATCGTTGTCGGCAAATACGCGGTCATCTCCAAGCGGGCGCATATCTGCACCGGCACCCATGACATGAACGACGCGCTTTTCCCGCTCGTGACCTCTCCGATCACAATCGGGGCCTATGCCTGGATCACCGCTGACGCTTTCGTCGGTCCGGGCGCCAAGGTCGGCGAAGGCGCCGTGCTCGGAACGCATGGGGTCACGACGAAAAATCTCGAACCCTGGACCGTTTACGCGGGAAATCCCGCCCGGGAGATCAGGAAACGCCGGCAATTCGAGCGCAACGACACTCCCGTTCGGGGCTGGCGCGAGCCAAAACACGCGTGAGCAGCCGGGCGGCGATCGCGTGGCGGCGCGGGAAACGAAATTCCCGAAAATGGACTGATTAAAATGCGAGGAAGAAAATTAGGAATTTGGAAACCCTGAAAGGGGATGGAATATTCCTAATCGCCAAACGCTCGTTGATCAACCCCCTGAATTTCATGGATATTTCCGCCACCTGACCGCCCCACCGGGGCGATCCGGCTTATACGCCCGGGCATGATGCAGGTGCGCATTTAACGGATTCTTCGACAATGGGCATGATGGTGCGAGCGCGACTGATTTCAACAAGGACGGATAGACGGTTCCATCTCGTTCTTTCCTGTTTTGCATAAGAGCGGTTTTCAACTTGTCCTTCGTCCCGCCACCTCCTCCCCGCTTCCAGAGCCGCACAATTGCGTTTGACATCGCCGTCACGCGCCGGCCGCCCGGCGCGGCGCGGGCGATGCCGGAGACGCCGTTCAAGCCGGTCGATCCGCAATCCGGAAAGACCGGGAAATCGACAGGGATACGGACATGAAAATCACGATGATCGGTGCGGGATATGTCGGGCTGGTTTCGGGCGGGTGTTTCGCCGATATCGGCCACGCGGTCACCTGCGTGGACCGGGACGAGGCCAAGCTCGAGGCGTTGCGGCGCGGCCAGATCCCGATCTACGAGCCGGGGCTCGAAGCGATCGTCCATGACAACATGCAGGCCGGCCGGCTGCAATTCACCGCCGATCTCGCCGCAGCGGTCGCAGACGCCGACGCCGTCTTCATCGCCGTCGGCACGCCGTCGCGCGCCGGCGACGGGCTGGCGGACTTGACGCATGTTTATGCGGTCGCCCGCGAAATCGCACCGCACCTCACCGGACATACGGTCGTGGTCACGAAATCGACGGTCCCCGTCGGCACCGGCGACGAGATCGGACGCGTCATCGCGAAAGAGAACCCCGCCGCCGATGTCGCCGTCGTCTCCAATCCGGAATTCCTGCGCGAAGGCTCTGCGATCGGCGATTTCATGCAACCCGACCGTGTCGTGATCGGCACCGACGATGCGCGCGCGCGCTGCGTGATGCACGACATCTACGCGCCGCTGAATCTCGACGACGACCGGATCCTGATGATGAGCCGGCGGACCGCCGAACTGACCAAATATGCCGGCAATTCGTTCCTCGCCATGAAGGTCACCTTCATCAACGAGATCGCCGATCTGTGCGAGAAGGTCGGCGCCGACGTGCTCGACGTCGCACGCGGCATCGGCATGGACGAGCGCATCGGCCGCAAATTCCTGCAAGCCGGACCGGGCATCGGCGGATCGTGCTTCCCGAAGGACACGCTGGCGCTGGTCAAGACCGCGCATGACGCCGACAGCCCGGTGCGCCTCGTCGAAACGACCGTCACCGTCAACGACCAGCGCAAGCGCGCGATGGCGAAGAAGGTGATCCGCGCCTGCGGCGGAACGGTACGCGGCAAGACGATCGCCATTCTCGGCCTGACCTTCAAGCCGGATACCGACGACGTGCGCGAGTCGCCCGCAATCCCGATCATCACCGCCCTGCAGGACGCCGGCGCGCGCATCCGCGCCTTCGATCCGGAAGGCACCGAACAGGCGCAGACGATCCTGAAGAACATAGCCTATTGCGAAGACGCCTATGACGCCGCCGCCGGCGCGGACGCCCTCGTCATCGTCACCGAATGGGGCGTCTTCCGCGACCTTGATCTCGCCCGCCTGAAACAGACGATGGCCGCCCCGGTGATGGTCGACCTGCGCAACATCTACGACGCAGCCACGGTGCGCGTCGCGGGCATCAGCTACACCGGCATCGGCCGCAGCGACGGGACGGACCGCCGCTCCCTCGTCCTGCATCAGGCGGCGGAGTGATGGGCGCGTTCGACCCGGCAATGCCGGGATACAGCCGGGAAGAGAGCATGTTACGCCAGTCCTTCCTCGACGCGATGAGCCTGACGGCGGCCACCGTCACGGTCGTCACGACCGGCGGCCCCGCCGGGCGCGCCGGCATAACCGTTTCGGCGATGACGCCGGTTTCCGCGGACGGGGGCGCCCCGCTGGTGCTGGTCTGCATCAACGATGCCAGCCGCGCCGTGCAATCGATCCTGGAAAACCGGGCCTTTTGCGTGAATATCCTGCGCAACGATCAGCGGATGATCTCCGATGCGTTCGGAGGCCGGCTCGCCAGGCAACGGTTCGACAAATTCGCCTATGGCGAATGGGCGGATACGAATTCGGGTTCGCCGCGGCTGACGACGGCGCTCGCCGCTCTCGACTGCAGCCTTGCCGGGCACCAGCGCCAGGGCACGCATCACGTGATGTTCGGGTATGTCCAGGGCATCGAACTGAGCGACGCGGGCAAGCCGCTGGTCTACTGCAACCGCTCCTACCGGGAACTCGTCGACCAGGCCGTCTGAGCGACGAAAACGGGCTTGCCGCCTGTCCGGCGAAGGCCGCGAGGCGCCCGAAGACGCCTCGCGCAAGAACCGATCGGCGATCAGTTCATCTTCATTTTCTTGTCCATCTGGAGCTTGTCCGGCGTCACGACATTAAAATCGACGTCGATTTCGCCGGCCTTCTGGAATATCAGCTTGACCTTCTGCTTGGTGCCGGCCTCGAGCGGCTGCTTCATCATCATGAACATGACGTGATAGCCGCCCGGCTTCAGCGTGACTTCGCCGCCGGCCGGGATTTCCAGGCCGTCTTCGAGCTGGCGCATCTTCATGACGTCGCCCTGCATCGCCATTTCGTGGATCTCGACCTTGCCGGCGAAGTCGGCCGCGCCGCCGATCAGGCGGTCGGCTTCGGTGCCTTTGTTCTGGATCGTCATGTAACCGCCGGAGACCGGCGCGCCGGGCGGCGTCGCGCGGGCAACCGGATGAACGATGACGAGATCGCCAAGAGTGTATTCATGCGCCAGCGAAGAGACGGTCGCGGTCACGAGGGCAGCAGCGGCTGCAATTGCGGTGATTGCGTATTTCATTGTTCAGTTTCCATCTGATGCGGCCACGGCGCGGTGCGCGCGGCCTGTAAATATCGAATTCGATTCTGTGCCCGAGAGGGCGGTCAGACGGAAACGGCCGGTGGTCCGCGCTGCGATGCGGTCGCGAGATCGATGGTGGCGACCGGCGGCGCCGTCATCTGCGGCTTGATGACGGCAAGCACGAATTGCAGCGGCTGGGACAGCGCCACCGCGACGGGCTGGGCCGGTGCGGACGCCCCCGCGATCACGCAGAAATCGCAGAAGGCGTGGTGATGGTGATGCAGCGGATCGCCGTCCCGCTCCTGCGTCAGGCAGAGATCGGGCAGCGTGCCGTCCGGAAGGACATATTGCGCCAGTTCGAGCGGCTGCGGCTCGTCGACCAGCGGGCGGTGCGCGAAGGCGGACAGCGCGACCGCCGCAATCAGCAGGACGCGGATCCAGGCTGCGGAAACGAAGCGGTTTTTTACGCGTGCGCCGATCATGGCCACCAAGTTGCAAGTCCCGGCGCGCCGGTCAATCTTTGCGCGCGTGCCTGTGACGCCGCGCCGCATGAGCGGGACCGGGGTTTTCAATAGCTCGACCTGCGCTCGTCGCTCGGCGCACGGCCGAATTGCAGCCGGTAGCTCTGGGCGAAATAGCTGTGCGAGGTGAAGCCGGTCGACAGCGCGATCTCGAGGATCGGAATGTTGGTCTGGCGCAGCAGTTGCCGGGCGCGTTCGAGCCGCAGTGTCATGTAGTAGCGGCCGGGCGTGGAGTTGAGGTGGCGCAGGAAAAGCCGCTCGACCTGGCGCACCGACAGGCTGACGGAGTCGGCGAGCTCGCCCGCCGTCAGCGGCGTTTCGAGGTTTTCCGCCATCAGTTCGGTAACCTTGCGCAGCTTCTCCGACTTGCCGCTCAGATCCGGCTCCTGGCCGACGCGCTGGCGGTCGTGATGCGAGCGGATGCGCTCGTGCTGGAACTGGTTGGCGACCTTGTTGGCGAGGTCCGACCCGAAATCGCTGCGCACGATTTCCAGCATCAGGTCGACCGAGGTCGTCCCGCCGGCCGAGGTGTAGCGCTTGCGGTCGATCTCGTAGACATTGCCGGTGCACTCGATATGCGGGAAGGCTTCGCGGAAGGAGGCCCGGTTCTCCCAGTGGATCGTGCAGCGGTGGCCCTCGAGCTGGCCCGCCTCGGCAAGCGTGTGGCTGCCGATGGAGATCCCGCCAAGCGCCGCGCCGCGGCGGCCGCGCGTGCGGATCGCGTTTATGACCTTGTTCTTGCCGGCGAATTCCGTCGTCAGGCCGGCGACGACGAAGACGATGTCGCTCGGCGGCATGTCGTCGACGCTGTAGGCCGCCTTGATCGCCAGCATGTTGGACGCGCTCACCGGCTGGCCGTCATGCGAGACCGTCGACCAGTCGTAATACCGGGTGTCCGACAACCGGTTGGCCGAGCGCAGGACGTCGATCGCCGCCGCCAGGCAGAACATCGGGAAGAGGTCCGCCAGGATGAAGGAAAAGTGCCGCTTCGGCGCGAAATCGCTCGCATTCATGATGGCGGGCTATAGCCGAGCCGGGCGAAGACGAAAAGCGGAATCAAAATCCCGGCGGTTCGAGACCGGCGCTGCGATAGGCCGACGTCACGGTGCTGGCCATCAACATGGCGACCGTCATCAGGCCGACGCCGCCCGGCACCGGCGTGATCGAACCGGCGACCTTTTCCGCGCCGTCGTAATCGACATCGCCGACGACGCGATACTTCTTCTCGAGTTCCGGCGCGGGAACGCGGTTGATGCCGACATCGATGACGCAGGCGCCCGGCTTGACCCAGTCGCCCTTGACCATTTCCGGGCGGCCGACGGCAGCGACGAGGATATCCGCCTCGCGGCACACTGCGGGCAAATCCCTGGTGCGCGAATGTGCGATCGTGACGGTGGCGTTGGCGGCGAGCAGCAGGTTCGCCATCGGCTTGCCGACGATATTGGAGCGGCCGACGACCACGGCGGTGAGGCCAGACAGGTCGCCGGTGCCGAGCGTGCGGCGAATCATCACCATGGCGCCGGCCGGCGTGCAGGGAACGAAGGCGGAGCCGAGCTGGCCGGTCACCAGCCTGCCGACATTGACGAAGGAGAAACCGTCGACGTCCTTGTCGGGCGAAATCGCCTGGATGACCTTGCCGTCGTCGATATGGTCGGGCACCGGCAACTGGACGAGAATGCCGTGAATGGTGTCGTCGGCGTTGAGTTCGCCGATCAGCTTCAGGAGCTCGTCTTCCGACGTTTCGGCGGGCAGCCGGTGGGTGACCGACTTGAAGCCGCATTCCTCGGCGCGCTTGCCCTTGGAACGGACGTAAAACTCGCTTGCCGGATCCTCGCCGACGATGACGACGGCGATGCCCGGCTGCACGCCGGTTTCGCTCACGAGTTTCTCCGTCGCGGCCTTGACCGTTTCCAGCACTTCCGCCGCGATCACCTTGCCGTCAATCCGCTCTGCCATGCACTCTTCTCCCGACACGAGATTTCGCGCGGACATTTGCACGGGTTCGCAGCGAAAGAAAACCTCAGACGCGCCCTGTCATGACGGATTTCGACCAGTTTTCCGCCGGACGGGAAAAGTGACGTTGCGCGAAGCGCTGTCTGCGCTCTGCACGACGGCGCATCAGCACCTCGACGGATTCGCGAAGCTCGCGGACCGACCGGCGAAGATCCTCGAGTTCCTCGTCTTCGCCGGCGACAGGAACGGGCTGAAATTCTCCGGAATCACGCGGAATGGGCTCGGCGGATAGCGGCGGGTCCGCTTCGGATTCGCTCACGGCCATGCGGATCGCGGCGGCAACGAGGTCATCATGGTCGTCGAACCGGGCGGTGCCGCGTCCCGCACCGGAGGCGGCTTCGCGCATCGCGGAAAAACAGGCCAGCAAGACGCCAAGCGCCAGACCCGCCCCGGCAAATCCGGCGATGACGATTGCGCGCGACGGCGACGACGGCGTATCGGGGACAGATGCCGGCGAAACCAGCCTTGCCGCGGAAGCGGCTGCGTCCGGTTTCAGCCTTTCCCGCTCCTCGATGAATGCCCTGGCGGTCCCGTTGGCGACGAGCGCCGATGTCTCGGGATCGCGGGCGGTGATGCCTATATCGATGACGAAGGTGCCGGCCTCGCGTTCGACGGACAGGTTTTCACGCAAGGTTCGGAGCGCCGCGCGATCGCGTTCCGGCAGTGTGTCGCCGCTCGAAAACAGCGCGGTATAGACATGCAACCAGCGCAGCAAGGCGTTGCCGCCGCCCTCGCCGTTGAAGTCCGGGTTCCGGTCCAGTTTCGCGCGTTCGACGACCTTGTTCAGCACCGCGGCGGAGCGAACGATATCGAGCTGGCTGTCCACGATCGCCAGCGCCGTGCCGTTGTCGATATGGACCGGCGCGCCCGCATCTCCGCCGGAGGCGACCGCGCGCGGATCGATCAGAACCCGTGCATGCGACGTGTAGTGCTGCGGCGTCGAGAAGGCCACGGCGGCGCCGACGGCGAGGCCCGCAAGCGCGAGCCCCGAAACCGGCAGCCGCCACGCCCGGAAGGTTCTGGCGAAAAGGGGCAGAAAACCGGGCGTCCGGGAGACAGCAACCGGCGCGCGGCGCCCTGCGCGATTGTCTTCGGGTTCGATCATCGGCCACCGGGCTGGAAATACGGACCTCGCGGCGAACGCGCGAAAGTAAAGACACGCTAAATTTTCATGGATAACAAAAGGTTAATTCCGGATGCCGGGGGCGACGCGTCCGGCCCCCGACAGGCGTCGGCTCAATTCGCTCCGCGCGCGAATTTGCGGCGCAGGACGTGGCCGATAAACCGGGGGTTTCCGACGAGGTAGCGATGCCCAAGCCGGCGCGGCTCGCGGATCATGCGATACACCCATTCGCTGCGCATCGCGCGCACCCATCGCGGGGCGCGCGGCACCGACCCGCTGGCGAAATCGAACAGCGCGCCAATGCCCATCGAGATGGTGCAATGTTCCCCGGTGAGCTTTTCGGCGATCCAGAGTTCCTGTTTCGGCACGCCCATGGCGACGAGAAGGATATCCGGCCGCCATTGCGCAAGTCCGTCGAGAATGCGTTGTTCGTCGCTTCCATCGAAGTAACCGTGATGGACGACACGGTATTCGTGACGGCCGTCGAGAGCGGCAAAGCGCTCGCCCGCCTTTTCGGCGATGCCCGGACGGGCGCCGAACAGGCCGACCTTCAGCGGAAACTGCGCGCTGCGCAGCAGGTCGGGGACGAAATCGGTGCCGTTCAGATTGGCACGAAACCGGGCGCCGTGCAGAAGCTGCGCCGCGATATCGACACCGATACCGTCCGACAGAACGGTGAAACGCTCCAGCGCATTGCGGAAACCGGCATCTCGCATCGCGATATTGGCGTTGTGGGCGTTGAGAAAGGTGACGGGGGTGTAGTTGCGCAGGGCGATGCGGCCGTGGAGGAATTCGAGCGCCTCGTCGCGCGCGAAATCATGCACGGGAATTCCGAGCACGTCGCGTTTCGCGATTTCACGGCCGTTAACGGCGGATTGCAGCATTCCAGACCACGCAAACTACGGAAAACATTCCGCTTTCGTGTCCGGTAAAGGCCATGATGGAGCCGCGGGCAAGCGGATTCCGGGGCTGTGGTTAATGCCGGGGAACCGGCTCGGCGGCAAGTCTGCGCACCGCCTCGGCCAGGGCCTCGTCCATGCGAGTCAGCCGCGCGGCGCGAAAGGCTTCGCCATCGGCGTCCGGCAGCATGCCGGTGCGCTGGGCGACGACGAGGTCCTGCAGCGCCGCGGCGAATTTTTTCGAACCGTCGGCGCGGCGCACGTTTTCGGGCAGCGCGGCGATCCCGCGCAGCGCCGCGGAGGTGGCGACGGCGGGAAGACCGAGTTCGAGGGTCTCGACCGCCCCGGGGCTCACGCCGGTTCCGGCTCTTGCCGGCAGGGCGATGACGCGGCACTGGCGCAGGAACTCCACATGGTCGACGACAGGGCCGAGAAACAGCACCCTCTTGTCGCGGCTCGGAAATCCGCGCGGCACCCGGCCGGCGATGGCGAAAGTGACGTGAGGATGCAGTTTCGGCAGGACGTCCTGCAGGAACCATTCGAGTCCCGTAAGGCTTTCGGGCGCGGTCCAGTCGCCGATCATGCCGATATCGAAGCCCGGCAGGCGCACGCCGGTCGGCGCGGTCTCGCGGGGGATCACCAGCGGCAGGACGAGGGAGCGGTCTTCGGCGAGGCCGAGGCCGGCGCGATCCTCCTCCGACAGGGCCAGCACGAAACGCGCGGACCCGCACAGGCGCCGCTCGAGCGCCTTGAGGACACGCGCATCGCGGGACAGCCGGAGACGCTCCAACAGGCTTGGCGCGCCGCGCGCGTTTTCCGCCGCCAGGACGTGTTCGACGGCATGCGCGACAAGCAGGCAGGGGCTGCCGGCAAAGACAGTCTCGAAGGCGCCGGCGAGCGAAACGCCGCCGAGGACGATGCCGTCGAACGGCTCCAGCTTGGACAGCGCCGCGCGTAGTTCCGCTTCCGTGACCATGCGCAGCGCGGTTGAGGAAAGGGTCAGGCCGCTGGAGACGGCGGACGCGAACCGGCGCAGGTCCTGCACCACGGAAGCAGGGCCGGCGTCCGGATCGAATTCGCCGAGGCAGGCCGTGTCCTGCGGATCGGAGAGCTCGGCGCCCGGCCGCCTGAATCCGAGGAAGGAGACCCTGGCGCCTGCCCGGCGCAGTCCGTCGACGACAGTTTGATTGACGATCTCGAAATCGCTTTGCGGCGGACCGGCCGGCACGAGCGACGAGACAAAGACAAGATGCATGACTTCTCCCGAAAGTTGGGCGAGCGATAACACGGATTTGCGGCGCCTGCCCATAACCGTCTGCAACGCAGGCGCCCGACCGGGGCACGCTTGCGCTCGGGCGAACGCGCCGGTATCCCGGACCGACTTCGAAACGGGATGAAACATCATGTCTGCCAACAACAAAGTCGTGCTCGCCGGTTGCGGCAATATGGGCTTCGCCATGCTGCAGGGCTGGCTGTCGTCGAAGGTCCTGGCCGCCGCCGACGCGTTCGTCGTCGAACCGAATGAGGGCCTGCGCGACCGCGCGGCGGCGCTCGGCGTCACCACCGTCGCCGATGCCGGCGATCTGCCCGACGACCTGGCGCCGGCGGTGGTCATCCTGGCGGTCAAGCCGCAGGTGATGGATGCCGTCCTGCCGGCCTATGCCGGGCTTGCCGGCAAGGGGGCGGCGATCGTCAGCGTGGCGGCGGGCATTCGCATCGCGCGCATCGAAAAGGCGCTCGGAGAGAAAACACCGGTGATCCGCGTGATGCCGAACACGCCGGCGGCCGTCGGCGCGGGCATGATGGTGATCTGCGCCAACGCGCATGTCGGCGACGCGACGATGGCGTTCACCCGGCAGTTGATGGCGGCAAGCGGCGAGACGGCGGTGATCGACGACGAGGATCTGATGGACGCTGTGACCGCGGTGTCGGGATCGGGTCCCGCCTATCTGTTCCACATGATCGAGGCGCTGACGGAAGCGGCGAAGGCGGCGGGCCTGCCCGACGACATCGCCGGACTTCTCGCCGGCCAGACGATCTACGGCGCGGCGGTCTACGCCAAACAGAGCGGCGTCGCGCCTGGCACGCTGCGCGAGCAGGTCACCAGCCCGAACGGCACGACCGCTGCGGCGCTCTCCGTGCTGATGGGCGACGACCGGCTGACGAAACTGATGACCGAAGCGGTGGAAGCCTCGCGCGCGCGCTCCGTCGAACTCGGCAAATAGGAGAACCGCCATGTACGAGGTTCACGGGTCGCCGATCTCGCGCATGACGCGGGTTACGTGGATGCTGGAGGAACTCGGCGAGCCCTACGAATTGAAGAAGGCGCGCCTCGGATCCGACGACCTCGCGGGCCTCAGTCCCTCCGGCAAGGGGCCGGTGCTGGTGGACGATGATTTCGTGCTGACGGATTCGGCGGCGATCTGCCTGTATCTGGCCGACAAGCACGGCGACAAGGGGTTCGGCCCGCGCGACGCGCGCGACCGCGCGCAGATGGAAAGCTGGATGCTGTGGACGCTGGCGGAGTTCGAACAGCCGATGTGGAACAAGCTGAAGCATCGCCTGCTCCTGCCCGAAGACCTGCGCGCCGCGGACGTGTCGGCCTGGCTTTCGGCAGAATTCCGGCGCGAAGCCGGCACGCTGGAAAGACGGCTCGCGGGCCGCGACTATGCCATGGGCGATCGCTTCACCTGCGTTGACGTCGTGCTCGGCCATTGCGGCATGTGGGCGCGCGCCGGGCGCTACGAGATCGCGTCCGGCGCGGTCGACGCCTATTTCGACCGGATCCTTTCCCGGCCCGCCTACCAGCGCGCGGTGGAAAAGGAGACAAGGCTGAAAGCGGCGGCCTGACCCGCAAAAGAGGCCGAAAAAGGGGAAAACAGGCCCGAAAAGCAGGCCGGGATTGCGTTTACCGAAATGTCATGCTTGACACGCTGAAACGGAAAGCCGGATGTCATGATCGAAGTCAAATCCGTGTATAAAAATTTCGGCGGCGTTCATGCCGTCGAAAATGCCTCGCTGAAGATCGAAAAAGGGTCGATCACCGGCCTGATCGGCCCGAACGGCGCCGGCAAGACCACCCTCTTCAACATCATCGCCGGAAATCTGAAACCGAGCAGCGGGCAGATCCTGCTCGACGGCGAGGACGTCTCCGGCCTGCCGCCGCATCTCCTGTTCAAGAAGGGCCTGCTGCGCACGTTCCAGCTCGCGCACGAGTTCTCGACGCTGACGGTGCTGGAGAACCTGATGATGGTTCCCGACCACCAGCTCGGCGAGAGCCTGATGTCGGCCTGGTTCAGCTACGGCGAGGTGAAACGGCAGGAAGCCGAAATCCGCGAGCGGGCGATGGAGGTGATCGGCTTCCTCAATCTCGGCCATGTGGCGCAGGAACTGGCAGGCAATCTGTCCGGCGGCCAGAAGAAGCTGATCGAGCTCGGCCGCACGATGATGGTCGACGCCAAGGTCGTTCTGCTCGACGAAGTCGGCGCCGGCGTCAACCGCACGCTGCTGGCCGAGATCGGCGACGCGATCGTCCGGCTGAACCGCGAGCGCGGCTACACGTTCTGCCTGATCGAGCACGACATGGATTTCATCGGCCGGCTTTGCGACCCGGTGATCGTCATGGCCGAGGGCACGGTGCTGGCCGAGGGCACGGCCGACGAAGTCCGCAACAACGAGGCGGTGATCGAGGCCTATCTCGGCCGCGGCCTGAAGAACAAGACGCCCCAGCAAATGAGCGCGATGGCCGAGGCCGGCACGGAGGGCGGCGCCTGATGTATCTGATTGGCGAAAGCATGACCGGCGGCTATGGCGGCGCCGACATTCTCAAGGACTGCACGGTCGGTGTGGAAAAGGGCGAGATCGCCGTGATCGTCGGGCCGAACGGCGCCGGCAAGTCGACGGCGATGAAGGCAATGCTCGGCATGCTGCGGCTGCGGCTCGGCCGGGTCGTGCTCGACGGCAAGGACATCACCAGCTTCACCCCGCAGGCGCGCGTCGGCGAGGGCATCGCCTTCGTGCCGCAGACGAACAACGTCTTCACCGGCATGAGCGTGGAAGAAAACCTCGAGATGGGCGCTTATCTGCGCCGCGACGACATAAGCGGCACCATGGAACAGGTCTTCACGCTGTTTCCGATCCTCAAGGAAAAGCGGCGGCAACTGGCGGGCGAACTCTCCGGCGGCCAGCGCCAGCAGGTGGCGGTCGGCCGCGCGCTGATGACCCGGCCGACGGTGCTGATGCTGGACGAGCCGACGGCCGGGGTGTCGCCGATCGTCATGGACGAACTCTTCGACCGGATTCTCGAGGTGCGCGACACCGGCCTGGCGATCCTGATGGTGGAACAGAACGCCCGCCAGGCGCTCAACATCGCCGACCGCGGCTACGTTCTCGTCGGCGGCGAAAACTGGCGCACCGGCACCGGCCACGAACTCCTGGCCAATCCCGAAGTGCGCAAATCATTCCTGGGTGGATAGACCATGCCCGATGCAACCGACCTT
The DNA here is from genome assembly GCF_014904745.1 of Oricola nitratireducens. Lineage (GTDB taxonomy): Bacteria > Pseudomonadota > Alphaproteobacteria > Rhizobiales > Rhizobiaceae > Oricola > Oricola nitratireducens. The sequence goes on from NZ_JACZCS010000031.1 coordinate 179,217, forward strand.
CTGAACGCACTCGTCCTGATGACGAACTACGTCTTCGTGCCGGCGCTCTCCTACGGCTCGCAGCTGGCGCTCGGCGCGCTCGGCGTGACGCTGGTTTTCGGCATATTGCGCTTCGCCAATTTCGCGCATGGCGACCTGATGGCCTTCGGCACGACGATGACGATCCTGATCACCTGGGTCCTGCAGGCCAACGGCATAACGTTCGGGATACTCCCGACCGCCCTGCTGGCGCTCGTCCCGGCGATTGCGGCGACGGCGATCGTCGCCATCCTGATCGACAAGATGGTGTTCTCCTTCTACCGCAAGCGCCGCGCGGCACCGGTCGTGCTGGTGATCGCCTCGGTCGGCGTGATGTTCATGCTGAGCGCGATCGTCCGCTTCATCATGGGCACCGAAGACCGCCGCTTCACCGACGGCGAGCGGTTCCTGGTGCGGGCGCTCGAATTCAAGAAATGGAGCGGCCTCAACGAGGGACTGGCGATCCAGACCACGCAGGCGATCACCGTCGTGGTCACGCTCGCCGTCGTGATCGCGCTGTTCCTGTTCCTCAACCGGACGCGCACCGGCAAGGCGATGCGCGCCTATTCCGACAATGAGGACCTGGCGCTGCTGTCCGGCATCAATCCCGACCGCGTCGTGATGGTGACCTGGATCATCGCCGCCGCGCTGGCGACCATCGCCGGCGCGCTCTACGGCCTCGACAAGAGCTTCAAGCCGTTCACCTATCTGCAGCTCCTCCTGCCGATCTTCGCGGCGGCGATCGTCGGCGGCATCGGAGAACCGGTTGGCGCCGTTGTCGGCGGCTATATCGTCGCCTTTTCGGAGGTCATGCTGACCTATGCCTACAAGAAGTTCGCGACCTATCTGCTGCCCGACCAGTGGGCGCCCGACGGGCTGCTGCAGTTCCTGTCGACGGACTACAAGTTCGCTATTTCCTTCATTATCCTGGTGGTCGTGTTGCTGATCCGGCCGACCGGCATATTCAGGGGGAAAGTCCTATGAGCACCACCGCCAAGGATACCGACCCGAAAACCGAAACCGCCGAAGCGGTCGCGCCGCTGCCGACGGCGGTCGCGCAGAAGAGGCAGAGCCCGTGGCGCGCACCGCTGGCATTCCTGGCGATGGGAGCGGCGCTGGTCGCCGTCGGCATGTTCCAGTCCTTGCCGGTGGCGCTTGCCATTCTCAACATGAGCCTGATTTCCGCCGTCATGGCGATGGGGCTGAACCTGCAATGGGGCTATGCCGGGCTGTTCAACGCCGGCGTCATGGGATTCACCGCGCTGGGAGGCCTCGCCGCGGTCGTGATTTCGCATCCGCCGGTATGGGAGGCGCTGTCGGCCGGCGGACGCGGCATGGCGCTGTCGGGCGTGATCGTCATCGCGATCATCGCGACCACCGCGTTCCTGGCCACGGCCTTGAAGGGGCGGTTGCGCAGCCTCGCGATCTTCGTCGTCATCGTCGTCGGCTATGTCGTCCTGCGCCCGGTATTCGGCGACGCGGTCAACGCGATCGAGGCGGTCGACCCGGCCCGAACCGGCTTCATCGGCGGCCTCGGCCTGCCGATCACCGTCGCCTGGCTGGCCGGCGGCGTGTTCGCCGCAGCCGTCGCCTGGCTGATCGGCAAGGTGGCGCTGGGACTGCGGTCCGACTATCTCGCCATCGCCACGCTCGGCATCGCGGAAATCGTCATCGCCGTCCTGAAGAACGAGGACTGGCTGGCGCGCGGCGTGAAGAACGTCACCGGTCTGGCGCGGCCCTTGCCGGTGCCCTACGAGATCGAACTGCAGCAGAAGCAATGGTTCATCGACCTGGTAAGCCGCTTCCACGCGAGCGCTCTCGCTGCCGCGCCCGACACGGCGGCGCGCGAGGTGATGTTGCGGCAAATGCTGATCGACGGCGCCAGCTCCTATGTGAAGATCGCCTATGCCATCCTGTTCACGGTCGTGCTGCTGATCATCCTCGCCTTGTGCGTGCGCGCGCTCAATTCGCCCTGGGGCCGCATGATGCGCGCCATCCGCGATAACGAGGAAGCGGCTTCCGCGATGGGCAAGGACATCAAGGCGCGTCATCTGCAGATCTTCGTTCTCGGCTCCGCGATCATCGGCATCGCCGGCGCGATGATGACGACGCTGGACGGGCAGTTCACGCCCGGGACCTACAATCCGCTGCGCTTCACCTTCCTGATCTGGGTGATGGTGATCGTCGGCGGGTCGGGCAACAATCTCGGCGCGGTCCTCGGCGGTTTCCTGATCTGGTTCGTCTGGGTCGAGGCGGAACCGGCCGGACGCCTGATCGTGCAACTGATGAGTTCGAACATGGATCAGAACAGCGCGCTCTACCACCATCTGCAGGATATCGCGGCGCCGTTCCGCCTCTTCGTGATGGGTCTGGTACTGCTGATCGTGATGCGTTTCGCGCCGCGCGGACTGTTACCCGAGAAGGTGCGGCACAGCTAAAGCCGGAACGGCGGTATCCGGTCCATTGGGAGCCGGCCGGCCGTATTGACAGACATCAACCACATGCGGCGGCATCGCGCCTATAAATCAGGGCGCATGTTTGTGTTGGGAGATAACGTCATGAGACTATTTCTGAGTATTGCCGTCAGCCTCGCGCTCTTGGTGTCCGCGGGATGCGCGAGCATCGGGCGCTATCCGGTGTCAGGCGAAAAATGCAGTCCGAGCGACCCGGTCAAGAGCATGAGCGCCGGGGAATGCCCCCAGGTTCCCGCAAGCTAGATTTGAGCTTTCATTAGGTTGTCCATTCGGACCGGACCGGTGGTGAACGGGGCCGCCGGCGGCGGCAGTTCGCAACCGTGCGAGGCCGCGAGAGACCTGGACTGAGGCCGCAATGCCGAAAAGAAAACCCCGGGACGCTCGCGCGGCCCGGGGGCTTTTTTACTCCGAAGCCGAAAGGCTTAGCGCACCTTCACCGTCTTCCAGGCGCCGTTTTCGATCGTCAGCTGCTTGTAGGAGCCGAGAGCCTCGCCGACGTCGGTGAATTCGACGCCGGTTGCACCCTGGTAATCGATATCGGTGCCCGCGGCGACGAGATCGAGCGCCTTGGCGAGTTCTCCGGGGCCGATCTTTTCGCCAGGGGCGTTGGCGATGTCCATGACATTGCCGGCGATGGACGCGCGGTCCGCCTTGCCTGCCTTCTGCATGGCGAGGATCATCAGGGCTGCCGCATCGTAGCTCTCACCACGGTACGGACCGGTGCCGGTGATGCCGGCATCCTCAGCCATCTTCTGGAAGATCGCCGCATCCTCGGAATCGCTGCCGGCCGCGGTACCCATTATCTTGACCGAATCGAGACCGGGCAGATCAAGAAGCGAGTCGCCAATCATGCCGTCGCCAAGCGCGAAAGTGTCGAACGCGCCGGTGTCGATGGCGCTCTGCATGATGCCGCGGCCGCCCTGGTCGACATAGCCGAGAACGGCGAGCGCGTCGCCGCCGGCAGCGGCCAGCGCGCCAACTTCGGCGGAATAGTCGCCCTTGCCGTCTTCATGGGCCGCAACAATGGTGACCGTGCCGCCACGCGACGTGAAGGCTTTGGAAAGCGCATCGGCGAATCCTTTGCCGTAGTCATTGTTGGTATAGGTGATCGCGATCGACTTGATGTCGTTATCCATCAGCACATCCGCGAGCACTTCGCCTTGGCGCGCATCGGACGGCGCCGTACGGAAGAACAGGCCATTGTCCTTGATCTCGGAGAGGCCCGGTGACGTCGCGGACGGCGAAATGGACGTGACGCCATTCGGGACAGCCACGTTGTTGACCACCGCGCCAGTCACGCCGGAGCAATCGGCGCCCATGATGGATACGACATTGTCGGAGGTGATCAGGCGCTCGGCGGCAGCCGTTGCGGCGGCCGAGTCGACGCAGGTGGAATCGGCGCGCACCGAAGTGATCGTCTCGCCGCCCAGAAACTTGCCGGAGTCGGAAGCTTCCTTCATCGCCATTTCAGCGCCGGCCGCCATCGCAGGCGTCAGCGACTCGATCGGGCCGGTGAATCCGAGCAACACGCCCATTTTCACCTCGGCCTGTGCTGCGGCAGAAAGCGCAAGAACGCTCGCGGCAGCAAGAAGAAGGGTTTTTCGCATAAGACATTACTCCCTATAAAATCAGGCAATCCATGGCGGGCGCAGCCTATTCCGCATCTGCCGCTGGGAAAGCTTAAAAGGTTTAAAGCCTACTCCGTCGTCGCGTGCAAGCCGTATGAAATGCGTGGGTTAAGCGGCAGAATTAACGCGTCGAAGCGGCGTCATCGGGAAAGACGAAATCCGGCAGGGACTTCAACGCCTGCGACAGCGCCTCGCCCCAACTGGTCGAAATCGTCTGGTAATAGGGGTCGTCGGCTTCGACGCGCCGGCGAGACCCGAGCCGGAAACTGTCGGTCTCGTAAACCTGGATATCGAGCGGCAGGCCGACCGAGAGATTGGCCTTGAGGGTGGAATCGAACGACACCAGCATCAGCTTGACGGCGTCCTCGAAGGACATCTCCGGATCATAGGCGCGCACGAGGATCGGCCGGCCGTATTTGGTCTCGCCGATCTGGAAGAACGGCGTGTCGCCGTTCGCCTCGATGAAGTTGCCCTCGGGATAGATCATGAACAGGCGCGGCTCGCTGTTGCGGATCTGCCCGCCGAGAATCATCGTCGCGTTGAAGGACGAATCCGCGGTCTGCCCGCTCATCGCATTGGCCTGGATCACCTCGCGCAGCGTCTCGCCGACCTGGCGCGCGGCCTGGAACATCGACGGCGTTTCGAGGATCGAGGGATTGCGGTCGTGCGGCGCCTTGGAGCGCTCGTCGAGCAGGCTGACGACGGATTGCGTCGTTGCCAGATTTCCCGCCGTCATGAGCATGAGGACGCGCTCGCCCGGAACCGTCCAGGTGAACATTTTCCGGAACACGGATACATTGTCGACACCCGCGTTGGTACGCGTGTCCGACATGAAGACAAGGCCCTTTTTGAGGCGCAAACCGACGCAATAGGTCATCTGGTGATTCCAGCCCGATTTGCAGCGAACTTATTGTTGTATCTGGAGTCTGACAACCATGCTTTCGACGCTTTCGCCAAGACGCATGCCCGAAACCGGTGCGGCTTCGGTGTAGTCGAGTCCGGTGGCGACGCGGACATAGCGCTCGTCGGGCGAAATCCCGTTGGAGACGTCGAAACCGACCCAGCCGATCCCCTCGACATGCGCCTCGGCCCAGGCATGGCTCGCATCCTGGTGGACGCGGTCCTCCATCATCAGGTAGCCGCTGACGTAACGGGCAGGAAAGCCCATCGCGCGGGCAGCGGCGACGAATATCTGGGCGTGGTCCTGGCAAACGCCGTGCCCCGCCTCCAGCGCCTCTTCCGCGGTGGTGGCGGCATCGGTGCGGCCCGTCTCGTATCTGACCGCGCCGGCGATCGCCTCCGAGAGGGCATGCAGGTGCGAAATCTCGTTCTCGTAATCGCCGCTGGCGATCTTGATCAGCCTGCGGACGTTGTTGCCGGCGCGGGTCAGCGGCGTCGGCCGCAGGAAAAGCCAGAGCGGCGCGAAACCGCCATGGGCACCGATGATCCCCGAGGTATCGGCGGTATCGACGACCCCCGCGCAATGGACTGTGATCTCGGTTTGCCCGGCATCGAAACTGACGAGGGCGACATGATTGTTGTGCTGGTCGTCATATTCGAGCTGCTTTTTGCCGCCCTCGACGCGCGTCTCCCAGGAAACGACCGACTGGCCGGCCCGCGACTTCGGCGTGAGCCGAAGCTGCTGCAACGCATAATGGACCGGAACGTCGTAGTGGTATTGCGTCGTGTGCGAAATGGTCAGGCGCATCTGCTATCCGTAAAACCGGTAATCCTGCTCGATCTGCATGCCGAGCATATTGTTGTCGCGGATGAAGCCATCGAGAAATTCATGCAGACCCTTGTCGAAGATTGCATCGACCGTATTGTTGCGCAGTCGGCTTAGCACATTCTCCGCGGTTTCGTGGCAGCCATGACGTTCGCCGTAGTCGTCGGCAAGATAGGTCAGGTTGTCGGCGATCTTGGTATAGCAGAAAGCGAGCGAGCGCGGCAGCCGCCGGTCGAGAATCAGGAATTCGGCGATTCCGCGCGGATTGATGTCGCCGTCGTTCAGCCAGCGATAGGCGCGCTGGGCCGAAACGGAGCGAAGGATCGTCTCCCACTGCACGTTGTCGAGCGACGAGCCGACGAACATGACCGACGGCAGAAGCACATAATATTTCACGTCGAGAATGCGCGCCGTGTTGTCAGCGCGTTCGAGAAAGGTACCGATGCGCGCGAAGTCGTAGATCTCGTTGCGCAGCATCGTGCCGTGCAGCGCGGCGCGCACGAGCGCGCTCTGCTGCCGGATAAGGGCGAGCGTCTCGGGCAGTTCGCGATCGCGGACGGGCCTGGCCAAGGCATCCTTCAGCGTCAGCCAGCATTCGTTGGTGGCTTCCCAGACCTCGCGCGTCAGCGCTGTGCGCACGAGACGGGCATTGTTGCGGGCCCCCTCGACCACCGAGAGCACACTCGATGAATTGCTCTTGTCACGCAGCAGGAAGTCTATGACGGCCGGCGCGTCGGCGTTTTCGTGCTTGGCGAGGAATTCGTTCTGCACGCCGGCGGTCTGGACGACCGACATCCACTCGTCCTCGGCGGCGGCGGACCGTGTCAGCGCCATGCGGAAACCCGCCTCGACGAGACGCGCGGTGTTTTCGCTGCGCTCGAGATAGCGAAACATCCAGTAAAGGCCGCCTGCGGTCTTGCCGAGCATCCGCGCTACTCCTCCAGCACCCAGGTATCCTTGGTGCCGCCGCCCTGGCTCGAATTGACGACCAGCGACCCCTTCTTCAATGCCACCCGCGTCAGCCCTCCGGGCGTGATGTTGATCCCCTGCGGCGAAACCAGAACGAAGGGCCTGAGATCGACGTGGCGCGGGGCAAGCCCCTTCTTCGTCAGGATCGGCACGGTGGAAAGCGACAGCGTCGGCTGGGCGATGTAGTTGCCGGGCCTTGCCTTGAGCTTTTCCCGGAACGCCGCGATCTCGCGCTTCGAGGCCGCCGGCCCGACCAGCATGCCGTAGCCGCCGGAGCCGTGCACCTCCTTGACGACGAGTTCGTCCAGATGCTCGAGCACATAGGCCAGCGAGTCGTCCTCCGAGCAGCGCCATGTCGGCACGTTCTTCAGGATCGCGGTCTCGCCGGTATAGAACTCGACGATGTCGGGCATGTAGGAATAGATCGCCTTGTCGTCGGCGATGCCGGTTCCCGGCGCGTTGGCGATCGTGATGGCGCCCGCGCGATAGACATCCATGATGCCCGGAACGCCGAGCATCGACTGCGGATTGAAATTCAGCGGATCGAGGAAATCGTCGTCGACCCGGCGATAGATGACGTCGATCGGGGTGTAGCCCCTTGTCGTGCGCATCGCGATGCGCCCGTCGACGACGCGCAAATCATGTCCCTCGACAAGTTCGGCGCCCATCTGGTCGGCCAGGAAGGCGTGTTCAAAATAGGCGGAGTTGTGGATGCCCGGCGTCAGGACCGCGACGACGGGCTTGCCCGAACAGGCGGCCGGCGCGCAGGCGCCCAGCGAGCGGCGCAGGTTCTTGGGATAATCGCTGACCGGCTGCACGCGAATATTCGCGAACAGCTCGGGAAACATCTGCAGCATGGTTTCCCGGTTCTCCAGCATGTAGGAGACGCCCGACGGCGTGCGCGCATTGTCCTCCAGCACGTAGAACTGGTCCTCGCCGGTGCGCACGATGTCGGTGCCGACGATGTGGGTGTAGATGTTGCCCGGTGGCTGGACGCCGATCATCTGGGGCAGGAAGGCGTCGTTGCTGGCGATCAGCTCGACCGGGATGCGGCCGGCGCGCAGGATCTCCTGGCGATGATAGATATCGTAGAGAAACGCGTTGATGGCGCGCACACGCTGCTCGATGCCGCGCGAAAGGCGGGCCCATTCGCGCCCCGAGATCACCCGCGGAACGATATCGAACGGGATCAGACGCTCGGCTGCCTCTTCCTGGCCGTAGACATTGAAGGTGATGCCGGTCCGGCGGAAAAACGTTTCCGCCTCCTTGGACTTGCGCGTCAGCCGTGCCGTATCCTCGGCGACGAACCAGTCGTGATATTGCCTGTATGGCGAGCGTGGCCGGTCATCACCGCCCAGCATCTCGTCAAAGATACCTTCCGTTCGCTCCATACTGACAACACTATGTCATTGTTGCGAATGCGCAAGTGGCCGGCTGCCCAGACGGAAAGCATGCGGAAATTATTATTGCTTAAAAATTACGCAATCAGCCCGTCTGGCACGCATGGCAGGTGCCGCGGATCTCGACGGTCGTCTTGCGCGGCACGAAGCCGGCGCCAACGGTCAGAGACTTGAGCGACGAGACCAGTGCCGCGTCGGTGATCTCCGACACCTTGCCGCAAGTCTCGCAGATCGTGAAGGCGACGGCCGTGTGGGAATCGCAGCCGGGATGGCGGCAGGCAACGAAGGCGTTGAGGCTTTCCAGCCGGTGGACCATGCCAAGGTCGAGAAGCTTGTCGAGCGCCCGGTAGACCTGCAGCGGCGCGCGCAGCCCCTGCGCGTTCAGTTGGTCGAGGATGTTGTAGGCGGTCAGCGGCGTGTCGGCATCCTCGAGGGTTTCGAAGACGAGGGCCTGGTTACGCGTGAGGTCGGATTTTTCGGCGTGATCGTGACGAACCGTCATGGCGTGCGTCCTTCCTTTCCGCTGGCGCCCGCCTTTCCGCCGGCGCCCGCCAGCGCCGCGACCGGCAACAGGCTCACGAGGAACAGGATGAGCGCAGCGACGACGATCGTCGGTCCGGACGGCGTGTCCCATTGCAGCGAGCCGAACAGCCCGCCGACAACGGCAAGGACGCCGGCCAGGCTGGCAAACAGCGCCATCAGTTCCGGCCCGCCGGCAAAGCGGCGCGCGGTTGCCGCGGGGATGATCAGGAGCGCGGTGATCAGCAGGACGCCGACGATCTTCATGGCGATGGCGACGACGACGGCCAGAAGCAGCATGAAGATGAAATTGGCGCGGTCCGGCTTCATGCCCTCGGCTTCCGCCAGCTCCGGGTTGACGGTGGCGGCGAACAGGGAATTCCAGATCATGGCCAGAACGGCCAGGACGAAGGCTCCGCCGGCATAGATGATCGCGATATCCGACTTGGAGACGGCCAGGATGTCGCCGAACAGCAGCCCCATCAGGTCGATGCGCACCCATGTCATGAAGGCGAGCGCGACAAGCCCGAGCGCCAGGGCGGAATGCGACAGAAGGCCGAGCAGGGCATCGGCCGACAGGCCGGCGCGGCGTTGCAGAAACAGCAGGGCGACCGCGACGACGACCGAGACGGAGAACACCGCCAGCATAACGTCGATCTGGAGCAGGAAGGCGATGGCGACGCCGAGCAGGGCCGCGTGGGACAGCGTGTCGCCGAAATAGGCGAGCCTGCGCCAGACGATGAAACATCCGAGCGGCCCGGTGACGAGCGCGACGCCGGCGCCGGCGACGATGGCGCGAATGAAGAAATCATCGAGCATTCCGTGTATCCCCTTTTTCGTTTTCGCCGTCGTGGTGATGGTCGTGCTCATGATGATGCCCGTCATCGGGATGGCAATGCCCCGTGACCGTGCCGTCGGCATGGCGCACGCGGCCGTCCGGCAGGTGGGTGTGATCGTGGTGATGGCGGTAAACGGCAAGCTGGGCGGCGCCGCGCGCGCCGAAAAGCTGCTTGTATTCGGCGCTTTCGGCCACCGCCTGCGGCGTGCCGTGGCAGCAGACATGGCCGTTGAGGCAGATCACGCGGTCGGTCGCGGCCATGACGACATGCAGGTCGTGCGAAATCAGCAGGATGCCGCAATGCATGTCGTCGCGGATCCTGGCGATCAGCTCGTAAAGCGCGATCTCGCCGGAAAAATCGACGCCCTGGACCGGCTCGTCGAGCACGAGAAGATCCGGCTTGCGGGCAATGGCGCGGGCCAGAAGCGCGCGCTGGAACTCGCCGCCCGACAGGTTGCGCACCTCGGCTTTCGCCATATGGGCGATCCCCGTGCTTTGCAGCGCCGCTTCCTTCTGCGCGCGGGACAGCGGATTTGTCAGCGTCATGAAACGGTCGACCGTCAGCGGCAATGTCCAGTCGACGGCGACCTTCTGCGGCACGTAGCCGACGCGCAGATTGACGGCGCGTTTCGCCGTACCCTCGCTCGGCGCGACGATGCCGAGCGCCATGCGCGCGGTCGTCGACTTGCCGGAGCCGTTCGGGCCGATCAGCGTGACGATCTCGCCGCGTTGCACGTCAAGGTCGACATCGCGCACGAGCCAGCGGCCGGCGCGCAACACGCCGGCCTGTTCCAGGCGCACGAGCGACTGCGGAGATTGAAGCACGTTCCGTTCCTTCCCGGGTGAATTGTTTGACGCGGCTTGACGGCGACGTCAATCGCAGGTTATCCGATACGGCGATGTAATGATATAACATCACGTCTCCTGTCAACTCACTACAAATGCCAAGGTGAACCGATGAAATCGCTCCGCACACTCCTGCTCGCAGCATGCGCAATTCCAGCCACACTGTCCTCCGCGCATGCGGACATGAACGTCATCGCCTCGATCAAGCCGATCCACTCGCTCGTCGCCGCGGTCATGAAAGGCGCCGGAGAACCGGCGCTCATCGTCGAGGGTGCGGGTTCGCCGCATACCTACAGCCTGAAACCGTCACAGGCCGCCGCCCTGCAGGACGCCGACGTCGTCTTCTGGGTTGGCGAAGAACTGGAAGCGTTCCTGCAAAAACCGATCGAGACGATCGGCACCCATACCAAGGCGGTCGAACTGATCCAGGCGCCGGGACTGGAGACGCTGCCGCTGCGCGAAGGCGGAACCTTCGAGCCCCACCACCACGACGGCGAGGAGCACGCCCACGAGGAAGGCCACGATCACGGGCATGACGAGATCGACATGCATGCCTGGCTCGATCCGCAAAATGCCAAGGCGCTCGCCAACGAGATCGCGAGCACGCTCGGTAAGGCCGATCCGGCGAACGCGGCGCTCTACAAGGCAAATGCCGACAACCTCGACATGAAGCTGGACGTGCTGACGGACGAGATCACCACGAGCCTCGCGCCGGTCTCCGGCAAGGGCTTCATCGTGTTTCACGACGGATACCAGTATTTCGAGCACCGTTTCGGGCTTTCCGCCGCCGGATCGATAACCATTGCGCCGGAAGTCATGCCGGGCGCCGAAAGGCTGACGCAGATTCGCGCCAAGGTGAAGGAACTCGGCGCGACATGCGTCTTTGCCGAACCGCAATTCGAACCGAAACTGGTCAGCGTCGCCATCGAAGGCACGGATGCGCGGTCCGCCATGCTCGATCCGCTCGGCGCGACGCTGCAGCCGGGTCCGGATCTCTATTTCGACCTGCTCCACGCCATGGCGAATTCGATCCGGTCATGCCTTTCGGGCGAGGGCTGATCCAGGCCGGTTTCCGGGCTGCCCCCAAGGGCGGCCCGAGCTCGCCATGTCGAAAAAGCATTGATGTTGATCGATGCTCATCGGTAACCTGTTGCTTACGTAAAACTTCTATAGTGTACTTGTTCCGGCTAGCAACGGAGGAGTACGCATGGCGGACGCAATCGTCCCGCGAGATGTCGAGATCGGCAGCGAGAAACTCGGCGGCATTCTGGCGATGCCGCCGGACGCGTGCGGACTGGTCATTTTCGCCCATGGCAGCGGTTCGAGCCGGTTCAGTCCGCGCAACACGTTCGTCGCGGAAACGCTGCAATTGCGCGGTTTCGCGACGCTGCTCTTCGATCTTCTGACGGAACGCGAAGCGCAGAACCGGCGCAACGTGTTCGACATCCCGCTGCTCGGCAGCCGCGTCGCCGAAGCGGTCTCCTGGGCGACCGGCTATCCGGACACCGCGCAACTCCCCATCGGCCTGTTCGGCGCCAGCACGGGCGCGGCGGCCGCTCTCGCCGCCGCCGCGGAGCAGCCGGACGAGGTGAAGGCCGTGGTATCGCGGGGCGGGCGGCCGGATCTCGCCGGACAGGCGCTGTTCCACGTCAAGGCGCCGACGCTGCTGATCGTCGGCGGGCATGACTACGAGGTCATCGAACTCAACCGGGAAGCCAAGGCGATGATGCGCTGCGACAACAGGCTCGCGATCGTGCCGGGCGCGACGCATCTGTTCGAGGAACCGGGAACGCTGGAGCAGGTCGTCGATCTCGCCGGCGGCTGGTTCGCCGACCATCTGAAAAAGGCCGATTCCTAGAGCTTTTCAGGGACAGATAGAAACATTCTGTTTCCCGTCCGGTGCGGCG
>NZ_JACZCS010000032.1 GCF_014904745.1 Oricola nitratireducens
TCTATCTGTCCCTGAAAAGCTCTAGGCCGTTTCCCCGGCCTCTTCCTGCAGCTGTTTCGCCACGCCGGCCGCGCATTTCAGCAGCGCGTCGATCATCGGCGTGCGCGGCTCGCGTTCGGCGGCGATCGCGCCGATCATCTGGCTGGCGACGGGCTCGATCAGCGGGATGGCGCGGATGGCGCCGGCCGCCTCGAAAATCCTGACGAGCTTTTCCGGCAGGATGCCGGCCATGTTTCCGGCGAGCACATGCGAGACGATCGCGATCATGGAATCGGATTCCAGCACCGGCCTGGCCTCGGCGCCCGCCTGGGCGAGATAGCCGTTGACGATGCGCCGGTTCTGCATGTCGGGGGTGAGCAGGCAGAGCGGCGTGCGGCTGACCTCGGCCCAGGTGACCGCCTTGCGGCCGGGAAACAGCGCCTCGTCGGCGGTCACGAAAACATAGCGCTCCGCATAAAGCGGCACCGCCGAGACACGGCCGAGCGGTTCGTTCGCCATGTAGGATATGCCGATATCGATCTCGAGATTGTCGATCAGTTCAAGGATCTCGATCGAGGTCCGCGACAGGACGACGAAGGTCACGTTCGGGTGGCGGGCCTGAAAGGCGGCGGTCAGTTCGCGCACCATCGGCAGCGCGGTGGGGATCGCGGCGATGCGCACCCGGCCGCTCAGCCCCTGTTTCGCGGTCTGGATTTCCATGCGCATGGAGCGCGCGTCGCCGACAATGCGGCGCGCCCATTCGAGCACGCGCTCGCCCTCCGCCGTCAGGCCCTGGTAGCGCGAACCGCGCTGCACGAGCATGACGCCGAGCTGGTCCTCGAGGTGCTTTATGGAGGCCGACAACGTCGGCTGGGAAATGTTGCAGGCCTCGGCCGCCTTGCCGAAATGCTTCTCGCGCACGAGCACCAGGAAATGTTCGAGCTTGTCGATCATGGCCCTCGCCGCCTGCCCCGCGCCTGTCTTTCAGAATTCATTGCGGCCCAATCCGGATTGGTCCCGTTCGGGGCCTTTTAGCGCAAAGCGACAGGCGGCGCACCTTCGAACCGGCGACTTCGTTCATCGGAGGGAAAACGGGCAGATGGTGCCCGGGGGCGGATTTGAACCACCGACACGCGGATTTTCAATCCGCTGCTCTACCCCTGAGCTACCCGGGCATACGCTTCACAACATCTCGCGAAGGCGCCTTCCGGGGCGGCGCCGCCGGAAAGTGCGCGGTTTATAGCATGTGATTTGCGCCTGTCCAGCGGCAAATTCCCGATTCCGACGCAACGCAATCGCCGCCGGGATCAGGTCCGGTCGGGCGGCGTTTCCGGCGCGGGCGGCGCCTTCTTTTCCTTGTCGTATTCCTCGACGATGCCAAGGAAGCGGCGGAAGAATTTCTCCATGTTGTCGAGGCCGCGGTCGAACTCCTCCTCGCTGGGGACGGCAAGCGTGCGGTCGACGCGCTCTTCCAGCGCCGTCACGCGCTCCTCCAGCCGGTCGAGCGCATCCTGGAAGGCGGCGCGCTCGTCGGCGGCGAGCTTGCAGACGATCTGGCCGCTCTTTTCGGTGCAGATCGACATTTCGCCGGTGTCGGTATCCATGCGGATGAATCCGTCTTCGGTCTTCTCCATCACGTAGCGGCCCGTATCGGCGCCGGCGGGAAGGGCCGAAGCCGCCGAGGCGGCGACAGCGATCGCGGCGATCAGGATTTCCCGGCTGATTTTCTTCATGGCGTCTCGATTTCCCTCATATTGCGGTCCGGACGAGAGACTATCGGCAAATTCCGCGAGAATTGCGACAGGGCCGCAACAAAACTGTCCGTATCGCCGGCTTTGGTCTTTCGCGTCCGGCGGGCGCGGACTAAGGAACCCGCATGGACCGGATCATCTACAAGATCGCGCCGCGGGCGCAATGGGCCGACGCCGAGGCGGCGGGCGTGTTCGAGGGCGCGCCGATCGACCTCGCCGACGGTTTCATCCATTTCTCGACAGCGGCACAGGCGAAGGAAACGGCGGCAAAGCATTTCGCCGGCCAGACCGACCTCAAGCTCATCGCCGTCGACACGGCAAAGCTCGGAGCGGCGGTGAAATACGAGGTGTCGCGCGGCGGCGCCCTGTTCCCGCATCTCTACGCGCCGCTGGAGCTGTCGGCGGTCGTCTGGGTGAAGGACCTGCCGCTCGGGCCCGACGGCGCGCATGAATTTCCGGAGATCGGCGGATGACGGCCGGCGGCCTGTGGGAATGCGCCGGGCGCTGGCTGACCTTCAGGTTCGAGCCGGAGACGGCGCATCGCATGGCGATCGCCGGATTGAAGAGCGGCGCCCTGCCCGTCCGCGCGGCAACGCCGGATCCGCGGCTCGCGGTGACGACGGCGGGCCTGACATTTGCGAACCCGCTCGGCATGGCGGCCGGTTTCGACAAGGACGCCGAGGTGCCGGACGAGTTGCTCGGCATCGGCTTCGGTTTCGCCGAAGTGGGCACGACGACGCCGAGGCCGCAGCCCGGCAATCCGCGCCCGCGCATCTTCCGGCTGACGCGCGACCACGCCGTCATCAACCGGCTCGGCTTCAACAATCAGGGCCATGACGCGGCCTTCGGCCGGCTTGCCGCGCGGCGCGGACGCGGCGTCGTCGGCGTCAATATCGGCGCCAACAAGGATGCCGACGACCGCATCGCCGACTATGTGACCGGGCTCAGGCGCTTCTATACGCTCGCCAGCTATTTCACGATCAACATCTCCTCGCCGAACACGCCGGGCCTTCGCGACCTGCAGGGCCGCGCGCAACTGGCGGACCTTCTAAGCCGGATCGGCGAGGCGCGGGCCGCGGAAGAGGAAATCCACAAACGGGTCGTGCCGGTGTTCCTGAAGATCGCGCCCGACATCACCGAGGAAGGGCTCGACGACATCGTCGCCGAGGTCATGGACAAGGGCCTCGACGGCATGATCGTCTCCAACACGACGCTGTCGCGGACGGGGATTTCCGCCGATCCCGGCGAAGCGGGCGGCCTTTCGGGAAAGCCGCTGTTCGAGCGCTCGACCATCGTGCTCGCCAAGACGCGCGAACGGATCGGGCCGCTCAAGACGCTGATCGGCGTCGGCGGCGTCGACTCGGGCGCAACCGCGCTCGCCAAGATCGAGGCCGGGGCGGACTTGGTGCAGCTCTATACCGGGATGATCTATCGCGGTCCGGGCATCGCCAATGCGATCAACCGCGAACTCGCCGCCCTGCTCGACGCGCGCGGCGCGGCCTCGATTTCGGATCTGAAGGGCACGAAAGCGAAAGAATGGGCGGCGAAGTCGATCCCGGCGTGATCGCATGCGTTAGCGCGTAAGTCGATTCGCCGTACGCTCGGACGGCCTGTGTTTGCTTCGATCCCTTAGCTGCCGTTTAGGACGGTCGTCACGAACCACAACACTCGTTTACTCCGCAGTACGGAACGGCTTGCCAGTCTTGATATGATCCCGCTCGTATCCAAGTACCGCTTCCGCGATGTCTTGCTGACCTGCTTCCATGCGCGAGATGTAGTACCACCAGAAGTCTTCCACGTTCAGCATCTCCTGAAATTTGGCGGTCTTCATTGTGAAGAGTCTATTTTGAGCGGCCGTGAACTTGGCAGGTATTTTCTCACTGACGTGTCGATGTGCGTGTGCAAGACAGTTCTCGGCAAGCCTTACACAGTCCCGCGCAGCGGTGGCGCGAACGATCTCACGCGGCGTTTGTACTCGATCCGGGTCGGTGCGTAGATCGCTATACATTGACGGTTCACGGCCCTGTTTAATGTGGAAGATCAGATCCAGCGCCACCTTCAGCGCTTCGTGTTGATCCGGGCTACTCAAGGCCCACATGCTCAACGCGTAGTTGATCTTATGCCCATGGCTTTCCATCAACGTTTTCAGCTTCGTGCAAACTGCCGGATCGGACAGGTTGCGGCCCTGGGCATCGAAAGCGAGCAACGCCTTACCCGCTTCTTCAATAGAAGCGACAGCTAAGAAAAAGGCCCGTGCCATGTGGTCATGGTCACGTAAGAGCGAGGCTTCAACCAGCAGTTCACCCGCGTTGCGGAGCGCAGCTTCGCTGTACGAATGCAGAAGTGTAGTTGTCAGCTTGGGCAGGTGCGGTGAACCCATAGAGACTCCTGACCGTGATAGAGACGGGTGTCATATTTTATGCACCTATGGCTGGTTTGTCCCGCAGAGCTGCCATTTGTCGGCGTCCTAGAGAAGGCCCGCCCACCCGATCAGGCGAACACCGTCCGCGCCCGCCTCGGCAAATTCGCCAGCAGCGTCAGGCCGCGCGCGCCGAGGAAGGCGTTGAGCGCGAACCACAGGCCGTGATTGCCGTAGACCGGAACCAGCACGTAGACCAGCGCGAAGAGCAGCGCGAGCGAGGCGAGCATCATGTTGCGCATGTCGCGCGACCAGGTCGCGCCGATATAGACGCCGTCCATCTGGAAGGCGAGCACGCCCATCACCGCCGTCACCGCGGCCCATGGCAGATAGGTTTTGGCGATCTCGCGCACGCCCTCGGCCGTCGTCATGAAGTCGATCACCGGCCCGCCCGCGAAAAACACGATCACCGTCGTGAAGCCGGCGAGGGCGAAGCCCCACAGGCAGGTCAGTTTCACCGCGCGCCAGAAAGCGGGTTTGTGGTTGGCGCCGATGGCGCGGCCGACGATCTGTTCGGCGGCGGTCGCGAAACCGTCGAGATAATAGCCGGCGATCATGAAGAAGTTCATCAGGATGGCGTTGGCGGCCAGCGTCACCGCGCCGAACTGCGCGCCGGTGCGCGTGAACAGCGAAAAGCCCGCCAGCAGCGCGAAGGAGCGGATCATGATGTCGCGGTTGACGGAGATCAGGCGGAGGAACTCGACGCGTTCGAAAATATGATCCCATGTCGGCGCATGCGCATGGTCGAAGCCGCGCCGGATCCACCAGAAACCGGCGATCGCCGCCGTCGCCTCGCCGAGCACCGTGCCGAGCGCGACACCCTCGATCGCCCAGCCGAGCACGAGGCCGAACCAGATCGAGCCGGCGATGTTGATGCCGTTCAGCAGCGTCTGCAGGGCAAGGCTCGTCATCGCCCTGCCCTGTCCGAGCAGGAGGCCGAGCAGCGCGTAGTTGATCAGCGAAAACGGCGCGGCGAGCATGCGGATCGTGACATAGGTGCGCGTCGCGTCGGCCACGCCCTCGCCCGGGGCCATCAGCCAGACGCCGATCTCGCGGATCGGCCAGGCCAGGACGAGAAGCGCCAGCCCGAGGCCGGAGGCGAGGATGATCGCGCGCCAGAACACCGCCTGCTGCTCGGCGCCGTCGTCGCGGCCGAAGGCCTGGGCGACGAAACCGGTCGTGCCGGAACGCAGGAAATTCAGCGTCGTGAAGACGATGTCGAAGATGATCGCGCCGACGGCGAGGCCGCCGATCAACCTGGCGTCGCCGAACTGGCCGATCACCGTGGTGTCGACAATGCCGAGGATCGGCGTCGTCAGGAAGGCCAAAGTCATCGGCGCCGCGATGGAAAAAACCATGCGGTTGGTCACCTCGAAGGGGCGCGATGCGGGCTTGACGGCGGCTGTCATGATCTCTTCGGCGGGCGATTCCGGCAGGGCGAACCAGAGAGGCTTGATTGCTTTTTGGCGCGAAGGCAATAGGTCAATACCGCCATGCGCCTGCCGATCGTCCACAATCCCGCCTATGACGCGAAGTTCTCGCCGGATCACCGCTTTCCGATGTCGAAGTACCGGCTGCTGGCCGACGCGATCATGGCCGAGGGACTGGCGGGACCCGGCGATTTCCACATTCCGGCACCCGCCCCCGCCGCCTGGGTGAAGCTCGCGCACGATCCGGCCTATGTCGACCAGGTCTACGGCTTCGCTGTTCCGGAGCGGATCGAGAAGGAAATCGGTTTTCCGGTCACCGAGCGCACGGCGTTGCGCGCGCGATGCGCGGTCGCCGGCACGGTGATGGCGGCGCGGCTGGCGCTGGAGCACGGCGTCGCCTGCAACACGGCGGGCGGCAGCCATCATGCCGGACGGGCGCAGGGCGCGGGGTTCTGCACCTTCAACGACGCCGCCGTCGCCGCGCATGTGCTGCTTGCCGACGGCGAGATTTCGAACGCGCTCGTGCTCGATCTCGACGTGCACCAGGGCGACGGCACGGCGGAGATCTTTTCAGGCGACGGCCGCGTCTTCACGGCGTCCGTGCATGCGGAGAAAAACTATCCGCACGTCAAGCAGACCTCCGACTACGACCTCGCCCTGCCCGACGGCATCGAGGATCTTGCCTATCTGAAAACGCTGGCGCTGGTGCTGGAGGAGTTGCGCGACCGCGTCGCGCCCGACATCGTCTTCTACAATGCCGGCGTCGACGTCCACGCCGAGGACCGGCTCGGCCGCCTGGCGCTGACCGACCGGGGCATAGAACAGCGCGAACGCATGGTGTTTTCGCATTTCCGGCAGCGCGGCATCCCGGTCTGCGGCGTGATCGGCGGCGGCTATTCGAAGGACGTCGAAGCCCTGGCGCTGCGCCACGTCATCCTGCACCGGGTGGCGAGCGAGTTCGTGTTCTGACCTGTGGTCGCAAGTCCGGACGGAAAACCGGTGTCCAGCTTTCCCGGACCTGCTTCTAGGCGGATAAAACCATCGCCCAGTAGGGCCGGTTGCCGGATTTGGGGTCGCGGGCGACCGCGACGCCGAGGCGGTTGTATTTGCCCAGCATGTTGCGCCGGTGGCCGCGCGAGCCGATCCAGGCCTGGACGACCGACGCAACGGTCGGCTGGCCGGAGGCGATGTTCTCGGCGGCCGGAAAAGGCACGCCGTTTGCGACCATGCGCTGGCGGAAACTGGCGTGGCTGAGCCTGCCGCTGGCGGCAAGGCGCCTGGCCTGATCGAGCGCGGCGCGCGACAGGGCACTATCGGCGACCAGCGGGCTCCTGCCCTTCGACTTGCGATAGGCGTTGACCAGCGAAAGCGCCTCGCCCGTGACGACGGAGCCGGAAGCGGCCTGTGCCGGCAGCGCCGGCAGAAGCATGAAAGCGGCGCCGCCCGCGATGAATTGGCGCCGTGCGATCATCAGCCGCGCCTGTAGTTGAGCAACCGCAGGATGATGAAGACAGGCACGACGACCATGCCGCCGAGGATCAGCCAGTCGCCGAAACGGCCGAGCGCGGCCCAGCCCTTTTCCCACAGGTTCACGATGAAATCGCGAAACGCGTAGAAGATGTCCAGCGGATAGAGACCGAAGACATTCATCACCATCCCGACGAGGATCGAGACGACGACGAGCTTGACGATGGTTCGGCCGACTGAGTCGCCAAGAAGCCGGTTGACCTGCATGTTTCGCGCTCCCGCATGGGTTTCGGCTGTCAGCTAGGTGGAAATTGGGGCGGGTGCAAGGGCGGCGTCAATCCAGCATCGCCTCCAGCGTCTCCAGCCGGTCGGCTTCGTGCGGCGGCTTGTCCCATCTGAGCCGGGCGATGCGCGGGAAGCGCATGGCGACGCCGGACTTGTGGCGGGTCGAGCGGTTGAGGCCCTCGAATGCCACTTCCAGCACCAGCCCGTGGTCCGGCTCGGCGCGCACGGAACGCACCGGCCCGAAACGCTCGACGGTGTTGTCGCGGACGAACTTGTCGATCAGCTTCAGTTCCTCGTCGGTGAAGCCGAAATAGGCCTTGCCGACGGGCACCAGGACGGAATCGTCGGCGGGGCCGGTCCAGACGCCGAAGGTATAGTCGGAATAGAAGCTCGAGCGCTTGCCGTGGCCGCGCTGGGCATACATCAGCACCGCGTCGACCAGATAGGGATCGCGCTTCCACTTGAACCAGGGGCCTTTCGGGCGGCCGGGGACGTAGATCGAGTCGCGGCGCTTCAGCATCACCCCCTCGATCACCGGATCGGGCGGGTTGTTGCGCTTTTCGGCAACATCCTCCCAGGTGTCGAAGGGGACCAGCGGCGAAAGATCGAAGCGGTCGCCGGGAAGGCTTTCGACAAAGCGTTCCAGCCGCTCGCGCCGGGCCTCGAACACGAGCGAACGCAAATCGTCCGGTCCCGCCTGCAGGAGATCGTAGGCGCGCAGGATGACCGGGTATTTCGCCTGCAGCTTCGCCGGCACGGTCTTGCGGTTGAGCCGCTGCTGCAGGTCGGAAAAGGTGCCGGTGACGATCGCGTCGCCCTCTCCGTGTCCGACGAGAAGTTCGCCGTCGAGCGCGCCCGCGAAGTCCATCGCGGCAAGCAGATCGGGAAAGGCGGCGGAGATGTCGTCGCCGGTGCGCGAATAGATCCGGCGCTGATCCTTTTCCGCCGTGACCTGGACGCGGATGCCGTCCCATTTCCACTCGGCGAGATAGTCGGCGGGATCGTGGCGGGCGAGGTCTTCGGCGTCGGTCGGCGTCGCCAGCATGACCGGCCGGAACGGCGCGGCGGCGAGATTTTCCGGCTTTTCCGCCTTGCCGTCGAGCCATTGAAACAGCGGCAGGTAGGGCGGGGTCAGGCCGTGCCAGAGTTCCTCGATCTCGGTGACGTCCTTGCCGCCATAATCGGAGAGCGCCTGTTTCATCAGCCGCGAGGAGACGCCGATGCGCATGCCGCCGGTGATCAGTTTCAGCAGCGCGTAGCGGCCGGAGGGATCGAGCGCGTCGAGCCAGTTTTCGACCAGCTTCGGCCCGTCGGAGCGCGACGCCTGCTGCAGCGCCTCGACGATGGCCGAGAGGCGCGGATCCACGTTCCCGCTCTCCTCGACCGGCCCCGGCCAGATCAGCGAGACGGTCTCGGCGAGATCGCCGACGAAATCGTAGGAATAGCCGAACAGGATCTCGTCGACGCGCTCGGCGACGAGGGCGCGGATCATCGCCGGCTTGACCGACATGATGTCGAGATCGCGGGTGATGGCGGCGATGGCGTAGCCGCGGTCCGGGTCGGGCGTCTCGGCGACATAGTCGGCCAGGAGCTTGAGTTTCGCATTGCGCGACGGCGTCAGCACCAGGCGGTCGAGAAGTTCGGCGAAGGCTTTCATTTTAACTGGACACGGCTTGCCGCCGCTGCTCTCCATGGCAGGACAATTTGCACCGGAGGACATACTGCATGCGCCAATTCCTGATTTCCGTCACGGCGATTTTCACCATTCTGCTTGCCACGCCGAGTTATGCCGCCGATTTCGGCTTCAGCTTCGACTGGGGCAACATCAAGACATGTACCAGCGGACATCCGGGCAGGGCCCCCAATCCGATATTCAAACTGAAGAACGTCCCGCAGGGGACCGCCGCGATCCGGTTCCACATGAAGGACATCAACGTTCCGACCTACCACCACGGCGGCGGCAAGGCGAAATATAGCGGCGCCTCCACCATCGCGCCCGGCGCCTTCAAATACAAAAGCCCGTGTCCTCCAGGTGGCCGCCACACCTATGAATGGACGGCAACCGCGCTGGACGGCAAGGGCAAGACACTCGCCGTGGCCACGGCGCGGAAAAAATACCCCTAGGCGAACCGCTTCAAAGCTGCGGCACCAGCTCCGTGATCTCGAAGAAGGTCGGGTCCTTCGGCGACATGCCGCGTTCGTCGATGGAGACCAGGAACAGCCGCTCGCCGCTGCGCAGCACCAGCCCGACCTTGTTGCCGAAATTGCCGTTTTCGCTGTTTTCCGGCTGGTCCGGATCGTAACGCGTCTGGCCGTGGCCCGGCAGGTAGGAGCGTCCCGCGAAGGCGGTCAAACGGTCGACCCACGGCACGGTCTCGGCGTAGAAGCCCTCGCCGGTGTTCTTGGTGATGTAGAGCGCGCCGTTGCCGCCCGCCGACACCACGCAGCGGTGGGCGCCGACCCGGCGCGCGCCCTCATCGAGAAATCCGTACCAGTAGACCGTACACCGGTAGGGGCCGGGCAGGGCCGATGCGATATCGTCGGTCTTCACCCTGCCGTCGAGCATGGCCTTGACGGTCGCGGCCTGGCCGTTCGACGGCAGCCGCTTCGCAGCGATGTCGGCAAGGGTGGCGCGGACCTGATCGCGCAAGGCGGAAAGCTGCGCCTGGTCGTCCGGCGAGAACGGCAGGGCGGGATCGCCGACCAGTTGCAGCGGGCCGCCGATTTCGGCCGTCCCCTTCGACTTGTCGTAGACGCAGACATGGTCCGCGCCGCCGTCACCCGCTTCGGTCAGGACGGCGACGCCATAGCTTTGCGTGCCGAAGGGATCGATGCGGACGGCGCCGACCTTCATCTGCCTCGCCGCGGCGGCGCGGCACGCCGTCTCGACGGTATGGCCAAATTCCTTCCAGGCCTCGCTGGTCGAGCCGACCGCATGCGAGCCGGATATCGCGAACAGGGAGAGGGCCAGGACCGACAGGCCGTGTACGATGCGAGTGCGTGCGATCATTCCGTCTCGTCCTCGTAGCCGACAATATTGAGCGGTTTGGCGCGGATCTGGTTCAGTTCGCACCAGCGCACCAGCGCCTCCTCGCGTCCATGCGTGACCCAGACTTCCTGCGGGCGGAGTTCCAGGATCGTTTCGGTCAGTTCGTCCCAGTCGCAATGATCGGACAGGATCAGCGGCAGTTCGACGCCGCGCTGCTTTGCGCGCTGGCGTACTCGCATCCAGCCGGAGGCGAAACAGGATACCGGATCGGGAAAGCGCCGCGCCCAGCGGTCGACGAAGGCCGCCGGCGGGCCGATGACGATGGCGCCGGCGAACTGGTCCCTCGCCGCGCGATCGATGGTCGCCGGGGCGAGCGGGCCGAGATCGACGCCGCGGGAGATGTAATAGTCGCAGAGTTTTTGCATCGCGCCGTGAATGTAGATGACGCGGTCATAGCCCGCTTCTCGCAACAGCGCTATGACGCGCTGCGCCTTGCCGAGCGCATAGGCGCCGACGAGATGGGCGCTTTGCGGAAACTGCTCGACGCTTTTAAGCAGCCTTGCGATCTCCTCGCGGTCGTCGGGATGGCGAAAGACCGGCAGGCCGAAAGTGGCTTCGGTGATGAAGACATCGCATTCGACCGGCTCGAAAGCAGCGCATGTCGGGTCGCGGCGGCGCTTGTAGTCGCCCGAAGCGACGATGCGGACACCGTCCTTTTCGACCGCGATCTGCGCCGCGCCGAGCACGTGACCGGCGGGATGCCAGCTCACCGTCACCCCGTTCAGCGACATGACTTCGCCATAGGCCGCCGCCTGCGTCTGTCCGGCAAAGCCTTCGCCGTAGCGTATCCCCATGATGTCGAGCGTCTCGCGCGTCGCCATGACATGGGCATGGCCCGGGCGCGCGTGATCGGCATGGCCGTGGGTCACCAACGCGCGCTCCACCGGCCGCACCGGGTCGATGTGGAAATCGCCCGGCGGGCAGTACAGGCCCTTCTCGGTCGGGCGAAGCAGGTCCTCGAAACGCATGGGCGCAAGATAAGCCATTCGATTGCGGCGAAAAGGCCTCAGATTCCGATTGCAATTTCGCGCCATGCGCAACATATGCCGGCATCGACTTCTCGTTGAGCTTTTCACGACAATGACAAATCAGTCTTCGGGCAACCTGACCGCCGACCGGCGCGCCGAATTTGCCCGCCAATATGCGGGAGCCGGCGATCATGCAGCGGCGGCCGACCTGATCGCGCAGGCGCTGGAACTCGCGCCCGACCATCTGCCGTTTCTCAGCCTTCAGGGCGAATGGCTGGAAAAGGCCGGACGCGTGGCCGACGCGGCGGACATCTGGCGCCAGCTCCTGCGGCTGGACGCGCGGGACCGCTTCGGCGCGCAACTGAAGCTCGCCAGTCTCGGCATCACCGATACGCCCGATGCGCCGCCTTCGGCCTATGTCGAAAGCCTGTTCGACGATTTCGCGCCGCGCTTCGAACGGTCGCTGGTCGAACGCCTCGACTATCACGCGCCGAAAAGCCTCGCCGAAGCGATCTTCACCGCGCGCGGCCCGGATGGCGCAACGTTCCGCCATGCTGTCGATCTCGGCTGCGGCACCGGATTGATGGGCGAGCACCTGCGCAAGACGGTCAGTTTCCTCGAAGGCGTCGACCTGTCGGCCGGCATGCTGAAGCGCGCCGGGGCGAAACGCATCTACGACCGGCTGGAAAAGGGCGACATCGCCTCTCCCCTCATCGCGGACCAGGAGCCGGGACGGGCCGACCTCACGGTCGCCGCCGACGTCTACATCTATCTCGGCGACCTGGCGGCGGCCTTCGCGCTGGCCGACCGGCTGCTGGAAGCGGGCGGGATGTTCGCCTTCACGGTCGAGGCACATGAGGGGCCGGAGGATTACGCGCTTCGGCCGTCGCTGCGCTACGCGCATTCGCAGGCCTATCTGCGCCGCGCTCTCGCGGCAGCCGGATTCGGGATCGTGTCGCTGGAGAAATCCTTCCTGCGCAAGGACGGCGCGGCGCGGATCGAGGGCTATATCGTCGTGGCCCGGAAGGCCGGCGGAAAAATCGAGCTTGTAAAGCCGCTTGCCGGCGAAATGGAAGAAAACGAGAACATTGCGCTTGGCGAGGCCCCCTTGCGGCACTAGTCTTGGCGCGTGAGCATCGCGACGCCTCCCCCAAAACCGTCATCGGGCGGTATCGACCTGCCGAAACCCTTTCTCGAATGGTTCGCTTCGAAGGGCTGGCAACCGCGCGCGCACCAGCTCGAATTGCTGGCGAAGGCCGAGGCCGGGCAATCCGCGCTGCTGATCGCGCCGACGGGCGCGGGCAAGACGCTTGCCGGCTTCCTGCCGACGCTTGTCGATCTCGCGCGGCGCGGCAGGCCGAAGCCCGGCACGCGCAAGCCCGGCGTCCACACGCTCTACATCTCGCCGCTCAAGGCGCTGGCGGTCGACATCCACCGCAACCTGTCGACGCCGGTGGAGGAAATGGGGCTGCCGGTGGAGATCGAGACCCGCACCGGCGACACGCCGCAATCGCGCCGCCAACGCCAGAAGCTCAACCCGCCGGACATCCTGCTGACGACGCCGGAACAGCTGGCGCTGCTGCTGTCGCACAAGGATGCGGAACGGTTCTTTGGCGACCTGCGCCATGTCGTGCTCGACGAATTGCATTCGCTGGTGACGTCGAAGCGCGGCCACATGCTGTCGCTCGGGCTGGCGCGGCTGCACCGGCTCTGTCCCGGCCTGAAGGCAATCGGGCTTTCGGCGACGGTGTCGGAGCCGGACCTGCTGCGCCAGTGGCTTGTGCCGCAGCGCGAAAAGACCGCGATGGCCGAAATCATCACCGTCTCCGGCGGCGCCAAGCCCGACATCGCGATCCTGAAATCGAAGGAGCGGGTGCCGTGGAGCGGCCATTCGGCGCGCTACGCCATGCCGGAAGTCTATGAGGCGATCCGGCAGCACAAGACGACGCTGCTGTTCGTCAACACGCGCAGCCAGGCCGAGATGCTGTTCCAGGAATTGTGGCGCATCAACGAGGACAGCCTGCCGATCGCGCTGCATCACGGGTCGCTCGACGTCAGCCAGCGGCGCAGGGTCGAACAGGCGATGCAGGAAAACGCGCTGCGCGCCATCGTCGCCACCTCGACGCTCGATCTCGGCATCGACTGGGGCGATGTCGATCTCGTCGTCCATATCGGCTCGCCGAAGGGCGCCAGCCGGCTGGCGCAGCGCATCGGGCGCGCCAACCACCGCATGGACGAGGCGTCGAAGGCGATCCTCGTTCCGGCGAACCGCTTCGAGGTGATGGAGTGCCAGGCGGCGCTCGACGCCAACTATCTCGGCGCGCAGGACACGCCGCCGCTGGTCGACGGCGCGCTCGACGTGCTGTGCCAGCACATCCTCGGCACCGCCTGCGCGGAGCCGTTTTTCGCCGACGATCTCTATGCCGAGATCACGACGGCGGCGCCCTACGCCAGTCTGCCGCGCGAGACCTTCGACCGCGCGGTGCAGTTCGTCGCCCATGGCGGCTACGCGCTGCAGTCCTACGAACGCTATGCGCGCATCCGGCTGACGAAGGACGGGACATGGCGCGTCTCACATCCTTCCGTGGCGCAGCAATACCGGCTCAATTGCGGCACGATCATCGAGGCGCCGATGCTCAACATCCGCCTCACCCGCCAGCGCAAGGGCGGGCCGCTACGCGGCGGACCGGTACTCGGCAAGATCGAGGAGGGCTTCATCGAGTCGCTGGTGCCGGGCGACACGTTCCTGTTTGCCGGCAAGGTGCTGGCCTTCGAGGGCATCCACGAGAACGACTGCATCGTCTCCAAGGCAAGCGATCTCAACGCCAAGGTTCCGGCCTATGCGGGCGGCAAGTTTCCGACGACGACCTATCTGTCGGAACAGGTGCGCAAGATGCTGTCGAATCCGGCCGAATGGGACCGGCTGCCGCGCCAGGTCTCCGACTGGCTGGCGATCCAGAAGGCGAAGTCCGTCGTGCCCGGCCCGGACCAGTTGCTGGTCGAGACCTTCCCGCGCGGCCCGCGCTTCTACATGGTCGCCTATCCGTTCGAGGGGCGGCTCGCCCACCAGACACTGTGCATGCTTTTGACGCGGCGGCTGGAACGGGCGAAGGCGCGGCCGCTCGGTTTCGTCGCCTCGGACTACGCCGTCGCGATCTGGGGCCTGCGCGACATGGGCCGGATGCTGGCAAAAGGCGAATTGTCGCTTTCCGGCCTGTTCGACGAGGACATGCTCGGCGACGACCTCGAGGCGTGGCTCGACGAATCCTACCTTTTAAAACGCACTTTCCGCGCCTGTGCCACGATCGCCGGGCTGATCGAGAAGCGCCATCCGGGCAAGGAGAAGTCCGGGCGGCAGATGACGGTCTCGGCCGATCTCGTCTATGACGTGCTGCGCAGTCACGAGCCGGACCACATCCTGCTGCAGGCGACGCGCAACGACGCGCGCACCGGCCTGCTCGACGTCGGCCGGCTCGGCGACATGCTCTCGCGTATCGAGGGACGAATCGTGCATAAGGATCTGGAGATGATCTCGCCGCTCGCCGTTCCAGTGATGCTCGAAATCGGCAAGGAAACGGTGCATGGCGGCGATGCGAGCGAGGCGCTGATGGCGGAAGCGGCGGAAGACCTGATCCGCGACGCGCTTGGACAGGATATCGGATAGACCCATGCGCGCGGCGCTGAAAACGGTGGACCAAGTGACGGCAGGCGAGGCACTGGCGGTCGATTTTGCGGGATCGGAGCTGCTGCTCGACCCGGCGGGCGTGGCCTATTTCCCCGCCGAACGGATGCTCGTCGTCTCCGACATGCATCTGGAGAAGGGATCGTCGTTCGCGTGCCGGCGCGTCTATCTGCCGCCCTACGATACGGCGGCGACGCTGGCGCGCCTGTCAGCCATGACCGCGAAATACGATCCGACGACGATCATCAGCCTCGGCGACAGCTTCCATGACGACGAGGCATCCGCCCGGCTGGGCGAGGACGCGATCGCGGCGATCGGCGCCGTCGCGCGAGGGCGCGAGATGATCTGGGTAACGGGCAATCACGATCCGTCGCCGCCCGACGGCGTGCCGGGCCAGTCGGTGGAGATGCTGGCGACGGGACGCATCGTCTTCCGCCACATTCCCGAGCCGGCGGAAACCGGCCACGAGATTTGCGGCCACCTGCATCCCTGCGCGCGGCTGGTGCGGCGCGGCAAGGCGGTGCGGCGGGCCTGTTTCGCCAGCGACGGCGCGCGTCTCGTCATGCCGTCTTTCGGCGTTTTCACCGGCGGTCTGAACGTGCGTGACGAGGCCTATGCGGGATTGTTCGACGCGTCGCGGTTCCGCGCCTACATGCTCGGCCAGAATCGCGTCTATCCGGTCGGCGCCGGCGATCTCCGGTCGGATTGAGCCGGCCCGCTCAATCCTTGCGCATCAGGACACGGGCGAGCCATCCGACGAGAAAAGCAAGCGCGACGGCGGTGAGGCCGTAGAGAAAAGCCTGGTTCTGCGCGAAGCGGTAGAGCTGGTATTCGAGGCCGGCCTTGCGGATATCGAGCGACGCCTGGGTCTGCGCCACGAGTGCGCCTTGGCGGAAAAGATAAGCCCGGGCGATGTGGTGGCCAAGCGGAACGCTTGCCGGAAGGCGCAATCGCGCGCGGAACAGCGACTGCGAGATGAAGCGGACGCCGGAGGGGAACTCCTGATAGAGCTCGGCCTTCTCCCTCAGGCCGCGCAGCGCATCGGCAAATGTCTGCACGTCGGCGGCGCTGTTGCCGCTGGTTTGGTCCGGGCGCAGCCGGATGTCGCCGATGTTCAGCGACAGGCGCGCCAGCGTCTCGGCGTCGGCGATATCCTGGGACGGCCGCGTCGAGGCGATCAGGTAGGATTGCGGGACACCGTCGAACTTCTGCGAATCCACATTCATCCAGATGCCGAAGACGCGCCCCTTGCGCCGCGCCATCATGTCGGCGGTCGGGCCTTCCAGGATGACGAAGACATCGTATCGGCTCTGGCGCTGGACCAGCGGATCGACATTGTCGACCGCACCGAAAATCGTCAGGTCGGCGCCGGAGAAGTCGGCGGTGATGGCGACCGTCTCGGTCGACAGGCCGATCTCGATACGCTCGCCCTGCGTGACCTCCCCCGACGCGGCTGCAGGGCCTTCGGCGGCGGGCACGACCGGCCGGCTTTCCGCCGCGGGCGCGGGCGTCTGGGCGTTTGCCGCGCACGTGGCGGCCAGGATCAGGGCGGCGACGGCGACGGCGACGGCGAACGATCTCACAGGGCACCGCCGAGCGTGATCGTGAAGATGTCGTCCGGGGCGACGAAGAGCGTGTAGGCCAGGCGCAGCGCGACGAGCAGAA
Source organism: Oricola nitratireducens (assembly GCF_014904745.1). Taxonomy (GTDB): domain Bacteria; phylum Pseudomonadota; class Alphaproteobacteria; order Rhizobiales; family Rhizobiaceae; genus Oricola; species Oricola nitratireducens. The sequence continues at coordinate 16,696 of NZ_JACZCS010000032.1, forward strand.
CGAGAGCGGCAAGCATGGCGCGCAACTGGTCGCCGCGCAGGCGCTGGCCGACGCGCGCGCCATATTGCGCCCCGATGACGCTGCCCACCATCAGCAGAACGGCGAGAACGGCGTCGACCGTGTGGTTGGCCGTCGCATGGACGACGGTCGTATAGGCGCTGACGAAGATGATCTGGAACAGCGACGTGCCGATGACGACATTGGTCGGCACCTTCAGGAGGTAGATCATCGCCGGGACCATGATGAAGCCGCCGCCGACGCCCATGATCGCGGAAAGGCCGCCGATCATCACGCCGAGCGCAAGAACCGGTATGACGCTGACATAAAGCTTGGACGCCTTGAAACGCATCTTGAAGGGCAGCCTGTGCACCCAGTTGTGGGCGCCCGGCCGGCGCATGGAGACGGGCGCGCCCTGGCGCGCGCGGCGCATCGCGTTCAGGCTCTCGACCATCATCAGCCCGCCGACGACGCCGAGGAAGCCGACATAGAGAAGGGAGACTATCAGATCGGCCTGGCCGAGTTGGCGCAGGACCGCGAAGATCCAGACGCCGATCGTCGAGCCGACAAGGCCGCCGACGAGAAGCATCATACCGAGCTTGATGTCGACGGTCCGGCGCTTGAAATGCGAGAACACGCCGGAAACCGAGGCGGCGACAACCTGATTGGCGCCGGTGGCGACCGCGACAGCCGGGGGGATGTTGTAGAAAATAAGAAGCGGCGTGATCAGAAATCCGCCGCCGACGCCGAACATTCCCGACAAAAAGCCGACAGCTGCCCCCATGCCGAGCACAACGAAAATGTTCACTGACATTTCCGCAATCGGCAAATAGAGCGCCACCTGAATCTCCTGTTATTCACAAAACAGCATATATCCGTTTCATGCGCCCGCAAAACCGCAGAGTCAAACCCCGCGAACGGCGAATCGGCAGCGACGAAACGAAGCGGGGCGGCACTTTCGCGCCACCCCGCCATTTTCCCGTCCGCAGAAGCGGCGCGCCTATGATTGCTTGTTGATTTCCAGCAACTTGTCGACCAGCGCGCGGTCGACCTCGCCGGTCGGGAGCAAGCCGTTATCCTTCTGGAACTGCGTGATCGCGCTGCGGGTTTTGGTGCCCATGACACCGTCCGCGTCGCCGGCGTCGTAACCGGCGTTGTTCAGGATCGCCTGGATGTTGCGGATCGCCTTCTTCATGTCGACGTCCGGCTTCGGATTGGACGCGGTCATTTCCTTGCCCGTGTTCCAGGCATCGGGAACGTCCAGCGAGTTCGCGGCGACATCGACCTGATGCGGTTTCCAGAGCTCGACGGCGCCGCGCGCCATCTCGAGCTGGTCGGGACGCATGTATTTGGCCACTTCGTCACGCTTGGCGGCGGCGTCCTTGTCGCCGGCATTGGCGGCGAGCGACAGCCATTTGTAGGCTTCCGCGAGATCCTGCTTCACGCCCTCGCCGCGCGCGGACAGGATGCCGAGATTGACCTGGCTGTCCTTGACGCCGAGTTCGGCTGCCTTGAGGAACCAGTTCGCGGCCGTCTTCATGTCACGCTTGCCGTTCACTTCCGTGGCGTACAGGACGGCCAGATTGTGCATGGCGCTGACATTGCCCTGTTCGGCGGCGAGCTGATACCAGGTCCTTGCGGTGTCGAGATTGCGGTCGACGCCGAAACCCTTCTCGTAAGCATTGCCTATCCGGTACTGCGCGGGAGCGAAGCCCTGTTCGGCCGCCAGTTCGTACCAGTGGGCGGCTGCCTTCATGTCGCTTCCCGGCGTTCCCGGACCCTTGCCCATCAGCCGGTCGCCGATCAGAAACAACGCCTTCGGATCGCCTTGGGCCGCAGCCTCGCGCAATGCCACCGGCCCGATCTGCCCGGGAATGTCGGACATCGAGACCGCCGTGTAGCCGGATGCATCGCCGGCAGCGGTCTGTTCGGTCGTGGCCGGAGCGGCGTCGCCGGCATCCGCGGCCGACGCGGTTTCGGTCGGCGCCATGTCGCCGGCCATGGTGTCGGCGGGCGCTTCGGCGACGGCGGCGGGTTCCGCGGTGACGGGCGCCGGCTGCTCAGGTGCGGGCGCCGGTTCCTCGGCGGCCATTTGCGGGGCGGCCGTCTCCGGCTCCGCGGGCGCTGCGTCGACGACGCGCGGCTCCAAGGAGGGCTGATCGGTGGGCAAGGCTTCCGCGGCTGCCGGCGCGGGTTCTTCGGCGGGTACGGCCTGTTCGACCCGCGATACGCCGCCTGGCGCGTCGCCTCCCGACAGATAGCCGCGCACCAGCGGGAATGCGAGCAGGGCAAGCAGGATCGCGCCGGCGCCCAAAACCAGCGGGCGGCGGTTCGACGACAGGATGCCGCGGCCCTTCGATTTCTGCTTGCCGCCTTCGTGCGCCCCGAGGTCGAGGACGGAGGCCTCGGCGGCCGCGGCACGCGCGGCGCGGCGCGCCGCCGCGATGAAATCGGATTTGCCGGCATCGTCCTCGGCGTCCTGCGTCCCGGCCTCGGCGGCCGGGCCGGCGCGTTCGGCGCGAACGCGTTTCATGATCGCGGCGAGATCAGGACCGCCGGTCCCCGGTTCCAGCGGCTCATCGGCGAGATCCGGATCCTTGCGGGCCGCGTCCGCCTTGCCGAAGACGACCGGCTCGTCTTCATCGAGGGCGATATCGTCGGCGATTTCGTCGGGCGTGCTGCCGCCGCGCGAGATGGCTTTGCGCAGTCCGCCCAGGAGCCCCTTCTGGTTTTTTACGATCGCCGCGCGCTTGCCCGCGTCCTCGACCAGCACGTCGCCGATGCCGGGATCTTCGTCCATCGCGGCGCGTGCGGCGAGGGCCGCCGCTTCGGCCGGAGACATTGCCTGCTGGCCACCACGCGCCTTGTTCCTCGGCGGCTTGCTCCTCGGCGGCTGTTCCTCGAATTCTTCACCGGCGGCAAAATCGATCGACGGCGCGTCCTCGATATGAGTGACCGGTTCGGGTACGGCCGGTTCCTGCGGGTGCGAGAACTGAAACTCGTCTCTTGCGGGCGCATCGTGGACTTCGCCGCCGCGCAGGCTCGATTCCAGTCCCGCGATCCGGTCGGCCACCTTCACCAGCGTGTCGTGGATGGCCTCGAAGGTGCGGGCATTGCGGTCGTCGGAATTGCGGGCGAGGTCCTCGAGACCGCGCAGATCATCGGCCAGTTGCGCGAGCATGCCGCGTTCGGCTTCCGACGCTTCCGGAGAGTAGCGGCCGACGGCTTCCTCGGCGGCTTCGCGGGCAGCGGCGATGATGTCGTCGCGGCCGCCGGCCAGCTGATCGGTGATGGCGAGCAGGCGAGGCGCAAGGTCGGCGAGTGCCGCGTTGTCGGCCGCGGGCAGGGCCCCGGAGAGTTTTTCGCTGAGCGCGGCGATCTGGGCTTCGAGGCTCTCGAGCGCGCGCGAATCCGCCTGCGCGGCAGCGCCTGGCGAGAAGGCGTCGCCCGACGTCAGCATCTGGGCGATTTCCTCGATGCGGCGCTCCATGTGATCGAATGTCGGAACATGCGTCGAATCGCGCTCGTTCTCCTCGATGCGGCGCGCCAGTTCCTCCATGCGGGCATCGAGCGACTGGAACATCCGTTCGCCGGTCTCCTCGGCGGAAAGACGATTGGTATCGAGCCGCTTCGCGATCTCCTCGAAGCGCGCGTTCAGGCTCTCGATCATCTTGTCGGAAGCGGGTTCCGCGCCGCGCGTGTCGCTGTCGATGCGGCGGGCGAGTTCTTCCAGGCGCAGGGCGACGTTTTCGAATGCATCGTTGGCCGCCGGGGCGTTCGACACGGATTCATGCACGGCGCCAAGCCGCTCGGCGATCTCCAGCAAGCGCTGGTCGACATTGCCGGACTGGGCCGCGGTCGCGCTTTCCTCGACCTGGCGTGCCAGCGAAGACAACCGTGCCTCGATGCGCTCGAAGGGGGTCGTGTCGAGTTCGGGCGGCGCGCTCGATACGGATATGGCGACAAGCGCGCGGCTGATCTCGTCGAGCCGCTCCTCGATGGTGACGAGGTGGTCGGGCGACACGGCCGCGTTTTGCGACGCGAGCGTCTCGACCGCCCCGGCCAGAGCGCGCATCTGTTCTTCCATCGCGCCGATCGTCCCGGCATCCGCCAGGCCATGCAGCGCATCGTTGATCTCGTTGATCCGGTTGGCGATCGTCAGCAGATCTTCACGCGAGCCGAGCGTTTGCGGCAGGGCGCCGATCTCGCGCTCGATGACGGTCCAGCGCTCGGCCATGTCGCGCAGCGTGTCCTCGCGCGCCAGCGCGGCGACGTGGCCTTTCAGTTCTTCCACCTCCGCCCGCAAGGATCCCGTCTCGCCGTTCTCGACGCGCGAGGCGACGACGCCCAGTTCGCGCGTCAGGCGATTGAACCCGTCGGCGAGATCGGCCGACGACATGCCGGCCCCCTGCCCCATCAGCGTCTTCAACTCGTCGCGGATGGCGCCGAACTGGCGCGCGATCGTTGACGACATTTCCCGGTTCAGTTCCTCGCGCATCCGGGCGATTTCGGCATGCAGCGAAGGTTGTGCGCCGGTGACGGGAGATGATGGCTGCGGCGCGGCACGAGGAGCCGGCGCGGTCTGGCCGCGGCGGGCAAGCGCTTCCTGGCGCGCGCGAATGGCGGAAATGTCTTCGTCTCGCGACGGGCGCGGCGCGGCAGATCCGATGCCAATTCGCTGCTCCAGCTTGGACAGCGCATCATCGAGCATCTCCAGCGTGGTGTTGGCGGAACGCCGGGATGCGGTATCGTGATCGGACTGCGATGGCTTATTGTGCATAACTCGCCCATTCCTGTCGGCGCCGGCACGGTTACCGGGAGGGCTGACAGCCGTCGCGGCAACAGGCGCTTGACCTGATTGTTTCCTGAGATCCGAGCGCGCACCCTGGACACAACCACGCTGCGACCTTCAATGGTTAACGTTTTTCAAATCCTGGTAAACAAGCGGTTAACCTTTTCCGGATTCCAGGAAATTCTCCGGGCTCCCGAAACACGCCATATTCCTGTGAGATGCCGCCGGACGCGAAATGAACGCCGCAAAGGCAACTTTTTGTAACAGCGGGGTAACGTGAGGAAACCTTAACAATCCCGCACGGTGCAGGTTCAATAGCTTACGTAAGGGATGGGACTCTTGTCTTGGTCGGCCAATGTCAGCATTGGACCGGGGAGAGATGTTTGAATTCCATCTAGGCGCCCAAGAACAATAAGCCCGATAACGGGAACAGGAATGGAAAAGGATATGAACACGGCCACTGACACCGATTCGCTAACCAGCCACGAGATCACCTACCGGATCGGCGAGCTGTCGAGCGAATTCGATGTGACGTTGCGTACCCTTCGCTTCTACGAAGACAAGGGCCTTCTTTCGCCGCGGCGGATCGGTAACACGCGGCTTTATTCGCGTGCCGACCGCGCTCGCCTCAAACTGATCCTGCTTGGCAAACGGGTCGGGCTGTCGCTCCTCGACGTCAAGGAGATCCTGGATCTCTACAACGCCTCGGGAGACAATCTCCGTCAGCTGACCGTCGCCCTGGAAAAGGGCGAAGAGCAGATGCAGATCCTGCAGCAGCAGCGCAAGGACATCGAAGAGGCGATCGGCGAACTGGACCAGACCATTTTGTCGCTTCGCGACCAGATCGCCAAAACGGGCGAATAGGTTACATCGCGTTACATCGCCTTCGCGGCGGCGCGTTTTTCCGCAGTTCTGCCCATCAGGACCGCAATTCCGCTTTCGATACCCCGGCATCCACAGTGGCTGCCGGGGTTTATTTTTGTCCGGCGCGCCAAAAAAACACACGAAAAACGCATTTTTCGGATGTTTTCGGACTCCGCGATGGCGATTCCCCGCGTCATCCGGTGAAATTTCAAAATTTTGACGTTTACGCAAACGTCAAAGTTTGCTAGCGACACTCCAATTGTTCCAGCACGGCATGGCCCGTGCCCCGCAACGCCCTTCCGGAGGATGTCATGCCCGCTTACCGCGCTCCCGTCGAAGACACGCTTTTCGTGCTCAACGACGTCCTCAAATACGAACGCTACAACAACCTGCCCGGCTTCGCCGACGCCTCGCCGGATATCGTCGAGGCGGTTCTGCGCGAAGCAGGCCGGATGGCGGAAGAAGTGTTCTTCCCGCTCAACCAGTCCGGCGACCAGGAAGGCTGCATTCGCAACGAGGACGGATCGGTGACGACGCCGAAAGGCTTCAGGGAAGCCTTCGAGCAGTACAAGGAAGCCGGCTGGATGGGGCTCGCCTTCGATCCGAACTATGGCGGCCAGGGCCTGCCCTACACGCTGCATTCGGCGATCGGCGAATATTTCTCGTCGGCCAACATGGCCTTCGCCATGTATCCGGGCCTGACCCAGGGCGCGATGGCGGCGATCCTCGTTCACGGCGACGACGAGCAGAAGGCGACGTATCTGCCGAAGATGGTCGAGGGCACCTGGACCGGCACCATGAACCTGACCGAACCGCATTGCGGCACCGATCTCGGGCTGCTGCGCACCAAGGCGGTTCCGCAGGGCGACGGCTCCTACAGGATTTCCGGCCAGAAGATCTTCATCTCGGCCGGCGAACACGACATGTCGGAGAACATCATCCATCTGGTGCTCGCCCGTATCGAGGGCGCGCCGGAGGGCACCAAGGGCATCTCGCTGTTCATCGTGCCGAAATTCGTGCTCGATGCGGACGGTTCGCCGGGGACACGCAACGGTGTGGTCTGCGGCTCGATCGAGGAGAAGATGGGCATCCACGCCAACTCGACCTGCGTCATGAACTATGACGACGCGACGGGTTACCTGATCGGCGAAGAGAACAAGGGCCTCAAGGCCATGTTCACGATGATGAACGAGGCACGGCTCGGCGTCGGGTTGCAGGGCCTGTCGATTTCCGAAGTCGCCTACCAGAACGCCGTCGCCTACGCCAAGGACCGTATCCAGGGCCGCGCGCTGACAGGCCCGGCTGCGCCGGACAGGAAGGCCGACCCGATCATCGTCCATCCGGACGTGCGCCGGAACCTGATGACCATCCGCGCGTTCAACGAGGCGGGACGCGCCTTCCTGCTGTGGGCGGCGCTGAAATCCGACGTCGCGCACCGCTCGGAAGACGCGAGCGACCGCGAATTGTCGGAGGAGATGATGGGTCTGCTGACCCCGGTCATCAAGGGCGTCTTGACCGACAAGGGCTTCGAGCACGCGGTGATGGCGCAGCAGGTCTTCGGCGGCCACGGCTATATCGAAGAACACGGGATGAGCCAGTATGTGCGCGATGCCCGCATCGCCATGATTTACGAGGGCGCCAACGGCATCCAGGCGCTCGACCTCGTCGGCCGCAAGCTGCCGATGAATGGCGGCCGCGCGATCCAGGCCTTCTTCAAGGAGGTCGGCGATTTCTGCGAGGACAACCGCGCCGACGAAAACATGAGCTTCTTCACCAAGCACCTGAAGAAGGGCCTGAACGATTTGCAGGCGGCAACGATGTGGTTCGTGCAGAACGCCATGGCCAAGCCCGACAATGCGGGCGCCGGCAGCCACGACTACATGCATCTGTTCGGCCTCGTCACGCTTGGCTACATGTGGGCGCTGCAGGCGAAGACGGCGCAGGAAAAGCTCGCGGACGGCGCCGGCGACCGGGCGCAGTTCCTGGAAGCGAAACTGACGACGGCGCGCTATTTCATGGAGCGCATCATGCCGGAGACCGGCGCGCATCTGGCGCGGATCTCCGCGGGCGCCGATTCGATGATGGCGCTGGCCGAAGAGGCGTTCTGATCAACGGTTCGGCCGGTTCATCCAATCGTGATGCGACCGGCCTGATCCAATCTGCAAGACTGCGGTGTTTAGGGAGGAATGAATGGCCAGCAATCCGGCGGAAATCCTTGGCGTCCCGAAACCGTCCTGGGCGAGCGAAGACGTCGTCATGCTGCAGGACATGGCGGCGCGGTTCATGACCGACGAGATCCTGCCGCGCTACGAGGAGTTCGAGAAAGCCGAGATCTTCGACCGCGAGAGCTGGGAGAAGGCCGGCGCGAACGGCCTGCTCTGCGCCTCGATGCCGGAGGAATATGGCGGCTCGGGCGGCACTTACGCGCATGAAACCGCGATCCTCGAAGCGATCAGCCATGTCGGCGTCGACGGCTTCGGCATCCCGCTGCACAACTCGATCGTCGCGCCCTACATCCTGCATTACGGGTCGGAGGAGCAGAAGCGCAAATGGCTGCCGAAACTGGCGACAGGCGAACTGATCGGCGCGATCGCGATGACCGAACCCGGCGCGGGCTCGGACCTGCAGGGCGTCAAGACCTCGGCCAAGAAGGACGGCAACCACTACGTCCTCAACGGATCGAAGACCTTCATCACCAACGGCCAGCTCGCCAATCTGGTCATCGTCGTCACCAAGACGGACCCGGCCGCGGGCGCGAAAGGCACCTCGCTGATCGTCGTCGAGACCGACGAGGTCGAGGGCTTCGAGCGCGGCCGCAACCTCGACAAGATCGGGTTGAAATCGAACGACACATCGGAACTGTTCTTCAACAATGTCCGCGTGCCGACCGCCAACCTGCTCGGCCACGAGGAAGGCCTCGGCTTCGTCCAGCTGATGCAGCAATTGCCGCAGGAGCGCCTCCAGATCGGCGGCAGCGCGATCGCCATGTGCGAGCGGGCGCTGGCGGTGACCATCGACTACGTCAAGGAGCGCAAGGCCTTCGGCAAGGCGGTGATCGAGTTCCAGAACACCCAGTTCAGGCTCGCCGAACTGAAGACCGAGGCGACCGTCGGGCGCACCTTCTACAATTTCTGCGTCGGCGAACATCTCGAAGGCCGGCTGACGCCCGAACTCGCCTCGATGGCGAAGTACTGGCTGTCGGACCTGCAGGGCAAGATCGTCGACGAATGCCTGCAGCTGCATGGCGGTTACGGTTACATGAACGAATATCCGATCGCGCGGATGTTCCGCGACGCGCGCGTGCAGCGCATCTACGGCGGCACCAACGAGATCATGAAACTGCTCATCGCACGGGGGCTATGAGATGACCGAATACACGCTTTACTGCTTCTGGGAATCCGGCAACGCCTACAAGGCGGCGCTGCTGCTGCAGCTCTGCGACGCCGACTGGGAGGTGCGCCGCGTGGCCTTCTTCACCGGCGAGACCCGCGGGCCCGAATTCCGCGACATGAACGTGATGGGCGAAGTGCCGGTGCTGGTGCATCACCGCGCCGACGGCGATTTCACCGTCACCCAGTCCGGCGCGATCCTGACCTATCTCGCCCGCAAGCTCGGCAAGTTCGGCCCGCAAACGGAGGCCGAGGAGTTCGAGGTGATACGCTGGCTGCTCTTCGACAGCCAGAAAATGTCCGGCTATGCCGGACCGCTGCGCTTCCTGCGCTATTTCATGAAGAAGGGCGAAACCGGCGAGGTGCAATATCTGCATGCCCGGCTGATGAGCGCGCTGAAGGTGCTCAACGCACGCCTCGACGGACGCGACTGGGTCGCCGCCGACCGGCCGACCATCGCCGATCTCGCGCTCTGCGGCTACCTGTTCTGGCCGGACCAGATCGGCATCGACTACGAGGGCCTGCCCAACGTGACGGCCTGGCTGGAGCGGATCAGGGCGCTGCCCGGCTACAAGCGCGCCGAGGACCTGATGCCCTCCGGACGCGAACCCGAGACAGCGACGGCGTGAGCCGTCGAGACAGACAACAAGGAGACGAACATGGCTGACGCATTCATCTATGACGCGGTGCGAACACCGCGCGGGCGCGGCAAGAAGGACGGGAGCCTGCACGAAGTGCCGACGCCGCGCCTCGCCGCCAGGGTTCTCGAGGCGCTGCGCGAGCGCAACGGGCTCGACACCTCCAAAGTCGACGACGTGATCCTCGGCAATGTCGATCCGGTCTACGAGGCCGGCGGCGACATCGCGCGTGCCGCCGTCTTCGAGGCGGGCTACGCGACGCAGGCGCCGGGCATGCAGATCAACCGCTTCTGCGCCTCCGGCCTCGACGCGGTCAATCTCGGCGCGGCGAAGATCGCCCAGGGCGCCGACGACATCGTCATCGCCGGCGGCGTCGAATCGATGTCGCGCGTCGGCATGGGCGCGTCCGGCGGCGCCTGGTACATGGACCCGTCGGTCAACATCCCGGCCTATTTCATGCCGCAGGGCGTGTCGGCCGACCTGATCGCCACCAAATACGGCTTCAGCCGAGACGACGTCGACGCCTATGCGGTCGAAAGCCAGCGCCGCACCGCCGAAAGCTGGGAAAAGGGCCACTTCGCCAAGTCAGTCATCCCGGTGAAGGACCAGAACGGCCTGACCATTCTCGACCGTGACGAGCACATGCGGCCCGGCACCGACATGCAGTCGCTGGCGAGCCTCAACCCGTCCTTCGTGATGCCCGGCCAGATGGGCGGCTTCGAGGCCGTCGGCATCGCCGCCCATCCGGAAGTCGAGGCGATCAACTATGTCCATCATGCCGGCAATTCGTCGGGCATCGTCGACGGCGCGGCCGGCGTGCTGCTCGGCTCGAAGCGGGGCGGCAAGACGATGGGCCTGACCCCGCGCGCCCGGATCAAGGCCTTCGCCAATATCGGCTCCGACCCGGCGCTGATGCTGACCGGCCCGGTCGACGTGACCGAGAAGCTCCTGAAGCGGGCGAAGATGAAGATCGAGGACATCGACCTGTTCGAGCTGAACGAGGCCTTCGCCGCCGTCGTGCTGCGCTACATGCAGGCCTTCGACATCGACCATTCGAAGATGAACGTCGCCGGCGGCGCGATCGCCATGGGCCATCCGCTCGGTGCAACCGGGGCGATGATCCTCGGCACGGTGCTCGACGAACTGGAGCGCCGCGACCTCAACACCGCACTGGTGACGCTGTGCATCGGCGCCGGCATGGGTTCGGCCACCATCATCGAACGGGTGTGACGCTGGAACGCCCCTCACCCCGGCCCTCTCCCCGCAAGCGGGGCGAGGGTGCGCAGGAAACAGAAGCAAGCACCCTCCCTTCTCCCCGCTTGCGGGGAGAAGGTGGCCCGAAGGGCCGGATGAGGGGCAATTCGGAGAGATGAAATGACCTACAAGAACTTCACAGTCGAAACCGACGCCGACGGCATCGCGCTGGTCACCTGGGACATGCCCGACAAGTCGATGAACGTCTTCACCGAAGAGGTGATGGACGAGATCGACGCGATCATCGACCAGGTGGTCGCCGACGACGCGATCAAGGGCGCGGTCTTCACGTCGGGCAAGAAGGATTCCTTCTCCGGCGGCGCCGACATCACCATGCTGAAAAAGATGTTCGACATCATCCAGACCGAGAAGGCGAAGGATCCGCAAAAGGCGGTGCAGATGCTGTTCGACGGCGCCGGCCGGATGAGCTGGCTCTGGCGCAAGCTGGAGACCTGCGGCAAGCCCTGGGTCTCGGCGATCAACGGCACCTGCATGGGCGGCGCCTTCGAATTGTCGCTTGCCTGCCACGGCCGCGTCGCCGCCGACAGCCCCGCCGTCAAGATGGCGCTGCCCGAGGTCAAGATCGGCATCTTCCCGGGCGCCGGCGGCACCCAGCGGGTGCCGCGGCTGACCAACCAGCAGGACGCGCTGCAGATGATGACGCAGGGCTCCAGCCTGACGCCGTCGCGCGCCAAGGCGATGGGCCTGATCCACGAGGTCGTGCCGCCGAAGAAGCTGATCGAGGCGGCCAAGGCGATGATCGCGGCCGGCCTCAAGCCGGTCCAGCCCTGGGACGAGAAGGGCTTCAAGCTGCCCGGCGGCAAGATCTACACGCCGGCCGGAGCCAATCTGTGGCCGGCGGCCTCGGCGATCCTGCGCCGCGAGACGCACATGAACTATCCCGGCGCCGCCGCGATCCTGAAATGCGTCTATGAGGGGCTGCAGGTGCCGTTCGACACGGCGCTTAAGATCGAGCAGCGCTATTTCGCCAATGTGCTGCAGACGACCGAAGCCGGATCGATGATCCGCTCGCTGTTCGTCTCGCTGCAGGAACTCAACAAGGGCGCGCGCCGTCCGGACGGCGTCAAGCCGACGAAATTCAAGAAGATCGGCGTGCTCGGCGCCGGCTTCATGGGCGCCGGCATCGCCTATGTGACGGCGAAAGCCGGCATCCCCGTGGTCCTGCTCGACCGCGACATGGAATCGGCGAACAAAGGCAAGGCGCATTCCGACGGCCTCGTCACCAAGGCGATGCAGAAGGGCCGCGCCACCGCGGAAGACAAGGAAAAGCTCCTGTCGCTGATCACGCCGACCGCGGATTATGCCGACATGGAAGGCTGCGACCTGATCATCGAGGCGGTGTTCGAGGATTCGGAAGTCAAGAAAAGCGCCACCGAACAGGGCGAAGCCGTGCTGAAGCCCTCGGCGGTCTTCGCGTCCAACACCTCGACCATTCCGATCACCTCGCTTGCGAAGAACTCGAAGCGGCCGAAGAACTTCATCGGCATCCACTTCTTCTCGCCGGTCGACCGGATGATGCTGGTCGAGATCATCATGGGCAAGCGCACCGGCGACAAGGCGCTGGCGGTCGCGATGGACTATGTCCGCGCGATCAAGAAGACGCCGATCGTCGTCAACGACACCCGCGGCTTTTACGTCAACCGCTGCGTGCTGCGCTACATGCAGGAAGCCTTCTCGATGCTGATCGAGGGCGTGCCGCCGGCGATGATCGAGAACGCGGCGAAGATGGCCGGCATGCCGGTCGGTCCGCTGTCGCTGACCGACGAGACGGCCATCGACCTCGCCCAGAAGATCATGAAGCAGACGATCCGCGATCTCGGCGACAAGGCCGTCGATCCGCGCCACATGGACCTGATCAACACGATGGTCGACACCCATGGCCGGCACGGCCGCAAGAACGGCAAGGGCTTCTACGACTATCCGGCAAAGCCGGCCAAGAAGCATCTCTGGCCTGACCTGAAGACGCTCTACCCGCAGCAGGACGCCGATACGGTCGACTTCGAGGAGCTGAAGCAGCGCCTCCTCGTCACCATCGCCCTGGAAGCGGCGCGCGTCATGGAGGAAGGCATCGTCACCGACCCGCGCGAGGCGGATGTCGGCTCGATCCTCGCCTTCGGCTTCGCGCCCTATACCGGCGGGACGCTGTCCTATATCGACGGCATGGGCGTGGCCAATTTCGTCGCGCTGGCCGACACCCTGCGCAAGAAATACGGCGCGCAGTTCAAGGTGCCGAAGCTGCTCAAGGACATGGCCGCCAATGGCGAGACCTTCTACGGCCGCTTCGACCCCTATGCCAAGATGGACGAAGCGGCGTAGTTCAGTTACCCGACTGACTCGGAAAACCCCGGGGAGCGATCTCCGGGGTTTTTTGTTTTGAGATCGACGAGCTATTCGCCCGCACCCAGCAGGCGCGCAAGAAGCGAATAAAAGATTTCGCGTTCCTCCTCGCTCAGCGGAGCGAAAGACTTCGCCAGAACGTCATGCGATAGCCGGGTGCCCTGCTGCAGGGCATCCCGGCCCTTGTCGGTCAGTTCGTAATGGATTGCGCGGCCCTTGCCCGCGACACGGCTGACCAGTCCCTTGTCGAGCATCCTGCCTGCCAGCGCGCCAAAGGACTGGTCGGTCTGAAACGTGTATTCCGCAAGGGCGTGCGAGGTCGCTCCGGGATTGCGGTGGATCGCCCGCAATGCATCCCACTGGGCCAGGGACGAACCGGTCTCCACCAGCTGCGCATCTATCGCCCGGTGGTGCCGCGATTGCAGCTGCTTGACCGCGCGTCCCAGATCCTCGAGAGGGATTGACATCGTATAAATATCCTTATATAAATATCTTTATACAGAATGAACATCTATCATCGAGGTGTCAAGATGAGCACAGATTTGAAGCAGGTCGCCACCGTTTCCGGCAGGCACGGGATCAGGATGGAACAGTTCGGCCATGGCAGGCCGCTGCTGCTTCTTCACGGCGGGGGCGGCCCAGCGACGTGCCGCGCGTTCGCAGAAAGCGCGGCTGACAGCTTCACCGTCCTTCTGCCGGCCCATCCGGGTTTCGACGGCACGCAGCGACCTGGCGGCATTGAAACGGTGCGCGATATTGCCAACGCCTATGCCGCCGTCCTTGCCGAGGCAGGTCTCACCGACATCATCGTCGTTGGATCGTCCATGGGCGGCTGGATTGCCGCCGAGCTTGCAATCTCCTTCCCTCATCTGCTGTCCGGTCTGATCCTCCTGGACCCGGTCGGCATCGAGGTCGAGGGGCAGGAGGTCATGAACGTCAACGCCATACCGCCCGCCGAGATTGCAGGCTACAGCTATCATCGCCCCGAAAGGTTCCGGGTCGATCCTTCGGCGCTCAGCGCGGAAATGCGTGCTGCAATGCAGGCGAATTTCGCCACGCTGGCTCACTACGCCGCTGATCACTACATGCAGGATCCGGCTCTCGCCGGCCGGCTCGGCGGAGTGGACGTTCCGACCCTCGTGCTTTGGGGCGAAAGCGACCGCATCGTTCGCCCGGCCTATGGCCGCGCCTTTGCCGATGCCATTCCCGGCGCCACATTCCGGATCATCGCCGAATGCGGTCATCTTCCCCAGATCGAACAGCCGGCCATGGTCCGAAAAGCGCTGGTTCAGTTCGCCGCAGGTCTGTCCGACGTGTCATTACCCGTCTGTTAGCGGAGATTTTTCATGCGCAAATTGCGTCTCGTATTCGCCATGTAGTTGGGGGTCTATCCGACCATCACCGCCCTGCAATATGTGCTTGGTCCGATGACCGCCGGCCTGCCCGTCTGGGAACGGTCGTTGATCTTTACGCCGCTGATGGTCGCAAGCATCTCGCTCGTCGTCGCCCCGTTCGTCACGAAGAAGTTTGCCGGCTTTATCGCCGGCCCCGGCAGGCCGCCCGCGTGATGGAGGAAGGCATCGTCACCGAGACCTTCTGCGAGCGGTTCGATCCGTAGGCGAAGATGGACGAAGAAGCGTAAGCGAGAGCTTACTCGAGTTGAAAACGCATGGAGAGCTCTCCGGGGTTTTCTCGTCCGTTCAGGCAGGCCGCTTCGGCTTGCGCCCCTTCGGCTTCGGCTTCTGGCCACGATCCGGCGGCGGGCCCTTGTGCTTGCGACCCGGCTTGCCACCGTCCTTGAATTTCGGTTTCTCCTGCCTCGGTTTTTCGTGCCCCGGCCTTCCACCCGCCTCACCGGCCGGTGCGATCATGATGCCTTTCTCAAGGCTGCCGGGCTGCCTGATCTGCTCGGCATAGCCGGCGGCCTTGTCGGCGGAAATCTCGAAACGGGTTTCGGTGTCGTCGATCCTGATCGCGCCGACGTCGCGTTTCGTCACGCCGCCGGCGTTGCAGATCATCGGCAGCAGGAATTTCGGATCGGCGCGCTGCTTGCGCCCGAGCGAGATGGTGAACCAGACACCGCCCTGCATGTCCGGGCGCGGCTCGCGCACCCGCGCCTGTTCGTCGACGGGCCGGCGGTCCCGACCGAAACGCTTGTTCTGCAAGGCCTCGACAGGAAGCGGCAGGAGTTCCTCGGGAACGGGATTGGCCGCCAGTTGCTGGCGAAGGAACGCCGCCGCAATGCGCTGCGGCCCCGCCCGTTCCAGCAACTCGGTGACAAAATCGGCCTCCGTCTCGCCGGGCTCGGCAGCCGAGACGGCGGCATCGAGGATCTGACGGCGGTAGCGCGCCTCGATATCGGCAATCCCGGGCGCCGCGCGCATGGTCGCTGTCAGCTTCGCCAATGCGAGCACGCGCTGGGCCGCGCCACGCCTGTGTTCGGGAACGATGAGCACGCAGACGCCCTTTCGGCCGGCGCGGCCGGTCCGCCCGGAGCGGTGCAGCAGGGTCTCGGGGTTGCTCGGCACGTCGGCGTGGACCACGAGGTCGAGGTTGGGAAGGTCGATGCCGCGCGCTGCGACATCGGTCGCCACGCAGACATGCGCGCGTCCGTCGCGCATGGATTGCAGCGCATTCGACCGCTCCGATTGCGCCATCTCGCCCGAAAGCGAAACCACCGAGAAGCCGCGATTGGCAAGGCGCGCCGTCAGATGGCGAACCGCTTCACGCGTGTGGCAGAACACCAGGGCGCTCGTCGAGTCGGAATCCAACAGCGCATTGATGATGGCGTGTTCGCGCTCGTCGCGCCGCACCAGCATCAGCTGGTATTCGATGTCGGCATGCTGTTCGGTCGACGCGGTCGTCTCGACACGCACCGCATCCGTCTGCACGGTCCTGGCAAGTTCGGCTATGCCGCGCCGTACCGTCGCCGAAAACAGCAGCGTCCGGCGCTCCTGCGGCGCCGCGGCGAGGATGAATTCCAGGTCGTCACGAAAACCAAGGTCCAGCATCTCGTCGGCTTCGTCGAGCACCACGGCGCGAATGGCGCTCAGGTCCAACGCGCCCCGCGTGATGTGGTCGCGCAGGCGTCCGGGCGTGCCGACGACGAGATGCGCGCCGCGTTGAAGCGCGCGGCGTTGGGTGCGCATGTCCATGCCGCCAACGCAGGTCGCGATCCGGACCTGCGCCGCCGCGTAGAGCCAATCGAGTTCCCGCTGGACCTGGATTGCAAGTTCGCGCGTCGGGGCGATGATCAGGCCCAGTGGCGCGGCGGCCGCGTCGAAGCTCTCGCCGGTCCCCAGCAGCGTCGACGCGATCGCGATGCCGAAGGCGACCGTCTTTCCCGACCCGGTCTGCGCCGAGACCAGCAGGTCGGCCTCGCCATGATCTGCGTTCGTCATCGCCAACTGAACCGGAGTCAGCTGACTGTAGCCCTTCGTCGTCAGCGCGGAGGCAAGGGCCGGATGTATGGCGGCGAACGGGGATATACGGTCTGAGTCGGCACTCAACGTCATGGTCACTTTCTCTGAAAGGCGCGGAATATCATGTTGCGTGCGCTTTGGGCAGCGATTGTTTGGCGGGATCACGCCGCCTGGTGGCCAGACGGACGACGGCCTCCGGCTGGAGACTACAGCGCCCTGAGCCTCGCCCTCAGGACGGGAACAGCGAAATCGAGGAATATCCGCATTTTCGAAGGAAGCGTTCCGCGCGCCGCATGAATCAGATGAACCGGGATCGGTTCCACTTCGAAGTCCTCCAGCACAAGCCGCAGCGCGCCCTGATGGACCTTTTCGACGCACTGATAGTGGAGGACGCGTGTTGCGCCGACACCTTGCGCGGCGGCATCGACTGCGGCTTCCGCGGTCGACACCGAAAGACGCGGCGAGAATTCCACCTCGATGGCCCTTCCGTCTTCGGCCGACCGGAACGGCCAGCTTGAAGCCGGCGACAGGAACTCGAAGTTGACGCATGGCAGCGCGGCCACATCCTCCGGCCTCGCGGGCAGGCCGCAAGCATCGATCAGTTTCGGGCTCGCGCAAACGACGGTCCGCATCGAGCCGATATTGGTGGCGATCATGGTGCTGTCGGGCAGCCGGCCGATCCGCACCGCCATGTCGACATGTTCGTCGAGCAGATGGAGGTTCCGGTCCGACAGCAGCAGCCGGACATTGATCTCCGGATAGGCGGCGAGAAAATCGGCGACGATCGGCAGAATGTGCAGCCGGCCGAAGAATACCGGAGCCGTCAGGGTCAATTCGCCGCGCGGCGCATGAAACTCGCCAGAGGCGATCCTTTCCGTTTCTTCGATATCCTCGAGGATACGCCTGGCCGAGGCCAGGTAGGCCGCGCCGGTGTCGGTCAGCGCGACCTTGCGCGTCGTGCGGACCAGGAGCTTGGCGCCCAGATGCGTCTCGAGCTCGTTCACCTTGCGGCTGACGGTCGCGAGCGGCACGCCCAGGTCGCGGCTGGCGGCCGAGAAACTGCCCCTGTCGGCGACCCTGAGCAGCAGTCGCATGGCTTCGAGCCGGTCCATGATTATTCCATTATTCGGGATACTAATTTCCAATACTACATGATTATTCCTTTAAATGGAATGCGGTAATCCTCCTTGTGCAAGAACCCGCCCGGGTTCCAGACCCGCAAAAGGAGAAACAACCATGTCCCGCCTGACCATTCCCGCGCGCGACGATGTCCCCGCCGATTCCAGACCGATCCTCGACGCCGTCCAAAAGCAGCTTGGCGTCGTCCCGAACATGTTTCGGCTGATCGCCTCAAGCCCCGCCGCGCTGCAGGGCTACACCGCCAACAACGCCGCGCTCGCCAAGACGCTGGACGTCAAGACGCGCGAGCGCATCGCGCTCGCCGTCGCCCAGGTGAACGGCTGCGACTACTGCCTGTCCGCGCATAGCTATCTCGGCATGAACATGGCGAAGATCTCAAACGAGGAGATCGCGCTCAACCGCATGGGCCGGTCGGGCGATCCCAAGGCCGACGCCGCCGTCCGCTTCGCGACCAATGTCGTTCGCGACCGTGGCCGCGTCGGTGACGCCGATATCGAAGCCGTTCGCAAAGCGGGTTTTTCCGACGGCCAGATCGTCGAGATCATCGCGGTGGTCGCCGAGAACATCTTTACGAACCTGCTCAACGTGGTCGCCGGGACCGATATCGACTTCCCCGTCGTCCAGGCCGCCGAAGCTGCCTGACGCGAGAAGCGGGCGGGTTCCTCTGGCCCGCCCGTCCTCAACCAGGAAACACCGCCATGCCCTACGGATTCCTCGACATAGCAACGACACCCAGCGTCCGCGCAGCGCAGCGGGCCATGGGCAGCGACCGTGTCTACGGGAACTTCAAGGGCGACCGCAGCTTCGACAGGTTCACACCGAACGAAGCTGCCTTCATCGCGGCGCGCGACAGCTTCTACATGGCCACTGTCTCCGAGACCGGCTGGCCCTATGTCCAGCACCGCGGCGGGCCTCAAGGTTTCCTGAAGGTCGTGGACGAGAAGACAATGGCCTTCGCCGACTATCGCGGCAATCGCCAATATATCAGCGTCGGCAACCTCGCCGCCGAGGCCCGCGCCGCACTGATCCTTGTCGATTATGCGGCCCGCGCCCGCCTCAAGATCTATGCCCATATCGAGGCGGTTCCGATCGACGATGATCTTGCGGCGCTCGTTGCCGAGCCGGACTACAGCGCAAAACCGGAGCGCGTCCTTGTGCTCCGCCTCGCGGCATTCGACTGGAATTGCCCGCAGCACATCACCCCCCGTTTCACCGAAGCGGAAGTCACCGCGGCGATGGCGCCGTTGCATGACCGCCTGACCTCACTTGAAGCCGAAAACGAACAGCTGCGGGCCAGGCTCGCCAGCAGGGAAGGAGACTGACAATGGAAACCGAACGCCCGCCACTGCCGCCATTCACCAGGGTCGAGGACGCCGTCAGCAAGGTCCGCCTCGCCGAGAATGCGTGGAACACGCGCGATCCGAAACGCGTCGCGCTGGCCTACACGCCGGACAGCCATTGGCGCAATCGCGCCGAGTTCTTCGAAGGCCGCGACAGTATCGTCGCCTTCCTCATCCGGAAATGGGACCGCGAGCTCGATTATCGCCTGATCAAGGAGCTTTGGGGCTTCCGCGAAAACCGCATCGCGGTCCGGTTCGCCTACGAATGGCGTGACGACAGCGGGAACTGGTTCCGCTCCCACGGCAACGAACTGTGGGAGTTCGACGAGTGCGGCCTGATGCGCCGCCGCATCGCCAGCATCAACGACGCGTTGATCGGCGGTGCCGACCGGAAGTTCCACTGGCCGCTCGGGCCGCGTCCGGAAACTCATCCGGGCCTCAGCGACCTCGGCCTCTAGGGCCGCGCAAGCACCACCTGTCTCCGCCGGCCCGCTCGGGCCGGTGCGGCCGGCGAGGACCTCCTCGCGGTCGACGGATCGATCATGCCGGACTACGGCCGATCCAGCCAGTTCGGCGCGGCAATCGCCATTTAAGACACCCGATTGCGCGCCGGAGCCGCCGGACGTCCGGCGGATCATGCCGACGGCATGTCGCCGGCGGCTTCATCCCAGACGCCCGCGTGGCGCAAACCGAAAGGAAGACTGACATGAAGAACCTGAACACCATCATGGCGATTGCCTGTGTCATCGGCACGATCTCCGGCGTCTCGTCCGCCTTCGCGGCCGACGAATACAACGTCTCGACCGGCACCACCGTCGACGGCCAGGGCGTCGCTCTCCGCGGCAACGATTCCGTTGCCCTGTTCACCGGACTGGACGTCACCCCCGGCCACGCCAAGTTCACCGTCGTGCATGACAATGTCGCCTATTACTTCTCGTCCAAAGAGACGATGAAGCAGTTCTCGGCCGATCCGGCAGCCTTCATTCCGCAATATGGCGGCTTCTGCGCCTTCGGCGTCGCCAAGGGCCTGAAGCTGGACGGCAGCCCGCGCTTCGCCGACGTCGTCGACGGCAAGCTCTACCTCTTCCTCAACGCCGATGTCTTCGAGGCCTACAAGAAGGACAAGGCCGGCACGATCGCCAAGGCCGAAGCCAACTGGCCGGGCATGGAACACCGCACCGTGGAGGATGTGAACGGCCTTTGATGCGTGATGCGACCTGACCGGTTCGCACCACCCGCATCTGAAGATCCTGGAGGCAGGCCTCGCGAAAACCGTCCCCTTTTTCGCTCGCGGCCTCCAGGAGCCGGCATCCCTCCCCCCGGATGCCGTCCCAAGGCGCTGGTGGCGATCCCCTCTCGTCACCAGCGTGCTTTCTGTTCTTTCCCACAAAATCGAAGTGAAATACCGGGACGGAGTGGTGTCCAAATCGGATAACTGCCCCGCCACCTTTCGCCCAACTCCTTGTTTCCGCCCGCTATTCGCGATTCGCCACTCGCTCTCTATCCACCGCCCCCAAACCCTCCAGCACAATCCGCCAGCACGTTTCAAAGGAGGCAGGGCATGGAATTCGACTGGCGCAGGGCGATAGACCGCTACAGCGAGGACCTGTGCGCCATCGCCGCGCGGCTGATCGTCATGGCCGGGATACAAGCCGGGCGAACGGCGCCGACCCTGCCGCGCCGTCTCTACTGGCGCATCCTCAGCCTGCTTCGCCACGCCGAATATGCGGCGCGCCGGCTGATCGTCATGGCCGCCTGCAAGCTCGTGACAATCACCATGCCTACGACCGAAGGGCGCAGAAGGCGACCACCAAACTCCGTCATCCTCGGCCTGTGCGAGACCCTGCGGCGAGCCGCCGATACAGCGCCGGGCGCCCCCCTCCCCGCCTTCCAGCTGTTCGACCCGTTCAAGCGCACCGGCCATCCGTGGCTGGAGCCGGACGGGACCGCGGCCGACGAGGACAAAGATTTCCCGCCCGCGCTGCCCCCGGACGAGCCGGTCGACGCGAAAACGCTGTGCCGGCGGATCCGCGCGCTCGCCAATGCGCTCTCCGATCTGGAGGGGCAGGCGCTGCGGCTGGCGCGGTGGCGGGCGCGGCGTCACATGGAGTCCGCGCGGCCCCGGCGCTGGTCGCCGCTTCGCCCGGGCCGGCCGCACGGCATCCGGAAGCGGCCGAAAACGCCAATCGGGGAATTGCTGAAGGACTGCCATGCCCTCGCCCGGGACGCGTGGAACACATCGTGAGGGGAAATCGTCACTGGATATCGTCAAAACCGGCTTCGGCAATGAAGCACCGGGCCGATTACACGCGCCCTTCCCTTTCCGCGGCCATCGCTTATGTTGCGATGCGGGAGGCCGATTTCTTCTCCACGGGGCTCCACTCAACCGACATGCGCACGACACCAGACAATTCCACTCCCGGCGCAGCGCCGCGCGCCGCCGCCCCCGCGTCGATCGGCTTCGCCGCGACGATGCTTTTCGCCGTCGCCTGCGGCGCGCTTGCCGCCAATCTCTATTACGCCCAGCCGCTGGTCGCGCTGATCGGCGACAGCATGGGGCTGTCCGTTTCGGCGGAAAGCACGATCTTCACGGCGGCGCAGCTCGGCTATGTCATCGGTCTCGTCTTTCTCGTGCCGCTCGGCGACATCGTCGAGAACCGCGGGCTGATCGTCGCGACCATGGCGCTCAACGTCGTCGCGCTGGCCGGGCTCGCATTCGCACAGGGCCTGACGGCGCTGTTTGCCATGTTGCTGATCGTCGGGCTGACATCGACCGCCGCGCAAGTGATCGTTCCGCTCGCCGCCAGCCTTGCGCCCGCCGCCCGGCGCGGCACGGTGGTGGGCAATGTCATGACGGGCCTGATCACCGGCATCATGCTGGCGCGGCCGGTCTCGAGCTTCCTGGCCGATTACGTCGGCTGGCGCGGCGTCTTCGGCCTGTCGGCGGCGGTCGTCGCGGCCGTCCTCGTCGCCGGGCTGTTCATCATCCCGCGCCGCGAACCGGGCGGGCAGCACAAATATCATGCGCTGATCGGATCGCTCGGCAAGCTGATGGTCGAGCAGCCGGTGCTGCGCCGGCGCAGCCTCTACCAGGCCGCCATGTTCAGTTCGTTCTCGATCTTCTGGACCGCCGCGCCGATCATCCTGCTGCGCCAGGGCTATTCGTCGAGCCAGGTCGCGCTGTTCGCGCTTGCCGGCGTCGCCGGCGTCTTCGCCGCGCCGATCGCCGGGCGGCTTGCCGACCGGAACTACATCCGGCCGGGAACGATCCTGTCGATCGGTCTCGGCGTCCTGTGCTTCGTGCTCGCATGGTTCGGTGAAAACACGTTCTGGATGCTGGTGCTGGCCGGTATCGTCATCGACCTCGGCGTCCAGGGCAACATGGTGCTGAGCCAGCGCGAGATCTTCCAGCTCGACGAAGCGATCCGCAGCCGGCTCAACTCCGCCTACATGACCACCTTCTTTATCGGCGGCGCGATCGGTTCGGCGCTGACGAGCCCGGTGCTGGAGCGTTTCGGCTGGACGGGGATCTGCCTTCTCGGCGGCCTCGTGCCGCTGGCGGCGCTGGCCTGGTTCGCCATCGCGGAGAGGCGCTGACGCGCCTCCCCGAACGCCGGCTCTAGAGCGCGGCGCAGACTTCTTCCACGGCTTCCTTCGTCGCCTTGACGATCACGTCCGCCTCGTCCTGGCTCAGGCAGAGCGGCGGGGCGAAGCCGATGATGTCACCTTCCGGCATGGCGCGGGCGATGACGCCGCGTTTCAGCATGGCGGCGACGGCTTTCGCGGCGACAGTCTTGCCCGGATCGAAGAAGGTCCGCGACGCCTTGTCCTCGACCAGCTCGACGGCGCAGAGCATGCCCTCGCCGCGCACGTCGCCGACATTGCGGTGGCCGGCGAGCGCTTCCGCCATCTTCGCGTTGAGATAGGCGCCGACCGTGCCGGCGTTCTCCACGAGGCCGAGGTCGTCGATGACCTTGAGATTGGCGACGGCGGCGGCCGCGCCGATCGGGTGGGCGGAATAGGTCCAGCCATGGCCGATGGCGCCGAACTTGTCGGTGCCGTCCTCCAGCACCTTCCAGACCTTCTCGGAAATGATCGAGCCGGACAGCGGCGCGTAAGCCGAGGTCAGCCCCTTGGCGATGGTGATGATATCCGGTTCGATGCCGCAATGGACGGAGCCGAACATCGTGCCGAGACGGCCGAAGCCGGTGACGACCTCGTCGGCGATCAGCAGGATGTCGTGCTTCTTCAGCACCGCCTGGATCTTTTCCCAGTAACCGGCCGGCGGCGGCACGATGCCGCCGGTGCCGAGCACCGGCTCGCCGATGAAGGCGGCGATCGTGTCGGCGCCCTCGCGCTCGATCAGGGCTTCCAGCTCGGCGGCGCAATGGGCGGAGAATTCCTCCTCGCTCTGGCCGGCGTCCTTGCGGCGGAAATAATAGGGCGCCTCGGTGTGCAGCACCTGCGGCAGCGGCAGGTCGAACTGCTTGTGGAACAGGCCGAGGCCGGTCAGCGAGCCGGTCATCAGGCCGGAGCCGTGATAGCCGCGCCAGCGCGAGATGATCTTCTTCTTCTCCGGCCGGCCGAGGACGTTGTTGTAATACCAGACCAGCTTGACATTGGTCTCGTTGGCGTCGGAGCCGCCGAGGCCGTAATAGATGCGGGACATGTTCGACGGCGCGCGGTCGATGACCATTTTCGACAGCGTGATCGAGGCTTCCGTGCCGTGGCCGACATAGGCGTGGTAATAGGCGAGTTCCTTCGCCTGTTTGGCGATCGCCTCGGCGACCTCCTGGCGGCCGTAGCCGATATTGACGCAATAGAGCCCGGCGAAGCCGTCGAGCAGGCGGTTGCCGTCGCGGTCCTCGATAAAGACCCCCTTGCCGCCGGTGACGATGCGCTCCGGCAACTCGCCGCGCGCGAACTGGGCGAGATGGGTGGACGGGTGGAAGAAGTGCTCGCGGTCCCACTGCTCGAGCGGATCGTTTCTCAACATTGGCGGATTTTCCTTTCAGGTTCGAGTTTTCAGGCCCAGTCGCGGCACAGATATTTGACGTCCGTAAAGGCCTCGAGACCCAAACGCGACCCCTCGCGCTCCAGCCCGGACTGTTTCATGCCGCCGAAGGGAATCGGCGCACCGGTGACCTTGGTGCGGTTGACGGCGACCATGCCGAAGGCAAGCGCGCGCGAGGCGCGGTAGATGCGGCGCGGATCCAGCGTGTGCAGATAGGCGACGAGACCGTATTCGGTATCGTTGGCGCGGGTGAGCGCCTCCTCCTCGGTGTCGAACGGCGCGATGGCCGCGACGGGGCCGAAGGTCTCCTCGCGCATGATCAACGCGTCGGCGGGCACATCCGCCAACACGGTCGGCTGGAAGAACAGGTCGCCGGCGGGATGGCGCTTGCCGCCGACGAGACGCTTCGCGCCTTTCTTCAGCGCGTCGGTGACGTGGTCTTCCTGCTTGGCGACGGCGCCTTCGTTCATCAGCGGGCCGATATCGGGATCGTCCATGCCGAAGCCGACGGAAAGCCTGGCCGTGCGCTCGGCGAACGCCTTGCAGAAGGCGTCATAGACGGGGCGCTCGACGAAGAAGCGGTTGGCGCCCAGGCAGTCCTGCCCGGAGGTGGCGAATTTCGCCTTGATCGCCTCGTCGACCGCCTGGTCGAGATCGGCATCGGCGAAGACGATGAAGGGCGCGTGGCCGCCGAGCTCCAGCACCAGCCGTTTCACGGTGTCGGCACCCTGGCGGTAGAGGAGCTTGCCGACCTCGGTCGAGCCGGTGAAGGACAGCGCGCGCACGCGCTTGTCGGCCATCCATGCGCCGACGATCTCGGGCGCGTCGCCGGTGACGACATTGAACACGCCGGCGGGCAGGCCGGCGCGTTCGCCGAGTTCCGCCAGCGCGAGCGCGGAGAACGGCGTCGTGATGGAAGGATGCACGACGACGGTGCAGCCGGCGGCGAGCGCCGCGCCCGCCTTGCGGGTAATCATGGCGCAGGGGAAGTTCCACGGCGTGACGAGCGCGGCGACGCCGACGGGCTCGCGCCAGACCTCCACCTCGGCGTCGTGCAGATGCGAGGTCACGCTCTCGATGTTCGGGCGTTTCGCCTCCTCGGCATAGAACTCGATGAAGGAGGCTGCGTAGTCGATTTCGCCGCGCGATTCCGAAATCGGCTTGCCCTGCTCGCGCGTCATGATGACGGCGAGGTCCTCGCGGTTGGCAAGCATCAAGTCGTACCAGCGCCTGAGGATCGCCGACCGCTCCTGCGGCAGCATCCGGGCCCAGGCGTGAAACGCCGCGTCGGCGGCATCGACGGCGGCGATACTGCCTTGACGACCGATCCGCGCGACTTCGCCGATCCATGTGCCATCGGCCGGATCGGTGACCGGCAGGAAAGCGGCGTCATCGGCTGCGGTCCAGCGCCCGCCGACATAGGCGAGCGACCGCATCAGGCGGCGGTCGGCGAGACCGACCGGCGTATCCTGGCGGGCGTCGTGGCGTATGGCGGCGCGGACCATGGCGCATCTCCTCTGGCAGGGGGCGAATACTGCGAGGCTAGCAGGGGCTCCGGCGAGGATGCCTCCGAAGGTCCTGATACAGGGAGAGGATCTTTCTTTTTATCGGCCGCAAAACAGCGGATCTTACTCCGCGCTTCCCAGAAGCGCGGCGAGCGGGAGGCCGCCGGACTTGATGTCCTTGGTGACGATATAGGTGAAGTAGCGCGCCATGGCGGCCTTGCGTTCGAGCAGCGTGTCCATCAGCCGCTGGTAGGAATCGATGTCGCGGGCGACGACCTGCATCAGGTAGTCGTAACCGCCGCCAAGCGCCCAGCAGGCGACGATCTCGTCATAATGGGCGACCGCCTTTTCGAAGGCCTGGAACGCCTCGGCGCGGTGGTTCTCGAGTTCGACGACAACGAACACAACCACATGAGACGCAACGGATTTCAGGGAAATCTCGGCGCGATAGCCCTGGATGACGCCGGCATCCTCGAGGCGCTTGAGGCGCTCCCAGCAGGGCGTCGGAGAGAGATTGATGCGGCGCGCGAGATCGGTCTTCGAAATCCGCCCCTCGCGCGACAGGATCGAGAGGATGCTGATGTCCCTGTCGTCGAGCTTGAGCATGATTTGTCCCGCCTCGCCTGCCGCTACCGGCACATGGTTTCGTCGGGATTCATACGCTCCGATGCCGCCGGGCGACAAGCGCGGGCGCGAAATTCGTCAATAATCGCGGCAAGTTGCGGCGCGGAAAATTATCTTGACGAGTTGCGCGCGCTGTCGCCTGTTTGCTTGCGGAACCTTTACCGCCGTCCAAGGAGTGGGGCATGGCCGAACCGAGACGCGATTTCACGCCGGAGGAATACCAGTTGCGCATCCGGCGAACGCGCAGCGCCATGGCCGACAAGGGCCTCGATCTCCTGGTCGTTTCCGATCCTTCCAACATGGGCTGGCTGACCGGCTATGACGGCTGGTCGTTCTACACGCACCAGGCGGTGCTGCTCGGCATGGAGGGCGAGCCGGTCTGGTGGGGCCGCGGCATCGATGCGCTCGGCGCACGGCGCACGGTGACCATGGCCGACGAGAACATCGTCGGTTACGACGACATCTACGTCCAGAACCCGGCAATGCACCCGATGGAGACACTTGCCGGCCTGATCAAGCAGCGCGGCTGGGATACGTCGCGGGTCGGTGTCGAACTCGACAACTACTATTATTCCGCCGCCGCCCACCTGTCGCTGACCAGGGGCCTGCCGGAAGCCGAGATCGTCGACGTGACGGGCCTGGTGAACTGGCAGCGCGCGGTGAAAAGCCCGACCGAGATCGAATATATGCGCCGCGCCGCGCGGATCGTCGAACAGATGCACCTGACCGTGGTGGAAAAGGCCGAGCCCGGCCTGCCAAAGAACAAGCTGGTCGCGGAAATCTACCACACCGCGATCACCGGAGCGGACGGCCATTGGGGCGACTATCCGGCGATCGTGCCGATGGCGCCGTCGGGCATGGACGCGACCGCGCCGCACCTGACCTGGGACGATTATCCGTTGCAGGACAACGAAAGCACCTTCTTCGAGATCGCCGGGGTGCACCGGCGCTACCACTGCCCGCAATCGCGCACGCTGTTCATCGGCAAGCCGCCGCAGAAATATCTCGATGCGGAAAAGGCCGTGCTGGAATCCGTCGAGGCCGGTTTGGAGCAGGCCAAGCCGGGAAACCGCTGCGAGGACATCGCCAATGCCTTCAACGCGACGCTGAACAAGTTCGGTTTCGTCAAGGACAATCGCTGCGGCTATTCCATCGGCCTGTCCTACCCGCCCGACTGGGGCGAGCGCACCATGTCGTTCCGGCGCGGCGACAAGACCGAACTGAGGCCCGGCATGACCTTCCACTTCATGCCGGCGATCTGGCTCGACGACGGAGGGCTGGAGATCACCGAACCGATCCTGATCACAGAGACCGGCGTCGAGTGTTTCTGCAACACGCCGCGCAAACTGTTCGTGAAGGACTGAGACCGTGACGACCAATCCGATTCGGCCGACCATCCCGTTCGACGACGACGGCGTGCATCACGGCTTTCTGCGCCTGCCCTACAGCCGCGACGATTCCGCCTGGGGATCGGTGATGATCCCGATTACCGTCATCAAGAACGGCGACGGGCCGACGGCGCTTGCGACCGGCGCCAATCACGGCGACGAATATGAGGGGCCGGTGGCGCTGCAGGAACTGGCGGCGACGCTGAATGCCGGCGACGTCACGGGCCGGGTGATCATCGTCCCGTTCTTCAACTATCCGGCTTTCCGCGCCGGGACGCGCACCTCGCCGATCGAC
The DNA here is from genome assembly GCF_014904745.1 of Oricola nitratireducens. Lineage (GTDB taxonomy): Bacteria > Pseudomonadota > Alphaproteobacteria > Rhizobiales > Rhizobiaceae > Oricola > Oricola nitratireducens. The sequence goes on from NZ_JACZCS010000032.1 coordinate 44,716, forward strand.
AAGGGCAATCTCAACCGGATCTTCCCGGGCAAGCCGGACGGCACGGTGACGCAGAAGATCGCCGACTATTTCAACACGGTGCTGGTGCCGCATGCCGACATCGTTCTCGACTTCCATTCCGGCGGCAAGACGCTCGATTTCCTGCCTTTCGCCGCGGCGCATATTCTCGATGACTCGATGCAGCAACATGCCTGCGTCGCCGCCATGGAGGCGTTCAACGCGCCCTATTCGATGATGATGCGAGAGATCGACAATGTCGGGATGTACGACACGGCGGTCGAGGAGCAGGGCAAGGTGTTCGTCACAACCGAACTCGGCGGCGGCGGCTCGGCGACGGCGAAGAGCATCGCGATCGCACGCAAGGGGCTGCGCAACGTGCTGATCCATGCCGGAATTCTGAAAGGCAAGCCGGAGATCGGCAAAAGCGTCTATCTGGACATGCCGGACGACGACTGTTTCGTCTTCGCGACGCATGACGGCATGATCGAGCCGTGCGCCGATCTCGGCGATACGGTCAAAAAGGGCGATTGCCTTGCGAGGATATGGTCGGTCGACAGGACCGGCGTGGCGCCGACGCAGTACCGCGCGAAACGCGGCGGCCTGATGACGGCACGGCATTTCCCCGGCCTGGTAAAGGCCGGGGATTGTCTGGCTGTGATCGCCGACGCGCGATCGTAAGGATCAGGCGGCGCGGCTCTTGCGGTTCCTGCGCCAGCTCGGACGGCTGGCGGGACGCGACGGCGTTCCGGCACCCTGTTCGGCCTGCTGGCCCTGGGGACGCTTGCCGCGATTGGGACGGCCACGGTTCTCGTTATCCGCACTCCGTTCTTCACGCGGCTTTCCGCCCTGGCCATTACGGTTTCCACGCGGTCCGCGATTGGGCTTGGCATCCTTGCGCACGCCGTGGCCGAAGCCCGGATGTTCGCCGCTTGCCACCTCGATTGGCACGTTGGTCAGGCGTTCGATGTCGCGCAGCATCTTGGTTTCCTCCGGCGAGCAGAAGGAAACGGCAAGCCCCTCGGCGCCGGCGCGCGCGGTGCGGCCGATCCGGTGGACATAGCTTTCGGCAACCTGCGGCATGTCGAAATTGTAGACATGGCTGACGCCCGGAATGTCGATGCCGCGCGCGGCGACATCAGTCGCCACGAGGACGCGGGTCGCACCGCTGCGAAAATCGCGGATGGCGCGGTCGCGCTGGCCCTGGCTCTTGTTGCCGTGGATCGAGGCGGCGGAAAAGCCGCTGGCCACGAGGTGATGCATCAGCTTCTCGGCGCCGTGCTTGGTGCGCGCGAAGACAAGCGACAGATCCCCGGGGCGCTCGCCGAGGCATTTCTTGAGCAGGTCCGCCTTGGCGCGCTGGCCGATGAAATGCACCGACTGCGCGACCTTGTCGGCCGCCTTGCCGGGCGGCGAAACCTCGATGCGAACCGGGTCTTTCAGGAATGTCCTGGAGAGATCGGCGATCTCCTTCGGCATGGTGGCCGAGAAGAGCAGCGTCTGGCGCTCGGCGGGAATAGCCTTCGCGATCTTGCGCAGCGAATGGATGAAGCCGAGATCGAGCATCTGGTCGGCCTCGTCGAGGACGAGGAAATGGGTCTGCGCCAGAATGACGGCGCGGCGTTCCATCAGGTCGAGGAGACGGCCGGGCGTCGCGACAAGGATGTCCTTGCCCTGGCCAAGATCACGGATCTGGACATTGATCGACTGGCCGCCGACGACGGTCGCGATCTTGAGCGGGGTCTTCTTCATGAAGCCGCGCAGGCTGGTCGTAATCTGGTTGGCCAGTTCACGCGTCGGCGCAAGAATCAGAACGCGGCAGCTCTTGGGATAGGGCCGCTGCGGATTGGCGAGAAGCTTTTCGATCAGCGGCAGGCCGAAAGCGGCCGTCTTGCCGGTGCCGGTCTGGGCGAGGCCCATGATGTCATGTCCTTCCAGCACCGCGGGAATCGCGGCCTTCTGGATCGGCGTCGGCGTGTCATAACCGGACGCAGCAACGGACTGGAGAATACGGTCGGAAAGACCGAGGGTGGAAAAATCAGTCAATAGTCATGCCTTTCGTGGCATTGGCGCACGGGAATAGCCCGCATGCATGCGAAAACATACGCGTCCCCTCCGCCATATGCGGATCGGCGCGTCATGAGGTTTGCGACCCGACTGCTCTCCGGGACTGAATTGTCCTGCGGATCAGCGGATCGTCAGCACCCCGCGTGAAATGGGAACTTGTGGGAGAATACCGGCGCGAGGATCGCAGCCGGGAGGAAACGCGCTTTGCACCGGGCGAACAACATTTCGCTTTGGATGGTGCGGGCTGCTCACGCGGCAGCCAGATCGCTTTCACACTGCGCATATCGGCGTTGTGCGCTGCAATGTCAAGCGATCATATGGCGCGCTTGCCGCCGCGGCGCGAATCCAATATTCAACCAAGCAGTTGACAATTAGAGCGCAAAACGATATTCAACCAAATGGGTGAACAATTGCAGGAACAACGGCTTTCTGAGGTTCTGAAAGCGGTCAGCGATGCAACCCGACGGTCGATCCTGACCACGCTGGTGCAGGAAGGACCGCTTCGGGTGACCGAACTGGCCGGGCGCTACGACATGTCGCTGAACGCGATCTCCAAGCACATCAAGGTGCTGGAGTCAGCGCATCTCGTCACGCGCAGAACCATCGGCAGGGTCCACCTGATCGAGGCCGATCTCGATCCGGTGCGCGCTGTCGACGCCTGGTTCGGACAACTGCGTTCGATCTGGGACCTGCGATTGGAGCGCCTTGGCGAAGTGATTGCAAAAGGAGTTACGCGTGATGAGCGACCTGTCCCTGACGGTAACAAAGACGATCCCGGCCCCGGTTGAAGCCGTGTTCAACGCATGGCTGGATGCCCGGATGCTGGCGAAGTTCATGGCGCCCGGACCCGACATGACCGTGCCGAAGGCGGAAACCGACGGACGCGAGGGCGGCCGGTTCTCGATCGTGATGGCGGCCGGGGACACCGAAATTCCCCATGCCGGCACCTATCTCGAAGTGAAGCCGCATCACCGCATCGTCTTCACCTGGGAATCGCCCTATTCGGTCGATGGCTCCACCGTGACCCTCGCCTTCAAGCCCGTCGACGGCGGCGCAACGGAGGTGGAACTGACGCATGTGAAATTCGCGACCGAGGAATCGCGCGACAACCACAAGGGCGGCTGGACGGCGATCCTGGAGAAGCTCGCAGAGACAATCGGCTGATGGTCACGCCATGCCGGCAAGCCGGACGCAGACGATCGCCAGCACCGCGATCGAGAAGACGAAGGCGACGCGCAGCGCCGTGTATTTGCGCAGCAACACGCGGGCGACCGCGGCATTGCTGACGGACAGCGACTGGACGAGTTGCGAGATTTCCGCGGTCTGCATGAATTTCGCGTAGGCGGCAGGATCGAGCGTATCGGCGGCAAGCGACGGCCATGACCAGCGGTCGAAACCGATCATGTCGCGTCGCATCCGCGCGGACGGATAGCGCGGGAACACCGCCCAGAAGCAGCAGAACACCGCTGTCGCGCTGAGCACGAGAAATACGTAGCGCAAGACCGGATCCTCGCCGGTGGAATGCATCTCGATCGGCCCGCGCAGGGCGATCAGGCCGAGCAGCGTCATCAGCGCGACCGCCTTGGCGTCGGCGAACTGGATCTGCGTCAGCAGCGCCTGATGCTGATTGCACAGATACTGGATGCGCGCCCGGCTGGCATGGTTGATGTCGTGGCCTTCCGACCCGGCCAGCGCCAGGGACAGATCGACCTCTTCCAATATCGGGGGCTTGGACATGATGGGCAAACCGCTCCTCGAACCCAGGGTTCGGTGATTATAGCGCGAAACCGCGCCGAATATCTCGACCGGGCGCTTGCAACCGGGCGCAAACCCTTCGCTGCATCTGCGGATTAACGGCGCGTTCGCGCATTGTGCCCTTGTGGGAAGCGGCGACCAGAGGTATTTATTCCTGAATATCATCAGGAAGCGCCATGCTCTCCCACAAACGCATCTGGGCCGCCATCGACGCGCTCGCCGAACGCAATGACCTGTCGGCATCGGGCCTGGCCAAACGCGCCGGACTCGATTCGACGACCTTCAACAAGTCGAAGCGGTTTGCCGCCGACGGACGGCCGCGCTGGCCGTCGACGGAATCGCTGGCGAAGATCATGGAAGCGACAGGCTCCTCGCTCGACGCGTTCATGGCGCTGGTGCAGGGCGAGGCACCTGCCGTCAGCGACAAGGTGGTGCCGCTCTCCCGCATGAGCACGGTGCCCTTGCGCGAAGTGCCGCTGATCGGCATGGCGCAGGCAGGCGCCGGCGGCTATTTCGACGATGCCGGCTTTCCGGCCGGACAGGGCTGGGACACGGTCGCCTTTCCGGGAACCGATCTCGACGAAGGCGCCTACGCGCTGGAGATCACCGGCGACTCGATGCTGCCGCTCTATCGCGAAGGCGACATCGTCATCGTCTCGCCGACCGCGCAGGTGCGGCGCGGCGACCGGGTCGTCGTCAAGACACGCGACGGTGAGGTGATGGCGAAGACGCTTTTGCGCATGACCTCGCTGGTCGTCGAGCTGGAATCGGCCAATCCGGCCCACCCGCCGAGGACCTTCCCGGCGGGCGAGATCGAGTGGATGGCCCGCATCGTGTGGGCCAGCCAGTAATCCGGATCAGGCGAGTTCGCCGGCGAGCGCCTTGTTGATGAGCGCGACCGTCTCGTTCAGGCCGTAGAGCGCGACGAAGGAACCGAAGCGCGGGCCGCGTTCCTGGCCGAGCAGCACCTGGTAGAGCATCTGGAACCAGTCGCCGGTGACCGCCGGGCCGCCGTCCGGGCCGGTCTTCGACGGATCCTGGTAACGCTCGAAGCCGCGCGCCACGTCGAGCGCGGCATCCTGGATCGCCGCGCCGTCGGCATCGTCCGGCAATATGTCGAGAGAGGCGGCAAGTTTCGCCAGCGCCTCGCGCTCGACATCGTCGGGGGCGCGGAATTTCTTGTTCGGCTTCACGAAGTCGTCGAAATAGCGGATCGCATAGCCGACCAGCTCGTCGAGCTTGGGATGGGTCCCGGCGGTGACGCCCGGGGCATAGCGCGAGATGAAACCCCACAGCACCGCCTTGTCATGCGCATTGGACGCGCTGACGAGATTGAGCAGCATCGCGAACGGCACCGGCATGTCGGCCGCCGGCGGCTTGCCGGAATGGATGTGCCAGACGGGATTGTTCAGCCGCGACGCCCAGTCCTGACGCTCGAAGGCGGCAAGGAAGGTGAAATACTCGTCGACGGCCTTCGGGATGACGTCGAAATAGAGCCGCTTGGCGGTACGCGGCTTCTGGAACATGTAGAGCGCGAGGCTTTCGGTCGGGGCGTAGGTCAGCCATTCGTCGATGGTCAGGCCGTTGCCCTTCGACTTGGAGATCTTCTCGCCGTTCTGGTCGAGGAAAAGTTCGTAGACGTAATGCTCCGGCGGACGGCCGCCGAGCGCCGAACAGATGCGGTCATAGACCGGCATGTTGGGGCCATGATCCTTGCCGAACATCTCGAAATCGACGCCGAGCGCCGCCCAGCGGGCGCCGAAATCCGGCTTCCACTGGAGCTTGACCTGGCCGCCGGTGATCGACTGCGTCACGTCCTCGCCGTCCTCGTCGACATAGGTCACCGTGCCCGCCTTGGCGTCGACGGCCTTCATCGGCACGTAGAGGACGCGGCCGGTCTTCGGCGAGATCGGCAGGAATGCCGAATAGGTGGCGCGGCGCTCCTCGCCCAGTGTCGGCAGCATGATCGCCATGACGTCGTCATAGCGCTCGGCGACGCGCAGCAGAATCTCGTCGAAGCGGCCGGACTTGTAGTAATCGGTGGCGCTGGCGAATTCGTAGTCGAAACCGAACGTGTCGAGGAAGCGGCGCAGCATCGCATTGTTGTGATGGCCGAAGCTCTCGAAGTCGCCGCCGAACGGGTTCGGCACGACGGTCAGCGGTTTGTGCAGATGCGGCTCGAGGAAGGACCTGTCCGGCACGTTGTCCGGGATCTTGCGCATGCCGTCCATGTCGTCGGAGAAGCACAGCAGCTTGGTCGCGACCTTGTCCCCGGTCAGCACGCGGAAAGCGGTGCGCACCATGGTCGTGCGGGCCACTTCGCCGAAGGTGCCGATATGCGGCAGGCCGGACGGGCCGTAGCCGGTCTCGAACAGGACGACGTCCGGAAAACCAGTCTTCTCGTAGCGCTTGACGATCTTGCGCGCTTCCTCGAACGGCCAGGCTTTCGTTTTCGCGGCGGCCTCCAGCAGATCGGGTGTCAGATCGAGGGCGGGCAAGGCCGGATTGGCGCTCATTTCTTCAGGTCCTGGTCGTCGGATATTGCGGAAGGCGGCCCGCCGTCGCATCGGCGCGCCATTTGTCCGCCAGCCTTTACCGTCTCGCGCTTGCGAAGCCAAGCGCGCAACACTACGTTCGCTGCGAACACGGCAAGAGGGCTTTCATGAGCGCGATTTCACAACAAGAAGCACTGGTCTTCATCATGGTAACGATGGCGGCCGCCGACTCCGCCCTTTCCGAGCGCGAACTCTCCCGGATCGGAAACGTGGTCGACACGCTGCCGGTCTTCGAAGGTTATTCGCGCGACCATCTCGTCGAGACGGCAAACCGCTGCACGGAGATCCTCAACGAGCCGTCGGGCATCGACCAGATCCTCGGCATGGTCAAGGCGAGCCTGCCCGACCGGCTCTACGACACGGCCTATGCCGTGGCGATCGAGATCGCGTCCGCCGACCTGCATGCCTCGCAGGAGGAACTGCGCTTCCTGCAGATCCTGCGCGACGAACTCGAACTCGACAACCTCGTCTCCGCGGCGATCGAGCGATCGGCGCGGGCGCGTTTCCGCCTGCCCTGACATGAAAGTGAATTGCCAGTGACGCGCCTGGCCCGGCATGTAACGGGCCAGTGCACAATCGTCATGCGCTGAGGCACAATGGAAATCTCCGAAGCGACAATAAGGCTCGCCGCCTTTCTGATCATCTTCGCCGCGATGGCCGGTTACGAATTGTGGTCGCCGCGCCTCGAACGAGACGAAATGCGCGGCGCGATGAAATCGAAGCGCTGGTTCACCAATCTGTCGATGGTTGTGCTGTCGTCGATCTGCCTTCGGATCATCTTTCCGGCGGCCGCAGTCGGCACGGCGATCTATGCGCAAGATCAGGGCCTCGGATTGTTTCCGGCGCTCGGCATTGCGCCGGTCGTCGCCGGCATCGCTTCCTTCGTCATCCTCGATTTCGCAGTGTGGCTGGAGCATGTCGTCAGCCACAAGATCCCGCTGCTGTGGCGCATCCACCGCATGCACCATGCCGACAACGGCTTCGACGTGACGACGGCGTTGCGGTTCCATCCGATCGAGATCGTGCTGTCGATGTTCTGGAAGGCGGGCATCATCATCGCGCTGGGCGCGCCGGTGGCCTCCGTGCTCGTCTTCGAGATCGTGCTCAACGGCACCGCGATGTTCAACCATTCCAACATCAACCTGCCGCAATCGGTAGACCGGTTGTTGCGCATGGTGATCGTGACACCCGACATGCACCGCGTGCACCATTCGTCGACGCCGCGCGAAACGAATTCCAACTACGGCTTCAACTTCCCGTTCTGGGATCGGCTCTTCCAGACCTACAACGCCCAGCCGAAACTCGGCCATGACGGGATGGAAATCGGCCTGAAGGAATTTCGCGGCCCGAAATCAGCCGGACTGCTCTGGGCGCTCCGCCTTCCCTTCACCCGGCTTTGACGCCGGAGACCCCGGCCCCTCCGCGAAGGGATCGAGCGGGAAGTAGCGCTCGAAGATTTCCTGATAAACGCCCTTTTCCTCCAGCGCGCCGAGCGCGGCATCGATCGCCGTGATGACGCGGTGCCCGTCCTTGCGCATCACGATGACCATGCCGGCCCCGAGAAAATGATCGGAGAAAAAGGGCCCGGAGATGAAACCGCAGCAGGACGCCGCATCGGGTGAAGCGAGCCAGAAGGAAAGCGCGACTCCATCGCCGAAGATGAGATCGGCATCCCCGTCCGTCAGGGCGGCATAGGTTTCGGCGGCATCGGCGCGTTCGACCGGAACGGCGTCGGGGAACCAGGCTTTCAGCATCGCCTCGTGGGCGCTGCCGCTGACGACGGCGACATTCTTTCCCTTGGCGAGCGCGGTCATGTCCGTGGTGTCGACGGCAAAGTCGCGCTTCGCCACGAACCGGGCCGGAAAGCGGAAATAGGGCAGACTGACCGCGCGTGCCTCGCGCAGTTTCGCGGTGATGCCGTGACCCGCGATGATCGCCTCGCCACGCAACCCGTCAAGCGCGGGATCGAGTTCCTCCCAGGGCATCGCCTGGATTTCGCATTTGGACTCGATACCGAGTTCGTCGCACAGCGCGCGCGTGATCTCGACATTGAACCCGGCCGGCTTGCGGTCCGGATCGGCGAAGTTGAAAGGCGGGAAATCGAGCGACGTCAGAAAGCGCATCCGAACCAGACCGGACAGGTCGGGACGCGCGATGCGGTCGCTGGGATCCGACAGGCGCGGCGCGTCGCCCGCCCGGCACGGAGCGGCGGCAATCAACAGGGCGGCAAGCGTGAAAAGGATGCCCGCCTTCGATCCGGATGTGTTCAGAAAAACCATGTTTCCGATTAGCCGATGCGCCGTTCCGGTTCCAGAACGAAATGAAGCGCCCGGCCGCCGATACAACGAATGCTTGCAATACTGCCGATTCGCAATACTATTGCTTGTGGGAACTTGTTTGTCTGTATGTTGACGAGTTATGGGGGCAGTCATTCCGGTTCAGGAGCCCATTTCCGCGGGGCCGCGCCCCGGCGCTATGCCGCGCCACGAGCCGGTGACGACACGGCTCGACCGGGCACGCGCGCTTTCGCGAACGATCCGGGACGCACCGGCCGATGCGGCCAACGAGAACCGGATCTGCCCGTCGATCGCTTTTCTTGCCGCCGACGCCTTTCCGCGCCTGTTCCTTTCCAGGGCGAGCCGCCATGCGATCCGCAACGGGACAAGCGGCGCAGCCGAACTGCTTGCCCACGGCCTCGTCAGCGAGGACGCCTATTACCGTTCGCTCGCCAACCACGCCGGCGTGGCCTTCGTCGAACCGACATCGATCGCCGAAGTGTTGACCGGCGAAAACGAGGCCGGTGGAGAAGCACTTTCACGACAAGCCGCCTGGTGCCGGTTGCACGACGGCAGCGTTCGACCGCTTTTCGCGCCGACACCCGACCGGCCGGGCATCGGGACCGACCTTTTCCGCGCCAGAATCGGGAAATCTCCGGACATCGCGATCACCGCGCCGTCGGGGCTCCGCGCCGCGCTCGCCCGGCAAATCCGCCGCAAACTCGGCCATGACGCCTGCAACCGGCTTGCAACTGAAAATCCGTGGTTTTCGGCCAAGCACGGCGCGGGCGCGTGGCACGGTTTCATGACCGCCGGCGTCGTCACCGGGCTCGCCGGAGGACTTGCCGTCGCGCCCGCCGCAACGCTGCTGGCGCTGCATGGTGCGGTGACGCTGTTTTTCCTGGCGACCGTCACGCTGCGGCTTTTCGCAGCGGCAACATATCGTTTTCTGCCGCCGACCCCGCTGATGCGCTTCGCCAATAGCGAGCGGCCGCTCTATTCGGTCGTCGTCGCGCTGCACAGGGAAGCGCCCGTCGTCGCGGATTTGATCACGGCGCTGAAGGCGCTGCGATGGCCGCGCGCGAAGCTGGAAATCAAGCTGGTCTGTGAGGAAGGCGACCGCGAGACATTGGCCGCGCTGGCCAGGGAACGGCTCGACCGGCGCTTCGAGATCGTCACCGTGCCGCTGATCGGCCCGCAAACCAAGCCGAAGGCGCTGAATTTCGCCCTGCCGTTTTCGACCGGCTCGCTCATCACGCTTTACGACGCCGAGGACCGGCCGCATCCCGACCAGCTCGAGGAAGCCTGGCAGGTCTTCCGGCAGTCCGACGCGACGCTCGGGGCATTGCAGGCGCCGCTGATCATCGCCAATCCGCGCCGCAACTGGCTGACAACACATTTCCACCTCGAATATGCCGCGCTGTTCCGCGGCATCCTGCAATTGCTGACGCGGCATGGCCTGCCCGTCCCGCTCGGCGGCACGTCGACACATTTCCGGCGTGCGGCGATCGAGGACTGCGGCAGCTGGGATCCGTACAACGTCACCGAGGATGCCGATCTCGGCTTCCGGCTGTGGCGCAAGGGCTATCGCGTCGGGCTGATCAGCCGGCCGACACTGGAAGACGCACCGGACGCGGCAGCGGTGTGGCTGCGCCAGCGGACGCGATGGATCAAGGGCTGGATCCAGACCTGGGTCGTGCATTCGCGCCGATCAGCCGCATGGCCGGCCGTCAAGCGTTTTCCCGGCGCGGCGATCATGCACCTGCTGCTCGCGGGCACCGTCGCCTGCGCATTGTTCTATCCCTTCACGGTGCTGACCGTCGCCGTTCTCGGCGGCTGGAGCCTTTACAGCGGAACGCTGCCTGCCGCATGGTCGGCGCTTGCCGTGCTCGACTGGTCGAACATTCTTCTCGCCTTTGCCGCGCATGCCGCACTCGGCCTGCGCACGATCGACCGACCCCTGCGGCCGCTGGCGCTGAAAACGCTGCCGCTGATGCCTGTCTACTGGCTCCTCGGAGCACTCGCCGGCTGGCGGGCGGTCCGGCAGTATTTCTCCGAGCCGTTCCTGTGGGAAAAGACACCGCACAGGCCGCATGACCCGTCGGGCGAGATGCATCACGTCTGAGCAGCGATCATCGAGGCTTGCTACGACCGGAAATGCTTGGAAAGCTTCAGGCCCTGGGCTTGGTAGTTCGACTTGAGATCGGCGCCATAGAGCCGGTCGGGGCGCTTTTCCATGCGCTCATAGACGAGGCGGCCGACCGTCTGACCGTCTTCGAGCACGAAAGGCACCTCGTGGCTGCGCACCTCGAGGACCGCGCGGCTGCCCGAACCACCGGCGGCCGTATGGCCGAAGCCGGGATCAAAGAAACCGGCATAATGGACGCGGAACTCGCCGACGAGCGGATCGAACGGCGTCATCTCGGCGGCATAGTCCGGCGGCACATGCACCGCCTCGCGCGAGACGAGGATATAGAACTCGTCGGGATCGAGGATCAGTTCCTTGCGGCCGCGCACATGCAGCGGCTCCCAGAAATCGAGCACCTCAAGGGCGGCGCGCTTGTCGACATCGACGACCGCCGTGTGATGCTTGCCGCGATAACCGACCAGGCCATTCTCGTCGCCGGACAGGTCGACGGATACGGCGATGCCGGCATGAGTGATGATCGGATCGTCGCCGGCGACCAGCGTTGCAGAGGCGTGCAGCGCGGCAAGATCGTCGGCGCCGAGGATCGTGTCGGCGGAGCGGAAGCGGACCTGCGACAGCCGCGACCCGGTGCGCACGACAATCGGGAAGGTGCGCGGGCTCACTTCCAGATAGAGCGGGCCATGGTAGCCGGCCGGGATCTTGTCGAACTCGATACCGTGATCGGTCATGACGCGCGTGAAGATGTCGAGCCGGCCGGTCGAACTTTTCGGATTGGCCGAGGCCGCGATTCCGGCGGGCAGCGCCAGCGATTCCAGCAGCGGCACGATGTAGACGCAGCCGGTTTCGAGCACCGCGCCCGGCGCGAGATCGATCTCGTGCAGCTTCAACTGCTCGAGCTTGTCGACCACGGTGCAGCCCTTGCCGGGCATGAAGCTGGCGCGCACACGATAGGCTTTGGCGCCAAGCCGCAGGTCGAGGCTTGCCGGCTGAATCTGGTCGGCATCGAGCGGGCGCTCGGCGCGGAGCGCTTTCGCCTCGAACAAGGCGGCAATGGCGCTGTCGGGCAGGATGCCCCCTGTTGTCACGTGTCGCTCCCTTTACTGTCGAGCGGCACCATTCCCGAGCAGGATTATTGACGCAAGCGCCCCGAAGCCTTATGGACAGCTTTCGTTCGTGGTGATTTGGCCGGTCGGCTTGCAGCCACGTAAAACAACTCGCTAAAAGGCCGCGCGACACGTCAAGGGACGTGGGTCAACCGGTTTTGCGGCGACGCGGAACCGGTTTTTTATTTGGAGACAGCTCATGGGTTCTGATTGGTCGAAATTCGGCGCCGCCACGCAGATGGTGCATGGCGGAACGTTGCGGTCGCAGTTCGGCGAGACATCGGAAGCCATGTTCCTGACGCAGGGCTTCGTCTACGACACGGCGGAAGCCGCAGAAGCCCGCTTCAAGGGTGACGAGGGCGGTTTTATCTATTCGCGCTACGCCAATCCCACCAACGAGATGTTCGAGCAGCGCATGTGCATGCTGGAAGGCGCCGAGGCCGCGCGCTCCACGGCCTCGGGCATGGCCGCCGTCGCCGCGGCGATCCTCTGCCAGGTGAAGGCCGGCGACCATGTCGTGGCGGCGCGCGCGCTGTTCGGCTCCTGCCGCTGGATCGTCGAGACCCTGCTGCCGCGCTACGGCGTGGAGACGACGCTGGTCGACGGCACGGACCCGGCCGCCTGGGAACAGGCGGTGAAAAAGAACACCAAGGTCCTGTTCTTCGAAAGCCCGACCAATCCGACGCTGGAAGTGATCGACATCGAGCATGTCGTCGCGGTGGCGCGGAGCGTCGGCGCCAAGGTGGTGATCGACAATGTCTTCGCGACGCCGATCCTGCAGAAGCCGATGGAACTCGGCGTCGACATCGTCGTCTATTCGACCACCAAGCATATCGACGGACAGGGGCGCTGTCTCGGCGGCGTGGTGCTGGCAAGCGAGGAATGGATCGACGAAAACCTGCATGACTATTACCGCCATACCGGCCCGTCGATGAGCCCGTTCAACGCATGGGTCATGCTGAAGGGGCTGGAGACGCTGCCGCTGCGCGTGCACGCGCAGACCGCGAATGCCGGGCGCATCGCCGATTTCCTGGCGACGCGGTCGGAGGTCAAGCACGTGATCTATCCGGGCCGGCCGGACCACCCGCAGGCCAACATCATCCCGAAGCAGATGAAGGGCGGCTCGACGCTGGTGTGTTTCGAACTGAAGGGCGGCAAGTCCGAAGCCTTCGCCTTCGAGAACGCGCTGAATATCGTCAAGATTTCCAACAATCTCGGCGACGCCAAGAGCCTGATCACCCATCCGGCGACGACAACGCACAAGAACCTCACCCCGGAAGCGCGTGCCGAACTCGGCATCACCGACGGCACGCTGCGCCTCTCGGTCGGACTGGAAGACGCGGACGACCTGCTCGACGATTTCGACCGGGCGCTGGCGAAGGCGGGCTGACTAGCCGCATTGCCCCCTTGCGATCTGTTCGAAGATCGCAAGGCCGGCCGGGATGATCTCGTCGGGAAAGTCGTAGTCCGGATTGTGCAGTTGCGGGTGGCCCTCGCCCGCGCCGAGCACGAAGAAGGCGGACGGGCAGACGCTGCCGAAGACACCGAAATCCTCCGACCAGCGGAACGGGCCGTCTATATCGGCGCAGGCGATACCGGCCTGCGCGCAGGCGTCGCGCACCATCGCTGTCGCGCCGGCATCGTTGAAACAGGCGGCGAAGCGCTCCGACGTCTCGATGTCGATACCCAGTCCGGCCGCCTCTGCTGCGGCGACCGCCATGTCGCGCGCCGCCGTCATCAGCTTTTCCTGAAGCGCGTCCGTTCGCGATCGCAACGTCGCCATGACCCGGGCCTCTCCGGGCGAGATGCCGAAAGCCGGTTCGCCCAGACGCGCATGCGACAGCGTCACCAGCGCATCGCCGGGCTCGATACCGAGCGTCTCGGGCAGTCGCGGGAGCCGGGTAACGAGGTCCGTCATCGCGGCCGCCGGGCTTCTGCCGTCCTCGGGATGGGCGGCATGCGACGTCCACCCGGTCAGGTGGATCGTCATGCCTTCCGAGGCGAAGCACAAAGACCCTTCGCGGATGGCCGCCTGTCCAAGCTTCATGCCGGGCAGGTTGTGCAGACCGAAGGCGAAGTCGGGACGGATGGACGCGAACCGCTCATCCTCGACGACCCCGCGCGCGCCGGCGCCGGTTTCCTCGGCGGGCTGGAAGAGCAGAACCACGCGGCCCCTGGCAGGGCGCCGGGCCTGCAGCCGCCTGGCGAGACCGCAGATGACCGCCATGTGGCCGTCATGACCGCACATGTGCCCCTTTCCTGCAATCCCGGAACGCCACGCGGGCGATCCGGTTTCGTGGATCGGAAGTGCGTCGAGCTCGCAGCGAAACAGGATCGCCGGGCCAGCTTCGCCGCTGTCGAATATGCCGACGACGCCGTGGCCGCCCAATCCGGTGACAATGTCGTCCGCATCGCAGTCGTGCAGCCACTGCGCCATGCGCGCCGCCGTTTCCTCCTCCTCGCCGGATATTTCCGGCGCACAATGCAGGTTGCGCCGCAGCGCGGTCAATTCCGCGATAAGGGTCTCGTTGTCGTCCAAAACGCAGTCCATTTCCGTCCGGTTCAGCGCAGAATGCGCGCGGTCGCCACAATGCGCGACAGAGCCGTATAAAGGCAAATCGCCGCAAAAACACAGGCCAGAACGGGAAACCAGCCGGGAAACAAACAGGCGAGAACGAAGACGGCGATCGTCTCGGTGGCTTCAGCGAGCCCGGTGGTGAAAAAGAAGGATTTCTCGCCGCGCTGGTCGGTCGACAGTCCGTGCTTCTCGGCCATGATCGCGAAGGCAAGGAAGCTCGCGCCATTGACGTAGAACGAAAAAACGAGAACCACCGCAGCGACCGCATTTGCAGCCGGATCGGCGAGTGCGAAGCCGACGGGAATAGCGCCGTAGATCGCGAAATCGAGCACGATGTCGAGATAGCCGCCGAAATCGGTCTTGCCGTTGATGCGCGCGACCGCGCCGTCGAGACCGTCGGCGAGCCGGCTCGCCAGAAGGACGATCATGCCCGCCAAATAGACGTGCCAGGCGATCAGTCCGGCCGCCGCGACACCGAGCACCCATGCAAGCACGGTGATCGCGTTCGCCGAGACGCCCGTCCGCGCAATGGCGCGGGCCAAGCCGTTTATCGCCGGTTCGATCCTCGCGCGCACGGCGCCGTCAAGCATGTCCATCTCCCCTCTTGCGGATTTTCCCACGCTTAGGCCGGCCTGCGCGTCCTGTCATGCCACAAACGATCATTTCCCGTTCACGGCTGCGTGCGCGCGGCAAAGCCGACCGCGCATCCCTTCCCGGATTCGCAGAATTATCCTTCGCCGGAACGATTCCCTTTCGGCCCGAAACGCTCTAAATCTCCTCGCATGTACCGTGAAACGACAGACGGCATCGAGATCATTGTCGAGCCGCAATACCTGCATGACCAGTCCGAGCCGGAGGCGCACCGCTATATCTGGGCCTATACGGTGGTTATCGCCAACAACTCCGATCACACGGTTCAGCTGGAAACGCGCTACTGGCGCATCACCAATGCGCTCGGCCAGATCGAGGAGGTCGAGGGACCGGGCGTGGTCGGCGAATTTCCGACGCTGACGCCCGGCGACAGCTACCAGTACACGTCTGGTTGTCCGCTCAACACGCCGTCGGGGACAATGGTCGGCCATTACGTCATGCGGCGCGACGACGGAACGCGATTCGAGGCGCATATCCCGGCCTTCTCGCTCGACAGGCCCGACGCGGCACGGACACTGAATTGAGCGCCGTCCTCGACCTGCGGCCGGTCATCCTTGTCACGGGCATTCTGCTGACGACGCTTGGCGCGGCGATGCTGATCCCGGCACTGGTCGACGCCGTTGCCGGCAATCCGGACTGGCAGGTCTTCGCCGGATCTTCGGCGGCGACCATCCTGGTCGGCATCACCTTCTATGCGGCGACGCGCGGCATGCCGCGCAGCCTGTCGACGCGACAGGCGATGCTGATGACGGTCGTCGTCTGGCTGGCGCTGGTCACGGCGGGCGCGCTGCCGTTTCGCTGGTCGGGGATCGTGCCGAGCTACACGGATGCCTTTTTCGAGGCGATGTCGGGGCTGACGACGACGGGAGCGACGGTGATCACCGGGCTCGATCATGCGCCGCCCGGCATCCTGTTGTGGCGCGCCATCCTGCAATGGCTGGGCGGTCTCGGCATCATCGTGATGGCCGTTGCCGTGCTGCCGATGCTGCAGATCGGCGGCATGCAGGTGTTCAAGGCGGAAGCCTTCGAGACACCGGAAAAGATCCTGCCGCGCGCGACACAGATCTCCGGCTCGATGACGCTCGTCTTCGTCGCCTTCACGGCGCTTTGCGCGGGCGCCTATCTCGTCGCCGGAATGCGGCCGAACGATGCCTTGATTCACGCGATGACAACGGTGGCGACGGGCGGGTTTTCGACCCGCGACGCGTCGATCGGCTTCTATCAGGATCCGGCAATCGAATGGATCGCGATCCTCTTCATGATCGCCGGTTCGATCCCGTTCCTGCTCTATGTGCAGGTGCTGCAGGGCCGTCCGGTCGCATTGTGGCGCGACCAGCAGGTGCGCGCATTCATCGCCGTCATCGGGCTGATGATCCTTGCCGGCTGGATCGTCGCCGACCATTCGCAGGCGGGATTCCGGAGCGAAGCGGACTCCTTCCGGGCGGCCGCGTTCAACACGGTCTCGGTGATGACCGGAACCGGCTACGCCTCGGCCGATTACGGCCTGTGGGGGGCGCAGTCGATCGCCTTCTTCTTCATCATCATGTTCATCGGCGGATGCGCCGGATCCACCTCCTGCGGCATCAAGATCTTCCGGTTCCAGGTGCTTTTCGCGGAAGTGCGCGAACGGCTGGTGAAGGTGCTGTATCCGCATGGCGTGTTCGTCAAGCGCTTCAACGGCAGGCCGCTCGACAACCGCGTGCCGCTCGCGGTGACGACCTTCATCTTCCTCTATCTCGCCGCCTTCGCCGTGTTGTCGATCGCGTTGCAGCTGACCGGCCTCGATCTCCTGACCGCGATTTCGGGGGCAGGGTCGGCGATCTCGAATGTCGGACCGGGGCTCGGTCACCGCATCGGACCGGCAAGCACCTACCAGTCGCTGAACGACACGGCCAAATGGCTCCTGTCGTTCGGCATGCTGCTCGGGCGGCTGGAACTGTTCACCGTCCTGGTGCTGTTCCTGCCACGCTTCTGGAGGAGCTGAGAATCGTCAGTGGGTGGTGTCGAAATCCGACGGCGAAAAGCGGTAGACCGTGGAGCAGAACTCGCACTTCACGGTGATCTTGCCGTCCTCGACGGATTCCGCGCGCTCTTCCGGAGACAGGGAGCGCAGCACGTTCTCCACCTTTTCACGCGAACAGGTGCAGCGGTCGTGGACGGGGCTCGGCTCGTTCGCCGTCACGCCGCGCTCGTGGAAAAGCCGGTAGAGCAGCGTATGAACGCCCACCGCGTCGTCGACGAGTTCGTCGGCGGCGACGGTGTCGAGCAACGCCTTGACCTCTAGCCAGGCGTCATCCTCCTCGATGTCGTGCAGTTCCGTGCCTTCCGGCGCTTCGCCGGGATGCAGGTCGGGCTGGCGCATGCGCTCCGGCGAGTCGGGCAGGAACTGGGCGAGTATGCCGCCGGCGCGCCAGTGATTGTGGCTCTGGCCGTCATCGCCGCGCACGATCAGGCGGCCGACCGCGAGACGCAGCTCGGTCGGGATCTGTTCGGACTGGCGGAAATAGTTGCGCGCAACCTCCTCCAGCGAGGTCCCGTCAAGCGCCACGATGCCCTGGTAGCGCTGCATGTATTCGCCCTGATCGACGGTCAGCGCCAGAACGCCCTTGCCGAGCAGACCGGCGGGATCGGCCGATCCGGATTCCACGGCCGCGTTGACCGCGTCCTCATCCCAGCGGGCGTAGGCGCGCACGCCATCGGGCGTCGCGAAATCGACGACGAGAAACGACACCGGGCCGTCCGTCTGGCACTGGGCGATGAACTTGCCCTCGAATTTCAGCGACGTGCCGAGCAACACCGTCAGCACGATCATCTCTGCGAGCAGGCGGGCGACGGGTTCGGGATAGTCGTGCCGGTCGAGAATGGCGTCCAGCATCGGGCCGATCATCACGGCGCGGCCGCGCGCATCGAGGGCGTCGACGCGGAACGGAACGACCGCGTCCATCGGGTCGGTTTCATTCATGCCGGCAAATGCAGAGTGTCCGCTCACGATTGGGACGCCTCCAACCCGAGACACCAGGCAATGATCGCCTTTTGCGCATGCAGGCGGTTCTCCGCCTCGTCGAAGACGACGGATTGCGGACCGTCGATAACGCCGTCCGTCACCTCCTCGCCGCGGTGTGCGGGCAGGCAGTGCATGAACAGCGCGTCATTCTTGGCATGCGCCATCAGCCGCTCGTTGACCTGATAGGGCATGAAGATGTTGTGGCCGCGGGCCTTTTCTTCCTGTCCCATGGACACCCATGTGTCGGTGACGACGGCATCGGCGCCGTCGACCGCGGCCTCCGGATCGTGGCCGATCGTCACATTCGCGCCCTTCGAGCGCGCCCAGTCGGTGTAGCGGCTCTGGGGCTCGTTGCCCTCCGGCACGGCGACCGACAGGTCGAAGCCGAATTGCGGCGCCGCCTCGATGAAGGAATGGAGCACGTTGTTGCCGTCGCCCGACCACGCGATCCGCCGCCCCTCGACCGGCCCGCGATGTTCCTCGTAGGTCATCACGTCGGCCATGATCTGGCAGGGGTGCGTATCGTCGGTCAGCGCGTTGATGACGGGAACCGTCGCCGCGTCAGCGAGTTCGAGCAGGCGGTCATGTTCCTTGGTGCGGATCATGATGATGTCGACATAGCGCGACAGCACCCGCGCGGTGTCGGCGATCGTCTCGTCGCGGCCAAGCTGCATTTCCGCGCCGGTCAGCATGATCGTCTCGCCGCCGAGCTGGCGCATGGCGACATCGAAGGAGACGCGGGTCCGCGTCGACGGCTTCTCGAAAATCATCGCAAGCACCTTGCCGGCAAGCGGCGAGCCGGCAGTGCCGCCCTTCTGCGCGCTCTTGCGGGTTTTGGCGTTGTCGAGAATGGCCCGCAGGTCACCGGCCGAAACGGCGGCAATATCGAGAAAATGACGAACACTCATAACTCAGTTCCAAATCTGCTTTTCATCAAGGGATGGAATGCGGTCAACGGCCGCCATGTCCGCTGGACAGGCTTGCGGCGGCCTTTTCGATGCGCTCCAGGGCGATGCGGATATCCTCGTCGGTCGAGGTCAGCGGCGGCAGGATGCGCACGACGTTATCGCCGGCCGGCACGGTCAGCATATGGTTGGCGTAAAGCTCTTTCACAAGAGCGGTGTTGGGAACCACGCATTTGAGGCCCAGCATCAGCCCCTCGCCGCGCACCTCCTCGATCACGTAGGGATGACGGTCGGCGATCGAGGCCAGCCCCTGCTTCAGCCGCAGCGCCTTGTCGCGGACACCTTCGAGGAAACCGTCCGCAAGCATTACATCGAGAACGGCGTTGCCGACGGCCATGGCCAGCGGATTGCCGCCATAGGTCGTTCCGTGAACGCCCGGGATCATGCCCTTGGCGGCTTCCTCGGTGGCGAGGCAGGCGCCCATCGGAAAACCGCCGCCGATCGCCTTGGCGACCGCCATGATATCGGGTTCGATACCCGCCCATTCATGCGCGAAAAGCTTGCCGGTGCGGCCCATGCCGCACTGGATCTCGTCGAAGATCAGGAGCAGTCCCTCTTCGTCGCAGACCGTGCGCAGATCACGCAGGAACTGCAGCGGCACCGGACGGATGCCGCCTTCGCCCTGGATCGGCTCGATCAGGATCGCAGCGGTCTCGCCGGTGATCGCCGCCTTCAGCGCATCAAGGTCGTCGAAGGGCACCTGGTCGAAACCCTCGACCTTCGGCCCGAAGCCCTCGATATATTTCGGCTGCCCGCCGGCGGCGATGGTCGCCAGCGTACGACCGTGGAACGCGCCCTCGAAGGTGATGATGCGGAAGCGCTCCGGATGGCCGTCGGCATAATGGTAACGCCGCGCGGTCTTGATCGCGCATTCCATCGCCTCCGCACCGGAATTGGTGAAGAACACCTTGTCGGCGAAAGTCGCCTCGACGAGACGCCTGGCAAGGCGGCGTTGTTCCGGAACCTCATAGAGATTGGACGTGTGCCAGAGCTTTCCGGCCTGTTCGCGCAGCGTTTCGACGAGATGCGGATGGGCATGGCCGAGTGCGCTGACGGCAATGCCGCCGCCGAAATCGAGATATCGCTCGCCGCGCGTATCGACGATCCATGAGCCTTCGCCATGGTCAAACGCGATATCGGCGCGCGCATAGGTCTCGAATAGCGGTGATGGTTCGGTCATCGTGGCGTCCCTGCCAAGGGTTTGAAACGAAAAAAGCCGCCCGGTCCGGCGGCCCCATGTTTTTAGGAGTTGACCGCGTTCCAGTCAATCACAAGGACGGGCCAAGCAATCCGATCGAACGCGATCGGGCCAAAAGCGCAAGTTGTTGAAAACCGTGAAATCAGATTCACGATTTGGCGGCGACTCTTGTCAGCGAGTCAGCGGCCATAGTAGTTTGCGGCCGAGGCGGGACAACCTCGCAGAGTAAACTCCCAAGTATCGCGTTCGGTGCCGGTTTTTTTTCATTAAACCGAGCCACGGAGGAGGATTCTGCGCAGACGACAAGAGATGGAGAGCCAAGTGAGCTGGACAGACGAACGCGTGGAACTGTTGAAAAAACTCTGGGCCGACGGCTTGAGCGCCAGCCAGATTGCCGCGCAGCTCGGCGGCGTCAGCCGCAATGCCGTTATCGGCAAGGTCCACCGCCTGAAGCTGTCGGGACGGGCGAAGTCGGTTTCATCGGGCGCACCGAAGACGAAGCGCGCCAATGCGCCGCGCAGCTCCTCCTCGCCGCGCGGCGGCGGTTACAGCGGTGGCGGCGGTGGTGGCGGTGGCCGCACCATGACCACCGTCACCCATGCTGTCGGCGCCACGGTCATGAAGAGCGAGGTCAATGCGCTCGCCTATCCGGACCGGCGTCCGATCGAAGACATCGTGGTTCCGATCTCCAGGAACCTGAAGCTCGTCGACCTGAACGAAAACACCTGCAAGTGGCCGCAGGGCGACCCGCTTTCCGAGGATTTCCATTTCTGCGGGCACGAGTCGGAAGAGTCCTCGCCCTACTGCAAATACCACGCGCGGCTGGCCTTCCAGCCGTCATCGGACCGCAAGCGCTCCCGTTGAACGAAAATACGGCCGGAAACAGACAAGGGCGGCAAACAGCCGCCCTTTTTCATGTCCGCCATTCTGCCGGTCAGACCGATTCCAGCGAATACCCGGCGCCGCGCACCGTGCGGATCGGGTCGCGCATCTTGCCGATATTGATGGACTTGCGCAGCCGGCCGATATGGACGTCGACGGTGCGGTCATCGACATAGATATCCTCGCCCCAAACGCCGTCGAGCAGCTGGGCGCGGGAGAACACGCGGCCGGGCGCCTGCAGGAAGAACTCCAGAAGCCTGAATTCCGTCGGACCCAGCTTGATTTCACGGCCGTTGCGATAGACCCGGTGGGTTTCGCGGTCGAGTTCCAGTTCGCCGACCTTGAGAACACTGGCGACGATTTCCGGCCGCGCCCGGCGCAGCATCGCCTTGACGCGCGCCATCAGCTCGGGCGTCGAAAAGGGTTTGACGACATAGTCGTCGGCGCCGGTGGACAGGCCCCTGATGCGCTCGCTTTCTTCGCCGCGCGCGGTCAGCATGATGATCGGCAGTCGCTGCGTCTCGGGCCGCGTGCGCAAGCGGCGGCACAGTTCGATTCCGCTGAGGCCCGGCAGCATCCAGTCGAGGATCAAAAGATCGGGAACGGATTCGCGTAGCGCGATCTCCGCCTCGTCGCCGCGCAACTCGGTATCGACGCGATAGCCTTCCGATTCCAGATTGTACTTCAGCAGAACGCTTAACGCTTCCTCGTCCTCGACAACCATGACCTTTGGCTGGTTGGCCATGCGCATGCTCCCGTGCATCAAGCGTCCGTATCGTCAGCCACGATACGGTGCGTCTTGTCTTCCTTGGGTCTGTAGGCCGACAGGTGTTCGCCTGTGACGATATAGTAGACCGACTCGGCAATGTTGGTGGCATGATCTCCGATGCGCTCGATATTCTTGGCGCAGAAGAGAAGATGCGTGCAGGTGGTGATGTTGCGCGGATCCTCCATCATGTAGGTCAGGAGTTCCCGGAAAAGCGACGTGTACATCGCATCGATCTCGTCATCGCGGTCGCGGATCATGTTGATCCGCGTCACCGAACGCGAGCCAAATGCATCGAGCACTTCCTTCAACTGGGCAAGCGCCAGATCGCCGAGATGATCGATGCCGCGCACCAGATTGACTGAATGGCCGCGCTCGGAAATGGCCACGACCCGTTTCGCGATGTTCTTCGCCAGATCGCCGACACGCTCGAGGTCGCTGGCGATGCGGATCGCGGAAAACACTTCGCGCAGATCGCTCGCCACGGGCTGGCGCTGCGCGATGATGAGAATGACCTTGTCGTCGAGTGTGGCCTGCGCCTCGTCCAGCATGAGATCGTCGGAGATCACCTTCTGGGCAAGCTGCAGGTCCGACTTGATGAGGGCGCGGATCGAATTTTCCACCATGCGTTCCGCAAGGCCGCCCATTTCGGCGATCTTGTGCGCAACGAACTTCATGTCCTCGTCGAATGCGGTCACCGTATGGCTGGTTGGTACCATCGGTCTCTCCTTCCCTGGAGTTTGATTTGCTGTCCGAGTGCCGTTGTCCGGGTCCGCATCAGCCGAAACGGCCGGTGATGTAGTCCTGGGTGCGTTTCTCGGACGGATTGGTGAAGATCGTTTTGGTGTCATCGACCTCGACGAGTTCGCCGAGATGGAACATTGCGGTGCGCTGCGACACGCGGGCCGCCTGCTGCATCGAGTGCGTCACAATAACGATGGTGTAGTTTTCGCGCAGTTCGTCGATCAGTTCCTCGACTTTCGCGGTCGCGATCGGGTCGAGCGCCGAACAGGGTTCGTCCATCAGGATCACTTCCGGCGCGACGGCGATGGCGCGGGCGATGCAAAGACGCTGCTGCTGGCCGCCGGAGAGGCCGGTGCCGGGCTCCTGCAGGCGGTCCTTCGCCTCTTCCCAAAGGCCGGCTCCGCGAAGGCTCTGCTCGACGAGATTGTCGAGGTCGGCTTTCGACTTCACCAGGCCGTGAATGCGGGGGCCGTAGGCAACGTTCTCGTAGATCGATTTCGGGAACGGGTTCGGCTTCTGGAACACCATGCCGACACGGGCGCGCAGTTCGACGACGTCGATCGCGGGATCGTAGATATCCTCGCTGTCGAGGGTGATCTTGCCGGTAACACGGCAGATATCGATCGTGTCGTTCATGCGGTTGAGGCAACGCAGGAAGGTCGACTTGCCACAGCCCGACGGGCCAATGAGCGCCGTCACCTGACGTTCGTAAATGTCGAGATCGACATCGAACAGCGCCTGCTTGGAACCGTAGAAGACACCGACCTTGTCGCCCTTCATCTTGATGACGGCGCCGGTGGCGCCGACAGCGGCCGCCGCCTGATTGTTCGCGAAAACCTGATCGGCCTCTACCTTCATTTCACTGTTCTCCATAACTTTACCACCGCCGCTCGAAACGCCTGCGCAGGATAATCGCCGTGATGTTCATGATGGCGAGGAAAATGAGCAGGACAATGATTGCGCCGGACGCACGTTCGACGAATGCAGGGTCGCCGCGCGTGGTCCAGTTGTAGACCTGAACCGGCAGCGCGGAGGCCGGATCGAAAAAGCCCTCCGGCGGCGCGCCCGGATATTCGCGGACGAAGGCCACCATGCCAATCAGCAGCAACGGCGCGGTTTCGCCAAGCGCCTGAGCCAGGCCGATGATGGTGCCGGTCAGAATGCCCGGGGCCGCCAGCGGCAAGACGTGATGGAAAATCGACTGCAACTTGGAGGCGCCGACGCCGAGAGCAGCATCGCGGATCGACGGCGGCACCGCCTTCAACGCGGAGCGCGTGGCGATGATGATGGTCGGCAGGGTCATCAGCGTGAGCACGAGACCGCCGACAAGCGGCGCGGACTGCGGCAGACCTGCAATGTTGATGAAGATCGCCAGGCCAAGAATACCGAAAACAATCGATGGCACGGCGGCAAGGTTGGAAATATTGACCTCGATGATGTCCGTGAACCGGTTCTGCGGCGCGAATTCCTCGAGATAGATCGAGGCGGCGACGCCAATCGGAAGCGAGAGCACAAGAACAACCAGCATCATGTAGGCCGAACCAAGGATGGCGACGCCGAGGCCGGCGGCTTCCGGACGGGTGTCGGATGCATCCGGCGCCGTAAAGAAGCTCCAATTGAACCTCTTCTCGAGGATGCCGGCTTCGCGCATCTGGTCGGCCAGCCGCAGTTGCTCGGGCGACACGTTCCGGTCGAGCGCGGCCGATTCCATCGTCACCCGGCCCTTGTAGTAGCCGTCGATACGTCCGGCCGCGAGCAGCTCGAAGGTGATGGTTTCGCCGATCTTGTCGGGATGAGCGAGCACATAGCGACGCAATTGCGCCGGCGCTTCCTTGGAAATGAGTTCGGCGGCCTGCTTGGCGTTCACACCATCGACGCTGATGCCGTGTTCGGCCATGGTCTTCACCAGCGCCGCCTTGATCAGCGGCTGGTAAGCGAAGGTCGTCACCTTCTGCAGTTCGGCGGGGTCGCGCTTGCCGCTCTTGTCGAGCTTGGATGCGTCGAGATTGATGGCGAGCTTCACATAGGTCTGGCTGAACGAGGAAACGCCGTTGTTCAGGATCGACGCCATCAGGCCGAGCAGCGCAATGATACCGAAGGTGACGGCCGCGAGCCCCATCATCCGGAAGCGCATTTCCGCGCGGTGCCGACGCGTGGTCCGCTCATCGCGGACGAACAGCGAACGGTCATTCGGACGGACGGCCTGGGTTGCCAGGTCGGCGGAGACGTCGGTCATTCGTACTGCTCCCGGTATTTGCGAACGATGTAGAGCGCGATGATGTTGAGCCCGAGGGTGAAGACGAAGAGCGTCAGCCCGAGCGCGAAAGCCACGAGCGTCTCGGGACTGGCGAATTCGGTGTCACCGGTCAGCTGGCTGACGATTTTCACGGTGACCGTGGTCATCGCCTCGAAGGGATTGACCGAGAGCCGGGCGGAAGCGCCGGCGCCCATGACGACGATCATGGTTTCGCCGATGGCGCGGCTGGCCGCGAGCAGGAAGGCACCGACGATTCCGGGCAGAGCCGCCGGCATGATGACCTTGCGGATCGTTTCCGACTGGGTCGCGCCGAGACCGTAGGAGCCGTCGCGCATGGATTGCGGAACCGCATTGATGATGTCGTCGGAAAGCGAGGAAATGAACGGGATCAGCATGATTCCCATCACGAGGCCCGCGGTCATGACCGATGACGAGGAGCTGCCCAGTCCGGTCGGCTGGGCGATCCAGTCGCGAATGAAGGGGCCTACGGTGATCAGGGCGAAGAGGCCATAGACGATCGTCGGGATGCCCGCGAGCATTTCGATGGCCGGCTTCGCAAAGCTGCGCAGCGAGCTGCCGGCATATTCGGCCAGATAGATCGCGATCATCAGACCCAAAGGAACCGCGAGGGCCAGGGCGACGAACGAGACATAAAGCGTGCCCCACAGGAGCGGCAGGATGCCGAGATCCGAACCGCCTCGGAACTGCGGATTCCAGGTCGCCGAGAAGAAGAAGTCCCGGGCCGGGTAAATCCGGAAGAAATGGATCGATTCGAAGAGCAGCGAGCCGATAATACCCAGTGTGGTCAGGATGGCGATGAGCGATGAGCCCATCAGCAGTGATTTTATGAAGGTTTCGCTTGTGTTGCGGGCCCGCATCCTCGGCGTGATCCGGAACCAGGACCAGGCGCCGAGCGCCAGCGCCGTGACGAGGACCGCAATGTTGCGAATAAGCGAACCGGCCTTGCCGATGTTGCGGTAGGATTTTGCCGCCTCGAAGACCGCCGGCTGCACGTCGGAACCGAGCGCCACGCCGACGCTGGCAAGCCGTGAACGGACATTGGAGAAGTCGGCACGCATGTTTGCGAGATCGGTTTCAGTAAAACCGCCCGATCCAACGAGAAGGTCAAGACCATTGGCGATACGGCGGACATCGGCCATCACAAGGCTCTTGGCCCCGCTCTGGTCAACGATGCTCTGGGGAATATCGGAGCTGATCTGGCTTTCGATCGCAATGGGCTGGACAAAGAGCCATACACCCAAAAGGAGAAATGCCGGCACTGCCACGTAGAGGGCGACGGTCTGCCCGTAATAGCCCGGGAGAGAGTGAAGTTTGGTCTTTTCCCGGTCGGAGACGGCCAGCGCGCGCTGACGTCCAAGGATATAGCCGAGAGCCGTCAAGGCGAGCACGATGATTACAATTGCACTTACACTGGTGGTCATGTCGCATCCGCCCTGGGGTTACTGGGGTAGCAACGGGACGGCGCCGAAGCACCGCCCCGCATATTTTCAGACGATCAGTTCAGCGGACCCATCGGGGTACGGTTCTTGACCATTTCCTGGGTCTTGGCGAGTTCCGGATCGGGAACCAGGCCGTAGGCGGCAAGCGGGCCGTCCGGGCCGGCCATTTCGTCGGAGACGAAGAACTCGATGTATTCCTGGAGACCCGGAATGACGTCGAGGTGAGCGTTCTTCACATAGAAGTAAAGCGGACGCGAAACCGGATATTCGCCCTTGGCGACGGTGTCGACCGACGGGGTGACGCCGTTCATGGTCGCGACCTGCAACTTGTCGGTGTTGTTCTCATAGAACGACAGGCCGAAGACGCCGATCGCCTGCTTGTTGGCGTCGAGGCGGGCGAGCGTCTCGGTGTAGTCGCCGTCGATGTCGACCGATGCGCCGTCGGTGCGCAGAGCGAGGCAGGCCTTCTCGCCGTCCTTTTCACCCATAGCCGCCACGAAGGCTTCCAGAGCGCCCGATTCCTTGCAGCCATCTTCGAGAACCTTGATGTCGAAGACTTCGCGGGTGCCGTGCTTGGTGCCCGGGATGAAGGCCAGGATTTCCTGGTCCGGCAGATCGGCATTCACGTCGTGCCAGGACTTGTAGGGGTTGTCGACAACCTTGCCGTCCACGACAACTTTGGCGGCCAGAGCCTTGAACCAGTCAGCCGGGGTGAAAGCGAAGCTCGAACCGTTGATGTCGGAAGCGAAAACGATGCCGTCATAGCCGATCCGGACTTCCTGGATCTCGTCAACGCCATTGGCCTTGCAGTTGTCGATATCCGACTGCTTGATGCGCGAGGAAGAGTCAGCGATGTCGATGGTGTTCTCGCCCACGCCTTCGCAGAGCGCCTTGCGGCCGGCACCCGAACCGCCGCCCTCGACGACCGGAGTCGGATATTCGAAATTCTCGCCGAACGCTTCGGCGACGATCGAGGCATAGGGCAGCACCGTCGAGGAGCCTTTGATCTGAATCTGGTCGCGCGCTTCAGCGGCGGTCGTCAGCGCCGACGCGGCAAGAGCGGCAGCGAGTGCAATCTTGAGGGTTTTCATGGAATTCTCCCGTTTGGGCATGTGTGAGCTGTGACCGGCGCTCGCCGGACAGGGGCGTTCTATAGCCTTCGGGAAGACGTTTTATGACAGTTACAAAACAGTTGTGTGACAATTCAACTATATGTTTTTTATGTATTTTCTTCGTTTTCCGCAGAAGCCTTCTCAGCCCAGACGGGAATTGTGACAACAAAGGAAGCGCCCTCGCCCACCTGTGAGGTGACCGACAGGCGTCCGGTGTGACGGGTCAGGATGTGCTTGACGATCGCGAGACCGAGGCCGGTGCCCTTCTTGGAGCGACTGGATTCGACATCGACCCGATAGAAGCGTTCCGTCAGGCGGGGGATATGTTCCTCGGCGATTCCCGGCCCGTAGTCGCGTACGGTGACGCGAACGCTGTCGACACCGGAAACCGGCGTCCGCTCGGCAACAATGTCGATCCTGCCGCCAATCGCGCCGTAGCGAATGGCGTTTTCCATCAAGTTGGTGAAAACCTGGATCAATTCGTCGCGGCTACCCCAGACGCGGCAGTCCGGCGTGTCGATCGCCTCCACATCCTCACTGATCGTCACGCTGGCTTCGGCGGCGGTCGGCGCGAGCGCCGTGCTGACGGCGCGCAGCACGTCGGCAACATCGACCGGCTCGAAATCGGTCCGGCCGAACGCCGTCTCCAGCCGGCTGAGGGACAGGAGATCGTCGATCAGCCGCGACATGCGGTCCGCCTGTTCCTTCATGATCGCCAGGAAGCGGTCGCGGGCCGCGGCGTCGTCGCGAGCCGGGCCGCTGAGCGTCTCGATGAAACCGTTGAGCGAGGCCAGCGGCGTGCGCAATTCGTGGCTCGCATTGGCAATGAAGTCCGAGCGCATGCGGTCGATGCGCCGGACTTCGCTCAGATCCCGGAAATGCAGCAGGAACGGCGCGTCGGACGCGTCGGCCGGCAGGCGCACGATCGTCGCCTCGAACCATCGCTCGATCGGATAGCGCTCGAGCACCTCGGCAGGACCGGGCGTGCCGCCGGCCAACGCCTCGTTGACCATGGAGAGAAGTTCCGGGCTGCGAAAGCGCAGGAGTACCGAAGAGCCCGGCTCGATCGAGTCGCCGAAAAAGCGACGGCACGCCTTGTTGACCGTCTGGATGGTCCCGCGCGCATCGAGCAGCATCAGCGGATTGGGCAGATTGTCCATCACGGTTTCGGCGCGCACCACGCCGCGCGGGGTCGATGCGCGCGCCGCCTCGGCGCTTCGGCGTTCCAGCGCGCTTCGCACTGGCGCAAAGGCGCTGATCGCCGCCATCGCGGCCATAGAGGCAACCGCGACAGGACCGGGAAGGTAACCGGCGACGAAAAATACGCCGAAAAGAAGCAGTGCCGCCGCCAACGGAAAACGGTTGGAAAACAGCCTGCGTCTCAGTCCCCGGGCGAAAGTTTCCTCGACCGGCGATGCGGCCGGCCCGGCGGCATCGTCACGACGGGGATGCGTCTCAGTCATGGCACATTCGCCGGCGAGAAAGGGGCGCCGTCATTGCCGCATGCCGCGTCTGGACGGCCATCACGCGAGGCCATACGGTGGCCCGACCGGAAACAGAATGATCATGGGAACGGCGATCGAACATGGCGAAGGAATCACGCGCGCTTGAGCTCAATATCGGCGGGAAGAAAAGGGTTTTCGATATAGACGACCCCAAACTGCCGGACTGGGTGGACGACAATGACATAGCCGCCGGCGGCTATCCCTACAAGAAGCGGATGGACAAGGACGACTACGAAAAGACGCTGGAAGCGCTGCAGATCCAGATCGTCAACATGAACACCCACATGCAGGATACCGGCCGGCGCGTGATCGCGGTCTTCGAGGGACGAGACGCTGCCGGCAAGGGCGGATCGATCAGCGTGCTGCACGAATTCCTCAATCCGCGCACCGCCCGCAACGTCGCGCTGTCCAAGCCATCGGACGTCGAGCGCGGCCAGTGGTATTTCCAGCGCTATATCGAGCACTTCCCGACAACCGGCGAACTCGTGAGTTTCGACCGGTCCTGGTACAACCGCGGCGGCGTGGAGCCGGTGATGGGCTTCTGTACGCCGGAACAGCACCGCGCCTTCCTGCACGACGTGCCGGAATTCGAGAAGATGATCGTCGAGGAAGGCATCATCTTCTTCAAGTTCTGGCTCAACATCGCCCGCGAGACGCAGTTGAAACGGTTTCACGACCGCCGCCACAGCCCGGTGAAATACTGGAAACTGTCGGATATCGACATTATCGGCATGCAGAAGTGGGACGACTACACCGCGGCGCGCGACACGATGATCTCCACGACGCATTCAGCGCATGCGCCGTGGACCGTCATCCGCATGAACGACAAGCGGCGCGGACGGCTGGAAGTGTTGCGTCACATCCTGCTCAACGTCGACTACAAGGGCAAGGACCGCGACGTCATCGGCAGTCCGGATCCGCTTATCATCGGCACCGGACCCGACGCCCTCGACCGCGACTGACCGGACGCCTTACGACCCCAATTCGCGCAGGCGCACGCCGATAAGCTTGACCGCGCGGCCGCCATTGTCGATGTCGGTGACGATCGCGAGGCTGCCGGGGCCGCCGGCGCTGGCGCCGGCCGGGAAGTCGACACGGAACAGGAATTCGTTGTCGTTCTGCGTCACGTTGAAACGCAATCTGCCGCAGTCACCGAAGCCGGCGAGATTGCAGGTCACCGACATCTGGGTCGGCGCATTGTCGTCGGACCGCGCGACGATGGAGAATTGAGCGGTCTTGCCGGCCAGCGAATTCAGCGTGCCCAGCGGGATATCGATGGTGACCGCGCTCTGGGCGTCCGGCGAAACGATGCGGGCGAACTGGCCGATGGCATCGCTCTCGACAGTCGCCGTCGCAGTGCCGTTCAGGGATATCGTCGTCGGATCCGCCGGCTGGAACAGCGTGACCCAGCTGTCGTCGTGGCTCATGCCGGACGGCAGGCGGGCCGGCGCCGTCGCCGTTCCCGGATCGCGGGAGCTCTGGAAACTCTCGTCTTGAAGTTCGAGCGGCGGATTGGGGACGGAGGTGTCGCGCTGTTCCGCCGTCTGCAGCGCGCCGGTCGTGACGATCCACCAGATGCCGGTACCGATCAATCCCACCGCAACGGCGGACGAAAGGAGCCAGGCGAAGGGCGCCCGGCGCCGCGGACGTTGCCGCTGTTCGCCGACCGGGCCCACCGCGCCGTCATCCGTGACGGCGGGCGGCGCGGCATTCTCTTCGCCCGTGTCGAAGCGCGGCTCGGCGCGAAGACCGGTGATGGCCGCTTCAGGCGCGGGCCTTTCCGCTTTCGGCTGCGGTTCCGGTTGTTCGAAACGTGGCTCGGCGCGCACATCCGGCGATACGGCGGGCGCCGGCTCCGGAGCGGGGGGCGTATAGACCGCCTCGGCGGCGCGGATCGCGTCGGCGAGCCGCTGCTTCTGGTTGGCGGCGCGGTCGGGATCGATATCGGGCTGAGCCTTGAGCGTGCGCTGGAGCGCGTCGGCGGCGGCGCGGTAGACGCGCTGGCGGAACGCCGGATTCGACGCGTCGCCCTTCGCCAGCGCATTCCTCAAGGCGGTTTCCAGCTCGCTTACTGCCATCTTTTCCGGTCCGCGCGGTGAAAAACCGCCGATCTCTCAAGTTGTTGTCCTGTCCGGATTTCGCACAATTGCCCGGACATGGAAAGCGCACGATCCGCTCTCCCCCGAAAGATGGGCGGGAATGGGACCATGCGGGCCTTTCCATGCTTGCCTCACCGGCCTGTTCTGATAGGTCTTACGTTTACGAAAAGGTCAAAACCGGGGAGAAAACGATGGCGCTGCCGCCCATCCTGAAAGACAATCTTCAACTGCCGGTCGTCGCAGCGCCGCTGTTCATCATCTCGCATCCGCCGCTGGTGCTGGAACAATGCAAGGCGGGCGTCGTCGGCTCGTTTCCAGCGCTGAACGCGCGTCCGGAAAGCCAGCTCGACGAGTGGCTGGCCGAGATCACCGAGGATCTCGCCGCCTACAACGCGAAGAACCCCGACAAGCCGGCCGCCCCCTTTGCCGTCAACCAGATCGTGCACATGTCGAACACGCGCCTCGAGCACGACCTGACGATGTGCGTGAAATACAAGGTGCCGATCGTCATCTCCTCGCTCGGCGCAGTGCCGGAGGTCAATGACGCGATCCACTCCTATGGCGGCATCGTGCTGCACGACGTCATCAACAACCGCCACGCCAATTCCGCCATCCGTAAGGGCGCGGACGGGCTGATCGCGGTCGCCGCCGGCGCCGGCGGCCATGCCGGCCCGCTGTCGCCCTTCGCGCTGGTACAGGAAATCCGCGAATGGTTCGACGGCCCGCTTCTGCTGTCCGGCGCGATCGCCAATGGCGGCGCGATCCTCGCCGCGCAGGCGATGGGCGCCGATATGGCCTATATCGGCTCCCCCTTCATCGCGACGCCGGAAGCGCGCGCCGTGGACGAGTACAAGCAGATGATCGCCGACTCGACGGCGAAAGACATCGTCTATTCCAACTATTTCACCGGCATTCACGGCAACTACCTGAAACCGTCGATCGCCAAGGCGGGGATGGACCCGGACCATCTGCCCGAAGCGGACCCGTCCAAGATGGATTTTTCCAAGGCGGCGCAGCCCGGCGCCAAGGCCTGGAAGGACATCTGGGGTTCCGGCCAGGGCATCGGCGCGGTCAAGGAGATCGCGCCCGTCGCCGATCTCGTCGGACGCCTGAAGCGCGAATATGCCGAGGCGAAGACCGCGCTGTGCGGCTGAAGCCAGTCACCGAAACACCCGGCCATGAGGCTGGCCGGGCGCGGTTTTCATGCCGTCAGACGACGAGGATCGGAGCGCCCGTCGTGACGCGGCCATAGAGATCGATCACGTCCTGCTGGATAAGCCGGACGCAGCCGCTGGAGACGGCCTTGCCGATCGACCAGTATTCCGGCGATCCGTGGATGCGGTAGAGCGTGTCCCTGCCGCCCTGGAAGATATAAAGGGCGCGCGCGCCGAGCGGGTTCATCAGCCCCGGCGGCATGCCGCCATTTAGGGCGCTGTATTGTTCGAGTTCCGGCTGGCGCGCGATCATCTCGTCGGGCGGAGTCCATTTCGGCCATTCCTGCTTCCAGCCGACATGCGCCCTGCCCGACCATTCGAAACCGGCCCGGCCAAGACCGACACCGTAGCGCATCGCCATCCCGTTCTCCTGGACCAGGTGCAGGAAGAAGGTGTTGGTGTTGACGATGATCGTGCCGACATTCTCGCTCGTCGGGTACGACACGAGCTGGCGGCGGAACTGCTCTGGCACCTTGGACGGATCGACGGCGGGTATCGGAAAGCGCTCACCGGGCATGGCACGGTAGGCCGTCAGGTCGGACGGCGAGACGGAAGGCTGCAATTGCTCGACGGGAGCCGCGACCTGCGGCCGGGCCGTCTGGCAGCCGGCGAGTGCCAGACTGGACAGTCCCGCTGCGCCCGCGAGGAAAGTCCGCTTGGACATGGTGGGGGAATCGGCGCTCATGTCACATGAACGCGCGAACGGTCCGCCGGTTTCATTCGACGTATTTTTATTACTCACTTCAAATCTCCTGATTGTCTTGCGATCGGCCGGCGGGAAGCCCGCGCGGCGGCTGGACGTTCAGGCGATCGGTGGCCTCAACAGGTCGGTTCCGTCATTGCCGGACAAGCGCGAGACCCGCGCCGCCTCGTATAGCTGGCCATTGCCGGGCGTTGCAGGAACAAAGATCGCGCGATGCAGCTTGTGATCGGTTCCGCAGGAGGAAATCACGGCAGGACGGGAATATTTGCCCGAGGCCGCAAGGACCAGCTTGCGCCAGCACAGGCGCTTTCCGGCGGATTGCGCCACCACCGTGCCGGGCCTGACCGACAGCATGGCGGCTATATCACCGGACGCGGCCGTCGGCACAACCACGCCGGCCTGCGCCGCAACCTGGCTCACCGTGAGCGCCAACATCATGAAGGCAATGAACAATTTCCTCATGCCGCTTTCATACGTCTGCAAATCCGGGCATTCTATGGACAACCGATCAAACAATCGTGAGCACGGCCCGAACCAGACCACCGGGCGGTGCGGCCGAGTTGCTATTCGGTTTCCCGTTCGCAATCGGCAAGCCGCTATCGGTTTCCTGTTCGCAAGCGGCGAGACGCTATCGGTTGCCCGTTCGCAAGCGGCAAGCCGCTGTCGGTTTCCTGTTCGTAAGCGGCAAGCCGCTATCCGTTGCCCGTTCGTAAGCGGCGAGCCGCTATCCGTTGCCCGTCGCTGCC
Source organism: Oricola nitratireducens (assembly GCF_014904745.1). Lineage (GTDB taxonomy): Bacteria > Pseudomonadota > Alphaproteobacteria > Rhizobiales > Rhizobiaceae > Oricola > Oricola nitratireducens. The sequence goes on from NZ_JACZCS010000032.1 coordinate 78,502, forward strand.
GGGTCCCCGGCGGCTCACGACGTATCCAGTCGCTCCGCGTCAAACGCCAGCGCATGGCACTCGCGGAGAATCTCGTCGACCTCATGAAACACCCGCTTGCGGTAGCCCGGCGGGCGGCCGGGGCGCATGGGATTGAAGCGGGGCGAGCGGTTTGGTCCTCGGGTCAGGCCCGAGGATGACGGGAGATCGCGCTTCGCTTTCCAGCGCGCAAGCCGTTTCGCCTGGCCGTCGAGATCGTCCAGCGCGCGCTTCAGCGATATCAGGCGGCGGCAGAGGCGCGTGGCGTCGATCTCGTCGTCGGGCGTCGGCACGGGCTTCGCCGACGGTTCGGGCCGCCGCATATAGACCGGCACCGACCAGTCGTCGCAGAGCGAGCGCACGCGCGGGATCGTCGTAGCGTAGCGCCTGCGGGTGACGTCGAAGCGCTTGCGGGGATCGAGGAGCGGAAAGGCCGGGATCGCGGCTGTCGTTTTCGCGGAAGGGGGTCCGGGGTTTTCCACGGGATCGCCCGGCGGGCCGATGATGACCCAGCCGGTGGCGCAGCGCTTGCTGTCCGCCCAGGCGAATTTCCTGCCGGCCCGCGATGCCGATCGGGGGATTTCAACGGCCAGACCGCGCGAGGCGATGACGATCAGACGGCGGGTGGCGGATTCGGCGGGGCGCAGGATGCGGATCAGACGGGAGCGCAGGCGGCGCGGCAGGGTCGCTGTAGCGGCGTTCTCGTCCAGCCCGGCAAGCGCGAACAGCATCGCGACGACGCGCAGGAGCGCGTCGCGGTTGCGTTCGATTGCCCTGTCCCAGTTCATCATGCCCTTTGCTCGCGCGTTGATGGCGGGAGAAGAATAAGGGAAGCCGGAGAATGGTGGATAAACCGGTGCGGGAGGATCCGGCGTCGAAGGCTAGAACATAAGGATTTTCGAAGAGTTGCTTTCTGGTCGCTTCGCGACGACCCCCACCCTTCATCCTCCCCTCAAGGGGGAGGGAGGCCACCGGCATCGCACCTGAGCCTGGCCCGGTGGTGCGGGGGGGGGGAACCGTGGTGCGGATATCTTCCCTCCCCTTGCGGGGAGGGATGAAGGGTGGGGGTAACGCAGTGCTTCCGGGACCCGCCCTTCGGACCCCCCACGGGGAAAAGAAAGGGCGGAGTCAGGGGCGCTGGCAAAAAAAGGGCGGCCCGGAGGCCGCCCTGTCGAAACGGATTGCCGCGTGGCGTCAGGCTGCGGCGACCGCGCGCTTGGCCATCACCTTGACGAGGTTGGCGCGGTATTCGGCCGTGCCGTGGATATCCGACAGCATGTCGCCGGCATCGACGGAGAGACCGTCGAGTGCGCCGGCGGAGAAGTTCGAGCCGAGCGCCTGTTCGGCTGCCTCCCAGCGGAAGACGCCGTCCATGCCCGCGCCGGTGACGGCGACGCGCACGCCGTCGCCGCCCTTGGCCACGAAGACGCCCGCCATCGCATAACGCGAGGCCGGGTTGGGGAACTTGGAATAGGCGCAGGCGTCAGGCGCGGTGAAGGAGACCGCGGTGACGATCTCGTCGTCCTCGAGCGCCGTCTCGAACATGCCGGTGAAGAAGTCGGCCGCCGCGATGTCGCGCTTGCTGGTGTGGATCGTCGCGCCGAGCGCCAGCATCGCCGACGGATAGTCCGCCGCCGGATCGTTGTTGGCGATGGAGCCGCCGATGGTGCCCATGTGACGGACATGGGGATCGCCGATATGGCCGGCAAGCGACGTGATGCCCGGGCACACGGCCGCAAGATCGGCCGAGCTGGCGACTTCGTAGTGGGTCGTCCCGGCGCCGATGCGTACATCCTTGCCGTTGACCGAAATCCCCTTCAGATCGGCGATATGGCGCAGATCGATCAGCGAATCGGGCGCGGCGAGGCGCTGCTTCATGGTCGGGATCAGGGTCTGGCCGCCGGCGACGAATTTGCCGCTTTCGGCCGAGTCCATCAGCTTTGCCGCCTCGTCGACGGAGCCCGCGCGATGATAGTTGGTCTCATACATGGTTATTTCCTTTCGCTCACGGGCCGTATCGCGCCCCTGGCGCTGGCCCTGCGCGGGCGCGCCGCGAAGGCGGCGACGGCCGGTTGGCCTTGCCTCGCTTCACTCGGATGACGCAACCCGCTCATGGTTTCATTTTCGATCACGGGCCGTGTCGCGCCCCTGGCGCTGGCCCTGCGCGGGCCCGCCGCGAAGGCGGCGACGGCCGGTCGGCCTTGCCTCGCTTCGCTCGGATGACGCAACCCGCTCATGGTTTCTTCCTGTCCTTCAATCAACCGTGCATCGCCTTCCACACCTTCTGCGGCGTGGCGGGCATGGTCAGGTTGTTGTTTCCGATCGCGTCGGTGATGGCGTTGATCACCGCCGGCGGCGACCCGATGGCGCCGGCCTCGCCGCAGCCCTTGATGCCGAGCGGATTGGACGGGCACGGCGTCACCGTGTGCGACACCTTGTAGGACGGCACATCGTCGGCGCGCGGCATGGTGTAGTCCATGTAGCTCGCCGTCAGCAGCTGCCCGGTCTCGGGGTCGTAGCTGGTGCCTTCCAGAAGCGCCTGACCGATACCCTGGCCGATACCGCCATGGACTTGGCCCTCGACGATCATCGGGTTGATGATGTTGCCGAAGTCGTCGGCGGCGACGAACTGGACGATCTCGGTCTTGCCGGTATCCGGATCGACCTCGACCTCGCAGATGTAGCAGCCGGCCGGGAAGGTGAAGTTCGACGGGTCGTAGAACGCGCCTTCCTTCAGGCCCGGCTCCATGCCCGCGGGCAGGTTGTGGGCCGTGTAGGCGTTGAGCGCGACCTCGTGCCAGCCGAGCGCCTTGTCGGTGCCGGCGACCTTCACCTGGCCGTTCTCGATGACGATGTCGGTCTCGTCGGCCTCGAGCAGATGGGCCGCGATCATCTTCGCCTTCTTCTCGACCTTGTCGAGCGCCTTGACGATGGCGCTCATGCCGACCGCGCCGGAGCGCGAGCCATAGGTGCCCATGCCCATCTGCACCTTGTCGGTGTCGCCATGGACGATGGAGACCGAATCGAGCGGCACGCCGAAGCGGTCGGCAACCAGCTGCGCGAAGGTCGTCTCATGGCCCTGGCCGTGGCTGTGCGAGCCGGTCAGCACTTCCACCGTTCCGACCGCGTTGACGCGCACTTCCGCCGATTCCCACAGGCCGACGCCGGCGCCGAGCGAGCCGACAGCCTGGGACGGCGCGATGCCGCAGGCCTCGATGTAGCAGCTCATGCCGATGCCGCGTTTCTTGCCGCGCTTTTCGGCTTCCGCCTTGCGCGCCGGGAAGCCGGCATAGTCGGCCGTCTTCATCGCGGCGTTGAGCGAGGCCTCGTAGTCGCCGGCGTCGTAATTCATGATGACCGGCGTCTGGTAGGGGAACTCGCGGATGAAGTTCTTGCGGCGCAGTTCGGCCGGCGAAACGCCCAATTCGCGCGCCGCCGTCTCGACGGTGCGCTCCAGCAGGTAGGTCGCTTCGGGGCGGCCCGCCCCGCGATAGGCGTCGACCGGCGCGGTGTTGGTGTAGACGGTGCGCACATTGCAGTGGATCGCCGGGATGGTGTACTGGCCGGAAAGCAGCGTGGCATAGAGATAGGTCGGCACCGCAGACGAGAACAGCGACATGTAGGCGCCCAGATTGGCGATGGTGTCGACCTTCAGCCCGGTCATCCTGTTATCGGCGTCGAAGGCCATCTCGACCGTCGTGACATGGTCGCGGCCATGCGCGTCGGTCAGGAAGGACTCGGTGCGGTCGGCAACCCACTTGACCGGCACGCCGGTCTTCTTCGACGCCCACAGGCAGACGATTTCCTCAGGATAGATGTAGATCTTCGATCCAAAGCCGCCGCCGACATCCGGCGCGATGACGCGCAGCTTGTTTTCCGGAGCGACGCTGTAGAAGGCGCTCATCACAAGGCGCGCGACATGCGGGTTCTGCGACGTCGTCCAGCAGGTGTAGTGATCCTCGGCTTCGTCATACTGACCGAGCGTGGCGCGCGGTTCCATCGCGTTGGGCACGAGACGGTTGTTGAGGATTTCCACCCTGGTGACGTGAGCGGCGTTGCTGATCGCCTCGTCGGCCGCCGCACCGTCACCGATCTCCCAGTCATAGATCAGGTTGCCCGGCGCGTTGTCGTGGATCTGCGGCGCGCCGTCCTTCAGCGCAGCAACCGCCTCGGTGACCGCCGGCAGCTGTTCGTAATCGACCTCGACGGCCTCGGCGGCGTCGCGGGCCTGGTTCTTCGTCTCGGCAACCACGATCGCGACCGCATCGCCGACGTAACGCACCTTGGTCTGGGCCAGCGGACGCCAGTCGCCCATGTTCATCGGCGAGCCGTCCTTGGAATGGATCATCCAGCCGCAGATGAGGCTGCCGATACCGTCGGCGGCAAGCTCGTCGCCGGTCAGAACCGCGATCACGCCCGGCATCTTGGCCGCGGCGTCGGTGTTGATGCCCTTGATGGCGGCGTGGGCGTGCGGCGAGCGCACGAATGCCGCATGCTTCATGCCGGCGACGACCATGTCGTCGGTATAGCGGCCCTTGCCGGTGATGAACCGCTTGTCTTCCTTGCGCGCCACGCGGGCGCCGATGCCTTCGATTCCCATGAATATTCCTCCCAATTTCCATTGCGCTCACGGCCGTGCCGTGTTTCGCACTGGCCTCCGCGGGGGCGCATCATCAGATGCGACGGCCGGTCGGCCTTGCCTCACTCCGTTCGGTTGCCCGAGCCCTATTCCGCCGCCACCTTCGCCGAACCGCTCATCTCGGCTGCGGCGGCGAGGATCGCCTTGACGATGTTGTGGTAGCCGGTGCAGCGGCAGATATTGCCGTCGAGCTCGGCGCGCACGGTCGCTTCGTCCAGCTTGCCGCCATAGCGGTTGATCATGTCGGTCGCCGCCATGATCATGCCCGGCGTGCAGAAGCCGCATTGCAGGCCATGGTGCTCCTTGAACGCGGCCTGGACAGGGTGCAGTTCGCCACCGGCGGAAAGCCCCTCGATGGTCATCACGGTGGAGCCGGATGCCTGCGCCGCGAGCATGGTGCAGGATTTCACGGCCTTGCCGTCGACATGCACGACGCAGGCGCCGCATTGCGACGTGTCGCAGCCGACATGCGTTCCGGTCAAATTCAGGTTTTCGCGCAGAAAATGAACCAGCAGCGTCCGGTCCTCGACATCTCCCGATACCGAGCGTCCGTTCACAGTCATTTCGATCTTGGCCATTTATCTCCTCCCGGTTGTAATCGATGCTCGCGGCAGCCAACCGCGGATAGATTTGAAATCTGGAACTCTGGCCGCAGTTTGTCCATATGCCAGTTCTCGAAAATTTCGCATGTGGTAGAATTTCTTTGGTCTTGAATTCACGCGCCGATCCCGATAAAGCGCGCGTTAGCGTTTTTCCGCCAAGGTCGAACGCCACCCGCCGCTTTAGCTCAGTTGGTAGAGCACATCATTCGTAATGATGGGGTCGCGTGTTCGAGTCACGCAAGCGGCACCACTTCTTCTCCGGCCAGACCCAAAATCCGTATCTCCGCGCCCTGACGGCGCCGGTTCCGCGCGGCCGTTGAGCCTGCCGGCGCCGGATCCTGTGAATTCAATCGGATGAAATTCCCTCTTGGTGAGATTCTTGGCGGGTAAACTTGCCAGTTTCCGTGGCGTAGCTATACTCGGCCGTTCCCGCGGTGGAGGCCGACGGGACAATTGGGAGGAAATCGATGACAAACGAATCCAAGCGCGACGTTTCGCGCCGTTCATTCCTGAAAACGAGCGCCATCGCGGGCGGCGCCGCCGCGGGCAGCGTTCTCGCCGCGCCGCATATCGCGAGCGCACAGGCGGCAGGAACCACCTGGAAGATCCAGACATCGTGGCCGGGCGGCATCGGCCTGCAGATCTTCAAGGACTGGTGCGCCACGATCGTCGAGAAAACCGGCGGCGAACTCGCCTTCCAGCCGTTCGGCGCCAATGACGTCGTCGGCGACTTCCAGCTTTACGACGCGGTGAAGAACGGCGTGCTACAGGCGGTCAACCCGTTCACCATCTACGTGCAGGGCATCATCCCGGCGGGCGTGTTCCTGTCGTCCTATCCGCTGGGCCTGCGGCATCCGAGCGAGTACGACACGTTCTACTACGGCCTCGGCGGCCTGGAGATGACGCGCGAGCTCTACGCCGCACAGGGCATGCACTGGGTCGGTCCGGTGCACCACGACGCCAACATCATCCACTCCAAGGTGCCGATCCGCTCGGTGGAGGATTTCCGCGGCCGCAAGATGCGCCTTCCCGGCGGCATGGTCGCCGAAGTGTTCCAGGGCCTCGGCGCCAAAACCACCGTGCTTCCGGGGTCGGAAATCTTCCCGGCGCTGGAAAAGGGCACGATCGACGTGGCCGACTATACGGGTCCGGCGGTCAACTACGCACTCGGCTTCAGCCAGGTGACCAAGTACATCTCCATGGGACCGCCCGGCTTCATGTCGCTGTACCAGCCGGTCGACATCATGGACATCACGGTCGGCATGGACGCCTGGAACGCCTTGTCCGACGGGATGAAGCAGTTCGTCGAGATGGAGACCAAGTCCTATTCGATCGAGCACCACGCCAAGATCCAGGAAGCGAACCAGGAAGCCTGGAAGAAGTTCGAGGCCGACGGCACAGAGGTCACGCGCCTGAGCCAGGACGACGTGGACATCATGACCGAAGTCGCGGTGCCGATCTGGTTCAAATACGCCAACAAGGACAAGAACGCCGCGCGCGTCTTCAAGGTCCAGCTCGACTACATGATGTCGGGCTCGCTCGGCTACGTCACGCCGGACATGATCGAAGGCCTGACACTGGACCTCTGAGCGTGCCGCTCCGCCTTGACAATGCCCGCGCCGGTTTCGCCGGCGCGGGCGCTTTGCCGTCGTATCCGTCTCTCTCGCTACAGGGATTCTCATCATGCCGAGCTTGACGTTCGTCTTGCCGCACTGGCTCTACTGGTCCGGACTCATCGTGTTCCCGCTGCTCGCCATGTACATGGCCCGGCGGCCAGCCGCAGCGGAGGCACGGCGGGGCTATTCCCTGCCGCTCGGCTACATGATCCTCGTGACCGGCGGCATCATCGGCCTGCACAGGTTCTACCTGAAAAGCCTGCTCGGGCTGGTCTATCTGCCGATCTTCCTGGCCATCCTGTTCGCCAACGCCCAGCAGCGCGACGCGCGGGCTGACTATTCGGACGCCGCCAACCTGGTGAAAGTCGCCGAAGACACGCTGGCGCGCGAAAAACCGCGGCTGGAACAGGCCGAAAGCGGCCTCGCCGAATTACGCGCCAATGTCGATGCCACGGAGGAAGGCTCGCTTTCGCGCCGCTCGGCGGAGCGCAAGCTGGAGCGCGCCGAAAAAGGCATAGCCACGTCGCGCGACCGCATCGCGCGCTCGGAAGAGGACCTAGCCAAGGCCGCCCCGGTCGCCCAATCGGCGAGCGACCGCCGAACGCTGTGGAACAGCACCGCCTTCTACGCCTTCATGCTCATCCTGGCGCTGTTGCTGTTCGATGCGATCCGCCTGCCGGCGCTGAAGCGAAAGGCGGAAGAAAAGGTGGCGCGCGAGGCGGAGTCGGAGGTCGAAATGGCCATCGAGCTGTTCGAGGAAGAGGAGGTCAAGGACGATATCCGGCATGTCTCGACGGGCTGGACCGGCGCCATCGACCGGCTTTCCCTCTATACCGGCGAGTTCGTGTCCTACTGGGCCGTCATCGCGGTGTTCGTCTACTATTACGAAGTCATCGCCCGCTACGTCTTCAACTCGCCCACCAACTGGGCGCATGAGGGCATGTTCCTGATGTTCGGCATGCAGTACCTGATCTCGGGCGCCTATGCGATGCTGTGCGAAAGCCATGTGCGCGTCGATGTCCTGTACGCGCCGATGTCGCGGCGGCGGAAGGCGCTTGTCGATATCCTGACGTCGGTCTTCTTCTTCATTTTCGCAGGCGTGCTGCTGGCCACCGGCTGGATCTTCGCCTTCCAGGCGACCGCGGTGCACGAGATCTCGTTCACCGAATGGGCGATCGCCTACTGGCCGTTCAAATGGGCCATCGTGATCGGCGGCGTGCTGCTGATCCTGCAGGGCATTTCCAAACTGACGCAGGATTTCCGCGTCCTGTTCTCGAACGCGCAGGAGGCCTGATCCATGGGGCTCGAAATTTCCATCGAGTGGCTGACGCTCATCATGTTCGGCAGCCTGATCGTGCTGCTGATGGCCGGCCTGCCGCTCGCCTTCGTCACCGGCGGGCTGGCCTGCGTGTTCCTCTTCATCCTCGGCGACAGCTGGCAGGTGCTCAACATCGTGCCAAGCCGCATATTCCCGCTGATGACCAACTACCAGCTGTCGGCGATCCCGCTGTTCATCTTCATGGCGGCGATGCTGGAGCGAGCGGGCATCATCAACGACATGTTCGACGTCATCTACAAGGTGCTCGGCGGCGTGCGCGGCGGCCTCGCGGCGGCGACCATCATCGCCTCGACGATCCTCGCCGCAATGGTCGGCGTTATCGGCGCGGCCGTGGTGACGATGGGCATCATCGCGCTGCCGGCGATGCTGAAGAAGAAATACAATCCCGAAATCGCCATGGGATCGATCATGGCCGGCGGCACGCTCGGCATCCTGATTCCGCCATCGATCCTGGCGATCATCTATGCGGTGGTCGCCGAACAATCCGTCGGCGAACTGTTCATCGGCGCGGTCTTTCCCGGCCTGCTGCTCTCCGGTCTTTACGTGCTCTACGTCACGGTGCGCTGCTACATCAATCCGGAGCTCGGGCCGGCAGCCCCCATCGAGGAGCGCATCAGCTTCGGCGAGAAGATCCGCATCCTGTCGAAGATGTCGGCTCCGATCGCACTGATCGTGGTCGTTCTCGGCGTCATCTTTTCCGGCGTCGCGACGCCGGTCGAGGCCGCCGGCATCGGCACGTTCGGCGCCTTCATCGTCGCCGCCATCCACCGCAAGCTGGACTGGCCCACGGTTCGCGGCGCCTGCGTCACGACACTAAAAGCCTCGGCGATGGTGATCTGGATCATGTTCGGCGCGACGATCTTCGTCGGCCTTTACGTGCTCGAAGGCGGCCAGCAATTCGTCGCCGACGCGATGACCGGGCTCGGCCTCGGCCCCTGGGGCATCCTGATCTTCATGCAGATCATCCTGATCTTCCTCGGGATGTTCCTCGACTGGGTCGGCATCCTGCTGCTCTGCGTGCCGATCTTCGTGCCGATCATCAAGGGGCTCGGCGCGGCTTCGTTCGGCCTCGACACCCCGGACGACCTCGTCTTGTGGTTCGGCGTGCTCTATCTCGTCAATATGCAGATGAGCTTCCTGTCGCCGCCCTTCGGCTATGCGCTGTTCTACCTGCGCGGAGTCGCACCGCCGGAAATCCCGATGGGACGGATTTTCCTTGCCGCGATTCCCTTCCTGATGATCCAGCTGATCGGCCTGGTCCTGTGCATGGTCTTCCCGGAGATCATCACCTGGCTGCCCGGACTGGTCTACGGATAGACGCCACCAGGCGCGGGGCGGCCGGCCGCTCCGCGCCGGCCCCCATCCCGGCCGGGCCGGATTCCCGGACCTCGCGTAACCTTGCAAAATGCCACAATATCCAGAGTCCAACGCCCGGCGATGAAGTGTATGAAATGCCTCAATAATGGGCAAAACACGGATATGTGGCAGTTTTTTCCGGTTCCTTTTAGCACAATGGATAATTGAGGGAGCCGTCCCGATCCGTTACCACGCAAGTTCCGGCCGGGGAAACCCGTGTCATTCCGGAAATCTGTTTACTCTTTGGGAGGAGCCCTATGAGCAAGAAATTCATTTTGAACCGTCGTTCCGTATTGAAATACGGCAGCGCGGGAGCGGTGACGGCACTTGCCACACCTTATTTCTTCACCCGCGGCGCATTGGCCGAAGGCGAGAACTATCTCAACGCACCGAAGGGCGACACCGTCACCTTCGGCTTCAACGTACCGCAGACCGGTCCGTATGCCGACGAAGGCGCTGACGAACTCGATGCCTACAAGCTGGCCGTCGACCATCTCAACGGCGAAGGCGACGGCGGCTGCCTGAGCACCTTCTCCTCGAAGGTTCTCAAGGGCAACGGCGTCCTCGGCAAGAAGGTCGCATACGTCACCGGCGACACGCAGACCAAGTCCGACGCCGCTCGCGCATCGGCCAAGTCGATGATCGAAAAGGACGGCGCCGTCATGATCACCGGCGGTTCGTCGTCCGGCGTGGCTGTTGCCGTGCAGGGTCTCTGCCAGGAAGCCGGCGTCATCTTCATGGCCGCTCTGACCCACTCCAACGACACCACCGGCAAAGACAAGAAGGCCAACGGTTTCCGTCACTTCTTCAACGCCTACATGTCCGGCGCCGCGCTGGCACCGGTGCTCGAGAAGGCTTATGGCAAGGACCGCCGCGCCTACCACCTGACCGCAGACTACACCTGGGGCTGGACGCAGCAGGCTTCGATCCAGAAGTTCACCGAGGAAATCGGCTGGGAAACGGTCAACAACGTCCTGACGCCGCTCGCCGCGACGGACTTCTCGTCCTACATCGCACCGGTTCTGAACTCCGGCGCCGACGTGCTGGTGCTGAACCACTACGGCGGCAACATGGTGAACTCGCTGACCCAGGCCGTGCAGTTCGGACTGCGCGACAAGATGGTCAACGGCAAGCAGTTCGAGATCATCGTTCCGCTCTACTCGGAACTGATGGCCAAGGGCGCCGGCGACAACATCAAGGGCGTTTACGGTTCGATGAACTGGAACTGGACGCTGCCGGACGAAGGCACCAAGGTCTTCGTCAAGTCCTTCGGTGAAAAATACGGCCGTCCGCCGTCCAACGCGGCACAGACCGCCTACGCCCAGACGCTTCTCTATGCAGATGCGGCCGAACGCGCAGGCACCTTCAATCCGTGCGGCATCGTAGGCGCTCTCGAGGGCTTCGATTTCGACGGCCTGGGCAATGGACCGACGCATTACCGCGCCGCCGACCACCAGTGCTTCAAGGACGTTCTGGTCGTGAAGGGCAAGGAAGAGCCGTCCAGCCAGTACGACACCCTGGAAGTCGTGGAAGTCACCCCGCGCGCCCAGGTCGAATATGCACCGGACAACGAAATGTTCGCCGGTGGCGACCTCGGCAAGTGCAATCCGGGCGCATAATCCCGTCTGCCAAAAAGTCCGCGCCGCCTGTTGGCGGCGCGGCAATCGACCAGAGTTGAGGGATAGAACGAACCGCCCCTGTCGTGCGCGGTTTTCGTTCATGCGGGATTCGAGATGGACGCCTTAATACTCCAAATTCTGAACGGTCTGGACAAGGGCAGCGCCTATGCGCTTATCGCCCTGGGTCTGACACTGATTTTCGGCACGCTCGGCGTCGTGAACTTCGCGCATGGGGCGCTGTTCATGATCGGCGCCTTCTGCGCGGTGACCTTGCAGCGCATCCTGACGCTGTCGTACACCGTCGAGGACCCGACGCGGACAGACTTTCTCGGCAATCCCCTGAAGGTGGACACGCCATATGTGGTCCACTGGTTCGGCGATTCGATCGGCCATGGCATCATCGAGTGGGCCGTGCCGCTCGCGATCCTGTTCGCGATCCCGGTCATGCTGCTTCTCGGCTATGCGATGGAACGCGGCCTTATCAAGCATTTCTACAAGCGCCCGCATGCAGACCAGATCCTCGTCACGTTCGGCCTTGCGATCGTGCTTCAGGAAATCATCAAGCTGTTCTACGGCGCCAACCCCATTCCGACGCCCGCCCCCGATGCCTTCAAGGGTTCCATCGATTTCGGCGTGATGATCGGTTTCGCGGCGAACGCCATCATCTATCCCGCCTGGCGGCTGGTGTATTTCCTGTTCGCCACGGTCATCATCGGCGCGGTCTTCGCCTTTCTTCAGTTCACCACATTCGGGATGGTCGTGCGGGCCGGCATGGCCGACCGCGAGACCGTCGGGCTGCTCGGCATCAATATCGACAAGCGCTTCACCATCATGTTCGGCATCGCGGCGGCCGTCGCCGGCCTTGCCGGCGTCATGTATGCGCCGATCAACTCGCCCAATTATCACATGGGCATGGACTTCCTCGTCTTGTCCTTCGTCGTGGTCGTCGTCGGCGGCATGGGTTCGCTGCCGGGCGCCGTTCTGGCGGGTTTCCTGCTCGGCGTTCTGGAGAGCTTCGCATCGATGAACGAAGTCAAATCGCTGCTCCCCGGCATCGACCAGATCATCATCTATCTCGTTGCAATCATCATCCTTCTGACCCGCCCGCGCGGGCTCATGGGTCGCAAAGGCGTGATGGAGGAATAATCAATGCTTGGTCTGAGCAAGAAAGACACATTCTTTTTTCTCTTCGTCGTTTTCCTGACAATGGCAACGCCGATCATATTGCAGCCCTTCCCCGAGGGGTCCGCGCTGGCGCAGTTCAATGCGGGCTATCCCGACCTGATGCAGCGTTTCGCGATCTACGGCATCTTCGCGATCGGCTTCAACATCCTGTTCGGCCTGACCGGCTACCTCTCCTTCGGCCATGCGGCCTTTCTGGGGGTCGGTTCGTACTCGGTCGTGTGGATGTACAAGCTGCTGAACTACAATGTCGTGCCCGGGCTTGTCCTCGCGATCATCACGTCGGGGTTGTTCGCCCTGCTCATCGGCTACATCTCGCTGCGCCGGTCGGGCATCTATTTCTCGATCCTGACGCTGGCATTCGCACAGATGTCGTTCAACCTCGCCTATTCCGTGCTGACGCCGCTGACCAACGGCGAAACCGGCCTGCAGGTCTATAATGACGATCCGCAAATCCTCCTGGGCGCCAATCACCCGCTTGGTCCGCATTTCTTCGGCATCGTCATGCAGGACAGCGCGAAAATCAACGTTGGCGGATGGCAGTGGACATTCAACAACGGCTATTATTTCTGCGCCATTATCGCGGTCATCGCGTTCTACCTGTCGCTCAGGATCTTCCGCTCGCCCTTCGGCACCATGTTGCGGGCGATCAAGACCAACCAGACGCGCATGAACTACACCGGCCTCAATCCGAGGCCCTACACGCTGGCGGCCTTCGTCATCTCCGGCATGTATGCCGGCCTCGCGGGCGGCCTGCTGGCCGCCATGGACCCGCTCGCCGGCGCCGAGCGCATGCAGTGGACCGCATCGGGCGAGGTCGTCCTGATGACCATTCTCGGCGGCGCCGGAACGCTGATGGGACCGGTTCTGGGCGCAGGGTTCATCAAATATTTCGAGAACATCTTCTCGAAGATCAACGACGGCATCCTGCACCACTGGTTCTCCGCGCTTCCGGACGGGGTGGAAGAGTTCCTGGTGTTCATTTTCCATCCGTTCATCGGCAAGGGCTGGTCGCTGACGCTCGGCCTGTTGTTCATGCTGGTGGTCATCTTCCTGCCGGGCGGGCTGATCGAAGGCGGACGCCGGCTCGGAAACCTGTTCACGGGCAAGAGCCGGAAGCCGACGACGCCGGCCAAGGATCCGGAACATCATCCGAAACCGGCACCACACGTGGCCTGACTTCCGGAGAAACAGATTATGGGCATTCTAGAAGTCACAAACGTCAACAAGCGGTTCGGGGGCCTTCAGGCACTCGGCGACGTCAATCTCGATATCCCCGCCGGTACGGTTCACGCGATCATCGGACCGAACGGAGCCGGCAAGTCGACGCTTCTCAACGTCCTGGTCGGAAAGCTGATCCCGGACACCGGCACGGTCATGTTCGACGGTAAGCCGGTGCTTGGGCGCAAGCCGTACGAGATCAACCAGATGGGGATATCGCGGGTCTTCCAGACCCCGGAAATCTTCAGCGACCTGACCGTGTTCGAAAACATGCTGATCCCCTGCTTTGCGAAACGCGACGGCTCGTTCCGCATGCATGCACTCGAATCCATGGCGCGCGAAAAGGACATCATCGGGAAGGCGGAGCACATGCTTTCCGATGTGAACATGATCGACAAACGTAACATGGTGGCCAGTTCCCTGTCGCGCGGCGACAAGCGCCGGCTGGAAATGGCGATGTGCCTCGTCCAGGAACCGAAACTTCTCCTGCTCGACGAGCCGACCGCAGGCATGGCGCGCGCGGACACCAACAACACGATCGAACTGCTGAAGGAAATCCACGCCAGCCGCGAGATCACGATGGTCATCATCGAGCACGACATGCATGTGGTGTTCTCGCTGGCAAAGCGGATTACCGTGCTTGCGCAGGGCACGCCGCTCGTCGAGGACACGCCCGAAAACATCAAGGGCCATCCGAAAGTGAAAGAAGCCTATCTGGGAGAGGCCGCATGAGCCACCTCGACATCGACAAGAGCGGCGGCCGGTACGAACGTCCGGATTTTTCGAAAAACGCCAACCAGGCGGAGACGGCCCCGGCTTTCCTCGCGGTGCATGACATCCATGCCTATTATGGCGAGAGCTACATCGTCCAGGGCGTGAGCTTCAATGTCCACGAGGCCGAGATCCTCGCCCTGCTCGGCCGCAACGGCGCGGGCAAGACCTCGACGCTGCGCGCGATCGCGCAGATCGGCTCGCCGCAGATGACGCATGGCGAAGTGTGGCTCGATCACCAGCCGCTGCATCGCATGAGCTCCTACGAAGCATCGCGCGCCGGGCTCGCCCTCGTTCCCGAGGATCGCCGGATCATTCCGGGCCTGACGGTCGAGGAAAACATCTTCCTGGCCCAGATCGCGCCGCCGATCGGCTGGTCCGCGGAACGGATCTACGAACTTTTCCCGCGTCTGGGCGAGCGGCGCAAACAGGAAGGCGTGACGCTTTCGGGCGGCGAACAGCAGATGCTGGCCATCGGCCGCGCGCTGGCGCGGGACATCAAGGTGCTTCTTCTCGACGAGCCTTACGAAGGCCTTGCGCCGGTTATCGTCGACGAGATCGAGAAGACCCTGAACATCATCAAGGAGCAGGGCATCACGACGATCCTGGTCGAGCAGAACGCGGTTCGCGCGCTGAAGCTCGCCGACCGGGCCGTGATCCTCGACACCGGCGAGGTCGTCTATGACGGCACGGCCAAGGAAGTGCTGGAAAACGAACAGTTGCGCCACGACTACCTGGCGATCTGACCGCCAACAGGACGCAAGATTTGAAGGCCCGCCGCCGCGCGGGCCTTTTTCGTTCGGCTCAGACCGGGATGCCGGAAAACTTCACGACCAGCTCGGCGATGTTGCGGGCGGCGAATTTCTCCAGCAGCCGCGCCCGGTAGAGTTCGACCGTGCGATAGGAGAGAGCGAGTTCCCTGCCGATCTCCTTGGAGGTCAGGCCCTGGCAGGTCAGCATCGCGACTTCGCGCTCGCGCGGCGTCAGCGCGACCACCGGGCGCGCCTCGGACAAATCGGAAAAGGACCACACGGCGCGGCGGAAGGGATCGTCGGGCGTCAGCGATTGCCCGCGCACGCGGCACCAGAACAATTCACCCGTCAGGCGGCGCATGATGCGCTCGTCATCGTAACGGCCGGACGCGCGCATGACGGCCAGCCCGCGCTCGCCGATGCGCTCGAAGTCCTCTTCACTGGGATACAGGCGCGACAGCGAAGTATCGTCGAAAGCGCCCTCGCCGCCGGCGAATATCTCGCAAAAGCGCAGATTGCAGCGGCGGACCACCCTGTCCTCGGTCAGGGCGAGCCCGACGGGCGCGTTGCGGAAAGCGATATCGTCTGTCGACATTGTTCCTGTGTGCCGCATTCGCCGCGGCAGGCCAAGCCATTCGTATTTCTACCGAGTTGATCGTTGCGAAGCGCGATGCATACTCGAACCACAAAACATGGAGGAGAAACGCCTTGGTCCATATCGCAGGCTGGGGTCACACCCCGTTCGGAAAGCTGTCCGGCCAGTCACTGGAAGATCTCATTCGCGAAGCAGGTTCGGAAGCGCTGGCGCATGCCGGCGTCGCCGCCGAGGACATCGACGGCATCTGGGTCGGCCATTTCAACGGCGGCATGGTGCCGGACGGCTTTCCGGCGTCGCTGGCGCTTTCCATCGATCCGGCGCTGCGGTTCTGCCCGGCGACGCGTCTGGAGAACGCCTGCGCCTCGGGCTCGGCGGCGGTTTTCGCGGCGCGCAACGCGATTCTTGCCGGCGAGGCGCGGATCGCGCTGGTGATCGGCGTCGAGAAGATGACACATCTGCCGACGGCCGACGTCGCCGCCGCGCTCGGCCACGCCTCCTACCAGAAGGAAGAGGCCGGCCTTTCGTTTCCGCAGGTGTTCGCGGAATTCGCCAAGGCCTATTTCGAGCGTTACGGCGACGCGACAGAGGCGCTGGCGATGATCGCCTCGAAGAACCACACCAACGGCGCAAAAAACCCGCTGGCGCAATTGCGCAAGCCGCTCGATGTCGAATTCTGCGCTACGGAAAGCGAGCGCAATCCGATGATCGCGCCGCCCCTGAAAAAGACCGACTGTTCGCTGGTCTCCGACGGCGCCGCCGCGATCGTGCTGGTCGCCGACGATCTCGTCGCGTCGATGCAGCGTGCCGTAAACATGCGCGCCGCCGAGCAGGTCAACGACTTCCTGCCGATGTCGGCGCGCGACCCGATCGCCTTCGAGGGACCGCGCGAAGCGATCCGGCGGGCGATGCGGGCGGCCGGCGTCGAACTCGCGGACCTCGATCTCGCCGAGGTGCATGACTGCTTCACCATCGCCGAACTGCTGATCTACGAGGCGATGGGCCTCGCCGCGCCCGGAGAGGGCATCAAGGCGCTGAAGGACGGCACGGTCTATCCCGGCGGCGCGCTGCCGGTGAACCTGTCGGGCGGGCTGAAGGCCAAGGGCCATCCCGTCGGCGCGACCGGCGTCTCGATGCATGTGATGGTATCGCGCCAGGTGACCGGCGATGCCGGCGAGATGCAGGCGCCGGGCGCCGAAACCGGCCTTGTCTTCAACATGGGCGGCTCGGGCGTCGCCAATTACTGCTCCATCCTGGAAGCGGTAAAGGCCTGACGGGGTATATCGCGATGAATCTGGCGCTCTGGCTGGAGCGGACGGCGGCTGTTTCAGGCGACCGTCCCGCCCTGATGCATGGCGAGACGGTCGTCGCCGACTACTCGACATTCCATGCCCGCGCGGCCGCGCTGGCGAAGGCGCTGGGCGCGCGGGACATCGCCTCCGGCGACCGCGTGGCGCTCTTCATGAAGAACTGCCCGGACTATCTCGTCGTCCTGTACGGGATCTGGATCGCCGGCGCCGTGGCGGTGCCGATCAACGCCAAGCTGCATGCCAAGGAAGCCGCCTTCATCATCGGCAATGCCGGCGCGGCCGTCGCCTTCGTGACGCCCGATCTCGGCCCGGCGCTGGCCGAGGCCACGGACGTGCTGCTGATCGACGTCACATCGGACCGATTTGCCGGGATGACATCGGGCGAAGGCCGCGCGGCCGCGCCGAAGGACAAGGACGACCTCGCCTGGCTATTCTACACCTCGGGCACGACGGGGCGGCCGAAGGGCGTGCGGATCACGCACGGCATGCTGATGGCGACGTCGCTCGCCTATCCGGTCGATGTCGATGCCGTCTCGC
Organism: Oricola nitratireducens; assembly: GCF_014904745.1. GTDB lineage: Bacteria > Pseudomonadota > Alphaproteobacteria > Rhizobiales > Rhizobiaceae > Oricola > Oricola nitratireducens. The sequence goes on from NZ_JACZCS010000032.1 coordinate 96,059, forward strand.
GCGAAGACGCGGCGCTCTACGCGGCGCCGATGAGCCATGGCGCGGGTATCTACGCGCCGATCCACGTGCTGAAGGGCGCGCGGCATATCTGCCCGGCATCCGGCGGCTTCGACGCCGACGAGGTGCTCGACCTTTCGCAACAATACGGGCCGATCTCGATGTTCATGGCGCCGACCATGGTGCGCCGCCTGACCGACCGGGCGAAGGCGGCAGGCCGGCACGGCGACGGCATCAAGACGATCGTCTATGGCGGCGGACCGATGTACCGCGCCGACATCGAGGAAGCAGTCGACTGGTTCGGACCGAAATTCGTGCAGATCTACGGCCAGGGCGAATGCCCGATGGCGATCTCGGCGCTGTCGCGTGACGACGTCGCCGACCGCACGCATCCGCGTTGGCGCGAACGCCTTGTCTCGGTCGGCCGGGCGCAATCGGTTGTCGAAGTCCGGATCGGCGACGCCGACGGGCAGCCGCTCGGTCCCGGAGAGATCGGCGAGATCATGGTCCGGGGCCTGCCGGTCATGCCGGGATATTGGGAGAACCCGGAGGCGTCGGCGAAGGCGTTGCGCGACGGCTGGCTGATGACCGGCGATGTCGGCGTGCTGGATGATGACGGTTATCTCACATTGCAGGACCGCTCCAAGGACGTCATCATCTCGGGCGGCACCAATATCTATCCGCGCGAAGTCGAGGAAGCGCTGCTGACGCATGCCAGCGTGCACGAGGTCTCGGTCGTCGGACGGCCGTCGGCGGAGTGGGGCGAGGACGTCGTCGCCTTTGTCGTTGCCGCGCCGGGCAAATCATTCGATCCGGTGGCGCTCGACGCGCACTGCCTCTCGGAGATCGCCCGGTTCAAGCGGCCGAAGGCCTATTTCGAGATCGCCGAACTGCCGAAGAACAATTACGGCAAGGTTCTCAAGACCGAGCTGCGCAAGAGACTGGAGGAAACGACATGAGCGACCTGAGCGGAAAGACCGCGCTTGTTACCGGTTCGGTGCAGGGCATCGGGCTCTCGATCGCGGAGGCGCTGGCAGGCGCCGGCGCGCGCATCGCGGTGCACGGGCTGGCGGGGGACGCGCAAATCCACGAGGTCTGCACCCGGCTGAAGGATCTCGGCGCGCCGGAGGCGGAGTTCTTCGACGGCGACCTGCGCGGTGCGGACCAGATCGACCGGATGATGGATGCGGTCGCCGCCTGGGGCGGGGCCGACATCCTCGTCAACAATGCCGGCATTCAGCACACCTCGCCGCTGAAGGACATGCCGCGCGAAAAGTGGGACGCGATCCTGGCGGTGAACCTGTCGGCCGCCTTTCACACGATGCAGGCGGCGATGCCGGTGATGGCGGAACGCGGCTACGGCCGCGTCGTCAATATTGCATCCGTGCACGGCCTCGTCGCCTCGAAGGACAAGGCGCCCTATGTCGCCGCCAAGCACGGCCTGGTTGGCCTGTCGAAAGTCGCGGCGCTGGAATATGCGGCGTCCGGCGACAAGGCGAAGGGCGGCGTGACGGTCAATTGCATCTGCCCGGGCTGGACCGAGACCGCGATCATCGAGCCGCAGATCCGCGCGCGCGCCGCCGAACATGGCGGCGACAGGGATGCCGGCATCGCGGACCTGCTTGCGGAAAAGCAGCCATCACGGCGCACCTCCGATCCGTCGGAAATCGGTGCGCTGGCACTGTGGCTGTGTTCCCCGGTCGCGCACAACATCACCGGCACCTCGATCCCGATCGACGGCGGCTGGACGGCGCAGTAGCACAAACGAAAACCGGGGGCGCGAAGCCCCCGGTCCGTTCAAATACAGCGCGGCACCGCGTCAGTTGACCATCGGCAACAAGGTGTTGACCGAGTTCTTGGCGTCGCCGAAGAACATGCGGGTGTTCTCCTTGTAGAAGAGCGGGTTCTCGATGCCGGAATAGCCGGTGCCCTGGCCGCGC
>NZ_JACZCS010000033.1 GCF_014904745.1 Oricola nitratireducens
AGCTGACCGGCTCGAAGATGTGGATCTCCAATGCGCCGATCGCCGACGTCTTCGTCATCTGGGCGAAGTCCGAGGCGCATGGCGGCAAGATCCGCGGCTTCGTGCTGGAGAAAGGCATGAAGGGCCTGTCGGCTCCGAAGATCGGCGGCAAGCTGTCTCTGCGCGCCTCGGTGACCGGCGAGGTCGTGATGGACGGCGTCGAGGTTGGCGAGGACGCATTGCTGCCGAATGTCGAGGGGCTGAAGGGCCCGTTCGGCTGCCTCAACCGGGCGCGCTACGGCATTGCCTGGGGCGCGATGGGCGCGGCCG
>NZ_JACZCS010000034.1 GCF_014904745.1 Oricola nitratireducens
TGGCAACGGCATTTCCGAGGAATTCCAGGTGTTCCGGCACATGGCCAATCTCGAGACCGTCAACACCTATGAGGGCACGCATGACGTGCACGCGCTGATCCTCGGCCGCGCGCAGACCGGATTGCAGGCGTTCTTCTGAGATGACGGCGGACCGGGCAGAGCACGTCCACCGGCGCTTTCTCGAGCGGGTCGCCGCCGGTGATTTCCCCAAGGCCGACCTGCCGCATGACCTGCCGCTTAACGCCGAGCGGGCCGTCGGCATCTTCCGCTCGCAATGCATCTCGCGCCATCTCGACCGGATGGCGCGCCGGATGCAGAAGGCGGGGCAGGGCTACTACACGATCGGTTCGTCCGGGCACGAGGGCATGGCCGCCGTCGCCGCGGCGCTGCGCCCGACGGACATGGCCTTCCTGCACTACCGTGACGGCGCGTTCCAGGTCGAGCGCGCGGGCCAGGTCGACGGCCAGAACCCGATCCGCGACATGCTGCTGAGCTTCGCCTGTTCGACCGACGATCCGGTCTCCGGCGGGCGTCACAAGGTGCTGGGCTCGAAGGCGCTGACGATCCCGCCGCAGACCTCGACCATCGCCAGCCATCTGCCGAAGGCGGTGGGCGCGGCCTATTCGATCGGGCTGGCGAAACGTATGCGGCCCGAACACGCGGCGCTCGAACCCGATTCCATCGTCATGTGTTCCTTCGGCGATGCCTCGGCCAATCATTCGACGGCGCAAGGTGCCTTCAACACGGCCTGCTGGACGGCCTATCAGGGCGTTCCGTTGCCGCTGATGTTCGTCTGCGAGGACAATGGCATCGGCATTTCGGTGAAGACCCCGCCCGGCTGGATCGAGGCGAATTTCTCCGACCGGCGGGGGCTCGCCTGGTTCGCGTGCGACGGGCTCGACATCTTCGAGACCTATGCCACAGCGCTTGAGGCGGCGGAGTTCGCGCGGCGCAATCGCCAGCCGGTGTTCCTGCATGTGAAGACGGTGCGGCTCTTCGGTCATGCCGGCTCGGACGTGGAAGCGGCCTACCGGCCGAAGGCCGAGATCGCGCAGTCGGAGGAGGCCGATCCGCTGGTGCGCACGGCGGGGCTGCTCGCAAGGGCAGGCTATCTTTCGCCCGCTGACGCGATCGATATCTATGAAGGCATCGAGAAGGCCTGCGAGGCCGAGATGGAATTCGCCGTCGACCGGCCGCGGCTGAAGCGCGCGCGCGATGTGATGGCGAGCCTGATCCCGCCGAAACGCGCATGCAAGCGCAGGAACGGACCGTCGCAGGACGAGCGGACGCAGGCGTTCGGCGGCGACGAAAAGGCGTTCGACCAGCCGCAGCCGATGGCGAAGCTCATCAACTGGGCGTTGACCGACCTGATGCTGGAGCACCGCGAGATCGTGCTTGCCGGCGAGGATGTCGGCGTGAAGGGCGGCGTCTACGGCGTGACGCAGAAGCTTTGCGAGCGGTTCGGCCGCCACCGCGTCATCGACACGCTGCTGGACGAGCAGTCGATCCTCGGCCTTGCCATCGGCATGGCGCATAACGGGTTCGTGCCGATCCCGGAAATCCAGTTCCTTGCCTATCTGCACAATGCCGAGGACCAGTTGCGCGGCGAGGCGGCGACGCTGCCGTTCTTCTCCAACGGGCAATATGCCAATCCGATGGTCGTGCGCATCGCCGGGCTCGGCTACCAGAGGGGCTTCGGCGGGCATTTCCACAACGACAATTCGCTCGCTGTGCTGCGCGACATTCCGGGCATCGTGATTGCCTGTCCGTCGAATGGCGCGGACGCCGCGATGATGTTGCGCGAATGCGTGCGGCTGGCGCGCGAGGAACAGCGCGTCTCGGTCTTTGTCGAGCCGATCGCGCTCTATCCGATGCGCGACCTGCATGCCGAAAAGGACGGCCTGTGGATGCGCCACTATCCCGCGCCGGACAAACGGATTGCGCTCGGCGACATCGCGGTGGAGGGCCATGGCGACCATCTCGCCATCGTCACCTATGGCAATGGCTGCTACCTGGCGCACCAGGCGGTCGAGAAGCTGATCGAGGCGCACGGAATCGAAAGCCGCATCATCGACATGCGCTGGCTCGCGCCCTTGCCGGAACAGGCGATCCTCGAGGCAGTCTCGGGCTGCAGGCACGTGCTGATCGTCGACGAATGCCGGCGTACCGGCTCGCAGTCCGAGGCGCTGATGGCGCTGATGGCGGAAAACGGCGTGAAATCGTTTGCCCGGATAACCGCCGAGGACTGTTTCATCGCCACCGGGCCTGCCTATGCGGCGACACTGCCGTCAACGGCGGGCATCGTCGATGCCGCGGTGGCGCTGGCGAAAGGCGCCCGGAAAGACGGCTAGCGCTTCCGGTTTTCCCGGAACGAAACGGTGCCGGCAGCATTGTCTTTGCGCGCGCAAGCTGGCAATGAAAACCGGATGGCGGACACAGAACAAACAAAAAAAACGTCAGCGCCAAGACGCAGGCGACGCCGGAAAGAGGCGCGTCCGGCCGAACTGATCGAAGCCGGGTTGCAGGAGTTCGCCGAAAAAGGCTTCGCGGCGACCCGGCTCGAGGACGTCGCGGCGCGCGCCGGTGTCGTCAAGGGCACCATCTATCTCTATTTCGAGAACAAGGAAGCGCTGTTCCGCGCCGCGATCCATTCCAGGACCGCTCCGGCCATCGCCGATGTCCAGGGGATCGTCGACACCTTTCCGGGCGACACCGAAAGCCTGCTTCGTCTCGTCTTCCACACTATGTACGAGAAGCTCGTGAAGGGCGACGTGCGGATCATCCTGCGCATCATGATTTCGGAAGGGCACCGGTTTCCCGAAATTCTGGAATATTACCACGCCAACACGATCTGCATCGCCAAGCAATTGCTCACCAGGATCCTGCGACGCGGCATCGAGCGCGGCGAGTTTCGCGCCGACATTCCGATCGATTATCCCGTGGTCGTAGCGGCGCCCGCGATAACGGCGGCAATGTGGATGATGACTTTCCAGCAGTACGATCCGCTCGACATCGATGCCTATGCCGCCGCCCATGTTGACATCGTTCTCAATGGGCTGTTGAGCCGCGCTTGAGGATACTCCATAACCGCCCGATCAATCCCGGCCGCGACGCAGCGGCCGCAACGAGGTCTGACAAAACATGAAACTTGCCACATTGAAGAACGATACGCGCGACGGGCGTCTCGTCGTCGTCTCCCGGGACCTCACGCAGTGTTCGGATGTCGCCCATATTGCGCCGACGCTGCAGGCGGCGCTGGACGACTGGCATGCGGCCGCGCCGCGGCTGGAGCGGGTCGCCGAGGGTATCGAGACGGGCGCGCAGCCGACGGAGCGGTTCCACGAACACGAAGCCATGTCGCCCTTGCCGCGCGCCTATCAGTGGGCCGACGGCTCGGCCTATGTGAACCATGTCGAACTGGTCAGGAAGGCGCGCAATGCGGAGATGCCGGCGACGTTCTGGACCGATCCGCTGATGTATCAGGGCGGTTCCGACAGTTTCCTCGGGCCGCGCGATGCTGTCGTGATGGCCGACGAGGCCTGGGGCATCGACTTCGAAGGCGAGGTGGCGGTGATCGTCGACGACGTGCCCACGGGCGCGAGCGCCGAACAGGCGCGTGACGCGATCCGCCTTGTCATGCTGGTCAATGACGTCAGCCTGCGCGGGCTTATCCCGGGCGAGCTTGCCAAGGGGTTCGGCTTCTTCCAGTCGAAGCCGTCGAGCGCGTTCTCGCCGGTCGCCGTGACGCCCGATGAACTGGGCGATGCCTGGGACGGCGGCAAGGTGACCTTGCCGCTTTGCGTCGATTTCAACGGCGCGGCTTTCGGCCGGGCGAATGCCGGCGTCGACATGACCTTCGATTTCGGCGAACTGGTCGCCCATGCGGCCAAGACCCGGCCGCTCGGCGCCGGCGCGATCATCGGATCGGGCACGGTGTCGAACAAGCTCGACGGCGGGCCCGGCAAACCGGTCTCCGAGGGCGGGGCGGGCTATTCCTGCATCGCCGAAATCCGGATGATCGAGACGATCAACAACGGCACGGCCTCGACGGCGTTCATGAAATTCGGCGACACGGTCCGCATCGAGATGAAGGACGCCGACGGCCATTCGATCTTCGGAGCGATCGAGCAGACGGTCGAAAAATACGGCGGCTGAACGGTTTTTGCCCAAGGCCCATTCACCGTTTCCGTAAAACGGTGAATGGGTCTAGGCTTGGCCGGCCGCAGATGACCGCGGAGGTCCAATGACCGGGAAAAATGATCTTGCGAAAGACCGGCTCGGCCGCAATGCGGAGGCGTTCTACGAGGCTTTGCTCGACGCGCATGAAGGGCTGACCTTCGAGCAATGCGTGCGCATGGACACCCGCCTGATCCTGATCCTCGCCAGCCAGATCGGCGATCCCGAGCTTCTGGCGGCCGCGCTGGCCGCCGCGCGCAAGGGCGCGAAATAGGCACTTCCCGCACTTCCCGTCTGCCGCTAGGGCAGATGGAAGGTCTTAATATGCCAAATCCGGAATATTGCCTAAATAGTGGGCGGTAATTCCGTATGCGCGATTTTTGCCCATATTTCAGGCTTCCTGCCATTTCACGCAGCAAGCGACTCGCGTGTTTTCCGGTTGGCGCGGCGAGTCCGTTTTCGGGCGCAAGGCGCTGAAAAACAACATGAAAGATCTCTGTCTACTGCGAAATATTGGGGTTGGCACGGCGATTGCTGGATAGCCGAGGTCACCAACTGTCAGGAGCCTCCCATGAATTTCATTCGCAAAACCATGGCTGGTGTCTTCGCAAGCGCTGCGCTCGCCGCAGCTACGCTTGTACCGAGCGCGCAGGCGCAGGAAGACACCATCAAGGTCGGCGTTCTCCACTCGCTTTCGGGAACGATGGCGATTTCCGAAACCACGTTGAAAGACGTGATGCTGATGCTCATCGACGAGCAGAACAAGAAGGGCGGCCTTCTCGGCAAGAAGCTCGAAGCCGTGGTCGTCGACCCGGCGTCGGACTGGCCGCTCTTCGCCGAAAAGGCGCGTGAACTGATCACGGCCGACAAGGTCGCGGCCGTCTTCGGCTGCTGGACGTCCGTATCGCGCAAGTCCGTGCTGCCGGTCTTCGAGGAACTGGACTCGATCCTGTTCTACCCCGTGCAGTACGAGGGCGAGGAAAGCCAGCGCAACGTGTTCTACACGGGTGCGGCGCCGAACCAGCAGGCGATCCCGGCCGTCGACTATCTGATGAATGAAGAAGGCGTCGAGCGCTGGGTTCTCGCCGGCACCGACTATGTCTATCCGCGCACGACCAACAAGATCCTCGAAGCCTATCTGAAGGCCAAGGGCGTGGCTCCGGACGACATCATGATCAACTACACGCCGTTCGGTCATTCCGACTGGCAGACGATCGTCTCCGACATCAAGGCCTTCGGTTCGGCCGGCAAGAAGACCGCCGTGGTTTCCACCATCAATGGCGACGCCAACGTTCCCTTCTACAAGGAACTCGGCAACCAGGGCATCTCGGCGTCCGACATTCCGGTCGTCGCCTTCTCGGTCGGCGAGGAAGAGCTTGCCGGTCTCGACACCGCGCCGCTGGTCGGCCATCTCGCCGCATGGAACTACTTCCAGTCGGTCGATACGCCGGAAAACGCCGCCTTCATCAAGGAATGGAAGGCGCGAATGGGCGAGAACCGCGTGACCAACGACCCGATGGAAGCGCATTACATTGGCTTCAACATGTGGGTCAAAGCGGTCGAGAAGGCCGGCACCACGGACGCCGACGCCGTCATCGCCGCCCTGCCGGGCATCCAGGCGCCGAACCTGACCGGCGGCATGTCCACCATGCTTCCGAACCACCACATCACCAAGCCGGTGCTGATCGGTGAAATCCAGGACGACGGCCAGTTCGAAGTGGTCTCCGAGACCGAAGACCTGGTTCCGGGCGACGCATGGTCGGACTACCTGCCGGAATCCAAGCCGCTGAAGTCCGACTGGGTCGAGCTGAATTGCGGCAACTACAATACCGAGACCAAGACCTGCCTCGGCGGTTCGTAGGATCTCCAACTGTCAGGGGAGCCGATTGTCCGGCTCCCCGCCCATGTCCCTGAAACACTTTGCTAGGCGCGGCTGACCAACCCATGCGGCTGATCATTCTCCTTTCCGGGCTGCTGGCCCTCATTCTGGCCGCCACCATGCCCGTATCCGCCGACGAAGCCGAACTGCGCGCCGTCATCGCCAAGTTCTCCGAGGCGAAGAAATTCTCCCAGACCGAAGCCGTCATCGAAGAGTTGCAGGCACTCGGCGACACCGATGCCGTCCCGACGCTGAACGCCTTGTCCGACGGGCTTTTGCAGGTGCGCGAAAGCGACGGCGCGGTGTTCATCATCAAGGGCGACGGCGAGACCGTCGACCTGCTCGATCCGCTCACGCGCGAGGCCGCAGGCACGGCCCCCGGGGCCGATCTGCGCAAGGTCAAGGTCAAGAACTCCATCCGGCGCCTGATCGCCGATGTCGTCTCTGGTCTGACGCTGCGCGCCAGGAACTCGGCCGTGCGGCTCGAGGCGGCGGAGACGATGTTCTCGCGGCCCGATCCCGCGATGATCGCGACGCTCGACGGCGTCATCGCGGAAGAAACCGACGCCGGCGTGAAAACCGCCTTCATGCAGGCGCGTGCCGCGGCCGTTCTGCAATCCGACCTGCCGGAAGCCGACAAGCTCGATGCGATCGCGCTCATGCGCGACCGCGGCGGCCGCGACGTGCTGCCGATCCTGACCGCAATCGGCGCCAGCACCCAATCCGACGCGATCCGTGCCGCAAGCCGCGAGGCGATCGCGTCGATCGAGGAATCGATGATGTTCTGGGATGCCGGCCAGAACATCCTCTACGGCGTCTCGCTCGGCTCGGTGCTGCTGCTCGCCGCCATCGGCCTCGCCATCACCTTCGGCGTCATGGGCGTCATCAACATGGCGCATGGCGAAATGGTCATGCTCGGCGCCTACACGACCTTCGTCGTGCAGGAATTCATCCGCACATCCGCACCCTGGGCCTTCGACTATTCGCTGGCCATCGCGCTGCCGCTCGCCTTCTGCGTCTCCGGCGCCGCCGGGCTGGTGATGGAGCGCGGCATCATCCGTTTCCTCTACGGGCGGCCGCTCGAAACGCTGCTTGCGACATGGGGCGTGTCGCTGATCCTGCAGCAGGCGGTGCGCACGATCTTCGGCCCGACCAACCGCGAGGTCGGCAACCCGTCCTGGATGTCGGGATCGTTCGAGGTCGGCGAATTGCTGATCACCACCAACCGGCTGTGGATCGTCGTCTTCTCCGGCGTCGTCTTCGCGATCCTGCTGCTCGTGCTCAAACGCACGCGCTTCGGGCTGCAGATGCGCGCCGTGACGCAGAACCGCCCGATGGCCTCGTCGATGGGCATCGCGACGCCCTGGGTCGACGCGTTTACCTTCGCGCTCGGCTCGGGCATCGCCGGCATCGCCGGCGTCGCGCTCTCGCAGATCGACAACGTGTCGCCCAATCTCGGGCAGGGCTACATCATCGACAGTTTCATGGTCGTCGTCTTCGGCGGAGTCGGCAATCTCTGGGGCACGCTGGTCGGCGCGATGACGCTCGGCATCGCCAACAAGTTCCTCGAACCCTATGCCGGGGCCGTGCTGGCGAAGATCTTCATCCTCGTCCTGATCATCCTGTTCATCCAGAAACGTCCGCGCGGCCTGTTCGCGCTCAAGGGAAGGTCGGTGGAGGCATGATCACCGGTTTCCTGTTCAGGGCGCTGGACCGCAAGGCGATCCTGGTCGCGCTGGCGCTCATGGCGATCGCGCTGCTGGTGCCGCTGTCGAACCTTTATCTGCCGGCCTCGCATCCGCTGCATGTGCCGACGCATATCCTCAGCCTGTCGGGCAAGTACCTCACTTACGCGCTGCTGGCGCTCGCCCTCGATCTGGTCTGGGGCTATTGCGGCATCCTTTCGCTCGGCCACGGCGCGTTCTTCGCGCTCGGCGGCTATGCGATGGGCATGTATCTGATGCGCCAGATCGGCACGCGCGGCGTCTACGGCAATCCGGTCCTGCCTGATTTCATGGTGTTCCTGAACTGGAAGGAACTGCCCTGGTACTGGTACGGCTTCGACCAGTTCTGGTTTGCCGCGCTGATGGTCGTCGCCGTGCCCGGCGCGCTCGCCTTCGTGTTCGGCTGGTTCGCCTTCCGCAGCCGCGTCTCCGGCGTCTATCTGTCGATCATCACCCAGGCGCTGACCTACGCGCTGCTGCTCGCCTTCTTCCGCAACGAGATGGGCTTCGGCGGCAATAACGGCCTGACCGACTTCAAGGACATTCTCGGCTATTCGGTGCAGGCGCGCGAAACCCGCGCGGCGCTGTTCGCCGCGACCGCCATCGCGCTGGCGCTCGCCTTCGTCATCTGTTCCGGTATCGTCAATTCGCGCTACGGCAAGGTGCTGGTCTGCGTGCGCGACGCGGAAAGCCGGACCCGCTTCATCGGCTACCGGGTCGAGCACATCAAGCTGTTCGCCTTCGTCGTCTCGGCGATGATGGCGGGGATCGCCGGCGCGCTCTACGTGCCGCAGGTCGGCATCATCAATCCGGGCGAATTCGCGCCGGCCAACTCCATCGAGGTGGTCATCTGGACGGCTGTCGGCGGGCGCGGCACGCTGGTCGGGCCGATCATCGGCGCCATCGCGGTCAATGGCGGCAAGAGCTACTTCACCGCGGCGTTCCCGGAATTCTGGCTGTTCGCGCTCGGCGCGCTGTTCGTCGCGACCACGCTGTTCCTGCCGAAGGGCATCGTCGGCCTCGTCAGTGGCGGGGTCGCGCGCCTCAGGACGGGCCGCGAGGCCGACCGCATCGAGGAAACCCTGCAGCCGGAAGCGGGAGCGGCGGAATGAACGAGAGGCTGACCAGGTCGCTGCTCTATCTCGACGGCGTGTCCGTTTCCTTCGACGGATTCAAGGCGATCAACGAATTGTCGCTGACCGTCGAGCCCGGCGAGATGCGCGCCATCATCGGGCCGAACGGCGCCGGCAAGACGACGATGATGGACATCATCACCGGCAAGACCCGGCCCGACACGGGCACGGTCCTGTTCGAAGGCTCGGTCGACCTGACGAAGCATGACGAGGCGGCGATCGCGCAGCTCGGCATCGGCCGCAAGTTCCAGAAGCCGACGGTGTTCGAGAGCCACACCGTCGAGGACAATCTGGAACTGGCGCTGAAGCGCGATCACGGCATCGTCGCGACGCTGTTCAACAGCACGTCGGCCGACCAGAAAACGCGCATCGAGGAAATCCTCGACACCATCCGCCTGACGCATCGCCGCGCCGAGCGCGCGGCCGACCTCTCGCACGGCCAGAAGCAATGGCTCGAGATCGGCATGCTGCTGGCGCAGGACCCGAAACTGCTGCTCGTCGACGAGCCGGTCGCCGGGATGACCGACGCCGAGACCGTCGAGACGGCGAAGCTCTTGCGCGGCATCGCGGGCGAGAAGGCCGTGATCGTCGTCGAGCACGACATGACCTTCATCCGCGACCTCGACGTCAAGGTGACCGTGCTGGCCGAAGGCTCGGTGCTCGCCGAAGGCTCGCTCGACCATGTCAGCGCCGACGAGCGCGTGATCGAAAGCTATCTGGGGCGGTAATTCGTGATGTTGTCCTCGGTCAATGCGATTGCAGGCGGTTCGAGTATTCTTCCCGCGGACATGTCCGTCACGGAGGGATTGGCGATGCTGCGACGCAGGACGCTGTTGGGGCTGGGGGTCGCCGCCGGCGCGCTTGTCGCCGGCGGCGGATTGACCGCATCCGCCTATCGCCGCGCGATGGCGCAGGCGCGCACGCGGATCTCGCCGGAACGCAGCACGCTGGTCGCGAGCCGGTTCGGCGATCTCGAATATGCCGAGGCCGGAACCGGGACGCCGTTCCTGATGGTTCACGGAACGGGTGGCGGCTTCGACCAGGGGCTGGCGTTCGCCGCACCACTGGTCAGGGCCGGCTACCGCGTCATCGCCCCGTCGCGCTTCGGCTATCTGCGCTCGGCCTTTCCCGACGATCCGTCGTCGGCCAACCAGGCGGACGCTTTCGCCGATCTGCTGGACGCGCTGGGCATCGACAGGATCGCCATCGCCGGCGGATCGGCCGGTGCGCTGTCGGCAATGCAATTCGCCATCCGCCATCCAGACCGCTGTGCCGCATTGCTGCCGATCGTTCCGGCCAGCTACGCACCCGACCGGCCGCCGGCGCGTCCCTGGTCGCCGTTTCAGCAATCGGTCGCGGAAAGCGTGTTGCGGTCGGACTTCCTGTTCTGGGCGGCCATCGTCACCATGCGCGAGACGATGATCGAAACCCTGCTCGCGACGGACGCCGCCGTCTACGAAGCGGCCAGCGCCCCGGAAAAGGCGCGCGCGGACGAAATTCTGCGGGGCATCCTGCCGGTCAGCGCGCGCGCCGACGGGCTTCTCAACGATGCGAGGCTTTCCGGCAATCCGGCGCCGATGGACCTGCAGAAGGTCTTAGCGCCGACACTGGCCATTTCGGTCGAGGACGACCGGTTCCTGACGGCGGACGCGGCGCGCCATATCGCGGCAAGCGTGCCGGGCGCGCGTCTCGTCACCTATCCGAGCGGCGGCCATATCTGGCTCGGCCACGATCGCGAACTATTCGGCGAAATCGACATGTTCCTGAAGGGGATCGGCTACGCATGACCGCACTTACCGTTTCCGGGATCGATCTCTATTACGGCGCCGCGCAGGCGCTGCGCGGCGTTTCGGTGACCGCCGGGTCCGGCAAGATCACCTGCGTGCTCGGCCGCAACGGCGTCGGCAAGTCGTCGCTGCTGCGCGCCGTGATGGGGCACCAGCCGATCCGCAAGGGCGAGATCGCGCTGGACGAGGAGACGCTTTCCGGAGCGCCGCATGCGCGGGCGGGCAGGGGGCTCGCCTATGTGCCGCAGGGCCGCGAGATCTTTCCGCTGCTGACGGTCAGGGAGAACCTCGAAACCGGCTATGCGCGGCTGCCGCGCAAGGACCGCAATGTGCCGGGCGACGTGTTCGAACTGTTCCCGGTCTTGAAAACCATGCTGTCGCGGCGCGGCGGCGACCTGTCCGGCGGCCAGCAGCAGCAACTGGCCATCGGCCGGGCGCTGGTGACACGCCCGAAGGTGCTCGTCCTCGACGAGCCGACCGAGGGCATCCAGCCCTCGATCATCAAGGATATCGGCCGGGCGCTGCAATATCTGCGCGACGAAAAGGGCATATCGATCCTGCTGGTCGAGCAATATCTCGATTTCTGCCGCGAACTGGCCGACCAGGTCTACATCATGGACCGCGGCGAGATCGTCCATGAAGGCGCGGCGGACACGCTGGATGACCCGGCGGTGCGGCGGCATCTGACGGTGTAGGCTGCGCCGGCTGACCGAATGGGATTTAAGGGCTGTTTCGAGCCCTTTGTGACGGTTCTGCGGTGCAATCGAACGCCTTCTATCGCGCTACAGAGGCGATCGCCTTTTTCGCTACAAGGCAATAACTCATGGGTATTTGTGCCTCGCGACCCGCGTAAATATCGTATTCCGGTGCGCGATTGGGCGTATAGGTTTTGATCAATGAGTATTGGTATTGACAAGGGGCTCGCTTCGCCAATCTATTTGGATCATCTCGCCTTGGCGATAGTTATGAGCGCATAATTACGCAGCATCCCAAATGGAGTGATTGAATTTGACGGCGGGGGGCTTTTATCGAGTGGCGGCTGCGGCTGCTGGGCCATGTGAAACGGACAAGCTGATGGAGGTCATCGAACCGTACCTCACCTTTGCCATAGACCGGCACGCAGATGAGCGACTGGCTTTGGATTTTTCGCTACGCGTTTTGCCGGGCGCATTTGTCAGTTCCCAATGGCTGTCAGGTGCCGCTGTATCGCGCCGGAAAAAACACGCCACAATGGACGGAAATGACGATCTGTGTCTGCTGGTTCCCCGCGGAGGGGGAACGATCCAGATGCGTTTTCCTGACCGGCGTCACGGGCTGGATGACGTTGTCTTACATGCAGGAGGGTACGCCCAACTGTGGGGAAATGAGGAAAGTTATCACTCCTGGTCGCTGGGGAGCGACAATCAGGTCATCTGCGTCCCGCGCGCAGAAGTCTCCGATTCTGTCAACGACCTCGATGATGCCCTTTATCGCGGCGTGCCACAATCCGCCGCGCTCAACCTCTTGTGCGGTTATGCGAAGACGCTGGCGAGCAACATCGGGCCGCTCGACAAAGGGACGCTCCTCCAGGCTAGGAAGACGCTGACCGATCTCTTCATCCTCGCGCTCGGCCCCACCCGCGATGCGGCCGAAGTGGCAAAGGATAGCGCGCGGGCAGCACAGTTCGCACGGATCAAGGCCGATATCGAGGAAAATCTCGACAATCCGGATCTCTCTCTTGGCTGGTTGGCACGACGGCATGGCCGGCGCCCTCGCGCCATCCGCGATCTGTTTTACGCTTTCGGTACAAATTTCACCGATCACGTGCTTGCCACAAAACTCGGGCGAGCCAACAAGATGCTCTCCGACCCCCGATTGTGTGAACTCACAATAACGGCAATCGCTTTCAGAGCTGGTTTCAGTGACCTGTCGTGGTTCAATCAGGCATTTCGCCGCCGCTACGGAATGACGCCATCTGATCAGCGCAGGATCTCGCAGGAAAAGCACTCGGCCTCGACAATCCGATAGCGGCTCTCACCCCTGCCGCATCCCCCAAGTCTGAATATTCGCGACGAGCTATTCCTCATGCCGCGAGGCAAAGCATTGAGGAACCATGTCGATGACCAGTGGAAGTTCATTCACCGCCGCAGGTGGAAAGCGCCTGAATATTACATTGGGGGCGCTGTTGACATCGACTGCCTTGGGTCTGTTTGCCAGTCATCCGGCATATGCGCAGCAGGTCATTGAAGGCGGCGCCAACGAGACTGTCATCGGCGGAGGCGGCGGCACGCGACCGGACCCGTGGAACGTCGGCGATGATCTGACGATCGGCGATAGCGGCGCGGGCATGTTGACCGTCACCAATGGTGGTGGCGTCGGCAGTGATACAGGGCGTATCGGCATGTTCAGCACCGGCACGGTAACGGTCGATGATCCTGGCTCGACATGGGACCTTCTGAATTCCCCGCTCTATGTCGGGGTTGGCGGCGCGGGCAATCTGCATATTACCGATGGCGCGGTGGTTGAAAATGGTTCCGCCTATATTGGTGATGAGGCTGGTAGCGAGGGCGTTGTCAACGTGAACGGTAACAATGCCACTTGGGACAATAGCGGTGGCCTGATTGTCGGAAACGCTGGTGAGGCCACGCTGAATATCACGAATAGCGGCGTTGTGAATAACAGCACGGCGCGCATCGGCGAGCTTGAGGGCAGTCTTGGCCATGTCAATGTCGATGGATTCGGATCGACTTGGACAAGTTCGGCCAGCCTCTATGTCGGCGATCACGGGCAGGGCTTGCTGGGCATTTCCAATCAGGGCGCGGTCAGCAGCAACTCGGGCGTTATTGGCGCTTCAGACACAGGGTTTGGTCAGGTCACCGTGGATGACGCGGCCTGGAATATCGCCAACACCCTCGATGTCGGTAATGACGGCGCAGGCAGGCTTGATATTTCGGGGGGCGGTGCCGTCACCAACGGCAATGCGATTGTCGGCAGCGCGGCGGATAGCAGCGGCATCGCCAATGTGCGTGGTGTGGGGTCTGTCTGGAACAACGCTATTCTGACTATCGGCGAGTCCGGCACCGGCGAAATCAACATTACCAACAGCGGCACGGTGAACAGCACCGTGGCCAGGATCGGCGCCGATGCCGATGGTGTCGGGACCGTGAGTGTTGATGCCGCGACCTGGAATAACGCTAATAACTTGCGCGTGGGCAATTGGGGCGAAGGCACGCTCAATATTACCGGCGGCGGCACGGTCAATAGTTCGGCGGGTTATGTTGCGGCCACGCCGGAAGGCGTCGGTACAGTCAATATTGAGGGCGCCGGTTCCAATTGGACCACAACCGGCGGAAATTACATCGGGTGGCAGGGCGATGGCACGCTCACGCTCTCCGATGGCGGGGGGGTCGTCGTTGGCTCCGGCCAGTTGACATTGGCCAATGCCGCAGCGACCACCGGCACACTCAATATCGGTACCGGGGGCGGCGGTGCGGCGGGCGTGGTCGACGCCCTTGTGGTTGATGGCGGTTCCGGCACCGCGGTGATCAATTTCAATCATAGCGATGCCGATTACTTCTTTACCAGTAATGGCACGGTGGCTGGCACCAATATCTCCATAACCGGTTCGACCGTAGTCAATCATATCGGCTCTGGGACAACGGTCTTGCGCGGCCTCAACACCTATACGGGGGGCACCACGGTCTCCAACGGCACATTGCGCAATTTGGGTACGATTGGCGATGTACTGGTTACCGGCGGCACGTTTGGCGGCGATGGCACGGCGGGTGCCGTCACCATCAATTCCGGGGGAACGCTGGCGCCAGGCAATTCCGTTGGCCTTATGACGGCGGCTTCCGCCAATTTCAATGCCGGATCAGTCTTTGAAGTTGAACTCAACAATCCAGGCAATCTTGCAGGCGTCAATAATGACCTTCTTAACGTCACTGGCATTGCCACCATCAATGGCGGCACGGTATTTGTAACGCCGGAAAATATCGGCGAAGACGGCAGTACCTACACGCCCGGCACCACCTATACCATTCTGGCTGCGGGCGGCGGGGTAACCGGAGAGTTCGACGCCGTGAGCGATGCGTATGCCTTCCTCGATTTCGCGCTCTCTTACGACCCAGGCAATGTCTTTTTGACTTCGTCGGAAGCGACCAGCTTCTGCCTGGCTGGCATGACGGCCAACCAGTGCGCGACGGGAGATGGTGCCTTCTCGCTCGGTGCGGGCAACAGTGTTTTCAACGCCGTGCTTGCGCTATCCGATACTGAAGCCCCCGGTGCGTTCGACCGGCTTTCGGGTGAGATCCACGCCAGTGCGAAGACGGTGCTGGTTGAGGACAGCCGCTTTGCCCGCGAGGCGGCGCTGGAGCGGTTGCGCGTGGCACTCGGTGGGACGCGCAGCAATGCCGGTCAGGCGGTACGGGAGACTCCTGAAGGCACCAATATCTGGGCGCAAGGCTTCGGCTCGTGGAGCCAGTGGGGTGGCGATGGCAATGCGGCAACCCTCAACCGCTCTATCGGTGGGGTGTTCATGGGAGCGGACGCCGAGATCGCTGATGATATCACCCTCGGCCTGATGGGTGGCTATTCCCGTTCCGGTGTCAGTGTCGCGGACCGCATGTCTTCGGGCATTGTGGACAGCTACACACTTGGGACCTATGCGGGCGGGAGCTGGAATGCCTTCTCGTTGAAGGGCGGTGCAGCCTATGGCTGGAACGCTCTCAGCACGTCCCGCTCGGTGGCCTTCACCGGCTTTTCCGACAGCCTGTCGGCGTCCTACAATGCCCGCACCTTCCAGGCCTATACCGAGGCGGCCTACACTATTGATGTCGGCAATGCCCGCATCGAACCCTTCGCCAATCTTGCCTATGTGAACCTCAACGCCGACGGTTACACCGAGACCGGCGGCGCGGCAGCACTCACCGTGGCGTCCAACACCGTCGATGCGACCTTCACCACCCTTGGCTTGAGGGCCGATACCGATGTGTCGCTCAGCGGCATGGATGCCACGCTACGCGGGGTGGTGGGCTGGCGGCATGCGTTCGGCGGCACTCCAACCTCGCAGATGCGCTTCGCCTCGGGCGGCAATGCCTTCACCATCGCGGGCGTGCCGCTGGCGCAGGACACCCTGGTGCTTGATGCCGGGTTCGACGTGAACCTGACCGACAGTGCCACGCTGGGCCTTGCCTATGGCGGCCTGTTCGGCTCGGGGGTGGCGGACCATTCCGCCAATCTCAGTCTGAACGTGCGGTTCTGAGTGCCGGCAGAGTCTCGCGCGCACTCACGCAAGACCTGCGCCCGCCGGCCCAATTGTTGAGGCGGCTGGCGTCTTTCCTTCTAGACATGAAGATCATACCCATGCCCGGCACAAGGTTCGGCCTTACCGCCGGTGCCGCTCGCACCCTCTCCGCTTCGAGATCCTTCGCCCAGGAGATAGGCGTGCCCGGCAACGCCTCCCACCTGCGCGAGGGCCATGGCGACTGGCGGATAGCCTGCACGGCATTGTCACATAAAATATGGCTGCCCTTTCCGCTGAGCTTCCGCGATGTGGAAGACCTGCTCGCAGAGCGCGGCATTGACATTTCCTATGACACCGTCACGCGCGGGTCTTTGAAGTTCGGGCAGGTGGGCATCCGCTTTTGGTCTACGTTTCGCCTGTCGAGGATGGCCGCAATGAGGGCACGAAGCAGCCATTCGAACGCTCGTTTCATCACGATACTCGGGTAAAGCGCGAATCCGGCCTTTCACCGCATTTCGGCATCTCCTGTCGATAATCAATGCTATTTCGTTGCATAAACCGAATCAGCCTTTCCCCTAAGCGCATTGATTTCAAATCATTTCTGCCCGCCCGTCCGGTTTGCATATCCAACGCCTCCAATCCTCCCCTATCCTTTCCCGCGTCCTCTCGAAGGAAGCCCGGATGCGCACCGGCAACGGGGAGCGGGCCGGTGCCTGGCTGGCTGCGGGAGCGTGCCGCGGTCTGGTGATGAGCCCCAAGCCAGGGCGGAAGGCGTCCCTCGAAGACGGGATCGCAACCGCAAGACCACCGAGCGGGCGGTCGAAGGACCGCACATACACATTAGACAGAGCGATCCTCCGACCGCCCGTCTTCCTGTTGTTTGACAATCCGGTCTCGAAAACGAGGTGCGGCGATGTTGATGCGTGGCCTTTCCCTCCCGCGGTAATGATACCGCTTGACCTTCCAGTTACTGGAAGCCCTATCTAGGGGTTACAAAGACTGGAAGGTTTGACCCATGGGCACACACGATCATTCGCATCACGAGCACAAGAGCGACGGCAGTTGCTGCGGTTCGGCGAAAGCCGGGGGCGCGGCGCCTGCGGGCGAGACCGCGATCGATCCCGTCTGCGGGATGACGGTGAAGCTCGGCATTGGAAAGCCGTCGCTGACCTACAAGGGCACCGAGTACCATTTCTGCAATCCGAAGTGCCACGACCGCTTCGAGGCGGACCCGTATTTCTATTTGTCGGGCAACAACAGGAAAAAGAAAAAGGCGGCGCCGAAAAACGCGCTCTACACCTGCCCGATGGACCCGGAAATCGTCCAGGAGGGGCCCGGAACCTGCCCGATCTGCGGCATGGCGCTGGAGCCGATGAGCGGCGTTTCCGACGAGCCGAACCACGAGCTGATCGACTTCACGCGCCGGCTGTGGGTGAGCGCCGGCGCGGCGATCCCGCTGCTGATCCTGACGATGGGCCCGATGATCGGCCTGCCGGTGCGCGAATGGATCGGCGAGCGGATCGCCGTCTACCTGGAATTCCTGCTGGCGACGCCGGTCGTGCTGTGGGCGGCGCGACCGTTCTTCCATCGCGGCTGGACGTCGCTGAAGACGCGCAATTTCAACATGTGGACGCTGATCATGCTCGGCGTCGCGGCGGCCTATGCCTACAGCGTGGTCGGCACCTTCATGCCGGAACTGTTCCCGGCGCGGATGCTGATGGAAGGCGGCCATGTGCCGGTCTATTTCGAGGCGTCGGTGGTGATCATCGCGCTCGTCTTCGTCGGCCAGGTGCTGGAATTGCGCGCCCGTGAACGCACCGGCGACGCGATCAAGGCGCTGCTCGATCTGGCGCCGAAGACGGCGCGGCGGATCACGCCCGACGGCGACGAATATGACGTGCCGCTCGAAAACATCATCGAGGGCGACCTGATGCGGGTCCGGCCGGGCGAAAGCGTGCCCGTCGACGCGGTCGTGCGCGAAGGCCATTCGTCCGTCGACGAGAGCATGCTCACCGGCGAGCCGCTGCCGGTCGAAAAGGAAGAAGGCGATAACGTCACCGGCGGCACGCTAAACAAGAACGGTACGCTCGTCATCGAGGCGGCCAAGGTCGGCGAAGACACCATGCTGGCGCATATCGTCGAGATGGTCGCCGCGGCGCAGCGCTCGCGCGCGCCGATCCAGGGGCTGGCCGACCGCGTGGCGTCGTATTTCGTGCCGACGGTGGTTGCGGTCGCGATCATCGCCTTCATCTCATGGATGGTGTGGGGCCCGCAGCCGGCCTTCGTCTTCGCCATCGTCTCGGCGGTCTCGGTGCTGATCATCGCCTGTCCCTGCGCCCTCGGGCTGGCGACGCCGATGTCGATCATGACGGCGACCGGGCGCGGCGCGCAGGCGGGCGTCCTCGTCAAGGAGGCCGGCGCTCTGGAACGCATGGCGAAAGTCGACACGGTGGTCGTCGACAAGACCGGCACGCTGACCGAGGGCCGGCCGAAGCTGACCGACGTGGTGGCGCTCGGCGATGCGAGCGAAGACGACGTGCTGGCCTTCGCCGCGGCGCTGGAGAAGGGCTCCGAGCACCCGCTCGCCGAGGCGATCGTCGCCGGGGCGGAAGAGCGGGGGATCAAGCTCGAGGCCGCTTCCGGTTTCGAGGCGGTCACCGGCCGAGGCGTCAAGGGCACGGTTGGCGGCAAGGCGGTCGCGCTCGGTAACGGCGCGATGATGCAGGCCGAGGAGATCGAAGCCGGCGCCGCGACGGAGCGCGCGGACGCGTTGCGGACCGAGGGCAAGACGGCGATGTTCGTTGCCGTCGACGGAGCGGTCGCCGGCATCGTGGCGGTCGCCGACCCGGTGAAGGAAACCACTGCCGATGCGATCAGGGCGCTGCACGACGCCGGCCTGCGCATCATCATGGCGACCGGCGACAACGAGCGCACGGCAAAAGCCGTCGCCGCCCATCTCGGCATCGACGAGGTGCGCGCCGGCGTGCTGCCGGAGGACAAGAAGGCGCTGGTCGACGCACTGCACGCCAGGGGCGCCAGGGTCGCCATGGCCGGCGACGGCGTCAACGACGCGCCGGCGCTGGCGGCGGCCGATGTCGGCATCGCGATGGGCACCGGCGCCGACGTCGCGGTCGAAAGCGCCGGCATCACGCTTCTCAAGGGCGATCTGCAAGGCATCGTCAAGGCGAGGAAACTGGCGCAATCGACGCTTGCCAACATCAAGCAGAATCTGTTCTTCGCCTTCGCCTACAACTCGATCGGGGTCCCGGTCGCGGCCGGCATCCTCTATCCGCTGACCGGCACGCTGCTGTCGCCGATGATCGCGGCGGTGGCGATGAGCCTGTCGTCGGTCTCGGTCATCTCCAACGCGCTGCGCCTGCGCTCGCTGAAGCTTTGAGGAGGACGGCATGAATATCGGAACGGCCGCCGAACAGGCGAACCTGCCACCCAAGACGATCCGCTACTACGAGGAGATCGGGCTGTTGTCGCCGGGACGGGCGGAGAACGGTTACCGCGACTATTCGGACAAGGACGTCCACCGCCTGCGCTTCCTGCAGCGTTCGCGCAGCCTCGGCTTCACGATCGACGAATGCCGGCTGCTGCTGTCGCTCTATGACGACAAGAACCGGGCTAGCGCCGACGTGAAGGCCGTGGCGCTGGAAAAGGTCGCCGAGATCGACCGCAAGATCGCGGAGCTGCAATCGCTGCGCGACACGCTCGCGACATTGGCGAAGCACTGCCACGGCGACGGCCGGCCGGATTGCCCGATCATCGACGATCTCGCGGGGGAGCACGCCTGAGGAGGCGTCAGCCGGCCAGCCACTCGGCGAGTTTCGCCTTGCGCATGTCGGCGAGGAGTTTGACGAAGCCGCGCGCCTGGTGTTCGGCTGTGAGTTTTCCCTTCTCGGCGGTCGCCTTGGCGGCTTCCCCGACCGCGCCGCCTGGGTTTACGTCCTGCGCGATCCAGGCGAAGGCGTGGGTGCCGGTATGGGCGATATGGCTGAATGTCTCCTGCGCGTCGGCAACGCGCGAGGGGAAATTTTCCGCCTTGTCCATCTTCACGGTTTCGGGCCGGAAATGCAGCATCAGCGAGGTTTCGACGTCGCCGCCATGGATGCCGTATTTGCGCTCGTAATCGCCATAGAGCCCGTCCGGGACGCCGAAGCGCATCCAGGACGTCTTGGCGACCAGCATGTCATGGCGCACCCGCAATTCGCGCGCGACGATGCCCATGATCTCCTCGTTGCCGCCATGCGAGTTGACGATCACCAGCTTGCGGATGCCGGCGCGGGCGACGGATGCGCCGAGGTCGCACCAGTGGTCGATCAGCGTGGTCGCCGAGATCGTCAGGGTGCCGGGCGAACGGATGTGTTCGTTCGACTTGCCGACGGCCTGGATCGGCAGGACGCGGACATCGAGATCGTCCGGGACGAGCGGCGAGACGGTCTCCAGCATGCCGGCCATGATCGTGTGGTCGGTCGAGACCGGCAGATGCGGGCCGTGCTGCTCGGTCGCGGCGATCGGCAGGACCGCGACGACCGCGTCCGGGTCGAGGCCCTCGAAGTCGCGCGTGGTGCGGTCGCTCCACCAGAAATGTCGGCTCATCATGCGCTCCTTGCCGGTGCGGCCGCGACCGCCTCGATCTCGACCGTGAATTCCTCGCGGGCAAAGCCCGAGACGATCATCAGCGTCGAGGCCGGGGCGGGTTCGGAAAACAGTTCGTCACGCACGGCCATATAGGGTTTCAGATGTTCGCGTCCGGTGACATAGGCGTTGATGCGCACGATGTTATCCAACGTCATCCCGGCTTCCGTTAGAATTGCCTCGATATTGGCGAAACACAATCGTGCCTGGGCTTCGGTGCCGGCGGGAATCGCGTCGTCGGGGCCGATGCCCAGCTGGCCGGAACACAAGACCAGCCGCATGCCTTCGGAAACCTCGACGCCATGGCTGTATTTGGCGAAGGGCGGCCGGATCGACGCCGGCGTCAGATGGGTGAACAAGGGGGCACTCCGCTTCGGATTTGACGCCCCATAATGCAAAGCGCGTGGGCAAAGACAAGCGTGCTGCATTTTTGGGCAACTTGCGATAAAACTGTGCTTGCTGCGAGGAGGTAACGCCGCGATCACATGGAATATTCGGCCGCCAACATGCCGGCATGGCTGGCATATCTCTTGCATTGCATTCCGAGGAACAGAAGCATGGCAAATCGCCCATGCCCCCAGCAAACAGAGGTGTGAACATGAAACGGATCCTACTGGCAACTACGGCCGTCCTCGCGGTGCTGTCCACGCAGGCCACCGCGGCCGAGAAGGTGGTCTTCGGCACGAACTGGCTCGCCGAACCGGAGCACGGCGGCTACTACCAGTCGGTTGCCGACGGCACCTACGCCGCATGCGGCCTCGACGTCGAGATCATGCAGGGTGGGCCGCAGGTTTCCGGCCGGCCGCTGCTTCTGGCAGGCAAGATCGATTTCTACATGGGCGGCAACATGCTGCAGGCCTTCTCGGCCGTCGAGCAGGACATTCCGCTGAAGGTCGTCGCCGCCGATTTCCAGAAGGATCCGCAGGTCCTGATGTCGCATCCCGGTCAGGGGCTCGACACCTGGGAAGACCTGAAGAAGGCCGACCAGTTCATCCTCGGTGACGAGGGCAACCAGACCTTCTTCCAGTGGATGGTCGCGGAATTCGGCTTCGACGCGTCCAAGCGCGTTCCCTACACCTTCAACCCGGCGCCCTTCATCGCCAATCCGAAATCCGTCCAGCAGGGCTACGTCACGTCGGAGCCGTTCGCCGTCGAACGCGAAGGCGGCTTCAAGCCCAATGTGTTCCTGCTCGCCGACAATGGCTGGAGCACCTACGCCACGACGATCGAGACGATGCAGAAGACGATCGACGAACGTCCGGAAGTGGTCAAATGCTTCGTCGAAGGCTCGGCCAAGGGCTGGTACAATTATCTCTACGGCGACAACACGGCCGCCAACGAGATGATCAAGAAGGACAATCCGGACATGACGGATGAACAGATCGCCTTCTCGATCAAGCAGTTGAAGGATTTCGGCATCGTCGATTCCGGCGAGACGGAGACCATGGGCATCGGCGCCATGAACGACGAGCGCATGGCCGACTACTATGCCAAGCTGGTCAAGGCGGGCGCCATCGGCGACGGCCTCGACATCAAGAAGGCCTATACGCTGGACTTCGTGAACCAGGGCGTCGGGCTCGACCTGAAAAAGTAACGCTGCGACAGGTAGTTACGCGTGGATGTACGAATGGCCCAAGCGGCAGCCACTGACGGACCGCAGTTGATCCTGCGGTCCGTCGGCAAGACTTTCGGAAATGACGTCGTGGCGCTGCGCGACGTCAACATGACCATCAATCACGGCGATTTCCTGAGCCTGCTCGGACCGTCGGGCTGCGGCAAGTCGACGGCGCTGCGGCTGGTGGCCGGGCTGTCCTCGCCGACCTCCGGCCTGCTCGACTGGCGCGGCCCGCCGATGGGCAAGAGCGATGTCGGCTTCGTCTTCCAGGAGCCGACGCTGATGCCGTGGGCGACGGTGTTCGAGAATGTCTGGCTGCCGCTGAGGCTGCAGGGCGTTTCGCGCGCCGAGGCGACGCCGCAGGTGAGCGAAGTGCTGGCGCAGGTCAACCTGACCGGCTTCGAGAATGCGGTGCCGCGCGAATTGTCGGGCGGCATGAAAATGCGCGTCTCGATCGCGCGCGGCCTCGTCACGCGGCCGCGTCTCCTGCTGATGGACGAGCCCTTCGCCGCTCTCGACGAGATCACGCGTTTCCAGCTCAACAGCGATCTTCTGGCCTTGTGGGAGCAGGAGCGCTTCACCGTCATCTTCGTGACGCACAGCGTGTTCGAGAGCGTGTTCCTGTCGAACCGCATCGTGGTCATGGCGGCACATCCGGGCCGCGTTTACGGTGAGATGGAGGTCGACGCACCTTATCCGCGCGACGAGCAGTTCAGAACGTCGGAGGATTACGCCCATCTGACCCGCAAGGCGTCGTCGATCCTTCGGGCGGCGATGGGCATCGAAGACGGCGAGGGGGCGCATCCCGATGTCCTTCACTGACACGCGGTCGCATGCGGCGCATGAAGAGGTGCCTATCGACGCCGAGGAGGCGCGGCGTGCCCGCGCGCGCAGGCTGGAGAAGACCGGCCGGTGGCTGTTTCCGATGCTGATCATGGTTCTGGCGATCATCATGTGGGACCGGATCTGCGTCTGGAACGAGATCCCGCGCTACATCCTGCCGCGCCCGGGCGAGGTGCTGGCGACGCTGATCACGGACCGGGGGCTTTTGTTCTCCTCGCTTCTGACGACACTGAAGATCACCTTCCTGTCGCTTCTTCTGGCGGTGCTGGGCGGGGTTGGGCTGTCGGTGCTGTTCACCCAGTCGAAATGGGTGGAGATGAGCTTTTTTCCCTTCGCCGTCATTTTGCAGGTAACGCCGATCGTGGCGATCTTTCCGCTGATCAACATCTATGTCGACAACCAGACGGCGAAGCTTCTGCTGTGCGCGTGGATCGTCGCCTTCTTCCCGATCCTGTCGAACACGACGCTGGGGCTGAACTCGGTCGATCGCAACCTGCTCGACCTGTTCAAGCTGAACGGCGCGTCCCGCTGGCAGACATTGTGGCACCTGCGCCTGCCGGCATCGATGCCGTATTTTCTCGGCGGGCTGAAAATCGCCGGCGGTCTGGCGCTGATCGGCGCCGTCGTGGCGGAATTCGTGGCCGGCACGTCGGGTCAATCCTCGGGCCTCGCGAGCCGGATCATCGAGGCCGGTTACCGGCTGAACGCGCCGCGGCTTTTTGCGGCTTTGATCCTGATATCGTTCACCGGCATCCTCATCTTCCTCGTGCTGACCTGGATTTCCAACCGGATCCTGCGCCGCTGGCACGAAAGCGCGCTGAAACAGGAGCATTGATGTCTGGTGGTCCGATCGTTTCCAGCGGCAAGGGTTTCACGCTGCATCGCGTACATCTGCATTCGTCCTGGGTCGATGGCGGCGCCGCGCGCCACGACAGCGAGGGTTTCGGCCTTTACGACCTGACCGTCGCCGATGGGCGCATCGCGGCGATCGCGCCGTCGACGGATGACAGCGCCGGCGCGGAAAACGACATGCGCCGCCGGGTCGTCATGCCGGCCTTCATCGATTGCCACACCCATCTCGACAAGGGCCATATCTGGCCGCGCAAGCCCAATCCGGACGGTTCCTTTCCCGGTGCGCTGGAGGCGGTCGGGGCGGACCGCATGACCAATTGGTCGGCCGCCGATGTCGAGGCGCGCATGGAGTTCGCGCTGAAATGCGCCTGGGCCTACGGCACCAGGGCGATCCGCACCCATCTCGATTCGTTGCCGCCGCAGGAGACGATTTCGTGGCCGGTCTTCGAGATGATGCGCGAGCGCTGGGCCGGCCGGATCGACCTGCAGGCGGCGTGCCTGTTCGGGATCGACTCGGCGCGCGACGAAGCATGGTTCGACAATCTGGTCGCGCGGGTGAAGGCGGCGGGCGGCGTGCTCGGCGCCGTCACCTACATGGTGCCGGACCTCGACGAATTGCTCGACCGGATGTTCCGGGCCGCGCTCGATCACGGGCTGGAACTTGATTTCCATGCAGACGAGACGGACGCTGTCGAGGCGGTGTCGCTGCGCAGGATCGCCGAAGCGGCGGCGCGGCACGGCTATGACGGCCGTATCCTGATCGGCCATTGCTGCTCGCTGGCGCGCCAGCCCGACGCGGAAGTTTTGCGCACGCTCGATGCGGTCGCCGCCAGGAACATCTCGGTCGTCTCGCTGCCGATGTGCAACATGTACCTGCAGGACCGTAGGTCCGACGGCGCGACGCCGCGCTGGCGCGGGGTGACGCTACTGCACGAGATGAAGGCGCGCGGCATCAATGTCTGCGTCGCCTCGGACAATACGCGCGATCCGTTCTACGCCTATGGCGATCTCGACATGATCGAGGTCTACCGCATGGCGACGCGCACCATCCATTTCGATCATCCTGTCGCCGACTGGCCGAAGACGGTTCTCGCCAATCCGGCGCGAGCGATGGGACTGGACGACAGCTACGGCAAGCTTGCGGAAGGCGGACCGGCGGATTTCGTGATCTGCGAGGGACGCTCCTGGACGGAAGTGCTGTCGCGGCCGGAAAGCGGGCGCATCGTCGTGCGCAACGGGGCGGTCGTCGACCGCGCGCTGCCCGCCTACGAGGAACTTGACCGTTTAATGGAGTAGGACATGGCCGATTTGCAGGCGCTGAGAGCGGATATCGAAGGCATCAGGATCGAGGACAACGAGAAGATCGTCCAGCAGAAGAGCCGGGACTTCTACTGGTATTCGCCGGTGCTAAAGGAGCGCCTCGAAGCCGTGACCGGCGATCTCGTCGTCTCGCCCAAAACAGAAGCCGAATTGATCCGCGTCCTGAAGGCCTGCTACAGGCACGGTGTGCCGGTGACGCCGCGCGGCACGGGAACCGGAAATTACGGCCAGGCGATGCCGCTGTCCGGCGGCGTGGTTTTGTCGCTCGCCGACATGAACGAGATCCGTGAAATCGCGCCGGGCAGGGCGGTTGTCGGTCCCGGGGTGATCTGCTCCGACCTCGACAAGGCGGCTCGTTTCGAGTCCGGCCAGGAGATGCGGATGCATCCTTCCACGGCGCATACGGCGACGGTCGGCGGTTTCATCGCCGGCGGCTCGGGCGGCGTCGGGTCGACGCGCTGGGGCGGCTTGCGCGACTTCGGCAATGTCATCCGGTTGCGCGTCGTCACGATGGAAGAGGAGCCGCGCGCCCTCGAGCTGACCGGCGAGGACCTGCACAAGGTCACGCACGCCTACGGCACCAACGGCATCATCACCGAGGTCGAACTGCCGCTGACGGCGGCCTATGACTGGGTCGACGTGATCGTCGCCTTCGACGATTTCATGGAGGCGGCGACCTACGCCAATGCGCTCGGCCGCCAGGACGGCATCCTGTTGAAGCTGAACACGGTCGTCGCGGCGCCGGCGCCGTTCGACTATTTCAAGCGGCATCAGAAATTCCTCAAGGAAGGCGAGAACACCGTCATCTGCATGGTGGCGCCGCAATCGCTCGATGCGTTCCTTGCCTTCACGCGCCGCGAGGGCGGACGTATCGCCTTCAACCGGTCGGAACTGGCCGAAGAGGACCTTCGCGGCCTGCCCGTCGCCTACGAGCTCGCGTGGAACCACACGACGCTGCGCGGCCTGCGCGTCGACCCGGCGATCACCTATCTGCAGGTGCTCTATCCGTTCCCGGACCAGCTCGCGCTGGTCTCGAAGCTGCACGAAATGTTCGAGGGCGAGGTGATCGATCATCTCGAATTCGTGCGCTTCGACGGCGACATCACCTGTTTCGGTCTGCCGATGGTGCGGTATTCCACGGAGGAACGGCTCGACGAGATCATCGAGACGTTCAATCGCGAAGGCGCGCCGATCTTCAATCCGCATCGCTACACGCTGGAAGAGGGCGGCATGAAGCAGACGGACGAGATCCAGCTTGCCTTCAAGCGCGAGGCGGACCCCAGGGGATTGCTCAATCCGGGCAAGATGATCGCCTGGGAAAATCCGGATTACGACTTCGACAGCGGCGCCGTCTGGCTGTTCAAGGGACTGCAGAAAGCGGGTTGAGACCATGCGCATCCTCGTGCTTCACGCGCATCCGGTCGCCGAAAGCTATAACGGGTCCCTGCATCGCCTGATCGTCGAGCGCCTGACGGCCAACGGCCACAAGGTGGACGATTGCGATCTCTATGCCGAAGGTTTCGATCCGCGCCTGACCCGCGATGAGCGGCTGAACTATCACGATATCGGGCCGAACATCGAGCCGGTGAGGGTCTATGTCGAGCGGCTGCGTGCGGCGGAAGCGCTGGTGATGAGCTATCCGGTCTGGAACTTCGGCTACCCGGCAATGCTGAAGGGCTTCTTCGACCGCGTGTTTCTGCCCGGCGTGTCGTTCAAGATGGTCGACGGCAAGGCGACCCCGTGCCTGCACAACATCCGCAAGGTCAACGTCGTCACGACCTATGGCGGTACGCGCACCCGCGCTTTCCTCGTCGGTGACCCGCCGCGCAAGGCGGTCAACCGGGTGCTGCGGGTGATCGTCAAGCCAGGCGCGCCGTTCAAGTATCTCGCGCATTACGACATGAACCGCTCGACCGACACGACGCGCAAACGGTTCATCGGGCGTGTCGAGCAGGCGATGGATGCCTTCTGATGCGCATCCTTGTCATTTTCTGCCATCCTGTGCCCGAAAGTTACGGTACGGCACTGCGCGACACGGTGATGAAGGGGCTGGCCGAGGGGGGAAACGAGACGCGGCTGATCGATCTCTATGCCGAGAAGTTCGATCCTGTCATGGGCTGCGAGGAGCGGCGCACCTATAACGACATGAAAAGCCATCAGCATCCGGTGCCCGACCATGCGGCGCACCTGGCCTGGGCGGAGGGGCTGGTGTTCGTTTATCCGACCTGGTGGTATGGCTTGCCGGCGATGCTGAAGGGGTGGCTCGACCGGGTCTGGACGCCGGAAATCACGTTCTCGATTGCGCCCGACACCAAGCGGATCCGGCCGCTGATGACGCATATTCGCAAGCTCGGGGTCGTGACCACCTGCGGCGCGCCGCGCTGGTGGTCCTATCTCGTCGGTCATCCCGGCAAGCGCACGATCATGCGCGGCATGCGGGCGCTGTTCGCCAGGCGCTGCAAGACGGTCTTTCTCGCCCACTATCTGATGGATGTGTCGACGCCACAATCACGAGCCGCGTTTCTCGGCAGGGTCGAGCGTGAGATGCGCCGGTTCTGACGCCGGTCAGACCGCCACGGGCGGTTTCGTCTCTTCGGCACGGTTTTCGATCGGCGGCGTTTTGCCGCCGTCCCCGTCCGGATATGACAGAAACTGCAGCTCCGTTGGCGGAACGCCCTGAATCGAGCGGATGACGCAGGTCGCCAGATCGCGCCCGCCGAGGCGCACGTCCTCGTTGATGACCTCGATATCCTCGCGGAAGCGCCTGAGGATATTGGTGTGCTGCTTGGAGACGATCAGAACGTCACGGCCGACGCGCAGCCCGGCCTGCTCGATCCCTGCGACCGCCGCGATCGCCGCGCCACCGCTGCCGCAGACGATGCCGTCCGGGCGATCCGGCGACTGCATGACCTCGAAGACGCCGGCCTGGATCGTATCGAGATTGTCGTCGACGGTGATCGTGTCAAGCGGAACCCGGCGCAGGCCGCATTCGCGCAGTCCCGTCGTGAACCCGGCCTTCATGTGGCGCGAATAGGTCAGGATGTCGGGCGGAGCGATCAGGGCGAGGCGTCTGGCCCCGCGTTCGGCGAGACGTTTCACTGCGTCATAGGCAAAGCGTTCGTTATCGAAATCGTGCCACGGATGCTCGATGCCCATCTCGGTGCGCCCATGGGTTGCGAAGGGCATGCCGTTTTCGGTCAGGTAGCGCACGCGCCGGTCCTGCAATTCCGTGCGTGACAGGATGATCCCGTCGGCGGAACCGGTTTCGACGATGTATCGCACCGGCTCCATGGGATCGTTCTGGTGCGCATAAGGCGTCACGACGAGATGGTATGGCGTATCGCGCAGCACCTCGGAAATGCCGTAGACCATCTGCGACGTCAGGCCCATGACCTCTTCCTCGGTGTTGAGAACGAGGCTGATGACATTGGTCTTGCCGGTGCGCAGGCGCACGCCGGCACGGTTGGGCCGGTAACCGATCTGCTGGGCGACGAGACGGACGCGCTGCTTGGTCTCCATGCCGATATCGGGCGCGTCCTTGAGCGCGCGCGAAACCGCCGTCACCGAATAACCTGTCATGTAGGCGATGGTTTTCAGGGTCGGAGGCCCGGCAGTCGGGACCGTCGTGTCCGGCCGATCAGTTCTTTTTCTTTTTGTCATGTTCCCGGCCCCTGAATGCCGCCGGAATATAGGCTGGCGGGGATGAGGGTTTCAACCAGTGCGACGCTTTTTCCGCAAACGTTAAAGTATTTTGCGTTGCGGCAATTCATTTTGCGGTGCCGAAGTGCAGATTGATGCGCGCTTGATCGAGGTTCTATAACTCGCTGAATTTTATACGTTAATTGCTCAATTTTCGATGTCTGTCCGATTTTCTTCACAGCTCGAATTATTTTTTCCGAACCTGTTGCGCGACAAATTGCCTTGCCATACAGTTTCACTGCAACGTTAAAGTTTCCAGGGAGGAATACATGCGTCTTCGTACAATGATTGCGGCACTGGCGGCGTCCGCCGTCCTGCCGATCACCGGCGCCCAGGCGACCGATCTCGAGGTCACCCACTGGTGGACTTCGGGCGGTGAAGCCGCCGCGGTCGCCGAATTCGCCAAGGCGTTCGATAATGACGGAGCCGGCGACCACTGGGTCGACGGCGCCATTGCCGGGTCCGGCGGTGTCGCGCGTCCGATCATGATCAGCCGGATCACCGGCGGTGATCCGATGGGCGCCACGCAATTCAACCATGGCCGCCAGGCGGAGGAACTGGTCCAGGCCGGGTTGATGCGCGATCTTACCGATCTCGCGGACAAGGAAGGCTGGCGCGATGCGATCGGCGATCCGAAGCTGCTCGATTCCTGCACACTGGACGGCAAGGTCTATTGCGTGCCGGTTAATATCCACTCCTGGCAGTGGCTGTGGCTGAACCGTCACGTCTACGAAGACAACGGCTTGGCCGTGCCGACCAATTGGGAAGAATTCGTTTCGACCGCTCCGGCGCTGCGCGAAAAGGGTATCATCCCTCTCGCCATGGGCAACCAGCCCTGGCAGTCCTCCGGCGCTTTCAATGTGATGGCGATCGCGCTGACCGGTGTCGATAACTTCCTTGCCGTCAACCGCGACAAGGATGCCGAGGTGGCGGCCGGTCCGGCTTATGCACGCTTGTTCAAGGCCGCGGCTGACGCCCGCGATTTGCGCCAGGGTTCGAACGTTCAGGACTGGAACCAGGCAACCAGCATGGTCATCACCGGCAAGGCCGCCGGCCAGATCATGGGCGACTGGGCCCAGGGCGAATTCGCTGTGGCCGGCAAGGTCGCCGGCGTCGACTACGACTGCCTGCCGGGCCTCGGCACGAACCCGATCGTGTCCACGGACGGCGACGCGTTCTACTTCCCGAAACTTGACGATCCCGACAAGTCGGCGGCCCAGTTGCGGCTGGCCTCGGTGATGTTCTCCAAGGAGGCGCAGGTCGCGTTCAACCTGAAGAAGGGATCGATGCCGATTCGCACCGACGTCGACCTGGCGCAGGCCAATGCCTGCATGAAAAAGGGTATCGCCCTGCTCAAGGAAGGCAAGATCGCTCCGTCTACCAACCAGCTCCTCAGCCCGGACACTTCCGGTCAGATCGAGGATCTGATGACCGAGTTCTGGTCGAGCGACTCGATGAGCGCCGAAGATGCACAGAAGCGTTACGCGGAAATCATCGCGAACGCCGACTGATCTCCTCCCGGGCATGCAATGCCCGCCGTCGGCCTGCGATCTCGCAGGTCGGCGGCATCTTCGACACTTTGAGCCAGCCGGTCTGCCGGTAGGGGGTGACAATGGCGCAATATCCGCGCCCCGTACAACTGTTCCGGAATCTGAACGCGAAGATCGCCGCGATTCCGATGATCGTAACCGCGGTCGTGATATTTGCTGGCGGTACGATCTGGACCGTCGTCTATTCGTTCACGAACTCCAAACTGCTGCCACGGGTGAAATGGGTTGGACTGGACCAGTATGAACGGCTCTGGTCGACCAGCCGCTGGCTGATCTCCATCGAGAATTTGATGATCTACGGCGTGTGTTCGCTGATCTTTTCGCTGGTCATCGGGTTCATGCTCGCCGCGCTGCTCGATCAGAAGATCCGGTTCGAAAACACGTTCCGCTCCATCTTTCTTTTTCCGTTTGCGCTCAGCTTCATCGTCACCGGGCTGGTGTGGCAGTGGATACTCAATCCGGATTTCGGCGTTCAGAGCGTGATCCGCGAGCTGGGATGGGAGAGCTTCTCCTTCGATCCGCTCTACAACCCGAACATCGTCATCTATGGAATCCTGATTGCCGGCCTGTGGCAGGGAACCGGGCTCATCATGTGCCTGATGCTGGCTGGTCTGCGCGGCATCGACGAGGACGTGTGGAAGGCGGCGCGCGTCGACGGCATCCCGGTCTGGAAGACCTATCTCTTCATCATCATTCCGATGATGCGGCCGGTGTTCATCACGACGCTGGTCATCATCGCCTCGGGCATCGTACGCGTCTACGACCTCGTCGTCGCCCAGACGAGCGGCGGACCGGGCATCGCCTCCGAAGTGCCGGCGAAATATGTCTACGACAAGATGTTTCTCGGCCAGAACCTCGCCCAGGGCTTCGCCGGCTCGACGATGATGCTGCTGTCGGTGCTGATCGTCCTGATCCCCTGGGCCTATCTCGAATTCGGGGGCAAGAAACGTGTCTAATCCCGCTACCATCAGTATTGCCGTGGCAGGCATGGATCCCGTCCGGAATCGTGTTGACGGAGGGCCGAGCGGGCCCAGGCCGCGCCGCCGCTTCTCGCGCCGCAACATCTTCATCTACGGCACGCTCTTCGTCGTCGCGGTCTACTATCTGCTGCCGCTCTACGTGATGATCGTGACGTCGCTGAAGGGCATGCCTGAGATCCGGCTGGGCAATATCTTCTCGCCGCCGGTGGAGATCACCTTCGAGCCATGGGTGAAAGCCTGGGCGGAAGCCTGCACCGGGCTCAACTGCGACGGCCTCAGCCGCGGATTCTGGAATTCGGTGCGGATCACGGTTCCCTCGGTGTTCCTGTCGATCGCGGTCGCCTCGGTCAACGGCTACGCGCTTGCCAACTGGCGGTTCCGCGGCGCCGACATCTTCTTCACGATCCTGATTTTCGGGGCGTTCATTCCCTATCAGGTGATGCTGTATCCGATCGTCATCATCCTGCGCGAAATCGGTCTTTACGGGACGCTGTGGGGGCTGGTGCTGGTGCACACGATCTTCGGCATGCCGATCCTGACGCTTCTTTTCCGCAACTACTTCACCTCGTTGCCGGAGGAACTGTTCAAGGCGGCGCGCGTCGACGGGGCGGGGTTCTGGGGGATCTATTTCCGGATCATGCTGCCGATGAGCCTGCCGATCTTCGTCGTGGCGATCATCCTGCAGGTGACCGGCATCTGGAACGACTTCCTGTTCGGCGTGATCTACACCAAACCGGACCTCTACCCGATGACCGTGCAGCTCAACAACATCGTCAATTCCGTCCAGGGCGTGAAAGAGTACAACGTGAACATGGCCGCAACGCTGCTGACCGGGCTGGTTCCACTCGTCATCTATTTCATTTCCGGAAAACTCTTCGTCCGTGGCATCGCTGCTGGCGCCGTGAAAGGCTGATTATCCATGGAAAGCGTATCCATCCGCGACGTGAGCCTGAATTTCGGGGCTGTCCGCGTCCTGGAAAAACTCAATCTTGATGTCATGGAGGGGGAATTCCTCGTCCTGCTCGGACCGTCCGGCTGCGGGAAATCGACCTTGCTCAATTGTATCGCCGGCCTTCTCGACGTCAGCGACGGGCAGATCATCATCAAGGAACGCAACGTGACCTGGCAGGAGCCGAAGGACCGCGGCATCGGCATGGTGTTCCAGTCCTACGCGCTCTATCCGCAGATGACGGTGGAGGGCAATCTGAGCTTCGGCCTGAAGAACCAGGGCATGCCGCGCGACCAGATCAGGGAACGCATCGAGCGGGCCGCGAAAATCCTGCAGATCGAGCCGCTGCTCGCCCGCAAGCCGGCGCAACTGTCGGGCGGCCAGCGCCAGCGCGTGGCAATCGGCCGTGCGCTGGTGCGCGATGTCGACGTGTTCCTGTTCGACGAGCCGCTGTCGAACCTCGACGCCAAGCTGCGCTCGGAGCTGCGCGTCGAGATCAAGCGGCTGCACCAGAAGCTGACCAACACGATGATCTATGTCACGCATGACCAGATCGAGGCGCTGACGCTGGCGGACCGGATCGCGGTGATGAAGGGCGGGGTCATCCAGCAGCTCGACGAACCGCATACGATCTACAACCGGCCGCGCAACCTGTTCGTCGCGGGCTTCATCGGCTCGCCGCCCATGAGCTTCCTCGATGGCGAGGTCATGGCGAAGGGGAACGGTTTTTCGTTCCGGCTGGGCGAGCATGAAGTCCCGCTTGCGGGGTATGTCGCCGAAACCGAACTCGCTCCCAAGCAAGCCGCCATATTCGGCGTGCGGCCGGAACATGTCGAGATCCATCACGAGGGCGATGTTCCGGAAACGGCGCTCTATCCGGCCACGGTCGATCTGGAGGAGCCGATGGGGGCCGACAGCCTGGTATGGGTGTCGCTCGGCGGCCATACACTGTCGGCGCGCGTCGATTCCTCCCAGCGCTTCCGCCGCGGGGACAAGGTGCGGATCGGCTTCAACCTGTCGATGGCCTCGATCTTCGACCAGGAAACAGAAATCCGCTTATAAGGCACACGATCTCCCATGAACGTCCTGCAAACATCTGCGGCAAAGTCCTTCGCGACTCCAACCGGCGCGTTCGATCTCGCCGGAACATGGTCGCTCGCCGACAGCGAGGGCGGCCACGCGGCTGAGATCGCGCTGCCGGGGGACGTGCATTCGGCGCTGTTTGCGGCGGGCCTCATTCGCGATCCCTATTTCGGGCGCAACGAATACGACGTGCGCTGGGTGGCGGAGCGCGACTGGGTCCTGACGCGGGAATTCACGCTCGACGACCCTGACGTCGAACTGGTGGTCTCCGGGCTCGATACGATCGCCGAAGTCCGGGTCAACGATCAATCCGTGCTGCAGGGCGCAAACAGCTTCCGGACCTGGCGCGCGGACCTGTCGCCGGCCGCCATTGCCGGGACGAACCGGATCGAGATCGTCATCCGGTCGAGTATCGCCGAGGGCGCGCGACTGCAGGCGGCCCAGCCGTTCCATGTGCCGTGGAACAAGGACAACTGCCCGATTCCGAACGGCAACATGCTGCGCAAGCCGCAATGCGATTTCGGCTGGGACTGGAACATCGCGCTCGCGCCGCTCGGCGTGCATGGCGACATCCGCCTCGAGCCAAAACGCGCCGGGCGGCTTGCCGATATTCAGGTGCGGCAGCGGCATGACGGTTCGAAGGTTACGCTCAACCTGATTGCGAAGATCGAAGGCGAGTCGGCTGAAAAGGGAATCGAATTCCTGTTCGGCGGGTCGCTTGTCGAAGTGCCGGTGCGAAATGGCGAGGCGCATGCCGAAATCGTTGTCGACAATCCGGAATTGTGGTGGCCGGCCGGTCTCGGCGAACAGACCCTGCACGATCTCGAGGTGCGTTTCGGCGAACAGGTCCTTCGCAGGCGCATCGGGTTGCGCTCCCTCGACCTCATGGTCGAAGAGGATGGCGGATTCAAATTCCGCGTCAACGGGCGCGATGTCTTTGCGCGTGGCGCCAACTGGATCCCGGCGGATGCGCTGCCCGGCCGGGTCACGCCGGAAAAGACGCGGGACCTGCTGCAATCGGCCGTCGACGCGAACTTGAACATGCTGCGGGTCTGGGGCGGCGGGCGCTACGAGCCGGACTGGTTCTACGACCTGTGCGACGAGCTCGGCCTGATGGTCTGGCAGGACTTCATGTTCGCCTGCCATCTCTATCCGTCGACGCCGGAATTCCTGGCCGAAATCGACCGGGAGGTGCGCGAAGTCGTTGCGCGGATCGATTATCATGCCTGCATCGCGCTGTGGTGCGGCGACAACGAACTGATCGGCGCGCTGACGTGGTTCGAGGAAAGCCGTAACAATCGCGACCGCTATCTCGTCGCCTATGACCGGTTGAACCGCACGATCGAAGGCGCATTGAAGGAAACCGCGCCGGAGGCGAACTGGTGGCCGTCGTCGCCATCGCCAGGCTATCTGAAATTCGGCGATGCCTGGCATGACGACAGTTCGGGCGACATGCATTTCTGGTCAGTCTGGCACGAGGGCCGCGATTTCGAGCATTACCGGGACGTCTCGCCGCGTTTCTGCTCCGAGTTCGGCTTCCAGTCCTATCCGTCGATGCAAACGATCCGGACCTTCGCAGAACCGAAGGACTTCAATATCGCCGCGCCGGTGCTCGAAAGCCACCAGAAGAATGCCGGCGGCAATGCGCGCATCGCCGAAACGATGTTCCGCTATTTCCGCTTTCCGACGGATTTCGGGAATTTCGTTTACCTGTCGCAGGTCCAGCAGGGACTGGCGATCAAGACCGCCGTCACGCATTGGCGCAGCCTGAAACCGCATTGCATGGGCACCCTCTACTGGCAGTTGAACGATACATGGCCGGTGGCCAGCTGGTCGTCGCTGGATTACGGCGGCGGCTGGAAGCTGATGCATCACATGGCGCGCGGTTTCTTCGCGCCGGTGATCGTCAGCGTTGTGCCGGAGGAGGGCGGTTTCGCCTTCAAGGGCGTGAACGACACGCTGACGGGCGTTTCGATCGATCTGGAGGTCTTCGCCGCGAAGATGACGGGCGAGGTCCGCAGCCTCGGCGCGGTCAGGGGCGACGTGTCTCCCGACGCAGCGGCGCGCCTGCTCGATATCGGCACCGATGCGGTTGGCGATGGCGAATTTCTCGCCTGGCGCTGGATTGCCTCCGACGGCAGCGCCGGCGGCGACATCTTCACGCCGAAGCCGTTCAAGGCCTACGACCTGCTTGCGCCGCAGGTCACGGTCGCGGCGCGCGAGGACGGGTCGATATGGCGGCTCAGGCTGAGCGCGGAAAAACCGGCCTTTTTCGTTGCCGTCGAGGCGGATATCGCGGGCCGTTTTTCTGACAATGCCTTCACGCTGTTTCCCGGACACGATACGGAAATCACCTTCACGCCGAGGGACCGCGATTCCACGCCGTCTTTCGTCATCCGCGATCTCCACTCAGCAACATACGGTCCATCATGAAACGCTCTGTCATCAACGACATCATCCGCGAAAGCGACGCCTTCATCCGCTCCTTCGGCTACATCATGCCGCCCTTTGCCTATTGGCCTCCGGCCGAACTGAAGCGGCATACGGAAACCGACAGCGCGCGCATCCGCGACCACCGGCTCGGCTGGGACATCACCGATTATGGCCAGGGCAAGTTCGAGGAGCTGGGCCTGTTCCTGTTCACGGTGCGCAACGGCAACAACGCCAATGTCGAGAAGGGCAGGGGCATGCTCTATGCCGAGAAGATCATGATCTCGGGCGAAAACCAGATTTCGCCGATGCACCGGCACAATCTCAAGACCGAGGACATCATCAACAAGGGTGGCGGCACGCTGGTGCTGGAGCTGTTCAAGGCCAATCCGGACGGCTCGATCGACCAGAACGCCGAGGTGAATGTGCTGACCGATGGCACCCGGCGCAGCCTTCCGGCGGGCGGCCTCCTGAAGCTCGCGCCCGGCGAGAGCGTGACGCTGGAGCCCGACTGCTGGCACGCCTTCTGGGGCGAGGGCGGCAAGGTGCTGATCGGCGAGGTCTCCAACGTCAACGACGATCTCACCGACAACATCTTCCGCGATCCGATCGGGCGGTTCTCGCAGGTCGAGGAAGACACCGACCCGCTGCACCTGCTTGTTTCCGACTACGACACCTGGCTCCGCTGAGCCCATTTCGAGGATGTATCCATGACCGAGTTTTCCTATCAGCTCTACAGTTCACGCAATTTCCCGCCGCTTTCGGAGACGCTGAAAATGCTCGGGTCGCTCGGATACACACAGGTCGAAGGCTATGGCGGACTGTTCGCCGATCTCGATGCGGTCGACGAACTGAAGGCGGACCTCGCCGGTAACGGCCTGTCCATGCCGACCGGCCATTTCGGTCTCGACATGGTGCAAAACCAGCCCGACCGCGTGCTCGATATCGCCGGGGCGCTCGGCATCGAGGCGGTTTTCGTGCCGGCGGTACCGGCGGAGGAGCGCAAAAAGGACGCGGCCGGCTGGCGCGCGCTCGGCGAGCAGCTCGCGGCGGCGGCCGAACCGTACCGGAAGGCCGGGCTCATCTTCGGCTGGCACAACCATGCCTTCGAATTCGTCGAAACCGAAACCGGTGAAATGCCGCTCGACCTGATCATGGCGGGCGATCCGAAGCTGGCGCTGGAGTTCGACGTGGCCTGGGCCGTGAAGGGCGGCCAGGATCCGATCGCCTGGATCGAAAGATATTCGAAGCGGATCGCCGCGGCCCATATCAAGGACATCGCGCCCGAGGGCGAATGCGCCGACGAGGACGGCTGGGCCGATGTCGGCCACGGCGTCATGGACTGGATCGGGATCATGGCGGCGCTGCGCGACACCACGGCGCGCTGGTTCGTGATGGAGCACGACAATCCGAACGACCATGCCCGCTTCGCCCGCCGGTCGATCGAAACCGCACGCACTCTCTGAGGATTGGAAACATGAACAAGCTCGGTGTCGGCATCATCGGATGCGGCAACATCTCGGCCGCCTATCTGCGGCTCGGCCCGCTGTTCAAGGCGCTGGAAATGCGCGCGGTCGCCGACGTCAACATGGACGCGGCCAGGGCGCGGGCCGATGAATTCGGTGTCCGCGCGACGAGCGTCGAGGACCTTCTGGCGTCCAGAGACATCGACGTTGTCGTGAACCTGACAATCCCGGATGCGCATTTCATGGTGACCAAGGCGATCCTGGAGGCGGGCAAGCACGCCTATTCGGAAAAGCCGCTCGTTCTTTCGCTGGCCGAAGGCGAACAGTTGCGC
The DNA here is from genome assembly GCF_014904745.1 of Oricola nitratireducens. Taxonomy (GTDB): domain Bacteria; phylum Pseudomonadota; class Alphaproteobacteria; order Rhizobiales; family Rhizobiaceae; genus Oricola; species Oricola nitratireducens. The sequence continues at coordinate 37,687 of NZ_JACZCS010000034.1, forward strand.
GGTCTGGCGGACGGTAGGGGGCTGCGCGTCGGATCGGCCCCGGACACTTTCCTCGGCGGTGCGCACCAGCTGGCCCGCGCCAGGATCGACGAGGGGCTGATCGGCGACGTCGTCGCAGGGACCTGCCACGTCATGTCGCACGGCATGGAGCACTGGCATCCCAATCCCGACTTCTTCTTCCTGCCCGGTGCAGGTCCGGTGCTCGATGTCGGGCCGTATTATATCACCAACCTGATCCAGCTGATCGGGCCGGTGAAGCGGGTCGCGTCGCTGACCTCCTCGGCGACGTCGACCCGCACGATTTCGACCGAGGGGCCGCGCAAGGGCGAGGTGATTCCGGTCAAGACGCCGACCAACATCCACGCGCTGCTGGACTTCGAGAACGGCGCGACGATCACGCTGTCGGCAAGCTGGGACGTGTGGGCGCACCGCCATGCCAACATGGAGCTCTACGGCAGGGAAGGTTCGCTGTTCGTGCCCGATCCGAACTTCTTCGGCGGGACGGTCGAACATGCGGGCCGCGACGGCAAGATCGCGCCGCTGCCGGAATGGGATCATCCGTTCGGCGTGGCCAACCAGGAACATCCGGCCGGAGCCAGGGCCAATTACCGCACGGCGGGACTTGCCGACATGGCGCAGGCCATCGTCGAGGAGAGGCCGCACCGCTGCTCGCTGGAACTGGCGATCCATGCCGTCGACGTGATGACGTCGATCCTGAAGTCGGGCGAGACCGGCACCTTCGTCGAACTGATGACGAGTTGCGAGCGTCCGGCGGCCTTGTCGCCCGACGCGGCCCGCAAGCTGATGGGCTGACTGTTGGCCAGCGTGCAATTCGCCGGCGCGCCGGCCTCATATCGATACGAATGAAAGGGTAAGCCATGACCTATGTGCCTGCAGAAAGCCGCTACGAGAAGATGGTCTATCGCCGTTGCGGGAAGTCCGGGCTCGATCTGCCGGCGATCTCTCTCGGCCTGTGGCACAATTTCGGCTACGACACGCCGCACGACACCAAGCGCGCGATCGTCCAGGCGGCATTCGACCACGGCATCACGCATTTCGATCTCGCCAACAATTACGGTCCGCCGGCGGGCAGCGCGGAGGAAGCCTTCGGCGAAATCCTGCGCACCGACCTGAGAGGCTATCGCGACGAGATCATCGTGTCGTCGAAGGCCGGCTACATGATGTGGCCCGGGCCTTACGGCGAGTGGGGCAGCCGCAAATACCTGATCTCGTCCTGCGACCAGTCGCTGAAGCGCCTCGGCCTCGACTATGTCGATATCTTCTATTCGCACCGCTTCGATCCGGATACGCCGCTGGAGGAGACGATGGGCGCGCTCGACCAGATCGTGCGTTCGGGCAAGGCGCTTTATGCCGGCATCTCGTCCTATAATTCGGAGCGCACGCGCGAGGCGGTGAAAATCCTCAACGACCTCGGCACGCCGTGCCTGATCCACCAGCCGTCATACAACATGCTCAATCGCTGGGTGGAGCGCGACGGGTTGAAGGACACGCTGAAGGAACTCGGCATCGGTTCCATCGCGTTTACGCCGCTCGCGCAGGGTATGCTGACCAACAAATATCTGAAGGGCATTCCCGAAGACAGCCGCGCCGCGCAGGGCAAGTCGCTGAAGAAGGAATTCCTCAACGAGGATGCGATCGAACATATCAACAAGCTCAACGACATCGCCAAACGGCGGGGCCAGTCGCTCGCCCAGATGGCGCTGGCGTGGGTGCTGCGCGAGGGCGGCATCACCACGGCGCTGATCGGCGCATCGCGGCCAAGCCAGGTGATCGATTGCGTCGGCGCCGTCGGCAATCTCGATTTCACGGCCGAGGAGCTCGCCGAAATCGACAAATATGCCGACGAGGAGAACATCAATTTGTGGGCGCAGTCTGCCGAACAGAAGAAGGGGGCGGCGCAGAGATGATCCGCAATCCGATCCTTCCCGGCTTCAATCCCGACCCGTCCTTCTGCTGTGTCGGCGAGGACTACTACATCGCCACCTCGACCTTCGAGTGGTATCCGGGCGTCCAGATCCACCATTCGCGCGATCTCGTGAACTGGATGCTGGTGTCGCGGCCGCTCGCGCGCAAGGCGCTGCTCGACATGCGCGGCAACCCCGACAGTTGCGGCATCTGGGCACCGTGCTTGTCGCATGCGGACGGGAAATTCTGGCTCGTTTATACCGACGTCAAGCGCTACGACGGCAATTTCAAGGACGCGCCGAACTACATCACGACCTGCGAGACCATCGACGGCGAATGGTCCGATCCGTGGTATGTCAATTCGTCCGGCTTCGACCCGTCGCTGTTCCACGACGATGACGGGCGCAAGTGGTTCATGAACATGCAGTGGAACCATCGCGGGCCGGGCACCGGCGGCAACCCGAAACACGCTTCCTTCGATGGCATCCTGCTGCAGCAATGGGATCCGGAGAACGGCCTGACGGGTCCGGTGACCAATATCTACCCCGGCACCGACCGCGGGCTGACCGAGGCGCCGCATATCTTCAAGCGCCATGGCTGGTACTATCTGACGACGGCGGAAGGCGGCACCGGCTACAACCATGCGGTAACCATGGCGCGGTCTCGGTCGATCACAGGTCCCTACGAGGACCATCCGGACAAGCACCTGATCTGCGCCGCCGATGCGCCGGATCACCCGATCCAGCGGACGGGCCACGGCCAGTATGTCGAGACGCATTGGGGCGACATCTACCACACCTTCCTGATGGGTCGGCCGATATACGGACCTGACGGCACGGGCCGGTTCTGCCCGCTCGGGCGCGAAACCGGGATCGAGCGCTGTGTGTGGGGCGAAGACGACTGGCTCTATCTCGAAGAGGGCGGGCTGTTGCCGCGCGTGGAGGTGCCGTCTCCGACCGATGCCGAGCCATTCGCGCCGGAACCGGTGCGCCGGACATTCGACGGCGCGGCGTTGCCCGAGGAGTTCCAGTGGCTCAGAACGCCGGACACGGGCCGCATTTTCCGCATCGGCGACGGCGCGCTGACGCTGACCGGGCGCGAGAGTGCCGGCAGCTGGTTCGAGCAGGCGCTCGTCGCCCGCCGGCAGGAGCACCTTGCCTATGCGGCCGAAACGGAGGTTTTTTTCGATCCCGTCACCTATCAGCAGGCGGCGGGGCTGACGACCTATTACAATCGCCACAAGTTCCATGCCTTGCTGGTCTCGCACGAGCCAGGAATCGGGCGCGCGCTGGTGATCCTGTCGTGCAATGGCGACTGGCCGAATGGCGCGCTCACGAAACCGCTCGACGTACCGGTCGCCGTGGGCGAGGGGCCGGTCGAAATGCGGGTGGAGGTCGACCACGCCGTGCAGCGGTTTTTCTGGCGGCAGGGCGGCGGCGCCTGGACCGTGATCGGACCCGTGCTGGACGCATCAGTGATTTCCGATGAGGGCGGGCGCGGCGAGCACGGCTCGTTCACCGGCGCCTTCGTCGGCATGCTCGCTTTCGACATCACCGGGCAGGGCAGGGAAGCCCGGTTCCCTCGGTTCGATTACGTGCCGGGTGAATGATGCGCAGCGAACTTGCGATCCATGATCTTTCGACCGGACAGATCGAGACGGTGCTGCAAACCGAGCGGCTGATCGAGGCGCCGAACTGGACGCCTGACGGGCAGGCGCTGATCGTCAATGGCGACGGAAGGCTGTTTCGCGTCGCGCTCGACGGTTCGCCGAATCTCGTCGAGATCGATACCGGTTTTGCGACGAGGCTCAACAACGATCACGGCATTTCGCCGGACGGAAAGACGCTGGCGATCAGCGATTCGACCGAGGAGGGGAAAAGCTGCGTCTACACGCTGCCGATTGCTGGCGGCGCGCCGATGCGGATAACGGCGCATGTGCCGTCCTACTGGCATGGCTGGTCGCCGGACGGGACAATGCTCGCCTATGTCGGCAAGCGTGATGCCGGTTTCGATATTTATGTCTGTCCGGCGTCAGGCGGCGAGGAAACTCGCCTGACATCCGGCTTCGAGCATTGCGACGGGCCGGACTACACGCCCGATGGCGAATGGATCTGGTTCAACGGCAAGCAGGATGGCCGGATGCAGCTTTGGCGGATGCGTCCGGACGGAAGTGCGCTCGAGCGGATGACAGACGACGAGCGCGTGAACTGGTTTCCGCATCCGTCGCCCGATGGCCGGACGATCCTCTATCTCGCCTATGAGAACGGCGTGGAAGGGCATCCGCGCGACCACGACGTCGAACTCAGGGCGATGCCGGCAAGCGGCGGCCTGCCGGAGGTTCTGCTCGGCCTGTATGGCGGGCAGGGGTCGATCAACGTGCCGTGCTGGGCGCCGGATTCCGGCCGCTTCGCCTTCGTGCGCTATGCGCGCACGGCCGGATAATCCGAAAACAGTCGAGTCGATTCAGCCTGTTGGCGGCCGGAGTTGATGCACGCAGTCAGCCAATTGTAATGTTCGATTTTATAGCACGGTTTCCGCGGCAATCATTCGCCAAGGGTGCGCTGCACAAACGAATCCCGGTTGACGGATGGGTAGCCGTACCGCATTTTGGCGCGACATATAGGGAAAACGCTATGCATTTTGACGAGTTCTTCGCCGATCGTCTTTCGTCGCTGCGCGATGACGGCAATTACCGGGTATTTGCGGATCTGGAACGTCATGCGGGCCAGTTCCCGAAGGCGACGCGCTACCGGGAAGACGGGTCGACGCAGGACGTCACGGTGTGGTGCTCGAACGACTATCTCGGCATGGGCCAGAACGAGAAGGTCGTTTCCGCCATGCATGCGGCGATCGACAAATGCGGCACCGGGGCGGGCGGCACGCGCAATATTTCGGGCACCAACCACTACCATGTCATGCTGGAGCGCGAGCTGGCCGATCTGCACGGCAAGCAAGCTGCGCTGATCTTCACCTCCGGCTATGTCTCCAACTGGGCGGCGCTCGGCACGCTGGCCGCGAAGATCCCCGGCGTCATCGTCTATTCCGACGCCTTGAACCACGCCTCGATGATCGAGGGCATCCGGCACTCGCGCTGCGAGAAGCGGGTGTTCAGGCACAATGACTGGAAAGACCTCGACCGGCTGATGAGCCAGGACGACCCGGCGGCGCCGAAGCTGGTCGCCTTCGAGAGCGTCTATTCGATGGATGGCGACATCGCGCCGATCAAGGAGATCTGCGACGTCGCCGACAGGCACAATGCGATGACTTATCTCGACGAGGTGCATGCGGTCGGCATGTACGGCCCGCGCGGCGGCGGCGTCGCCGAACGCGAGGGGCTGATGGACCGGCTCACCGTGATCGAGGGTACGCTCGGCAAGGCCTTTGGCGTGATGGGCGGCTACATCACCGGCTCGTCCAACCTGATCGACTTCGTGCGCTCGTTTGCGTCGGGCTTCATCTTTACCACCGCGCTGCCGCCGTCGCTTGCCGCCGGCGCGACGGCCTCGATCCGGCACCTGAAAGACAGCCAGGCCGAGCGCCAGATGCATCAGGCCAATGTCGCCCGGGTGCGCGCGGCGCTCGATGCGCGCGGTATCCCGCACATGCCGAACCCGAGCCACATCGTTCCGGTGCTGGTGGGCGACGCGAAGAAGTGCAAGTGGATCTCGGACATCCTGCTCGACC
>NZ_JACZCS010000035.1 GCF_014904745.1 Oricola nitratireducens
AGCTTTCCCTACTCGGCAGGATGGGTTTCAAGAGCCGGCTCTCGGACAGCCGGCTTTTCAATGTGACGATCGACTATCCAGTCGGTCACGCCGGCCGACAGCCACATGGCGAACAGGGCCACCCAGGCCGTCATGGCGAATACGGATGCACCGGTGACGCCCGCGCCGACCGCACAGCCGCCCGCCAGCATGCCGCCGAATCCCATCATCGCAGCACCGAGGAGATAGCGCCGCATCGACTGGCCGTCATGGAAGCCCTGCAACTGCAACTGACCGGTGAGCCAGGCGGCGAGAAAGGCGCCGATAAACACGCCGGGTACGAGACCGACGTTGAAATCGAGCATCGAGCCGGGCGGGGTGAGGAACAGCATTAGCGTGTCGGCCGAGGGACCGGTGAAGGTCAGCGAATTCATCTGGACCGGCTCGAATGCGACACCGCCCATGAGATGGGTGAACAGCCAGGCGGCGGGCACCATCATGCCGACCATGAAAGCGGCAGCGGCACGCCAGGGATTCACATGTTGCCTGGTGGCGACGATGACCGACAATACGAGCGCGATGCCGGCCGCCGTCACGGCCTGGATCGTATCGAGATGCGTCATGGCGAGAAGATCGTTGCCGCCGATCACGATCGTTGTCAGTGGTCGGGCAAGCGCTTCGCGCAGCGGCGACAGGAAGCCGTGCAGGCTCGCCTGGGCGACGACGGCGAAGACCAGACCCGACAGAAGTGCGCGCAGATTGCCAGTGGCGGACAGGACGAGCAGCCGGCTGGCGCAGCCACGCGCCAGGATCATGCCGCTGCCGAACAGCAACCCGCCGATCGCCGCGCCGGACAGGCTCTGTGGCGAGGCGATTTGGCGCGCCTCGCTCGTGTTCAGCATGCCGGCGACTGACAGGGCCTGCGTGCCGAAAACCGCGGCGGTGAAGACGACAAGCCATACAGTCGTTTTCTCGCCGATGCGACCGCGCGAGAACTCGACGGTGGCGGCGCGAAGACAGAACCGGCTCTGCTGCGCGAACGCGCCAAACAAAGCACCGACGATCGCGCCCCCCAGAACAAGCGTCCAGTCCTCGCCGATCCGGTCGACAACAGCAATCAGAACCGATGCCAACATGTCCATGGGCAAACCCTCTTGGAAAACTGATGAACCAGGAGCCAGGCCTTGACGTTGACCTTGATCAAGTTGATACGCATATATTCAAATGTAGCTATGTTTTGAATGCGGGAGGAACGCAATGAGCTTGAAAAAAATGACGCGGCGCGAGGCACTGGCAGTGCTCGGCGTCGCCTCGGCCCTGCCTTTCGTGCCCGGCATGAGCGGGCGGGCGGTTGCCGACATCGCGCTCGGTTCGAAGACGGTCACGACGGTCAGCGATGGCAACCTCGTCCTGCCGCTCGATTTCGCGTTTCCCGACGTGCCGCGCGAGGACCTCATCGCGCTGCTCGAGGCGGCCGGGCTGGGCACCGACGCGGTCGAGCCTCCGTGCAATGTGACCGTGCTGAAGGACGGCGACCGGGTTGTCCTGTTCGATGTCGGTTCGGGCCCGAATTTCATGCCGAGCGCCGGCAAGATCCTCGACAATATCGATGCCGCCGGGATCGCTCCCGAAGATGTCACCGATGTCGTGTTCACGCATGCCCATCCGGATCATATCTGGGGGCTGCTCGACGATTTCGACGAGTTCATTTTCCCGGAGGCGAACTATTTCATCAACCAGGTGGAATGGGACTACTGGCGCGCGGATGACACGCTGGCAAAGATGCCCGAGGCGCGGAAGACCTTCGTCGTCGGGGCGCAGAACCGGCTTGCCGCGCTGGAGGACGTGATCAGCTTCTTCAATTACGGTGACGAGGTGCTGCCGGGTATCGAGGCTATCGACACGGCCGGCCATACGCCGGGGCATACATCATTCGCGATCCATGACGGCAGCGACAGCGTGACAGTGATCGGCGATGCCGCGACCAGCGCGGTGATTTCTTTCGCGCATCCCGAATGGCCGTCGGGCTCGGATCAGGATACGGAGATGGGAATCGCGACGCGCACCAAGCTGCTCGACCGGCTGGCACAGGAACAGACGCGTTTTATCGGTTTCCACCTGCCGGAAGGCGGCATCGGACGGGTCGAGAAGGACGGTACGGCCTACCGGTTCGTGGCGGCTTAGGCCGTCACTCCGCCGGCATGTTGCCGTGACCCTGCCGGCGCATGAAGCCGAAGGCCGATCCCTCGACCAGATAGCCGAGGCCGAGGCGTGCGCCGAAGGCGATGCTTATCATTGCGATCGGCGCCGACAGCGCCATCACGGATACGGCGCTGACTCCCTGACCGATGGTGCAGCCAAGCGCGAACACGCCGCCGGTTCCCATCAGGAACGCACCGAGCAGATGCCGGCTCAGTTCGCGGGCATCGTCGCAGGCTTCCCAGCGCATGTCGTTCGACCGCCATGCGCTCAGCGTCGCGCCGAGCAGCACGCCGCCGACGAGGCCGACACCGTAGTCCGGCAGTACTCCGGTGACGGTGATGATCTGCAGCATTGCGTCGCCGAGCGGCATGACGAAAGACCCGGCTTCAAGCTGTACGGGTTCGAAAAGGTGCTGTGACAATTGCGACGTGACGAACCAGCCGGCGGCGATGCCCGCGCCGATAATGGCGCCCGAGATCATCCGTTCGCGGTTGCGCCGGAAGGCGGCATCGCGAAACACCCAGAAAAACAGGCCGGTGGCAGTGACGATGGCGAGCGGGAAGGAGAGATCGAAACTGGTGAGACTGGAGAGGATCGCGCCGGCCGACTGGCCGCCAAGTCCGCCGAAATCGATGGACAGCGGGTCGATCAGTGCCAGGCGCGCATGGCCGGTCAGGCCGCGCTGGGCCGCGAGCGCTGCAAGCGCGATGCCCGTCAACACGACGAGCGCGCGCATGTTGCCGCCGCCGAGCCGGATGATGGCGCCGAAACCGCATGTGCCGACCAGCGCCATGCCGATGCCGAACATGACGCCGCCGAGGATCGTGCCGGCGACGGGCAGCGGTTCGGTCAGATAGAAGCTCGAGGATACGTCGATCCATCCGAGCGCGATCATCGACTGGGTCAGCGCAAGGGCGACCGCGGCGGCAAGCACCCAGGCGCGCACGCCGGAACTGTCGCCGGCATACCAATGGCGCTCGAGCGCCGACATGGTGCAGAAATGATATCGCCGCGCCGCAAATCCGATGATCGAGCCGATAACGAGGCCGGCCACTGGCAGCGACCAGGCGCTTTCCAGTAAAAGCATCCTGATTCCTCCCGCGCTTCTGACGGCGCATTTTTTTTTCGAAATTGCCCGTTTTCCCGGGGATTGGCAAGGCGGCCGTGGAGGACGGGCCTTGCTGGCTTTCGCTACACCTTGCGCACCGGGCGGCAGAACAGCTCGTAGAGTGTCTCGACGACGGAGGCGACTTCCTTGCCCGCGACGCTATAATAGATCATCCGGCCTTCGCGCCGCGTGTGCACCAGACGGTCGAATCTGAGCCGCGCCAGCTGCTGCGAAACCGCGGCCTGCGGCATCGACAGGATCTCTTCCAGTTCCGAGACCGATTTCTCTCCTTCGGACAAAATGCACAGGATCAGGAGACGCGTCTCGTGGGAGAGCGCTTTCAGGAGGTCGCTTGCCACGCGCGCCTGTTCGATCAACGCATTGGCGTCGGCGGCATCCATGTCCGGGATGAATTTTGGCAGAGGCATGAATCTGTTCCGATTTTCAACTTGCTGGCATGAATATAGCTACTCGTTTGCGGTTTTTACAGTCCGCGTCAACCGGCCTTCGGCGTATTGAGCTTTTCCAGCATCTCTCCGAGCAGAAACCAGAAAAACTGATCACCGGTATATCCGCGCATCCGTCCGATTTCCTTGCCGTTGTCTACCAGCACGAATGTCGGCGTGAAGCGTTCGACACGGATGCCCGCAAGGTCGGCGGGCAGGGGGTCGTGGATATCGACGCGGCGCAGCGGCGCGATCTTTGCTTCCGGCGTGTTGGGATAAGCCGGGCCGATCTCCTTGTTCCAGCGCAGGCACCAAGCGCAGCCGGCCTGTTCGAACATCACCAGTTCGGCGGCCATGGCAGACTGTGGCGCCACGGCGGCGGCGACCGCGACAAACAGGAATGTTTTCAAAAAACGGCGCATCCGGCTGTTCCGCGTTTCACAGGACTTGATTTCCATTTACATATCGCATTGTGTGCATATTTAACAGCCCGATCTTACAGGAACGGGCGAGACTTGGGGAGGTCACACGTGTTCGATATCGGCTTTGGCGCCGCATTTCTTGCGGGCTTGCTATCATTCGTTTCGCCCTGTGTGCTGCCAATCGTCCCGCCATATCTGGCCTATCTCGCCGGCGTATCCTTTTCCGACCTGCAGAGCGCGGAAATGGAACGTGAGCGGGCGCGCCGCATCATCATCTCTGCCGTTGCCTTCGTTCTCGGCTTTTCCACGGTCTTTGTCGCGCTTGGCGCGACGGCAAGTTTCGTTGGCCAGGCAATCGCGCAGTATTTCGACATGCTGTCGATCATCGCCGGCATCATCATCGTCATCATGGGCCTGCATTTCCTCGGCGTTTTCCGCATCGCGCTGCTTTACCGCGAGGCGCGGGTGGATGTGCGCAAGAAGCCGGCGGGGGTCGTCGGCGCCTATGTGATGGGGCTGGCCTTCGCTTTCGGCTGGACGCCGTGCGTCGGCCCGGTCCTCGCGGCGATTCTCTTCATTGCCGGTTCCGAGGACACGGCGCTGCGCGGCGCCGGGCTTCTCGCCGTCTATTCGCTCGGGATCGGCCTGCCATTCCTGCTTGCCGCAGTCTTTGCGAGCCGCTTCATCGGCTGGGCCAACCGCTTCAAGCGGTACATGGGAACCGTAGAAAAAGCCATGGGCGCGTTGCTCGTGCTGACCGGCATTCTTTTCATCACGGGGCAGATGTCGCGAATCGCGCAATGGTTACTCGACACATTTCCCGGATTTGCTACCGTTGGATAGGAGGAGCTGAGATGAGACGATTGATTGCCCTGGCAAGCCTTGCATTCATGGCGTTCGCCGTTCCCGCCGCGGCCGTTGAAATCGGTGACGACGGTCTCCACAAGGAAGACTGGTTCTCGCTCACCTTCAAGGATATCGCCGAGGATATCGCGACCGCGAAGGAAAACGGCAAGCGTCTCGCGCTGATCGTCGAGCAGCGCGGATGCATTTATTGCAAGGAAGTGCATGAAGTCCTCCTGCAGGACCCGGAGGTGCGCGACTACATCAAGGAGCACTTCATGGTGGTGCAGTACAACCTGCACGGCTCCGAGGAAGTCACGGATACCGACGGGGAAGTCCTGACCGAAAAGGCGGCCGCGCGGAAATGGCGCCTGCTTTTTACCCCGACGGTCATGTTCATGCCGGAAGATCCGCCGGAAGGTATCGATGCCGCGCAGGCAGCAGTGGCGATGATGCCCGGCGCGTTCAAGAAGGGCACCTTCCTGGAGATGTTTATCTGGGTGAACGATAAGGGCTACGAAGGCGACGAGGGGTTCCAGACGTACTACAATCGCCGGTATCGGGAGCGCCATGGTGGCGCGGAGCCGGTGGAGAACTGATGCTGGTCACAATCGGGATCATGACGCGGAAAACCCCGGAAATGCCCGCAGAAAAAATATTCAAAAAATCATATTTATGCATTGAATGATGTCAGCGTTTTGGATAGTTTCGCCCGACAGGGTGGCTTTCCAGCAGGGAGTGCCCGCGATACGGGTGCTTTCGGAGGAGTGTCCGGCAAGGAGGAGGAACGATTGCCCATGGTTATCAAAGCAAGGACATGGCTTGTTGCAGCGGCGGCCGTAATGGCGTCGACAGCAGTTGCGTACAGCAGTGAAATGGCGCCGCAGGACGTCAAAATCGAAGACAACATGGTTTCGGCTTCGCTGACTGGCGGGGCGGGCGATGCTGCCGAAGGCCGCAAGATCTTCGCAAACCGCAAACTCGGGAACTGCCTTGCCTGCCATGCGGTCAGTGACCAGAGCGAGCAGCTTTTCCACGGTGATGTCGGTCCGTCGCTCGATGGCGTCGCCGACCGCTGGTCGCCGGAGGAACTGCGCGCGATCGTCGTCAATTCGAAGGCTGTCTTCACCAAAGACACCATCATGCCCGGCTTCTACTCGCTGGATGTCGGCGTGCATGTCCGCAAGGACCTGGTGGGCAAGACGATTTTGACGGCGCAGCAGGTTGAGGATGTCGTCGCATATCTCGCGACGCTGAAAGAATGATCTTCCAAGGAAGGAGACACATAATGACACTCACACGGCGTTCGATGCTCACCTTGTCGGTGGGCGCAGCCATCGGGGTCGCCGCCGGCATGCGGACGGGTCCTGCCGCTGCGTCGGCCGAAGACGCAATGGCGAAAGTCAAGGAATTCGCAGGTGGCGCAGAGCCCGCAACGGGCACGATCACGCTGGATGCGCCCGAGATCGCGGAAAACGGCAACACCGTTCCGATTTCGGTATCCGTGGACAGCCCGATGACCGATGACGACTACGTGACGTCGGTCGCGATTTACGCCGACGGCAATCCGTCGCCGGAAGTCATCACCTTCAACTTCACGCCGCTGAGTGGCGAGGCTTCGGCCACGACGCGCATGCGGCTCGCCAAGACCCAGAATGTCATCGCTGTCGCGAAGACGAGCAAGGGCGGTGTGTTCATGGACAAAAAAGAAGTCAAGGTGACCATCGGCGGCTGCGGCGGCTGATCGAAATCGGAGGTTAGAAAAGAAATGGCAACGGTTAAACCACGCGTCAAAGTGCCGAAGTCCGCGTCCGCGGGCGAGGTTATCACCATCAAGACATTGATCAGCCATCCGATGGAATCGGGGCAGCGCAAGGACAAGGAAGGCAATCCTATCCCGCGCAAGATCATCAACAAGTTCACCTGCGAGTTCAACGGGCAGACGGTGTTCTCGTGCGATCTCGATCCGGCCGTGTCCGCAAACCCCTATCTGGAGTTTACGGCCAAGGTCAACGAGGCGGGGACGTTCAAGTTCGCATGGGTGGATGACGACGGATCCGTCTACACGCATGAACAGGAAATCGCGCTCAAGTAAAGCGCATGGTCTGCGCTGGGAGGGCAGGCCGTCACCTTTGCCGGGAGGAAACGCATTGAAAAAGCAATATCTCGTAAGTGTAGCTGCAATCGCGATGGCTGGGGCGCTCAGCACTGCAGCCGTCGCCGGCGGTCCTGTCGATGAAAAGCTGGTCATCGACGGGGAAATCGAAATGACGACGCGGACTGCCCCGCCCGAGGGGCACCCACTCGATGAACTGATTTCGGGCTGGCACTACCGCACGGTCGAAACCCGTGCTCTGGAAACCGACTCCTTCGAGAATCCGGGCATGCTCGGTGTCGAGGATGGCGAGCAGATCTGGAACACGGTCGAGGGCACCGAAGGCAAGTCGTGCGCGAGCTGCCATGGTGATGCGGCAGAATCGATGAAGGATGTCGGCGCGCATTTCCCCAAATGGGATGCCGAATCCGGCCGTCCGATCAACATCGAGCTGCAGATCAACAAGTGTCGTACCGAACGTATGGGCGCGGAAGCCTACAAGTTCGACAAGGGTGGCCAGAAGCCGCTGACCGCTTATATCAAGCGGCAGTCGCTCGGCACGCCGGTCTCCATCGACCTTTCCCAGGGCGACATGCAGTCGTGGTGGGAAAAGGGCAAGGAGATGTACTACACGCGAACGGGCCAGTTGAACCTGTCGTGTGCGACCTGCCACGAGGACCACAATGGCCAGTTCATTCGTGCCGACCACCTCAGCCAGGGGCAGATCAACGGCTTTCCGACCTACCGTCTGAAGCAGGGTGCGCTGGTTTCCGTGCACAACCGCTTCCGCGGCTGCATCCGCGATACGCGTGCCGAAATGCCGGCCGCCTTCTCGGACGAGTTGATGGCGCTTGAGGTCTATGTGACTTGGCGCGGTACCGGCCTTTCGGTCGAAACGCCTGCCGTCCGGCAGTAATCCGGGGCAGCGATAACCGGCCGGGGCGGTTTGCCCCGGTCATACACATTGATCCTGAAAGTTCCTCTGGCTGGCGGCCGGACGGGCTTTTATTGTCCGGAGTTGGACTGACATGTTCTCACGTCGCGAATTCCTCATGGCATCCGTTGCCGCAGCCGCCGTTGCTGGCCCTGGAATGGTTGGTCAATGGTCTCGCGCCATGGCGCAGCAGGCGCTGACCGAAGACGAACTTCTTTCGTTCGACGCGACGGGCAATGTCACCCTCATCCACATCACCGACATTCACGCACAGATAAAGCCGCTCTATTTCCGCGAGCCTTCGATCAATCTGGGCGTCGGGGAGGCGACCGGGCTTCCGCCGCATGTCACCGGCATGGACTTTCTGAAGCTCTACAATATCGAGCCGGGCACGCCGCACGCCTATGCGCTGACCTCGGAGGACTTCGTGTCGCTCGCCAAGGCCTATGGCAAGATGGGCGGGCTGGACCGTGTCGCGACGGTCATCAAGCGTATCCGTGGCGAACGTGGCGACGACAACGTGCTGCTGCTCGACGGTGGCGACACCTGGCAGGGTTCCTACACGTCGCTGCAGACGCAGGGCTCCGACATGGTCGAGCTGATGAATACGCTGATGCCCGACGCGATGACCGGGCACTGGGAATTCACCTATGGCGCGGACCGGGTGACCGAACTGGTCGAAAGCCTGCCGTTCTCGTTCCTCGGCGGCAACATCTATGACGCCGAGTGGAACGAACCGGCCTTCGAAGCCTACAAGATTTTCGACAAGGGCGGCGTGCGTGTCGCCGTCATCGGCCAGGCCTTCCCCTATACCCCGATCGCCAATCCGCGCTGGATGTTCCCGAACTGGTCGTTCGGCATCCGAGAGGAAGACGTCATTGCCAATGTCGAGGCAGCGCGCGAGGAGGGGGCGGATGTCGTCGTGCTCCTGTCGCATAACGGTTTCGATGTCGATCGCAAGCTCGCCTCGCGGGTCGACGGCATCGATGTCATCCTGACCGGCCACACGCATGACGCACTGCCCGAACCGGTAATCGTCAACGACACGCTGGTGATCGCCTCGGGATCGAACGGCAAGTTCGTCAGCCGCGTCGATCTCGACGTGCGCGACGGCGGCGTCCAGGGCTACAAATACAAGCTGATACCGATCTTCTCCGACGTCATCACGCCGGATGCGGACATGGCGGCGCTGATCGACAAGGTGCGCGCGCCCTACGAGACGGAACTGGCGCGCGAACTCGGCAAGACGGACTCGCTGCTTTACCGCCGCGGCAACTTCAACGGCACATTCGATGACTTGATCTGCGATGCGCTGCTGTCCGAACGCGAGGCCGACATCGCGCTGTCGCCCGGTTTCCGCTGGGGCACAAGCCTGCTGCCGGGGCAGTCGATCACCGTGGAAGATCTGCATAATGCGACCTCGATGACCTATCCGGCCGCCTATCGCTCGATGATGACGGGCTCGTTGATCAAGGACATCATCGAGGACGTCGCCGACAATCTGTTCAACACCGATCCCTATTACCAGCAGGGCGGCGACATGGTGCGTATCGGCGGCATGGGCTACCGGATCAACGTCCACGAACAGATGGGTTCGCGCATTTCCGACATGACGCTTCTCAAGACAGGCGAGGCGATCGAAGCAGACAAGGAATACGCGGTCGCAGGCTGGGCCTCGGTCAACGAAGGCACCGAAGGTTCGGCGATCTGGGACGTGGTCGAAGGCTATCTGCAGAAGAACCCGGTGGTTCAGTTGCAGGAAAACACCTCGGTCATCGTCGAAGCCTGACGAAGCAAATGCGCATTCGACAAGCGTGTTTTTTCCTGATATATAGAAAAAACTGAATATGTCAGCGATCCTGGAGGGACGTGTGAGCAAGCAATCAAGGGAAAATCTGGACAAGAAGGCGGCCTCGCGACGCCGGTTCCTGCAGGCAGGAATCGCCGGTGGCGCGACGCTCGCCGCGGCCGCAACCGCGCGTGCCGCGGGCGATCCGGCGATTACCGAGGTGCAGGACTGGAACCGCTATCTCGGCGACGGCGTCGACGCTGCGCCTTACGGCCAGCCGTCGGAATTCGAGGCGCATGTGGTACGGCGCGACGTTCCATGGCTGACCGCGGACCCGGTCTCGTCGATCAACTTCACACCGCTGCATGATCTCGATGGCATCATCACGCCGAACGGGGTCTGTTTCGAGCGCCACCATGGCGGCACCGCGATCATCGATCCCGCCGAGCACCGGCTGATGATCAACGGCCTGGTCGACAAGCAGCTCGTCTTCACCATGGACGACCTGAAGCGTTTCCCGCGTGAAAACCGTGTCTACTTTCTGGAATGCGCGGCCAATTCCGGCATGGAATGGCGCGGCGCCCAGCTGAACGGCTGCCAGTTCACGCATGGCATGGTTCACTGCGTCGTCTACACCGGCGTTCCCCTGAAATACCTGCTCGAAGAAGCCGGCGTCAAAACCAACGGCAAATGGGTGCTCGCCGAGGGCGCCGATGCGGCGGCGATGACCCGCTCGATCCCGATGGAAAAGGCGCTCGAAGATTGCCTCGTCGCCTTCAAGATGAATGGCGAGGCGCTTCGGCCGGAGCAGGGCTACCCAATCCGACTGTGCGTGCCGGGCTGGGAAGGCAATATGTGGGTCAAGTGGCTGCGCCGCATCGAAGTCGGCGACGAGCCTTGGGCGCAGCGCGAGGAGACCTCGAAATACACCGATCTGTTGCCGGACGGCACAGCGCGCCGCCACACTTGGGTGATGGACGTCAAGTCGGTGATCACCAGCCCGAGCCCGCAGGCGCCGATCACGCATGGCCGCGGCCGCACCGTGATCAGCGGTCTTGCATGGTCGGGCAACGGCAAGGTCACGCGCGTCGACGTTTCGCTCGACGGCGGGCGCAACTGGCAGACGGCGCGCCTTGACGGGCCGAGCCTGTCCAAGGCGCTGCACCGTTTCTACTTCGATTTCGACTGGGATGGTTCGCCGCTGCTGATCCAGTCCCGCGCGATGGACGAAGCCGGTTTCATCCAGCCGACCAAGAACGAGTTGCGTGCCGTGCGCGGGACCAATTCGATCTATCACAACAACGGCATACAGACCTGGCATGTCAAAGGCGACGGAGTGGTTGAGAATGTTGAAGTATCTTAAGGCGGCGCTTCTGACCGCGACCATCGCCGCCGTCGCGGCTCCGGCATTCGCCGGCGATCCCGAGGAAGGCGCAAAGGTGTTCCGCAAATGCGCGGCCTGTCACTCGATCGGCGAAGGCGCAAAAAGCCGGGTCGGCCCGGAGCTCAACGAGTTGCTCGGGCGCACGGCCGGCACTGTTGACGGCTTCAAATATTCCGCCGCCATGGTCGCTGCGGGCGAGGGCGGAATGGTCTGGGACGAGCAGACGCTGACGCATTTCCTCGTCAAGCCGAAGGATCTCGTCAAGGGCACCAAGATGGCATTCGCCGGTCTGCGCAAATCGACCGACGTCGCCAATGTCATCGCCTACTTGAAAACCTTCTCCGAAGGCGCCGCGGAGGCGCCGGCCGAGGGCGAAGCCGCTGCATCGGGCGGTACCGAAGTGGCGATGGCGGAAAAGCCGGCTGCCGCCGCCGACGCTCCGCTGCCCGATCATGAAGGCGTATTCGGACTTGGCCGCCTTGCGACCGATGACGAGGTCGCGGCCTGGGACATGGATGTGCGGCCTGACGGGCTCGGCCTTCCGGTCGGCAAGGGCACGGTCGCCGATGGCGAAGTGCTGTTCACCGAGAATTGCGCGGTCTGCCATGGCGACTTCGGCGAGGGCGTTGGACGCTGGCCGGTGCTTGCCGGCGGTCAGGACACGCTGACCGATGACCGTCCGGTGAAGACGATCGGTTCGTACTGGCCGTATCTGTCGACCGTCTACGACTATGTGCGCCGGGCGATGCCTTTCGGCAATGCGCGTTCGCTGTCGGATGACGACGTTTATGCTATCACGGCCTATCTGCTCTATCTCAACGACATCGTCACGGACGAGGATTTCGAGCTCTCCAACGAGAACTTCACCGATATCCATCTTCCGAACGAGGCGAATTTCAAAGAGGATGACCGCGCTCAGGAGCCGCAATACGCGGAGAAGAAAGAGCCATGCATGAAGGACTGCAAGCCGGGTCCGGTCGAGATCACCATGACAGCCCGCGTGCTGGACGTGACGCCCGACAGTGACGAAGAAAACACCGGCGGCGGTATCGACTAGGGAGGCAGAGCGTCCTCCGGCACGGGGCCATGCCGGCCCGGGAGAGGAGGCCGATGCGCATAGGGCTTCGAAATATCCCGTTCGTCCGATCCGTGACGAAGATTTCGCTCGGCCTCTGTCTCGCTCTGCTTCCGACTGTTTCCTCCCAGGCGCTTGCCAGCGATCTTACGGATCCTGCTGGCGAGCGTCTTTTTTTCCTGTGCACGAAATGTCACGAGGTGGGCGAGGGTGCCCGCCACAAGGTCGGCCCGCATCTCGACGGGATCATCGGCCGCATCGCCGGCTCGATCGACGGCTTCAACTATTCCATGGCAATGCGCGCGGCCGGCGAGAGCGGTCTCAAATGGACGCGTGAAACGCTCGATTCCTATCTCGCAAAACCGAGCGATTTCGTTCCGGGTAACCGCATGTCATTTCGCGGCATGAGCGATGCGAAAAACCGCTCCACCTTGATCGAATGGCTCGCGGCTGTTTCGGCAAGCGCGCCCGGCAAGCCCGGTTCGGAACCGGCAGCCGCCAGTGGCGCACCGCCCGCAAGCTTTGCCGATATCGTGCTCGCGATGGAGGGCGACCCGGATTATGGCGAATATCTTGCCGGCGAATGTGTGACATGCCACCAGGCATCGGGCCATGCCGACGGCATTCCGTCGATTGTCGGCCTGCCGCGCGCCTACTTCGTGCGAGCACTTTTCGAGTACAAGACCAATGTGCGCAGCAACGAAGTGATGAAACTGCGCGTTTCCAACCTCGCCAATGAGGAGATCGCGGCGCTCGCGGCCTATTTTTCCGGGCTCGAACCGCAATAATGTGCTGGTGTCCGGCGCAACCACAGGGAGGATTTCAATGACCACGATCACCAGACGCCGTTTCGGCCTGCTGGCGGGCGCCGGGACCGCAACGCTCGCGCTGCCTCGCTACCTGCGGGCGCAGGAGAAGCCGAAAGTGGTGGTCGTCGGCGGCGGCCCGGGCGGCGCGACGGCGGCGCGCTATATCGCCAAGGATTCAGAAGGGGCGATCGACGTCACGCTGATCGACCCTGCGGAGCAATACACGACCTGCTTCTTCTCGAACCTCTTTCTCGGCGGATACCGGAGTTTCGACTCGATTACCCATTCTTATGACAAGCTGGAATCGGATTACGGGATCACCAAGGTCACGGGGATGGCCGTGGCGGTCGACCGGGATGCGCGGACCGTGCGCATGGCTGACGGTTCGACGATCCCGTATGACCGCCTCGTCATCTCGCCGGGGATCGATCTGATCTACGATTCCGTCGAAGGCTATTCCGAGGAAGCGGCGGAGATCGCGCCGCATGCGTACAAGGCCGGGCCGCAGACGCTGCTGCTGAAGGCCGAACTCGACGCTATCGAGAACGGCCAGCAGATCGTGATCGTCCCGCCGCCGAACCCCTATCGCTGTCCACCCGCGCCGTATGAACGCGCCTCGATGATGGCGCATCTTTTGAAATCGAATGGCGTCGACGCGAAAATCATCATCCTTGATCCGAAGGAAAAGTTTTCGAAACAGGGTCTCTTCCAGGAAGGCTGGGAGAAATATTATCCCGGCATGATCGAGTGGTACGGCCCGACGGTGCATGGCGGTATCGGCGCGGTCGACGTGGTGGCCGGAACCGTCGAGACGGATCTCGACACGTTCAGGGGCGATCTTCTCAACATCATCCCGGCGCAAAAGGCCGGCGCCATCGCCTCCCAGGCAGGGCTGACGGACGAGAGCGGGTTCTGCCCGATCGACGGGGAAACAATGCGCTCGACGGAGGATGAGAATATCTACGTCCTCGGCGACGCCTCGATTGCCGGCGCGATGCCGAAATCGGCATTCGGGGCAAACAGCCAGGCGAAGGTTGCGGCGATGACCATTCGCGGCGAACTGACAGGCTCAAAGGTGTTCCCGGCGCGGTATTCGAACACCTGCTGGAGCCTGATCGAAACCGATGATGCGGTGAAAGTGGGTGCGCAATACGTGCCGCAGGATGGCAGGATCGTCTCGACGCATTCGTTCATCAGCCAGACCGACGAGGATCCCGCCACGCGCAAGGCGAACTATGAGGAATCGGTCGGCTGGTACAAGGGGATCACGACCGATATCTTCGGCTGACGGGACTCGCCGACGGCCCGCTCTATTCCGCGGCGGCAGCCTCTGTCTCGGCAACTAGAGTATGCACGGCCTGGTGTTGGCTGAGGAAGACCTTGCCGTTCAGGTGGCTGAAGAAGTCGCAGCGCCTGAGCCGGTCCATGACCGGGCCCTTGACCTCGCTGAGGTGAAACTGGACGCCGAGTTCCTTCAGCCGCTCGTTGATGGCTTCCAGCGATTCAAGCGCGCTCATGTCAATCTCGTTGACGGCCGGGCACATCAGGATCACGTGTTTGAGCTTCGGGCGCGCGGCGACCATGTCGTAGATGCGGTCCTCGAGATAGCGGGCATTGGCGAAATAAAGGCTCTCGTCGACGCGCAGTGTCAGGATCCTGTCGTCTGTGATGACATCGTGGCGCAGCACGTTGCGGTAATGCTCGGTGCCCGGCACCTGGCCGACGACGGCCATATGCGGGCGCGACGAGCGGTAGAGATGGATCAGGACCGACAGCGCGACGCCCATGGTGACGCCGATCTCGACGCCGAGCCCCAGGGTGGCGAGGATGGTCACAGAGACTGCGGCGAAGTCGGCGCGCGAATAGGCCCAGGTTTTCTTCAGGATCGAGAAATCCACCAGCGACAGGACGGCGACGATGATGGTCGCGGCCAGCGTCGCCTGCGGCAAATGGTAGAGCAACGGCGTCAGGAACAGCGAGGCCATCAGCAGGCCCATCGCGGTGAAGGCGCCGGCGGCCGGCGTTTCCGCCCCGGCGTCGAAGTTCACGACCGAGCGGGAAAAACCGCCAGTGACCGGGTAACCGCCGGTCAGCGCGCCACCCATGTTCGCCATGCCGAGGCCAATCAATTCCTGGTCGGGATCGATGCGCTGGCGTTTCTTGGCGGCAAGCGTCTGGGCGACGGAAACCGATTCCACGAAGCCGATGATCGAGATCAGCACCGCCGAGCCGACGAGGCTTGCCCAAAGATCGGGCGAAAAGGACGGGGCGGTGAGCGGCGGAAGTCCTTGGGGAATCGTGCCGACCGTTCGTACGCCGTGCTCGGCAAGCGAGAACGCCCAAGCGATGAATGTCGTGATGGCGACGACGGCGACCGGGCCGGATTTCGCCGCGATGTCGGCCATGCGCGGCTTGACCCCCCTGGCGGTCAGCAGCGGTTTCAGCCCCTTGCGCACCCAGAACAGGGTCGCGGTAGCTGCGGCGCCAATGACGAAAGTGGTCCAGTTGATTGCGCCGATCTGGCCAAACAGCGAGACCAGGAGTTCGAGCAGGTTGTGACCCGACGCCTTGACGCCGAGGATATGCTTGAGCTGGCTGGTCGCGATAATGATGCCCGACGCGGTGATGAAGCCGGCAATGACGGGATGGGACAGGAAATTGGCGAGGAAGCCGAGCCGGAACAGACCGAGCCCGAGCAGGAAGACGCCGGACAGGAAGGCAAGCGTAATCGCCGCCGTCACATATTCGGGTGTGCCCTGCTGGGCGACGTTGCCGACGGCCGCCGCCGTCATCAGCGACACCACCGCGACCGGGCCGACGGCCAGTGCCCGGCTGGTGCCGAAGATCGCGTAGAGGACGATCGGCAGGATGGAGGCATAGATGCCCATCTGCGCGGGCAGGCCTGCCAGAAGCGCGTAGGCGAGTGATTGCGGGATCAGCATGATCGTGACGATCACCGCCGCCAGCATGTCGTTGGCGAAAACGCCGCGGTCGTAGTCACGCCCCCAGTCGAGGATCGGCAGATAACGCTTGAATGCCGACAGCCCGTTGCCCCTCATGTCACGGCCCCTTGTTGTCCCGGGCCGGCGGCCAGCCGCCGCCCGGTTTGCCGGTGTGTCCTCAGAGTCCGTTGACCGGAACCTTCAGCATCGGACGACCGTCCTTGTCGGTCGGTACCTCTCCGGCGCGCATGTTGACCTGCAGCGACGGGATGATGAGCTTCGGCATGTCGAGCGTCGCGTCGCGCTCGGTACGCATTCGGACGAATTCTTCCTTCGTCTTGCCGCCGCCGACATGAATGTTGTGCGCCTTCTCGTCGCCGACCGTCGTCTCCCACTGGATGTCACGGCCGTTGGGGCCGTAGTCGTGACACATGAACAGGCGCATGTCGTCGGGAAGGGCGAGAACCTTCTGGATGGAGTCGTAGAGGGTGCCGGCGTCGCCGCCCGGGAAATCGGCACGTGCGGAGCCGCCGTCGGGCATGAACAGCGTGTCGCCGACAAAGGCGGCATTGCCGATCACATGCGTCATGCAGGCCGGCGTATGGCCGGGCGTGTACATGGCGAATGCCTGCATGGAACCGATCTGGTAGGTGTCGCCGTCCTTGAACAGGGCATCGAACTGAGATCCGTCGCGCTGGAACTCGGTGCCTTCGTTGAAGATCTTACCGAAGGTGTCCTGGACGACCATGATCTTGTCGCCGATGCCGATCTTGCCGCCGAGCTTCTGCTGAATGTAGGGTGCGGCAGAGAGGTGATCGGCGTGAACGTGGGTCTCGATGATCCATTCCAGCTTCAGGCCGTTCGTCCTGACATGGTCGATCAGCGCGTCGGCGTGGGCATAGGTGATCCGGCCTGCCGCGTAGTCGATATCCATGACGGAATCGATAATGGCGCAGGCGTCGCTATCCGGATCCTTGACGCAGTAGCTGATCGTGTTGGTCGCCGGGTCGAAGAAAGCCTTGATCTCGGGTTCGACATCCATGTTCACGGGATAGTTCGACATCTGCGTCTCCTTTTTCCTCGAAATATGAGCCGGTTTCACAGTGCTGCGGTTTCCGGGTTCAGCCCAGCCTGCACGTGCTGGCACCGAACAGGCGATAGATCGGGCAACACCGCAGGAACGCTGTCAGCACCAGGACCGTTCCCACGATCGGGATGCCCCAGCGTGCGACTGGACTCTCCCAGAGAGCCGCATCGGAAAATAGGTAGGGCGTCGCGATCAAAAACACACCGATTGCGAAGCGGATCAACCGGTCGATTCTGCCCAGATTCGGATTGATGAACATTCGGTGCCTCTGGCTTGCTAAGTGACGCAACCTCACATATATTTGCGATTATGAATATGCAAGAGCGCGAATATAAAATGATGGACATGAAGGCCTTCGAGGAAAAGATACTCGATGCCTCCAAGCTGCTGGAAATGATGGCGCACCATCAGCGTCTGAGGATTCTTTGCCTCCTGATGGAAGGCGAACGCAGTGTCTTGAGCCTTGCGGACGAAACCGGCCTGACACAGCCGGCGATATCGCATCACCTCAAGAAACTGCGTGACTCCAACCTCGTGAAGACGCGGCGTGACGCGCAGACGATCTTCTACTCCCTGCAGGGCGACGAGGTTGAATCGGTTCTGAAGACGCTGAACGGCATCTACTGCAGCTAAGGCAAACGAACGGTCTGTTCAACTGACCGTGAGCCGGCGCACGATGTCGGCGAAAATCTCGGCGCCGGGCGGCAATTCCTGCTCGGCGCGCATGTTCAGTCCGACCGACCCCATAGTCTGTTCCGTATCGACCGGCAGAACCGCGAATTCTCCGTTTTCGATTTCCGATGCGACGACGCCGCGCGAGATGATCCAGATCGCCTTGTGCCGGCGCACGAAGGCGCGGCCGAAGGAATCGGACACCGTCTCGATTGCCTTGCGTGGCCAGGGAAAGCCCTGCTCGATGAAAACCCTGTCGACATAAGGCCGGATAATGGAGCCGACCTGCGGCACCAGGACCGGAAAATCCTGCATCTCACCGGCCGCGATCCGCCGTCTGCCGGCAAGCGGATGGTCGCCATGAATGACGAAGACGACCTTGTCGCGATAGAGCGGTTCGAAAACGAGCCCCTGCATGTTTTCGGGCGCCGGCAGGCGGCCGATCACGAGATCGAGTTCGCCGGTGCGCAACTGGTCCAGCAGGACACGGTTCTCGCCGGTGACGATCCCCAGGCGGTTGCGGGTTCCCGTCGCCAGGAATTCGGCGACCGCTTCCGGCATGACGGTCGCCGAAACTGTCGGCAGCGCGCCGATGCGGATCGGTGTAGCCTCGGTCAGATCGAGCTGGTCGAGCGCCTCGATACCGCTGCGCGCGGCGGACAGGCTGCGGCCGGCGTGGCGCAGGAACACTTCGCCATATGGCGTAACGCGGATGCCGCGACCGTCGCGTGCGACGAGGGGCTTGCCGCAGATCGCCTCCAGCTCCCGGATCGTCCGCGTTACCGCGGGCTGAGTCAGGGCAAGGCTCTCGGCAGCGCGGCTGACGCTTGCGTGGCGTGCCACCTCCATGAATGTCTCAAGATGGCGTAACTTGATGCGGGAAAGCTTATCCATTGCGATTCCGATATGGATTAGTTCATTATTCGTATTATTAATTTCGATATGGATATGCAATATCGCGAAACGGAGGGCTCCACATGCAGTTCGCGTTGCTCAACGGCGTAACGATCCACTACCAGACCATCGGCGCTCCCGCCGGCAAACCGGTGCTCGTGTTCGCGAATTCGCTCGGTTGCGATTTCCGCATCTGGCGGGATGTCATCGTGCGGCTGGCCGGCGACTATGCCATCGTTACCTATGACAAGCGCGGCCACGGCCTGTCGGATATCGGCGAGACGCCGTATTCCATGGACGACCACGTTTCCGACCTGGAAGCATTGCTCGACCATCTTCAGGTGAAGCAGGCGATCATCTGCGGCCTGTCCGTTGGCGGCATGATCGCGCAGGGGCTCTATGCACGGCGCAAGGACCTCGTGCGGGCGCTGATCCTGTGCGATACGGCGCCGAAGATCGGCGATGCGACATCCTGGAACGCGCGCATCGAGACGGTGGAACAGGACGGTATCGCCGCGCTTGCCGACGGCATCCTGGAACGCTGGTTCACGCCTGATTTCCGGCGCGACGACAATCCGGAATTTGCCGGCTACCGTAACATGCTGACGCGCTCGCCCGTCGCCGGCTATGCAGGCACCTGCGCCGCGCTGCGTGATTGCGACTACACGAACGAGGCGAAACAGATCGGCGTGCCGACGTTGTGCGTCGTCGGCGATCGGGACGGCTCAACGCCACCGGAACTCGTTCTCGCCATGGCGAAGCTGATACCCGCCGCCCGCTACGAGGTTATCGGAGGAGCAGGGCACCTGCCGTGCATTGAGCAGCCGGAGACGCTGGTCGCGATGATCCGCGCGTTCATCTCCGGTCTTTCCGATTGAGGCGATCGCGACATGTTGGAAATGGTCGACTTTTTCGCCAGCTTCGGCCATGCAGACGGCGGCGATCACCGCCAGCGGCTGGACGATGAAATTCGCCACTAAATTCGACGAGACGCCTGCGCCGACGGCGCAGGAACTCAAAACCCTGCGGGACCTCAAGGCGCGCATAAAAGCCACTCACGAAGGCAAAAAGAAAGAGGCAGCATAAACATGTCCGAAGCCTATATCTGCGATTACATCCGTACACCGATCGGCCGCTTTGGCGGTTCGCTCTCACCGGTTCGTGCCGACGATCTCGGCGCGACGCCGCTGAAGGCACTGATGGAGCGTCATTCCGGCCTCGACTGGGAGGCGGTGGACGAGGTCTATTACGGCTGCGCCAACCAGGCCGGCGAGGACAATCGCAACGTGGCGCGGATGAGCCTGTTGCTGGCCGGGCTTCCGCACACGGTTCCCGGCACGACGATCAACCGGCTCTGCGGGTCGGGCATGGACGCGGTCATCATGGCGGCACGCTCCATCAAGGCGGGCGAGATCGAAATGGCGATTGCCGGCGGCGTGGAATCGATGTCGCGCGCGCCTTTCGTCATGCCGAAGGCGGATAGCGCCTTTTCACGCCATGCCGAGATCCACGACACGACGATCGGCTGGCGTTTCGTCAATCCGGTGATGAAGAAGCAATACGGCATCGACTCTATGCCGGAGACCGGCGAGAACGTCGCCGAGGACTTCAACGTATCGCGCGAGGACCAGGACGCTTTCGCGCTACGCTCGCAGGCCAAGGCCTTCGCCGCACAGGCAAACGGCCGTCTTGCCAAGGAAATCGTCCCGGTGACGATCCCGCAACGCAGGGGCGACCCGGTGGTCGTCGACAAGGACGAACATCCGCGCGAGACCTCGATGGAGGCGTTGGCCAAGCTGCGCACGCCGTTCCGCGAAGGCGGAAGCGTCACGGCGGGCAACGCATCGGGCGTCAATGACGGCGCGGCCGCGCTGATCGTCGCCTCCGAAGCCGCCGTCAAGAAATTCGGCCTGACGCCGATCGCCCGCGTCCTCGGCGGGGCGACGGCCGGTGTGCCGCCGCGCATCATGGGCATCGGCCCGGCACCGGCGACGAAGAAACTGTGCGCGCGCCTCGGGCTGACGCCGCAGGATTTCGACGTCATCGAACTGAACGAGGCTTTCGCCAGCCAGGGCATCGCCGTGCTGCGCGAACTCGGCATTGCCGAGGATGCCGAGCATGTCAATCCGAACGGCGGCGCGATCGCGCTTGGCCATCCTCTCGGCATGTCGGGCGCCAGGATCACCGGCACCGCGGCGTTCGAAATGCGCGAACGCGGCGTCAAGCGGGCACTTGCGACCATGTGCATCGGCGTCGGGCAGGGCATCGCGATTGCACTGGAAGCCGTCTAGAACGGGATCGCCTCCCGAATTTCGAACAACGCGCCGCGTTTTGCCGGGAACGCGGCGCGCGTCGTTTCGCATTCCGCTCCGGCTTGCCGCAGAAAGGGTTTGTTTACCCTTCCTCTACGTAAGTGGGCGTAATCCCGAAGCGTCAACCAATTCCATTGCACGTGCGCGGTAAGCTGCCGTCATGAAATTGAGACGCGAGATCGCAATGGCTGAAGTGGGTTTTCCCGGGAGGTTCGGATGAAAAACCCATTTTCCTCGACGGGGCGCGGCGTCGTTTACGGCACGACGATCATCGGGACCATCATATGCATCGCAATCGTATTTTTCGTCGATTATCCGAATTTCGCGAATTTTTCTGAACCGCTCTTGCGCAGTGAGATACTGCTTGATTTTCTGCTTCCGACTGGGCTTGCGGGGCCTCTGCTCTTCCTGTTTTCGTCAAAGATACGCCAGTTGAATATCGCGCGCAGGGAACTGGAGCTGATCGCTTCGACCGACAGCCTGACCCGCATTCTTAACCGGGGCGCATTCACGATGCTGGTCGATGCCTATCTGGAAACGGTGAGCAAGAAGGATCCGGTACCGTCCGGTGCCTTTCTCGTGATCGATGCCGACCATTTCAAGCTGGTCAACGACCGGCTTGGACATGCAAACGGAGATACTGCCCTGATATCGATCGCGAACACGCTTCAGGCCAATCTTCGCGAGAGAGACCTCGTCGGACGGATCGGCGGCGAGGAATTCGGCGTGTTTCTGCCCAATTCCGAGCCGCAGGAGGCCGAGACCGTCGCCGAGCGGATAAGGTTGGGTGTCAGGGAAATCGACTTCCGGCCGAGCGGCGACCGGTACGATCTTTCCGTGAGCATCGGAGGGATCATTTATGATCGCGGCACTTCGTATGACGAATTGTTCCAGGCCGCCGATCAGCGGCTGTATCTGGCCAAGAAGAATGGCCGAGATCAGGTGAGGCTGGGGCTCCTGGCGTCCTTCCTCGAACAGAAGAACGATATGGCGGTGGTGGCCGCGGCATTGGGCGCATCCTGATCCAAACCTGTGGCCGGAACGAAAAACGCGCCGACTGCTGTCCAGCCGGCGCGTTCGATGTTTGATGCGGGGAAATGTCAGGCGGCGACGCCGCCCCAGATCGTTTCCGCGGTCTTGACGACGAGCTCCAGCTTGCGGCGCTGGTCGTCATAGGTGATCGCGTTGCCTTCCTCGGTAGAGGCGAAACCGCATTGCGGCGCGATGCCGAGCTGGTCGATGTCGGCATATTTCGAGGCTTCCTCGAATTTCTGCTTCAGCCAGTCTAGGCTTTCAAGTTCCGCGGTCTTGGTGGTGATGAAGCCCGGCAGCACGCGCTGCTTGCCCTTCGGCAGCAGCCTCAACGGTTCCAGTCCGCCGGCGCGGTCGGTATCGTATTCCATGAAGAAGATGTCGACACCGGTCGAGAAGATCGCCTCGGCAGCAAGGTCATAGGCGCCTTCGGCGGCGTGGGTCGAGCGGAAGTTGCCGCGGCACATATGCATGCCGATCACCATGTCTTCGGGCCGATCCTTGATCGCCTCACGCAGCATCCACGCATAGCGCTCGATCAGCCAGTCGGGGTCCTGACCGGCCTCGGCCTTGGTGGCGCGGTGCTTTGGATCGCAGAGATAGGCGAAGAAGATGTCGTCCATTTGCAGGTAGCGGCAGCCGGCGTCATAGAAACTGTGAACGGCCTTCTTGTAGGTCGCGGCGAGATCGTCGAACAGGACCTGCGGATCCTTGTATTCGGCCGGGCGGATGTCCTCGACCGCCGTACGGAAATGGCAGCAGGACGGGCCCGGGATCGAAATCTTCGGCACGACCTTGGTGTTCTCGGCGACGAACTTGAAATGCTCGATCATCGGGTGATCGCCGGGAAAGTCGAGCTTGCCGGTGATGGTCGGGAAGATCGGCCGCAGCTTGACGCCGGCAAACTGCACGCCTTCGTCGCGTTCCTCGAGGTCGAGACCGGTGAGGGCGCCCATGAAATCATAGTGCCAGAACGAACGGCGCAGTTCGCCGTCGGTCACGGCAAGAAGGCCAACCTCTTCCTGCATCTTGATCACATCGCGCACGGATGCGTCCTCGACCGCCTTCAGTTCGTCGGCGGAAATGGATTTTTCTTCGTAGAACTTCTTGCGGGCTTCCTTGACCGGTTCGGGCCGAAGCAGGCTGCCGACGTGGTCGGCGCGGAAGGGCGGTTTTGCAACGCTCATCAAAATCTCCACATATGAGATACGGTTATGGATGCGCGCTTGTTACCACGATGGACGGCGAGCGCAACTGCCACGCCTCACGTCATGGCCAGTCTGCGAAATTCGGGGGCGAAAACTCGCCGGATTCCGGATTGGCGGTTGCCATCATGCGCCGGAACCGGCCTGGCGTTATCCCGGTCATGCGGCGGAAGAAATTGGAAAAATGCGCCGGATCGCGGAAGCCGAGCGAGTAGCTCAACTGCTTGATCGAAAGAGTCGAGCGTTCGAGGCCCAGCGCGGCCTCACGCGCGAGGCGCTCGGCAATCAGGGATTTCGGCGTCTTGTCGAGTTCGCGCGTGCAGATCGCGTGCAACCGGTCATGGGTGATGCCGAGTTCCTGGGCATAGTGGCCGACGGGATGGTGGGCGCGGAAGCCCGCTTCCAGCAATTGCCGGAAGCGCTGCAGGTAGTGGGCGCTGTTGCCATGGGTGATGCCGGCGACCTCGTCAATGCCGGAGGCCCGCAGGATCGTTACAAGGATGATCCGAAGATGGGCGACGATCATCATGCCGGTGGCGGCCTGCGGCGCCAGAAACTCGTCGAGAGTGGCGTCGAGATGCTGCTGGATCGAGTGATGCGCAATCGCGTCGTCGGCAAAGGAGCGTGTCCAGTCCGTATCGAACATTGTGTGAAGGGCCGCCGATTCGAAGAAGTCGCCGACCGCGCGGGCCAGCGTCTCCTCGGCGATTTCCGCCACATATCCGGACGAGCCGGCCTCCATGATCAGCCGGAAATCGCCGGCCGTCTGCCGCCAGGCGACCGACGGTCCCGAAAGCTGGATTTCGCCGCCGCCGCCCTCGATACGGGCATCGCCGTCGGCCAGGAGAAACAGGATGCGCGCATTGGCTCCGAGACCGCGCTTCAGGGTTTCGATGCGCCGCTGCAAGCCGCCTTCGAGGCGACTGAGATACATCGGCAGTTTTGTGAATTGGGGAAGGTCGGATGCCATTAACCGCTTTTCCGAATACCGGTCTCAATTTGTTTCATACGCCAAAAAAGCGCAATAATCGACCAATAAATCGCATTCCCTTTCGGTGTGGGCGCGTTATCCTCCTATCAAAGCCCGGGAAGGCATGCCGGGAGGCAAGCCGGACACATTCGGGAAGGCGGTCGAAAAGGCCGCAGCAAGGGAGGAGGAATGCTGGAAGCAGCACTCCTGATAGATAGCGCGGCGGTTCCCGCCTCGAACGGAGAGACGTTCGAGCGGATTGATCCCGTTTCGCGTGAAGTTTCGACGCGTGCTTGCGCCGCGAGCATCGACGATGCCGTTCGTGCGGCGAACGCTGCCGCGCGCGCCTTTCCCGGCTGGTCCGCCACACCGCCAGGCGAGCGGCGCGAGTTTCTCAACAAGGCCGCTGACATTCTCATTCGGCGGAGCGACGATTTTGTCGAGGCGGTCGTTGCGGAGACCGGCAGCACCATGGCGTGGGGCCAGTTCAATTGCCGGCTTGCGGCAAGCATTCTGCGCGAGGCCGCCGCGATGGCGACCCAGGCGACCGGCGAGGTGATCCCGGCGGAGAGACCGGGGTCGTTCGCGATGGCGGTCCGCCAGCCATGCGGCGTGGTGTTCTCGATGGCGCCGTGGAATGCGCCGGTGATCCTTGCCGCGCGCAGCGTCGCCATGCCGCTTGCCTGCGGCAATACCGTCGTCCTGAAGGGATCGGAATTGTGCCCGCGCACGCACGGGCTGCTCGGCGAGGTGCTGAACGAAGCCGGTCTGCCCAAGGGTTGCGTTAATGTCATCCATTCCTCGCCGGAAAAGGCGCCGGAGATCGTCGAGGCGCTGATGGCGCATCCGGCCGTTCGCCGGGTGAACTTCACCGGTTCGACGCGGGTTGGCCGGATGATCGCCGAGAAGGCTGCGCGCCATCTCAAGCGGTGCCTGCTGGAACTCGGCGGCAAGGCGCCGGTGATCGTCCTCGACGACGCCGATATCGATGCGGCGGTCGACGCGACGGTGTTCGGGGCGTTCTTCAATCAGGGCCAGATCTGCATGTCGACGGAGCGGGTCGTCATCGACGAGCGTGTCGCCGACGAATTCCTGGAAAAATTCCGCGCCCGGGCGGACCGGATACGCGCCAGCGATCCCCGCGATCCGAACTGCGTGCTGGGCGCGATGATCACCGAGACGGCGGCGCAGCGGGTCAAGGGACTGATCAACGATGCGGAGATAAAGGGGGCGACACTGGTGACCGGCGGCCGGCAGGAAGGCGTATTCGTCGATCCGGCAATCCTCGACAATGTTTCACCGGCCATGCGGATCTATCACGAGGAAAGTTTCGGGCCGGTCGCCTCGATCATTCGCGTCAGCGGCGACGATGAGGCGGTGTCGGTCGCCAACGACACCGAATACGGGCTGGCTGCCGCCGTGTTCAGCCGTGATGTCGGACGGGCTTTAACCGTCGCGCAGCGCTTGGAAACCGGCATCTGCCATATCAATTCGGCGACCATTCATGACGAGCCGCAAATGCCCTTCGGCGGCGTCAAGGCGTCGGGTTACGGCCGTTTCGGCGGCAAGGCCGGTATCGACGAATTCACCGAGCTTCGCTGGATCACCATCCAGCAGGGGAAGAACGAATACCCGATCTGAGGACCGGGTCGATACGAAATCAACGTTCAAAAGGGAGGAAACCAATGGAACGTAGAACACTCATGAAGACTTTCGCCGCAACGCTTCTAGCGGGTGCGGTTCTCGCGGGTCCGGCTGTCGCCGAAGGCACGATCAAGATCGGCGCCAGCGCGCCGAAAACCGGCCCGCTCGCAGGCGGT
This sequence comes from Oricola nitratireducens, assembly GCF_014904745.1. Taxonomy (GTDB): domain Bacteria; phylum Pseudomonadota; class Alphaproteobacteria; order Rhizobiales; family Rhizobiaceae; genus Oricola; species Oricola nitratireducens. The sequence continues at coordinate 26,021 of NZ_JACZCS010000035.1, forward strand.
TCGGCGGTGACCTACTGGCCCGCCATCCAGTTGTGGGTGCACGACGTCAACGAGCGTGGCGGCATCGATGTCGGCGGCACGAAGATGAAGGTCGAACTGATCGAATATGACGACCGCACCTCAAACGAGGAGGCGATCAAGAACATCCAGCGTCTGGCAACGGTGGACAAGGTCGATTTCATCATTCCGCCCTACGGCACCGGCATCAATCTCGCCACCGCGCCGCTGATTGCCAAATACGGCTATCCGCATATCGCCGTGACCGCGGTGACTGACGGCGTTGACGAATTCGCCGACCGCTGGCCGAACAGCTTCTGGACGCTCGGCACCTCCACGGCCTTCGCGACCACGCTGGTCGATCTGCTGAAAGGCATGCGCGACGCCGGCCAGATCAACGATAAGGTCGCCGTCGTCAACGTCGCCGACGCCTTCGGGATCGAGCTTGCGAATGCCGGCAAGCCGGCACTCAAGGATGCAGGCTTCGACATTGTCTACGAAACCTCGTATCCGCTGCAGCAACAGGACTTCGCGCCGATCATCTCCAGTGCCAAGAACGCAAACCCGGACACTTTCATCGCCTTCTCCTATCCGGGCGACACGTTCGGCCTGACCAAGCAGGCGGCCATCGCGGACCTGCCGGTCAAGGCCTACTATGTCGGCGTTGCGACGGCGTTCCCGGCATTTGCCGCCGCGAACGGCCCGGCCGCAAACGGCGTGCTCGGGGCCGGTGGAGTCAACGCGGCAAGCGACAAGTACCAGGACTTCATGAAGCGCCAGATCGAGGTGACCGGCAGCGCACCGGACTTCTGGGCGAGCCCGGTACAGTACGCCAGCCTCGAGGTTCTCGAGCAGGCGATAACGTCCGCCGGCACGCTGGACAAGGCTGCCGTGATCGACGCGATCAAGAACGGCACTTTCGACACGATCATGGGCGAGTGGAAATTCGACCACAACGTCATCCGCAAGTATTGGACAGTGGGCCAGTGGCAGGACGGCGTGTTCCATGGCGTCGCCTCGACAGGTGTCGGCGGCGAAGTCGCTCCGATCGTCAAGTCCGGCTGGAACTGATCGCTTAACCACGAAAGCCGGTGCGGCCTTCGCCGCACCGGTCAAAAAGCATAGAATTCGATGATGGACATACTGATCACGGGAACGGTGCTGGGCGGCACCTATGCGCTGATCGCGCTCGGGCTGACGCTGCAATACGGCGTCGCGCGGATCATGAATCTCGCCAACGGGGAAAACCTCGTTTTGGCGTGTTTCTGCGCGTTCTGGCTCTATTCGACCGCGTCCATCAATCCCGTGCTCGGTATCGTCCTGATCGCGCCCGGGGCCTTCGTCCTGAACTGGCTGATCTACGACTTCGCGATGAAGCCGCTGGTCAATCGCGCCAAGAATCGCGGTCAGCTGGAAGTCGACAGCATCCTCGCGACGTTCGGCCTGATGTTCATCATGCAGGGCGTCATGCTGCTGGTTTTCGGCGGCGGCTACTATTCCTACAACTTCCTGTCGGAACCGGTTCAAATCCTTGGCGAAAATTACGGTCTGAACCGTATCGTCGCGCTGATCGCGGCGGCGGTTATCGCCCTGGGCCTCTATGTCTTTCTCTACCGGACGCGCTACGGCACGGCGATCCGCGCCGTTTCGGTCAATCCGTCCTCGGCGAGCCTTGTCGCCATCAACGTGGAGCGTGCCTCGGCCTTTGCCTTTGCGCTCGGTGGCGCGTTGACGGCAGCCGCCGGCGCGCTGTTGTCGACTTTCTACACCTTTAATTCGTCCATGGGCGTGATCTTCACAATGAAGGCGTTGATCATCGTCATCATGGGTGGGGTCGGCGACGTGCGCGGCGCGGTGCTTGCGGCCCTCCTGCTGGGCCTCACCGAGACGGCGGTGGCGAGCCTGATCGATCCGGGCCTGACGCTGGCCGCGACTTACACCCTGTTCATCCTCGTATTGTTGTTCCGGCCGCAAGGCATCTTCGGGAGGCAGGAGGCATGACGCGCCTGAGCGAAAAGGAACTGCGTATCGCGGTATTGGCAATTGTCGGCTTCGCGGCCGTGGCCACGATCCCGCTTTTCGACGACGGCTACTATCTGTCGCTTTCCGTCAACATCGCCCTCTATGCCGTCCTGTGCACTGCCTGGACGCTGTTTTCCGGCCCGACACACTACATCTCGCTGGCGACAGCCGCCTTCTTCGGTATCGGCACCTACACGGTCGGGCTCGGCATCGACGTGCTGCCGTTTCCGGTCCTGCTCGTCATCGCTGCCATCGCGAGTGGCCTGTTGGCGGGTCTTGTCGGCGTCGCGACGCTCAGGCTGTCGGGCGTCTATTTCGTGATCTTCACGCTCGGTCTCGCCGAACTGGTGCGCCAGGTCGTGACATGGCTGCAGACGAATTTCACCAATGGCGTCGGTCTTTATGTCTTTACCGACATGGGCGAGAAGCACATTTTCTGGATGCTGCTGGCGCTGGCCGCTGTCGTTTATGTCACGGGATGGCTGATCAACCGGTCGCGGCTCGGTTTTGCCATGCGCATCATCGGCAATGACGAGTTGGTCGCGCGCCATGTCGGCATCGACGTCGCGCGCGCAAAGGTCATCCTCTTCGTGGTCTCCGGCGCCTTCATCGGCGTGACCGGGGCGATCCTCGCGCCGCGTTTCGCCTATGTCGAACCGCCGTCCGCCTTCAACCCGGTGATTTCCTTCCAGGTCGTGATCATGGCGCTGCTTGGCGGGACCGGACGGCTGTGGGCGCCGCTACTCGGCGTCATTCCTTTCACCATCCTGTTCGACCAGATTTCTTCGAGGTTTCCGAACCACACCAGCCTGCTGATCGGCGTCGCGTTCATGGCGATCGTCTATTTCCTGCCGCGCGGCGTCTCCGGGCTGATCGAGGATCTTCGCAAGGTGCGGGGCGATTTCGGCTCTGCTGCGAAGGCAAAGGAGGCGGTGCGATGAGCAGCCGTTCGCTCCTTTCCGTAGAGACCGTGCGCAAGGCGTTCGGTGGCCTGGTCGCCGTCAACGATGTCGATTTCTCCGTCAAGGAGAGCGAACTGATCGGCCTGATCGGGCCAAACGGATCCGGCAAGACGACGATGATGAACCTGATTTCCGGCGCGTTGAAACCGACATCGGGCACGATCCGTCTCGACGGCGAGGTCATATCCGGCATGCCGGCGCACCAGATCGCGCGACGCGGCGTCGCGCGCACCTTCCAGCTGGTGCGTATCCTGCCGTCGCTGTCGGCAATCGAGAATGTGATCGCCGGCGCGGTCTTCGGACATGTGCGGGCGTGGGGCGACGATGCCTACCGGGAAGCCGAAGTGCTGCTCGACCGGGTCGGGCTCGGCAGGCGCGGCGGCGCGCCGACGGGATCGATGACCTATATTGACCAGAAACGGCTCGAACTGGCACGTGCGCTGGCTTCCAACCCGCGCCTGCTGCTACTCGACGAGTGGCTCGCCGGTCTCAATCCGAGCGAATTGAAAATCGGCATCGAACTGATCCGCGATCTGCGCGAGGACGGGCGCACGATCATCATGGTCGAACACGTGATGGATGCCATCCGCTCGTTGTGCGACCGCTGCGTGGTGATGTCGAGCGGCGTCAAGATCGCCGACGGCTCGGTGCATGAGGTGTTGTCCCGGCCGGAAGTCGTGACCGCCTATCTGGGAGCGGACGATGCTTGAGGTCGAACATCTCACCGTCTCCTACGGCGCGCACCGGGCGCTGGAAGACGTTTCAGTCCGCGTCGCGGCCGGCGAAATCTGCGTGATCCTCGGTGCCAACGGTGCCGGCAAGAGTTCCCTCCTGAACGCGATCGGCGGCATGGTGCAGGCGGCGCCCGGCGCGCGGATCATCATCGACGGCAGGGACATCACGCAGGCCAAGCCGCACAAGGTGGTCGAGGCGGGTCTTGCGCTGGTGCCGGAAGGCCGCGGCATATTCGGCGACCTGACCGTTGCCGAAAACCTCCAGCTTGGCGCCTACGGGCCGCAGGCCCGGACCGATGAGGCAAGACGCCGCGAGCAGGTGCTGACGCTGTTTCCGCGGCTTGCCGAACGCCGCAGCCAGATAGCGCGCACGATGAGTGGCGGCGAACAGCAGATGGTAGCGATCGGTCGCGCGTTGATGTCCAATCCGACGATCCTGATGTTGGACGAGCCGTCGCTCGGCCTGTCGCCTCTGCTGACGAAAGACCTGTTCAAGTCGCTCAAGGCGGTGCGCGAGACCGGTGTCGGCATCCTGCTGGTCGAGCAGAACGCCAAGCAGAGCCTGGCGATCGCCGACAGGGGCTATCTGATCGAAAACGGCCATATCACGGGCGAGGGGACCGGCGAGGAACTGGCGCGCGACCCGGCTGTGCAGGCGGCTTATCTTGGCGGTGCGGCCGGCGAAACGCCGCGCGCCGACAGGCAGCGGCCGTCGGAGGAGGCGACGACCGCTGCCGCCGCCGATATGTCCGCCCGGGCGCTGGCCGAACGCGCGGCGCGCATTCAGCGCGATCATGTGAATGCAGTGAGGACCGGCGTGCGGCATGTCAACGGACATGCCAATGGTCATGGACACCCCTTAGCGGAAACACTGACCACAAGCGGAGAAGTGATCACCATGTCGAGCCAAGCCCATGAACTGAGCCTGCAGGCAGCCGAATTCGTCAAGAAGGCGACGCGCATCCAGCGCGAATATGTCGAAGCGCAGCGCGTGGACTATCATTTGACGGCCGCATCGAACCTCTTGGCGCCAGAACCGGGCGACAAACCGGCCAAAGCGGAGGCGCAGGCACCGTCGGGTGACCCTGCTCGGAATCTGGGCCGGCAGGCGGCCGATTTCGCGGCGCGCGCCGCTCGAATCCAGCACGACCATGTCGTCGCCACACGCGAGGCCTATGTTCCTCACGAAGACGGCGGGAGCGACACGAACCGCCGCGGCAAGCGCAAGCTGACAGGCCGTGGCAAGAAACTCGCGAAAAAGGCCGAAAAACTGGCCCGAAGAGCGGAAAAACTCGCCGAAAAGGCGATGCGGATTAGCGATTGAACCAGACGATGAATGGAGAGTGACATGGCACGCGTATTGGACGGCATGTATATCGGCGGTGGCTGGACCACCAAGTCGCAAACCTTCCCGGACTACAACCCGTCGGACGGGTCGATCTGGGCGAATATCCCGGATGCTTCGGTCGAGGATACCCGCCGCGCCATCGAGGCGGCGCATGAGGCATTTCCCGAGTGGGCGGAGATGCCGTTCACGAAGCGCTCGCAGATCATGATCAAGGCCGGCGAGATCTTCGAAAAGCGCCGCCAGGAAATCGCCGAGGCGGTGATGGCGGAAGGCGGCGGCTGGTTCGGCAAGGCGATGTTCGAGACCGGTTACACGGCCGAAATATTCCCTGCCGCCGCCGCCGCGAACTACGGTTCGATCGGTGATGTGCTGCCGTCCGAATACGGCAAGCTTTCGATGGCGGTGCGCCGCCCGATGGGCGTCGTCTCGGTGATCAGCCCGTGGAACTTCCCGCTGATCCTCACCGGCCGCGGATTCCTGTTCCCGCTTGTCGCCGGCAACACGATCGTGCTGAAGCCGTCGGAAGACACCCCCTATATCGGTGGCCTTCTGTGGGCGGAAATCTTCGAGGAAGCGGGGCTGCCGAAGGGCGTGCTCAATGTCGTGACCTGCTCGCGCGACAACGTCGCGGCGGTCGGCGACGAACTGATCGAGAATCCTCTGGTCAAGGGCATTTCCTTCACCGGCTCGACGGCGGTCGGGCGTGTGATCGCCGCAAAGGCGGGCGCGCATCTGAAGAAATGCTGCGTCGAACTCGGCGGCAAGAACTCGATGATCGTGTGCGACGACGCCGACATGGAACGCGCCGTGCAGGCAGCCAATTTCGGCGCTTTCATGCACCAGGGGCAGATCTGCATGTCCATCGAGCGCGTGATCGTGCACGAGGACGTCTATGACGAGTTCATCGAAAAGTTCATTCCGCGCGTCAAGAAATTGACGGTCGGCGACACGACGGACAAGGAAAATATCCTCGGTCCGGTCATCAATGACCGTGCGGCCGAGCGCCTCAAGCGCCATTTCGACGATGCCAAGGCGAAAGGCGCCAAGGTGCTCGCGGGCGGCGATGTCGACGGCCGGTTCATTGCGCCGACGGTGTTCGCCAATGTGACGCCGGACATGCTGCTCTACCAGGAGGAATCCTTCGGTCCGGTCTGTTCGGTCTTCAAGGTGAAGAACGACGAAGAGGCCATCCGTCTCGCCAATGACAGCGAATACGGACTGACCGCCGGCGTCATGTCGGAAGACGAGGGCCGGGCGATGGAGATCGTCAATCATCTCGACACCGGCAACTGCCACGTCAACTGCTCGCCGGTGAATGACGAACCGCATGTCCCGTTCGGCGGCTTCAAGGCCTCCGGCCTCGGCAAGCACGGCGGCAAGTGGTCGATGGAAACATTCACGGAGACCCGCTGGATCACGCTCGATCGCGGCGGCCGTCCGTTCCCGCCGGTGTTCTGACGCCGCAAGTTTGCGATATCTCTCGGGCCGGGGCTGATTTCAGCGCCGGTCCAAAGGCGGCTACATAATCGTGGTTGCCTGATCGGCAGCCGATCCAGAACAGGCTATGCGCGATCGGTGGGCGAAAACGTTTCGACTACAAATTTGCGGTCGCGGTTCGTCCGATCGTCGCGAAGCCGTCGGCGTCGTCTCGCGACACTTCGGTGGCGCTACCCTTTTTCTTCACTGTCGAAAAACTACTCCGGATCAACCACTTTGTCAGATTGCGCGCCATCAGTTCGTGGCCAATAAGCGTGATGTTGCCGGCCTCGATCTCGTGCTCGAAACGCGTGTGCCCCATCCAGGCAGATGTCAGCGCGCGCAACTGACAGACGATGAACAGGTCGATATCGAAGCGCGGATTTGTGAAACACAGATCGGTTTCCATGCCGGGTTTGATGACCAGCCAGTAGTTGGCGATGTCTCCGGGCGGATTCTTCAGGGTGAACTGGATTGCGCATTTTTGCTTGGGTAGTTCCAGCCGGTTTATCTTGCGGCGTATGTTCCACATCAACATTCGCGCATCGAGATTTTGAAGCGAGACCTCGCTGTCAATGTTCCGATGCGCCCATTCTCCCAATTGGCGCACAAGCGGTTCAAGTTCATCGGCCAACGGCGTCGTGAGGTATTCGAACTGGCCGGTCGCTGGATTGTTCACGCGGCTGATCAGACCTTTTGTTTCCATGTCCTTCAGTCGTTTCGAAAGAAGCCCTGGCGACATACCGGGTACGCCGCGTTGTATTTCGCTGAACCGCGATGAACCCGACCACATTTCGCAAAGAACCAACATCGTCCACCGTGGTTCGATCATCTCGGCGGCCATCGCGACAGGGCAAAATCGGGGATAGGCTGTTTCAGGCATGGTTCCGCCTCCATGCCAAAGGTCTCACAAGCGAAGGACAGGCGTCCAGTTCAAAAACTGTAGCGGTTTTCCTACTGTTTCCGGACTGGCCGCGCACTTCGCCTGTTTGGCAGGATCGGGCTGTTCGCAAACAGCAAGGAGACGCGACATGCCTTTAGTGGATATCGAAGTGATCGAGGGCGTTTTCGACAAGGGCCAGATAGGCCAGATGATCGAGAAGGTGACCAATGCGATGGTCGAGGTCGAAGGCGAGGCCATGCGCGGCGTGACATGGGTCCGTGTAAAAGAGGTGCGCAGCGGCCAGTGGGGCATCGGCGGCAATACGCCGAGCGCGGCCGACATCAGGGCGATGGCGGCCAGCTAACGCTTCTATCGGGCAGTCGTAATCCGGCTGCCCGGATCCCTGGTCCCATCATCCGGATCAGTCCGGCAGGACGCGGACGTCCAGAAGCGCCACGCGGCGGTTTTCGCGCACGACGCGCAACGCCTGTTCCAGCACCTTCGGCAGTTCATCCGGATCCGTCACCTTGCGCGCCCAGGCGCGGCTGGCGGCGGCGGTGTTGGTGAAGTCGGGCGAGGGCTTCAGCGCCGTCAGAGGCATTTCATTGGCGCGCGAGGCAAATCCGTTCGGATACATGCCTGTGACGGAGGCGCGCACGGCGCCCCATTCCTCGTTGTTGAGGACGATGATCAGAACCGGCAACTCCAGCGCCTCGGCGATCTGGTGGCAGACCGTCGGATTGGCGAACATGTAGGAGCCGTCGCCCATGGTGGCGACGCAGACGCGGTCCGGCTCGGCGAGTTGAGCACCGAGCGCGGTCGGGAAACTCCAGCCGAGGCCGCCGGAATGCGGTTCCTGGAACCACGACTTGTGGTCGGTGCGTTTCAACGTACCGAGCGACGTGCCGAGTTCGGAAAAGACGCTCGACTTGATGCCGTCCAGCGCTTCGCCGAGGCAATGGCTGACATAGGCCTTGGTGATGCCGCGGGCGGTATCCGACGTGGCGCGGTCGGCGAGCGCGGCGCGCATGTCGTTTGATGCCTTCGCCAGCCTGTCGCGGCGGGCAGAGATCGCGTGTTCGTCGCGGCGCAACGGCTCCATCGCTTCGACCAGCGCCGGGACGGTGAGGGCGGTTTCGCCTGCTATCGTCAGATCGGAGCGGAAATTGCGCACCGGGAATCGGCTGAAGACCGGGTCCGGGCCGATATTGATGACCTTCGCGCCGTCTGCCAGCTTGTGCTTGTCCGGCCACCAGGGTGCGATGCAGTTGAGCACGACGACGACATCGGCCTCGGCCATCCAGGGGCCCGGGTCGGAGCCGACATGGCAGGGATGTTCGGTGGAAATGGCAAGATGCGTCGCCCACCATGAGCAGACGGCAATGCCCCATTTCTCGGCCCATTCGGCGAAGGCGCGGAAGCTCTTTTCGTCGCCGGCGCCGCGCTGGGCGATGACAAGCGGCGCCTTCGCCTCGGCAAGCCAGCGCGCTGCGGTTGCGATCGCGTCCGGATTGGGCGCGCCGGTGACCGGCTGGATTGTCGCCGGGCCTTCCAGGCCCTCGCGCGGCGTCGGCTCGCACAGCGTCTCGCGCGGCAGCGACAGATAGACCGGGCCTTTCGGCGTCGAATTGGCGATGGCGTGGGCGCGGTCGAGCAGGCCGGCGATCTGCTCCGGAAATTTCAGTTCGTAGTCCCACTTGCAGGATTCGCGCACCAGCGCGGTCTGGTCGCGCATCTCCTGGCCCCAACCGATGGGAACGGTTCGCGCGCCGAATCGGTCGCCTTCCATGACCGGCGTACGGCCCGACATCAACAGCATCGGGATCTGCTCGCAGGCGGCGTTGATCGCGCCGGTCGCGCCGTTGGACAGACCGACATTGGTGTGCAGCATGACCGCCTGCGCCTGTCCGGTCATCAGATAGTATCCATGCGCCATGCCGAGCGCGGCATGCTCATGCGGGATGATGACCGGCTTCGGCAGGTCGATGTTCTTGGCTGCGGCTTCGGCCAGGCCTTCGATGATCGGCGGAAAATCGGTGCCGGAATTGGTAAAAACGTAATCGACCCCGAGCGCCTTGAGGCGCGTGAAAATTGCGCCGCCAGCGGTAATGTCGCCTGAAACCGTGTGTTTCATAGCCAAATTCGTCCCTGTTTCTTCGTTATCCGCCCAAGAGCCTAGGCAACCAGAGCGTTATCGCCGGGAACGCCACGAGAACGGCGACCCGGAGGATCTCTGCGACGAAGAATGGCATAACACCCTTAAAAGTTTCACTCATGGGTGTGTCTTCGGCGAGCGCGGAGATGACGAAGACGTTCATGCCGACTGGTGGCGTGATCAGTCCAAGTTCAACGACTATGAGCGCCAGAATGCCGAACCAGACTTTCAGTTCTTCAGTGCTCATGCCGAATCCGGCTCCGTCCGCGATCTGGTAGAGACCGCCGTTCAGTTCGACCAGAACCGGCCAGAAGAACGGGATGACCAGCAGGATCATGGACAGGCTGTCCATCAGGCAGCCGAGCACGATCAGGGCGAGGAGAAGCATGATCAGCACGGCCATCGGCGAGAAGCCGGAATTGACCATCCATTCGGCGGCGGCCTGCGGGACCCCGGCGCGCGACATGAAGATTTTCAGCATCTCGGCGCCGAGCAGGATCAGGTAGATCATGCCGGCGGTTTGCGCCGTTTCGAAGATCGCATCCTTCATGCCGCGAAGATCGAGCCGGCCGCGGACCGTGGCATAAAGCCAGACGAGGAAGACGCCGATCGCAGCCGCGGGCGTCGGATTGTACAGGCCGGCATAGATGCCGCCGATTACCAGCAGGAAGATCAGCAGGACCGGGATGACGCCGATCGTTGCGGCAACGAATTCCTCGCGGCTACCCGATCCGCCGCGCGGGCCGGCTTCCGGCCACACCAGCACGTAGATGGCGATGGTCAGCAGGAAGAGCAGGACAGCGATGATGCCCGGAATGAGCGCTGCCATGAACATCGTGACGATGTTGGCTTCAACGATGATGGCGTAGATGATCAGCACCACCGAGGGCGGGATCAGGATGCCGAGCACACCGCCGGCGGCGAGCGTTCCGGTGGCAAGCGATCCCTGGTAGTTGTAGCGTTTCAGTTCGGGCAGGGCGACCTTGCCCATCGTCGATGCAGTCGCCAGCGACGAACCGCAGACCGCGCCGAAAATGGCGCAGGCGGCGATGGCGGCCATGGCGGTTCCGCCGCGCAGCCAGCCGAGCCACGCATTGGCCGCCCGGAACATGTCCTGACTGAGCCCCGCGCGTGTGGCGAGGGCGCCCATGAAGACGAACATGGGGACGACGGAGAGATCGAAGATGGAGAACTGGCCATAGGCGAGCGTCTTCAACTGGGCCATGAAGATCGCGCTGCCATTCAGCAGCGTCACGCCGACGCCGCCGACAAGGATCATCGCATAGGCGATCGGCATGCGGATGGCGATCAGCAGGACAAGGACGATGAGACCGGCAAGACCCGTCAGGAGTGCATCAGCCATCGCTCAGGGTTTCCTAATCTTTTTGATGTCTTCGAGGAGCGTGATTGTCGCCGCGACGGCAAGCAGGGCGAGCGAAATCAGGATCGGAATGAAGGCAACCCAGTGGGGAAACTGCAGGATTGCGGTCGTGTAGTTGTAGGCTTTCTGGTCGAGCATACCGAAATACATGCGCGACAGCAGCAGAAGGCTGAAGCCGAGCGCCACGATGGACGCGAGAAGCGAGAAGACCGCCACCAGCCGATAGGGCGCACGGGCGGTAAAGATGTCGGCCGTCACATTGGCGCCGACCATCTGGCAGTAGGGCAGAAAGGCGAAGGCGGCGACCGCCACGCCGATCTCGGTCATCTCGAAATCGCCCGGAAACGGCTTCCAGACAACGCCGCCGATGACGGAGATCACGTTGATGGCGACGACCAGTGACAGGATGATGCCGCCGAAAAACGCCCAGCCGATAATCGCATTGCGGGCGAGGCCTTCCAGCCCCGCCCGCTTTTCTGAAATCACTTCGGACATTACATTCCGCTGCTGTGCTTGGCGATCAGGGAACGGGCCTTTTCAACCAGCGCCGCGCCGTCGATGCCCTGGGCCGAAACCTCTTCGATCCAGCGGCCGACAACCGGCTCTTCCTTCTGGCGGAAGGCTTCTGTCTGTTCCTCGGTCAGGGTGATGTGTTCGTTGCCGGCATCGGTCGCGACCTTGATGCCGTGCTCATCCGACGCGCGCCAGATGTCGCCGACCTTGCCCCACCATTCCGGTCCGGAAGCGTCCTTGAAGGCCTTCTTGATGTCGTCCGGCAGGCTGTCCCAGCGCGCCTTGTTCATCGAGACCTGGAACGTCGTCGTGCCGAAGCGTTCCTTGTCGTAGCCTTCGATCTGGTACTTGGTCTGCTCCTGAATGTTCAGGGCCGGGATGATTTCCCAGGGGATGAGCGCGCCGTCGACGACGCCCTTGGAGAGTGCCTGCGGCAGTTCCGGCACCGGCATTGCGGTCGGAGCGGCGCCGAGCGCCTCGATCAGCCATGCACCAGTCCGGGTCGGGATGCGCAGCTTGGTGCCGACGACATCGTCCGGCGTGTGGACCGCTTTTTCGCGCATGTGGAAGGCCTGGCCGGCATGGACATGCAGGAACATGACCTCGAGACCCTGGTATTCCTGCTTCAGGTCGCTCTCGAACATGTCATACATGGCGAGGTTCGCGGCCTTCGGGTCGTTCTTGAAGACGCCCGGTAGCTCGAAGACTTCGGTGCGCGGGAACAGGCCCGGCGTGTAGCCGTTCACGGTCCAGATCAGGTCGACCACGCCATCGCGGGCCTGCTGGACGAGTTCCGGCGGACGGCCGCCAAGCGACATGGCCGGGTAGATCTCGATCTTCACGCGACCGCCGGAATTTTCCTCGACCTGCTTCGCCCACGGCTCGAGCATCTGGGTCTGCGCGGGCGCTTTTGCGCCGAGCAGGTGGTGCAGCTTGAAGGTGAACTCCTGCGCCGACGCGAGCGACGTGCCCGCCATCGCGATGGCCGCGCCGAGAAGTGCAGCCCCCGCAAGTTTCAATGTTTTCATGATTTCCTCCTCTGGATGGATATTATTGCGTTAGCGGGCCGGCTTTAGGGCCTGCCTGATCTCCCTCACGGCAACGCGAGTCATGTAGCGGACCCGATCGTTGCAGCCTGATATCGTGTCGGTATTTCAAGCCCTTTTTTCGCAGGATGTCACTAACAAGTCGCCACCGGATTCAGCGAAGCCCCCGGTTCCGGGTTTCTAGCGCAATTCACCCTGCAAAAACTTGGGAAAAAAATGTAAAAAACCGGCAGTTTCCGCAATGGTTGATTTTGTCGCAGTCTCATAATGCGAGAACCAGAAGCGCTTCTCCTGGTTAAGGGCGCATGGGGGGTGCCTGATCGTAATCGTGGTTGGCCAGCGCGGGCCTGCCGTTGCGGCAGATCCTCGTCCGCCGGGATTAATGCTTTTTTATTGAATATCGTGCCTTGTAGAGGCTGCAATTACTGCATGAGGCATCCGCACGGATGCATCGACATGATGTCGTTTCGCCAGCTTTGCGCGCCAAGGGTACGAAACAGATGTCGTGTGAAATCCTTTCGTACAGTCTGAGCGTGTGAACCGGCCCGGTTGTGCAACCGGCCGCTGGCGATCAGGGCGTTCGTCGAGGCGGATGTTCCGGCGATGCCTCATGACGACCGGTGTGGTTCAGAGAGGATTTTGATGGGTTTCCTGTCCCGATTTGGCTTGGTGCGCGTTGTCTCGGTATCGACGGCGCTTATTATTGCGCTCGCGCTGATGGCTGTTTCGGCCGCGGTCTACATGATTGTTTCCGACCGGATCGCATCGGACGCCGTTGCGCGCCAGGATGCGAGCCTGCGGGTTGCAGCGACCATTGTCGAGCGGGATTTGCCGGGCACCGAAGTGACGTGGACAAAAGACGGCAATGTCGACCGGATCGTCATGGATTCGGTTCCGAATTCCTTTCAGACGCATGACATGATCGATACCGTCGGCCGGATGACCGGCGAGACGGCAACGGTGTTCGCCTGGGACTCTGAATCGAAGGATTTCTGGCGCCGTACGACCAATATCGTCAAGCCGGACGGCAAGCGCGCGGTCGGCACGCAGCTTGGCCAGAAGGGCGCGGTCTATCCGGTCGTTACCAAGGGCAAGACGTTCCGCGGCGAAGCTGTCATTCTCGGTGTTCCCTATTTCACCATCTACCAGCCGATTTTTTCGCCGGCGGGTGATATCATCGGGATCCTCTATGCCGGCGTGAAGAAGTCAGTGATCACGGCACTCGCCACGGAGATGTCGAGCGCCCTGGCAGTCGCCTCGCTGCTGGTTCTTATTGTCGCCGTGGCTGCCATGACCTTGCTGGCGCGTGCCATCATGCGCCCGATTCCGCGCCTGACAGAGACCGCCCAGGCGCTTGCGGAAGGCCAAGCCGACGTTACGGTGCCCTATACGGATGCGCGTAACGAGATCGGCGGATTCGCCCGGGCACTGGAAGTGTTTCGCGAGAACGCGCAAGCCAAGCTGCGCATTGAACGCGAGGCGGAAGAAACGCGTTCAATGAGCGAAACCGAACGTCAGGAGCGCGATGCCGCAAGGCGCGCGGAAGCCGACCGCGTCGATGCCGCGGTCGAGCGGCTGGGCGAGGGGCTGCACCGCCTCGCCGAGGGCGATCTTTCGGTTCACATCGAAACGCCATTTATCGACAATCTCGACAAGCTGCGGATCGACTTCAACGCATCCGTGGGAAAACTGCGCGCCGCATTGGGCGATGTCCGCGACAATTCCGAATCGATCGAGGGTGGTTCCGCCGAAATACGCAGCGCCATCGACGAACTGTCGCGTCGCACCGAACAGCAGGCCGCGTCGCTCGAGCAAACCTCGGCCGCAGTCGAGGAGATCGCCGCAACCGTCACCAGCGCGGCGGAAATGGCGCATGACGCCAGCGAGAAAGTCGCCTCCACCAAGACCGATACCGAGAACTCGAGCCAAATTGTCTCCGATGCGGTCGCCGCGATGGGGCAGATCGAACAGGCCTCCGGCGAAATTTCCAACATTATCAACGTGATCGACGAGATTGCTTTCCAGACGAACCTGCTCGCGCTCAATGCCGGCGTCGAAGCCGCCCGCGCCGGCGATGCGGGCAAGGGCTTTGCGGTCGTCGCGCAGGAAGTCCGCGAGCTTGCGCAACGCTCGGCGGGGGCAGCAAAGGAAATCAAGGATCTCATCACGAAGTCCACGCGCGAAGTGTCGACCGGAGTCGACCTCGTCAACCGCACGGGCGAGGCGCTGTCGGGCATTTCCGCCAAGGTGATCGACGTGAATGACCGGATCCAGTCGATCGCCAAGGCGGCAAGCGAGCAGTCCACGGGCATCAAGGAAATCTCGGTCGCGGTCAATCAGCTCGACGAAGTCACGCAGAAGAACGCCGCCATGGTCGAGCAGACCAATGCGCTGACGCACAGGCTCTCCGACGAGGCGTCGAACATGCGATCGAAAATTGCCCATTTCGGACTGGGCGCGGCAGCCAAGGCTCCGCCTGCTCGTCCGGCATCCGCCACCGACAATGCCCGGCCGGTCGCTTCGCCGGCCCGCGCAATGGTCGGCAGCATCACACGCGCATTCAGCAAGAAAACCAACCTCGCAACCAACACCGATGAGTGGGAGGAATTTTGATGAGGGATAACACCAATATGAGCTCTTCCGAGCCGACACTGAAAATTATTTCGTTCCGGCTTGGTGATCAGGTCTTCTGCCTGGACATCATGGTCGTTCGCGAGATCCGCGTCTGGGTGAAGGCGACGCCGTTGCCACATTCGCCGGATTACGTGCTCGGTTTCATCAATCTGCGCGGCCGCGTGATCCCGGTCGTCGACATGGCACTGCGCCTCGGCCTGCCAGCGGTTCAGCCGACAGAGCAGAGCGCCATCATCGTCATCGACGAAGGCGAACGCGGCGTCGGCATCCTGGTCGAGAGCGTTTCCGACATGGTCAGCGTCAAGCCGGAAGAGATGCAGCCGGTTCCAGACGTCATGAGCGACGAGGAAAAGGCACTGACCAAGGGCATTGTCCCGGTCGGGGACGACATGATCTGCTTCCTCGACCTGAAGGGCCTGTTTGACAGTGTCGACGATGTCGAAGAGGCCGCTGTCGAGGCCGCAGCCGCGGCCTGACGGCTGACACGCATTCGCGTTTATTCGGACCGCGTCAGCGGTCCGAATCCCTCCAGCGCGGATTGATCCATGGCTCGGAATTTTCCGGGGGCAGAGGCGTGCGATCCAGAATGTGATCGGACGCCTTTTCGCCGACGAGGATCGACGGGCCGTTGAGATTGCCGTTGGTGATGCGCGGGAAGATCGACGAGTCGGCGACGCGCAAGCCTTCCACACCGATCACACGGCATTGCGGATCGACGACGGCGTTTGGGTCGTCGGCGCGGCCCATCCGCGCGGTTCCGCATGGATGGTAGGCACTTTCGACATGTTCGCGGATGAAGGTGTTCAACTCGTCGTCCGACTGGACGGCTGATCCGGGCTGGATTTCCTTGCCGCGGTATTCGTCGAAGGCCTTCTGACCGAAAATCTCGCGGGTCAGGCGGATGCAGTGGCGGAAATCGGTCCAGTCCTGTTCGTGGCTCATATAGTTGAACAGGATTTTCGGGGCATCCTTCGGATCGTTCGAGGCAAGTGTGACCGTGCCGCGCGAGGGTGAGCGCATCGGCCCGACATGGGCCTGGAAGCCGTGCCCCTCGGCTGCCGCCTTGCCGTCGTAGCGCACGGCGATCGGCAGGAAGTGGTACTGGATGTCGGGATATTCGACGCCCGCTTTCGAGCGCAGGAAGGCCGCGCTTTCAAACTGGTTCGAAGCGCCGACTCCGTTCTTTGTGAACAGCCATTGCGCGCCAACGAAGGCCTTTCCGAACAGGTTCCAGTACTTGTAGAGGGTGATCGGCTTCACGCAAGCCTGCTGGATATAGAGTTCCAGATGGTCCTGCAGGTTTCGACCGACGCCGGGCCTGTCGGCGATGACGTTGATGCCGCGTTCGGCGAGATGTGCGGCCGGGCCGACGCCGGAGAGCATCAGGATCTTCGGCGTATTGATGCTGGACGCCGCGACGATGACTTCACGGCGCGCGGTAAGGATCTCGGTCCGTCCGCCGCGCTCGACTTCGACGCCGGTCGCGCGATTGCCGTCAAAGACGACGCGGCGTGCAAAGCCGCGCAGGAGCGAGCAGTTCTGCCGCTTGAGCGCCGGGCGCAGATAGGCGTTTGCCGTCGACCAGCGGCGGCCCCGCCAGACCGTCTGCTCCATTGGGCCGAAGCCTTCCTGCTTCTCGCCATTGTAGTCGGGCGTGACCTCGAAGCCTGCCTGGCGGCCCGCCTCGACGAAGGCCGCGTGGAGAGGATTGTCGCGTTTGCCTCGCGTTACGTGCAGCGGGCCTGACTTGCCGCGCCATTCCGGATCGCCGCCATGGCCGCAGGAATGCCAGTTCTCCATGCGTTTGAAATAGGGGAGGACGTCGGCATAGGCCCAGCCGGTCGCACCGGTATCGGCCCAGTGATCGTAATCGCGGGCATGGCCACGCACATAAACCATGCCGTTGATTGAAGACGATCCGCCGATGACGCGGCCGCGCGGTGTCGCAAGGCGCCGGCCGTCGAGATGGGGTTCCGGCTCGGACTGGAAACCCCAGTCGTAGCGCTTCATGTTCATCGGATAGGACAGGGCGCCGGGCATCTGGATGAACGGGCCGATATCGGTGCCGCCAGCCTCGACCACGACAACGGAATGCTTTCCGTCCTCGGAAAGCCTGTGGGCCATAGCCGATCCCGCCGAGCCGGACCCGATGATGATGAAATCCGCTTCCATGTCAGAGCTGTTCCATCAGTAGGGGCTCTCGACCGGGCCGAGCCCGACATAGACGCTCTTGATCTGACTGTAGCTCTCGATGGCGGCCGCCGCGTTTTCGCGGCCGAAGCCCGACGCCTTGACGCCGCCGAACGGCATGCCGGCGGGTGTCAAATTGTAGGCGTTGATCCAGCAGGTGCCGGCCTGCAATCGGGCGATCGTGCGGTGGGCGCGAGCGAGATTTCCGGTGAATACGCCGGCGGCCAGGCCGAATTCGGTGGAATTGGCGCGAGCGATCACCTCATCCTCATCATCGAAATCGAGCACCGACATGACCGGGCCGAAGATTTCCTCGCGGGCGATGGTCATGTCGTCGGTGACGCCGGTGAAGACAGCGGGCTCCATGAAGAATCCGTTGTCGAAGCCCTGAATATTCGGGATGCCGCCGCCGATTTCCAGCGCCGCGCCTTCCTTCTTGCCGGTTTCAACGTAGCCCCGAACCTTTTCGCGCTGCGCCGCCGAAATCAGCGGGCCCATCTGCACCGCCTCGTCCATCGGATCGCCGATGACGATCGCGCGCGTCCGTTCCACCAGCCGCTCGACAAAGCGGTCGCGGATCGAACTGTGGACAAAGACGCGGGTGCCGTTGGAACAGATCTGGCCCGACGAATAGAAATTGCCGAGCATCGCCCCGCCGATGGCGCTCTCGATATCAGCGTCATCGAAGACGATCAGCGGCGACTTGCCGCCGAGTTCCAGCGTGACGTGGTGCAGCCCCTCGACCGCGCCGGCATAGACCTTTTTACCGGTCGGCACCGAACCGGTGAGCGAGATCTTGGCGACGCGTGGATCGCCGGTCAGCTTCGCGCCGACATCGCCATAACCCTGGACGACGTTGAACAGGCCGGCGGGCGCGCCGGCGTCGATCAGAATCTCGGCCAGCTTCAGCGCCGAAAGCGGCGTCATCTCTGACGGCTTGAAGATCATGGCGTTGCCGCAGGCAAGCGCCGGGGCGGCCTTCCAGCAGGCGATCTGGATCGGATAGTTCCACGCGCCGATACCGACGCAGACGCCGAGCGGTTCGCGCCGCGTATAGGCGAAGTCGGCGCCGAAACCGACGGTCTCGCCGCCAATGGTCGCAGCGATACCGCCGAAATATTCGAGCGCGTCGGCGCCGGAGAGGGCGTCGGCGACGAGCGTTTCCTGCAGCGGCTTGCCGGTATCGAAGGTTTCCAGTTCAGACAGTTCGCGATTGCGCTCGCGGATGATGTCGGCGGCGCGGCGCAGCACCCGGCCGCGCTCCGTTCCGGTCAACGCTGCCCATTCCGCCTGCGCGCGCATGGCGCTCTCCAGCGCCTGTTCGATGATGGCGTCCGTCCCCGCGTGGACGGTGGCGATCGTCTCACCAGTCGCCGGATAGATGACCTCGATCGGTCGTCCGGCCGGGTCCTCTATTGGTTTGCCGTCGACGAAATGGCTGGCCGCAGGTTGTTGTGTCATCAGTCTCCCCTGGGAAAGCGCTGGCTTTCCTCGAGCACGTTCAGGTCCATGTGGTTGCGCATGTAGCGCTCCGATGCTTTCTGCAGCGGCTGGTAATCCCACGGGTAATAACTGCCGTTGCGCAGCGCCTCGTAGACGACCCAGCGGCGCGCCTGGCTCTGGCGCACCTCGGCGTCGAAAGCGGCCATGTCCCAATACTCGCCGGCCATCCGTGCGAAGTCGGACGCTGTTGCGGCATGATCCGGTTCGTGCGCGAGGTTCTTCAGTTCGAGCGGGTCCGCGTCAAGATCGAAAAGCTGCGGCTCGTCCAGCTCGCAATGGGTGTATTTCCACTTGCCCTGACGCAGGCAGACGAGCGGGGCGTAGGACCCCTCGGCGGCATATTCGATGCGTACCGGATTGTCCCGCGAACCGCCGGTCATGAGCGGCACCAGGGTTTCCCCGTCCGTCCACGGATGTATCTCGGAGATGTCGATCTTAGCGAGGTCGCACACGGTGGGGGTGACGTCCATCGTGCTGACCGGCGTCTTGACCAGGGCAGGCGAGACGCCCGGCGCGGCGATCATCAAGGGAACGCGCGAGGAGCCCTCGAAGAAGCTCATCTTGAACCACAGGCCGCGCTCGCCGAGCATGTCGCCGTGGTCCGACACGAACAGGATGATAGTGTCGTCTTCCTGGCGGGTGCTCCGCAGCGCTTCGAGGATGTCGCCAATCTTGTCGTCGAGATAGGAAATGTTGGCGAAATAGGCGCGCCGCGAGCGGCGGATGTTCTCGGTCGTGATGTCGAAGCTGCGCCAGTCGTTTGCGTCGAAAATACGCTTCGAGTGGTCGTCCTGTTCCTCGTAGGGAATTACCGGAACCTCCGGCTCGAGATGCTCGCAATCCTCGTAGAGATCCCAATATTTGCGGCGTGCGACATAGGGGTCGTGCGGATGGGTGAACGAAACGGTCAGCATCCAAGGGCGTTCGTCCTTGCCGCGGGCGAGGTCGTAGACCTTGCGCACGGCGTGATAGGCGACCTCGTCGTCATATTCGAGCTGGTTGGTGATCTCGGCGACGCCGGCGCCGGTGACCGAGCCCATGTTGTGATACCACCAGTCGATGCGCTCGCCGGGCTTGCGGTAGTCCGGCGTCCAGCCGAAATCCGCCGGATAGACATCCGTCGTCAGGCGTTCCTCGAAGCCGTGCAATTGGTCCGGTCCGACGAAATGCATCTTGCCGGACAGGCATGTCTGGAAACCGGCTCGGCGCAGGTGATGGGCATAGGTCGGAATGTCGGAACAGAACTCGGCGGCGTTGTCGTAGACGCGCGTGCGCCGCGGTAATTGTCCGGCCATGAAGCTCGCCCGTCCGGGGGCGCAAAGCGGCGAGCCCGTATAGGCGTTGGTGAACCGCACCGACCGGTCGGCGAGTTTGCGCAGGTTGGGAACGTGCAGCCAGTCGGCCGGCCCGTCGGGAAACAATTTTCCGTTCAATTGGTCGACCATGACGATCAGGATGTTGGGAGCGGAACTCACGTGCGCGTTTCCTTTTGGAGGCAGAGTTCGAGATATTCGCAGACGAGGCGCTTGGTGGCGTCACGATCGGGAACGCGATCCTGAAGGGCGTGGCGGATGTAGAAACCGTCGATCATCGAGGAAAGGCCCTGCGAAATCTTGCGCGCGGCCTCCTCGCTGACGATCTGGCGAAGGTTGAAGACCAGGTTGCTGTCGAGCCTCTGCGCATAGACCTTGAGCAACCGCGCCGCTTCCGGCGACTTCTGCGCCTGGACATAGAAGGCCAGCCAGGCGGCAACGATCTCGCGATCGAACTGTTCCGGACCGAAGCTTGCGGCGATGATGCCGTGCAGCCGCTCGACCGGTCCGGTCGCGGCTTTCAGCCTTACCTGCACGTCCACGCCGAAATCGCTCAGGATACGGCGCATTGCGGCCAAAAAGATCTGGTCCTTGGAGCCGAAATAGTGATGGGCGAGCGCGGGGGAGACGCCGGCACGGCGCGCAATCTGGCTAACGGTCACCTCGAGCGATCCGGATTCTCCGATTTCCGCGATGGTCGCGTTAACCAGGGCTTCTCGGCGGATCGCCTCCATCCCGAGCTTGGGCATTGCAATCTCCAAACATCGCTTGCCATTTATCCCTAGTTATTTTTTAATTGATCCGTCAATCAAGAAAAATCCGTCACGCCCGGATAACTGACAGGAGCGACTCAATGACATTCTTCAAGTCTACCCTGGCCGCTTTGGCTGCGCTTGCCGCAAGCACGAGCCTGGCCTTTGCCCAATGCGACGAGGTGACGTTCTCCGATGTTGGATGGACGGATATCACCGCGACGACCGCCGCCACCAAGACGATGCTCGAGGGGCTCGGCTACAAGGTCGACGTGAAAGTCCTCTCCGTGCCGGTGACCTATGCCTCGATGAAATCGGGCGATGTCGACGTTTTCCTCGGCAACTGGATGCCGACGATGGAAGCCGATATCAAGCCGTACCGCGACGATGGCAGCGTGGAAACGGTGCGCGAAAACCTTGAAGGCGCGAAATACACGCTGGCCGTCAACAAGGCGGCGGCCGACCTCGGCATCAAGGATTTCGCCGACATCGCCAAACACAAGGACGAGCTCGGCGGCAAGATCTACGGTATCGAGCCCGGCAATGACGGCAACCGCCTGATCATCGACATGATCGATTCCGGGGCATTCGGCCTGAAAGGCTTCTCGCTTGCCGAGAGCTCCGAGCAGGGCATGCTGGCGCAGGTCGACCGCGCCACGAAACGCGGCGAGCCGATCGTGTTCCTCGGCTGGGAACCGCATCCGATGAACGCCAATTTCGACATGACCTACCTGACCGGCGGGGATGACTATTTCGGTCCGGATTTCGGTGGCGCGACTGTCTACACCAACACCCGCGCGGGCTTCTCGAAAGAATGCCCGAATGTCGGTGCGCTGCTTTCCAACCTGAAGTTCACGCTTCCGATGGAAAACGAGATCATGGGCGCGATCCTCAACGACGGCGCCGATCCGGACAAGGCCGCGGCTGCCTGGCTCGCCAAGCATCCGGACATGCTCGACGGCTGGCTGAAGGGCGTGACGACCAAGGACGGCGGCGACGCCATGGCCGCGGTCAAGGCGAAGCTTGGCCTTTAAGTCCTTGAAATGCCCCGGGCATTCGGCCCGGGGCATTTCTGATTGCCAATCCCGCAGTAGCGCAGCAGACTGCACGCCTGCGTGGGAGGAACAACATCCATGGAATGGCTGACTGACGCCAAGATCCCGGTGGGCCGCTCTGCCAAGGCGGTTTTCGACTGGCTGCAAGCGCATGCCGGCTGGTTTTTCGACGGGCTCGCGGTGGCGATGGAATGGCTGATCAACGCGTTGCTCTGGATATTGCAGACACCGCCGCCGCTTGTCGTCGTGCTCGCCATCGTTGCGTTCACCTATGCGATGCAACGCAACTGGAAAACCGCGCTGTTCGTGTTTGCCGGGTTCCTGTTCATCCTCAACCAGGGATACTGGGAGGAGACGACGGAAAGCCTGACGCTGGTTCTCTCGGCCTGTGTCGTATGCATGGCCGTCGGTGTGCCGATCGGGATCGCCGCAGCGCACCGGCCGCGCTTGTTCCAGGTCATGCGCCCGGTCCTCGACCTGATGCAGACGCTGCCGACCTTCGTCTATCTGATCCCGGCCATCGTGTTCTTCGGCATCGGCATGGTGCCGGGGCTGATCGCGACGGTGATCTTTGTCGTGCCGGCACCGATCCGACTGACGCATCTGGGCGTCTCCTCGACCCCGGAACCGCTTCTGGAAGCCGCCGATGCTTTTGGTGCGACACCGTCGCAGAAATTGTGGAAGGTCGAGCTTCCCTATGCCCTGCCGCAGATCATGGCCGGCCTGAACCAGACCATCATGCTGTCCTTGTCGATGGTGGTGATCGCCGCGCTGGTCGGCGCCGACGGGCTCGGGGTGCCGGTGGTGCGCGCGCTCAACTCGGTCAACACATCGCTCGGCTTCGAGAGCGGATTCATCATCGTGGTGCTTGCGATCATGCTGGATCGCATGCTGCGCATCGAACGTCAGGATCGGTGAGCGGCATGAGTGCGGCAGTCATTTTCGAAAAAGTCTCCATCGTCTTCGGCAATTCGCCCCATGAGGCGCTTCCGCTGATGGACGAGGGCAAGGACCGGGCGGAAATCCAGCAGGCGACCGATCAGGTGCTCGGCGTGCATGATTGCGACCTGACAGTGGAGGCCGGTGAAATCCTCGTTCTGATGGGGCTGTCGGGGTCCGGAAAGTCCACGCTGCTACGCGCCGTAAACGGTTTGAACAAGGTCGCGAGGGGCAGGGTTCTGGTCGATGGCGGGGACGGTCCCGTGGACATCACCAATGCCGATGCGGCGCAGTTGCGCCAGATGCGGCGCGAGTGCATTTCGATGGTTTTCCAGCAGTTCGGGCTTCTGCCGTGGCGCAACGTGCTCGACAATGTCGCGTTCGGGCTCGAGCTTTCGGGCATGCCGCATGCCGAGCGCGAGGAAAAAGCTCGTGCGCAGCTGGAGCTGGTCGGTCTGACCGACTGGGCGGACCGCAAGGTCGCGGAACTGTCAGGCGGCATGCAGCAGCGCGTTGGCCTGGCGCGCGCCTTTGCCACCGAGGCGCCGATCCTGCTGATGGACGAACCTTTCTCGGCACTCGATCCGCTGATCCGCACACGGCTGCAGGATGAATTGCTGGAACTGCAGGCCAATCTGAAGCGCACAATCGTCTTCGTCAGCCACGATCTCGACGAGGCGTTCAAGATCGGCGGGCGTATCGCCATCATGGAAGGCGGACGAATCGTCCAGTGCGGTACGCCGCAGGAAATCATTCGCGATCCGGCAAACGACTATGTCGCCGACTTCGTCGCGCATATGAATCCGCTTGGCGTGCTGTGCGCGGAAGATGTCATGGAAGCCGGAACAGCGCCCGGTGGCGCGCGCGCAGTCGAGCTCGACACCAGCGTAGCCGACATCATGAACATGTTCCTCTCCAACGACGAACCGCTGCTGGTGCTGCGCGACGGCCAGCCGGCCGGCGTCGTCACGCCGCAGAGCTTCATGTCGGGTCTTGCGGGAAAACCTGCGGCATCGTGACCGTGCAATAGATGCGAATTTGAGTCAGCAATTGCGCTTACCCCATTGGACGCGCTTCCCAAATCGCCTATCTGCGGTGTGAAGATACCAGACAAAAGGGGAAAGCGGTGGCCATCAAGGACCTCGTTGTCGAACAGTTGAAGCGCGTCAAGGGCCCGGATCTGACGGGGAACATCGTCGATCTCGGTCTCGTTTCGGAGATCGTCGCCGCGGACGGCAAGGTGTTTTTCTCGATCACGGTTCCCTCGGATCGTGCGGAGGAACTGGAGCCGCTGCGCATCGCCGCCGAAAAGGCCGCGATGTCCGTCGAAGGCGTCCAGAAGGCCGGCGTCGTGCTGACGGCGGCGAAGCAGGGCGGCGGGCCATCGTCCGGAGCCGCGCGTCCTTCGCCGCAACCCGCGCCGAAACCGCAGGGCGGTCCGCCCAAGCCCGCCGGCATTCCCGGTATCGGCGCGATCATCGCGGTGGCGTCCGGCAAGGGCGGCGTCGGCAAGTCGACGACGGCGGTCAACCTCGCGCTCGCCCTGCATGGGCTTGGCCTCAAGGTCGGCATCCTCGATGCGGATATCTATGGGCCGTCGATGCCGCGTCTCCTGCACATCACGGGCCGGCCGCAGACGGTCGACGGGCGTACGCTCAAGCCGATGGAAAACTACGGCCTGAAGGTCATGTCTATGGGCTTCCTCGTCGAAGAAGATACGCCGATGATCTGGCGCGGCCCGATGGTGATGTCTGCGCTTAACCAGATGCTGAAGGAGGTCGAATGGGGTGAACTCGACGTGCTCGTCGTCGACATGCCGCCGGGAACCGGCGATGCGCAGCTGACGATGGCGCAGAACGTGCCGCTCGCCGGCGCGGTCATCGTTTCTACGCCGCAGGACCTCGCCCTGATCGACGCGCGCAAGGGAATGAGCATGTTCCGCAAGGTCGAGGTGCCTGTGCTCGGGATCGTCGAGAACATGAGCTATTTCATATGTCCGGATTGCGGATCGCGGCATGACATCTTCAGTCATGGCGGCGCCGAAAAGGAAGCCGAACGTCTCGGTGTTCCGTTTCTCGGCGCAATTCCGCTGGCCATGGACATCCGCGAAACCTCGGATTCCGGCGCGCCGATCGTCGTTTCAGATCCCGATAGCCCGCATGCCGAGGTCTATCGCGCGATCGCCAAGACAGTGTGGGAAGGGGCTACTGCGTCGAAGCAGGAAGCGCCGAGTATCGTGTTCGACTAGGTTTGGCGAAAGTGCCGGAATTTCGGGCGCGCGGCTTCAATGCCGCGTGCCCGGCAGGGCCTGAAGAAAAAGTTTTAAGCTTGAAATTTCTCGGTTGCTTTTCTGATCCCAATCTTCAAGGATAGGCTTGCTGTCAGGCCGGCCATTTGCCGGAGCGTGTAAGGGGAAGCGTTCGATGAATTGCGTATTCGTCCAGTTGCGGTGCCATCCGGGGCAGACCTACAAGGTGGCCGACAAGGTCTATGAGCGTGAAATCGCATCCGAGCTCTATTCCACGAGCGGCGACTTCGATCTCCTTATGAAGATCTACGTGCCGAGCGACGAGGATATAGGCAAGTTCATCAACGATCATATCCTCGACATCGAGGGCATTTCGCGCTCGCTCACCACGCTGACTTTCAAAGCTTTCTGACCCGCTCCGGCTTCGGCGCGGGTCCTTTCGTTTCTAGTTGGAGGGAGACCACATGAATCTGATAACCAAATCGCTCGCCGCGCTGGCGGTTCTCGGCATGACGTCTGCCGCATTCGCTGAGCCGGTGAAGGTCGGCATGATCACGACGCTTTCGGGCGGCGGCGCGAGCCTCGGGATCGATGCCCGCGACGGCTTCATGCTCGCGATCAAGCAGTCGGGCAACAAGGACGTGGACGTCGTCATCGAGGACGACCAGCGCAAACCGGACGTTGCGGTCCAGATCGCCGACAAGATGATCCAGTCCGACAAGGTCGACATCCTGACCGGCATTATCTGGTCGAACCTGGCGATGGCCGTGGTTCCGGCAGCGGTCGCGCAGGGCAAATTCTATCTTTCGGTCAATGCCGCGCCGTCGCAGCTCGCCGGAAAGGGCTGCAATGCCCATTATTTCTCGGTTTCCTACCAGAACGACAATCTGCACGAGGCCGCCGGCGCCTATGCGACGGATGCGGGCTACAAGAACACCTTCATCCTCGCGCCGAACTATCCCGCCGGCAAGGATTCGCTGACTGGATTCAAGCGCTTCTACAAGGGCGAGCTTGCCGGGGAGGTTTACACCCAGCTCGGCCAGACCGATTATGCCGCCGAGATCGCGCAAATCCGCGCGTCCGGCGCCGACAGCGTGTTCTTCTTCCTGCCAGGTGGCATGGGCATCGCCTTCATGAAGCAGTATGCGCAATCCGGCGTCGACATCCCGCTGATCGGACCGGCCTTCTCGTTCGACCAGGGCATCCTGCAGGCCGTCGGCGACGCGGCGCTCGGCGTCAAGAACACAGCCAACTGGTCTAAGGACATCGACAACGCGGCCAACAAGGCATTCGTGGAAGGCTTCCAGGCTGAATACGACCGGTTGCCGTCGATTTACGCATCCTACGGCTACGACACGGCCAACCTGATGCTGTCGGCGCTTGCCAAGGCATCTCCGTCCGACGCCGACGCGTTCCAGAAAGCGCTCGAAGCCGCCGATTTCAATTCGGTGCGCGGCAAGTTCTCGTTCGCCTCGAACCACCATCCGATCCAGGACATTTATGTGCGCGAGGTCGTCAAGGAAGGCGACATCCTGACCAACAAGATCGTCGGAACGGCGATGACAGACCGCAGCAATGCCTATGTCGACGACTGCAAGATGTAGTCGATGAGTGTCCGGCGGGCCGCGCGGTGAAGCAGCCCGTTTTTTCGCTCCTCGTAATCCGGATGCCGTTTCCGTGAGCGCAGCCCTTTTGATCGAACAGGTCCTCAATGGCCTGCAACTCGGCGTCATGCTGTTCGTGATGGCGGCGGGGCTGACGCTGATCTTCGGCGTCATGGGGCTGATCAATCTCGCGCATGGCTCGCTCTATATGGTCGGCGCGTTCGCCTGCGCGGCGGTTGCCGCCGCGACCGGTTCGTTCTGGCTCGGGCTGGCGGCGAGCCTCGCCGCCGCGGCGATCACGGGAGCAATCGTCGAAATCGTCGTGATCCGGCGGCTTTATAGCCGCGACCATCTCGATCAGGTTCTCGCGACCTTTGCGCTGATCCTGATCTTTTCTGAAGGCACGCGCTGGCTGTTCGGCTCGTTCCCGCTTTACCTCGACGTCCCGCCGATCCTGTCGGGCGCGGTGCCGCTGCCGGGCGGCGGGGCCTATTCGCTCTATCGCCTTGCGATCATCGGCGCGGGAATTCTCGTCGCGGCGGGGTTGTTCCTGCTGATCGGCAGGACGCGGCTCGGCATCCGCATTCGCGCCGGCGAGGCGGACCGGGAAATGATCGCGGCTCTCGGCGTCGATATCGGGCGGCTCTACACGATGGTCTTCGCGCTCGGCGCGGCGCTTGCCGGCTTCGCCGGCGCGCTTGTCGGCACCATCCAGTCGGTTCAGGTCGGCATGGGAGAGCCGGTGCTGATCCTTGCCTTCGTCGTGATCGTCATCGGCGGGATCGGCTCGATCAAGGGCGCTTTCATCGGCGCGCTGCTGGTCGGTATTACCGATACGCTCGGACGGTTCCTGCTGCCGATCGCCTTCGGCACCGTGATGAACGCGTCCGACGCCACCGCCGTCGGTTCGGCGCTCGCCTCGATGCTGATCTACATCCTGATGGCGGTGGTGCTTGTTGTGCGTCCCGGCGGCCTCTACGGGACGGCGACCTGATGCTGCGCGAGACACCGGTCAATATCGCTCTTGTCCTGCTGCTGCTCACGGTTCCCGTGGCGGCATCGGCAATGGACGAACCCTTCATCGTCACGCTGGCGACCAAAGTCGCGATTTTTGCTACGGCGGCGGTTGGGCTCAATATCGCGCTCGGCCATGGCGGGCTGGTCTCCTTCGGGCACGCCGCTTTTTTCGGCATCGGCGGCTACGGGGCCGGGATCCTGGCCAGCCACGCCCAGAATTACGAACCCCTGATGACATGGCCTTTCACGGTCGAGGGCACGCAGCAGATGCTGATCATCTGGCCGGTGGCGCTCCTCGCTGGCGGGATCGCCGCGTTGGCGATCGGGGCGCTCAGCCTGCGCACATCCGGCGTCTATTTCATAATGATCACGCTCGCCTTTGCGCAGATGGTTTTCTATTTTGCGGTTTCATGGCCGGCCTATGGCGGCGAGGACGGATTGCCGATCTATGTGCGCAACTCATTTCCCGGGCTGAACACGCTCAGGCCGCTGGATTTCTTTGCCGTCGCTTTCGTGTGGTTCCTCGCGGCCACGCTGTTCTCAATCCTGCTGTCGCGGTCGCGCTTCGGCCTTGCCTTGCAGGGCGCGCGCCAGAACGTCGAGCGCGTGCGCGCCGTCGGCATCGATCCTTATCGCCTGCGCCTCGTCGCCTTCACCATCTCCGGCATGATCACCGCGCTGGCAGGCGCGCTCTATGCCGATCTCAACCGTTTCGTCAGCCCGTCGATGCTATCGTGGCAGACATCGGGCGAGATCATGGTGTTTATCATCCTCGGCGGAGTGGGCCGACATTTCGGCCCGCTGGCGGGCGCGGCGCTGTTCATCCTGCTGGAATACGCGCTCGGCGGTGTCAGCGAATACTGGAAGTTCTTGCTCGGCGTGCTGTTGCTGCTGGTCGTTCTGTTCGCCCATGGCGGCCTGATCGGCGTCGTAACGCGGAGGCGGCACCATGGCTGAACCGATCCTCGAAATTCGGGACCTGACGAAATCGTTTGGCGCGCTGACCGTAAGCGACCATATCTCGCTCGACCTCCGTGCCGGCGAAATCCATGCGCTGATCGGGCCGAACGGGGCCGGAAAATCCACTCTCATCAAGCAGATATGCGGTGAGCTTCAACAGGATAGCGGATCGATCCGTTTCGCGGGGCGCGATCTTGCCGGAACTGGCACGGTGGAGCGGGCGCGGCTCGGCCTGGCGCGGACCTTCCAGGTCTCCTCGGTGGCGCCGGAATTCACCACTCTGCAGAACGTCGTGCTGGCGGTGCAAGGGGCGAGCGGGAGAAGCTTCGGCTTCCTGCGCCCGGTGCTGTCCGACCCGTCATTGACGGGACCGGCCCGCAGGCACATGGAGCGGGTCGGCCTGACGGGGCGCGAGAACATCCTGGCATCGATCCTGTCGCATGGCGAGCGGCGGCGGCTGGAACTGGCGATGGCGCTCGCCATGGAACCGCATGTCTTCCTGCTCGACGAGCCGATGGCCGGGCTCGGGCCGGAAGGGTCGGTGGAATTGACGGCAATCCTCGCCAATCTGCGCCACGAGGCGCCAATCCTGCTCGTGGAGCACGACATGGACGCGGTCTTTGCGCTCGCCGACCGGATTTCGGTGCTTGTCTATGGCCGTATCATCGCCACCGGTAACGTCGACGACATCCGCTCCAATCCGGAAGTCCAGAGCTCCTATCTCGGGGAGACGGCATGAGCGCGCTGCTCGAAGTCTCCGGCCTTACGGCCTTCTATGGCGCTTCGCAGGCGCTTTTCGGCGTCGATCTGACGGTCGGGGACGGCGAGTGTGTCGCTCTGATGGGGCGCAACGGCATGGGCAAGACGACCACCGTTCTGACGATCATGCGGATGCTTCGGCACAGCGGTGGCAGTATCCGTTTCCGCGGGCGGGACCTCGGGCCGTTGCCGTCACACAAGGTCGCGCAGGCGGGGATCGGGCTCGTGCCGGAGGGCCGGCGCTGTTTCGGACCGCTGACGGTGGAGGAAAACCTCGTCGCGGCGGCGCGGCCTGGAGAGTGGGACCTCGGGGCGGTTGAAAAGCTGTTCCCGCGCCTGGGCGAGCGGTTGTCGCAAAAGGCGGGGCTATTGTCCGGCGGCGAACAGCAGATGCTGGTGATCGGCCGCGCGCTGATGACCAATCCGCAGTTGCTCATTCTGGACGAGGCGACGGAGGGGCTGGCGCCCGTCGTGCGGCACGAAATATGGGCGGCGATCGGTGTGCTGAAGACGTCGGGCCTGTCGATCCTGGTGGTCGACAAGTCGATCGGCGAACTGGCAACGGTCTCGGACCGCTGCGTCGTTCTGGAAAAGGGCGCAACGGTGTGGACGGGGACGCCCGCGCAATTGTCGCCGGATGTGACGGCGCGCTATCTCGGGGTTTGAGGAGAACGGGAATGACCTTGTTTCGCGTCGAGGACTGGGACAACGCTTATGCCAATGGGGCGAACATCGCCGGCGGCGACCGCTGGCCGGAGGCGTGGGTGAAGTCCGCCGCCGAGTTCCGCGCCGCCATGTCGGAGCATGCGCAGCTCGATATCGCCTATGGCGGCAATGCGCGCGAGAAATTTGACCTGTTCCGGCCCGAAGGCGAGGCGAGGGGGCTGTTCGTCTTCGTGCATGGCGGTTTCTGGCTACGGCTCGACAAGTCCTATTGGTCCAACCTCGCCGCAGGCGGCCTGGCGCAGGGCTGGGCGGTGGCGATGCCGTCATATCCGCTTTGCCCGGAGGTAAGGGTGCGCGACATTGCGCGTTCGGTCGCCACGGCGGTTACGAAGGCAGCGGGCATGGTCGACGGACCGATCAGGCTTGCCGGTCACTCGGCCGGCGGCCAGGTCGTGACGCGGCTTGTCTGTAGCGGAACCGGTCTGTCCGGCGATGTCCTGAAAAGGATCGATCGGGTGATGTCGATCTCCGGCGTGCATGATCTGCGCCCGATGCTGCGTACCGCCATGAACGGATCGCTGCACCTCGACATGGAGGAGGCGAGGGCGGAAAGCCCGGTCCTGCTCGAACCCGTCGCTGATGTGCCGGTGATTTGCTGGGTCGGCGCGACGGAACGGTCCGAATTCGTGCGCCAGAACACGTTGCTCGCCAATATCTGGCGCGGGCTGGGCCTGGCGACGGAGGCGGTCGAGGAGCCGGACCGGCATCACTTCGATGTCATAGAGGGTCTGGCCTCGGCATTGTCACCGATAACGCGGGCCTTGTTTTCCTGACTGTCAGCGCTTCATCGGCGTGATGCCGAAGCTCCCGATCATTTCGGCCGGGTAGGTTTTCGGGATTAGCGGCAGGTATTTTGCGCCCTCCCGGATCAGGAACTCCTGGAATATCCGCATCACTGGCGAGGGGGTGCGGTCCGAACGCGACACGGAGAACCACTGGCGGCGGATCGGCATGCCCTCCACGTCGAGGATGACGAGACGGCCCATCTGCAATTCCTGCTCGATCGTGTGGGCGGAAATGAAGGCGATGCCGAGGCCGGCCATCACGGCCTGCTTGATCGTCTCGTTCGATCCCATCTCGGTGCCGAGATTGTCGAGCTTGCCCGGCACGTCGGCGAAGAAGACCTCCAGCGATGTGCGGGTGCCAGAGCCGGCTTCGCGCACGAGAAACTTTTCGGCTGCGATTTCCTCTTTCGAGATGTCGCGTTTTTTCGTCAGCGGGTGGTCCGGCGGGGCGACGATGACCAGCGGATGGTCGCCGAACAGGAATGCTTCGACCTCGATGTCGCGGGGCGGACGGCCCATCAGGACGATATCGACCATCTGGTGGCGCAGGGCATCGATCGTCTCGGCGCGGTTGCCGATGAACAATTCGATGTCGATGTCGGGATTGTACTTCTGGAAGGCGGCGATCATGCGCGGCGTAAAATATTTCGCCGTCGAGACCGCGCCGAGTTTCAACGTTCCCTGCTTTCCGCCGCTGATGGCGGTGACCTCTTCCTCAAGTGCTCGCAAACGTTCCTGAACCGCATGTGCAGCATCCAGCACGGCCGTACCTGCGGCGGTCGGACGCATGCCGTCCGGCGTGCGGTCGAACAAAGCCAGTCCAATCTCGTCCTCGATCTGCTTCAACTGCATCGTGATGGCCGGTCCGGTCAGCCCCAAACTGTTGGCCGCCATGGATATTTTGCCGGTCTGTTCGATGGCGAGGAGGGAGCGCAGCTGGCGAAGGGTAATGTTGAGCATGTTCAATATTAGTTTTTCTTACTCTAGAAATAAAGAAAATAAATTTTACTAACTCATCCATATCCGCGATGTAACGGCAAGGCGGTTTCGATTTGGGCCGCGTTCCCGATGGGAGGATCGGACTATGACGGCTGCAACGCTCGACGCTTATCTCAACACGTTTACCAGTTCGAACGATCCGGTGAAGATCCAGATCGCCGAGACCATCCGCGCCTTCACGGCAGCGGCCGTTCTCGTTCGCAAATCCATCAACGAGGGCGCGCTCGGCGCCGCTTTCGCGGAAGCGCGCGGCAGTTCAAATGCCGGCGGCGACACGCAGAAAGACCTTGATGTACATGCTGACAATCTTTTCCTCGAAGGCGCACGAAGGGCGGGCATCGCCTATTACGCGTCGGAGGAACTCGCCAATCCGGTAACGATCAATCCGGAATCGCCGATTGCCGTCGCCATCGACCCGCTCGACGGTTCGTCGAACATCGACACCAATGTCTCGATCGGCACGATCTTCTCGATCCTTCCCCGCAAGGAAGATGCCGCAACGACTTTCGCCCAGCGCGGGTCCGACCAGCTGGCCTCGGGCTTCTTCATCTACGGCCCGCAAATGGCGCTCGTCCTGACGAAGCGCAACGGCACCCGGATCTTCGTCTTTTCGAGCCGTCTCGGCACATTCGTCGAAGCCTATCCGGCGGTCAGCATTCCGCAGTCGGCAAGCGAATTCGCGATCAATGCATCGAACTACCGGCACTGGGACGAAGCCATGCGCCTCTATATCGACGATTGCCTGGCGGGCACCGAGGGGCCGCGCGACAAGGATTTCAACATGCGCTGGATCGCCTCGCTGGTCGCGGACACCTACCGCATCCTGATCCGCGGCGGCGTGTTTCTCTATCCGCGCGACGGCCGCAAGGGCTATGCCCACGGACGGTTGCGGCTCGTCTACGAGGCCAATCCGATCGCGCTTCTGATCGAGGAAGCGGGCGGGGCGGCGACCGACGGCGTCAGTCGCATCCTTGAGCTCGTGCCGAGCGATATCCATCAGCGCACCCCGCTGATCTTCGGCTCCAAGAAGGAAGTCGAGAAGATCACGCGTTACCACACCGATCCCTCGGCCATCGGCACACGTCATCCGCTGTTTGCGAACCGCGGTCTGTTCAGGGCCTGAACGAGAAAGAACAAAAACAATGTCGCACAAGCACCCCATCATCGCGATCACCGGCTCTTCGGGCGCCGGCACGACGACCGTCAAGGACACGTTCGGGAAAATCTTCAATCGCGAGGGCGTCACCGCAGCCTTTATCGAGGGCGACGCATTTCACCGCTACGACCGCGCCGGCATGAAGGCGAAAGTCGCCGAAGAGGAAAAGAAGGGCAACGAGCATTTCTCGCATTTCAATCCCGAAGCCAACGAACTCGAGATCCTGGAAGCCGTGTTCGAGGAATATGGCCGCAAGGGCAAGGGCAAGACCCGCCACTACGTTCATGACGACAAGGAAGCGGAAGTCTTCGGCTCGGCGCCCGGCACCTTCACGGACTGGGAAGACCTGCCGGAAAGCGATCTCCTGTTCTATGAAGGCCTGCACGGGTGCATCAAGACCGGCAAAGTCGATTTGCCGAAACATGTCGATCTGAAGATCGGCGTCGTGCCGGTGATCAATCTAGAGTGGATCCAGAAGATCCATCGCGACAAGTCCCTGCGCGGCTATTCCACCGAGGCGGTCACGGAAACGATCCTGCGCCGCATGCCGGACTATGCGCGCTATATTTGCCCGCAATTCTCCGAAACCAACATCAATTTCCAGCGCATTCCGACGGTCGATACGTCGAACCCGTTTGTCGCGCGCTGGATCCCGACACCATCGGAATCAATGCTGGTGATCCGTTTCGCCAATCCGCGCGGCATCGACTTCCCCTATCTGTTGTCGATGCTCGACGGCGCTTTCATGTCGCGCGCCAATTCCATCGTCTGCGCGGGCGAAAAGCTCGATCTTGCAATGCAGCTCATTTTCACGCCGCTGATCCACAAGCTGATGGATCTGAAACGCCGCGCGTCCTGACATGCGACCTGAGGAGGAACAGATGAATATCCAGGCATCGGGTAAGTTGCAGTCGGACGTCGGCGAACGCGACATGGCGAACGCCATCCGCGCGCTCGCGATGGATGCCGTGCAAAAGGCGAATTCGGGTCATCCTGGCATGCCGATGGGCATGGCCGACGTGGCGACGGTCCTGTTCAATCGCTTCATCAACATCGATCCGTCGAATCCGGACTGGCCGGACCGCGACCGCTTCGTCCTGTCGGCGGGTCACGGTTCGATGCTGCAATACGCGATCCACTATCTCCTCGGCTATGACGACATGCCGATCGAGGAACTGCAGCGTTTCCGCCAGCTCGGCAGCCATACGGCCGGCCATCCCGAATATGGCCATACCAAGGGCGTCGAGACGACGACCGGGCCGCTGGGGCAGGGACTCGCCACCGCCGTCGGCATGGCGCTCGCCGAGCGCATGATGGCCTCGCGCTTCGGCACCAAGCTGGTCGATCACTACACCTATGTCATCGCGGGCGACGGCTGCCTTCAGGAAGGCATCAGCCACGAAGCGATCGATCTCGCCGGGCATTTGAAGCTGAATAAGCTGATCGTCTTCTGGGACAACAACCACATCTCCATCGATGGGCCAACCTCCCTGTCCACATCGATGAACCAGCCGGCGCGGTTCAAGGCCGCCGGCTGGGACGTTCACAGCGTCGACGGTCACGACATGAATCACGTCGCTGAAGCCATTGAAAAAGCGCGCAAATCAAGAAAGCCGTCATTGATCGCCTGCCGTACGACAATCGGCAAGGGCGCGCCCAACCTGGAAGGCTCCGAAAAGACTCACGGCGCACCGCTCGGTGCGGACGAGATTGCCGCGACGCGCGCCAATATCGGCTGGCCCTACGATCCGTTCGTCGTTCCGGACGCGATCATCGACGCATGGCGCACCGTCGCCACGCGCGGCAAGGACCAGCGCGCCGCATGGGAAGGCCGGCTGGAGACCAGCGCCCGGCGCAAGTCGTTCACGGCCGCTGTCTCCGGCGAGTTGCCAGCCCGCGTGACGCGCGAACTCGCCGCGTTTCGCAAGGAACATGTCGAAAAGGCGACCAAGGTCGCGACCCGCAAGGCTTCGGAAATGGCGCTGGGCGTGATCAACGCCGCCACCAATTTGACCGTGGGCGGGTCTGCCGACCTGACGCATTCGAACCTGACGATCACCAAGGATCTCGGCTCTATCGGGGCGGGAAACTTCAAGGGCCGCTACATCCACTACGGCATCCGCGAACACGGCATGGCCGCGGCGATGAACGGTATCGCGCTACATGGCGGCTTCATTCCCTATGGCGGAACGTTCCTGGTGTTTACCGACTATGCGCGGGGCGCGATACGCCTGTCGGCGCTGATGGGGCAGCGCGTGATCTACGTGATGACGCATGACTCCATCGGTCTTGGCGAAGACGGTCCGACGCACCAGCCGGTCGAACATCTCGCCATGCTGCGCGCTACGCCGAATATCAACGTTTTCCGCCCGGCCGACATCATCGAGACGGCGGAAGCCTGGGAACTGGCCTTAACGACAACGGACCGGCCGAGCGTGCTGGTGCTGTCCCGCCAGGGGCTGCCGATGCTGCGCGCGGCGCATTCGAAGGAAAACCGCTCGGCGCGCGGCGCCTATGTGCTGCAGGACGCGACGCGCGGGCGTGACATCACCCTGATGGCGACCGGCTCGGAAGTGGAGATCGCGAAAGCTGCGGCCGACCGGCTTCTTGCCGACAATGGCATCAAGGCAGCGGTCGTCTCGATGCCGTCCTGGGATCTCTTCGAAACACAGGACGCCGCCTATCAGAACGCCGTGCTCGGCGATGCGCCGCGCATCGCTGTCGAGGCTGCGGCACGGCTTGGCTGGGACCGCTGGATCGGCGGCAACGGTTCGTTCATCGGCATGAAGAGCTTCGGCGCCAGCGCGCCGGCCGCCGATCTCTACCGCCATTTCGGAATCACGACGGATGCGATCGTCGCGGAAGCCGTCCGGCTCACCTCCGAGGGAGGTGCGTGATGCTTTCGGCGCGGCATACGGAAGATACGATCCGCGGCAAGACCGCGATCATCCGCATCAGCCTGGACGGCGGCGTCAGTCACACCGCGGTGCCGCTGATCAACCGGCTGGCGGACGCCGGCGCGCGCGTCGTCGTCGTCGCCGGACTCGGCAATCCGGCCGGCGACATCAATCCGGCGCTCAGCCTGCGCCCGTTCACGGCAATGCTGCAGGAGATGACGGGCAAGCCGATCACCTTCGTCAATGAAAGCCTCGGCACCGGAGCGGAAGGCAAGCTGGCGCAGGTGCCGTTCGGCGAAATCGCGCTGATGGAAAACCTGCGGTTCCATTCCGACGAACGCCGCCGCGAGCAGGTGTTTGCCATGCGTCTATCGGTGCTCGGCGACTATTTTATCGACGCTGGCGATCCGCCGCTCAACGCGGAAGGCTGGCAAGCCGCGCTGAAGAAAATCCTGCCGGAACCCGATCTTTCGGCACCCCCGCAAAAATCCAGAGAGGAGGCTTGAACATGGCCCGTATCACCCTTCGCCAATTGCTCGACCACGCGGCCGAAAACGCCTACGGCGTCCCGGCATTCAACATCAACAACATGGAGCAGGGGCTCGCGATCATGGAAGCGGCCAAGGCATGCGACGCACCGGTCATCATCCAGGCGTCGCGCGGCGCGCGCTCCTATGCCAACGACATCATGCTGACCCGGATGATCGACGCGCTGGTCGACATCTATCCCGATATCCCGGTGTGCATGCACCAGGACCACGGCAACAACGAAGCCACCTGCATGACCGCGATCCGGCACGGCTTCACCTCGGTGATGATGGACGGCTCGCTCGAGGCCGATGCCAAGACGCCTGCTTCCTACGACTACAATGTCGAGATCACGGAGCGCGTTTCGCGCATGGCCCACTGGGTCGGCGCGTCCGTCGAGGGCGAACTCGGCGTACTCGGTTCACTTGAGACGGGCGAGGGCGAGGCCGAGGATGGTCACGGCGCCGTCGGCAAGCTCAGCCATGACCAGCTCCTGACCGATCCCGACCAGGCCGTCGATTTCGTCACCCGCACTAAAGTCGATGCGCTGGCGATCGCCTGCGGCACGTCGCACGGCGCCTACAAGTTCACCCGCAAGCCGACCGGCGACATTCTCGCCATGCGCGTGATCGAGGAAATCCACGCCAAGCTGCCGAACACCCATCTCGTCATGCACGGCTCGTCCTCGGTGCCGCAGGAACTGCAGGACATCATCAACGAGTTCGGCGGCGCGATGCCGCAGACCTTCGGCGTGCCGGTGGAAGAGATCGTGCGCGGCATCAAGCACGGCGTGCGCAAGGTCAACATCGACACTGACTGCCGCATGGCTATGACGGGCCAGTTCCGCAAGATTGCCCAGGAAAACCCGGCGGAATTCGATCCGCGCAAGTTCCTGAAACCGGCGATGGACGCGATGCGCGACCTCTGCCGCGACCGCTTCGAGGCCTTCGGCACCGCCGGGAACGCCGCGAAGATCAAGGTCATCCCGATGGACGAGATGGCCAAGCGCTATGCCGCCGGCATGCTCGATCCGCAAACCGCGACCGCAAAGGCCGCGTGACCCCCAAGCCACAAACGGAAGGAAAACGACCATGGACCAGTCCGGACGTTACGCAAATCTCTCGCTGAAGGAAAAGGACCTGATCGCCGCCGGCAATCACGTGCTTTGCGCCTACATCATGAAACCGAAGGCGGGTTACGGTTATCTGGAGACAGCCGCCCACTTCGCAGCCGAGTCCTCGACCGGCACGAATGTCGACGTTTCGACGACAGACGACTTCACCCGCGGCGTCGACGCGCTCGTCTACGAGATCGATGAAGCCAAGGAGCTGATGAAGATCGCCTATCCGATCGAATTGTTCGACCGCAACATCACCGACGGCCGTGCGATGATCTGCTCGTTCCTGACGCTCGCCATCGGCAACAACCAGGGCATGGGCGACGTCGAATACGCCAAGATGCACGATTTCTGGGTGCCGCCGTCCTTGCTGCGCCTTTTCGACGGACCGGCGACGACGATCAGCGACCTGTGGCGCGTGCTCGGACGTCCGCATGTCGATGGCGGCTTCATCGTCGGCACAATCATCAAGCCGAAGCTCGGTTTGCGCCCGCAGCCCTTCGCCGACGCCTGCTACGACTTTTGGCTCGGCGGCGACTTCATCAAGAACGATGAACCGCAGGGCAACCAGCTTTTCTCGCCGCTCAAGGAAACGATACCGCTCGTCGCCGACGCGATGAAGCGCGCCCAGGACAAGACCGGCGAGGCCAAGCTGTTCTCGGCCAACATTACCGCGGACGACCATTACGAGATGCTCGCGCGCGCCGAGTTCATCCTCGAGACCTTCGCGGAGAACGCCGATCACGTCGCGTTCCTGGTCGACGGTTACGTCACCGGACCGGCAGCGATCACGACCGCGCGGCGCAACTTTCCGAAGCAGTATCTGCACTATCATCGCGCAGGCCACGGCGCCGTGACCTCGCCGCAGTCGATGCGCGGTTACACCGCCTTCGTGCTGTCGAAAATGGCTCGCATGCAGGGTGCCTCGGGCATCCACACCGGCACAATGAGCTTTGGCAAGATGGAAGGGGAGGCCTCCGACAAGCTGATGGCCTACATGATCACCAATGACAGTGCGGATGGTCCGTATTTCCACCAGGAATGGGCCGGGATGAACCCGACCACCCCGATCATCTCCGGTGGCATGAATGCGCTGCGCATGCCGGGCTTCTTCGAGAATCTCGGACATTCGAACCTGATCATGACCGCCGGCGGTGGAGCCTTCGGCCATGTCGACGGCGCTGCAGCGGGCGCGACTTCGCTGCGCCAGGCCGAGCAGTGCTGGAAGGAAGGCGCCGACCCGGTGCAGTTCGCGAAAGACCACTACGAATTCGCCCGCGCCTTCCAGAGCTTCCCTGGCGATGCCGACAAGCTCTATCCGGGCTGGCGCGAGGCGCTGCGGATCAATTCCGCAGCCTGATCCGGGGTCGCAATAGCGCTTCCCGCCGTCTACAATGGCGGCGGGAACCCATCTCAAATTCAGGGAATCATCATGAGCGGCACCATCATCGCTCCGTCTGTGCTTTCGGCGGATTTTTCAAGGCTTGGCGACGAGATCGAGGCGGTCGTGCGCGCGGGCGCCGACTGGATTCACCTCGATGTCATGGACGGCCACTATGTCCCGAACATCACCTTCGGGCCGCCGATTATCAAGGCCGTACGCAACCGGACCGACAAGGTTTTCGATTGTCATCTGATGATCGAGCCCTGCGACCCGTTTCTCGCCGCGTTCGCCGACGCCGGCTGCGACATCATCACAGTTCACGCCGAGGCGACGAAGCATCTCGACCGGTCGCTGCAGGCGATCCGCGATCTCGGCAAGAAGGCCGGGGTGTCGCTCAATCCGTCGACGCCGGAAAACGTCATCGAATATGTTCTCGATCGGCTCGATCTGGTGCTGCTGATGACCGTCAATCCCGGTTTCGGCGGCCAGGTTTTCATCCCGTCCGTCGTCGAGAAGACGGCCAGGATCAAGGCGATGATCGGCGACCGGCCGATCGATATCGAGATCGACGGCGGCGTAACGCCGGAAACCGCACCGCTCGTCGCGGCGGCGGGCGCGAATGTGCTTGTCGCGGGTTCGGCCGTTTTCAAGGGCGGCGAGGAAGCCGCATACCGCAAGAATATCGAGGCGATCCGCCAGGCCGCCGACGGCGCGGCCCGTGCCGCCGCCTGAGCCACCAAAGGAGGACTGACATGGCTGCTGTGCCGCCTGTTTGCGATTTCGGCTGGAAAGCCGTCGATTCACGACTGATGAGCACGGAAGGACGCGCCTATTCGATTTTCGATTGCGCCGGGCCGAACGGCCTCGTCGTCGCCTTCATCTGCAACCATTGCCCCTATGTGAAAGCGGTGATCGACCGGATCGTGCGCGATGCGCGCGACCTGGAGGCGCTCGGCATCGGCTTCGTCGCCATAAATTCAAACGATGCGCAGACCTATCCGGAAGATTCTTTCGACAAGATGAAGGAATTCGCTGCCGCGCATGCTTTCACGTTCCCGTATCTGCATGACGATGACCAGTCGGTCGCGCGAGCCTTTGACGCGGCATGCACGCCCGATTTCTTCGGGTTCAACAAGAATCTCGAACTGCAGTATCGCGGCCGTCTCGACGCGTCGCGCAAGGAGACGGGCGGGCCGGGCCTGCGCCGCGATCTCTTCGAGGCGATGCGTCAGGTTGCCGAAACGGGTAAGGGGCCGGATGACCAGATACCGTCCATGGGATGCTCGATCAAATGGAAGGAGATGGCATGAGCATGCGCTTCGCTGAAGGCGGAGACCGCTGCGGTTGGCCACAGGCGGTGCTGTTCGATCTCGACGGAACGCTGATCGATTCTGTGCCGGACCTCGCCTCGGCCGTCAACGATCTGCTTGCCACGGAAGCCCGGGACGCGCTGACGGTCGACGAGGTCCGGACGATGATCGGCAATGGCATTCGCAAGCTTGTCGAGCGTGCATTCGCTGCGCGGGATGTCGAACTTGAGGGCGGCGCGCTCGACGAGATGACCGATCGCATGATGGCGATTTACGGACGCTGCCTGACCGTCGGCACGACGCTGATGCCCGGCGCGTTCGAACTGGTGACCGCTTACGCCAAGGCCGGTGTGAAGATCGGCGTCGTCACCAACAAGCCGGAAAATTTCTCGCGCAGCATCATCGAACATTTCGGGCTGGGCCGGTCTGTGCATGTCATTGTCGGCGGGGACACCGGCCCGGCCCGCAAGCCCGCGCCCGATATGCTGCTCCACGCGCTGGAACAGATCGGCGTCGGCGCGCATCGCGCGTTGCTGGTGGGCGACAGCCCGGCCGATATCGATGCGGCCAAGGCAGTGCCGATGGCGTCGATCGCGGTTCGCGGCGGCTACACGACGGTGCCGGTGGACGAACTGGGCGCCGACATCGTCATCGACAGCCTGGTTCTGGTGCCGCAGGCTATCGAGCGGTTGAAGGAGCCGGCATGACATGGCGGTGCGTGCTCTGATCTTCGATGTCGACGGGACGCTCGCCGAGACGGAAGAATTGCACCGTATTGCCTTCAACCGCACATTTTCGGAGGCCGGTTTACCGTGGGTGTGGGACCGGGATCTCTACAAGCAATTGCTGAGCGTCACCGGTGGGCGCGAGCGCATCGAACATTATGCGCGCCAGGTCGGGGCTGGCGATGTCGATGCGGCGGCGCTGCATCGCCGCAAGACCGAATTCTATAATGAACTGATGGTTCCGGGCACGGTCGAGCTCCGGCCGGGCGTCGAAGACCTGTTGAACCGGGCGCGGGCCGCCGGCCTCGATCTCGCGATCGGAACGACGACCAGCCGCCCCAATGTCGTCGGGCTGATGGCGGCGACGCTCGGCGAGGATGCGCTTTCCTGGTTCCGGTCGGTGCGCACGGGGGAGGACACGAAGCGCAAAAAGCCCGACCCGGAAGTCTACAAACTCGTCCTGGCCGATCTGGGACACCGGCCGGAAGATTGCCTGATCTTCGAGGACTCGGAAAACGGGCTGCGCGCCGCCCGGGCGGTGAATGTGCCGACGATTATCACGCCGAGCATCTATACCGGCGACAACAATTTCGCCGGGGCAGACTACATCTTCAAGAACCTCGACGAACCGTTCTCGATCCTCAAATTCACGCCGGAATTCATCTTCGGCGATGTGCCCACCGGCGTGCGCGACC
Organism: Oricola nitratireducens; assembly: GCF_014904745.1. Classification (GTDB taxonomy): domain Bacteria; phylum Pseudomonadota; class Alphaproteobacteria; order Rhizobiales; family Rhizobiaceae; genus Oricola; species Oricola nitratireducens. The sequence continues at coordinate 67,834 of NZ_JACZCS010000035.1, forward strand.
TGTTATTTCACGGCTAGCCGTTTCACTGCTTGAACGAGTTGCGGGCGATCGCCTCGATCTGCGCGTAGACATGCGGGCCACCGGCGATGACGCAAGTGCCGTGTTCGATGACGGTCGCGGGATCGAGCGGCATGATCGTGCCGCCGGCTTCCTCGATCATCAGCAGGCCGGCGATGCAGTCCCAGGAATTCATGTGCTCCTCGATGTAGCCGATCAGGCGCCCTGCTGCGACATAGGCGAGCATCAGCGCGCCCGACGCGTTGCGGAAAAAGACGCCGCCTTCGGCGATCAGCGCTGTGATCGCGGCGATGATGCCGGCCGCTTCGATACGGCTTGAATACCCGGTGCCGACGGATCCCTGCGACAGGTTCGGCGATTGCGAGACGGCGATCGGCTTGCCGTTAACGAAGGCGCCCTTGCCGCGCTCGGCCCAGAAGGTCTCGCCGGAAGACGGCTCGCAAATGACGCCGATTTCGGTGACCCCGTTATCGGAACAGGCAAGTACGACGCACCATGCCGGAATGCCGTGCACGAAATTCGCGGTGCCGTCGATCGGATCGATGACCCAGACATGGCCGCTCGTCCCTTCGACCGGCGCGTGCTCCTCGCCGAAGATACCGTCGTCGGGGAAAGCATGCGCAATCTCGCCGCGAATGAAGGTCTCGACGTCCCTGTCGGCATTGGAAACGAGGTCCTGATGCCCCTTGCTTTCGATGGTCAGGGTGTCGAGCGAACGGAAATGCTGCAATCCGAGCGCTGCGGCACGCTTCGTCAGGTCGATCGCGAAAGAGAGACGGTCAGGATGTTCGGTCATGATGAAGTGGCGATCCGGTTCGGGTGTTTCCAGGGAGAGTCGTTGTTGCCCAAGGCCATAGCCGGATTTCCGGTGAAAGTAAGCAATAGTCGCCACCGTCACGAAAACTTTAAACTTGCCGGATCGGCCGCCTCGATCCGTTCGCGCAATCGCGCCTGCCATTCCGGTAAATCCTCAGGCACGATGTCGCGGGGAATATCCACCGGATCGCCGACAGCGATGCGGACACGGGCGAAAGGCAGCGGCACTTCATGCCTGTCCCAACGGTTTTTCAACACGGTTTTCGGATCGCCGTTCACGGAGATCGGGAGCAAACGGTAGCCGAGGTCGGCTGCGATGCGGATGGCGCCGGCTTTCGGCTGTCGGGCGGGGCCGGTCGGGCCGTCCACTGCAATCGCCAGCAGCGGGTAGGCGCCGGCGGTCCCAAGTTCGATCGAGGCGAGACCTTGTTTCCCGGCACCATGGTCGATCCTGACCGGCCGGTATCCGAACCATCGGCATATGAACGCTATGACTTCGCCGCGGAAAGAGCGCGTGGTAAGCACCGTCGCTCTGCGTCCTTTCGCGAGCGCGAACAGCGGGAAATACTTGCCGTGCCAGAATATGGCAACGAGCCGTTCACCGTCTTTCAGACGGCGGTCGAGCTTTTCCAGATCCCGGGTGTCCTTTCTCCATGTCAGCGCCCAGAGGAAAAGGATCGCGGCGATTGCCGTTCCGGTCATCGCGGCGGCGGCTACGGCGAAAGGGTTGCGGTTCGTGCCCATGGGCGTGCCAGCTTACCGCTTCGCGCCAGCGGGATTTTTTTGCAGATTGCCGTTTTCCGGCCCTTCGACGAGGACGGCGTCACTGACCGCGTGGGCCACATTACCGAAAAGCTCGATCTCGCGTGCGATCCTGCGCTTTGCCGTCTCCCACAAATCATCGGCGGGTTTGACCGGAGGCCCGCCGCGTGCGGCAAGCCCCTCGTAAAGCGCGATAGTGCGCAACAACGCGGTTTCTGCCGAAAAGGCCTCGGCCGTTTCATGCGCGGCCTTCTGCATCCGCTGCATTTCGGTTTCGTTCAAACGGATCAGCGATGACAGCGCCGTTGCAAAATCTACCGCCGACGCCTCGGCGGCCAGCAAGCGTCCGTTGATGCGGTCGCGGACGACCTCGCGCGCGCCCGGCGCGTCGAGCGCGACGACGGGCGTTCCCGAGGCCATCGCTTCGGCAAGCACGAGCCCTTGTGTTTCCGACAGCGAGGAAAAGGCGAAGATGTCCATCGCGGCATAGGCGTCGGCAAGGTCGCCGCCGGTGAGGACGCCGGTAAAACGGACACGCCGGTCGAACCCCTTGTCATGAAAATGCCGCTGCATCGGCGCGCGCATCGGGCCGTCGCCGGTGACGACAAAATAGGCATCGTCGTTTTGGGTCAGGAACTCCGTCAGCGCATCGGCGAGAAAGGCAAGGTTCTTCTCCGGTGCCAGACGCCCCACATGACCGGCGACGGGCGCGTCCGCCGGGATCGCCAGCAGATCGCGGGCCCGCGCCGCATTGCCGCTGGCGAAATACGAGCAGTCGATCCCGCTGGGAATGACGCTGACCGGCACTTTCACTCCGTTGCTGGCCAATATCCGCGCGATGCTTTCGCTCGGTGCGATGACATGATCGCAGAGATCGCAATAGCCGAGCGCCAGTTTCAGAACGAGCCGTTTCAGGACATCGGAATCCTGCGCGACGTAATGGTCGTAAAGCTCGTAGCGCGTGTGATAGGTGAAAACCGCCGGAATTTTACGTCCAGCTGCCACGCGCAAGGCGGTGTCGCCGAGAAGAAACGGGTGATGCGAGTGGACGATATCCGGCTCGAATGCATCAAGATCCGCTCTGAGCGGCAAGGTGACGGGCAGGGGCATCGAGAAATCGCTTCCTGCGAAGCGCTGTACGGCGGGAATGCGGATAACGCCTTCCTCATGTTCGGGGTAACCCCGAAAGGTGGGCGCGACAACCAGTACGCAATGCCCCTTGCCGCGGAGCCCATCGGCAAGTCCGCTCACAGCGCGAGCGACGCCGCCGACATGCGGCGTGAAGGTGTTGGTGAACATGACGATGTTCATTTGGCTCATATAAGCCGCATGGTTGACCGTCGGTCAAACGACTTCGGTCAGGCGGTCACGCCCGCGCCTCGCGGCGGCGGATTGGTGGGGTTGACCACCGTCAATGGCGCAATGCCGGAATTGCGCTATTTGATGTTCGCGACATGAACGGGAGAGATGGAGGTTATTACATGAATGCTCAATCGCATGAACGCAATCGGCTGACGCCGTGGTATATTGGATTGTTGATTATTCTGGCCGCCGTCATCTTTGTCGGATACCGGATGTGGGTGACCGAGTGTGGCGTTTCGATCGGTCTCGAACTGATCGTTCTGGCGGTGATGCCAATCGTTTATATCGTGCTGATGTATCTGACGCTGACCAGCCAGAAGTGAGGCTGGACAGATCATGAGTGAAGATCGGTACCGACAGGCGTTCTCTGATCCGTCGAATGTCTTTAAAACGCCGGAAGCCGTGTTGGACGATGCCGAGTTGACGCGCGAGCAGAAGATCGAGGTCCTCAGGCGCTGGGAATACAACGCGGCAGAGGAGGATGTGGCGCTGGAAGAGGGGATGCCCGGTGACGAGACCGGTCTGCTACGTCGTATCATGGTCGCGCTCGGCACGTTGACCGGTCCGATCGACGTTGATCATACGCCACCTTCCAAACAGCACGGATTGCCGCGATCTTCAGTCAAATCCCGCAAATAAGGCCAGGCGGCAAGAAAAAGGCGCTGCGTTGATCCACGTCATTTTTTCGTCTGCATAGTACGCCTAGCCTGTTTTCGATAGTGGCCGGCAACCATCGGGGAGGACGGGATGAGCCAGGACGTGATCGGGAAGTCCGCGCAGGATTTGGCACAGGCCAACATGCAGGACTACGCGACGGAGAGCGCATCTTTTTCCTGGGACAAGGCGAGAGAACTTTTGGACGGGCTGCCGGGCGGCAAGCTGAATATCGCCTATGAAGCAGTCGACCGCCACGTAAACAATGGCGGGGGCGACAAGACGGCGTTTCGGCTCATCGCCAAGGACGAGAGCACCACCGACATCAGTTATCGCGATCTGATGCATCTGACGAACCGTTTCGCCAATGCATTGCAGTCGCTTGGCGTGGAAAAGGGCGACCGGGTCTATTCGCTGCTCGGGCGCGTGCCCCAGCTTTACATCGCCGTCCTCGGTACGCTGAAGGCGGGCTGCGTGTTCTCGCCGCTTTTTTCCGCCTTCGGGCCGGAGCCTGTGAAGGCGCGGCTGGAGATCGGCGGCGGGAACGTTCTGGTCACGACGCGGCTGCTTTACAAGCGCAAGGTCGCACCGATCCGCGACCAGTTGCCGGAACTCAAGCGCATTCTGCTGATCGACGGAGAGGACGCCGATCAGGATCTGCTCGATCTTGCCAAGCTGATGGATGCGGCATCGGAGGATTTCGAGGTAGTGGCGACCGATCCGGAGGATCTGGCGCTGCTGCATTTCACGTCAGGGACGACCGGCAAGCCGAAGGGTGCGATGCATGTCCACCAGGCGGTCGTCGCGCATCATTACACCGGCCGCACCGCGCTCGACCTGCATCCCGACGACGTCTTCTGGTGCACCGCCGATCCGGGCTGGGTAACCGGCACCTCCTATGGCATCATCGCGCCGTTAACCAATTGTGTCACGATGATCATCGACGAGGCCGAATTCGACGCCGAACGCTGGTATCGCATCCTCGCAAATCACAAGGTCAATGTCTGGTACACGGCGCCGACGGCGATCCGCATGCTGATGAAGGCCGGTGGCGATCTCGCCAAGAAAGAGGACCTCTCCAACCTGCGCTTCATGGCGAGTGTCGGCGAGCCGCTCAATCCGGAGGCCGTGTTGTGGAGCGTCGATGTGCTCGGCAAACCGTTCCATGACAATTGGTGGCAGACCGAGACCGGCGGTATCATGATCGCAAACTACGCCTGCATGGACGTCAAGCCGGGCTCGATGGGCAAGCCGATGCCGGGCATCGAGGCGGGGATCGTCGAGCGCACCGAAAATGGCGCGCAGGAGGTCACCAAGCCGATGGCGCTTGGCGAACTGGCGCTCAGGCCCGGCTGGCCGTCGATGATGCGCGGCTATCTGCATGAAGAGGAACGCTACAAGAAGGCGTTTTCGAATGGCTGGTACCTGTCGGGCGATCTCGCGATGCGCGACAGCGACGGGTATTTCTGGTTCGTCGGCCGTTCCGACGACGTCATCAAGAGCGCCGGCCACCTGATCGGTCCGTTCGAGGTGGAAAGCGCCCTGATCGAGCATGAGGCCGTGGCGGAAGCCGCGGTGATCGGGGTGCCGGACGAAACGGCGGGCGAAATCGTCAAGGCCTTCGTGGCGCTGAAACCGGGCTTCACCGCGGACGAGGATTTGCGCCTCTCCATCGTCGGTCATGCGCGCAAGCGCCTCGGACCGGCTGTGGCGCCGAAGGAAATCGTGTTCCGCGACAACCTGCCCAAGACGCGCAGCGGCAAGATCATGCGCCGCCTGTTGAAGGCGCGCGAACTCGGCCTGCCCGAAGGCGATATCTCGACCCTGGAAAGTGACGAAAAATGACAGCCGGTGATATCAGAACGCATCTCAACCGCGAACATGTTCTCGATCTTCTGTCGCGCATGATCCGTGTGCGGCATTTCGAGGACAAATGCGCCGAACTCTACACGCAGCAGAAAATTCGCGGCTTCCTGCATCTCTATGACGGCGAGGAAGCTGTCGCCGCCGGGGTGATCCCGCTGCTCGACGCCGACGACCGGCTGGTCGCGACCTATCGCGAGCACGGTCATGCGCTGGTGCGCGGTGTGCCGATGAACGCCATCATGGCGGAGATGTACGGCAAGGCGAACGGCTGCGCCGGCGGGCGCGGCGGCTCGATGCATCTGTTCTCCAAAGAAAACAATTTCTACGGCGGCAACGCCATTGTCGGCGGCGGGCTGCCGCTCGCCGTCGGTCTCGGCCTCGGTGACAAGATGAGTCAGGAAAGCCGCGTAACCGCCTGTTTCTTCGGTGAAGGCGCGGTCGCCGAGGGTGAATTTCACGAGAGCCTGAACCTGGCCTCGCTTTGGAAGCTGCCGGTGCTGTTCGTGTGCGAGAACAACGGCTACGCCATGGGCACGGCGCTCAAATACACCGAAGCCGATATGGACATTCACGAGAAGGCGCTCGGCTACAACATCACCAGCGAGGCCGTCGATGGTATGGATATCGTCGCGGTGGAATCGGCGGCGCGGCGCGCGCTGAGTGCGATCCGCGAGACCGGAAAGCCATATTTCCTCGAATGCCGGACCTACCGTTTTCGCGCCCATTCGATGTTCGACGCCCAGCTTTACCGTACCAAGGAAGAGATTGCGGAATGGCGCGCCAAGGGGCCGATCGTGCGGTTCCAGGGCTGGCTGGAGGAAAACGGCCTGATCGAGCATGGCGATGTCGAGAAGATCATCGCCGATGCGGATAAGGAAATCGCCGAGGCGGTGGCGTTCGCGGAAGCGGGCGAATGGGAGCCTGTGGAATCCCTGGCGCGTCACGTCATGGCCGAGGAGCGCCCGAAGCCGCCGGCGCTGCCTGCTCCTTCGGCGGAGACCGTCGAAGTCACCTATCGCGAAGCGGTCAAGATGGCGATCACCGACGCGATGGAACGCGATGAGCGCGTCTTCCTGATGGGCGAGGATGTCGCCCATTACGGCGGCTGCTACGCGGTTTCCAAGGGCCTGCTCGACAAGTTCGGTCCGGACCGCATCCGTGACACGCCGCTGTCGGAGTCCGGATTTACCGGTGCCGGCATCGGCGCGGCGATGACGGGCTTGCGGCCGATCGTCGAAGTTATGACTGTGAATTTCTCGCTGCTCGCGCTCGACCAGATCATGAATTCTGCGGCGACGTTCCGGCACATGTCGAACGGGCAATTCGGCGTGCCGGTGGTGATCCGCATGGCGACGGGCGCGGGCAAGCAGCTCGCGGCCCAGCATTCGCACAGTCTGGAGGGCTGGTACGGGCACATTCCCGGCCTGCGCGTGCTGACGCCGGCGACGCTGGAGGACGCGCGCGGCATGCTGCAGACGGCGCTGGACGATCCAGATCCGGTGCTGATCTTCGAAAACGTTATGCTCTACAACATGACCGGCCAACTGGCCGCTAATGCAGGACCGGTCGATATCGACAAGGCGGCGGTGCGGCGCGAAGGCAAGGACGTGACGCTGATCACCTATGGCGGATCGCTGTTCAAGACGCTCGATGCGGCCGAGGAGCTTGCCAAGGAAGGTATCGCGGCGGAGGTGATCGATCTCAGGTCGTTGCGTCCGCTCGACATGGATACGGTGATTGCCTCCGTTGCGAAGACGCATCGCGCGGTGTTCGTCGACGAGGGATGGAAAACCGGTTCCATATCGGCGGAAATCGGCATGCAACTCGCCGAGGAAGCGTTCTTCGAACTGGATGCGCCGCTGGCGCGGGTCTGCAGTGCGGAAGTGCCGATCCCCTATGCCGCGCATTTGGAGCAGGCGGCGATCCCGCAAGTTCCGCGCATCGTGGCGGCGGCCAAGACCGTCTGCAACAGGAGCTGAGGTCATGGCCGAATTCGTCATGCCGTCGCTCGGCGCGGACATGGAAGCGGGAACGCTCGTCGAATGGCTGAAGAAACCGGGCGAGACGGTCAAGCGCGGCGATATCATCGCGGTTGTCGAAACTCAGAAAGGGGCAATCGAAGTCGAGGGCTTCGACGACGGTGTGCTCGAGACCTACCTTGTCGATCTCGGCACCAGGGTGCCGGTCGGCACGCCGCTTGCCGTGATCCGCAAGGACGGCGAGGAGCCGGCTGCCGCCAAACCCGCGCCGAAACGGGTTGAAGCGCCGGCCGCAGCACCGGAACCGATAAAGCCTGCGGAAGCGGTCGCCGAGAAGCCCGAGCCCGAACCGGCGCCTGCGCCTGCGTCGCCTGCCGCGATCGCGCCGTCCGGACGGTTGAAGATCACGCCGGCCGCGCGAAAGCTGGCCGCGCAGAAGGGGATTGATCCCGCGACGCTGACCGGCACGGGGCCGGAAGGAGCGATCCAGCTAGCCGACGTGGACACCGTTCAGGCGAGGGGCGTCCCGAAGGCCGAGCCGGAAAAACCGGCGACGGGCGGTTTCGACATAAGCGCGATGCGCGAGGCGATTGCCGCGGCCATGGCGCGGTCGAAGCGCGAGATCCCGCATTACTACCTGTCGCACCGTTTGGACCTCACGGCGGCGGAGGCCTTCATAGCCGAACGTAACGCCGGCAAGCCGCCGGAGGAACGCATCCTGATCGCGGCGCTGTATGTGAAAGCAGTCGCCAAGGCGCTGAAGAAATACAAGGAATTCAACGGCCATTACGAAAACGGCGAATTCCAGCCGGGCGATTCCGTCCATATCGGCATGGCGATCAATATCCGCGGCGGCGGGCTGGTCGCGCCGGCGATCCATGATGCCCAGGACCTCGATCTCGATACGGTCATGGAGAAGACACGCGACCTCGTCGCGCGCGTGCGGGCGGGACGATTTCGCGCCAGGGAACTGTCCGACCCGACGATTACCGTTTCCAGCCTCGGCGACCGTGGCGTCGAGGCGCTGTACGGGGTGATCTATCCGCCGCAGGTGGCTATCGTCGGCATCGGCACACCGGTGACGCGGCCTTGGGTCGTGGATGACAAGGTCGTACCGCGTAGCACGGTCACCTTGACGCTTTCCGCCGATCACCGCGTCAGCGACGGCCATCGCGGCGCATTGTTTCTTTCCGCCATCGACAAGAATCTGCAGGAGCCTGAAAAACTATGAGCGACGACGAAATCGAGGCCGCGCTGCGCCTGGAACTGCGCAAGATCGCACCCGACATCGAGATCGAGGATATCGACAGGGAAGGTGATTTGCGCGAAGAGTTCGACATCGACTCGATGGATTTCCTCAATCTCGTCAGCGCGCTGTCGAAGAGCCTGGGCGTGGCCATGCCGGAAGAGGATTATTCCGAAATGGGCTCCTACGACGCGATGCTTGTCTATCTGCGCGCGCATACCGGCTGACTTGACCCGCTTGTCGCGGGTAAGCCTGAACCGAAATGCCCGTCGAAGTCCGAAACGTGACAGCGGGCCATATTTCGGTGATATATGCTGCGCATCGAAGAGGAGGAATTCGATAGCGCCGACATGATTACGCCGACCTATGACTATCTGCTCGTGTTTGCATCGATCCTGGTGTCGCTGATGGCGTCATTCACGGGATTGACGTTGACCAAGGGCATTTCCGCTCTGCCCGAGGGCCGCCGAAAGGTGCAGATCGTCATGGCCTCGCTGGCGCTTGGCGGCGGCATCTGGTCGATGCATTTCGTCGCCATTCTGGCGATGCGCTTTCCTCTGCCGATCGATTATGATGCGCTCTACACGCTCGGTTCGGCGCTGATCGCCATCCTGATGGCGGGCATTGCGCTGCTGACCATGCATTTCGCGCCGAGGACATGGCTGTGCCAGATCATCGCTGGAACGATTCTCGGCAACGGCATCGTCGTGATGCACTATGTTGGCATGTCGGCGATCCGCGGCTGCCTGCCGCTCTACGATCCGACGGGTGTGGCGCTGGCGATCCTGGGCGCCACGATAATGGGAATCGTCGCGATAGGTGTCGCCTACGCCAAGCGCGACACGGCGCATATTCTCGCCAGCACGATCATTTTCGGTTCGTCCGTGGTGGTTGTGCATTTCGTCGCCATCGCGTGGACGTCGTTCCAGCCGACCGGTTCGATCGCCGGTTTCACGCCGCGAATCGAAAATGGCACGCTGGCGCTGATCGTGATGTTCTCCGCTTTCGTGATTTGCGGCACTTTCCTCTTATCCTCGACGAATTACGTTTTCACGCTGTTCCCGGTCGCGCCGGGCAGCGGGGCGCCGGAGCCTGCCTTCGCCGGTTCCGGCGTGGACACACGGAGCTTTTTGGAGGAAGCACCGGCAATTGCGCTGCCGCAAAGCGAGATGCTCCGCATCCCTTATGAGCGCGACAAGCGCACGCATTTCATTCCTGCCGAGCAGGTGATCGCGCTGCGCGCGGAGGGGCACTACACAGTGCTCTACACCCTGCAGGAAAAGCTGTTCTGCCCGTGGTCGATCTCGGAAGCGGAAAAGCGGTTGCCGGTTTCGCTGTTTCTGCGCACGCATCGCAGCTATCTCGTCAACATGCACCAGGTAACCGCTTTCGAACGGCATAAGGACAGTGGCTCCTGTCACTTCGATGGCGCACAGTCGCTGAAATTCGTGCCGGTAAGCCGAGGCAACGTTGCCGGCGTGCGCGAAGCGCTTGGCCTCTAGGCGGCGAAAGCGCTTTTCGCATTTCGTGCGGATAAATCGCATTTCGTGAAATCCGCCGCGCCTGCCGTGTGTTCGCGGTCGCTTGCCGACAGGCGTTTTCTATCTCTGAAGCATGGAAGCGGCCGCCCCGAGCGGCGCTCTCCGCTTTTGGGAGGAACGCATGATACCGAGTAGATTTGACTATCACCGGCCGGATTCCGTCGATGGCGCCGTGGCGCTACTGACGAAATACGGCGACGAGGCGCGCGCGATCGCCGGCGGCCACAGCCTTATTCCGATGATGAAACTGCGGATGGCCGAGGTTCAGCACCTTGTGGACCTGCAGGGCATCGATTCCATGAAGGGTGTGTCGGTTGCCGGCGGAACGGTCACCATCGGCGCGATGATGACACAGCACGAGCTGATCGCAAACGAAGCGCTTGCCAAGGCCGCGCCGATCATCCGCGAGGCTTCGCTGCAGATCGCCGATCCGCAGGTGCGCTATGTCGGTACCATCGGCGGCAATCTCGCCAATGGCGATCCGGGCAACGACATGCCGGGACTGATGCAGTGCCTCGATGCGACCTATGTGCTCGCCGGCCCGGACGGCACGCGCGAGGTCGCCGCCCGCGATTTCTACGAGGCGGCCTATTTCACGGCGCGCAGCGACGACGAGATTCTCGTCTCGGTGCGTTTCACCGCGCCGAAGGGCGGCTACGCCTACGAGAAGCAGAAACGCAAGATCGGCGATTACGCCACCGCGGCTGCGGCGGTGCTGATCGAGAAGGACGGCGCGACTTGCGCGGCGACCTCGATCGCGATGACCAACCTGTCCGACACGCCGGTGTGGTGCGAGGCGGCGGGGGCGGCGCTGGTCGGTTCGAAACTCGACAAGTCGGCGATCGACGCGGCTGTCGCGGCGATGCTGCCGACGATCGATCCGCAGGAGGACAATCGCGGTCCGGTCGAATTCAAGAAACATGTCGCGGGCGTGATGCTGCGCCGGGCCATCGAGCGCGCCGCGTCGCGCGCCTGACCGGGAGGAGAACTTTATGGGCAAGATGCATATCAAGCTGACGGTCAACGGCAAGCAGGAGGAACTGCTGGCCGAACCGCGCGAACTGCTGATCCACGTGCTACGCGAACGCCTCGGTATTACCGGGCCGCATATCGGATGCGAGACCTCGCATTGCGGCGCCTGCACGGTCGACATGGACGGCAAGTCGGTCAAGTCCTGCACGGTCTTCGCGGCGCAGGCCAATGGCGCCAACATCACGACGATCGAAGGGCTGGGCAATCCCGACGGGCTGCATGTGTTGCAGCAGATGTTCAAGGAACATCACGGCCTGCAATGCGGCTTCTGCACGCCGGGCATGATCACGCGGGCCTGGCGCCTGCTGCAGGAAAATCCGAACCCGACCGAAGAGGACGTGCGTTTCGGCATGGCCGGCAATCTGTGCCGCTGCACGGGCTACCAGAACATCGTCAAGGCAATTCTCGCCGCCGCGGCTGAACTGAACGCCGCCAAGGAGGCAGCACAATGAACGAGATGACTCCCCCGAAAGCCGAACGCGCAGAAGCCCTCAAGGGTCTCGGCACGGCACGCAAGCGCGTCGAGGACGCACGTTTCACCCAGGGCAAGGGCAACTATGTAGACGATCTGAAACTGCCGGGCATGCTGTTCGGCGATTTCGTCCGCAGCCCCTATGCCCATGCCCGCGTCAAATCCATCAACGCGGACAAGGCCAAGGCCATTCCCGGCGTCATCGCCGTGCTGACGGCCGATGACCTTCGTCCCCTCAATCTGCACTGGATGCCGACGCTTGCCGGCGACGTCCAGATGGTCCTCGCCGACGGCAAGGTGCTCTTCCAGGGGCAGGAAGTGGCCTTCGTCGTCGCCGAGGACCGCTATATCGCGGCGGATGCCGTCGAGCTGGTCGAGGTCGAATACGAGGAGCTTCCCGTCGTCGTCGATCCGTTCAAGGCGCAGGCAGACGACGCGCCGGTGCTGCGCGAGGACCTCGCCGGCAAGACGGAGGGCGCGCATGGGCCGCGCCGGCACCACAACCACATCTTCACCTGGGAACAGGGCGACAAGGACGCGACCGACGCCGTACTCGGATCGGCCGATGTCGTGGCGGAAGAGATGGTCTATTACCACCGCACCCATCCGTGCCCGCTGGAGACCTGCGGCTGCGTTGCCTCGATGGACAAGGTGAACGGCAAGCTGACCGTCCACGGCACCTTCCAGGCACCGCATGCGGTGCGCACGGTGGCTTCGCTGATCTCGGGGATCGCGGAGCACAATATCCGCATCATCTCGCCGGATATCGGCGGCGGCTTCGGTAACAAGGTCGGTGTCTATCCGGGCTATATTTGCGCCATCGTCGCCTCGATCGTTACCGGCGTGCCGGTCAAGTGGGTCGAGGACCGGATGGATAATCTGATGGCGACGGCGTTCGCCCGCGATTACTGGATGAAGGGCAAGATCGCAGCGACCAAGGACGGCAAGATCACCGGCTTGTGGTGCCATGTGACGGCGGACCACGGTGCTTTCGACGCCTGCGCCGATCCGACCAAGTTCCCGGCCGGCTTCTTCAACATCTGCACCGGCTCCTACGACATTCCGACGGCTTATCTGGCGGTCGACGGGATCTATACCAACAAGGCGCCGGGCGGCGTCGCCTATCGCTGCTCGTTCCGGGTGACGGAGGCGGCCTATTTCATCGAGCGGATGATCGAGGTTCTCGCCATCGAGCTCGGAATGGATGCGGCCGAATTGCGCGCCAAGAACTTCATCAAGAAGGAGCAGTTCCCGTATCAGTCGGCGCTCGGCTGGGAGTATGATTCCGGCGACTACCACACTGCCTGGGACAAGGCGCTCAGCGCGGTCGGTTATACCGAGTTGCGCAAGGAACAGGCCGAGCGGGTCGAAGCGTTCAAGCGCGGCGAGACGCGCAAGCTGCTCGGCATTGGCCTCTGCCACTTCACCGAAATCGTCGGCGCAGGGCCGGTCAAGAATTGCGATATTCTCGGCCTCGGCATGTTCGATAGCTGCGAAATCCGGATCCATCCAACCGGATCGGCGATAGCGCGGCTCGGCACGATCAGCCAGGGGCAGGGGCATGCGACGACATTCGCGCAGATCCTTGCATCGGAGATCGGGATTTCCGCCGACGACATCACCATCGAGGAGGGCGACACCGACACCGCGCCCTATGGACTCGGCACTTACGGCTCGCGTTCGACGCCGGTCGCCGGCGCAGCCACCGCAATGGCCGGCCGGAAAATCCGCGCAAAGGCGCAGATGATCGCGGCCTATCTGCTCGAGGTGCATGACAACGACGTCGAGTGGGACATCGACCGTTTTATGGTCAAGGGCGCGCCCGAGCGCTTCAAGACCATGAAGGAAATCGCGTTCGCGTCCTACAACCAGGCGATCCCCGGTCTCGAGCCGGGTCTGGAGGCGGTCAGCTATTACGACCCGCCGAACATGACCTATCCGTTCGGCGCCTATATCTGCGTCATGGAGATCGACGTCGACACGGGCGAGCACGAAATCCGCCAGTTCTATGCGCTGGACGACTGCGGCACCCGCATCAACCCGATGATCATCGAAGGGCAGGTGCATGGCGGCGCAACCGAGGGTTATGCCATCGCGATGGGCCAGGAGCTCGCTTATGACGACATGGGCAACGTCAAGACCGGTACGCTGATGGATTTCTTCATCCCGACGTCATGGGAAACGCCGCATTACACGACCGACCACACGGTGACGCCCAGCCCGCATCATCCGATCGGCGCGAAGGGCGTGGGCGAAAGCCCGAATGTCGGCTCGGTCCCGGCCTTCTCCAACGCTGTCCATGACGCATTCCGGCCGTTCGGCCTCAAACAGGCCCATATGCCGCACGATCATTGGCGCATCTGGAAGATCGCGCGTGACCTCGGCCTGCACGGCTGAGCGTGATCCGGCCAACGCGCATCCGGGGGCAAGTCCCCGGATGCCTCCGGAGAAGATGATGACCTGGCAATCCTTGCAGGCAGACCTGTCCAGCGCGGGCTATGTCGCGTCCGACGACCTGGCGATGGCGCTTTTCCTGGCGGTGACGCTGGGTAAGCCGCTATTGCTCGAAGGGCCGGCGGGGGTTGGCAAGACGCAGATCGCCAAGACACTCGCCGAATTGCAGGGCGCGAAGCTCATCCGGCTGCAATGCTACGAAGGGCTGGACGCGTCGCACGCCATTTACGAGTGGAACTATCAACGCCAGCTCTTGTCGATCCGGGCGGCGGCGGAAGACCACAAGCCGTCCGACGAGATCGAGGACCATATCTTCTCGGAAAAGTTCCTGCTGCAGAGGCCGCTTCTGGAAGCGATCCGGCAGGAAAAGCCGGCCGTGCTGCTGATCGACGAGATCGACCGGGCCGACGAGGAATTCGAGGCCTATCTCCTGGAAGTCCTGTCCGATTTCCAGATCACTATCCCGGAGATCGGGACGATCGAGGCGAAGACGCGCCCGCACGTCATCCTGACGGCGAACGGCGCGCGCGATCTCTCCGACGCGCTGAGGCGGCGCTGTCTTTACAATTTCGTCGACTATCCCGACCGCCGCACCGAAATGGCGATCCTGGCCAGGCGCTGCCCGGACATCGAGGCCCGGCTCGCCGAGCAAATCGTCGGTTTCGTGCAGGCGCTGCGCAGGGAAGAACTGGAGAAAAAGCCGGGTATCGCCGAGATGCTGGACTGGGCGGCGGCGCTCGCCGGCCTCGGCGTCAACGATCTGGCCGACGACCCCGTGCAGACGCAGGCGACGCTGGTCTGCCTCTTGAAGACCGAACGCGACCGCGCTGCCGTGCCGAAGGAAGTGCAGCAGCGTCTCGCCGGAAAGGCGGCATGAATGCAGGTCACCCGGTTTCCGGAACGCGCGCAGGGACCCGCCGAACGGATGGCGGGCTTCATGGCGCATCTGCGCATGAACGGGATTCCCGCCGGCCTGAACGAGACCGAGACCGCGCTTGCTGCGCTCGGCGCGGTCGACGCCGGCGACATCGGCGAAGTGCGGTCGGCCCTGAAAGCGATCTGCGCCGGCGACGCCGACCAGGAGATGCGCTTCGACGAGTTGTTCGACGCCTATTGGCGCAACCGGGGCCGCAAGCGCGGGGGAGCTTCCGTGACCCATTCGGCGCACAACATGCAGGCAAAGGGCGCCGGCAATTACCGGCTGGCTTCAGGCGCGAGCGACGAGGCGGGCGAAGCCGACACCCCCGATGACGGTACCGAGGGAGAGGCCGGCCGCGCAGGCACCGGGCAGTTGATCGCCTCCAGGGTCAGCACGATCGAAAAGACCGATCTGCGGAAGCTGATGACGCCAGAGGATCTTGAACGGGCGGAACAGGTCGCCGAGCGGATCGCGAAAAGCATCCGCGACCGGCGATCGCGGCGGCGGAAGGCAGCGGCGCGCGGTGCAGTGCTCGACATGCGCAAGATCCTGCGCCGCAGCGTCAATCGCGGTGGCGAACCGATCGACCTTTTCTACAAGACGCGGCCTGACCGGCCGGCGCGGATTGTCGCCCTGCTCGACGTGTCCGGCTCGATGACAGTCTATGCGCGGGTGTTTCTCGCCTTTCTCAAGGGACTGGTGTCGGCGGACCAGGCGACCGACGCCTATCTGTTCCACACGCAACTCGTGCGCATCTCCGACGCGTTGCGCGACTCCGACACGATGCGCGCCGTCAATCGCCTGTCGATCATGGCGCAAGGCTTCGGCGGCGGCACTAGGATCGGCGCCAATTTGAAAATCTTCAACGCGCAATATGCGGCGCAATCGGTCAACGGGCGCAGCGTCGTGATTATCCTGTCCGACGGTTACGATACCGATCCGCCGGAGATGGTCGCCGACGCGCTCGCGCGGCTGAAACGGCGCGGCGCGCGCATCGTCTGGCTCAATCCGCTGAAAGGCTGGGAAGGCTACGAGCCGGTGGCGCGCGGCATGGCGGCCGCGCTGCCCTATCTCGACCATTTCGCCGCTGCCAACACGCTCGATGATCTCGCCGCGCTCGAGCCGTGGCTGAACGGGATCTGATGGAGGCCCCCATGGGACAGAAATCTGACATTCTCAAACAGGCTGCCGAGCTTCGAAACGCCGGCGAAGCCTTCGTCCTAGCAACTGTGGTTCGCACGGTCGCTGCGACGGCGGCGAAGGCGGGCGCCAAGGCGATCATTCGCGCCGACGGCACGATCATGGAGGGCTGGATTGGCGGTGGCTGCGCGCGCGGCGCCGTGCTGAAAGCAGCCAAGGACGCGATCGCCGACGGACAGGCGCGTTTTGTCTCGGTGCAGCCGGAAGACATGCTTGCCGAACACGGCGTATCGGCCGGCACCGAAAAGGAAGGCGTGCGGTTTGCGCGCAACATGTGCCCGAGCAAGGGCACGATGGATGTCTTCATCGAGCCGGTGCTGCCATCGCCGGGGATCGTGATCCTCGGGTCGAGCCCGGTGGCGGTGGCGCTCGCCGACATCGCGCCACGCTTCGGCTACCACGTTACGGTCTGTGCGCCGGGGGATGAGCAGGGGGTGTTTGCCAACGCCGATGCGCGTATCGACGGCTTCATGATCGAGACGGCTGAAACCACTGAAAAATATCTCGTCGTCTCGACGCAGGGTCGCGGTGACGAGGCGGCGCTGAGCGCCGCGCTGTCGGTTCCGTCGGCGCATGTGTCCTTTGTCGGCAGCAAGGCGAAAGCGGCGGCAATCGGAGCCAAGCTGCGTGACAAGGGCGTCGACGCGGACCGGCTCGCCGCTCTCAAGGCGCCGGCCGGCCTCGATATCGGCGCGATCACGCCGGACGAGATCGCATTGTCGATCCTGACCGAAATTGTGCTGGTCCGGCGCAGCCGTCAGCGGCAGGCTGCGGCAGAGGCGGGGACAGGTTCATGACCGACATGGTCCGGCGTCTGCGGGCGTTACTCGTAATCCTTTTCGCGCCTTCGCCCGGCGTCATGCAGACTCCCGAAAACGAAACAGAAAAACTGGCAGTCGAGGCGATGCTGAACGGCCGATCCTGCTGCGGATGAAAGAGGACAATCCATGGAAATGAAAGACGAAATCCGGATCGAAGCTCCGCGGGCGCGCGTCTACGATGCGCTCAACGATCCGGATATCCTGAAGCAAAGCATTCCCGGCTGCGAAGAGCTGATCAAGCATTCCGACACCGAACTGGAAGCGAAGGTGACGCTGAAAATCGGCCCGGTGAAGGCGAAATTCGGCGGCAATGTGACGCTCGACAAGTCTAATGCGCCGGACCGGTTCTCGCTGACCGGGGAGGGCAGCGGCGGGGTTGCCGGGTTCGCCAAGGGCGGAGCCGATGTCGAATTGGAGGAGGACGGCGACGCAACGATCCTGCGCTACACGGCGAAAGCCGATGTCGGCGGCAAGATCGCCCAGCTCGGTAGCCGGCTGATCAGCTCGACGGCGAACCGTCTGGCTGGGCAGTTCTTCAACAAGTTCAAGGAAACGGTCGAAGCGGCTAACTGAGCGCTTCCTTCAGCGGCCTTTCCAGACCGGTTCGCGTTTCTCGGCAAAGGCGCGAAAGCCTTCCAGATTGTCATCGGAATCGTAGAGTTCGTCGACGGTCGGGAACTTGCGCTTGGTGATCCAGTTCATCGCCTCCTGGAAATTCATCGCCTCGGCCTCGCGCGCGACCTCCTTGATCGCGGCGAAGACGAGCGGCGGCCCGCTTTCGAGCAGCCGGGCGATCTTCCAGACGCGGTCGGTCAGGGCATCGTTGTCCGGCAGGATCTCGTTGACGAGGCCCCAGCGGTGGGCTTCCTCGGCGTCCATCCAGCGGCCGGTGAACAGCAGGTCCATGGCGACATGGTAGGGAATGCGCTTCGGCAGTTTGACGGTGGCTGCGTCGGCAAGCGTCCCGGCGCGGATCTCTGGCAGCGCGAAGGAGGACTGCGCCGAGGCAAAGATGAGGTCGCAAGACAATGCGAGTTCGAAACCGCCGCCGACCGCCATGCCGTTGACGCAGGCGATCACCGGCTTGTTCATGCCGCGCAGTTCCTGAATGCCGCCGAAACCGCCGACGCCGTAATCGCCGTCGACGGCGTCACCATTGGCGGCCGCCTTGAGATCCCATCCGGCGGAAAAGAACTTGTCGCCCGCCGTCCGGACGATGGCGACGCGCAGATCGGGATCGTCGCGAAAGGCCTTGAACGTCTCGCCCATCAGGCGCGACGTGGCGAGATCGATGGCGTTCGCCTTCGGGCGGTCGAGTGTCACCTCGAGGATGGCGCCTTCGCGGCGGGTGCGCACGACGTCGTTCATTGCGGGTCCTCCTGTAGCACGATCAGGGCGTCGGCGATTGCCGCCCCCTTGCCGATCTCGCAGACGATCAGCGGATTGATATCCATTTCGACGAGTTTGCCGGCGTTTTCGACCGCAAAGCGGGCGATGGCCTCAATGGCGTCGATGGCGGCTTCGATATCGGCCTTCGGCCGGCCGCGATAACCGTCGAGCAGCGGAAATAGTTTCAGCGCGCGGATCGCTGTTTCGATCTCGTCACGCGTGGCGGGCAACAGCAGGGTGCGACTGTCTTCGAGCAATTCGACGAGGATGCCTCCGCTACCGACCGTCACAATCGGACCGAATAGTGGGTCGCGCGTGACGCCGACGATCAGCTCGGCGACGCCGCCCTCGACCATGCGCTCGACAAAGAGACCGGTTCCGATCGGGGCGAGGGCGTCCGCCGCTTCGCGGACGGATTCGGCGTCGCGAAGACCGAGGCGGACCGCGCCGCGCTCCGACTTGTGGGCAATGCCAAGCGCCTTCAGGGCGACGGGATATCCAAGAGCATCGGCGGCCGCTACGGCTTCGGCGGCGGTGGCGGCGCGGCATCCTTGGGGAACCGGCAGGCCGGAAACTGCCAGCCGCGCCTTGGCCTCGGCTTCGTCGAGTGTGTGCGTCTTGCCGCCTTCTCCCGCTTTAGCGGCGACCGCGGCGGGGAAGGGCCGTTTCCATGCCGCGCCAATGGCAGCGGCGGCCTCGGCCGCATCGAACGCCTCGTCGATGCCCTGCATCGGCGCGATGCCGCGCGCCATGATGTCGGCTGCCCAGTTCTCGGAGAGGTTTTCCGGCAGCGAAGCGAGGATAGCGCCCTTCGCGCCGTTCGCCTTCAATGCCGTCTCGAAGGCGGAGACGGTCGCGCGCCAGTCGGCATCGGAACATCGGTCGGCGCGCGGGAAATCGAGGACAAGGAAATTAAGGTCGAAGCCGCCGGAAACCATGGCCGAGAACGTGGCCGTCATGGCCGGCGCGTCGTTCCAGATGAAGGTGTGATAGTCAAGCGGGTTGGCGACGGCGACCAGCGGTCCGAGCGTTTGCCTGATGGCAGTCCTGTGGTCCGGAAAAAGCGGCCGGAAGGTGACGCGCCGGCCTGCGGCGCTGTCGGCCATGATCGATGCCTCGCCGCCGGAACAACTCATCGAGGCGATGTCTCTGCCGTCGAGCGGGCCGGTGACATGCAGCAGCTTCAGTACTTCCATGAAGGCGGGGATCGAGGCAACGCGGCCGATGCCGAGGCGGGCGAGGAAGGCGTCGGAGGCGGCGTCCGCGCCGGCCAGAGACGCGGTGTGGGAGACGGTCGCGGCGCGCGCCTGTTCGGATTTTCCGAGTTTCATCGCGACGATCGGCTTCTTCAATTCGCGTGCGTGTTTCGCCAAGCGCTCGAAACCGGCGACGCTGTCGAAGCCCTCGATATGCAGGCCGAGGACGGACACCCGCTCGTCCTCGATCAGGCCGATGGCGATCTCGGAGAGACCTGTCTGCGCCTGGTTGCCGGCAGTCACGACATAGGAAAGCGGAAGACCGCGCGCCTGCATCGTCATGTTGATGGCGATGTTGGAGGACTGCGTGACAATGGCCGCGCCGCGCGCGCTTTCGGGGAGACGCATGCCACCATGCTGGTCCGGCCACAACAGGGCGCCGTCGCAATAGTTGATCAGGCCATAGCAGTTCGGACCGAGGATCGGCATGTTTCCGGCGGCGGCGACCAGTTCCTCCTGCAGGCGTTCGCCGTCGGCGTCGTCGGCGCCGGCCTCGCGAAAGCCGGAGGCGAAGCAGACCGCGCCGCCCGCGCCGCGTTCTGAAAGCTCGCGCACGAGGTGAACGGAGGCGTTGCGATTGACGCCGATGAAGACGGCGTCGGGCGCGGAGGGAAGATCGGCTGCGCAGCGGTATGCAGGCAGGCCCTCGATGGTCTCCTTTTCCGGATGAACCGGCCATATTTCGCCGGCAAAGCCCATGCGCTGCGTCTGGCGGATGACCGCCGCGGCCCAGCCGCCGCCGAAGACGGCGACGGATTTCGGCCTGAGCAGGCGTTCCAGCGAGCGCATCAGGCGCCGAGCGGCCGCAGCAGCGCGCGCGAGATGATGTGGCGCTGGATTTCGGACGTTCCCTCCCAGATGCGCTCGATGCGCGCGTCGCGCCAGATGCGCTCAAGCGGCAGTTCGTCCATCAGGCCCATGCCGCCATGGATCTGGATCGCCTCGTCGGCGACCATGGCGAGCATCTCGGTCGCCTTGAGTTTCGCCATCGCCATGTCGGCGTCGGTGACGGTTCCCTGGTCGACCTTCCAGCCGGCTTCGAGGATCATCAGTTCGGCGGCCTTCATCTCGACGGCCATGTCGGCGAGCTTGAAGGAGACGCCCTGGAATTTGCCGATCGGCTGGCCGAACTGCTGGCGGCCGGCGGCATAATCGACGGCGTGGGCAAAGGCGCGTTCGGCGCGGCCGAGGCATGTCGCGCCGACCTGCAGGCGGGTCGCGCCGAGCCAGTCGTTGGCGACCTCGAAGCCCTTGTGCACTTCGCCGAGCACGGCGCTTGCGGGCAGGCGGCAATTGTCGAATTCGAGGATCGCGTTGGTGTAGCCGCGATGCGAGACGTTGCGGTAGCCGTCGCGCACGGCAAAGCCCGGGTGGCCCTTGTCGACGAAGAAGGCGGTGATGAGCTTCTTCTTGCCGCGCGGCGTATCTTCCTCGCCGGTCGCCATGAAGGTGATGGTGAAATCAGCGATGTCGGCGTGGCTGATGAAGTGCTTGGTACCGTTGAGCACCCAATCGTCGCCGTCTTTTTTCGCGGTCGCCTTCATGCCGCGGAGGTCGGAGCCTGCGCCGGGCTCGGTCATTGCGAGGCAGTCCCATTTCTCGCCACGCACGCAGGGCAGGAGATATTTCTCGCGCTGTTCGGGCGTGCCGGCGCACAGGATGTTGGAGGGGCGCGCGACACAGGTCCAGTGTAACGCGTAATTGGCGCGCCCGAGTTCCTTCTCGTAGAGTAGCCATGTCGGCGTATCGAGACCGGCGCCGCCGAACTCTTCCGGAATATTGGCGGCATAGAGGCCGGCTTCGATGGCCTTTTTCTGCAATTCGCGAACGAGGTCCATGTCGAGATGTCCCGTCCGCTCGATTTCCGCCTCGTGCGGATAGAGTTCGTTCTCGACGAAGGCGCGCGTGGTCTGCGCGATGAGTGTCTGTTCCTCGGATAGGCCGAAATCCATGACTGTTACCTCATGCTTTCCGGTTGTGGCAGCTTGGCCTGCGCCTCGCCGAGCGCATCGATTTTCGCCAGGACATGCGGCGCCGGATCGCAGGAGCGCCGCGTTTCCAGGCTGACATGGATCAGGAGCTGGTTGCAGGTCGCGAGCAGTTCGCCGTCGGCGCGCAGCATCTCGTGATACATGCGCAGCTTCTTGCCTTTCGCCTCCAGCACCTGCGTGCGAACGCGGATCTCGTCGCCGGCCACGGATTCCGCGAGATAGCGGATGTGGTTGTCGACGGTGAAGTAGGACATGCCGCCGTCGATATATTCCGCGTCCGCGCCGACCATTGCCATCACGACATCGCCGGCGTCGGAGAAGACCTGGCCGTAGCGGCTTTCGTTCATGTGGCCGTTATAGTCGGTCCAGTCGATCGGAATGACGCGATGCAGCGTCTGCAGCGGTTGCGTGATGTCGGAGGGCAGGGGCGGCTTGATCCGCTCGTCATGATCCGCGAGGAGCGCGCCGGCGCCCCAGTTCCGCGCCTTCAGGGCGCGCATCATCGAGACGAGGTTGTCGTCGCGAATGCGTTCGAGCTCGCGGATCGAGTGCATGCCCGACTGGGCGTCCGACTGGCCGGCGATGGTGTCGATCAGCTCGTCGGTCAGTTCGGGCACGTCCATCAGCTTGGTCCACGGCCATTCGAGGCAAGGACCGAACTGGGCGATGAAGTGTTTCATGCCGGCTTCGCCGCCGGCGATCCGATAGGTCTCGAACAGGCCCATCTGCGCCCAGCGCAGGCCGAAACCGAAGCGGATCGCGTCGTCGATCTCTTCCGTGGTCGCGATGCCGTCCTTCACCAGCCACAGAGCCTCGCGCCAGACCGCCTCGAGAAACCGGTCGGCGATATGGGCGTCGATCTCCTTGCGGACGATCAGCGGCTTCATGCCCATAGCGTCGAGAACGGCCTTCGCGCGCTCGACAGTATCCGGCGCTCCGACAAGCTCGACCAGCGGCAGGAGATAGACCGGGTTGAAGGGGTGCGCGACGAAGATCTGGTTGGGCTTCTTCACGCACTGCTGCAGTTCTGAAGGCTTGAAGCCGGAGGTCGAGGAGCCGATCAACGCATCCGGCGGGCAATGTTCCTGGATTTCGGCGAAGACCTTGTGCTTGAGGTCGAGCCGCTCGGGCACGCTTTCCTGAATCCAGCCGGCATCCTGCACGGCGTCCTTGATCGAGGACGCAAAGTGCAGGTTTCCTTCCTGCGGGACCGTGCAGTCCGACAGGGCGGGCAGCGAGCGGCGCGCATTGGCGAGCACTTCGCCGATCTTGCGCTCGGCGTCGGGATCGGGATCGGAGATGACGACATCCCAGCCGTTGAGCAGGAAGCGGGCTGCCCAACCGCCGCCGATCACGCCGCCGCCGATGATGGCCGCTTTTTTTCTGGTCGTCATTTCCCTGTCCTTTCCGCCGCGCGCTCAGGATCGACAAGCGGCACGCGCTCGCCGGCGCGGATCACCGCCGGGTCATAAGCCTTGCGAGCGAAGACCTCGTCGACCATGCCGCGAAAGAACGCGATGCTCTCGTGGTCGTAATGCGGGTCGAAGCTCGACTGGTCCCAGCGTTCGCAGAACTCGGCGCAATCTTCGAAATAAGGGTGGCCGCGGAATTTTTCGCGCACGTTGCGGTCGCCGCCGAGATGGTGGGCATAGTAAAGGCGCTGGAAATCGCCGTGTTTTTCGATCACCCAGGTGCATTGCTCGCGTACGTAGGGACGGAGGATCGCGGCCGCGTATTCATCGTGGTTGTAGGGCGCATAGATGTCGCCGATGTCGTGCAGCAGGGCGGAGACCACCCAGTCAATGTCGGCGCCGTCGCGCCATGCCCGTGTCGCGCTCTGCAACGAATGGCCGAGCCGGGTGACCTGATAGCCGGACAGGCTTTCATCGAGTGCGACGAGCGCCTGCAGCAGGCGTTCGCCCGTCTTCGCGGCATAGTCGATCTCGTGGGCAGTGAGGAATTCGTAGTCCTCCCTGTCGCCGTCCTTCATGGCGGTGAATTTGACTTTTTCCATTCTCGCCTCCCTCCGAACTCGCGGGAATTATTTCGGCGCCCGCTTCACGAGCCCGAGCTTTTCGCGCACCTCGGCGGGGCCGAGCACGCGCGCGCCCATGTTTTCCACGATCGTCACGGCGCGATCGACCAGTTGCGCGTTGGTCGCAAGCACACCCTTGTCGAGCCATAGATTGTCCTCGAGCCCGACGCGGACATTACCGCCGGCCAGAACCGCCGCGGCGACATAGGCCATCTGGTGGCGGCCAAGCGAGAAGGCCGACCATGTCCAGTTTGAAGGCACGTTGTTGACCATCGCCATGAAGGTGTTGAGGTCGTTCGGCGCCCCCCAGGGCACGCCCATGCAGAGCTGCACCAGCGCGTCGTCCTTCAGAATGCCTTCCGACACGAGTTGCTTGGCGAACCACAAATGACCTGTATCGAACGCCTCGATTTCCGGCTTGACGCCAAGCTCGGTCATCATCGCGCCCATGGCGCGCAGCATGCCGGGCGTGTTGGTCATCACGTAATCGGCCTCGGCAAAATTCATCGTGCCGCAGTCGAGCGTGCAGATTTCCGGCAGGCATTCGGCGACATGGGCGACACGCTCGGCAGCGCCTGCCATGTCCGTACCTCGCTGTTTCAGGGGCAGGGGGCTTTCTGTCGGGCCGAACACCATGTCGCCGCCCATGCCGGCAGTCAGGTTGAGAACAACGTCGACATCGGCGTCGCGGATGCGTTCGGTCACTTCGCGGTAGAGCGCGATGTCGCGGCGCGGCGCGCCGGTTTCGGGATCGCGCACATGGCAGTGGACGATGGCCGCACCGGCCTTGGCCGCTTCGATGGCGCTGTCGGCAATTTCGCGCGGCGACCGCGGGACCCGGGGACTGCGGTCCTGGGTGCCGCCCGAGCCGGTTATGGCGCAGGTGATGAAGACTTCGCGGTTCATGGTGAGCGGCATTGCGGGCCTCCCTGTTCGTTCCCGCCCGCATGGTGCCCGGCTTGCCGAAAACTGCTTTTCATTTTACGAAAATAAAATGACAGAATACGAACTGCTTTCGGTTCCCGCGGCCGGTGACGCGCCAGTCAAGGTCGACATTCTGGTGTTGCCGGGGTCGTCGATGATGACGCTTGCCTGCGCCGGTGACCCGCTGCGCGCCGCCAACCGGGTCTGCGGGCGGACGGTTTTTGCGTGGCGCTTTCTGTCGCTCGACGACGACGATCCGCTGACTTCGGCCGGGACGCCGTGGCCGGTGTCGGGCCGTATCGATCCCGGCGAAAAACGGAATGTGCTGGCCGTCGTCGCGGGGTTCCGGGCGTTCGAAATGCGCGACCGGCGCATGCTTTCGCGGATCGTGCGGGCATCCCAGAATGCCGAGCTGACGATAGGGATCGAATCCGGCGCATGGCTGATCGCCCGGGCGGGGCTGCTCGACGGCCGGCGCGCGACGACCCACTGGGAGGATTTCGAGGAATTCGCCACCGCGTTTCCCGCAATCGACCTGCGCCCCGACCGTGCCGTCGCTGACGGGCGTTTCATCACGACGGCCGGGGCGTCGCCGACATTCGACATGATGATCGACCTGATCCGCCGATGCGCCGGGATGGCGGCGGCGCTCGATGTCGCGAGCGCCTTCGTCTACGAGGCCTCGCGTGGCGCAAGCGACGCGCAGGCGCCGGTATCGTTCGGGCCGGCGGGCAACCACGATCCGCGCGTCATGCAGGCGATCCGCGCGATGGAACTCTGCATCGAAAAGCCGGTGACGATCGCCGCGATCGCGCGGCGCGTTTCCATTTCGCCGCGCGGGCTGGAACAATTGTTCCGCAAGGAAATCGGCCAGACGCCGGGCGCCTATTTCCTGTCGCTCAGGATCAATGCGGCGCGGCGGCTGGTGCTCGATACGCGGCTTCCGATGACCGAGATCGCGTCGCGCACCGGTTTTTCCTCGGTCGCGGCGTTTTCGCGCGCTTTCAGGCGGTCCTACGGCATCTCGCCGATGCGGAAACGCGCCGAGCGGGAGCCGGCCTGAGGACGTTGTGCCCGGCGGCGGCGGATCAGAATGCATTCCGTTTCTGGAATGTGTGTTTGACATTGCCTTCCATGTAGGAAAATCTCGGGTAGCCACGCGAATACCCGCGCGTGCGTTGCAGGGAGGCAGACATGAAGCTTCGGGTCATCGATTTCGGCGTGGTTTCCGCACTGCGCAGCCAGGCCGTCTATCACGGCCTCGCCGAAACCATCACCGAGAGCAGCGACCCGGTTCTGTCGCTCGTATCCCCGGAAGAACCCTATGTGTGCGTCGGCATGCACCAGGAGATCGCCCGGGAAGTGGACGAGGCGTTCTGCACGTCGCGGAACCTGCCGATCTACCGGCGCCACGTTGGCGGCGGCGCTGTCTATCTCGACCGCAACCAGCTGTTCACGCACTTCATCTATCCGCGCAAGAAGGCGCCGGAATTCGCGATGAATCTCTATCCGATGTTCATCGAGCCGGTGGTGCGCACCTACAAGCAGCTCGGCGTCAACGCCAATTACCGGCCGGTCAACGATATCCAGGTGAACGGCCGCAAGATCGGCGGCACCGGGGCGGCGAGCATCGGCGAGGCGACCGTCATGGTCGGCAGTTTCATGTTCGATTTCGACACCGAGACGATGGCGCGCTGCCTCAAGGTGCCGAGCGAGAAGTTCCGCGACAAGCTGCGCCAGACGCTGGACGACTACATGACGACGATGGTCAAGGAACTCGCCGAACTGCCGGACCGGGCGCGGCTGAAGAAACTGTTCCTGTCCAATTGCGGCGACGTTCTCGGCGTCGATCCGGTCGAGACGGAGCCGACGGCGGAGGAATGGGCGGCGATCGAACAGGCGGAGAAGGACCTGACCGATCCCGCATGGACCAATCTCCAGGGCCGCAAGCTCGTCGAACTCGGCGTGAAAATCTCGGAAGGCCGGCATCTCACCGAAAGCATGCACAAGGCGCCGGGCGGCCTGATCCGGGTGCATTTGCTCGGTCTCGACGGAAAAGTCAGCGAGTTGATGATCTCGGGCGACTTCACCTGTCTTCCGCCCGAAGGCGCAGACACGTTGGCGGCCGATTTGCACGGCGTCGACCTGTCAGAGGAAGCCCTTGCGGCGGCCGCGGACGCGGCGATGAAAACACATCAGATCGAAATGCCGGGCATCACCGGCGCAGACATCGCGACCGCCATCATGGCCGCTGCACATGCGCCGGCCTGATCGCGCGGCGGGGAGAAGTATTTCACGATGAAAACCGTTTGCGTCATCCAGCATACGGAGGCCGAATATCTCGGCCTGATGGAAGATCATTTCGAGGGGCGCAACATCCGCTTTCTCTATAGCCGGCCATTTGCGGCGGGCGGCACGATACCGTCGGAAACGATCGGCTTCGACGGGTTGATGCTGCTCGGCGGCGGGCCATATGGCATGGTCAGCGGCCATCTCCTGCCGAGCATGGGCCCCGAGTTGCGCCTGGTGAAGGCATTCCTCGATGCCGGCCTGCCGGTGATCGGGATCGAACTCGGTGCCCTCATCCTCGCGGCCGCGAGCGGCGGCGGCGCCGATGACGCACCGCTGCGATTCGACGTAACGACCGCGAAAGCCGCCGCTCCGGGTCTGCTCGGCGGTCATATGCCTGCCACATTTCCGCTCGCGCTCTATCTGCGCGACCGTCCGGTCCTGCCCGCCGATGCGGAAATTTTGGCGGCGGACGAGGCGGGTGAACCGCTGGTCTTTTCGGTGCGCGGAAATTGCCTCGGCTTCGTCGGGCATCCCGGCATGAAGCGCGGAATGGCCGAGGATCTGATCATGGAGTTCGCGGAAACGCCTGACAACACTGTCGAATCTCTGGAGGCGCTGGGCGCCGTGCAGGGCGAGGTCGCGGATGTGCTGAGCGAGCTCATGGTCGGCATCAGCCTGCATACCGGGCTGATGTAAATCGGGATTACACAGTCGCTTGCCGTAAAGTCGGAAAAGCGGATTTCCTGTTTGCATATTCCATTTTTGACATGTATTGTTTTCCAATTGCGATACGGGTGCCAACCGGACCGGGAGAATCCGACCCGTCGCACAATATGGGAGAGAGCATTGGCGGATAAACTCATTATCGTCATGGTGAATACCGATCCGAGCAATGGTGAAGAGCTCGGAGCGCCGTTTTTTCAGGCGACCGTGGCGGCTGCCATGGATTATGAAGTCGACGTGATCTGCACGGCGACTGCCGGCAAGCTGATGAAAAAGGGCGTGGCCGAAAAACTGGTCGTAAAGCCCGGCTCGCCTAAGACCGTTTACGATTTCATCAAGGACGCGCATGACGCGGGGGCGAAGTTCTATTGCTGCTCGCCCAATCTCGACCTGTTCGACATGACCGAAGAAGACCTCATTCCCGAATGCGAGGGGATCGTCGGCGGCGCGAAGGTCATCGAGGAAATCATGGAAAACGATGACGCCAAGGTGCTGACCTACTAGGCAAACGCACCGGGGGCATCGGTATCTGGAGGAGAAATTGACCGCCCACGCCCAGATCAGTGATCCGGTTTCCGAGGCACCTGTGGTGTCGCGTGAGGATCTCGAGGAAATCTTCGACGATATTCGCAGCCACGCGGTCTATGACCACGAAATTCATGGCTGCCTGAATTGCGGGATCTGCACCGCAACCTGCCCGTCGGCGCATTACTACGACTATTCGCCGCGCGAGATCGTCCAGCTTCTGTGGACCGAGAATCTCGAGGGTATCTACGACGCGATGCAGGAAAAGATCTGGGCCTGCGCCCAGTGCTACACCTGCGCGGCGCGCTGCCCGTTCGAAAATTCACCGGGCGGGCTGGTCATGATCATGCGCGAGGTTGCGATCAAGCACGGGATGGAGTCGGCCAAGGAAGTGCTGCGGCCGTTCTCGCGCGTTCTGCTCAAGGTGATCTCGACGGGCAATCAGCTCGCGCCGAACATGATCACCAAGGAAGCCTTCCCCGACTGGGGGCCGAATGTCAGCCGCATCGACGCGCCGCTGAACATCCTGCGCAAGGCGATCCCGATGCCGACGATGCACACGCTCGACACCGCTTGGGAGGTCAATCTGAAGACCTCCGTCGAACTTTACACCATCTGGGAAGCCACGGGCGTTCTCGATCAGCTGGAGACGGTCGACGAGAACCTGTTCGATGTCGTTTCCGACGTGATGGATGAGAAGCGTGAGGAATGGGAAGAGTGGCTCGAGGACAACGAGGACGAGGATGACGACGACTGAGGCGGGATGTTCCCGCTGCATCATCGACACCGAAGGAGGAAGTCATGGCTCAAGGAAATGACAGCAATAGCGGCGCATTCAGCGGTTTCGGCGCCGAATGGCAGGCCAGCAACCTGACGCCCGACGAAGCGCGGCGCGCCACCGACTGGGTCGAGACCAAGATCGACAAGCGCGCGCTCCTGACCAACAAGGAGCGCAAGGAAGACGTCCGCGACATCATGTGGCAGCTGGAAAAGGAGGGCGAAATCGTCGTCCACCGCGTCGGCGACGTGCATGAGCCGGTGATGGCCAAGACGCTCTATGGCTGGGACAAGAAAATCCCGACCAACAATCTGTGGCATCACAAGTCCTGCGGCCAGTGCGGCAACATTCCGGGATATCCGAGCTCCGTCCTGTGGCTGATGAACAAGATGGACATCTCGTATCTCGACGAGACCGACCAGACGTCGTGCACGGCCTGGAACTATCATGGTTCGGGCATCGGCAACGTGGTGTCGCTTGCCGCCGTGTTCCTGCGCAATTTCCACCAGGCCTATGTGTCGGCGAAATCGCAGGGCCTGCCGGAAGGAACCTACTATCCGCTGGTCCATTGCGGCACGTCCTTCGGCAACTACAAGGAAATCCGCGGCTTCCTGCTGCATTCGGCGGAATTGCGCGAAGAGGTGAAGAAGATCCTCGGCAAGCTCGGCCGCCTGATCGACGGCAAGCTGCTGATCCCCGAGGAGATCGTGCACTATTCGGAGTGGCTGCATGTCATGCGCCACCGGCTGAAGGAGCATCAGGTCGTCGATGTCAGCGGCATCCGCGCGACCGTGCATCCGGCCTGCCACGTCTACAAGATGGTGCCCGAAGACGTCATCTATGACGACACAGTTCTCGACGGAAACCGCGTTGCGGTGACGACCGGCCTGCTCGACACAATGGGCGCGCAGGTGATCGACTATTCGACCTGGTACGACTGCTGCGGTTTCGGCTTCCGCCACATCATCGGCGAGCGCGAGTTTACCCGTTCGTTCGCGATCGACCGCAAGATCCGCGTCGCGGTGGAAGAAGCACGCTCCGACGTGATGATCGGCCATGATACGGGTTGCATAACGACGCTCGACAAGAACCAGTGGATCGGCAAGGCGGTCGACAAGGTCTATGCGCTGCCGGTGATGGCGGACTGCCAGTTTGCCGCGCTGGCGCTCGGCGCCCATCCCTACAAGCTCGCCCAGTTGCACTGGCATGCCTCGCCATTCGAGACGCTGCTCGAGAAGATGGGCATCGACTGGGAGAAGGCGAAAGCCGAATTCGAAAGCTACCTGGACGACGTCAAGGTCGGGAAGATCGAGACCCTCTACGATCCGAAACGCGCCATCACGTCCGGTCCCGGATATGTCAAACCGAAGGCTCTGGCAGGGGAGGCGAAATGACCAAGCCGGTTCTTATCGTAGGCGGTGGTCCCGCCGGATTGTCTGCTGCCCACGCGCTTGCTTCGGCCGGCCAGAAGGTCGTCATGGTCGAGAAGGAGGACCGTCTCGGCGGCGCTCCGATCCTCTCCGGCTACGCCAAGCTGGTGCCGAGCCACGAATGGGCAAAGGACGCCATCGGCGGCATGGTCTCGCGTGTGGAAGGCAACGATCTGGTCGAGGTGCATCTCGGCACGATCGTGGACAAGTTCGACGGCAATCCGGGCGACTTCAAAGCGACGCTGAAGAACGGCAAGGCTATCGAGGCCGGCGCCACGATCCTAACCACCGGCTTCACGCATTTCGACAGCGTCAACAAGCCGGAATGGGGCTTCGGTACCTATCCGGACGTCGTCACGACAACCCAGGTCGAGCAGATGCTGTCTTCGGGTGCGGGCGTCAAATGCCCGTCCGATGGCCGCGAGCCGGATCGCGTGGCGATCCTGCTTTGCGTCGGTTCGCGAGATCGCCAGATCGGGCGCGAATGGTGCTCGAAAATCTGCTGCACCGTGTCGGCCAATATCGCCATGGAGATCCGCGAGTCGCTGCCGAACTGCAACGTCTACATCTACTACATGGATATCCGCACCTTCGGCCTCTACGAGGGCGACTACTACTGGGCGAGCCAGGAAGAGTACAAGGTCAAGTACATCAAGGCGCGCATCGCCGAGGTGACATCCGACGGCAAGCGGCTTCTGGTAAAGGGCGAAGACACTCTGGTCAAACGGCCGATCTCGATCCCGTTCGACATGGTCGTTCACGCTATCGGCATGGATCCGAATGTCGACAACATGACGATTTCGGCGGTCTTCGGTGTGGACCTCAACAAATACGGTTACGTCAACAAGACGTCGACCTACGCACATCTGGCCGAAACCAACCGGCCGGGCGTCTTCGTCGCCGGTTCGGCGACCGGGCCCGAGACGATCGACGATTCCATTGCCCAAGGGCAGGCGGCGGCGATGGCCGCGCTCAACATGGTCCGCAATCCGGTCTTGGAGGCGGCGGAATAATGTTTCGCCTTGCGCGAAAACCCGCGCCGGAGCCAGTCCCGCAAGGTCCCGTACTGGACCTGTCGGGGCCGCGGCTGCGCAGGGCGCTGGAGCATCTGATCGAATCCGCGGAACCGACCGGCGGCGTCGAGCGCTATGTAAGTGCGCTCGTGCTCAAGGCTTCGCTGTTCGAGGAACTTCTCGGCAAGGGCCGCGTCAGCGAGATGACCGAGGCGGAGTTTCTTGACCTCGCGGCCTTCATCACGCCGGTGCGCCGGCGCGTGGGGCCATGGATCGGCAAATATGGTTACGATGTGCTGCACCGTGCGATCGTCCGGCTGCTCGACGGCTGGGCCGATCCGGAGACGGCGGATTTGAGGCTCACGCGGTTCATCGCGACCTTCCCGGAAGACCGCGAACACCGCTGGATGCGCGATCTCGGCGCCGAAATCCTGCATTTCACGGCCCCGGACCGCTATCCGCTGATGACGCGCTGGGTCTGGGACAACCGTGTCGGAACCGGCGTGTTGCGGGAAATCTGGTTCGCCGACGATGTCGACACCGTGCAGATCGACGTGCCGGACACCTATGAAAGCTTCGTCATGCTTGGCGAGGAAATCGAGGGTTTCCTGAAGGAAAACGGCGTTTTCCGCGACCTGACCTTCTACGGCGATCTGCTGATGGCGCATGTCTATGCCGCCTATATCAACGATCGCGGCGGCCAGTATCTGCGGTCCGATTTCGCCAATACCGGCGACCCGATGGCGCATACACGCCGCATGCTGGGGCTCGACTCCGTCGATACCGAAACCGGCAGAACCCGTTTGAAACTGATTGACGGCACGGCGCATGTGCTTGGCACCGCGCGGCAGGTCGAACATACGGAGGCATCCTGATGCCAATCCACGAGAAGTCGCTGATCCGCCCGGAAAACCTCGTCGAGCATGACGAACTCGTCATCGACGGCGTCGATGTTTCCGGCCACTGGAGCACGTTCATCGAAACGCGCGCCATCAGCGACTACAATGAAGATTTGCAGGACGAAATCGGGGCGCTTGGCGGTGGCGAGAACATCCATCGCTGCTGGCAGTGCGGTTCCTGCACCAATGCCTGCACCGTCAACGCGATCAACCCGGACTTCAATCCGCGCTACTGGATTTACCTGATCCGCCTGGGGATGGAATCCGAACTGGTTCGCGACAAGGACATCATCTGGCAGTGCGTTTCCTGCAACAAATGCACCTATGCCTGCCCGCGGGACGTCAATCCCGAAGGCGTGATGAAGGCGACGGCGCATTGGCTGGAAATGAAGGGCCACACCGAGAAAAAGCCGTCGATGATCTTCGACGAGGCGTTTTCGGAACAGGTCTTCGACACCGGCAAGATCGAGGACGGTCTGGTGCTGCGTCAGTTCTTCCAGCGCACGGGCCAGCCGCTGACCCAGCCCTGGCTGGTGACGCTGGTGACCGGCCTGATCAAGCGTTTCCCCGTATTCTACCTGATGCGGCTCGGTCTCGCGACCGTGTTCCGGCCGCGCACGAAGGGGTGGAGCAGGGCGAAAGCCGCCATTAACGAATATGTCGAGGAAGTCGAGGCAGCGAACCGCAAGGCGCTCAAACTCGATGCGAAGGGAGCCGAGTAAATCATGTCCGGCAAGTACCAGAAGGTCGCCTATTATCCCGGTTGCGCTCTCGAGGGCAGCGGCCACGCCTATAACCGCTCGACCAAGGCAGTCGGCAAGAAGCTCGGCCTCGATCTCGTTGAGCTGAAAAACTGGAACTGCTGCGGGGCGATGGAGGTCAAGAACATCGATCCCAAGATCCAGACCTATCTGTCGGCGCGCAATCTTTCGATTGCCGAGGATATGGGCTTCGATACGGTGATGGCGCCGTGCAACGGCTGCTACCACAATCTGAAGAAGGCCGAATACGATCTTGAGAACGACGAGGCTTCGCGCGAGGTCAACTCCCGCCTGAGCGGAAAGGCCGGCCACAACACCTACGAATCCGGCAAGGTCGAAACCATCCATGCGCTTGACTGGATCAAGCACTCGGTAGGCGAGGAAGGCATCAAGGATCGGGTGAAGAACTCGCTCAAGGGGCTCAAGGTCGCGAACTACTACGGCTGCATGTATACGCGCCCGCGCCACATCTTCCCCGAGAAAGACAAGGGGCCGGGCTCAGAGTCGACCTCCAAGCCGCATTTCATGGACGAGTTGCTGGCCGCGGCCGGTGCGGAGAACGTCGATTATCCGCTGAAGACAGCGTGTTGCGGCGGCGCGCACGCTCTCTCGGACAGCGATACCTCGACCAAGCTCGTGCTCAACCTGCTGACCACGGCCGAGGCCTGCGGCGCCGACGTGATCGCGACGGAATGCCCGACCTGCCACACCGGTCTGGAGATGCACCAGATCCGTGCCGAGAAGGTTCTCGGGCGCAAGACGAGCGTCAAGATCCTCTATTTCACGCAGTTGCTCGGCATGGCGATGGGGCTGTCGCCGAAAGCCGTCGGCGTGCACGAAAACTTCTCGGATTCCATGTCGCTGATCAAGGAAAAGAAACTGGCATGACAGACAGCGCACGCATGTCGATCGACGATGTCACGGTCCGAGCCGAGGAACTGATCGGCAGCTCGGACGAGGTGCTAGCGCGCGATGCGGCCGGTATCGCGGCCGAGTTGCTTGCCATGGGGGAGGACATTCTCGCCGCATGGCACGAGGCAAAGGGTGCTGTTCCGACCGGGGAGAAGACGGAAGGCTTCCGTCTGCTGGCGCTGCACCGGCAGGGCGCGCGGGGC
This sequence comes from Oricola nitratireducens, assembly GCF_014904745.1. GTDB lineage: Bacteria > Pseudomonadota > Alphaproteobacteria > Rhizobiales > Rhizobiaceae > Oricola > Oricola nitratireducens. The sequence continues at coordinate 102,107 of NZ_JACZCS010000035.1, forward strand.
AATCCGAGTTTCAACGCATGCCGCGAAACCTGCCGCGAAATCGTGTATCATCACAACCTCGTCCTGCACGATCCGGAGGCATCCGATGTCGCACATACGATCAGGCTCGGTGCGATGGTCGTCAACCATCTGGCGTTATTCGTCGGTGGTAAGCTACAAGAAGCAGGGCTGGGTGATTTCTGCTGTTCGTCGCGCCCGCTGCGGCAGTCCGAGACATCCAACCCCGCAACAGAAACCGTTTGAACAAGGAGGCCGCTCATGCCGGTGGTCAGAGGCTGTAATCTTCCCGACGATCTGCTCTACGACGTCGAAAACAACTTGTGGTACCGCGACAATGGCGACGAGACGTTTACCGTCGGCATGACGATGATCGCGACCGGCATGGCCGGCCAGCTTGTCGCCTTTACCGCCAAGAAGGCGGGCAAGACGATCAAGGAAGGCAAGTCCTGCGCGACGATTGAATCCGGCAAGTGGGTCGGTCCGGCAAAGCTCGGCTTTGAATCGGAGATTACCGAAACCAACGAAGAGCTGTCCGCCACGCCCACTTTGGCCAATTCCGACACTTACGGTGCCGGCTGGATGGTCAAGGTGAAGCCGGTGGACTTCGCGGCCGCCAAGGGAATGCTGACGCCCGGCACCGAAGTGGCCGGGCCGTATGAAGCCAAGATGGCCGCGGACGAGTTCGCTGGTTGCGCGGCGTAAGCGAGGCATCGTGACGAAGCTCATTGTCCGCAAGCCCGGAAATAACGGGCGAAAATCAGCCATTGCCGTTGCGGCAGCTCGAGACAAGGCCGGCCTTCAGGCCGGGGCGGCGTTCGCCGGGGCCGCGATGGCGCTGACATTGTTCGTGATTACCGCAGTGCTTTTAACGCGGGCATGACCACGCCGGATATGGCCGGCAAGGAGAAGAAAATGAGCACAGATACCAATGCGAAATCGATGTCGCTGATCGTGACAAAGGGCACGCTCGACTGGGCCTATCCGCCTTTCATCCTGGCGACCACGGCTGCGGCGATGGGCCTCGACGTGACGATGTTCTTTACCTTCTACGGGCTTGGGCTGCTCAAGAAGGACCTCAACCTCAAGATCAGCACGCTCGGCAATCCGGCGATGGAAATGCCGATGATGGGCATGCACATGGCGATGCCGAACCTGATCTCGGCGCTGCCGGGCGTCGACGGCATGGCGACCGGCATGATGAAGAACCTGATCAAGAAGAAGGGCGTCGCCTCGATCGAGGATCTGCGCGAACTGGCTGTCGAAGCCGACGTGCAGATGATCGCCTGCCAGATGACCATGGACCTGTTCGAATACAAGCGCGAGGACATGATCGACGGGCCAACGCTTGGAGGCGCGGCCAGCTATATCGAAGTCGCCACGAAGAGCGACATTAACCTTTATATCTGACAATAATCGGCGGGATGGAATCACCATCCCGCCGGTATGCTTACGGACGCCACCGTTCTGGCGGGAGGATCATAGATCAATCGGAGACCCGGCCGAGCCGGGGGGATGGGGACTAATGAAACGGCATAGCAACAAGAACATTTCCGGCCTGCTCCTCGGCAGCCTTGTCGCACTTTCGGCGACCTGCGCCCCTGCATTCGCGACGGACGGCTATTTCCAGGTCGGCTTCGGCGCCCGCCAGGGCGGCATGGGCGGCGCCGGTGTGGCGGATTCGACCGACGCGATGGCCCAGACGCTCAACCCGGCCGGTATCGTCGGGGTCAAAGATCAGTGGCAAATTGGCGGTGCGCTATTTATGCCGTTTCGTGGATACGAGGCTACAGGGGCTGGCTTTGTTGCGCGGCCAGGTGTCGACAGCGATGCAAATATTTTTGTGATGCCGAATTTCGCCTTGGTGCGCCAGATTGATTCGCAATCTGCATGGGGTATTTCCGTGTACGGTAATGGCGGCATGAATACCACTTATCCGAACGTGGCGAATCCATCCTGTGGCCCCGGTAGCGGCATTTTTTGCGGCGGCGCGACAGGTGTCGATCTGATGCAAGCCTTCATCTCGGTCGACTATGCCCGACAGATGGGGCCTCTGAAGGTCGGTATTGCTCCAACCTTGGCGGTGCAGCGGTTCATGGCCAAAGGCTTAACCGGCTTTGGTGTTCCCGAGAACGGTTACGATTATTCGGTCGGTGGTGGCGTGCGTGCCGGTATCGAATGGGAGGCTATGCCGGGACTGCGTTTCGGCCTGTCCGGCCAGACCAAGATGTACATGACGAAGTTCGACAAATATGCCGGCCTGTTCGCGGAGCAGGGCGGATTTGACATCCCGGCGCAGATAACGGCCGGTGTCGCCTTCGACGCGACGCCAGATTTAACGCTAGCCTTCGATTATCAGCGCATTTTTTACGGCGGTGTTCCCTCAATCTCGAACTCCTCGACCCTGCCGCCGCCGTTTGGCGCCGACAACGGTCCGGGCTTCGGCTGGCACGACGTGAACGTGTTCAAGATTGGTGCCGAATGGCAGGCAAACGCCGCGTGGACGCTACGAGCCGGTTATGCCTATAGCGACAATCCGATCAAACCGACGGATGTGATGCTGAACATTCTCGCTCCAGGCGTAACCCAACACCACATCTCGGCTGGTGCAAGCTACAAGATGTCAGATCGCAACACGGTTGATTTCTTCGCCATGTATGTTCCCGAAACGAAGGTTACGGGTCCGGACGTGATGGGTGCTCCAGGAAGCGAAATCACGCTGAAAATGCACCAGTTCCAGCTTGGATTCGGTCTGACCCGCACGTTCTGAATCCACGAAACGAAACCCGAGAAAACGGGCGCTTGCCCGCAAAGGAGGAAAAATGGCCGATCAGGTTCTCGACGCAAAAGGGCTGAACTGCCCGCTGCCCATTCTGCGCGCGAAGAAAGCGTTGAAGGAACTGCCGACGGGCGGCACGCTGGAAATTCATGCGACCGATCCGGGCGCGGTGAAGGATTTCGAGGCGTTCTGCCGCAGCACCGGCAACGAACTCCTGGAGTCGCGCGCAGAGGGAAGCACCTATATCTTCCTGATCAAGCACACGAACTGATTTGTCTGACAGATGAAGAATGCCGGCGCCGTGTGCGCCGGCTTTTCTATACGCAGAATTCGGCGTAAAGCGCCTTGATGATCCGGCGAATGCGGTCATCGGCAAGCGTATAGACGATGGAACGACCTGTACGCTCGAAATCGACCAGGCCGTCTTCCCGCAACCGGGCCAGCTGTTTCGAGACAGCGGCCTGCGGGACACCAAGCATCTGCTCCAATTGGCCGACGCTCGCACCGGTTTCGGCGAGGCGGCACAGGATCACAAGCCTGGAAGGATGGGCCAGCGACTTCAGGAACTGGGTCGTGCGTTCGGCGTTTTCCAGCATCTGGCCGGAAACGGCCAGATCTTCGAATTCTTCCGGTTCGGCGACAGTTACGGACAGCGTCTTCTGCTCCCTGCTAGAGTGTTTTTCTTGCCGTCACCATCTAAGCATGGCGCCAATGGAGCGCAAGTCAGGTAACGGTCCCGGCATTTTGCCTTTTTTGGAATTGTACCGTGTTCCGCCGCGGCAGTATAGGCCGCGTTCCGTCGCACCTGAACAGCAGCAAGGTGGCCAGTGTCCGGATTTTCGGCGCAATTGCCGTGGGCGAACGCATTTTTCCGGGATCTTAGCTGTTTCGCGTTTTCGATCCGAGCTGCTATGGACCGTTTTCATGAATGAACATTCGCGCCTTTACAGGGAAAACGTACCGCGCCTGGCCATCGCGCCGATGATGGACTGGACGGATCGGCATTGCCGGTTCTTTCATCGGCAGTTGACGCGTCGCGCGCTACTTTACACCGAGATGGTGGTTGCCGACGCGGTGATCCATGGCGATCGCGAGCGCTTGCTGGGCTATGACGCCGTCGAGCATCCGGTCGCGCTGCAGCTTGGCGGCAGCGAACCGGAAAAGCTTGCCGAGGCGGTGCGGATCGCGGCGGATTTCGGCTATGACGAAATCAACCTGAATGTCGGCTGTCCGTCCGACAGGGTCCAGTCGGGCACGTTCGGCGCCTGCCTGATGCGCACACCGGATCTCGTTGCACGCTGCGTCGAGGCAATGAAAGCGGCGGTTCCGGCCGGCCTCCCGGTTACGGTGAAGTGCCGGATCGGCGTCGACGATCAGGATCCGGAAATCGCCCTGTTCGATCTCGCAGCCCGGGTGATCGAGGCCGGAACGGATGCGGTTTGGGTTCATGCGCGCAAGGCGTGGCTGGAAGGGCTTAGCCCGAAGGAGAACCGGGATGTTCCGCCGCTCGACTACGATATCGTCTATCGCCTGAAGGCCGAATATCCGGATTTCTTCATCGGGATAAACGGCGGCATTAAGGATCTGAGTGAGGTGGCGTCGCACCTGGAACGCGTCGACGGCGCGATGCTCGGCCGCGCAGCGTATCAGAATCCCGGCCTTCTGGCGGACGCGGACGGCATTGTCTACGGCGACACGGCCGCTCGCCCGAATCTCTGCGACGTCGCCGAGACCATGGCGGATTATGTCGATCGCCACGTGGCGTCGGGCGGCAAGGCGAACCACGTCACGCGGCACATGGTCGGGCTTTTCCATGGCGTCGCCGGTGCGCGCCACTGGCGCCAGATCCTGTCGACGCAGTCGGTGCGCCCCGGCGCGAACGGCGATGTTGTACGCGAGGCGCTGCGCTCGGTATTGGACGCGGGCCGCGAGGCGGCTTGATTTCAACTTTACCGCTTGCCATCGGCGGTAAATCTGGCCATTTCCTCTGCGCTGTTTGAATCCGGGGACGGGGAACCGAATTGGACCATTTCGCATTCATGGATGTCGCTTGGCTTGTCGTTGCGCTAGCCGGGGCGGGCGTGGTCGCAGGATTTCTTGCCGGCCTGTTCGGTATCGGCGGCGGCGCGGTCCTTGTGCCGGTCTTCTATCAGGTCTTCGGGCTTGTTGGCGTCGACGAAGGGCTGCGCATGCATCTTTCGGTCGGAACGTCGCTTGCTATCATCGTACCGACCTCGATCCGCTCCCTGATGTCGCACAAGAAGAAGGGCGCGGTCGATATGGAGCTGTTGAAGAGCTACGTGATCGCCGTGCCGACGGGCGTGCTGATCGCGACGCTCATCTTCGCGTCAATTTCGGGGGCGGAATTGCGCGTGATCTTTGCAGTGATCGCGATCCTCGTCGGCTTTCGGCTGATCATCAACCGGTCGGACTGGCGTCTCGGAGACGACCTGCCCACGGGCGCCGCGCGGTTCGGCGTGGGCGCATTGATCGGCTTTCTCTCCACGCTGATGGGGATTGGCGGCGGTGTCCTGAACAACACGTTCATGACGCTGTTCAACCGGCCGATCCACCAGGCCGTCGCGACGTCGGCGGGCGTCGGCGTGCTGATCTCGATCCCGGGATTCATCGGATCGATGTGGGCCGGCTGGGGCGAAGAGGGATTGCCCTTCTTGTCGACCGGCTACGTCAACTGGCTTGCCGTCGCGCTCGTCATCCCGATTACGCTGCTGATTGCGCCGCTCGGCGTGAAATTCGCCCACAAGCTGGAAAAGCGCCAACTCGAAGTCGGTTTCGGCCTGTTTATGTTCGTCGTCGCCGCCCGTTTCTTCTACAGCGTTCTCTAGCGTTTCAGTTGCGCAGGACCATGCGGTCGCGTCGCACCTCGAAAGAGTGCAGCGTGTCGAGGAAATTCATACCCAGCAGATTGGAGGACAGCTGGCTGTCGCTGGCGACAAGGGCGGTGATGTTGCGCCGGGTTATCCCGCCGATCGCAATGTCGAGCCCGGTGACCCGCGCCGCCATGGCGGTGCCGTTCGCGGTTGCGACGGGAATGTGAAAATCGAGACTGTCCGGGTCGATCCCGGCTTTGCGGGCGTTTTCCTCGGTCAGCACGACCGTCGATGCGCCGGTGTCAACGAGAAAGGTCTGACGCGAACCGTTGACGGTGCCGCTGGTCTCGAAGTGGCGGCCGCGCCGGTTGATCGTGACGGAGAGGCTGCCGTCGGCGCTTTGCGACGATACGGGTTCGCCCGGAATCAGTCCGGACGTCACACGGGCGGCGGTATCGTGCAGTTCGAAGCGATACTCATAGCCGATAACCAGCATGATGATGATGGCCAGCCATATGCCGGCCTGGCGCGCCATTTCGCCGAAGCGCTGTCCGGAGGCGAACAGGCCTGCCGCGAGCACCGTGCCAAACAGGCCGAGATAGACGGTGCCTGCGAACTGGCTCTCGGTCATCGGTCCGATCGTTCCGTCGTTGCCGTTGAAGATCAGCACGAGGAGGCTGGCGCCGAGAATGCCGAAGACGAGAAAGGCGAACGGGTTCATGGTGCGATCACGCTTCTTCGGCCGAGGCGCCGCGTTCGCGCGCCATGCGCCGGCGTTTCGTCTCGCGGCGCGGCTTGCGTTCGATGGTTTCCAGGCGCTCTGGCAGCAGCGCCATGATCTCGCGGCGGTGTTCGGGAGAATAGGTTAGCCATTGTGCGATTTCGTCACGTGTGCGCGCGCATCCGAAACAGTAGCCTGTGTTCAGGTCGATCGAACAGACGAGGATGCAGGGCGATTCAATCGCGTTCATGGCGCCTCCTTCTGCATCAATTGGGGATGGAAATCCCGAGCGCAAGTCCGGTAAAGAGCGTGATCTCGACGATCTGCTGGCAGGCGCCGAGCGTATCTCCGGTATGGCCGCCGATCATGCGGGTGCAAAATCGCGAAAAGCCCTGCAGCGCAGTCAGCGCCAGCAGTATGGCAATCGCCGCATTGACGAAACCGGCCGAGGCGACGGCGAGGATCGCGAAAATGGCAAGTCCGGATATCGCCGCGGTGCCGACGGCGTTCTCCGACGGCTTTCCGGCCGCATCCGCGACGCCGCCCGGACGCGCATTGGGCAGGCCTGCCCAGAACCAGACCATTGCCGCCCTCGAACAGGCGGCGACAGCGATGAGGCCGAGACCGGCGGCAAAGGCGCCATGCGCCTGCACCATCACCGCAAGCGCCGCGCTGCGCAGCAGAATGCTTCCCGCAATGGCAATGGCGCCGTAGGTGCCGATGCGCGAATCCTTCATGATTTCCAGACGTTCGTCCTTCGTGTGGCCGCCGCCGAATCCGTCGGCGACGTCGCCGAGCCCGTCCTCATGCAGCGCGCCGGTCGCCGCGATCAGCGCGAGGATGCAGAAGACTGCGGCCATGAACGGCGGAACGCCGATCGTCGACAGGACGAGAAGGAGCAAAGCCGGCGCGGCGGCGATCACGACGCCGGCAAGGGCGAAACCCGCGGTGTCGTCGCGCATCGCGGGCGAAGGGCCTCCGGCTTCGAAATAGCGCTGCGAAACGGGCAGACGGCTCAGAAAGCCGACGGCGCGCATCGTCTGCGCCACCAGAGTCGTCATCGGTTCGGATGGATCGGCCATGGTCCCAGCTTTTTGTTCGCGATTGCGCGACTGCGTGTCGCTTCGGGTGCGCCGTCGTGTATAGGGCAGGGGCAATAAACACGCCACAGCTTTCCCGATAGGAGCACATAGTGACCAGCGGCCTGCCATTCGACGATTTCCGCAACCTTCTGAAGAATCTGCCGGGTCCCGACGAGGCGGCTGTTGCCGCCGTGCGCGAGCGTGACGCCCAATTGACGAAGCCCGCAGGTTCGCTCGGGCGACTTGAGGAGATCGCCGAGTGGCTGGCTGCCTGGACGGGCCGCGCGCCCGCCGTGACGCGGCCGCTTGTGGCGGTGTTCGCCGGCAACCACGGAGTGGTCAACCAGGGCGTCGCCCCCTATCCGCAGAGTGTCACGGCGCAGATGGTGGCAAACTTCGCCGCCGGTGGCGCGGCGGTCAACCAGATCTGCATCGCCAACGATCTTGGCCTGAAGGTCTTCGATCTGGCGCTCGACTATCCGACGTCGGACATCACCCAGGACGCGGCGATGGACGAAAAGACCTGCGCGGCCACCATGGCCTTCGGCATGGAGGCGATCGCAGGCGGCACGGATCTGCTGTGCATCGGCGAAATGGGAATCGGCAACACGACGGTGGCGGCGGCCATTTTCCACGGCCTCTATGGCGGCGATGCGGCCGAATGGGTCGGACCGGGCACCGGTTCGGCAGGCGAAGTGCTGACGTGCAAGATCGATGCCGTGGCGCGCGCCGTCGAACTGCACCGCCCGCATCTCGGCGATCCGCTGGAACTGCTGCGCCGTCTCGGTGGACGGGAAGTCGCGGCGATGGCGGGAGCGATCCTTGCCGCGCGCGCGGAGCGTATTCCGGTGATCATCGACGGCTATGTCGCGACCGCCGCGGCCGCTGTTCTGCACGCCGCCAATCCGGCGGTGCTCGACCATTGTCTTGCAGGGCATGTCTCGGCCGAGCCGGCGCATGCCAAGGCGCTGGCCAGGATCGGCAAGGAACCGTTGCTGTCGCTCGGCATGCGGCTCGGGGAAGGGTCCGGCGCGGCGCTTGCCGCCGGCATCGTCAAGGCCGCCGCGCTTTGCCATTCCGGCATGGCGACGTTTGTCGAGGCGGGCGTCAGCGACAAGGATGAGTAGTTCTGAGCCGCTCCGGGGCGCTCAGCCCTCGTTGACGGCCGCCGCCTGCGGCTGAGCGGCCGGCTTTACGGTGCGCGACCGGGATTTTCTGCCGGGCGCGACGGGTGCCGCGGGCAGGACATCCATGACGCGCGCCGGTGGGAAAATGGCGATCGCTTCGGTGCCTTCGCGCAGTTTCGATTTCAGCTTGAACACGCCATCATGCATCGCCATCAGGGCCTGGACGATGGGAAGGCCGAGGCCGGTGCCCTGTTCCGCGCTCTTGATGGCAATCGATCCCTGACCGAAGGCCGAGAGGACGACCGGTATTTCGTCCTCGGGAATCCCGGGTCCGTTGTCCTTGACCGAAAGATACTGGCCTCCGGAGGCGGTCCATCCGGTCTTCACCTTGATTTCGCCCTCGGACGGCGTGAACTTGACGGCATTCGACAACAGGTTAAGCGCGACCTGGCGGACCGAACGCTCGTCGGCGAAGAGCCGCGGCATGTTCGGTTCGTATGCGTGGTCGATGCGGATTTTCTTCTGTGTCGCCTTGAGCTGCACCAGGCCGATGCAATCCTCGACGATATCGACGAGGCTGAGCGGCTCCTCGACCAGTTCCTGCTTTCCGGCTTCGATACGGCTCAGGTCGAGGATTTCATTGATCAGTTTCAGGAGATGCTGGCCCGACTGGTTGATATCGGCTGCATAGGCCTTATAGTTCTCGTTCTGCATCGGGCCGAGAACCTCCTTCGCCATCACTTCGGAGAAGCCGAGGATGGCGTTCAACGGGGTGCGCAGTTCATGGCTCATGGAGGCGAGGAACCGGGATTTCGCCAGATTTGCTTCCTCGGCGCGGCGGCGGGCTTCCTCGGAAATCGAACGCGCCATTTCCAGTTCCGCGACGAGAGCGTTGTTCTCGCTTCTGAAACTCAACGATGCGAGGCTTGCCCGGTTGAGGCGGATCGCGATGAAGGAAAAGAACAGCAACGCTGCGAGCAGGCCGGCGGAAGCCGTGATGCCGCGCGGATCGAACATTCCGTCGTGAACGATCGCGAAGACGACCAGCGGAATGCCGAATTCGGCGAGGACGGACCAGCGCAGATTATGGCTGATCGTGACGGTCGCGGCCATTGCAACAAGCAATGTCAGCGCCTTGAAAAAGAGTATGTCGACGCTGTCGCAGGCGACGCAGGGCGTATAGGCGAACCATGCCCAGCAAAGCCCGAGCAGAACATGCGTGCTGATGAAGAGCGGCGCCCAGCGGGCCGGATTGCGCTTGTCGACCTTGAGCGAAAGATACCGGCGGGCGAGAAATCCCCTGGCGATATACATGCTGGTCGAAACGATCGCCCAGGCGAACATGTTGGCGCCCATGCCGGCCGCCGCCGCGCCGAAGGTGACAAGGGCGATAAGAAGCATGATCGCGGGCGTGCCGGACAGGACTGTGCGTGCGTTTGTCGCCAGCAACTCCGCATCGAACCCCGGATCGGAGATGCCTTGTTCGGCCAGACGGTCGCGCGTTTTGCGGACAGCCTTGCGCACATCGCTGTTGCGATAGGACTTTCGCCGGTCAACAATGGTCTTGTCGGGGAATTCCGACGGAAATTGACTCATGACTTCAACAACTTACGCTTCACACGTCCGGCATGGGCGTCCCGTTTGGGTGAATGAACATTATTTCCAAAACGTTAAAAACTCCCTTCAAATGGCGCCGGTCGCATGGCAAGACTGCATAGAAACCGGCGGAAAAAGCGCTCGGCGGCGCGGTGGCTTGTCGAATTTACGGGCACCTTTGCGCTTTTTCTCGGCGTCGCGATCGCTGCCGCCATTCTCGACGAGCGATCGATGCAGGACCTTTCCGGAATGCCGCGGGCCGCCGATGGCGACACGCTCGTCTTCGACGGGCGGCGCGTGCGCCTGGCCGGTATCGACGCGCCCGAACTGCATCAGACCTGCCGCCGTTCCGGCGCCGATTATCCCTGCGGGCGTCAGGCGCGGCTTTTTCTCGCCGGATTGCTGGAGGATGGAGAGACCGAATGCATGGGCAACGAGGAAGACCGCTATGGCCGGTTGCTGGTGCGCTGTATTTGCGCCAATACCGATGTCAACGCCGCGATGGTGCGGGCGGGATGGGCGGTGGCTTATGGCGGCTACGACAGCGAGGAGGCGGCGGCCAGACGCGAAGAGGCGGGTATATGGAGCGGTTCCTTCGTGCAGCCGGACGCGTGGCGGGCCAGCCGGGGCGGTCTGGCGGAACTCGGTCCCGCCGGCATGACCGACCGGCTTCTCAACCGCATGAAGGACATTCTCGGATACCGAACCGGAAAGGATAATCCATGACACAGCGCGAGTTTCCCGGCTGCAAGCTTTTTGACGGCGGCCGTGCGCCCAACCCGCGCCGGGTGCGCATTTTCCTCGCCGAGAAGGGAATTTCCGTGCCGCTCGTTCCAGTCGACATGGAATCTCTTGGCCACCGGAAGCCGGAAATCGAAATGCGCAATCCGATGCGGCGGTTGCCGGTGCTGGAACTGGAGGACGGGCGCATCCTGTCGGAAACAATCGCCATTTGCCGCTATTTCGAAGCCCGGTGTCCGGAGCCCTCGCTGTTCGGGCGCGATGCCTTCGAACAGGCCGAAATCGAGATGTGGCAGCGCCGCATCGAATTCCATTTCCTTTATGTGGTGGCGCAGGCGTTTCGGCACATCCATCCGGCGATGAAGGAGTGGGAGCAGCCGCAGATCGCGGAATGGGGCGAGGCCAACAAGCCGAAGGCGCTCGAATTCGCGGCCTTTCTCGACGACGAGCTGGCAACGCGCCCCTTCATCGCGGGAGAGAAATTTTCCGTCGCTGACATCACCGCGACGATCGCGACTGATTTCTGCAAACCGGCGCGCATACGGATTCGGGACGATCTGACGAATTTTCACCGCTGGTACGCCGCGATGCGGGATCGGCCCAGCTATACCGCATGAACGAAGACCTCTCAGCGCTTCTTGCCGATATCAGGGCATGCCGGATTTGCCGCGACACGCCGTCGTCCGGCATGCCGCTGCCGCACGAACCCAATCCGGTCTGCGTGCCGTCGGCAAAGGCGAGGATATGCATATGCGGGCAGGCGCCGGGGACACGGGTGCACAAATCGGGCCGTCCGTTCACCGATCCTTCCGGCGTGCGACTGCGCAACTGGATGGGGATCGGCGAGGAAGTGTTTTACGATCCCGCGCGTATCTCCATCATTCCGATGGGGTTCTGTTTTCCGGGGCATGACAAGAACGGTGGCGACCTGCCGCCGCGTCGCGAATGCCGCGCCGCCTGGCATGACCGGCTTTTCGACGCCATGCCGCAACTGGAACTCGTTATTGCCGTCGGCCGCTATGCGCAGGACTACCACATGGGTGCCGAGGTGCGGCCGACGCTGACGGAGACGGTGCGCAACTGGCACGCGGTTTTTGACGGGCGTCCTGCCGGCGGGGGCAAGCCGCGCATTCTACCGTTGCCGCATCCCTCGTGGCGCAACAATGCGTGGCTGAAGAAAAATCCGTGGTTCGATACCGAACTTCTGCCTGTGCTGCGCGCCGAAGTCACCCGTCTGACCTCATGAAACTGTGATTTTCACCCTCTTGGCGGAATATTTTTTTGCGTGTAAGGGGATTTTATCCACTTTACGCAAAAATATTCCAATAGAGGCATATATGGACAAGCTCGACCGGCGCATTTTGCGCATCCTCCAGGAAGACAGCACGATAGCCGTTGCCGATCTCGCCAAGAAGGTAGGACTGTCGACGACGCCGTGCTGGCGGCGCATCCAGAAGCTTGAGGAGGAGGGCGTCATCCGCAAGCGCGTGGCGCTTCTCGACCCAGTCAAGATCAACACCCGTGTGACGGTCTTTGTCTCGATCCGTACGAACTCGCATTCGACCGAATGGCTGAAGCGTTTCTCGGAGGTGATCGGGGACTTTCCGGAAGTCGTCGAGTTCTATCGCATGAGCGGCGATGTCGATTACCTGCTGCGCGTCGTCGTTCCGGACATCGCCGCCTATGACGCCTTCTATCAGCGCCTGATCTCGAAAATCGAAATCCGCGACGTGTCCTCGGCTTTCGCGATGGAGCAGATCAAGTACACGACGGAAATGCCGCTGGACTATATGGTGCTCGACAAGGCGTAATCGTGCCGGATTGACCTTGGTCAATGCGCGTTTTCAGATACATTAGCTAATTGAGATGTATCAACAGGAGGAGGCGCATATGAATTTCAGATCAATTCCGTCCTTGGGCGGCGCGGTGGTGCTTTCGGTTGCGACCGTATTCGCGGGAAGCACGGCGATGGCTGCGGGAAGCGACGTCGAAACGCGTGTCACCGAAAGCGGCTACGCTGACGTGGCGCAATCGGTACAGGACGCGATCGTCAATCGCGGCTTCAAGATCGATTATCATGGCTTCATCGGCGACATGCTCAAACGCACCGCCGGCGATGTCGGCGCGACGAAGGAACTCTACAAGGATGCGGAGTTCTTCACCTTCTGTTCGGCGGTCGTGTCGCGCAAGGTGATGGAGGGCGATATCGGCGACATCGCTTATTGTCCTTATGTCGTTTTCGTCTACGAGAACGCCGAAACGCCGGGCAAGGTGACGGTCGGTTTCCGGCGTTTGCCGGAGGGGGGCGAGCGTGACCAGGTCAACACGCTGCTGACCGATATCATCGACGAAGCGGCCGACGGCATGTAGGCGCGCGCGGCAGGAGATTGCGTCTATGGATAGGGCGGCCCGTTGCGCAAGCGGCGGGCCGCTTTCATTTACGGGCCTTGCGGTTCAGCCGTTCGAGCGTCTTTTCGGCCGAGAGTTCCTTGACGGCGTCCTTGCCGATCCAGCGTGCCGTGCGGTTGTCGGAGGCGGCCAGTCTTTCCGCCAGCGCCAGCGCCGGTCCGTGGCAGGCGAGCGAGCGCTTGCCGATGTTTCGCAGCGCCCAGTTCACGGCCTTCCTGACGAAGTTCCGCTCATCGGTCGCGTGTTTCTCGATCAGCGGCAGCCAGGCGAGGATGTCGGTGTCGGGACGCTTCTTCAGATGCACGGTTCCGGACGCCATCATCGCAAATGCCGCCCGGCGCACGAACTCGCGTTCGTCGGCGGCGAATTCGGGAATGAGTTCGTCGGCAAGGTCAGACGCGCAGAACAGGTCCGCCGCTTCGTCGACGATTTCCCACGAGGCGAAATCATCCGCCATGGCGAGGGCCTGTTCGACGGTCACCTGTTTCGGATCGTCGCTGTACATCGCCAGCATGCGCGCTTCGCGAATGCCGGACGCCCAGAGTTCGGCCGCCCGTTGATGGTCGCGTTTCAGTTTGCGGGCAAGCGGATGCAGGACGGCATTGGAAATACCGAGGGCGCTCGAGGTCTCGATGCCGTAACGCGCCATGCCGGCAATGTTCTCCGGCGATCGCAGGGACCGCAGATAGTCGATCGTCCGCTCGGCGGACCAGTCGGGCGAGGGCTCAGCCGGCGCCATCGATCTTGCGTAACCGCGCCAGCAGCGAAGACGTGTCCCAGCGGTTCCCGCCCATGGACTGCACGTCCTTGTAGAACTGGTCGATCAGCGCGGTGACCGGCAGGGACGCGCCGTTGTTATCGGCCTCGGACAGCACGATGCCGAGATCCTTGCGCATCCAGTCGACGGCGAAACCGTGTTCGTATTCGCCGGCGATCATGGTGCCGTGGCGGTTTTCCATCTGCCAGGACCCGGCCGCGCCCTTGGAAATGACGTCGATCACCTTGTGCATGTCGAGACCGGCCTTGAGGCCGAAATTGACGCCTTCCGCCAGTCCCTGGACGAGGCCGGCGATGCAGATCTGGTTGACCATCTTGGTGAGCTGGCCGGCGCCTGTCGGGCCCATCAGGCCGACCATGCGGGCAAAGCTTTCGATGACCGGCCTGGCGCGCTCGAAGACGTCCGCGTCGCCGCCGCACATCACGGTCAGCACACCGTTCCTGGCGCCCGCTTCACCGCCGGATACCGGCGCGTCGATGAAGTCGAAACCGCCGGCATCGGCGGCGGCGCGGAGTTCGCGCGCCACGTCGGCGGAGGCAGTCGTGTTGTCGATGAAGATCGCGCCCGACTTCATGCCGGAAAACGCGCCGTTCTCACCGATCGTGACGGAGCGCAGGTCATCGTCGTTTCCGACACAGGTGAAGACGAAATCGGCGCCGTCGGCGGCTTCCTTCGGCGTCGCGGCCATGGCGCCGCCGAACTCCTTGACCCATTTCCCGGCCTTGGATGCCGTGCGGTTGTAGACCGTGACGTCGTGGCCGCCCTTGACCGCCAGGTGGCCCGCCATGTGGTACCCCATTACGCCAAGGCCGATGAATGCCGCCTTTGCCATCTCAGATCACCTCTTCGCTTGTCCGAGCGAGACATAACCTAACAGGCGGAACGGTCAACCGGTGAATCCGGTCGACCGGTGTCGGGCGGGATGCTCAATCGTTCATGTGCCGGTACGCGTCGCTCCGCGCGAGAGCGAGGAAAGAGTCGATTTCCCGGCGCCGCCGTTCGCGGGCCTCGCGCTCGTTCGAACCGCGCGCATGTTCGGCGCGATAGTCAATTCCGGGCGTGCGGGTGGCGATCATCAGCGAATTAGCGAAGACGGTAAGCATTCTTTTCTCCAAGTGTCAGATTGCCTCTCCTCAATTTGACTGTTCGCCGGGGAAATGCCAGTCAGGAATAAATATGATATGTAAGTAGGTCTTTCATATGGATTGGCGCGGCATACCTTCGCTCACCAGCCTCAGGGCTTTCTCGGCCGTGGCGGACGCGCTGAATTTCTCGCATGCCGGAAGGGAGCTGAACGTCAGCCATGCGGCGGTCAGCCAGCAGGTCCGGTCGCTGGAAGCGCATCTCGGCGTGTCGCTCGTCATGCGGTACGGGCGCGGCGTGACGCTGACACCGGAAGGCCAGGAATTGGCGCGCAGCCTCGAAAATGCCTTTCAGGGGATCAGGTCGGCCGTGGACGCCCTTGCCGATTCCGGTTCGGTGCGGCCATTGCAGGTGACCATGACGCCCGCCTTCGCGGTTAGCTGGCTCATGCCCCGCATTTCCGATTTCCGCCTGCAGCATCCGGACATCGAACTGATGCTCAATCCGACCGCAGAGGTCGTCGCACTGGCGCCGGGCGGTGTCGACGTCGCGATCCGCTTCGGGGACGGCAAGTGGAAGGGACTCGATGCCGAACCGCTGTTGCCGACCACCTTCGCGATCGTTGCAGCGCGATCGCTGGTCGGCGACCGCGAATTTGTGGATCCGGAGCAACTGATCGACTATCCCTGGCTGCAGGAACTGGGCACCAACGAATTGTCGCTCTGGCTGGAGCGCCAGGGCGTGATTGCGCCGGGAAAGCTCGATATTACCCATTTGCCGGGCTACATGGTTCTGGACGGATTGCGGCGCGGCGATGGCGTCACGGCATCGGCCCGAAAATTCCTCGAAGCCGATATAGCCGCCGGAAACCTGCGTGTCCTGTTCGAGGACGCCAGACCCGGATCGGGCTACTATATCGTCACGCGCCACGGGGCGATGCGGCCGCCGCTCAAGGCGTTCGTTTCATGGCTGCGCCGGCACGCACAGATGCCGGACAACCGCTAGCGCAGGAGATGCCGCGTCAGCCGGGCCTCGAGCCTGTTCCAGACATTGCGCAACGCCTCCACCATGACGAAGTAGAAGACCGCCGCCCAGATATAGGCTTGGAAGTCATAGGTGCGCGAGAAGGCGCGCCGCGTTTCGCCCATCAGGTCGAACACGGTGACGAGGGCCACGATCGCCGATCCCTTGATCATCAGGATGATCTCGTTGCCGTAGGGCCGAAGCGCGACGATCAGCGCTTGCGGCAGGATGACCTTCCAGAAGGTGTGGATGCGATTAAGGCCGAGCGCCTCTGCGCCTTCCCATTGCCCCCTCGGCACGCTCTCGATGGCGCCGCGCAGGATCTCCGCCTGGTAGGCGGCCGTGTTCAGCGAAAAGGCGAACAGCGCGCAATTCCATGCATCGCGGAAAAAGACCCAGAGACCGACGGCTTCCAGCTGCTGCCGGAATGAGCCGAGGCCGTAGTAGATGAGGAAAAGCTGGGCGATCAGCGGCGTGCCGCGGAAAATATAGACATAGGCGAAGGCGAGGCGGTTGATGATGATGTTCTTCGACATGCGCCCGAGGGCGACCGGAAACGATATCACCGCTCCGATGACGATGGAAACGCCGACAAGTGTCAGCGTGACGTAGAGACCCGACAGGAATTTCGGGCCGTAGCGCTCGATCTTGTCGAGGTCCCAGGCGAGATAGAGATAGACGACAAGTCCGGCTGTGGCGGCGATCCAGAACGCCATCAGGAGGTAGCCGGCGATGCGGGACCGTGTCCAGGGCTTCGGCGGTGGCACCGGGGCCGGCTGGGCGGCGACGAGACCTTCGGCGGCACCGTTCATCGCGCCTGCTCCCCGCGTTTGCCATAGGCCTCGATCCTGTTCAGCGCGATTGACGAGATCAGCGCGAGGACGAGATAGAGCAGAAACGCGATGCCGAAGAAGAGAAACGCTTCCTTGGTAACGCGGGCGGCGATCCCGGTCTGGCGCAGAATGTCGGTCAGGCCGATGGCCGAGACGAGGGCCGTGTCTTTCAGCAGGATCATCCAGAGATTGCCGAGGCCCGGCAGCGCGATGCGGATCAACTGCGGCAGGATGATCATGCGCATCACGGTGCCATGGCGCAGGCCGAGCGCGTAGCCGCCCTCGTATTGGCCCTTGGGGATGGCGCGGAACGCGGACAGGAAGACTTCGCTCGCATAGGATGAGAAGACGAGCGCAAGCGAAACGGCGCCGGCGGCAAACGAGTTGATTTCGATGGCGCCATCGAAGCCGATCAGCTTGAGGACAAGCTGGATGCCGATCTGGAGGCCGTAATAGACGATGAAGAGGGTGAGGAGTTCCGGCAGACCGCGGAAGATCGTGGTGTAGATGTCGGCGGCGGTGCGTACGGTCCACTCCTTGCTCTGCTTTCCGAGCGCGATCATGAAGCCGATGAAAAGCCCGAGTGGCAGGGTTGCGAGCGCGAGCGATACCGTTATCAGCACGCCCCAGGCAATTTCGTCACTCCAGCCCTGATCGCCAAAACTGAGTAACGTGAGATATTTCTCCATCCGTCCCGCTTACCCGTTCGCAGTTGGCCCGTTCGGACCGGCATATGCGCCGGACGGTGTGCTCCGTCCGGCGTGTTACTCTGGGGAAATCAGTCGCCGTAAACGTCGACGTCGAAATACTTGTCGTTGATTTCCTTGTAGGTGCCGTTGGCGCGGATCGCGTCGATGGCGGCGTTGAACTTCTCGCGCAGTTCATCCTCGCCCTTGCGCACCGCGATGCCGGCGCCTTGGCCGTTGATTACCGGATCGGGCTTCAGCGTGCCGAGCAGTTTGCAGCATGCGCCGTCGTCCGACTTCAGCCATTCCGACAGCACGATCACGTCGTCGATGACGGCGTCGATGCGGCCGCTGGCGATGTCGAGCTTGTACTCGTCAGGCGTCGGATAGAGCTTCAACTCGGCGGAGGGAAGCTTTTCCTCGGCATAGTTGGAGTGGGTCGTCGAGGACTGGGCGCCGATCGTGCGGCCGGCGAGGCCGGCATCGGTCGCCTCGGTGATGTCGCTGTCCTTCGGGACGGCGATCGCCGGCGGCGTGTTGTAGTACTTGTTCGTGAAGTCGACCTTTTCCTTGCGCTCGTCAGTGATCGACATGGAAGCGATGATGGCGTCGAACTTGCCGGCCAGAAGTGCCGGGATGATGCCGTCCCAGTCCTGAGTCACGAATTCGCAATCGGCCTTCATTTCAGCGCAGAGCGCCTTGGCGATATCGATGTCGAATCCGACGAGAGAGCCGTCGGCCTCGAGATTGTTGAACGGAGGGTATGCGCCTTCGGTACCGATCTTCAGCTTCATCATGTCTTCGGCCTGCGCGGCGCCGATCGTCAGCGCCAGTGTCGCGGCCGCAGCCAGGAATCCTGTGGTGAAACGCATGTCAGTTTCCTCTTTAGGTTACGCTTCTAGTGCAAGGCATTGTCATGCCTGATGGAACGCCCGTGCTCCTCGCAGGGCATGAAATGGAATACTCCCACTGTTTTTGCGCGGATTGCAACCGGAAAAAGTTCCGCAACGAAAGGGTTATTTGCCCCTGGCGACTGGTCGAAACATGCGGACCAGCACTGCGTCGCGGTCGATGAAGTGGTGTTTCAGCGCGCCGAGAATGTGCAACGCAACTAGCGGCAGGAAGGCATGCCCGGCGAGGTCGTGAGCCTCTCCGAATATTTCGGCCAGCGCGCGGTTTGGCTGCATGGGGACCGTCACCGCGCCGAGGCCGAAGAAAGCGATGGGATCGCCTTCAAGCGGCGGGATCGCCAGTCCGGTGACCGAAACGGTCAGGATGCACAGCAGAAAAGCGAGGGTCACAAGGCGCGCGGCGAAGTTGAAGATTGCTGGCTGGTCGGTGATGCGGGGATAGCCCCGCGCGACGCGCCAGCCGGTGCGGAACAGAAAGAGCGGTATTGCGAGGATGCCGATACCGAGATGGATCGCGGCGAACTCGTCTTCGTGGGTGAGGAACAGCGTCACCACGGCCACGGCCGTCAGCCAGTGCAACAGGATCGAGACCGGCGAATATCCGGCAAAGCGATCGCGGGTGTTGAGCGGGGTCCGTTCCAAGTCAGGCCTCGTGCGGCGTAGTCGTCATGCCGCGATACAGTCGCGGCCTGAGATTGGCAATGCCCCGATTATGGCCGGTTGGCCATGCGCACAGCGCCAAGTGTCAGGATGATCGCGATCAGCGCACAGGCGGACAGGAACAGGCAGAGCGGGATCGGGAGGCCTTCCTCGCCGGCGATGATGCCGGCGGCGATCGAGGCGCATGCGCCGACACCCATCTGTATCGCGCCGAGCAGGCCTGACGCGGCGCCCGCCGCATCGGGCTTGAGGCTGATGGCTGCGGCCGTCACGTTGGGAAGCGTCAGGCCGTTGCCGACACCGATCAGCATGACCGGCAGGAAGAAGGCGAGGGGATGCTCCACCCCGGCGGCGAAGAAGGCGATGGTGATGGCGGGACCGGCCAGGGTGACGACCGTCCCTTCGACCATCATGCGCTCGAGACCGCGGCGTTCCGAGAAACGGCCGGTCAGGAAATTGCCGACGGAGTAGCCGAACGCGCAGAAGGCGAAATACAGCCCATAGGCGAACGGTGTAAGGCCGAGATAGACGTTCGAGACCGCCGGTCCGCCGCCCAGAAAACCGAGAAAGGTTGCCGTTGTGAAGCCGGACGCGCAGGCATAGACCCAGAAAAGCGGCAGCCGCGCGAGTTGGCGGTAGCTTTCGACCTGGTTTCGCAACGGCGCGCCGCGAAACCGGTTCGTCTCCGGCAGCGTCACGATGGCGGCGGCGATGGCCGCAACCCCGAACAGGCCGAGCGCGACGAAGGTCATGCGCCAACCCGCGATCTGGTCGATCAGGCCGCCTATCGCCGGGCCGAGCATCGGCGCCACGGCCATGCCCATGACCATGTATCCCATCGCGCTTGCCGCCTTCTCGCGTGGATAGACATCGCGGACGATCGCCCGCGACAGGACCATGCCGCTCGCGGACGCCGCCTGGATGATGCGTCCGGCAAGAAACATTTCGGCTGATTGCGCGATGACGCACATTGCGGTGCCGACGAGAAACAGGACGAGACCGGCATAGATGACCGGCCGACGCCCGAAGAGATCCGACAGCGGGCCGATGACGAGTTGCAGGGCGGCCATCATGAAGAGGTAGAGCGAGAGGCCAAGCTGGATCGTGGCGTAAGGCGCGCCGAGGTCGCGCGCGATACTCGGCATTGACGGAACGAAGAGATTGATCGCAAGCGGGCTGACGGCGGCAAGGAGCACCAGCGTGGCGAGCGCGGGTTTCGGCCCCGTCCAGTCGTGTTCGGCCGGCGTGGCTGCTTGTGCGGTATCGCTGCTCATGATCTGCGCGGTTTCCGGTGTCTGGCCATCTGTTCGCGATAAAGCGTATAGAGCCCGCTCGCAACGATCAGCAACGATCCGGCAATCGCCAATATGTCCGGCCGTTCGCCGAAAACAACCAGGCCGATGACGATGGCAAATACCAGGCGGCTGTAACGGAACGGCGCGATGACCGAGATTTCGCCGGCCCGCAAGGCGATTGTCAGGAGGTGGATCCCGATGATGCCGAAGAACGATGCCGCGAGCACCATTGTCGTTGTGCGCCAAGACATCCACTGCCACGGCGCCGTCGCGCTCTGAAGCGCGACAGCGGCCGCGAACACGACGACATTGGCGCCAAGCGCGATGATCTCGGTCGGCACGGATCGCGCCACGGCGCGCGTGCCGAGGTCACGCATCGCAAGACCGATAACGGCCGCGACGGCGAAGAGGGCGGCGTAGTCGAAACCGGCCACTCCCGGCCGCACGATAAGGAGAACGCCGGCAAAGCCGGCGGCGACAGCGGTCCAACGGCGCCAGCCGACGGTCTCGCGCAGGAAGATTGCGGCGCCGAAGGTGACGGCGAGCGGAGAAGCCTGCAGGATCGCCGAGGCGTTGCTGATCGGCATCAGGGAGAGTGCGGTGACGAAACACAGCGCGCCGGTCGCCTCGCCGAAATGGCGCAGCAGGATTGCCGGCGAAACCAGCGCCTCGCGCGTGATACGCTGCCGCTTGGCTCTTGCGAGAAGGCCGAAATAGACGATCGCGAGCAGGCTCTGAATGCTCAGGATCTGGCCGACGCCGACATTTACCGAAGCCAGCTTGATGAACATGTCATCGAAGGCGAACAGCGCCATCGAGGTCGCCAGGAAGGCGATGGCCCTCAGGTTGGCGGCATCGATGGCGGCGATGTCGAGCAGCAAATCGGTATCGGGCGTTTCGCCGCCGCTGGTGTTCTGCGATGTCATGAAACCGGCCCGCCGGAGGAAGAAGGGGGCCGCGCTAAACGCGGCAACCACCCTTATCGTAAAAGGCGCGCCTGGTCACGCCCCCTGATCGGAGGCGGCGGCCTTAGCGGCCGAAGAGCGAACCGAACATGTTGCGAAGCGTCGCATCGCGCTCGCGTTTGGCACGGGCGATGATCGTTTCGATCTCGCGCGGTTCGAACGTGTTGTCTTTGCGTTTGTTGGCGGACATTGCCGTATTCCCGTCTTTCGTTGTGCGCGGCGCGCGTCATTGCTGCGCTGCACAATGCAGATGGGGTGTCTATGCGCCGATTTCGCGTTCGCAGATATGTTAATTGGGAAGGCCAGCCATGCGCGCGGATGCGAGGTGGTGCTGCGTCAGGTGCCGCGGGCTGGCGGCGGCGAGGCCGCCGAGATGCTGGCTGCGGTCGCTTTGCGGGATACGACGCGTTCGCGATAAAGCGTGTAAAGCCCGGTTGCGACGATGATCGCGGCCCCGGTCAGGGTAAAGGCGTCGGGCCATTCGCCGAAAAACGTCATGCCGAGGATGATCGACCATAACAGGCTGGCGTAGCGGAACGGCGCGACGATGTGGATGTCGCCGCCGCGCAGGGCGAGGACGATGCACTGGTAGCCGATAAAGAGGAAGACGGCGGAGCCGCCCAATGCCGCGATGTCAGTGAAGGACAGCGGCTGCCAGCCGCCGAGGAACGTCATCATGACGAGGCCGCTCACCGAGACGGCGATCGTCGTCAGCAGCGACACGGACAGGGCGGGAATATCGTGCGGCAGCCGGCGCGTGGCCAGATCGCGCATCGCGGCGAAGAAGACCGTGCACAGCGCCGACAGGGAGTAGATGGTGAAGCCTTCGAGGCCCGGCCGGATGATGATCACGACGCCGGCAAAACCGATCAGGATTGCCGAAAGCCGCCGGATCCCGACCGTTTCGCGTAGCACCAGGGCCGCTCCGAGCGTGACGGCCAGCGGCAAGGCCTGCAGAACTGCGGATACATTGGCGAGCGGCATGTGGAACAGTGCAAACAGGAAGAAAACCGTGCCGAGGATTTCGCCCGTGACCCGCAGCGTCATTGCGCCGGTGAGCGCCTTGCGCACCGGCATCGGCGTCCGCGCGAGCCGCATGAAGATGCCAAGGAACACCATCATGATCGCGCCGCGCACGAACATGATCTGACCGGCATTGACCGCGCCGCCGAGCGATTTCACCAGCGCGTCGTTGGTGGTGAAGCCGGCCATCGAAGCCGCCATCAGCAGGGAGGCGCGCAGGTTTGCGGTCATGGTCATGGCGGTGCCGGATACCGGGAGAAAGAGGCGACTCGGATATGCGCCGGTCAGTTCCCGGCGGCGCTGTATACCGTCACCGGATTGGATTCGCCATCGTAAGTCGCATCGACTTCGTACCGGGTCAGCACAAAGGCGCCTTCGCGGAATGTCCAGGTTCCGGACGAAGCCGCGTCCGCCAGTCCGCGCCATTTGGAGAAGCTCGAAATCGTTTGCGTCTCCTGGTCGAAAGCGCCGTCGATCAGGGTCGGGGTGGTGGAGAAGCCCAGGACCGTAAGTTTCTCGACAACGGCATCGTCGCCGTCGGCATATTCGATATCCAGCACCGGCTCGGCGAAATGCAGCGGGACGAGGCCCTCGAATTCCGTTTCCATGAACCAGATCGAGCCGAAATTGTAGGCGCCGTAGAAGCAGGGGAGCTGATGCAGCACGACGGCCCTGTCGGGGCCGTCCTTCTTCTCGTAGTCATAGCGGAAGGTCAGCGTCCAGGAAGCGGCCGCATCCATGTTCTCCTCGACGCGCGCCCACGAGCACAGTTCGCCGGGATAAGTCGCCTTGGCTGCTGCAAGGAGCTCTTGCGGCGTCATGGACGCGTTCTGCGCCTGTGCGCCTGCCGGAACGGCGAGCGCGACGAGAAATATTGCGGCCGAGGCGATGGCGCGGTTCATGGTCCCTCCAGGCTGCGGGCGATGATCCCCGCGAGAGCGTCATATGTTGCGTGCAGACTTTCCGGATAGCGCAGGACCATGACATGAATGACACCGTTGGCGCCGAATTCGTGCCGTTCGTAGAAGATCATGGAGTCCTCGTGACCGGAGAGAACCGCCCAGTCGGCGCCGGAGGCGGCGTATGTGACCTCGCGGCTCTTCGATGTTGCATCGGACCGGGCCTGTTCGATCAGCGTTTCGGGCGTCATGTCCAGCGCGTTGAAGTGACCGAACACCGCCAGTTCAGCGCCGTCCGCCGAACGGAATCTGCGGCCGTCTCCATTGGCCGGAGCGGGATCGATCCGGTCGAAGATGTCGGCGGGAAACGAAATCCGCGTGCCGAAGCGGCTGTTCTCATAGGTAAGCGTGTCGGCAAAGGCCGCACCGGCGACTATCAGAGCAAGGAAGATGGACAAAAGCGCCCGGGCCAAATCAGCCGCCCGTGACGCTCATGTGACGCGAGACAGACGGGCGCCTGGTACGCCGGTCGATGATGAAGTCGTGGCCCTTCGGCTTGCGGCCGATCGCCTCGTCGATTGCGACCGAAACCAGTTCGTTGCCTTCGGACGCGCGCAGCGGTCCGCGCAGGTCTGCCGCATCGTCCTGACCGAGGCACATGTAGAGCGTGCCGGTGCAGGTGAGGCGAACGCGGTTGCAGCTTTCGCAGAAATTGTGCGTCATCGGCGTGATGAAACCGAGGCGGCCGCCGGTTTCCTTCACCTCGACATAGCGCGCCGGACCGCCGGTCTTGTAGGGGATATCTTCAAGCGTGAACTGCTTCGAGAGGTTCGCGCGCAACATCGACAGCGGCAGGTAGCGGTCGGTGCGGTCTTCCTCGATCTCGCCCATCGGCATCGTCTCGATCACGGTCATGTCCATGCCCTGGCCGTGTGCCCAGCGCAGCATTTCGGGGAGTTCCGCGTCGTTGAAGTCCTTCAGCGCGACGGCGTTGATCTTGATCTTCAAGCCGGCGTCCTGCGCGGCCTTGATGCCGTCGAGCACGCGGGCAAGATCGCCCCAGCGGGTGATCTCGCGGAACTTGCCGGCGTCGAGTGTATCGAGCGACACATTGATCCGGCGCACGCCGTGGTTGGCAAGGTCGCGGGCGTATTTGGTCAGCTGCGAGCCGTTGGTGGTCAGCGTCAGCTCTTCCAGCACGCCTGTCTTCAAGTGGCGGCCGAGCTGTTCGACCAGATGCATGATGTTCTTGCGCACCAGCGGTTCGCCGCCGGTCAGGCGCAATTTCCTTACACCCTTGTCGATGAAGATAGTGCACAGCCGGTCGAGCTCTTCCAGCGTCAGAAGCTCCTTCTTCGGCAGGAAGGTCATGTGTTCCGACATGCAATAGGTGCAGCGGAAGTCGCAGCGGTCCGTCACGGAAACCCGCAGATAGGTGATATCCCTCCCGAAGGGATCGGTCATGGTCTGTCCGTTGGACAGGGCGATTTCGTCTGTCATGGCGCGATCACGCTTTTTGTTGTCTGCTGCGTATGTTGATGCCATAGCCGTTCGCGTCAAGTCATCACATGTCATCAATTGAACCAAACGGATACCCTGACATGGCTGAAACAGCAGTCTGGCCGACCGAATTGCGGGTTTCCAAGGACCGCAAGAGCCTCACCGTTGCATTCAATTCGGGCGAGACTTTTGCGCTCGAAGCCGAAATGCTGCGCGTCATGTCGCCATCGGCGGAGGTGCAGGGGCATTCGCCCGACCAGCGGGTAACAGTCGGGGGAAAAAGCGATGTCGCGATCCTGGAGATGAAACCGGTCGGCAATTATGCGGTCCGCATCGTCTTCGACGACATGCACGATACCGGGATCTTCACTTGGAGCTATCTGCATACGCTCGGCAGCAGGAAGGACGCCCTGTGGGCGGTCTATCTGGAGGAACTGAAGGAAAAGGGGCTCAGCCGATGAGTCAATTCGCGCCCGTTACGTCACTTGAAGAGCTTGCGGACCTCTACGGCGAGCCCGGCGAGGCGTCGCTGCTGAAGGTGGCGAAGCGGATCACGCCGGAATACCGGCGCTTCCTTGAGGCATCGTCGTTCTTTTCGCTGGCGACGGCCGGCCCGGAAGGTCTCGATTGCTCGCCGCGTGGCGAACTCGGCGGGGCGTTCCGCATTCTCGATGACAAGACGCTGGCGATCCCGGACCGGCGCGGCAACAACCGCATGGACAGCCTGCGCAACATCGTGCGCGATCCGCGCGTGGCGCTGCTGTTCCTCATTCCGGGCTCGATGACGACGATCCGCATGAACGGATCGGCCATCGTCACCGTCGATCCCGATCTGCTGGCGAGCTTCGAGCGCGACGGCAAGACGCCACGTTCCGCAGTCGTCGTCACGGTCGACGAGATCTACACTCAATGCGGGCGTGCCGTCCTGCGGGCGAAACTGTGGGATCCGGCCCATCACGTCGATCCGGCCGCGATCCCGACGGCGGGCGACATCCTGAAGGAACAGTCGCGCGGCGACTTCGACTCCGCGACCTATGACGCGGAATGGGCCAGCCGCGCCGCTAAGACGATGTGGTAACGGCTGTCAGCCCTTCTTTTCGTTGGGCATGTCGACGGGCAGGCCGGCCTTTTTCCAGGCGCCGAAACCGCCCTCGATATGCTTGACCGGTTCGAGGCCCATGTCCTGCACCGTCTTGGTCGCGAGCGCCGATCGCCAGCCGGCGGCGCAGAAGAAGATGAAGGTCTTTCCGGACGCAAATATCTCCTTGTGATACGGGCTTTCCGGATCGACCCAGAACTCCAGCATGCCGCGCGGGGCGTGGATGGCGCCGGGTACGCGGCCTTCGCGCTTCAGTTCACGGATATCCCGGATATCGACGAGGACGACATCATCGCCCTCGGCGAGGTTCGCCGCCTCGGCCGGAGACAGCGCTTCGATTTCCGCATTGGCCGCTTCCAGGAGTGCCTTGTAGCCGCGTTTCATGGGTCCTCCGGGGACATCAGCCCAGGTTCAGTTCCTTGAAGAAGTCGTTGCCCTTGTCGTCGATCACGATGAAGGCCGGGAAATCCTCGACCTCGATCCTCCAGATCGCTTCCATGCCGAGTTCCGGATATTCGACGACCTCGACCTTCTTGATGCAATCCTGGGCGAGGCGGGCGGCCGGGCCGCCGATGGAGCCGAGATAGAAGCCGCCGTGGCGGCCACAGGCCTCGCGCACCACACGTGAGCGGTTGCCCTTGGCGAGCATCACCATCGATCCGCCGAAGGACTGGAACTGGTCGACATAGGAATCCATGCGGCCGGCGGTCGTCGGGCCGAAGGAGCCCGAGGCATAGCCCTCCGGCGTCTTGGCCGGGCCGGCGTAATAGATCGGATGGTTCTTGAAATAGTCCGGCATCGGCTCGCCGGCCTCGAGCCGCGCGCGGATCTTCGAGTGGGCGAGATCGCGCGCCACGATGATCGGGCCGCTGAGCGAAAGGCGAGTCTTCACCGGGTGTTGCGACAACTCGTTGAGAATCTGAATCATCGGCTGGTTGAGGTCGATCCTGACCACGTGCTCGGAGAGCTTCTCCTCGTCGATCTCCGGCATGTATTTCGAGGGATCGGTTTCCAGTTGTTCGATGAAAATGCCGTCGCGGGTGATCTTGCCGAGCGCCTGGCGGTCGGCGGAACATGACACGCCGATGCCGATCGGTAGCGATGCACCGTGGCGGGGCAGGCGGATCACGCGCACGTCATGGCAGAAATACTTGCCGCCGAACTGCGCGCCGACGCCGGTTGCCTGCGTCGCCTTGTGAATTTCGGCCTCCATCGCAAGATCGCGGAAGGCGTGACCGTCTTCCGAGCCTTGGGTCGGCAGCGTATCGAGATAGCGCGTCGAGGCGAGCTTGACCGTCTTCAGATTCATTTCCGCCGAGGTGCCGCCGATGACGATGGCGAGGTGGTAGGGCGGGCAGGCCGCGGTCCCGAGCGTAAGGATCTTTTCCTTCAGGAACTCGATCATGCGGTCATGCGTCAGAAGCGACGGCGTGCCCTGGTAAAGGAAGGTCTTGTTGGCCGAGCCGCCGCCCTTGGCGACGAACAGGAACTTGTAGGCGTCCTCGCCTTCCTCGTAGATGTCGATCTGGGCGGGAAGGTTGTTTTTGGTGTTCTTCTCCTCGAACATCGACAGCGGCGCCAGTTGCGAATAGCGCAGGTTCTTCCTTGTGTAGGCGTCGAGCACACCGGCGCCGAGCGAATCCTCGTCGCCGCCGTCAGTCCACACGCGGCGGCCCTTCTTGCCCATCACGATTGCCGTGCCGGTGTCCTGGCACATGGGCAGCACGCCGCCGGCGGCGATATTGGCGTTCTTGAGGAGATCGTAGGCGACGAAACGGTCGTTCTCTGTCGCCTCCGGATCATCGAGAATGGAGGCGAGCTGCTTCAGGTGGCCGGGACGCAGCAGGTGGTTGATGTCACCGAAGGCCGTTTCGGAGAGAAGCCGCAGCCCTTCCTGTTCGACGACAAGGACGTCCTCGCCGCGGAACGTGTCGACGGAGACATGATCGCTCGTCAGCCTGCGCCAGGGCGTTTCTGCTTCGCCAAGCGGAAAAAGTTGGTTGCGGCCGTCTGCCATGTTCGCTTCCTTGCCTGATTGAAGAATCTGGCGGTTTTCATATCGCAATGCAGCGCGAAGGCAATGCGGCGATGGTCAAACGCGGCCAATTTCACAGTTGGTCAGGCGAGTGCGGCGCGGATCGCGTCGAGACCATCATCGGAGAGCGCGAAAGCGGCGGCGCGTGCGTTCCTCCCGATCTGTTCGGGCGTGCTGGCTCCGGCGATCACGCTCGGCACGGCCCGCGATTTCAGGAGATAGGCGAAGGCGAGATCGATCAGCTCGCCGCCGAGCCATTCCGCAACACGGGCCAGACGTACCGCCGTTTCCAGGTTCTCCTGTTTCAGAAAAAGGTCTGCGAGCCGTTTGGAGCCTGCAAGGCGCGTCCCCTCCGGTGCGGGCTTTCCGGCTTCGTACTTTCCAGTCAGGACTCCGCTTGCGAGCGGGAAGAAGGGCAGGAGCCCGATGCCGTATTTCTCGCAGACGGGCAGGACATCCTCTTCGACGTCGCGCGCCAGCAGGCTGTATTCCGCCTGTGTGGAGATGAAGCGGTTGGTGCCGAGTTCCCTGGCGATGAAATGCGCCTCGACGATCTGCCAGGCCGAAAACTGCGAACAGCCGGCATAGCGCACCTTTCCCGCACGGATGAGGTCGTCGAGCGCGCGCAGCGTCTCCTCGACCGGCGTGTCGGGATCCGGCTTGTGGAACTGGAAGAGGTCGATCCGGTCGGTGCCGAGACGCTTCAGGCTCGCCTCTACGGAGGCGATGACTGAGCTGTGCGATCCGCCGGTGCCTTCGGCATAGCCGAACTTGGTCGCGACGACGACATCATTGCGCCGTTTGCCAAGCGCCCTGCCCACGATCTCCTCCGAACGGCCGAATGTGCCCATCGGGTAGACGTCGGCGGTGTCGAAGAGGGTTACGCCGTGATCGAGCGCGGCATGGACAACCCGGGTGGACGCGTCCTCGTCGAGGCGGCCGCCGAAATTGTTGCAACCGAGGCCGAGCGCGGACACCTTCAGGTCCGAATTGCCGATTGTCCTGAATTGCATCGGATTGTCTCCGTTTGTCAGGCGCTGATGTTGAGACCGATATAGCGGTCGAGCGTCGCCTGATCGTTGACGAGTTCCTGCGATGGCGCCTCGTGGACGATACGTCCGCGTTCCAGGATGATTGCACTATCGGTCATCTCAAGCGCCACCTCGGCATGCTGTTCGACCAGCATCAGCGTCATGCCGGCCTCGCGAACCATCTTTCGGATGGATTCGCCGAGCTCTTCCACGATAATCGGGGCGAGACCTTCGAGCGGCTCGTCGAGCAGCAGCATGGTCGGGTTGGTCATCAGCGTGCGCCCGATCGCGAGCATTTGCTGTTCGCCGCCGGACAACTGGTTGCCCTTGTTCTCCCGGCGTTCTTTCAGGCGCGGGAACAGGTCGTAGACCCTGGCGACATCCCACGCGCCGGACCGGGCGACGACCACGAGGTTTTCCTCGACGGTCAGCGAGCGGAAAATGTCGCGTTCCTGCGGCACCCAGCCGATGCCGAGCCGGGCGCGCAGATGCGGTTTAACCGTCTGGATCTCCCGGCCGCGCCACACAATCGTCCCGGACAGAAATTGCGTGAAGCCCATGATCGTCTGGATCAGCGTGGACTTGCCGACGCCGTTGCGGCCGAGCAAGGCCATGCCGGCGCCTTCCGCAACCGAGAAGGAAACGCCGTCGAGCACGACGGAATCGCCATAGCCGGCGCGCACGTCGCGGAATTCCAGAAGCGGCTCAGCCATGATGCGCGCCTCCCAGATAGACTTCACGGACGCGCGGATCATGCGCGATCTCGTCGGGCGTGCCTTCGGTGAGGATCGCGCCCTGCACGAGCACGGTGATCCTGCTTGCGAAGGAAAAGACGAGGTTCATGTCGTGTTCGATGAAAAGGATCGAGATGTCTTCGGGCAGCGCGGCGATGACCTCGAACAGCGCCGCGCTCTCGCTTTTCGGCACGCCGGCGGCCGGCTCGTCGAGCAGCAGCACCTTCGGCCGCGAGGCCAGTGCCAGCGCGATCTCCAGCAGGCGTTGCTGACCGTAGGCGAGGTCGCGTGTCGGTTTGACTGCGTCGTCGCCAAGACCAACTTTCGACAGTAGATCATGGGCCTCGTCGATTCCTTCGGCGTGTTTCGAAAGGCCGGAAAGCCAGTGGCCGGAAGTGCCGTTGCGCTCGCAGATCGCCATGACCGCCGATTCCAGCGGCGTGAGCTGCGGAAACAGCGTGTTGATCTGGAAGGTGCGGGACAGGCCGCGCTTCACGCGGGCATTCGGCTCCAGCCGCGTCACGTCCTCTCCGTTCAGCAGCACCGTGCCGGTGTCGGGCGCAAGCGTGCCCGTGATCAGGTTGATCAGCGTCGTCTTGCCGGCGCCGTTCGGGCCGATCAGCGCATGGCGCGCGCCCTTCGGCAGCGCCAGAGAGACGTTGTCGGAAACGACCAGCTTGCCGAAAGCCTTGCCGATATTGTTTGTCTCAAGGCTGTTCATGAGCGCCTCCCGATACGGGCAAGGCGCTCGAGCCCGCCGAGGATGCCGCGCGGCATGAAGAGGACGACGAAGATCAGGATCAGGCCGATCCAGAAATACCAGTATTGCAGGTAGAAGCCGGAAATCTGGTCACGCGCGACCATGAAGATGATTGCGCCGAGGATAGCGCCGTAGAGGCGGCCGGTGCCGCCGAGGATCAGCATCACGGCGATTTCTGCCGAGCGCTGGAAGCCAAGCGCCTCGGGCGAGACCGTTTCCGAGACCTGCGCGAGCAATGCGCCGGCGACGCCTGCAAAGGCAGCGGAGATGACGAAGATTTTCTGCAGGTGACCCCGGTTTGGTGCCCCAAGCGCGGTCGTGCGCACCGGATTTTCGCGGATTGCTTCCAATGTCAGGCCGAAGGGCGAATGCACGATCCTGCGCGCCAGAAGAAACAGGATGAACAACACGCTGATCGCATAGGCGTAGGCGGTGTGGCCCCACAGCGAGAATTTCCAGATGCCGAGCAGCTTCCATGTGTCTATGCCCTGGAGGCCGTCGGAGCCGCCCGTAAACTGGTCGAACGTAATGGCCAGTTCAGTCATCAGGAAGGACAGGCCGAGCGTGATCATCAGAAGCGCAAGGTGCTGCACCCTGACGATCATGAAACTGACAATATAGCCGGCAAGCGCCGACACGGCCGCGGCCAGCGCGAGGCCGGAGATCGGCTCGCCCCAGCCTCTGGCCGAGAGGATGCCGGCGGTATAGGCGCCGATGCCGAAGAAGGCCGCGTGGCCGAGCGAGATGATGCCGGCATATCCGAGGATCAGGTCGAGCGAGATGCAGAACAGCGCCGCGACCGCGACGGATGCGGCGAGCGACAGATAGTGCTCGAAGAATACGAACGGAATGACCGCGGCCGCGATCCAGAAGACGATTTCATAGGGTGAAATGCGGGCTCTTGCCCTTATCCAGCTTTTCGGTTCCATGACCTAACGCCTCGCAAACAGGCCGTTGGGCCGGAAGAACAGAATCACGACCATGAACAGGTAGATCAGGAAGGCCCCCACTTCGGGAAAGAGGAATTTGCCGACGACGTCGAAGATTCCGAGAGCGGCGGCGGCGACGAAACTGCCCCAGATGGAGCCGAGGCCGCCGATGGAAACCACGATGAGGACCGGCACCAGGACGTGGAAACCGAAATTCGGATCGATGAACAGGATGTTGATGGCAAGTGCGCCACCGAGGCCCGCCAAGCCGCTGCCAAGCGCGAAGGTCAGCGCGAAGATGACGCTGATATTGAGGCCGAGGCCGCTCGCGACCTTGCCGTTGTCGACGGCGGCGCGGACCATGGCGCCAAAGCGCGTATATTCGAGCACGCCGACCAGGACGGTGGTGATGAGCAGCGCAACGACCACGAGGAAGATCCTGTAGGAGGGCAGTTTCAGCGCGCCGATCTCGACAAATCCCTTCAGATAGCCGGGCAGTTCGACGGAGTGATGCACCGTTCCGAAGAAAAAGGCGGCGACGGCATAGGATGCGAAGACCACGCCGATCGTCAGCAGGACCTGGTTGAGCTCGCCCGACTTGTATATGCGCCGGAACAGGACGACCTCGAATCCGGCCGCGATGATCGCCGTCACGATGAAGGCGAAGGGCAGGGTGGCGAGAAACGGCCAGCCTGCGAGTTCGACCAGCGCATAGGTCACGTAGCCGCCGAGCATGGCGAAGGCGCCATGGGCGAGGTTGGTGAAATTCATCAGGCCGAGCGTCACGGACAGGCCGACGGACAGCAGGAAAAGCAGCATCCCGTAGGATAATCCGTCGAACAGGACTGCAATCAGCGTGGACATTGGAAAAGCCTTGAAAAAGGCCGGCGCGGACATGCCGCGCCGGCCCCGGGGATCAGTCTATCTTGCGTTATCGATCTGGTCGATGATGACGTTTTGCGGCTTGCCGTCGACCATCTGCACTTCGCGTATCCAGATCGTCTGAACCACGTCTCCGGTCTCGGCGTCGATGCCCATCGGGCCGCGCGGGCTGTCCCAAGTCATGCCCTTGGCCGCCTTGATCAGCGCCGCGGCGGAGGCGTCGCCGCCGGTGGCTTCCAGCGCCTTGTAGATTGCCGCCATGCCGTCATAGGCGCCGATCGAGTAGATGTCGGGATCACGGCCGTCATTGGCGTCACGGTATGCCTTGACGAACTCGTTGTTGAGCGGATCGTCGCGGTGCACGTTGTAGTGATAGGCGGTGATGATGCCGGCCGCGGTTTCGCCCATCGCCTCTAGCGCGGCGTCATCGGTCAGTTCGCCTTGGCCGTAGATCTTGGTGTTCTTCGCGGTGATGCCGCGTTCGGCGAGGGCCTTGCCGAGGGCCGGCGGCTGCGTGCCGCCGGGCACCCAGACGTAGAGCGCTTCCGGCTTCGCCTCGGCGATGCGCTGGACGAAGGGAGCGAAGTCGGGATTGACGACCGGTGTGCGGTCCTGGCCGACGACTTCGCCGCCGGCGGCCTTGAAGGCCTCCTCGAACGCGGCGCCGGAGCCGATTCCCGGGCCGTAATCCGTCACCATCGTATAGACCTGCTTGACGCCTTGCTTGGCGACCCAGGCGCCGAAATTGCCGTTGATCTGGCTGGCTGTGGCCGAGGTCCGGATCATGTAGGGCGACTTGGTGATGATCACCGGCGTGGTGGCATTCATGACCACCATGAACTTTTCGGCTTCAGCCGACACATCGCCCATCGCAAGCGCGTTGGGTGTGAGAAGCGCTCCGGCCAGGATATCGACGCCATCGCGCACCACGAGTTCCTCGGCAAGGCGTTTGGCGACGTCGGGCGCGATGCCGCCGACATCCTTGCGGATGATCTCGATCTTCTTGCCGGCGACTTCGTCGCCATGCTGCTGCATGTAAAGCTTGATGCCCGCGTCGAGCTGCGCGCCGGGATCGGCGAACTGCCCGGAATAGGCGTTGATGATGCCGATTTTCACTGTGTCCTGGGCCATCGCCGAGCCGCCCAGCAGCGACAAGGTCAATGCGCAGACGGCTGTTAGTGTCTTTCTCATGTTTTTCCTCCCTGACATGATTGTCGGTTTTCGAAAAAGCGTAGGCTTGCAGCACCTTTGCGTCAATTTGGGGAACCGCGCGCCGTATCGATGATCGGCAACAAGAGCCGGGCGGGCCGATCGCCGCCCATGTGAACATTCTGGCGTCCGGCATTGCGCAGATCCTCGTGCCGCGCATGGACGCTCGGCTTGGGATAGTCGTAGATGTCGGACCCCTGGATGACGAGCCGCAGGTTTTCGCCAGCCTCGAAGCGTGTTCCGGACGGCCAGATTTCGATGTCGACCGGCACGATCTCGCCCGGAGCAAGCTTCCGTTCGCGCCGGTGGGCGAGGACCGGCATGAAGGGCGTGGAGGCTGCCGCGTCGAGTTCGCGATGCGAGACGCGCAGCCAGCCGAGCGCGACCGGCCCGTCCTCGAACTGGGCGTAATAGGCGAACGGCACGATGGTGCCGGCGGCGTCGAGCTTCTGGACGGCGACGAAGATATCCATGTCGTCGCCCACATCGACCGAGACCCAAAGCTTCAGCGCCATGTGCCCTACGATGTCGGTGGTCTCGTCGAAACGGTGATCGAAGGTCAGGCTTTCGCCGGCGGTCGGGTCGTAGGAGACCGTCGCCGGACCGCCGGGTGCGGCGTCGAGGCGGCCCGGAGCCAGATAGAGCGGGACATAGTCCGTATCCTCGATCGGCCACTGGCGAGCGGGGAGTTCGGCGCCCTGGTAGTATTTCTCGCGCAGTTCGTAGCGCACCGGCGGCCAGGCCGTGACTTCAGTCTCCTTACCGAGGAGGAAATGATCGAAAAAGGCGCGTTGCATCTCGACGCAGCGCGGCTCGTAGTAATGCGCCCATTTCTTACGGCCATGGACATAGAGCCATTTCTGCTTCGAGGAGATGCGTCGGAAGCCTTCGAGCGTGCCGCGGGTGTGCAGCGCCTGGTCGGTCCAGCTTGCACAGACGAAGGCCGGAACCTCGATCCTTTCCAGTTTCGCCCGCTTGCTGTCCCAATAGGCGTCGAAAAGCGTTCGTTCCTTCGTTTCGAGCCGAAGGTCTTCGATTTCCGTTACCGAATGGCCCCAGCGGCCGGGCAGATAGTCCCAGAACGAGGTTTCGGGGATGCCGCCGTGGCGCACAACCTCGCGATAGGTGTCGCTCCAGCCTTCCCACGGATTGATGGCGGCCAAATGCGGGGGATTGAGTTCGGCGACGCGCCATTGCGAGGAGGTGAGGTAGGACACGCCGGACAGGCCGACCTTGCCGTTCGACCAGGGCTGCGTTCCTGCCCATTCGATCAGCGCGGCGTAATCCTCGGCCTCTTCGGGCGAGAGATAGGTGGCGCGGCCCTGCGAATACCATGTGCCGCGCGGGTCGGCGTTGATGACCGCGTAGCCGTGGCGCGCCCAGTAGACCGGGTCGGGTGCCTCGAAGGCGGTGTAGGCCGACAGCTTCTCGTCATCGACGTCGGCGGCCGGAAAATTGACCGAATAGCGCGTGTGGCCGTGCTTGCCGTAGGGGCCCCAGCCGATCAGCGGGGCGGCAATCCCGTCGAGCGGGCGGAAGACGTCGACGTGGATCGTCACGCCGTC
This sequence comes from Oricola nitratireducens, assembly GCF_014904745.1. Classification (GTDB taxonomy): domain Bacteria; phylum Pseudomonadota; class Alphaproteobacteria; order Rhizobiales; family Rhizobiaceae; genus Oricola; species Oricola nitratireducens. Next base: position 137,290 of record NZ_JACZCS010000035.1, read on the forward strand.
GGGGAGGGTGACGGGCACGTCCTTTTCGTAAAGGACTCCATCGATCTCGATACGCTGGTATTTCGGCGGCGTGCCGCCGCGATCCTCCGGGGCGGAAAGCGGAGGCCTGAAACGGTATTCAAATGTCGCCATTTCTCCTCCCATTCTTTGTATTAGCTGCTCGAACGGGATGCGGTCTCACGAAAGTCGCATCGCGTTCAGGTATACATAAGTGCCGATCCGCCTTGTCCCGGCACATCCCCTCGTTGGCGGATAATCTCCCTATCTACCGAAGAAATTCAAGCAAATTCTCAATCGTGGACGAAACGTCGCGTTATTCCGAAATTCGCACTCATGCATACAATCCGCTTCCTTGAGCGTGCGACCCTCGGGGAATGCCGGTTTCGGCACCGGCCCCGTCACAGCAATGGCGAAACGAGGATTTTCGCAGCGATCAAGGCAAGCAGCGCGAGAATCAGCCTGTCGAAAGTTTCTTTGCGGATGTGACGGGCGAGGTAGGCGCCGACAGGCATGAAACCGAGAAGCGGCACCAAGGCGAGTGCGCCGTGCAACAATATTTTGACGTTCAGCAGGCCGAGGCCGGCGAGCGCGGGAACCTGGACCGCCGACATCATGATGAAGAATACCGAGATCGTCGCGATGAAGCTGGGACGTTCGAGGCGCAACGCGTTCATGAAGGAGATCGACACCGGCGCTGAAAGGCCGGACGCGCCCTGCAGCATGCCGCCGAGGAAGCCCGCCGGTCCGGCAAGTCGCAGTCCGCGGGCATAGGGCAGGAACCAGTCGGTGCGAACCAGCCGGAAGGCGATATAGAGCAGGACAACGATGCCGACGCCGATCAGAAGCAGGTTCGGCGGAGCGTAGGCCAGCATGAAGGAACCCGCCAGCGCGCCGAGCGCGCCGCCGCCGGCGAACAGCCAGGTGAACAGGGCGGGAAGCATCCTGTCGCGGTACTGCCACCACTGCCAGAAATTGGTGATCAGGTTCGGTACCACGAGGATGGCGACTGCATAACGGACATCGAAAATCAGCGACAGCATCGGCACGGCGACGATCGGCGCCCCGGCGCCGGTCGCGCCCTTGAGGATGCCGCCGGCCGCCAGTGCGAGGGCGGCGAGCGCCAGTTCGATTTCCAGATTCATCTATCCGATATCCCAAATAATGAGATTCTAGCGTATCGCGCTGGAAATTTTTCGCCAAGCATGCTTCCTGTCGTGAAGCCGGGGCGGGCATTCCGGCCGGTCTGCGGAACAGAGGAGAGGACGCGATGAAAGTGGCAATGACGGGCGCGGCTCATGGCATCGGCGCGGCGACGGCGGCGAAACTGAAGGCGCAGGGCGCCCACATCACCGGTTTCGACATCGCCGAACCCGTTTCCGATGTCGACCGGTGGATCGAGGTCGACATGTCCGATCCGGATGCCATTCTCGCTGCCGCCGGCAAGGTGGACGGACCGTTCGACGTCCTGGTCAACTGCGCCGGCCTGCCGCCGCGTCCCGACCTCGAGGAAAAGATCCTGGCGGTCAATGCCTTCGGCCTGATCATGATGACCAAAGCGCTGTTGCCGAAGCTCGGGCCCGGTGCGTCGGTCGTCAATGTGGCTTCGAAGGCCGGTGCGCGCTGGAAAGAGAATATCGCGCAGGTGAAGGCGCTGCTCGCTCTGCCGGGCGTGGAGGGGTTGCCCACCTTCATCGCGGAGCAGGAGATCGATCCGGTGCGCGCCTACGATCTGTCGAAGGAGGCGGTCATCGCCTGGTCGGTCGGTCAGGTCGAGCCGCTGATCGCCAGGGACATCCGCATCAACACCGTCAGCCCGGCCGCTGTCGAAACCCGCATCCTCGACGATTTCGTCAATGCCTTCGGTGAGCGAGCGACTGCGATGATGGCGCGCACCCGCCGATCGGGACAGCCGGAGGAAGTGGCGGCCGTCGTCGCCTTCCTCGCCGGGCCGCAGAGCAGCTGGGTCAAGGGCGTCGACATCCCCATAGACGGCGGAACGACGGCGCTGCTCGCCGCCGATGCGCTGGGACTCGGCCACTAATCCAAACTCGCGGCTCGGGTGAGGATGGCGTTCGCATCCGGTCCGGCGCTGTCGCCGGTCCAGGCGACGAACTGGTCCGGCCGCACCAGCGTCAGGCGCGCTTCCATCTTCTCCCGGCCTCCGGCGAAACTGTCCGCGATCACGGTCAACGGAATGCCCAGTCGAGCTGCCGCCACCTGGAATGCGGCGGTGTCGGGTTTGTCCGCATCGAGCGCGACGAGCGTGAAACCGGGTCCCATATCTTCGTAGAGATTGCGGCCGGACGAGAGTGGCTGCGGCGCAAGATGGTGGCCGGCGCGTGCCGCAAAGACATGGCTGCCGCTGGCGCTACACGTCCCGCCCTCGGGGCCGAACACGACCGGCGACCCCTCATAGTTCGGCTCGTAAGACTGGACCTCGGCGGATCCGGCTGCGCGTTTGTTCCATGCTTTCTCGAATTCCGCACGATCCTTTTCCGGATCGTGACGCATGAGGAATTCCCGGTCTTCCTCGATGAAATTCTCGATGAAGTCGCGCGCGGTAGAGGCAAAGACCGGACGACGCTCGGCGTCGTAGCTGTCGAGCAGATCCTCGCCGCCCCAGCCCTGAAGCGCGGCGGCGAGTTTCCAGCCGAGATTGCGCGCGTCCTCGAAACCGGTGTTGACGCCGAATCCGCCATAGGGCGGATGGCTGTGCGCGGCATCGCCCGCAATGAAGATATTGCCGGCGCGGTATGTGTCGGCGAGGGCGATGCGCAGTTCCCAGAAGCCTATGTGCTCGAATTCGACCGCGAATTCGGCGCCGACCGCGCGATGCAGATAGTCGGTGAAGTCGAAATTGTCCTTCGTCGTGCCAAGCGGGACCGGCGCATGGAAAAACCAGGTCGAGCCTAGATCCACCCGTCCGAAGAACAACCAGTAACCGTTAAGGTCTGGGTGCAGCACGTTGTAGAACGACTTGCCCGGATAGCGTTTAAGAAGCTCATGCAGTTCCTCAGACCTGAAGACGAGCAAGACCATCAGCTTGTCGTGCTCGGAGCGGGTCTGCGTGATGCCGGCCCGGTCGCGTATGACCGAGCGGCTGCCGTCGCAACCAACCGTATATTTCGCGCGTAGCGTCCGGGTGGCGTCTCCATCGCGCGCAGATATCGTTACGGTCACCCCGTCTTCGTCCTGGACGACGTCCTCGCCGGACCAGCCATAGAGAATATCGATTCCGGGGATTTGCGCGGCGCGGGCGCGCAGCACCTCCTCGGTCGCATATTGTGGCAGGCGCTCGTTGTCGGTGAAGTAGTAGGGGCGCACCAACTCGCGCTTCAGCCAGTCATAGTGGTAGTCGCTCAACAGGGTGCCGTAAGCCGTCAGCCCGCCGATGCCGTATTCGCTCGGCACCGTGCGCGCGGCGCGCAGTTCCTTTTCCGCGTTCCAGAAATGGAAATGCTCCATGGTGCGCTGGGTCAGGTTCTGGCCCTTGGGGATCGGTTGCGGCTTTTCGTGGCGTTCGACCACGATGACGGACACGCCACGCTGGCCGAGTTCGATCGCCAGGCCCATGCCGACCGGTCCGCCGCCGACGATGACGACGTCGCTGTTGCTGTCTTTACGTGTCATCTCTTCGCGTCATGCCTCGCCATACACCGTGCCCGCCTCGAGATAGACGTGCTTGGTTTCGAGAAAATCGTTGAGGCCTTCGACGCCATGCAGGCGTCCGATGCCAGACTGGCCGTAGCCGCCGGTCTCGCCCTCGGCAAGCAGCCGCGTATGCGAGTTGAGCCAGACCGTGCCGGCCCGGATCGCCCGCGACATGCGCATGGCGCGGTTGAGGTCGCGGGTGAAGACGCTCGCCGCAAGCCCGTATTTCGTGGCGTTCGCCTTGGTGACGGCCTCCGCCTCGTCCTCGAAGGTCTCGATGGAAACGATCGGGCCGAACAGTTCCTCATGGACGAGATCCGACTGCAGGTCGTCGATGCGGAACAGCGTCGGCGTAATGAAGGCGCCCTTGTCGAGCGGCTTGCCCGTCAGGATCAGTTCGCCCTCGTCACCCGCCTGTTCGATCAGGCCCATGATGCGTTTCTGGTTGGCGATATCGATCAGCGAGCCCATCTCGCTCGACGGATCGGCGCCGGGACCGACCTTCACCGCCTCGAATGCCGGCTTGATGCGTGCCTCGAAATCCGCTTGTACGGATTTGTGGACAAGAAAGCGGGCGGCGGCAACGCAGATCTGACCGGCCATCACCAGCGCGCCATGGGTGAGTTCCTTCACCGCGCCGTCCAGATCGGCATCGGGGAAGATCACAGCCGGGGCCTTGCCGCCGAGTTCCAGCGAGAGTCGCTTCAGGGTCGGCGCGGCACCGGCCATGATGCGTTTGCCTGTCCGGCTCGATCCCGTAAACGAGATGACATCGATATCGGGCGAGGCGATCATCGCCTCGCCGACTTCGGTACCGTTTTCGTTGACCGAGTTGACGATGCCGGCGGGAAGCGACGGGCATTCATCGAGGCAGCGCATGACACGGGCATGAACCAGCGGCGTCTGGATCGCCGGCTTGACGACCGCAGTGCAGCCCGCGGCCAGCGCTGGGGCGAGCGAGCGGACATGCAGCGTCACCGGCGCGTTCCATGGCACGATGATCGCCGCGACGCCGGCGGCTTCGCGGTTCATCATCGAGAAATTTCCGGGCGCGCTTTCGAGCGTGCGGCCGAGCACCGTGCGCGCCAGGCCGGCATAGTATCTGGTCTCGGAAATCGATCCCATCATCTCGCCGACGGCTTCGCCGCGCAGCTTGCCGTTCTCGGCGACGATCAGGTCGACCAGTTCGTCCTTTGCGGCTTCCAGCCGGTCGGCGAATTCGAACAGCACCTGCGCGCGCAGGCGCGGCGAGGCGGCCCAGCCGGTCGTCAGGAAGGTTCTGCGCGCGACGGCTGCCGCCTCTTCGACAAGGGCCTTCGAGCCCGGAAAGAAGTGCCCGAGCACGCTGCCGTCGGCCGGGTTGACGCTCTCGCTGGGCGCGGCGCCACCCTCGATCCACTTGCCGGCGATGTAGTTCTTCGCGTCTGGATAAGTCATCGCGTCACCCCTTGAGCTTCAGGCCGAGCAGGTTGACGGCATTGTCCTGGAAAATCTTGCGGCGCAGTTCCTCGGAGATGTCCATCTCCTCGATGATGCGGATCGTCTCGCGGATATACATCGGGCCGGCCTCGGGATCGAACGGCGCGTCGGAGGCGAACAGCACGTGATCCTCGCCGAAGAACTCGATGGCGTGCTCGATCGCCTTGCGCGATCCGAACGAGGCCGTGTCGGCGTAGAAATCCTTGAAATATTCCAGATGCGGGCGCTTCAGCGCCTTGCGCACGGCGGCGAGGTCGCGGTCGGTCGTGCGCGCGCCCATCTGGTCCCAGCCGGGGCCGACGCGGCCCTCGAAGAATGGCACCATGCCGCCGGCGTGATGGGTGATGACCTTGAGGCTCGGATATTTGTCGAACATGCCGGAAAACACCATCCGCGCCATCGCGGCCGATGTCTCGTAGGGCCAGCCGAAGGTCCACCAGATCTCGTATTCGGAGCGATCCTCGGTCAGGTAGTCCGGGAAGTTCGCGCCGCGCGCCGGGTGCATCCAGACGGGTTTTCCGGCTTCGCCCAGATAGGCGAAGAAGTCGGAGAATTCGGGCGAGTCGAGCGGCTTGCCCTTCACATTGGTGAAGATCTGTATGCCGGCCGCTCCTGCTTCCTCGATCGCGCGGCGCGCTTCCGTGATTGCGCCGGCCGGGTCGGTCAATACGGCTGTCGAGATGAAAGCCGGGAAACGCGCGGGATACTTCGCGCAAAGGTCGGCCATGGAATCGGTGCCGATCCGCGACAGTTCGAGCGCCTGCTCGGGGCCGGCCACATGTTCGAGCGGCGGCGAGGCCAGCGACAGGACCTGGCAATAATCCTCACCGAACATGTCCATCACCTCGAAGCGGCGGTCGAGGTCGGTCATCATCGGCACCGCTTCCGAGCGGCGGGTAATGTCGGACGTCGAGCCAACGAGGTCGATGAGTGCCTGATGGAAGGGTTTCGGCCAGATGTGGTTGAAAATGTCGATCTTCTTCATTCTTTGCTCCGCAATATCGATGTTGCAATGGTCTGAAATGGTCAGGCGTTTCGCGCCGCTTCGCTTTCCGCTGCCGTGCGGTCGCGGGAAAGACGCGCGCTGACTTCGCCGGCGTATTCTGCGACCCGCCGGCCGATGGCGTCGACGCCGTGGCTGTCGGCGACTTCGCGGGCAATCGTGACGCAAAGAGACGCGATGGGGCTCGTGCCACCGTCGAAAACGGGCGCAGCGATCCCGGCCACGCCGGGTGTCACCTCGCCATAGGCGACGGCATAGCCGGCGCGCCGAACCTGACGCAGCGACTCCAGGACCGCGTCGCGGTCGTTTCCGAGCCCAACTTCGGCCAGATCCGTCAGGTTGGCGTCGACCACCGGCAGCAGTTTGCGACGGGGAAGAAATGCGATGATGGCGCGCGAGATCGCGCCGCGCGCGAGAGGCATCGGGCGGCCGCGCGGATAGCTCGTTTCGACATCGGCGGTCGACGACTCCGATGCAACGCAGAGGAGCTTGTTGCCGTACCAGCGCACGATCAGCGAATTGCACGGCCACATGGCGGCGAGCGCTTCGAGATGTGGTTGGGCGTAACACACCAGCGGGTCGGACTTGCGCATCAGGAAGTCCATCTCGACGACGCGCGGGCCGAGCGTGAAGCCGCCCGATGGCATAGATGTCAGGAAACCCGCTTCCTTCAACGTCTTCAGGTAGCGGTAGAGCGTCGGCCGGCTGTATCCGAGTTCGGCCATCATCTCTTCCGGCGTCCATTCAAGGTGATCTTCGGTGAAGACGTCGAGGAGCGCGATCACCCGCTCGAGACTGTTGCGTGCGGCCATGGTTTCAACCCTCTGCAGGTGCCGGATCGCGCCGGTTGCGCATGATTTCGCTGGCCATCAGGACAATGCCGCCGATGACGCCGATGACATCGGTGAAGACGGCGCCGGAAAAGGCGCCGGCCGGCACCAGCGCAAGCAGGCCGCACATGGCGAACAATGTTCGCAACACCGGTGACAGGCGCGCAACGAAATAACCGGCCAACGCCGCCGAGACCAGCCAGACGCCGACGATTGCGGTGGCAATCGCGATGGCGATGTCCACGGGCGCGCCGATCAGCAGAAGCGTCGGCGAAAAGACGAACAGGAACGGAATGATGTAGGCCAGCCAGCCGAATTTCATCGCCGCCCATCCCGTCGCCATGGCCGGCGATTTGGCGATGGACGCCGCCGCGAAAGCGGCAAGCGCGATCGGCGGGGTGATCATCGACATCATGCCGAAATAGAGAACGTAAAGATGGGCGCCGATCGGGTCGATGCCGACCTGGATCAGCGCCGGCGCCACCAGCGCCGCGAGCAATACGTAGACGCCGAGTGTCGGCAGGCCCATGCCGAGGACGATGCAGACGATCGCCGACAATGCGAGGAGAACGATCGCGCTGCCGCCGCCGATCTGCACCAGCGAATAGGTCAGGTTGAAACTGAGGCCGGTGACGTTCAGGACGCCGATCACGAGCCCGGATGCGGCCGAAATCAGGATGATCTCGACCACCGAATGGCCGGTGCCCGACATGCTGTCGAAGATCTGGCGCAGGGTCGGACGCTGACCGCGATAGCCGATCGCCAGCGACGTGACGATCAGCACGACGGCGGACCAGAGAGCCGCGCGCTCCGGCTGGTAGTGCTGCCAGAACAGGAGGTAGATCAGGACGGCAAAGGCCAGTGCGAAGTGGATTCCGCGGGCGACGATCCTGCCTTCCGGGATCTCGGACTTCGGCAGGGGGAGGATGCCCATCTTGGCGGCTTCAAGATCCGCCTGGATGAACAGCGCGACGTAGTAGAGCAGGGCGGGAACGAGCGCGGCCATGACGATCGAGGAATAGGGCACGGCCAGGAACTCGGCCATCAGGAAGGCCGAGGCGCCCATGACCGGCGGCATTAGCTGGCCGCCCGTCGACGCGACGGCCTCGATCGCTGCTGCCTTGTGGCCGGGATAGCCGTCGCGCTTGATCATCGGGATCGTGACGACGCCGGTGCCGACGACATTCGCAACCGCTGAGCCGGAAATCGAGCCGAACAGCGCCGAGGCTAGGACGGCGATCTTCATCGAGCCGCCGCGGAACCGCCCCATGCCGATCATCGCGGCGTCGGTGAAGAAGCGCGAGCCGCCGGTGATGCCAAGCAGGGTGCCAAAAAGGATGAAGGCAACGACGACGGTCGAGGCGACAGACATCGGCAGGCCGAGAATGCCGTTGGAATCAAGCGCCATGTAGCCGGACAACAGCTGCCAGTTCTGCGGCCGGCCCTGCAGCCGTCCGGGGATGAGATTGCCGAACAGGGCATAGAGCAGGAAGGCGCAGATGATGATGACCAGCGCCCAGCCGGTCGCGCGGCGCAGCGCCTCCAGGACGAGCACAACGATGATAATGCCGGGGAGCCAGACCTCGACGGGTCGGGAGAATATCTGAAGGACGAATTGCGGGTAGCCGACGGCGATAAAGGCGACGGCAGCGAAGGAAACCAAAGCTAGCAGGGCATCGTGCCAGGGCACGAATTCGCGCGCCTCGTGCCGGCGGGCTGGCAAGGTGAGAAAGGCGATCGGCAGCACGAGGGCGAGGATCGCCGCGAAGAACTGCTGCGGGTAGAAGCCCAGCCCCAGATAGCGGGGCACGGACAGCGCCCAGCAGATCGCCGTCAGGGTGACGAGAAACGCCAGCGTGTCGGCGACGGGCCGCCAGAGCGCGGGAGAGAGGCCGGTCCCGGCCGCTCCCTGTTTGGTTGCGGGCATGTTTCGCGCCTTAGTCCAGGCCGACTTCTTTGTAGAAACGCAAGGCGCCCGGATGGAACTGCGCCACCCCCGGGTCGCCCTTCATGTCCTTGGGATTGAACGCCTTGAAGGGCGGAAAGGTGGCGGCCATCGCGGCCTTGCCTTCATACATCGCCTTGGTCATCGCGTAGACGACATCGTCCGGGACGCCGGCATGGGTGAAGACGACCTGCGGGAAGGCAATATAGACATTGTCTTCCAGAACGCCGGGCATCGCGCCGGCCGGCAGTTTCTTGAAGGAGGCGGTCGGCCAGTGTTCGCGTGCGGCGGCGAGGCCGGCATCGCTCGAGTCGACGACCGGAAGCGCACGCAGGCCGCCGACGGCGGCATCCGCCTCGCGCACCTTGCCGGCGCCGTGGGCGAAGATGAAACCGACAGCGTCGCCGGCCATGAAGGCGTCGGCACCGGCGACGACCGATGTGACGTTGACCGGCGTCATGTCGCTACGGCTCATGCCGGCGGTCGCGTAAATCGCGTCGAGCTGCGGCAGGATGGTGTTCTGCGCCGTGTAGCCGTCGACCATCGCCTTGCCCTTCAGGTCGGTGACCGACATGATGTCGCTGTCCTTGCGCACGAAGATCGCCTCGACGAGCGGCATCAGCATGCCGACGATACGCAGCTCGGGATTTTTCACGCCATTCCACCAGGCGTCGCCGGTGATCGCGTAGTTGACTTCCTGCAGATTGGCGACGCCGAACTCGATGCCGCCTGAATTCAGATAGGGGATGAACTGGTTCGGGCTGGTCGCAGGCTGGATGGTGGTGTTGAGGCCGGCCTCGTTGGCGGCATTGGCGACGGCCGTGCCGATATTGTGGAACAGCGAGCCAGGATTGGACGTCGCGATCCCGACATTCTGTGCCGAGGCGGCGCCGGCAAATGCCAGCCCGAAAGCCACGGTCGCTGTGGCGAATAATTTGCGCATATTTTCCTCCCTTTAGTCGTCGGCCAAGGTTTCCGATGGACCGATCAGAAATCTTTATATATGAGATTTTTTATCGTGACTAGCGGCGAACGGTGTCTTCGTCTCGATATAGAAGCCGAAGTGTCCAGCCGGGTCGAGCCCAACAGGGCGGGAGGAGCACTGATGAACGCAGAGGAACAAGACGGCAGACGCCTGCCGGCCAACGGAGCCGAATCTGTCCTGACCGGGCTGAAGTCGAATGGTGTCGATTACCTGTTCGCCAATGCGGGAACCGACTTCCCGCCGATCATCGAGGCACTGGCGAGCCTGGACGTTTCGCAGGTGCCGCAGGCGATCACAATTCCGCACGAGACGGCGAGCGTCGGCATGGCGCATGGCTACTACCTCGTCACCGGCAAGCCGCAGGCGGTAATGGTGCACGTCAATGTCGGCCTCGCCAATGCGGCGATGGGGGTGATCAACGCGGCGAGCGACAACGTTCCCGTCATCGTCATGTCGGGACGGACGCCGATCACGGAAAGCGGACGCTTGGGCAGCCGGATCACGCCGATCCAGTACGGGCAGGAGATGTATGACCAGGCTTCGCTCGTCTCCAACGTGACGAAGTTCCATTACGAGATGCGCTATCCGGAACAGGGCGCGGCGCTGGTCGCACGCGCCGCGGCGCTTGCAAAAAGCGAGCCGAAGGGACCGGTCTATCTCAGCCTGCCGCGCGAACCGCTTGCGGCTCCGATCGAAACACCGCAACAGCCGGCTGAGGCTCGGCCGGTGGCGACGCGTGCCTTCCCGGATCTGGAGGCGATCGCGATCGCGGCGGAATGGCTGGCCAAGGCGACGTCGCCGGTTGTCCTGTGCCAACGCGGCGATACGGACGGCGTGCTCGGCCAAAGGCTCTCCGAATTCTGCAACCGACACGGTATCGGCGTCGCCGAGCCGTTTACGATCCGCAATGTGATGGCGTCTTCGGATCCGATGTTTCTCGGCTACGACGCAAAGGCCGCGATGCAGGGCGCGGACGTGGTCGTCGTTCTCGACAGCGGCGTGCCGTGGATCGAGGCTCTCCACGCGCCGTCCAGCGATGTGAAGGTGATCCATGTTGGCGCCGATCCGCATTTCGCCCGCATGCCGGTGCGCGGCTACAAGACCGATCTGGCGATCGCGGCCGATCCCGTCGCCGCCGTGGAGGCGCTTGCCGCGGCCATGACGGCATCGGGCGGCGACACGGAGACGCGCCGGACGACGATCGCGGCGCGCGCTGCGGAGCGGCGCGAAAAGGCGCGCGCGGAGGCAGAGGCCGGTTGTGCCGGCCCGATGACGGCGGAATGGATGAGCCGCTGCCTTTCCGACGCGATCGATGACCGCGCTGTCGTGTTTAGCGAACTCGGCGTGGTGCCGGGCGCGATGGATGTCGCCGGGCCGAACCGGATTTTCAACAATCCGCATTCGGGTGGCCTCGGCTGGGCGCTGCCGGCGGCGCTTGGGGCGCAGCTTGCCGATCGCGAACGGCTGGTCGCTGCCTGTATCGGTGACGGCTCCTACATTTTCGCCAATCCGGTCGCCTGCCACCAGATTGCCGAGGCGCTGGAACTGCCGGTCCTGACCATCATAAAGAACAACGGTATGTGGAACGCGGTGCGTCGTTCGGTCGTCGGCGCTTATCCGCAAGGTGTGGCGGTGCGTGCCAACACCATGCCGCTGACCTCGCTCGAACCGGCGCCGGACTATCTGAAGGTCGCCGAAGCGAGCCGGGCGCATACCGAACGCGTCGAGCATGGCCGCGACCTGCCGGCGGCGCTCGGACGCGCAATCGACGTCATCCGTAGCGAACGGCGCCAGGCCGTGCTGGATGTGCGCATCGCCGTGTCGGAGAAGAACTAAGCGTCATGCGCTGCGCTTGCCGGCCATGCGGCTGCGCCGCAGAAGCGCGCCCATCTCGTCGAGCGTGTCGATCATCGCGTCGGGCTGGGCGGCGGCCGCCACTTGTAGGATGTCGAGGACATGTTGCGGCGCCTTGTGCGGCACATCGGCCAGCGGCATCGGATAGGACACGAAATAGCCCTGTATCTCGCAACAGCCCATCGCGACCAGCCGGCTCAGTTGCGCCTCGTCCTCGACGCCCTCGGCGACAACCGACATGCCGAGGCCGGCGGACAGGCGAAGGATGGTGTCGATGATATGCAGCGCGTTGGCGTCCTCGTTCATCTCGCGGATGAAGGACTGGTCGATCTTGATCGTGTCGAACGGGAAGCGCTTGACGTAGGAGAGCGACGAGTAGCCGGTGCCGAAATCGTCGAGCGCGATACGCACGCCCATGGTTTTCAGTTCCGTCAGCACCGCGAAGGCATGGTCGGAATTGTCGATGAACAGGCTCTCCGTCACCTCCAGTTCCAGGCATGACGGGGCAAGCCCGGTCGTCTGCAGCGTGTGGCGCACGGTGTCGACGAAACCTCTGCCCTGGAACTGGCGTGGACTGACATTGACGCTGACGGCCGCACTTCCGAACTCCTCCGCGGCGGCCTTGCAGGCCGTGCGCAGCGCCCATTCGCCGATCTTGACGATCAGGTTCGACTGTTCGGCGATCGGGATGAAGTCGGAGGGCGATACCGGGCCCCTGCGCGGATGGGTCCAGCGCAATAGCGCTTCATAGGAGATGATCGAGCGCGACGTCACGTCGAGGCGCGGCTGGAAGTGGAGTTCGAACTGCCCCTCGTCGACCGCGGTCTTGAGGTCTTCCTCCATCTCCTGGCGGCGGCGAAGCTCCTCGCCCATCCCCGGTTCGTAAACGGCGTAGGTGTTGCGGCCGTTGTTCTTGGCGGCATAGAGGCTGACGTCGCAGCGATGGAACAGGGTTTCGGCGTCGGTGGCGTCGCGCGGGGCGATCGCCACGCCGATCGAGGCCCCCGGGCGGATCGTGTCGCCGGTCGGCAGCAACACCGGTTCGGAAATCGCCCTCAGCAGGCGGTGGGCGAGGTCGGCGGCCTGGTTGGGGAAATCGATATGCGCCAGAACGAAGGCGAATTCGTCGCCGCCGAGCCGCGCGACGCAATCGCCCGGCGCGCTGGCGTCGCGCAGGCGCTCGGCGACCGCGACGATGACGGCGTCGCCGGATTGATGGCCGTGCAAGTCATTGATGTTCTTGAACCGGTCGAGATCGATCAGCAGCAGCGCCGTCGACGATCCGCGCTCTTCCAGCCGGCCGAGAAGATCGTGCAGGCGGGTGTTGAAGTTCGCCCGGTTCGGCAGGTTTGTGAGCGGATCGTGCATCGCGAGATGGTAGATGCGCTCCTCGGCCATCTTGCGCTCGCGCAGGTCGGCGAAGGCCAGGACCTGCGTATTCCGGCCGGCATAGTCGATACTGCGGCAACGGAATTCCACCGGGATAAGGCCGTCTCCAGACGTGTTGACGCTGGTCTCGGCAGGGCGGCCGGTATCGCTTTCGAGGTGGCCTAGCGCAGCCAGCCAGTCGTCCGCGGGAAACAGGCTCTTGACCGGACGACCGCGGAGTTCCGTCGCGGGAAGACCGAACAGGTCTTCGGCCGCGGCATTGGCGTCGATGACGCGGTGGTCGCTGGCCAGCACGAGGGCCTCGAAGGTCGCGTCGGCGAACGCGGCCAGCCGGTTCGCTTCCTCGACGGACCGAAGCTGGTCCGCCTTGCGGCGACGCTTCTGTTCCGCCGTCTGGAGATTGTCCATCAGGTCGTTGAACACGTCAGCGAGGTCCTGTGCCTCGTCGCCGGGGCTCGAGACGAGCCGCATCGAAAGGTCGGCGTCGCCGCTGACGAGCTTGCGCATCGCGTTCTCGACATGGGCGGTGCCGAGCGGAGCTTCGTGTTCGCCGATATTGAGGCCGCGCGTCTCCGCTTCCGCGTCGACGCGAACAGACATCCGGCGATTGAGGACAAGCGTCAGGATGTAGCCGGTGCCGAAGGCCCAGACAAAGTTGACCGAAACGCCAAGCAACTGGACGAGAAACTGGTCGATGTGGGATCCCGCCGGCAGGCTCGCTTCGGGCGCGAGCAGAGCGAGGGCAAGTGTGCCGAAAACGCCGGCGAAGCCGTGCGCGCCGACCGCGCCGACCGCGTCGTCGATGCGGAAGCGCGTTTCGAGCAGCCTGTTCGACCAGCTTGCCACGAGGCCGCCGCCTAGGCCGACGAGAACCGAGGAGGCAGGATCGAGCAGGTGGCATCCGGCCGTGATCGCGACGAGCCCGCCGATCATTCCGTTGGTCGCCTTTTCCGGATGGGCGGCGCGTTCGGTGAAGTGGAACCAGGCGTAAGCGCCGCCGCCGCCGGCGGGGCCGGCCAGGATCGTGTTCAGGACGATGTCGGCGA
>NZ_JACZCS010000036.1 GCF_014904745.1 Oricola nitratireducens
CCGTTGAAACCGATCCAGCCGACGAACAACATCAGGGTGCCGGCGGCCGATAGAACCGGGGAGTGTCCGAAAAAGCGCACCGGCTTTCCGTTCTCGTCGAAGCGTCCGAGCCGCGCGCCGAGGACGATACAGGCGGCAAGTGCGATCCATGCCCCGGTCGAATGCACGACGGTGGAGCCGGCGAAATCGACGAAGCCGAGATGCGCAAGCCAGGCGCCGGGATTGTGGCCGCGCGCCGCGCCCCAGGCCCAGTGCACGAATGCCGGATAGATCAGGGCGGCGGTCAGGAAGGACAGGACGACATAGACGCTGAGCTTCATGCGCTCGGCGACCGCGCCTGAGACGATCGTCGCCGCCGTACCGCAGAACATAACCTGGAAGACGAAGAACAGCGCGTCGGAGCCCTTGAGGTCGCGCAGGAAGAGCAGGCCTGAATCGAAGCCGAGGGGCACATTGCCGAGGGACGGACCGAAGCCGATCATGAAACCGACGGAGAAGAACGCCAGCGCTGCGAACGCCATGTCGAGCAGGTTCTTCTGCGCGACATTGACGGCGTTCTTAGTACGCACGGCACCGGCCTCGAGCAGGAGGAAGCCGATCTGCATCATCAGGACGAGGGCCGCGGCCACCATCACCCAGACCGCATCGAGGCGCGAGGCGATGTCGGCGACGGTCAGCCCCTCGGCGGATGCCGGGCCGACTGTACCGAAAACAAGCGACAGTGGAATCAGCGTGCGGAAAAGCAGCTGCATCAGTTCGACTCCGAAAGGTAGATCTCAGTCTTTGTCGGAACCGGTGGCTTTTTGGTTAAATCCTACCGCAGTGCAGCAAATCCAAGAAGACAAGGATAATGAATGGTTTAACGGGATTTTTCCTGCCGTTACGGAAGCCTTTTACGGCAGCATGGAGAGAAGGGCGATGCCGGCACTGAACCGGCGATCCGTTCGACCTCGATGTCGTTGCGATGGTGCAACCTGGGGATTCGGGAAGGAAGGCGCGTGCAAACCGGCGGCGCGGGACCGGGCATTGAAAACACCCGGTCAATTGCTCGCGTAAATCATCCAGTTCCTGCGGCTGTCCGTCGGCTTGCCGGCGGAGTAGACCGTCACGGTGTTGCCGCCGTCCGTGAACGAATCCGCAAGGGCCTTTTCGGCATGTTGAATGAGTTCGTGCGCGCTGCCTGCGCCTGTTGCCGTCGCTATGCCGAATGAAAGCGTGATTTCCGCATTGCCGGTACGTCTCTTCGTGACGATCGGCTTTTTCGCACGCAACGCCTTTCTGATCATTTCCACGAAAACCATGATCTCGCCGGGATCTTCACTGTTCAGGACGAACGCGAAGCGGCCCTTGTCCAGATATGCAATGAACTGCCCGGAGGTGTTGGCGGATTTGAACACCTCGGCGATTTCCCGCAGGTAGTTGTTGGAGAACGGATATTCGCCGCTCGTGCTGAAATTGCGGAAATCATCGAATTCGGCGATGGCAAGCCCGCAGGGCGTCGTCTTGTTCGGGTTCGCGTAGACGCCGACAACCGTCTTGTTGAAGGACCGGCGGTTCGCAAGCCCGGTGACCGGGTCGGCCCATTTGAGCGCTTCGAGCGCTTCCATTTCATTCTTGAGTTCGGCGACTGCCGCATTTTGGGCCGCCGCGGCTTCGCCGAGCGTCTTGTTGGTCTCGGATTGCTGGGCCGCCGCCTTCGACAAATTGTTGATCGATTTCGCGAGGGCGAAGCGATCAAGATTCTTGTCGGAGCTTATCGCCTGGCTGGCCTCGTCGATGATCTTTGCGAATTCGGCAAGCGACGAGCGTTCGTCCTGGATGAGTTGCAGGAAATCGGACATCTGGCCCTGCATGACGCTGTTCGTCTTGGCCAGAATGCCTTCTTCGTGCTGGTGGGGAAGATATTTCCGGCCGATTTCATCGAGGGCCTTTTGTGTCTTTATTTCGCCGAGCGCCGCGAATTCGCGCGTCAGATCGGGATTCGAACCGGAATAAACGTCGTAGACCAGTTCATAATTGCGAGGCAGGCTTTCTATTCTCTCGCGGTCCATGAGTGCCGCGAGGCGAATGGCTATCGATGGGAGTTGTTTGGTGTTTTTCATGATTTGCTGCTTCGCTGCATTGGAGCGTCAAGTTATGCGACCGAGGGACGTGCAAACAAGGCTATGCTCATCCCGCAAGGAGCAAGATCCACGCGACTACATGCTGGAAATCGGACGAAAATCATTTCGCCGTGCGGTTGTTCCGGCATTCCACCAGCTAACTGGAGTCTGAATTACACCAATTGCCTTAATTAAGGATTGCGGTCTTCGCTAGTATTGCGATGTTGCCGGGGTCGGGATCCCGTCGTGAGCAGGCATCCGTTGGATGCCCGCGCCCCCGTGCTTCGTGGTTCGGACCGGGTGAGCCATCGCCGCGAAAGGCGCCTGACTAACGGCAACAGCCTTGCAGTTTTAAGGAAGCCACGTCGTCCTGCGGCAGGAGAACATAAGGCCATGTATGGTGGGCGATGCTGGGATTGAACCAGCGACCCCTGCCGTGTGAAGGCAGTGCTCTCCCGCTGAGCTAATCGCCCGGACCGTGCGTGGAAGCGCGGATATAGTCTTGGCAAACGGCGAAAGTCAACCGGTCGCGAAACGGCGTGCGAGGAGGCCGTCGACGAGGTCGAAATCGAGCGCGTCGTAGCGCGATATTACGCTGTCGGGGCCGAATTCGCCTACAGGACGGTCGGTGTAGCCGAAATCGACCGCGACTACCGGGATGCCGGCCGCCTGGGCGGTGCGGATGTCGGTCTCGCTGTCGCCGATCATCAGCGCGCGGAGCGGGTCGCCGCCGGCCATCTCGATGGTGCCGGTCAGATGGCCTGGGTCCGGTTTCTTCACGGGGAAGGTGTCCTGGCCGCAGATCGCCGAAAACAGTATGTCGATGCCGAGCGCCTTGAGAAGCCGCACTGCGCTGGCCTCGACCTTGTTGGTGCACACGGCAATGCGGAAATCCCTCGCACGGAATGCCTCGATCGCCTCGATGACATGCTCGTAGGGGCGGGAGCGGCCGGGCATGTTGTCGCGATAATAATCGAGGAAGTTTTTCATCATCACGTCCATCTCGGCGGGCGTCGCGGGGCGTCCGGCCGCCTGCCGGGCGCGTTCCAGCATCACCCGGGCGCCATGGCTGATATATTCGCGGAAACCGTTGTCATGGACGGGCTCGACGCCGGCGAGCGACAGCGCGTGGTTCATGCTGTCGAGCAGATCCGGCGCGGTGTCGACGAGGGTTCCGTCGAGGTCGAACACGAGGATTGGCGGTTTCATCGCTTGCCTGTCGGTTTCATCGGATTGACGACGACCTAGTGACCTGCGCCCGATATTGCAACGCAATTGAGCCGCCGGGCGGCGGATTGCCGGTTGGCGTCCGGGCGCTGTCGTGATAACCGGTCGCGGAAAACCGTCGGGAGAAATGCCGGGACATGTCGCAAGACACCATGAAAGTTGCCGCGGCGAAGGCCGCGTTGTCCTATGTCGAGGACGGGATGAAACTTGGAATCGGCACGGGAAGCACAGCCGAGGCATTTATCCATCTGCTGGCGGAAAAGGTGGGCGAGGGGATGCGCGTGACCGGCGTGCCGACCTCGGAACGCAGCGCCCGGCTTTGTGTCGAACTTGGCGTTCCGCTCGCCTCTCTCGACGAGATGCCGCGCCTCGACCTGGCGATCGACGGCGCAGATGAAATCGATCCTCATCTCAATCTGACGAAAGGCGGCGGCGGCGCGCTGTTGCGCGAGAAGATCGTCGCGCGCGCGTCCGCCAGGTTCATCGTTATCGCCGACGAGAGCAAGCTCGTCCCGGCGCTCGGGGCCTTTCCGCTTCCGATCGAAGTCAACACGTTCGGCATCGAGGCGACGCGCCACGGGATACAGGATGTTTACGAGTCGCTCGGCTATTCCGGCGAAATCCGGCTCCGCGTCCGCGACGGGGAACCGTTCGAAACCGATAGTGGACACTATATCCTCGACGCATCTTTCGGCCACATTTCCAACCCAAAGGCATTGTCCGACGCGCTGCTCGCCGTTCCCGGCGTCGTCGAACACGGCATGTTCATCGGCATGACCTCGGTCGCGATCGTCGCCGGCGACGGCGAGGTGAGAACGCTGACAGCGCCACAAGATTGATGCGGCGGCCGCGGGCCTGCCCCATAAACGCAAAGACTGAAAACCGGAGTTGACCGAAACCATGACCTTTCATGCAGCAAAACGTATTCGTGGCGGCATCGCCGCGCTCGCGATCATCGTTTCCCTCACACCGGCTGCGATGGCTCAGGATGTCACGGAAGCGCATCTGGCCGCGGCGCGCGAAGCGA